>JAFXAU010000002.1 GCA_017516865.1 Bacteroidales bacterium
AACAATGATGCGGCACTTCAACTCTTTTAGCGGAACGCAGTTGATTTTTAGCGGAGCAAGTCCGTCTTGAACTTTTGTATTACTTTTCTTTCAAGAGAAAAGTAATAATTATTTCTTCACATCCTGCACAAGACGGACAGACCGCCCGTAGTAGCGGTGGCTGCCGCCCGTGCCCACGCCGCCGCCGTAGAAGCCCAGCCAGCTGGCGTCGCCGTAGTCGCTGGCGTCGCCGTAGTCGCAAGCCGAACTCGACCAGTAGAAACTACCATAGGACCCATCACAGTTCACGTATGCCCTGTTGCGGCCGCAAGCAGCAGGAAGAAACACGGCACCATTGGCTTCCATCTTAGCCCACTCTGAAGTGGAGTACTCATTTTGTGAATAATAGTTCATTCCATACGTAAATTCAACGTCTGATGGGAACGACCAATTATCAGGCAACAACACTAATCCATTTACACCGTTCACATTCGCTGTTCCACGCAAATAACGGGCGTCCGTTCTATTTAAAATAACATAATCCCACTCGCTATACGTCAATGTACGCCACAATCCTGTTTGGTTTCCACCATTGGAAATTGCGTTATACACGCCCCAATCGTAGTTTGTTCCTGCTATGTCTGTGGTATCTCCTTCAAATGCATAGGCATAATTGTTGTTAGAGTATGGATATACTGAATTGTAGCCACTTGTTCCCCAACCAAATAAATCAATCCAACCAGTATATTTTTCTGATATATTCTCATTGTCTTTTTCCACATAATCCCATTGATGTTCCGCAAACCGCCACGTGTTCGTGCTTGCCTGATATTGCAGATTTCCTTGCGAGAAATAGACCTTGGTGCTGTCACTCACCGAAAATTCGGCAAGAATTGCTCCGTCCTTTACAGGCGATTGGGCTTGGGCTACAAAGGATAGCAACAATAATGGCACTATGTAACGAAAGAGTTTCATTTCAACATTTTTCAATCTTCATTGTTCAAATTAGCAAACGGCACCAACTTTCCGTACTGTGTAATGCGTCCATTCCGCTGTATTTTGACTTCCAGCTATACAGCGTTTCCCTTGATATTCCGTGTTCTCGTGCGACAACATCCGCTGACATCCCGCTTTCCAGTTCCTTGACGGCCTTAACCATCTCCGTCTCTTTGTGAACCTTTTTCTTCATACCATTCCTGTTTTTACAAATTTATCGTTTTTTTGTCTAGTTAGACATTGTCCGATTTTTGGGGAAGGGTACAAATGTTTTGTTTCCTGAAATATAAAACAACAATGAAAACCGTAAGACCAAGAATTATTGATAAAAATTGCATACCTAACCAAAAGTCATTGAAAATAGTTATCTTTCCTTCTGCACATTCTCTACATTTCCACGGTAAAGAATTATAATTAAAAGCATACATCCATGCCCCTAATCCAAGATATTCATTCCAAATTTCATTCTGAATTATTCTACTATGATGTCTTATAGTTGGAAAGAATAATAAAAATAAAACATATAAATATTTATCTATATTACTTAAAGCCTTTCTCCTTCGATTATACAAGACAACCGAAATTATAACAAAAAACATGACACTTATATAATCATTTTCAAATAATACACCTGTTGGTAGTAAAAAGTAACTTAAAGGGAAAAAAAGTAATAAAATACCTAATTGTGAGACCAGATATGCATAAAAAACGCCAATAATAAACACCGAAAACCAGATACCTTCATCATTTAATATTTTGAAATGAACAAGACTATCGTATGCAATTGAATACACAACAATACAAAATCCAAAAAGGATTACAGAGTTTGTCATTATTGACATTATAGAAAATACAAAACTGGATAAGAGTAAGAGATTGTAAATATAACCGACAGACATATAGTACTTCCCTTTTTTGGACAGTTAAATATTAATTTATAGAGTATTTTAGAAAGAAGAAGTTCGTTTGTAAGAGCCCCGTTTTTCTGAAAACGCCCATAATTTTCTTTCTACAAATATATACAAATTCCTTAAGCCACATTCTTCGAATAAAATATTTCATCGGGACACTTGAAATCAAGACTCTGATGGGGGCGGCATTGTAAAAGTGAATATAGTTCTTTCCCGTCCTCGTAAGCATTCAGATAAATGTCCTCATATTTTATAGAGCGCCAGAAGCAGCTCTATCTGGCGGACTTCCATTCCGCTGTATTTTGACTTCCAGCTATACAGCGTTGCCCTTGATATCCCGTGTTCTCGTGCGACAACATCCGCCGACATTCCGCTTTCCAGTTCCTTGACGGCCTTGAGCGTCTCCGTCTCTTTGTGAACCTTTTTCTTCATACCTTTCCTGTTTTTACAAATTTATCGTTTTATTTGTCTAGTTAGACATTGTCCGATTTTTGGGGAAGGGTACAAGAGAAACAAAAAGGCTGCCCTGAAGGCAGCCTCTCGTTCAATAAGAAAGTTTTAGAATACCTCCGAATTCTTTTTCATATAGTCAATCAGTTCGTCAACTTGGCAGAATGCCAATGCTGTGAACGTATCGGCAGCACCATAGTAAATGCAGATTCTTCCAGTTGCTGCATCGTAAAGATTTGCACATGGGAATGTCACGTTTGGCACAAAACCGCGTGTTTCATAGTCAACTTCGGGAGTGAGCAGATAGTCGCGGGTTCTGTAAAGAACTTTCGACGGGTCGTTGATGTCCAACAAAACTGCTCCGTAACTATACACGTAGCCGTTGCACGTGCTTGAAACGCCGTGGTAAAACAACAGCCAACCTTCGGTAGTTTCGATAGGAACAGGTCCTGCGCCTACCTTCATTCCTTGCCACCAACCTTGTCCGCCGTTAGTCATCACTAATTTATGATGTCCCCAGTGTTCCATGTCGGGACTTTCGCTTATGTAGATGTTGCCAAATGGCGTATGTCCCGTGTCGCTCGGACGGCTCAACAACATATATTTTCCATTGATTTTTCGTGGGAATAATACGCCGTTACGGTTGTATGGCATCAACGGATTCGGCATACGTACAAACGTCTTGAAGTCTTTTGTCTTGCCCAAGCCGATAGAAGGACCTTTCATATCGTCGCACCACGTAACGTAGTATGTATCATCGATTTTCACCACACGTGGATCGTAGGCATAACTCGTCGGATTTGGCGTGCCGTCTTCGTTTACCCACTTAATCGGTTCTGGATTCAATTCAATGTGGATTCCGTCTTTGCTGAAACCACTGAACAACGTTGCTCGACCATTACGTTGGTCACCGCGGAACACGCCCGCAAATGCACCGTTGAACGGCACCACCGCACTATTATACACACGTCCAGCCGTCGGAATCGGATTCCAGTCGATAATTGGATTTTTACTATAACGCCAAAGAATGTCTTTGCATCCTGCCGGCTTTTCTTCCCACGGAATATTCGGAAGATTGTTACCTATTATTGTACTCATATTGAAAATTTAAATTTATTTCTTTTTGGAATTTTCTATCACCGACATTGCAGTGGCAAGCACGCTGCTTACGTCCGTCATATTTTGCGGAATAATCATTGTGTTGTTTTCCTTTGCCAACTTGCCAAATTCATTCAAATACTGTTCGGCAATACGCAAGTTCACCGCCTCTGTACCATTTTCGGAACCGATAGCGGCTGCAATTTCGCGGAGACCTGTTGCGGTTGCACGGGCAATTTGTTCAATTTCGCTCGCCTTACCAGCGGCTTCGTTCACACGACGTTGCTGTTCACCTTCGGAACGGGCAATCAACTCTTGCTTGTCGGCATTAGCCACGTTGATTTTTGCCTGCATTTCACCTTCGGATTTTGCAATCAATTCCTGACGGGCAGCCTCTGCCGCATTGATTTTTGCCTGTTTCGCACCTTCGGATTCTGCGATAATGGCACGTTTTTCACGTTCGGCACGCATTTGCTTTTCCATCGCGTCCTTGATGCTTTGCGGAGGCGTAATGTTCTTTACTTCGTAACGGGTGATTTTGATTCCCCACGAATCGCTTGCCTTGTCAACTGCCGACACGATTACCGAGTTGATAGAATCACGTTCCTCGAATGTCTTATCGAGTTCCAATTTACCAATCACACTACGCATGGTGGTCTGTGCCAGCTGAATTGAGGCAAATGCATAATTATCAATACCATACGAAGCATTTTTCGGATCCATCACCTGAAGATACATAATACCGTCAACCTCAACGGAAATGTTATCGCGGGTGATACACGTCTGCGAAGGCACGTCGATAGCCTGTTCTTTCAACGAATGTTTGTAGGCCACACGGTCGATGAACGGAATGATTATGTGGAAACCAGCCAGAAGCGTTTGGTGGTATTTACCAAGACGTTCCACAATATACGCCTCGCGTTGAGGCACGATTTTTAGACTTCCTGTAAGGACAAAAAATGCAAGAATGCAAACTGCAATAAGAAATGTTACCATAGTTTTAAATTTTATTGTATGTACAAATGTAGAAAATGTTTTAATACCAATCAATCACCTGAAAACAATTTTAAATAAATTCTTACATATAAAAAATTTGCTCCATGTAAAATACTTTCGTTATTTTGCAGTTATGACAAATGGAAATCCTACGAAACAAAAAAGACTTCCATCTGACTAATAATTAAACTGTTACGTTGAAAAAGATTTTATACAACATACTCTTACTCCTATGCATTCTTGCATTGGGATGTTGTTCCACCAAAAAGAACACATTTCGTACACGGGCGTACCACAACGTAACTTCTCGCTACAACATTTATTTTAACGGACGCGAAGCATACAAAAACGGTGTAAAGACCCTGGAAAAGAACTACAAAGAGCCGTTCAACGACATTCTTCCCGTGTTTTTTTACAAAGACCAGACGCTGTTTTCTGGCATTTCGGGCGACATGAATAAGGCATACGAAAAAGCCGGGAAAGTCATCAAAGAACATTCCATCACGGCGAAACCAGTAAGCAAACGTCCCGCATCTTCGCAACGACAGAAAGCATTCTACGCACAACGCGAATTCAACAAATGGGTCGACGACTGCTATCTGCTTACCGGTAAATCTCATTTCTATAAAGGCAACTTTTTCGAGGCTCAAAAAAATTTCATGTATGTTCTGAACGAATATAAAGGGCAGGAAATTTGTCACGAGACAAATCTGTGGCTTGCCCGCACGAAAGTCGAAATGGGACAATACGACGAGGCAAAGGAAATTCTCGAAAAACTTTTGGACGAAAGCAACGATTGTCCCAAAAAGCTCAAAGTTCAATGCTACCCTATTTTTGCCGACATCTACATTCAACAAAAAATGTATGAAGATGCTATTCAGTATCTTACGCTCTCGTGCGACAACACCAAAAAGAAAAAATACAGAATTCGGTACAAATACATCATTGCACAGTTGTATCAGGAATTAGGCGATAATTCCAACGCGCTCAAATATTACGACGAGGTGATTAAAATGAACCCGAAATACGACATCGCGTTCAATGCAAAAATCAATAAGGCAACCGCATTCGACGGAAGTACTTCGAGTAAAGAAGTGCTGAACTCGCTCAACAAACTATTGAAAGACGAGAAAAATAAGGAATACCAGGACCAGATTTACTTTGCAATGGCAAACGTCCACTATGCCGACGGCGACGAGGACGACGCTATTGAATGTTACGAAAAATCAATAGAGACAAGCGTTTCCAACTCGCAACAGAAAGCAATTTCGTATCTTTCAATCGGCGAAATCTACTACAATTACCGGAAATACATCACTGCCCAACCATACTATGACAGTTGTATGAATTTTCTGCCAGAGACATATCGCAACTACGGCGAAATCAGAATTAAATCGGAAAATCTCAACACGCTTGCAAAAAATTATCATGGCGTGGAATACGAAGACAGCGTTCAGCGAATTGCCAACATGAGTTCAAAAGAACGTAACAATTACATTGACAAATTGATAGAAAAAGTCCGTCAGGAAGAATTACAAAAACAAGAAGAAGAACAGATTGCCAATATGAATTCAAATCTTTACAATCAGGAGTTTGGATTCAACAACCAAAAGGTTTCGGGGAAATGGTACTTCTATAATGAAAGTGTTTCGAAATTCGGCAAGGCAGAATTTAAGAAAAAATGGGGCGACCGACAGTTGGAAGACAACTGGCGTCGAAGCAACAAGCAAAACAACATGGCTCTGCTCGACGGCGACGAAGACGAGGAAGATGAAGACGACGATGCCGAAAAAGAAGAGGAGAAGAAAAAAGTCACCGACAAAAAGTCACGCGAATTCTATCTGCAAGACTTACCTCTGACCGATTCTCTCAAAAAGGTCTCTACGGCACGTATCGAAAATTACATGTTCAACGTGGGAATGTGCTATATGAACCTCATTCACGACAATCCATTTGCAATAGATGCGTTGGAAAAGTTCATCAACCGATTCCCTACAAGCGATTACAAACCAATGGCTTTGTACTATCTTTATCAATTATACAATGAGACGAACAACGCCGCAAAAGCCAATACCGTAAAAAGCGAATGTATTTCGAAATATCCTGAAAGCAATTATGCCAAAGCCCTCTCCGACCCCGATTTTCAGAAGAACCTGAAAGCGAAAAACAAAGAGTTGGAAAAAGAATATGCAGAATGCTACAAATCATACCTTCGTAACGATTTCACAACGATAAACCGTAAATGCAGAACACTCATCGCACAAAACGAAGATTCATATCTTGTTCCGAAATTCAAACTATTGCTTGCAATGGCCGACGGAAAACAAAACGGAACAGAAACGATGAAAAAGAATTTGGAAGCATACGTGAAAGAATATCCGAAAACCGAAGAAGGACAATATGCGAAAAAAATTCTTGCATACCTCAACAACAACGAGACAAACGCCTCGCTCGAAGCAAACATCATAGAACAAAGTCAATCGACGGCACAAAATGGCGAACAACAGGTTGCACAAGAGGAAGAAAAAGAATTGTATGCATTCGAAGACAATGTTCAGCACTATTTTGTTATAAGTGGCAAGCAAGAATTTATCGATTTCAACAGACTGAAGTTCAACATGATAAACTACAATCTTGATTATTTCACGAACTTCAATTTTGAAATTGAAATAAAAGAACTCGGAACCAAATACGCAATGTTGGTCGTAAAAAGTCTTTCGTCAAACAAACTGGCTATGAATTATCTTGAACTCATTGAATATAATCCAGAAATATTTGACGGAATAGACAAGATATTTACCTCAAAATTCATCATCTCATTTAAGAACTACCAAACCTTGGTGCAAGACAAAGATTTGGCTAAATACATGAAATTCTACGATGAATACTATTTGCAGTAAACCTGTGCCAGAAAGAGCTTCATTTCCCGACACCGGCACTTCCATTCGCATAAGGGCATAAAAAAAGCGAAACCATTTCTGATTTCGCTTTATAAACATTTACTTATTGTTAGATTTTATGCCAACGAGTTAACGTAACGCATGCAGCTTGATTTAAGGTTCGAAGCTTTATTCTTATGAATAACATTTGTCTTAGCCAATTTGTCAATCATTGAGCATACTTTCGAAACTTGAGCTTCAGCGTCTTTTTTCTCTTTTGTAGCTTTCAAATCACGAACTGCATTACGCATTGTCTTTGCATAATACTTATTATGTAATGTTCTTGTTTTTGCCTTTCTTGCAGCTTTCGCAGCTGATTTTGTATTTGCCATTTTTAATCTTTATTAAAATTGTAGCGAGTAGCGGAATCGAACCGCTCTAACAAGGATGAAAACCTTGTGTACTAACCGATATACGAACTCGCCATCTGGTTTTATTTTCGAGTGCAAATATAGAAAAGATTTTTATATCCACAACAGTTCATAAAAAACTTTTTATTTTTTTTCACAACTCGCACTCTATCAACCATTTATTTTTAATATTTTTTTTGTCAATGCGGTAAAGTCCAACAATTTTTCATTTCCTGTACGTAACAAAAGTAAGTTTTTATTCGACCACATAATTTTATTCAACTCCAAATTTATATCATCCAAGTCGTCGAAAATCTTGATTTTCGACGTTCCGAAAATCTTTTGTACCGTGTGTTCCATTGCCTCCGAGCCTCCGTTCTTTCCACCTTGGCTGAAAAATACGAACTTTTCGTCGGCAAGACGCATACTGTCATCGTATTGTTTCCAGAAATTTTCGGGCACATCGCCGTCGGAGCCGACCTCCATGCAGACAACCAATTCGCGCAACGGATATAATTCGCGAATTGCCTTAATTGTCGCATTCATTTTCAACGGAGAATATACATAATCTCTATAAACATTCACCGTGGAGTTCTTTCCAAGCAGCTGCAACTGCCGCATAGGACCTTTGAAATACTTCAACGCCTGATAAAAGCGTTCTTCGGAGATTTTCAACTGTTGGCACACTTTGAGCGCACCAGAAATATTCTTCATATTGTGTTCTCCGAAAATATATATAGGCAAACGACCGCCCGAAATCTTTAAAAACGTATGATTGTTGAACAACTCATACGGATGTGTCTCGTACGGAATCAATTTAATATTTGGTCCGCATTGAGAAATAACTTCGCACACTTGTTCGTCGTCTTTACAATATATAAGTCGTCCGTTGTCATTTAGCGAACCGACATAGTTTTTGAATTGTTCCACATATTCTTCCAATGTCGGAAAAGCTTTAACATCTTCCCATGCAATACCGCTCAACAACGCAATGCACGGCTTGAAATGTTCAAATTTCGATCGTTCATCAATCGGAGACGAGATATGTTCGTCGCCTTCTACAATCAGCAGTTTGCTTGATTTTGACAGACGTATCGTACTTTCTTGGTCATTCACCGCCGAACACAAATAATAATCGTAATCGTATTCATAATAAGAAAGCACGTGCATAACAATCGACACAATCATATTTTTACCGTAACTGCCGGCAATGACCACGCGTTGTTTGTCTTTTGCAAATTCATAAATAAATTCCGAATAGGAATACACAGTAAGTCCGTATTCGCGGGCCTTTTGTAATTCAGGATTGTCGGGCTGGACCTTTCCTCCAGCAATAACTACGTCAATATCTCTTGTGATACGCTCTTCGTGCCAGCCCAGTTCGGCAGGCAGCAGCCCGGCTTTTTGCAAATCCGTGTACGCAGGATCGTAAATTTCGTCGTCGCTACCCGAAACGACAAAACCGTCGTTTTTCAGCGTAATCGCTATATTGTGCAGCGTTGTACCCCCTATTGCAAGCAAATGAATCCTTTTCATACCCATTTTATTTCGGCACAAAAGTAGCAAAAGAAATAAGATTTCATACATTTGCACAATTTTAAACGAGTGAGATGCCAGTAAATATTCCTGATAGATTACCTGCAGCAGACATTCTCCGCAACGAGAATGTGTTTGTGATGACGAACAGCCGTGCAATTACGCAAGACATTCGTCCAATCCGTATCGGCATATTGAATCTCATGCCGATAAAGGAAAAAACAGAGACTCAACTCATTAGAATGCTCTCGAACACTCCGTTGCAGGTCGAAGTCGTATTGCTGTACACTCAGACGCACGTTCCATCGCACACATCAGCGGAATATTTACAAACATTTTACAAATCAATTGACAAAGTTGGCAAATTGGATGGCCTCATCATAACGGGCTCGCCAATCGACCATTTGAAATATGAAGATGTGGATTTTTGGCCAGAACTGACCAAAATTTATGAATGGACAAAGGAAAATGTCACATCTACGTTTCATATATGCTGGGGCGCATTTGCCGCTGTTTATTACTATTACGGCATCAACAAGCATTGGCGCGACGACAAGATTTTTGGCGTATTCAAGCATCACGTGCGCGAACCCAAAGAACCGATTGTGAGAGGTTTTGACGATGAATTTTTCGTTCCTCATTCTCGAAATTCATATCTCAAAACCGACGAAGTCATCGCCCACAAAGACGAAGTTGACATTATTTGCGACGGCGTGAACATCGGTCCCTACCTCATGATGTCGAAAGACAAGCGAAACATTTTCGTTTTCGGCCATTCCGAATACGAGGCCTACACCCTAAGCGACGAATATTTCCGCGACAAAGCAAAAGGAATGGAAATTAACCTTCCCGAAAATTATTTTCCACAAGACAACCCTGCACTCACACCGCCAAACGTATGGCGTTCGCACGGGAATCTGCTGTTCAGCAACTGGCTTAACTACTACGTTTATCAGGAAACGCCATATAAGTTTGAATAATGTCAGAGAACCCGACACACACAAAATCAACGAATCAGACTGTTGGATTGATTGCGTTATATATTATCATTGTATCGGCTTTTGGACTATTTATCTGTAACTTCAATTCAAACATCCTTTGACTAAATAAGCAACGAGAAAACTTTCTTATTTCACAACATTTCTATATATTTGTAAAAACTTTCTATATGAAAAGAAATATTTTCTTCTTTTTGGGACTGATTTCAATGTTTCTGTTCACTGCGAGCGTTGAGCAGAAAACTCTTAATACACAAGGGACAACGGTAGAAAAACGAATTCTTCCACCTGCTGGATTTTCGCGCGACAACTGTGCCGCAAATTCTTATACATATTATTTAAGAAACCTTCCGTTGAAGGCTCACGGCTCCAAAGTTCATTTATATGACAATTCCATAAAAGCCTCACAGGACGGAGCATTTGCCGTCGTCGATATGGAAATCGGCAACACCGACTTGCAACAAAGTGCCGACGCAGTCATTCGCCTACGTGCAGAATATCTCTGGAAACAAAAAAGATATTCCGAAATCCACTTTAAATTCAGTAGCGGAGAGAATATTGACTATATTAAATGGGCCGAAGGTAACAGGTTCAAAGTACTCGGAAGCAAAGTAACTTGGGAAAAGAAAGCAAACAAGGATTATTCCTACATAACTTTTAGAAAGTATCTTGACAAGATATTTATGTATGCAGGAACGGCCTCGCTGAGCCGTGAATTGGTCGCCGTGCCAATCTCCAACATACAGCCGGGCGACGTTTTCATTCAAAGCGGAAATCCCGGACACGCAATGATTGTAGTCGACGTGGCAACAAACTCATCTACGAAACAAAAAGCCTTCATCTGTGCCCAAAGTTTTACGCCTGCACAGGAAATTGAAATTGTAAAAAATCCTAATGACGCCACTAATTCACCGTGGTTCATCGTAAAAAGTTCCGACACAAAAGTCGTATTTCCCCAATGGACATTCACCGTCCACGAACTTAAACGATTTGCAAATTAGACATAACTCACTGTGTCTAAGTGTTCTGGGAGAATCTTCATTTCAAAATTCTATTTTTTTTTGCTCAAAAAATTATATTTTTGGCACAAATAATTTCTAACAACATATAAATGACTCTCAAAAAGACACTTTCATTCCTCGTTGCAACGTGTTTCCTCTTTGGGTCGGCATTTTCCCAAGAGCCAAGCGATTCAACAAAAAACACTAACATTACCAAAGATACAATTTGTATCGACGGCGAATGTTATAAAATTAATGAACACAATCCTTGGGAACATTATTACCAACTACCCGACATAACCATCTATGGCAACAGATTGACATCGTTGCTAACGGCTTCAACCGAATATATTCCATCGTATAAAATCACGCAAAAGGCGGAATCGTCGATTTTGCCGGTGCTGAAAGAACAAGTTCCCGGACTATTCATCAATTCGCAGGGCGTTGCCGGCTACGGTGTTTCGTCGGGAGCGTCGGGAAACATTACCATGCGCGGTTTTTCGGGCAGTGCGGGACGGCTTCTCATTCTTATCGACGGGCATCCGCAGTATGCACCTATCTACGGTCACCCTATGGCCGACACCTACACGACCGACAACATCGAGAGCGTGGAGGTAATTCGCGGAGCGGCTTCGGTGCTGTATGGTTCCAACGCAATGGGAGGTGCAATCAATTTTATTACGAAACAACAAAAGGTAGATGGAAATCAATTCCGCATGCGTGCAAAATATGGCTCGTATGCCACAACAAATTGTATGATAAGCGACGGATTCAAGCATAACAACCTGACGCTTTTTGCAAGCGGGAACTACGAACATTCCGACGGCTACCGCGAAAATTCGGAATTCAATTCATTGAACGGATTTGCAAAAGTCGGCTATAGTCTCAACAAAAATTGGAACATTGCCACGACTGCCAACATCAGCCATTTCGACATTGAAATGCCGGGACCTGTTTCCGCTCCGCTCAACGACTGCGAGGCAAACATCACCCGCGGCATTTATTCATTGCTTATTGACAATAATTATCGACTTGAAAAGGTTCATACGTGGGGCGACGTCGATATTTACTACAACTGGGGTAACCACCAAATAAACGACGGTTACAAGGAAGGTGGCAAGCCGCAGGAATATCTGTTCCACTCCACCGACTATATGGGCGGAATCAATGTCACTCAGTCTTTACAGATTACCAACACGGTACTTCAGGCAGGTTTCAACTTCAAGCGATACGGCGGCAACGCATACCGAAACCCTGTCACGGAAAAATATGCCGACCATCTCTCGTTTGACGAAGTTGCGGAATTTGTTCTGTTAAAACAATATTTTAATGTTCAAGAGTACCCCCTTTCGCCAAAATTCTTTTTTGTTGAAACGGGAATACGAATGGAACACCACAGTCTTTACGGCTCCATCCCGATTCCTATGGCGGGATTAGTTTATAAACGGCAATTTAGCCCATCAAAAGGCGAAACAAAATATTGGGATAAAAAGAGCGTGTTGTCATACTCCAAAGGATTCCGCACGCCCAATATGCGTGAATTATATATGTATGCCGCCGCAAACGAGAACCTTTTGCCCGAACATTGCCATAATTTTGAGTATTCCTTCACTAACTACATAACGGAACTGCTTAACGGAAATCGAAGAATGACAAAACTCAACATCTATCACAACAGGGGCGCAAATATTGTACAGACGGTGATGGTTGACGGAAAACCACAGAATCAGAACGTGGGGAAATTCAAAAACACAGGTGTTGAATTTGTCGAAGAATTTACCTTGAAACATTACGACGACATGCAAAACATTCGATTCGATTATAGCTATATTCACATGGAACAGCCAATTGTGGCTTCTCCACGACAAAAATTCGGCGTTCAGTATAAATACACCTTGCATAAGGAACAGAATTTTGAGTTTTCGCTTGGCATACAGTACATCGAAAAGCTATACTTAGCCGTTGACAACGAGGCGACCAAGGAAGAAAACGAAGAAAAGACAAAATCGTTTGCCCTTGTTGACGGAAAAGTTTCAATATGGGGACCGAAAAGCTATTTCAAATGGTTCATACAATGCGAAGCCGCACCGTGCAAGGGCGACTACGAGACAATGTTAGGTTATCCGTTGCCAAAAGTTACCTGCTCCGCAGGAGTTTCAGTTAATGTTCAATAGGAATTTCGGTTGATTTATAAAAGAACTACAAATGACAACAGAAAGCGACATACTTTGGAACAGCAACTACATTAAAACATGGTGCGCCAACTTTATGATTTTCTTCTCATTTATGTTGCTGACGCCTTTGTTCCCGATATATCTCACCGACACGTTTCACACCGATAAATATATGATTGGCATCGTGCTTTCGGGCTACACCATTATGGGATTGATTTCCCGTGCCTTCAGCGGGTACATCGTTGACAGTTTTCCCCGAAAACTTGTCTTGACGTTTAGTTATTTTTTGTTTTTCATATTTTTTTCGGGTTATCTTATTGCTGGTTCTCTACTTTTCTTTGCCATAATCAGAACTCTTCACGGTGCTCCGTTCGGTTCCACCACCGTGGCAAACAGCACCGTCGCAATTGATGTGCTGCCTTCTTCGCGTCGCGCCGAAGGAATCGGCTACTACGGCCTGAGCAACAATTTGGCAACAGCCATAAGTCCGTCCATTGCACTATGGATTTACCACGAGACGCAAAATTACAATCTCATTTTTCTTGCTTCGCTCATCACGGCGGCAATAGGATTTCTCATCACCACCACGGTAAAATTGCCCAAACGCGTCATAGTGCCAAACAAACAACCGATTTCGTTCGACAGATTTTTTCTCACTAAAGGTTGGAGCGAAGCGCTCTGCATGGTCTGCTTCGCATTCTCATACGGTGTAATTTCCACATACGTAGCAATTTACGGGAAAGAAGAATTAAATATTACCAGCGGTGCAGGATTCTTTTTCATGTTGCTGTCCATCGGTCTCATTTTGTCAAGACTGGTAGGAAGCCGCACGCTCCGCAAAGGGAAAATCGTTCAAAATGCGGCAATCGGGAGCTTAATTTCCGCTGTGGGTTATCTTTTATTCGCCCTACTCCACAACGAGATTGGCTATTACGGAGCGGCGTTAATCATAGGTTTGGGCAACGGTCACATGTGGCCCGCCTATCAAAATATGTTTATAAATCTGGCTCCGAACTCACAACGAGGCACGGCAAACTCATCAATTCTCGTATCGTGGGATGTCGGCATAGGATTGGGGATTCTTGCCGGCGGAATATTGACCAACTATTTCGGATACCACACATCATTCTGGACAGCGTGGATTGTCAATATAACAGGTCTCGCAGGATTTTTCCTGTACGTAAAGAAAGATTATCTGAAAAATAAGTTGCGGTAAGTATTGTTTTTCAAAAAATTACATTTCCGACAATTGAAAACCCGGCCCAATTTTTCGTCTATTTTTTCCACACAAAATCCCTGAATCTCATTTTTCAATCATCAAATCTTTTATCTTTGTAAAGGATAAAATTTAAAATATGTTACGAAAATTACGAATCTCGTTTGCCGTTGTCGTGCTTGCGCTGATAACGCTTCTTTTTCTTGATTTTACAGGCACAATCCACGCCTATTTCGGCTGGTTGGCGAAAATTCAACTTTTGCCTGCAATCTTAGCATTGAACTTTAGCGTTGTCGCAGGTTTGATAGTACTCACGCTCGTGTTCGGACGACTTTACTGCTCGGTAATTTGTCCTCTCGGCATTATGCAGGACGTGTTTGGCAGATTGGGCAGAATCGGCAAAAAGAACAAATACAAATATTCTTTTTCCAAAAATCACACAATTCTCCGTGTGGTTGTATTGGTACTGTTCATCATATTTCTTCTTGTACCGGGAATAGGCGCGGTTGCCCACTTTATTGCACCTTACAGTGCATTCGGACGAATTGCGGCGAATCTTCTTGCTCCCGTTTACGCATTGTGTAACAATGGATTGGCATACATAGCCGAACGGATGGACAGTTACGCATTCTATTCGGTTGACGTATGGATTAAAAGTGTATCGTCTCTCGTAATCGCCACCATAACATTGGTCGTTTTGGCAGTTCTGGCATGGCGAAACGGACGCACGTGGTGCAACAATATCTGTCCCGTGGGAACAGTTTTGGGCTACATTGCCAAATTTTCAATCTTCAAACCTATAATTGATACGGAAAAATGTAATGGATGTGGCTTGTGTGCCCGCACGTGCAAGGCGGCCTGCATCAACACCGAAGCTCACGAAATTGACTACAGCCGTTGCGTGACGTGCTTCAACTGTGTTGAAACCTGCAACAGAGACGCAATGCACTACACCCGACGCAAGAAAACCGAAACGGAATCAGCTCCGCAGGACGATTCAAGACGAAAATTCTTGTCGGTTGCGGCTCTGCTCACGGCTGGAACAATGGTGAAAGCACAGACAAAAAAAGTTGACGGCGGTTTTGCCGTAATTCAAGACAAAAAAATCCCCACACGCACAACTCCACCAAAACCAGCAGGTTCGCAGAGTTTACGGCATTTCACCAAAAACTGCACGGCGTGCCAACTATGCGTTTCGGTTTGTCCAAACCACGTACTTCGACCGTCAAACAATTTGGAAACACTCATGCAGCCCGAAATGCAGTTTGAAGACGGTTTCTGCCGTCCCGAATGTACCCGTTGTTCCGAAGTTTGTCCGACTGGTGCAATACAGAAAATCACTCCTGCCGAAAAATCGGCGATACAAATCGGTCACGCAGTGTGGATTAAGGAGAACTGCATAGTTGAAACCGACGGCGAAGAATGCGGTAGTTGCGCCAGCCATTGCCCTGTTGGAGCAATTCTTATGGTTGTAAAAGACGAATTTAATCCTGTATTAAAAATACCCGTTGTAAACACGGAACGATGCATTGGTTGCGGACAATGTGAATACTACTGCCCTGCCCGTCCGCTCAGTGCTATTTATGTTGAAGGAAACGAAGTGCAACGCGAAATTTAACCGAACTATGAAAACAGAGAACAAAATAAACCGTCGCCGATTTTTACAGATTTTTGGAGCTGGAACTGCTGCCACGGCGGCAATGCTGACAGGTTGCTCCGATACGAAAAAGGAATCAGAACAAACAACAAACAACGACATTCCAACCGATAAAATGACCTACCGTACCGATTCGCACGGTCAACAAGTGTCGATTCTGGGCTACGGCTGTATGCGTTTCCCCACAATTCAAGGGAAAAGCGGCCGCGAAGATGCCGAAAACGAAATAGACCAAGAGGAAGTCAACCGACTGATTGACTATGCAATAGCCCACGGCGTGAATTTGTTCGACACGTCGCCTGCATATTGTCAGGGACGTTCCGAAAAGGCGTTGGGCATCGCTCTGAGCCGTCATAAACGCAACGAATTCTTGGTTTCCACAAAACTCTCGAACTTTGGCGTTTTTACCCGTGAAGCGTCGTTGGAGATGTATTACAACTCGTTCAAGGAACTACAGGTTGACTACATTGATTACTATCTGCTCCACTCCGTGGGCGGCGGCGACGATGCAATGGGATATTTCAAAGCCCGCTACATAGACAACGGTATTCTCGATTTTTTGTTGGAAGAACGGAAAGCAGGAAGAATCAAAAACTTAGGGTTTTCATATCACGGTGACATTCGCATTTTCGACTACCTATTGTCGCGTCACGACGAGATTCATTGGGATTTTGTGCTGATTCAGCATAGTTACGTTGACTGGAAACACGCAAAACTTATGAATCCACGAAATACCAATTCGGAATATCTTTACGGGGAACTGGACAAACGCGAGATTCCCGCATTCGTAATGGAACCATTGTTGGGCGGTCGTTTGGCAAATTTGAACGACCACGCCACGGAACTACTCAAACAGCGAGACCCCGAAGCGAGCATAGCATCGTGGGCGTTCCGATTCGCTGGCTCAATGCCGAGAATCCTTTCTGTTTTGAGCGGCATGACATATATGGAACATTTACAAGACAATGTAAAAACCTATTCTCCTCTGAAACCGTTGAACGACGAGGAATATCAACTACTGGAAGAAATTGCCGACATTTTTGCGAATTTCCCGATGGTTCCGTGCAACACGTGCCAGTATTGTATGCCGTGTCCTTACGGATTGGACATTCCAGGAATTTTCTCCCACTACAACAAATGTCTGAACGAAGGGAACGTGCAGGAAGACCGACAAAATCCAGAATATGCCAAGGCACGCAAGGCATTTTTGGTGGGTTACGACCGTAGTGTTCCGAAACTGCGACAAGCCGACCACTGCATTGAATGCGGCCGCTGTATTCCCGCTTGTCCACAACGAATCGACATTCCACAGGAAATGCACCGAATAAACAATTTTGTAGAAACGTTGAAACGCAATGGTGCCGACTTGGGCAAGGCAACCGCAATGGCAGTGCTGATAAAGAAACTCGACGAAGGAAACTACTCTTGTGTGATTGGGAAAGATGGTGAAGTTCGCACCTACAATCAAAAAGGCGTGCAAGATTTGTACGACCTGGTGAAAGAACAAAATCCCATTATGAAGAACGCAATGATAGCCGACAAAGTGATTGGCAAAGGCGCGGCGGCGATGATAGTTTTAGGCGGATTCAGCGAAGTGTTCACACACGCAATCTGCACTTCGGCAAAAGAAATGCTTGAATCGAACGGCATCCACGTCACATTCGACAAGGAAGTTGACTACATTATAAATAACGCAGGAACCGATTGGTGTCCGCTCGAAAAACGGGTAAAAAACTGCTCAACGGCGGAAGAATGCTGGCCGATTATTGAAGATTTTGTGCTGGGATTACGCCAGAAATTGTAAAAGTGGCTCATGTTTTTGTAAACGACCACACTTTTGCGGAGAAAAGATTGGTATCATTCAAAAATTGACTTGATTTTTGTTTGTCGTACATTTTATTTTTTTTCAAAAAAATATTTTATTTTTACACAAGCCAATAAAATTGTTTATGAGCAGAGAAGAATTAAATAAAATCAACTATTTTGTGGCGTTGATTTCGGTATTTGCCGAAAAACACGGAATTTCAACTCAAGAAGCGTATGTGTATCTTCAACGCTATAAAGGACTTGATTTCGTAAAAAAATTCTATGATGTGGAGCATACTTTCTCCTTTGAAAATACTGTTGAAGATTTAGATGCATATTGTGCCAGAAAAGGAGGAATGTTGAAATGAAATTATATCACGGAACAAATATTGAGTTCTCCCAAATTGACTTTTCAAAAAGTAAATCGGGAAAAGATTTTGGTCTCGGTTTTTATTTAACTCCAGAAAAAGAAATTGCCCACAGACAAGCGGAACGCAAATATGAACAATTTGAGACTGGCGATATTATTGTACAGGAATACGAATTTGATGAAAAAAATGTGGAAAATCTTTCTGTTTTAAGATTTGACAGTTATACATTGGAATGGGCTCGTTTTGTACTCTTGAACAGAAAAAACAGAACAAAAATCCAACAACATCATTACGACATTGTTATTGGACCCATTGCCGATGATGCTATTGGTTTTCAAATTCGTCGTCTCGAAGATGGTATTATTACCGAAGAACAATTTTTAGAAGAAATCAAGTACCATACTGTAACCATGCAATATTTGTTTTGCAGTGGCAAATCACTTTTAACACTCCACCGACTATGAGTAAAGAGACTTATATGATTGAATGCATTACAAGAGATATGATTTCTTGGTTAATGAACGATTACCATTATTCTATGGATAAAGCAATGGATTCTGTTTACACATCCAAAACCTATGGTAGTCTTATCAATGTGAATACCGGATTATATTTCCAAAGTTCACAATACGTTTTCGAAGACCTTCAGAAAGAACTTTCGTTACAATAACACTTCATCTCTTTGGATATTCATGGAAATTTTCTATTCTTTTGCGGAGAAGTTTCATTCTATATTTTTCCACAAAAACAATTACAGAGTCAACTAGTTAGAAAATAAACGTTATCTTTGCAATAAAATTAAGACTATGAACACATTACTTTTTTTAGGTTCTATCGGATTCCAAGAGATTTTAGTCATTGCGCTTATCGTGCTGCTATTGTTCGGCGGAAAGAAAATTCCAGAACTAATGAGAGGTCTTGGCAAAGGCGTGAAAAACTTCAAAGACGGCATGAACGGAGCCGAAACGAACTCCGAAAATCAAACAAAACCGAATGACGAAAACAAACAGTAACGAACTTTCGTTCTGGGAACACGTTGACGAACTTCGTGGCTGCATAATCCGTATTCTTGTCGCCGTGGTGGCGTTCGGAATCGTTGCATTTTGTTTCAAAGACGCCGTGTTCTCCATTGTGCTGGCTCCTAAAGAATCCGATTTTGTAACCTACCGTCTGTTTAAATCGTTGGGTGCAAGTTTGTCGGATTTTTCCATTCATTTGATTAACACAGAATTAGCACAACAATTTCTCATACACATAAAAATCTCATTTTACGTCGGTGCTCTTGTTGTATCGCCATACATTCTATACGCCCTGTTTTCGTTCGTCTCGCCGGCATTGTACGCAAGCGAGAAACGGGTGGCGCTGAAGGCTGTAGGCGGCGGTTACATTATGTTCATTCTCGGCGTGCTGTTGTCATATTTCCTTATCTTTCCGCTCACATTCAGATTTTTAGGCACATATCAGGTGAGCGACGAGATTGTCAATTTTATTTCGCTTACGTCGTACATAGGCACGCTGCTCACGCTCTGCCTGCTTATGGGAATTATGTTTGAACTGCCAATTTTATGTTGGATTCTTGCAAAAATGGGAATCATAAACGCATCATTTCTAAAACAATACCGCCGTCACGCCATAGTTGCAATTTGCGTGCTTGCAGCCGTCATCACCCCCACCGCCGACGCATTCACGCTGTTTGTGGTGGCATTGCCAATTTATATGCTGTACGAAATAAGCATTGGAATTGTAGCACGACATAAAAGCTAATCTATTCTATCTCAATATATTCCGTCATTCTTTAACAATTCCGCATTCAGCATTAAACAATACGCATTATTTTTTTACCTTTGTGGCATATACAGAAAATTATGGATTGCGATAAACGGATTGAATACATTAAATCAGAAGTAAAGCGTACTCTGCAACATGCGGAATGCGGTCATGACTATTCCCACGCCCTGCGTGTGATGCAAAATGCCGAACAAATAGCCAAAAGCGAAGGAGGCGACGTTGTGACAATTCAAGCTGCCGCCCTGCTCCACGATGTCTCCGACGAAAAATTCAGTAACGGGAACACCGTCATCGGACTCAAACTGACAGAAAACATTCTGAAAAAAGCGAAATTCAAATCTGCCGAAATCGCAAAAATCATCGACATCATTAAAAACATTTCTTATAAAGGCGGTTTCAACGTGAACGGTGTTCCGTCAATAGAATGTGCCATTGTGCAGGATGCCGACCGTCTTGACGCAATCGGCGCAATCGGCATTGCACGTGCGTTCCACTACGGCGGCTACAAAAACCGCGAGCTCTACAATCCCGACATTGAACCGCAAGATTTCGAAAATGCCGAAGAATATCGTAACTCAAATGGACCGACAATCAACCATTTTCACGAAAAACTTCTGAAACTGAAATACTTAATGAATACGCCGACGGCCAAAATCATGGCAGAACCACGCCATCAATTTTTGGAAACATTCCTCGACGAATTCATGAAAGAATGGAACGGCGAAGCAGAATAACTCTACTTCACCAACTTTGACAACTGCGCCGCAACGGCATCAAACGGGAATTCCGTGAAAACCTTGTCGAATTTAGCCTTTATCTTGTCGTTGCACAGATTGCCGATACTGCCTTCGTGCGTGTGGTTTGCCCTGCGCTCAGCCTTGAAATTGCCGTGTTTTATATCCAAGCCGACTTTTTTGTACGCATCGCGGAACGGCATTCCTTCGTATGTGAGACGATTCACCTCATCAACGCTGAAAATGTAGTCATACATAGGGTCGTCGAGAATGTGCTCCGAAATTTTTATGTTTTTCAGCATCAACATCATCATATCAATGCAACTGTTGACTTCGGAGAAACCAGGAATAAAGCATTCTTTAATTATCTGTAAATCACGATTGTAACCAAACGGAAGATTCGTCGTGATGAAAGAAATTTCTGTCGGCAATGCCTGTAATTTGTTTGATTTCGCACGAATAATCTCGAACACGTCGGGATTTTTCTTGTGCGGCATAATGCTCGAACCTGTGGTCAATTCTTCGGGGAACGACACGAAATGGAAATTCTGGTTCATAAACAAACACATTTCCATAGCCATTTTCGACAAAGTTGCAGCGATGCTCGCAAGTGCATAGCTCGTGATTTTCTCAACTTTTCCGCGTCCCATCTGGGCATACATTACGTTATAGTTCAATGTCTCAAAACCCAACAATTCAGTCGTCATGGTCCTGTTCAACGGAAACGACGAGCCATAGCCAGCTGCGGAGCCAAGCGGATTTTGGTTGGCAATTTTGTATGCCGCCAGCAACAACTGCAAGTCATCGACAAGACTTTCGGCATAGCAGCCGAACCACAACCCGAACGACGACGGCATTGCAATCTGCAAATGCGTGTAGCCCGGCATCAGCACATTTTTATATTGTTCACTCAACGTTTGCAAAAGTGTAAACAAATCCTTTACACTTTCGGCTGTTCCCTGAATTGCGTCGCGGATATACAACTTCATATCGAGCAGCACTTGGTCGTTGCGCGAACGTCCGCTGTGGATTTTTTTACCCACATCGCCAAGTTTTTCGGTCAGCAGAAATTCAACCTGCGAATGCACGTCTTCCACGTGGTCCTCAATTTTGAATTTGCCATTCAACACATCTTTATAAATGTTTTTCAGTTCCGCCTGCACAGCGTCAAGTTCGTCTTTCGTAAGCAATCCGATTGATTCCAGCATACGCGTATGTGCAAGATTTCCAAGCACATCGGCTTTCGCCAAATACACATCAAATTCCTTATCCTTACCAACGGTAAACGTGGAAACTTTTTCGTTCGGAGCGACATCTTTCTGCCACAACGTAGTTGAATGTTTTTCAGCCATTTAGATTTAATCTTTTACAGGCAAAGTGCCTTTTTTCGCTGTGACAAAGATATAAAATAATGCACAATGCACAATTAAATATGAAATTAATTATTTTTCTTCGTATGTTTGTGAAAAATTAAATTCTATATGAAACGTACCATTGTAATAACTGGCGGAGCCGGATTCATAGGATCTCACGTCGTTCGTTTGTTTGTAAACAAATATCCCGATTACAAAATCATCAACCTTGACAAACTAACGTATGCAGGAAATTTGGCAAATTTGAAAGACGTTGAAAACAAGCCGAACTACAAGTTTGTGAAAATGGACATCTGCGACTTCGACGCGTTTTACAAACTGATGCAGGACGAACACGTTGACGGCATTATCCACCTTGCAGCCGAAAGTCACGTTGACCGTAGCATAAAAGACCCGTTCACCTTTGCCAAAACCAACGTAATGGGTACGCTTTCGTTGTTACAGGCGGCAAAATCATACTGGGAATCGCTGCCCGAAAAATACGAGGGGAAACGGTTCTACCACATTTCAACCGACGAGGTGTATGGTGCATTGAAAATGTCGCATCCCGAAGGTGTGAAACCTCCATTTTCAACCACGGCATCGTCGTCGGAACATCATTTGGCGTATGGCGAGGATTTCTTCTACGAAACAACAAAATACACGCCCCACTCGCCCTATTCGGCAAGCAAGGCCGGTTCAGACCACTTTGTACGTGCCTTCCACGACACCTACGGAATGCCGACAATTGTGACGAACTGCTCGAACAACTATGGTCCGTATCAGTTCCCCGAGAAACTTATCCCACTGTTTATCAACAACATAAAGAACAAGAAGCCGCTACCTGTTTATGGCAAGGGCGAGAACGTGCGCGACTGGCTGTTTGTGGAAGACCACGCACGTGCAATCGACCTGATTTTCCACAAGGGAACGATTGCCGAGACGTACAACATTGGCGGTTTCAACGAGTGGAAAAACATCGACATAATAAAAGTTGTAATCAACACGGTTGACCGCCTGCTCGGTCGTGCCGAAGGTGAAGATATGAACTTGATTACCTATGTAACCGACCGTCTCGGCCACGACGCACGCTATGCAATTGATTCCACAAAATTGCAAAAAGAACTTGGTTGGGAACCGTCATTGCAATTTGAAGAAGGCATTGAAAAAACCGTCCGTTGGTATTTGGACAACGAAGAATGGTTGAACAACGTGGTTTCAGGCGATTATGCAAATTACTATGAATCAATGTATAAAAACAGATAATATGCGAAAATACATTATAGCTTGTCTTTCCCTTTTAACCATTTTCGGTTGCGACAGGACAAAAAACATTGAATATAGCACCACCGACGGCGGTCTGTTGTATTTATATCACGAGAAATCCGACTCGGAACTACTGCCACAAGACGGCAACAAACTGCTGCTCGATGTAAAATATTTCAACGAGAACGATTCCTTGTTGTTCAATTCGCAGGACATTTCGCCACGGTTCATTATGGATTTTTTCCCACCAGCAACGACGGGAGCTTCAATCAACGATGCGTTTGCCATGATGCACGAAGGAGATAGCATGAGTTTTCTTATCAACGCATATAATTTCTATCTTGGCGCAGGGCAGACTTCCATGCTCCACAAGGTTTCGAAAACCGAAAATCTCCGTTTTGAAGTCAGACTGAAAAAAATACTTTCGCCCGAAATTGTTGAAAAAGAGATTGCGGAAAAAGAGCAGGAATTGAAAGACGAGGAAGAATATTTGCTACAAGATTTTCTCACAAACAACTATCCTGATATAAAACCAACAAAATCAGGACTTTATTTCATAGAAACACGCGAAGGCGAAGGTCCCAAGGTGACGAAAAACAACAAAGTGGCAATCCATTACACAGCAACCTACATCAACGGCGAACCGATTTACTCAACCTACCAGAGAAACGATCCGTTGATTTTCGACGTAACCGACCCCAACGTGTGGCCGTGTCTTGCCGAAGCTGTGCAATATATGAACAAAGGTTCCAAAGCGACCATAATTGCTGTTTCTAAACTTGCCGCCGGCGAACGTGGTGACAAAGGGCTGAGAATTCCTCCCCGAAAGACGATTATTTTTGACTTGGAATTAGTCGGGGTCAAATAAAATCACAAAAACCGTAGAGATGTGCCATGTGCACGTCTCTACCACAAAAATCAACTTTATTCCATATTTTTTGTTACTTTGTCCATGAATTTTGAAATTTTTCAAAAAAAAATCAAAATTCGATGCAGTCTTTTGACTTTTTTCGGACTATAGTAATAGAGATTTATGGTTTCGATGGAGATAGCAAAACTGATAGAACGGTGCAGACAAGGCGACGCGGCTGCTCTCGGGGAATTATATAAGACATACGCCAAACAAATGTATGGCGTGTGCAAACGCTATCTATCAGACAAGCAATCCATTAACGATGCCGTACACGATTCGTTCGTGGTTATATACACCTCTCTTGATACATTACGCGACAACAGTAAGGCCGAAACTTGGATGATGTCGATTGCGCGAAACGTGGCATCGAAATACAAGGATTATTCGAAAGCCTTGCAGACTGTTTCACTTGAAAAATTAGACGAAAACGAAATTTTGGCAGAAGAAACACAGGAGAATGTGGTGAAAGAACTTTCTTCAAGCGAAATTGCCAGCTTGGTTGACAAACTGCCCGACGGCTATGGGAACATTTTCCGTCTTGCGGTGTTCGAAGGAATGTCGCACAAGGAAATCGCCGCCCAACTCGGCATTGAACCGCACTCGTCTTCGTCGCAGTTGGCACGGGCAAAGAAAATGCTCCGTTCAATGATTCTAAGAACTTGGCCGGCACTGTTGTTGCTTCTTATTCCTGTTACGCTTCTTCTTCTCCGAAAAGAAAATCCTGTTGCCGACGAAACACAACCCGTTGCAACAACGCAGGAGGAAACGTCAGGCTCATTACCAACGGAACAAATACAAGAACAAGCACAAGAATCAGCACAAGAGCCAACAATTGTTCATCAACCAACACGGCAGACGAACAGACCTATTGCAAATGTGCCACGGGAAACAACCGTCAGCATAAACGAACAAATTACACCCGATACGCTCACCGATATGCTTGCCCAAGAAGCAACCATTGCCGACACGTTGCACGACAACCTGCACCGTGATACAATTCAATTCTTCCCGAAAACGGAAACGCCGTATTACGACCTTGCCGACATATTCCCCGAAAAAACTGTCATCGTTGGCGACAAAACCGATGCACACAAATGGTCGTTAGGCGTTGCATACGCAGGAAGTTTTAACGAACAGACAATATCGGGAATGAAATATGAGGCCGATGAAACATTCACTGACTCCGAGACGTCGTCTGTTGAAGAGGAAGATGAATATCTACAGAATGGCACGAAGCCTATTTCATTGGCACTTACGATACGGTATAAACAGAGCAGACGATTTGCTTTAGAAACAGGGATAAGTTACATCCGACATACTTATGATATAAAGATGACAATAAACAACAGCTTTTACAAGCGGTTGCAAACAACTCACTATCTCGGCATACCAGTAAAAGGCATCTACAACTTGGCTACGGGCAAAAAATGGAGTCTCTACGGAAATCTTGCCATAACAATGGGCATTCCACTCCACTCGCAAACATACATTGAAGGTAATTCACGCAACATGGCAGAAAACTGTGCATCATGGTTGTGGTTACCAAGTGCGGGACTTGGCATACAGTACAATATTACACGAAACATTGGCATTTATGCAGAACCAAGCCTGCAATATCATATCCAGACGCGCTACAATATTAGGCATCCGTTCACTTTTTCATCACCTTTGGGAATAAAATTTCTTTGGTAACCATGCAGTCTTTTGACTTTTTTCGGACTATATAAGTAGAAAGTATTAATATTTAAATTTCAAAAAATGAAAAAAATTTTATTAACAGCCTTTTTAGGAATGAGTGCATTGTTGGTAAATGCACAGCAGTGGGCAGGAAGTACAACGACTGCGGACACGATATACAGACACGGCATGGTACGCATGATGCCAGACTCGGCAGGAGTACCTTTTTCGGAATGGACACCTTCGAGTTACAAAGTATACCGATACAACAATAGTGATTGGCGGTGGGAATGGGTAAGTATTGAATGGGATGGCATTCACATGAGTAGACATGTTCCTGCTCCATCAAATAGCACAACAATAGGACATGGTACGTTTAGTTTTTATACGGGAAATCCTTATTACGACGGGAAACACTTGACATATAATAATCAAGGTGTTTTAGACTCTAACGGAAAAATCATTACAACAGATTCTGTTGTGGCACATAATTTAAAAGCAACATATTCAATAAACGCTTCAACTGCAACTATAAATTCCATTTATGGTTCTTATGGCACATTCAGCAATAAAGTAACAGCACCGACCATTGCTGTAAATAACACTTCAGTTCCAACGAATTTTAAATTTGGAGTTACAGGCAAATCATATTTCTCTGATTTTGTGGGAATAGGCACAACAAACCTAACTGCTACTTCGGGATATAAATTAGCTGTTGACGGCGGCATATTGTGCGAGGAAGTTAAAGTTATAGCAAACGTGCCATCTGCTGACTATGTGTTTGAGAAAGACTATAATCTGCGTACGCTCAACGAGGTTGAAGCGTTTGTGAACGAAAACAAACATCTGCCCGATGTGCCTTCGGCAAAGGAATTTAAAGAGAACGGCTACAAAATGGGCGATATGGATAATCTGTTGCTGCAAAAAATTGAAGAACTTACCCTCTACATAATAGAGCAACAGAAACAGATAGACGAATTGAAAAACAAACTGAATGAATAATATAGCCATGAAATATGTTGTTTACACTATATCGTTTGCAGTGCTTGCCGTGCAAGTTTTTTCGCAGGAAGTTGACGAAAAGACGGCAAAAATTGTGGCGGAGCATTTTTTTCTAAAAAATTATGGAACAAAGGCTTCGGTGGAAAATGTCCTTGTAAAACAATACAAAGGACATGAAAGTCTGTTTTTCTGCAATATGGATAAAGGCGGCTGGGTTGCTGTTCCTGCAAACCGCAACCTGAACCCCGTGGTTGCCCATTCCGATGAAGGACACATTGATTTATATGACGGACCAGATGCTTTTTGGGATTGGATGGAACAATACGAATTTGTTGCGGATATTGCAATGCAGGAAAAATGGCACAAAGAAGACCGACAGAAAAAATGGGACGATCTGCTTGATGAGGCATTTGAGGATAAATATTTGTTGAAGAGTTATGTGGATTATACAGAATTACTTAGCACAGAGTGGGGGCAATCTCGAACAAACGATAATACATATCATTGTCCGGGATATAATGTTTTAATGCCAAATATTGGATGTGACACATGTGCAGGACACACAAAAGCAGGATGTGTCGCTGTGGCAGTTGGACAAATAATGAATTACTGGGGATATTCTACAGGTACATATTCCGATTTTGATTGGTGGGATATGCCAAATTATTTATATGCATCAAACAATTCCAATTTTTACAAAGAAAGTCATGCTATTTCATATTTATTTAAAAGGATAGGAGACCGTGTCAGTATGGTTTACGGTTGCGAAGAATCGGATGCTAATATGTCGAGAGCAGACTATGCTTTGGAAAAATTTGGATACAAAGACAATATGTCTCGAAAACTAAAAGCAACCCATACGTACAATGCTTGGGTGAACATACTAAAAACAGAAATATTGGCAGAACGCCCTTTGTTATATTCTGCGGGAGATCATGTGTTTGTATGCGATGGTTATAGAACAGAAAATGATGAATTCCACTTCAATCTAGGTTGGGCATGGGGATGGGGAGTCTGGTATGATTTTGAAGATTTAGGAGAGATTAACAATCATAGTGAGTTTGGTTATACCATAATACATTCGTGTTTTGTGGGAATTCAACCGAATGTTTCAGCAAATGTTTCATTATCAAATCTTACAATTCAAACTACAAGTAGCGATACCTGGACGACAAACAATACATATCAGGCAAAAAATTATATTTCCGCAGCAGGTAATAACACTACGGTTTCTGTTCTTGATAGTTCTTCTTGCCGATTTATTGCTGGAGATAGCATTGTTTTAAAACCAGGATTCCATGCTCACGCTGGGACATCATTGTTATGTAAAATATTCAAGAGACCTGCTTTAAAAAGTTCTGAAATTTTAGAACTTAATGATTTGTCTATAACTTCTTATAGTGATGAAGATAGTTCAAACGATAGCGCCAATAACAATACATGCGTATTGTTTGATATTTATCCTAATCCTACAAAAAATGAAATCACCATAGATTTGAAAAATATGGCTGAAAATTCATTATGTTTGATTCAAATTTATAATTCTAATGGCATTCAAGTATATGAACAATCAGCAAATAATTCAATAATAACGATTGACGTTTCAACATTTCCAATTGGACAGTATATTATTAACGTAAAAAGTAATTCTAAAATTTATTGCAAATCATTTATAAAAAAATAAAGTTATGAAGACAAGCATTTATGTATTATCGGCAGTCGTTATATTAGTGACGAGTTCCTGTAAAAAAAAGTTCGGAGACGGAGAAGGTGATGCCGAAGTGATTTTCAAATATAAAAATGAAGCCTATGCAAACTATGTTGGTGTTTCTTATTCTGAGAAAAAAAACAAAGTGGTCGGATATCCCGATTCTACAGGGAATACCCCCTCTTTGGGTTTAAACAGTTGTGCAGTGAAATGCTCTAATGGATATTATTACGCCTCTATAGAGGGGTGTTCTGCTAAGTCTATACGTGGATGCTATACAGACATAACATTTAGCGAATATAAAGAGATATGGAAAACTATTGGAAACAAAGATATGCGAGATACACTAACCTCACGTGTAATAGATAGAGATCCGTATGCGGAGATATATAGTCTCCATTTTGATACTGTTTTATATAAACATGAAGGAGGCGTTTCTATTAATATCGACAAAATTAACGAAATGATAGAATCTGGCGAGTTATTTACGTATGATGGAGTTGAGAGGGTGAAGTAGTTGAGAGTTGAAAGACGAAAGTGGAGAGACGAGAGTAGAGAGACGAGAGTGGAGAGACGAGAGTGGAGAGTGGAGAGACGAGAGTAATTCAAAAATTTATTGTAAATCATTTATAAAACTATAAATTATGAAAAAATATCTTTGGGTTTTAATTTCAATAATGATTATTTCATTTTTACATTCTTGTAATAAAAATGATGATCTCGTTTGTGGACTGAGAGAAAACACTCTTTTATTTAAATACAAGGACGATAGTTATGCGAATTACGTGGCTGTTGGATATTCTTCTAAAAAAAATAAAGTTGTTGCCTATCCTGATTCCAGCGAGCCTTTGTGTTGCAGTTTGATTTATCATGCAAGAAAGTGCCCAAATGGATATTATATAACAACTACAGTTGGTACTAATTCGTGTTGTATGACTAATATAACTGTCAATGAATATAAGGAAATATGGAAAGCGACTGAAGAGAAGGACATTCGCGACACATTAACATCTCGCGTGATTGATAGAGATCCATGTTTGGAAATATACAAATTTCCCAATGATTCTATTTTGCTTTATGATTACCTTTGGAATAAAAATCTTGACAAAATCAACGAAATGATAGAATCTGGCGAGTTATTTACGTATGAAGGAGTTGAGAGAGTGAAGTAGTTGAGAGTTGAAAGACGAAAGTTGAGAGACGAGAGTGGAGAGACGAGAGTATTATAGAACTATTTACTATGAAATAAATATGAAAAAAATTCTTGGAATCATTCTGTCCGTTTTAGGATTTGCAGGCTGTGATATTATTGGAAATACTGAAGAAGCATACGGCACTCCCTATGCTGAATTTGAGGTTAAAGGTTCTGTTACCGACGGCGCTAATCCTATTGAAAATGTGCAATTATCGTATGGAAATCCACAGTATGGAAATTATACATCTCCTTCAGACACGACCGATTCACAAGGAAATTATAATTTTGTGAATGTACTATTCCCAGAAAAATCCGCTTTTATGATTGTTGCAACTGATTTAAACGGGAAATATGAAAGCGACACAATAATTGACACGGTTTATAATTCCGATTTCTCAGGGAAAAAGAAAAACGATGATTGGTATTGTGGCAAAGCTTCAAAAACCGTAAACTTTACATTGAAAGAAAAATAAATTCCAATCATTTTATAAAAAAAGTTATTTTTGAAAGAAAATTAATTCTTATGAAAAATATTCTCGGAAAACTATTGACCATATTAGGATTTGCAGGATGCAACATCCTTGGTGGTTGTTCTTATGCATATGGTACGCCTTACGCTGATTTTGAAGTTAAAGGAGTTGTTACCGACGGCAAAAATCCAATCGAGAACGTACAAGTCAAGTTAATTCGTACATTCCAAGAACACGAAAGGGATTGGGGGAAAGCTGACACAACAAATAAACAAGGACAGTTTTCGTTACGATTTGGAGACGAAATTTTTGATACATTACATTTAAAAGTAATAGCCACGGATTTAAACAATACGTATCAAAACGATACAAGTAAAATTGAATTTTTGTGGAGTGACGTAAAAAGGAACAAGAAAAAGAGAAAAGACGATTGGTATGACGGCAAAGCCACAAAAACGGTAAATTTCACATTGAAAGAGAAGAATGACAAGTAAGAAAATATCTTTTCGCAAACGATTAGCTCTTGAGATAACAAAATTGACCAGAAAGGATGTGATTCAGCAACATCCGTTGCGGACGCTATTCTGGGAATGCACTCTCCGCTGCAATGCCGCCTGCCGCCACTGCGGAAGCGACTGCAAAGTTTCGCCCGTGCAAAAAGATATGCCTATCGCCGATTTTCTTCGAGTTATTGATTCTATTACCCCGCACGTGAATCCCCACAATGTGCTGGTGATTCTCACCGGTGGCGAAGCCCTTGTCCGTAACGACATAGAACAATGTGGATTGGAACTCTATCGCCGTGGCTATCCGTGGGGAATTGTCAGCAACGGCTACTTATTGACGGAGCAACGGCTGCTCTCGTTGCGTAGAGCGGGCTTGCACGCAATGACAATCAGCATTGACGGATTTGAAGAAGCACACGATTGGCTCCGCGGCGTAAAAAACAGTTCTCAAAAAGCGTCGCAGGCGGTCAAACTACTTGCCCAAACTACCGATGTCGTGTGGGACGTGGTTACCTGCGCCAACCAGAAAAATTTTGATTCGTTGAACGAATTTAAGGAATATCTCATCGGACTTGGCGTGAAACAATGGAGAATTTTCACCATTTTTCCTGTCGGTCGTGCTGCCGACAATCCCGAACTGCAACTGACCGACGAGCAATTCACAAAACTGATGCACTTTCTTGCCGACACACGCAAGGAAGGTCGCATACACGTAAGTTACGGCTGCGAAGGTTTTCTTGGTGGCTACGAAGCCGAAGTCCGCGACGCATTCTATCATTGCGATGCAGGAATCACCGTCGGCTCCGTTTTGTCGGACGGTTCAATTTCCGCCTGTCCGAGCATACGGGCAAATTACAATCAAGGAAACATCTACCACGATGATTTTTGGACGGTGTGGGACACAAAATTCCAACAATTCCGCGACCGTTCGTGGATGAAAAAAGGTGACTGCACCGATTGCTCAATGTACCGCTATTGCGAAGGCAACGGTTTTCATCTCCGTGACGAAAATGGCGATTTGCTGGTGTGCCATTATCATAGATTGGAAAGATAAATCCCGTAAAACGAAGAATTATTTTTTTGTAGAGACGTGCCATGGCGCGTTTCTACAATTAGCATTTATTTATTCATTCATCACCTCAACCGTATGCACGGCGGCAATGGCGGCGGTTTCGGTACGTAAACGGCTCTCGCCCAAACTAATGGGAATCCAGCCGTTTTGTCTGGCAAGTTCAATTTCTTTTACAGAAAAATCGCCTTCGGGGCCAATCAGAATGGTAATTTCGCCTTGTTTTTCAACAACATCGCGGAGCAATTGCTTTTCCTGATTTTCGCAATGGGCAATACATTTTTTGCCATTGAACGAATTAGCCAGCACGGTCTTTATGTCGGTCATTTCTGTTAAATTCGGCTTTGTCGCCTTGTACGATTGTTTCATTGCCGAAAGAACTATGCGTTCCACTCTTTCGAGATTTATGGTTTTTCGTTCCGAATTTTCGCACAAAAGCGGAACTATCTCGTCAACACCGATTTCTACGGCTTTTTCAACGAAAAATTCAAAACGGTCAATATTTTTCGTCGGTGCCACGCACATTCGCACATAATAATTATGCGAGCCGAAACGCTCCGTTTTCGAAACAATTTCGCACACGCAATCTCGTTTCCCGACGGAAACTATTTTCGCCGTGTACAGATTTCCGTTGCCGTCAATCACGTGGATTTCGTCACCAACAGTTTTCCGCAAAACCTTTACGCAATGGCGGGCTTCCTCTTCGCCTAACACAATTGTGCGTTCGTCAATTTCGGTCGAATAAAACAAATTCATTTTCTTTTTTTTACAAAGGTAGAAAGTGTTTTGACATAAACCATTTATTGGGTTTATAATTCTTAACTCTCGTCTCTCAACTCTCAACTTTCGTCTCTCAACTCTCCACTTTCGTCTCTCAACTCTCCACTTTCAACTCTTTCGTTGCTCTATTTTCTTCTAACAATTACATTTCGTATTGAACATTTTATACATTTGTGTAAAATTTTTCGGTTATGAAGAAAGTCTTAATAATAACAGGTCTCACCCTCGTCGCACTACTATTGATAGTGGCATTTGCCGTTTCCCCCATTGCCGAAAAATACATCGAGAACAACTCAAAAGAACTTATCGGCAGAAAAATCGAGATGGAAAATCTTTCGGTAAATATTTTTACGGGACGATTGAAAATTGACGACTGCACCTTGTACGAAAGCGACGACCAGACGCCGTTCTTTTCGTTCGACAAGTTCGACGTAAACCTTCAGATGTTTGGATTACTTTTCAGCAAAATCAATGTTGAACACGTAATGCTTTCCGAGGCTAACGTCACTATTATTCAGAATGGCGATACGTTCAACTTCGACGATATTGTGGAGCGGTTTGCAAGCGACAGCACCGAAGAAGAAAGCGAATCTGACTGGAAAATCGTCATCAACGACATTCATCTTGACCACAGCTATTTGTTTTACCAAGATAAATCAATCGGCAGCGAATTTCGGTTGAAAGACATTTCCATTGTGATTCCCGGCATAGATTTGTCGGACTTGAACGCCGACATGGGCTTGCAACTGGCATTTCTCAATGGCGGAAAACTCGATACAAATATTAAATACGATACCGAAAAATCAATCTACGACCTTACGTTGAACATACAGAATTTCCAAGTGTCGCCAATCCTTCCGTATTTGCAGCAGTCGCTCAACGTTGACAGTCTGGGCGGAAATTTCTCGTCGAAACTCGACATAAAAGGTTCGACAAACCATCTTTTGGAATTTGACGCAAATGGAACTCTCACGGTAAATAATCTTAAACTGAAAGATTCACAGGACAAAAACATTTTTGCCGTCGACAGTGCATTCATTGACATAAACCACATCGACCTCACGCACGAACGCATTGAACTCAACAAAGTCTTTATAAACGGTGTTTCTTCGTACTATGAAATCAACAAAGACCAAACCGACAATTTTACACTTCTCGTAAAAGAAGATACGGTTTCGACTGAAACACAAGTAGATACTGTTTCCGAGTCATCGAATTTCAATTGTGTCATAAAAAATTTGATTGTCGAAAATTCTCAGTTCAACTATATCGACAACACCTTGCCACGCGTGTTTGACTATACGTTAAGCGAAATTTCCGTCTCAGCAGAAAATTTCGACCTGAACGGCAAAAACAATGTCACCGCTTCGGCTCTGCTGCAAAACACGGGAAAACTAAAAATCAAATGGATTGGTAATATCGACGACTTTTCGAATCAGAATATTTCTGTAAATCTCAACAATCTTGATTTACAACCGCTTACGCCATATTCTCTGGCAATATTCGGAAACCCTATAAACAAAGGGCATCTTTCCATTCAAAGTCAGAACGTGATTTTCAACAATATGCTGAAAGGGTCGAATAAAATCAGCCTGTACAACACACAAATTGGCGACAAAGACAAGACAGTAAAGGCAGAATACAATTTACCGCTCAAAATGGGAATCTACGTGCTGACCGACAAAAACGGCAAAGCCGAAATCGACCTGCCGGTAAGCGGAAATATAGATTCACCCGACTTTTCGTACAGAAAAATCATTCTCAAAGCATTGGGCAACGTACTCATAAAAGTTGCTTCGTCGCCATTCTACGCGCTGAAGTCAGACGGCGAACTTGAAAACGTATACTTCACGGCAACTTCTACCGAATTTACCGACGAAGAATATTCTCATTTTGCACAATTGGCTTCAATCCTTCGTGAAAAACCCGAACTCAAGTTGTATTTGACGCAGGATTTGCTCTATTCCAACGCATTGACTGAATACTGCGTTGTGGAATTGAAGAAAAACATGGCTATTCAGGACACGACCAATTTTGTGAACGAATACAATGCAAACGATTTGCTCGTGAAAGAACAGTATTGTGCAATTCCGACTAAATCGCAGGAAGTCACGGATTTTGCCGATAAGTTGCTGGAGAAAAAAGGCATAAAAAACAGCAACAAATATTCCAACGAACAAAAAGCCGTGCTAATTTACGAAAACGACATGCGTCCGGCAATCCTCAAAGACATGAACTGGCGAAACACCATTCTCCATTCGTATCTGACAAAACAATGCTCGGTTGCAGATTCGTCGCTTTCCATTTCGTCGAATTTAATTGAAAACGACACAATTAAGAATTTCAGAGACAATTATCGGGTTACATGGAAAATCGGTGAATAGTTTGTGGTTTACCGAAAAAATGTATATTTGCCGCCGTAAAAAAATCACAGATGCAGGACATTAGAAATATTGCGATTATCGCACACGTCGACCACGGAAAGACTACCTTGGTTGACAGAATTTTACATCAAGTTAAGACATTCCGCGAAAACGAAGAAACGGGAGATTTAATCCTCGACAACAACGACCTTGAACGTGAACGAGGCATCACAATTTTGTCGAAAAACGTTTCGGTTCGTTATAAGGGTGTAAAAATCAACATTATAGATACTCCGGGACACTCCGATTTCGGTGGCGAAGTTGAACGCGTGCTGAACATGGCCGACGGCTGTCTGTTGCTTGTCGATGCGTTTGAAGGCCCTATGCCGCAAACGCGTTTCGTGCTTGAGAAAGCAATAGAAATGAACCTGAAACCCATCGTTGTGGTAAACAAAGTCGATAAACCAAACTGCGACCCCGAAGGGGCAAACGAGGCAGTTTTCGACCTAATGTGCAACCTCAACGCAAGCGAAGACCAGCTTGACTTCAAAACCGTATATGGTTCGTCAAAACAAGGCTGGATGGGACCAGACTGGAAAACTCCGACAAACGATTTTGCTTATTTGTTGGATACAATTTTGGAAGAAATTCCTGCTCCTAAGATTGTTGAAGGAACAACACAAATGCGCATCACATCGCTCGACTATTCCTCGTACATCGGTCGTATTGCTGTCGGACGTATTGCACGGGGAACGCTCATCGGCGGACAAAATGTTTCGTTGGTAAAACGCGACGGCTCAATTGTGAAATCAAAAATCAAAGAACTATACACGTTCGAAGGACTTGGCAAGGAAAAAATTAAAACCGAGGTTCAGTGCGGCGAAATCTGCGCAATCGTCGGTTTGGAAGGATTTGAAATTGGCGACACCGTTGCCGATTTTGAAAATCCAGAAGCATTGCCTCCAATCACTATCGACGAACCAACCATGTCGATGGTGTTTACAAACAACGATTCGCCGTTCTTCGGAAAAGAAGGTAAATTCGTGACTTCCCGTCACTTACGTGAACGTTTGTACAAGGAATTGGAGAAAAACCTTGCGCTCCGCATCGAAGAAACTGGCTCGGCAGATTCGTTCAACGTATTCGGTCGTGGAATCATGCACTTGTCGGTGTTGATTGAAACGATGCGTCGCGAAGGCTACGAAATGCAAATCGGTCAGCCTCAAGTTATTATAAAAGAAATTGACGGTCAGAAGTGCGAGCCTATGGAACAAGTCACCGTACACGTTCCCGAACGTCTTTCTGGAAAAGTCATTGAATTGATGACGCAACGCAAGGGTGAAATGAAGAACATGACCTCGAAAAACGACCGTGTTCACCTTGAATTTTCAATTCCTTCGCGTGGTTTGATTGGTTTGACAAGCAGCATGCTCACCGCAACCGAAGGAGAAGCCGTAATTTCGCACATTTTCACTGGCTTTGAGCCATGGAAAGGCGAAATGCCGAACAAAAACAACGGTGCGCTGATTGCCATGGAAACAGGACAATCATACGCCTACGCAATCGACAAACTGCAAGACCGTGGAATTTTCTTCATCGAACCGGGCGACGAAGTGTATGCTGGTCAAGTTATCGGCGAACATGTGCGCGAAAACGATTTGGTCATCAATGTTTGTAAAAGCAAGAAACTCACCAATATGCGTGCTTCGGGTTCCGACGACAAAGTGGCAATCGCCCCTGCGAAAAAAATGTCGCTCGAAGAATGTATGGAATATATCCGCAAGGACGAATATTTGGAAGTAACGCCAAAATCGCTCCGTCTGCGTAAAATCATTCTTGACGAAAACGAACGCAAGCGCGAGAAGAAAAGCAACGAAAATTAGTTATGAGTTAAGAATTATGAGTTATGCTGGCTGAGCATGTCGAAGCCATTTTGCTGAAAACATAATTCCTTTCAATTCAGACAGTTTCATGATTATTGAGCCTGCAAACGACCCGATGGGACAAGCAATAGACGATTTCTTCAATGGAAGAAAAACGGCTAAATTGTTGAATTCCACGCAATATACGTGTGAAGACGAATTTCCTATCGACTATTTATTCAGAACGTGGGACGAAATGCCAAAAATAGAGAAGACAATGCTCAATTTGGCACAAGGCGACATTTTGGATGTGGGAGCGGCAGCCGGTGCACATTCGTTGCATTTACAAGAGAAAGGTCTGCACGTCACGGCACTCGACAACTCTCGATTGTCGGCCAACGTAATGAAAGCCAGAGGAATACAAAACGTCGAATTATGCGATTTCTTTGACTATAAGGGAAAATTCGACACGATTTTATTACTCATGAACGGCATTGGAATCTGCGGAACACTCGACAAACTTCCCTATTTGCTCAAGCATTGCAAAACACTACTGAAGCCCAATGCACAAATACTTTTCGACTCATCCGACCTCATCTATCTGTTTACCGACGACGACGGTTCCTGCGAAATCGACCTTAATGGAAGCTATTACGGCGAAGTAATTTACAAAATGCGATACAGACGCATTCATAGCAATCCATTTAAATGGTTATATGTTGATTATGAAACAATTGCATCTGTCGCCAAAGAAAACGGATTCAACTGTGAATTAATTGTAAACGGCGACCATTTTGATTACGGTGCAAAATTAACATTGAAAGATTAATCTTCTGATTTTTACAAAATCTTCATATTTTTGACCAAATCAAAAGTATATGACGATAAAAGACTTCATTCGACGGAACTTTCTTTACTACGCAATTTCGGCGATTGTCATTGCCATACAGTTCTTTACATATCTGACAAATAGTCCACAAGTTCACTACATGGATGGCCTCGGATTTGTATTTTTTGTCGGGGCGGTACTTTCGCATGCGGCAATTGTCGCTCTTGTACCGTATCTTCTCGGCATAGTGACAAAAATTGTCTGCAAAAAAGACTCAATTGCAAGCATAATCCACGTTTTCCTCATCATTGTTCTTAATCTCGTCATTCTCATCAATGGATATGTCTACGCACAATATCGTTTTCACATTAACGGTCTCATTCTCAGTATGTTGTTTGGCGAAGGAAGTGACGAAATCTTTCATTTCGACATAATTCTCTATCTAAAAGTAACTGCAATAGTCTGCCTCATAATCATCGGGAACATCATATTGAAAAAACTTGCCAACAGACTATATGACAAACAGAAAAGAATCTATTGGATTCCGTTCTTGGCATTGTTTCTAACAGCACTTGTTTCGTCGAATTTTATTCACGCATACGCCGCCGTGGTGCAACGACAATCCGTCGTAAAAAGTGCAGAACATTTGCCATACTATTTCCCAATAACTGCGACTCGGCTGATGATAAGTTTGGGCGTAGTTTCGCAAAACGACTTGCTCGATGCTGATTTTGGACAAAAGTCGGAATTGCATTATCCACAGAATGAGATAGTTTCGAACGGCGGCAGCAAACAAAACATTGTAATAATTGCAATTGACGCATGGAATTACAGGACATTGAACGACACCGTGATGCCGCACGTATATTCATTTGCACAGAAAAACACGCAATTCACCGATCACCTAAGCAGTAGCAACGGTACCCGAGGCGGTATTTTCGGACTATTTTTCGGTGTGACATCGTACTATTGGAAAGATTTCGACATTACCGGTACGACGCCCGTGCTGATTGACGAACTGAACCGACAGAATTATACCATTCGAACATTCCCGAGCGCTACGATGAATAATCCAAACTTTGCAAAAGTCATTTTCCACAAAACCAAAGGAATAACACCCTCGACCGAAGGAAATTCCGCCTACGAGCGAGATTGCCGTCTCACCGACAATTTTCTTTCATTCCTCGACAGTACGCAGACGGAGCAGCCGTTTTTTGCATTTTTGTTCTATGACCTTGCACACAGTTACGATTATCCGAAACATTTGAAAAAGCACTTCACTCCGTCGTGGGAATATGCCGACTTTATGAAGCTCAACAACGATATGGACCCTACGCCGTTTTGGAATTTATACTGCAATTGCGTCTACACCGTTGATTCGCTGGTAAACGTCGTGTTAACCGCCCTTTCGGAGAAACATCTCGACAACACGACCATCATCATCACCGGCGACCACGGTCAGGAATTCAACGAGAATCATAAAAACTACTGGGGACACAATAGCAATTACACCTATCCGCAGATACACGTTCCACTTATAGTCCACAATCAGAGCAACACGCCTAAGACGTTTTCGCACCGTACCACTCACTATGATGTGAGCACCACCTTGCTCAAAAACGTTCTCGGCGTTACGAACGACGAGAAAGACTTCGGAATGGGTTTAAACCTATACGACACGACATTTAGAAACTGGCACATTGTCGGCGACAACATCAACTATGCATTCATAATCGACGACAACATCATTGTGGAGAAAAAGCCAGCAGGACGGTTGGAAATTTACGACAAGGAACTTAATCCCCTCCCCGATTATCGTCCTTCGGCAAAAGAGATTTCCGATGCAATACAAAAAGTCAATCAATTCCACGAGTCGGGAACGAACAAATAATAAAACCTGTAATTATTCTTCAGATTTTATTGCGAATTTGTATATTTGAAGAATTGAAAAACAGAAACTTATGGCGACGTTACGGAAATACAAATGCAAACAATGTTCCTACACGGTGGTTGCGTCGAGCAATCCATACGTTGTTACCATGTCGGAACTCTATGCACAATGCTACTGCAAAAATTGCAAAGAAGTGGTAAAAGTTTCGGCTGGCGACACCTATCAAGTCGACGTAACCCGCCTAAAATTAGAATGTGAGAGATGCAACAACAAAGTCAGCATTTGGACACCCGACATGGGTTGTCCGCAATGTGGCGGCAACATGATCCTCAACAGGGACGAAGATTTCTTTTAAAAGAAAAGGCCGTCCACTCAACGTGAACAGCCTTTGTCGGGGCAACTGGATTCGAACCAGCGACCCCACGCCCCCCAGACGTGTACTCTAACCGGGCTGAGCTATGCCCCGAAATTTTTGCAAATGTAATAAAATTCCAACATAAAATTACTTATCGAAATTCCGTTTCTTCAACTCACAAGCAAGTGTCTCGCCTTCTTTCATTTGATAACTTTTTCCGTAAATTTCCAAATTGGAGATATATCCTGCCGAAAGGTGTAATTCCAGTTTTTTCGAGGTGACTTTCACGGTAAGAACCGCACCACGATACGTTATTGAAAAAGAATACGACTTCCACCCTTTCGGAATATATGGTTCAAACGAAATTTTGTTCTGAGCGACTCTCATTCCTGCAAAACCCTTGACAATTGCGAGCCACGAACCAGACATACTTGTAATATGCAGACCTTCTTTCGCTTCTTTGTTGTAGTCGTCCAAGTCAAGACGCGCGGTACGTAAATACAATTCGTAGGCTTTTCCCTCATCACCAATTTTCGAAGCCACAACCGAGTGAATACACGGCGAAAGCGACGACTCGTGTACACAACGTGCCTCATAGAAATAAAAATTCCGACGAATCGTCTCCATCTGAAATTCAGATTCAAAAACATACAGCCCCTGAACAACATCGGCCTGTTTGATATATGGCGAACGCAGTATTCTGTCCCACGACCAATGCTGGTTTATCGGCCGCTGGTCGGCAGGAAGGTCTGCCACCGTAACCGATTCCTTGTCTAAATAACCGTCTTGCTGCAATATGATGCCATATTTCTCATCTGACGGAAGATACATATTTTGAACTATATCCGACCAACGCATAATTTCACGTTCGTCAAAGGAAATTTTCTTTGCAAGTTCCTCATATTGCTCATTTGCGACACGTTTTGCCCAACTGATTGATTCCAACGTATATCTCAAGCACCACTGAGCATAATAATTTGTGTACCAGTTATTTGAAACATTATTTTCGTATTCATTCGGACCAGTTACGCCCAAAATCATATACTTACGTTTGATTGGCGACAAAATAACCCGTTGTGCCCAAAAACGAGATATACCGATAAGAACCTCCAAACCATAGTCAACCAAATACGCACGGTCGCCAGTATAGGTCACGTAGTCGTAGATTGCGTGTGCAATGGCACCGTTACGGTGAATCTCCTCAAACGTAATTTCCCATTCGTTGTGACATTCGTCACCAGTCATAGTCACCATTGGATATAACGCCGCACCGTTTGTAAAACCCAATTTTTCACCATTTTTAATTGCTTGTGGCAACTGCTTGTAACGGTAAAGCAACAAATTTCTCGAAACAGATTCCGGCGACGTTGAGAGGTAGAACGGAAAACAAAATGCCTCTGTATCCCAATACGTTACGCCGCCGTATTTTTCGCCCGTGAATCCTTTCGGGCCAATGTTCAGACGACTGTCGTCGCCAGTATAGGTTTGATTTAGGTGGAAAATGTTGAAACGAATTCCCTGCTGTGCCTTCACATCGCCTTTGATGACTATATCGCTCAATTTCCACTTGGCAGCCCACGATTTTTTATGGGCAGAATACAATTTTTGAAAACCAGCCTTTTGTGCCGTTTGAACCCGTTCCACAACAATTTTCGGTAAGTCTTCGGCACTGTAATTCATGGTAGAAACTTGAGCCGCATATTTAGTAATGACAGCCGTTTCACCTTTTTTCAATTCAAAATCAATTGTTTCGCCGACCTGAAGATTTTTATGATAATTTTTCTTTGTCGCCGACACAGAAACGTCGGTGGAAATCGCCGTAGCAACCGTAAACTGCGATACGCCGAACGGATTGGGTTTTGTTTTGTCAACCGCAATAGAAACACCTTTTCCGTTTTTCTGTGAAATTGACTCCCAGAAACATTCATCGTAGTTTGAATCCTGATTCAAAATATGCGACTCTATGAACGACAGGACCGACAGTGAGCAGGCTTTGTTTTCGGCGGTAATTGAATACGAAATTGCCCCAACCTCAACAGAAACCATGCTGACAAACCGTGAACTTTCTATGTGCAGACGTGTGCCGTCGGGCATTTCAACCATGCACGATTTCGACAACGTACCTTCTTTCATATTCAATGTACGACGGAACGAATTGATCTTCACCTTTGCCAAATCGAGCAACTTTCCGTTGACAGACGTATGGAGCCCAATCCACGCCGGTGCGTTTATCACTTTTGCAAAATAGTCGGGATAGCCGTTTTTCCACCAACCCACGCGAGTTTTATCGGGGAAGAATACGCCGCCGATGTAGTTCCCCTGCATAGTTTTTCCAGAATAAGCCTCCTCGAAATTTGCCCTCTGTCCCATGTGGCCGTTGCCAATGCTAAACACACTTTCCGCTATCAAATGACGGTCGGTGTCAAAACCGTCCTCAATCACATTCCACTCGTCTTCTACAAACATTGTTCTGTCGTTTTATTTGCACAAAAATAAAATATCCGTAAAAATAACCAATGAGAATTTACCTTTTCTCACCTTATCCTACGATACAGTTCGTTCAATCCATTGCTTCACCGAAAGTACATAGCCGTTAGTCTTCTGCAACAGAAAGTAACAGGGAGGCGAACAATTATGGTTGGTGGAGTGTTAAGCCATCAACTAAAGCGGATAAGTCAAAAAACAATATAAGTCAAGAGTTGAAAAAAAATAATTGTTGGTTTTCATACTTTTTGAAAAAAGTACCGATACTTTTTTTGAGATTATAGGACGGAAAAAAAATTTTATCACGATGAAAAATTTTAAAAATAGGGAGAGAAAAAATTTTCCCTCGAGAGAGAAAAATTTTTTGAGCCTAAAATGCCTCTGAAAAGAAAAAAATATTTTGTCATGAAAAAATAATTGTTGGTTTTCATACTTTTTCAAAAAAGTATCGGTAGAAAATTTTTCAAGCAATGCACAATTATGAATTATGAGTTATGGATTATGGATTATGGATTATTTTCGGGCAAGCGATTGCTTTTATTCCTTGTTGTCAGGAATAACAAACCCTACAGGCTTTCGTGGCTTTTTGACAGTTTGCGTTAATGAATTGACCTTCATACTTAATTCCGTCATGGAGTCTGTCAAAGCATCTAACTGACCTTGCATCAGTTCGTTGCAGTCGTTTTGGTCGTGAAGGATTTCTTCTATGTATGCTTTTTGATTTTGTAGTTCCAAACGGAGATTTTCTATTTGCAACGTATTTTCCGACAAGTTTACAATTCGTTCACGTATTTCTACGAATGCACGCATAATGTTGATATTCACCTGAATGGCAATTGGAGAACGAAGCACACTACTCAACATTGCCACACCTAATTCTGTGAACGCATACGGCATATATTTCAAGTGCTTACCTTGTTCCATTTCTAAGATCACAATTTGTGATCTTACAAAATCCTCTTTCGTTAGTTGAAACATGAAATCTTCGGGGAAACGTTCAATGTTTCTTTTAACAGCTTGATTCAACTGTCTTGTCTCAACCCCATAAAGGACAGCCAAATCCGCTTTGCTGTCCAACCTATTATTTTTTGTTCTTCAGCTTTAAGGCGTTGAAATTCCTTAACCAAAAGCAACTGAAAACGAGGACCTATCCACATTCCAAAATGGTAAGCTATATCACGGTGTGCATATGTGCCACCATACCTACCTGCTTTTGAAACAATTCCGATGGCATTAGTTTTTTCAATCCATGTCTTCACTGATAATACAAAATTGTTACTACCTGCCATATTTTTAATTGTACCGAATTCGGTACAATTAAAATTTGGATTATACAATATCTCCCATTCTCCAAGATATTCTATCGTGCTTTTTAGACTGAGTCAACGAAAAATAATATGTTCCTGCAATTGGCTACGAGCCATGTCTGTAAGCGAAATATAATCATCACCCTCGTTTGTGAGAATCGTGATTTCCGTGTTTTGTACCGTAATTTTTGCCATTGTTATGTCGTGTTTTATTTTTGTACAAATATAGCATTTTCTTTATACTCTTGGCTTTATTACCGCACAAAAAAGGCCACCACTCCGTGGCAGCCTTTGAAACTCGATTTATTTCTTTCTTACAACCCTGTGTTTTAATTTCAACATTGCGAAATTTAGTTCCAGTTCGGTTTCCGACTCTGATGGATTAAGGTCGTTGCCTAAAATGTCGGAAATGAGTTCGCCACCTTTCTGCATAAGTGATTTCTGGACTGTCTTGTCCTCGGTTTGCGGCAATGCAGCCACGGTCCTTGCAAGTTCCCGAATTTTTACGAATGTTTCTATTATGCACAATGTTGTCTGCACTGCCTGCTCGCCTTTTAATATGGTTGCAAGCATATACAAACCTCGTTCAGTGAAGGCATATGGTGGCACCGGATTGTATTTCAGCTTTTTAAGGTTATCAAAAATTTTGATAACCTCATCTTTTTCCGTTTTTGACAGTTGAAAAATATAACCATCGGGAAACTTTTCGGGATTGTTCTTTACCGCTTGATTAATTTCTCGTGTTTCCACGCCATACAACGTAGCCACATCACTATCAATAATTACATTTTCGTTGCGAAGTTGCAAGACCTTGTCCTGCACGTCTTCAATTTTTATCATTTGCATTAACCTTTTATAATTAGTTACAATGCAAAGATACGAGTTTTTTTATTTACACCATTATCACAAAAAAAGGAGCGGAATCACTCCCGCTCCTTTGAAAATCAATTTACTTTATTTTCGTTAATTCGCATCTTTTACAAGACGGACAGCACTTCCGCCAGCACGGTTTGGTTTGGTGTTATACACCTTCATGCTACTGAATGCGAAAGCATGCGCTTCGCCATTACTATACATCGAACTTGACCAATAATAGCAAGCTTCACCAACAATCTCAACTCTTGTTCCGTAACGGTTGCCCGCAGCAGGAAGAAACACAGCACCATTTGCTTCCATTTTTTCCCATTCTTCAGCAGAATAACTATTCACCGTTTGGAAATATGTTGAACCAGAACGTTTTGCAACTCCGCTTGTGAACCCTACATCACTTGGCAATGTCCAATTATCTGGCAACAAGACTAGACCATTCACACCATTAATCGTAGCAACACCGTACTTACTTGATGCATTGGCACGTGAATTTATCAAATAATCCCATTCTTCGAGAGTTAGCGTACGCCACATTCCAGCTTGGTTTCCTCCGTTGGAAATCTTATTGCAAACGCCCCAGTCTGCATTGGCATAGTTGCCTGTTAGGTTGTTGTTGTAATCGCCGCCAGGATAGTAGTCGCTGGAACTAGTGCTTATGCTGTACGGCTGGTATGCATTCGCTCCGCTGTTCCAACCCGAAGTTCCCCAACCGAACAAATCTATCCAACCGCTGTAAGTACGAGAAATGTTGGCATTGTCACTTCCTGTAATTGTTCCTCCGTTAGGGTATCCGTCTGGCGCTTGTTGCGTCCCAACAAAATCCCATTGATTTTCAGCAAAGTGCCATGAGTTGGTGCTTGCTTGGTATTGCAAATTTCCTTGTGAAAAAAAGACTTGTCTATCTGCAGAAACAGAAAAAACAGCAGTTATAGCACCTGTTGGTGGAGTTGTTATAGTTATATTTCTACTATATGATACTCCAACTGAGTTCACTGCATACGCACGCACGTAGTATTTTGTACCATTTGCAAGTTCATCAATCGTCGTTTCAAAATCATCGCCATCAACTACTTTTTTAGAACTTTCAACCGTTGGATTTTCGGTTGTAGAGTAGCAGAATCCTTTTTCCGTAACTTCAGCACCACCGTTAAACGTGATTTCAGAAGAAACTTTAAATGAAGAACCGGTAATGTTGGAACTTGTTACATCAGCAACAGTTGCAAGTACTGCCAATGTTTTTACAGAAACTTGCTCACTATAACTTGTTCCTACAGAGTTTATTGCATACGCACGAACATAATATGTTGTGGCACTTGCAAGTTCATCAATCGTAACTTTAAAATCGTCGCCATCAACTGTTTTTTTAGTATCGTCAACTGTAGGATATTCAGTTGTAGAATAGCAGAACCCTTTTTCGGTCACTTCAGCTCCGCCGTTATCGGTTATTTCAGACGCAACTTTGAATGAAACGCCTGTAATATCAGAACTTGTTACATCAGCAACAGTGGCAAGAGCCAATGTAAGAACAGAAATTTGTTCGCTGTAAGCTGTTCCTACTGAGTTCACAGCGTATGCACGTACATAGTAAGTTGTGCCGTTTTCAAGTTCTGCAATCGTTGTTTCAAAATCATCGCCGTCAACTGCTTGTTTAGAATCTTCAATCGTTGGATTTTCTGTTGTTGAGTAGCAGAATCCTTTTTCGGTTACTTCAGCGCCGCCGTTTGCAGTGATTTCAGATGAAACCTTGAATGAAACATCTGTGATGTCGGAACTTGTTACACCGGCTACCGTTGCAAGAATTGCTGGTGTTGTAACCGTTATCTGCTCGCTATATGATGTTCCTGCGGAATTCGTAGCGAATGCACGAACGAAGTAGATCGTGTTTGGAGAAAGACTTGTTACAGTGGCATAGAAAGTATTTTCACCATTGGTAATGCCTGAAACATTAGAGTCGTCAATAGTAGGATTCTCGCTTGTTGAGTAGCAGAATCCTATGGAAGATACGCCGCCGCCGTCGTCAGTGAGTTCGGCAGTCACTACGAATGATTTGCCACCCACTTCGGAAGCCGTTGGAGTTGCCACCGTTGCAGGAAGATATAACGTAGTTACAGTATAAGTGCTGCCGTATGTTGTACCCATTGAATTTGTCGCAAACGGACGTACGTAGTAGGTTTTTCCTGGTGTCAAACCAGTAATTGTTGCTTCAAAATCTGTGCCTGCCACGTCAACCGTAACTTTGTCGTCAGAAGTGGTAGGAGATTCGTTTGTAGTTGAGTAGCAAAATCCCCACTGAGTAATCTGTGCTTCGAATTTCACATTTGAGTGCATTTCAAACGATTCAGCGGTAACATTGCGGTAACCGCCCGAGTTAATCACAGGAGCCATAAGCGTGGTGTTGACTACAAGCGCCTCGCTATAGCCAGTGCCAGTACTGCTGGTTGCGTAGGCGCGGATATAATATGTATAACCCGAAGCCAAATAACTGAAACCACCAATATAATTTTCGTCAACACTTGTACCCGAAGAAACGTATTTCTGTTCGTTGTCGGCCACGGTTGGGTTCGGCGTTCTTGAGCATACGAAGCCACGTTCGATTATATCGCCAAAACCAGCCGAAGTGATTTTCGCATTAAGTGTCACATCGGTATCCACCATTTTAGAGAGTGTAGGTTTTGAAAGTTTCGGGTTCTTCGATGCCTCAACCCAGTCGCTCAAAGCGGCAAACCGCTCGTTCATTTCAGCCAGTAAAGCATCAACTTCGTCTTTCGAATAGTAGCCATCCAAACTTGGAGTGCCAAGTTCACTTTTAAGCACGTAAGCTTTGAGAGTGTCGTTCATTTTTGCTGTGGTAGGATAAACAGAAAGCGTATCCTTCATTTTTGCAGTAGTTGCGTAGCCAGTCAAATCGGTTGCAGGAACGTCGCTCAAAGTGATATAGTTCGCATCGTTTTCAAGTTCGCTCACTTTGGTTGGAACAGATGGAAACTCAATAGCCGCAACTTGCTCGTTCACATACGTTTCGCTTGCCAAACCTTCCACGCTCGGAATGTTCAATGCGTTCAATTCTTCTTTTGTCGCATAGGCACTCAAATCAGTTGCAGGTACATCGCTCAATGTGATGTAGTTTGCGTCGTTTTCAAAATCGCTCACCTTGGTTGGAACGGTTGGAATCTGTATAGCCGCAACTTGCTCGTTCACATACGTTTCGCTTGCCAAACCTTCTACACTTGGAATGTTCAAAGCGTTCAACTCTTCTTTTGTTGCATAGTTTGTCAAATCTTGTTCTGCTGGGATTTTGCCTTCCAGTTCGGCAAGAGCCGCATTCACGTCGGCAGACTTGGCATATACGCTCAAGTCAATTGCGTCAGCTTGTCCACCTGAAAGCACGTAGTCTTCAAATTCTTCTTTTGTGACATAGGTTGCTGAAACATCGGCAGATTTTGCGTAGTCCGTTAAATCAGTTGCAGGCACATCGTTTAATGTAATGTAGTTTGCGTCGTTTTCAAGGTCGCTCACTTTGGTTGGAACCGACGGAATCTGTATAGCCGCAACTTGCTCGTTCACATAGGTTTCGCTTGCCAAACCTTCCACGCTTGGAATGTTCAACGCGTTCAATTCTTCTTTTGTGGCATAGTTTGTCAAATCCTGTTCGGCAGGAATTTTTCCTTCCAGTTCGGCAAGAGCCGCATTCACGTCGGCCGACTTGGCATATACGCTCAAATCAATTGCGTCAGCTTGTCCGCCCGAAAGCACATAGTTTTCAAATTCTTCTTTTGTGACATAATTTCCCGAAACATCGGTTGATTTTGCGTACACGTTCAAAGTGTCGTTCATTTTTGCCGTAGTAGCAAAACCGTCCAAGTCCGATTTCTTTGCATAGTCGCTCAGGTCAACCTCAGTTGGAAGTTCGTCCTTTTTAGCATAGGTCTGTTCCACATCGGCAGTCTTTGCGTAGTCGTTCAATTCTTCGGTTTTCACATAACCGTCGAGATTTGCTTCCGTTGGAATATCCGATTTTAAGGCATAATCAGCCAAATCCTCTGTCTTTACATAATTTTCAAGATTCGCACTTTCGGGAATGTCGCTTTTCTTTGCGTAATCTTCAAGAGTTGCTGGCATTTCCGCCTTTTTCACGTATGTGTTGTCAACATCGGCTGACTTTGCGTAGTCGTTCAGGACTTCGCTTTTCACATAACCGTCGAGGTTCGCGCCTTCGGGAATGTCCGATTTCTTGGCATAATCCGTCAAATCGGGAATGTTGCCTGCCTTTTCTGCAAACTTCGCATAAGGAACCGTAAGCATTGGCGTTACGCCTATAACGGTTTTGCCGTCAAATTCGGCAACTGTCTTCACGAAATACGGTCCCGCGCTCCAGTCAATCTGCGAGAACGTCGTGTTGGTCATTGCTTCGCCGCCACCCAATTCCAATGAGACCAAACCGTTCGCATTGGTTGTAACAGCGTGTTTTTCGGCATACACCACGGTGCCCTCGTCGGAGCCACGCAGTATGCTCAGTTCAATACTTACAGCTTTCGAAATCACCAAAGCGTTGTCGCCGTCGCGCACAACCGCCTGATAACTCATCGTCTGTGGAATTTGTGCGAACACCGACAGCACCGTTGCCATCAATATCGCAAGAAATGTAATGAATCTTTTCATCGTTGTTTTTATTATTGTTAATTATTATTTTTTCAATTTATTCTAAGGATGCTGCACGCCACGTCCCTACCGGTTTCGGACGCATTCAATGCGTCCCTGCAATTTTTAATTCTTAACTATTTTAAATTTCTTCACTGATTTTCCTTCTGCTTTTACATCAAGAAAATACACGCCCGCTTTGTATGCACCCATTGAAATCTGCGTTTCAGAACCATTTATGGAACCTTTTGACATCAGTTTTGACGTGTTGTTGTAGAGTGCATACGTCATTTTTTTGAAGTCGCCACCGTTGATTTGCAGGTTCAGCACCTCGTTGGTCGGGTTCGGGAACGCACGCAATTGAATCTGAGTGATTTCGATGCCCGTTTCCTCAGTGATTACGTACGCTTGTTGCACGCCTTGCGACAGGCTTCCGTTTTCGTTCACCGCCGTTATATAGGCAGTTTGTCCCATCGAAAAGCTCACCGAGCCGTCGCCAGTGGCCTCGCCGCCAGCGCTTACGACCGAACTTTGGGCAAACGACGCAACCGACATCATCGCCGCCGTTGTCATTGTTGTTAAAATCCTTTTCATCATACTTATTATATTTGTTACCATTTAACCATCAACCAACAAAAAACGCCTTCCCCACACGCATGGAGAAAGCGCTTATATTAAAATTCATGAAATCAGCAAGGCGGATTTTACCCCCCCCATGTATTTAATTCGCTCATATTCAGTAAATTACAATATCCCATCGTCTGTATGTTTTTAAACCTATGAATTTGTGTTTAAAAATTAGTTTTACTATGCTTAGCAAGCGGTACAAAATTATTTTTTTTATTTGGTGCAAAAAAAATAAAGGCAAATAATTTCACCCCACACCGCAAAGCCAATACCCATAAGGTTTTGCGGGAAAAAGAAACTCAATTTTTTGAATCGGTCAAATTAACAATTTACTGATATATAGCAAGTTGAATTTTTACAAAGGACAAAAAAGGATAGTTTCCATCCATTTTTCATACGTAAACTGCTCTGTATCAATACGAAAAATTTTCTTAGGGGTGAAATTCGGAATCGGTCATATTCACAATCAACTAATACACAGTAGGTTACGAAGACAATATTTTCACACAAAAAGTAGCCAACTTTCGTGGCAGCCTTTGAAACTCGCTTTACAGTTTTCACAAAATAGATTTTGGATTACCTTTTTGTAATTTTATTAAGGATAAATCCATTTGAGATATTGTTGTCAATTGTTTTATAACCGTCCGTCGCAACAATTCAAGACGTTTTTCCTGCTCAACACCCTGTTCAATTAAAATAGCATTATAACTTTCAAGATTAGCAAGTACCAGAAGTTGACTAATAGTCGCATAATCACGAATGTTTCCTTTTGCATTCGGATTATCTTTTCTCCACTGCATGGCTGTTTTTCCAAACATTGCCACATTCAACATATCCGCTTCGTCTGCATACACATAATTTTTTTGTTCTATTGTCAACTCAGGTAATATCAGATTTTCTTTTATTGCACTGGTATGTATCTTGTAATTGAGTTTTGACAGTTCCCGGTTCAAATTCCAATTTAGCGACAACCGACTATTTTCATCGGCTTTCAGTCGTTTATAGTCCTTTATTATGTACAGTTTAAATTCCGGAGAAAGCCAAGAGGCAAACTCCAATGCAATATCAGAGTGAGCGAAAATACCTCCGCCATAGCGTCCTGACTTTGTTATTATGCCACTGCCGTTAAGTTCTTCATTCCATTTTTTAATAGAAAATGTAAATGCGTTGCTACCAACATCTTTTTTAAACGTATCGAAATCACTACGTTTAAAATCCATATTATGCAAACTCTCCCATAATCCTAAAAATTCAACAATATCGCGACTTCTAAGCCATGTGTGAATAGTAATTCTTGGATCCGAACTCCTATATTTTGCAATATCCGTAAGGGAAATAAACTCATTTTCAAAGTCTGTGGTGTAGATTCCAATTTCTATTCCTTGTGCGTGTAGTGTTTCTTTTCTCGCTTTCATATTAACTTCTTTTTTTCGTTAAAATGTATTTAATCATTTGCATTAACCTTTTATAATTAGTTACAATGCAAAGATACGAGTTTTTTATTCATGCCACCGCCATACACACAAAAAAGGCCACCACAACGTGGCAGCCTTTGAAACTCGCTTTACTTTATTGTATTCCACATCTTTCACAAGATGGAGTATAACTATTTATTTTTGTTATCTGGGATAAACTTGATAAAACGAAAGTCATGCTAACAAAATAATTGTGAATTATGCATTGAGCATTATTCATCATTTCCACTGTGAAGGACTCAAACCTGTTTCGTTCTTGAAATTTCTGCGAAACGACTCGATGCTTGAGAATCCTGCCATAGACGCAACGTCGGCAATAGAGTATGTGCCCTCGTGTAGAAGGTTTTGAGCATACATCACTCGATAATGGTTCACATAATCGGAAAACGTTCCGCCGTAGTGCTTGTTTATCGACTCCGAAACATACGTTCGGTTGCTTCCTACCGCCGTGGCAAGTTCATTTATGTTAAATCCCTGTTGCAGAAACAGTTGTTGTTCTTTCATAACTGTCTCTATCGACGAGAACAGATAGTCTTCCTGTTCGTCGGTTCCGTTTCCGCTTCCGTTGGCGTCGAGGTTGAACTGTTCAACCTTGAACGTGTATTTGCTTCCCACATAGCCAAATGCCATTGTGAGAATTGTATATACAAGCGACGGCACACAAAGTACAAATGAACCAATGAACCATTCCCGTCCGAGTACCGACAGAATCACCGAACAGATTGCCGCCAAAAAATACAAGAGCGATATCATTATGGTACTTTTCACCGTCTTGTCGTCGATTGACGAATAGAAGTTACGAATCTTCAAATCATAATTGTAGAGTCTTCGAAACGAGAGAATGCCCACCACAACCAGCTGACTTACCCGAATGATGCCGGCCAAGAAGTCTCCTTGCTGTCGGGGCAAATCGTAAACATATCCCACCAGAACGAACAAAAACATACACAAGGGCGGTGCATAGAGGAGTGAAAACTGCTTGAGAGTCGGTTTCAAACCGTCGGTCAGGCGAAAAACGTATAAATAATACGTCGGGAAAATTGAAGTGGAGCAGAAAAAGTAGAGCAAATCCCACGCCGTGTAGTGCGTACACAAAGCACTGTTGTAATAAATTGCGTGGCACAGGAACAATCCTGAATCAATCAACATAAAGAGGAACAATGTCTTTTGGGCATTATCGCGGTCCCGTAGATGTATTCCGAGATAAATTGTCCAAAAAAGACAGGCACAGAACGGCAGAACTTTAAATAATTCGTCAATCAATTCCATAATGAAAAATTTAAATGCTCGTATTCAACACATTAAAAGCACCAATTGTTTTTAGTTTTGCGTTTGCAATGATAAGGAATTTTTTCAGAACAAAGTTTATTTTGACGGCACAAACAGAAGAATTTCGATGTATTTCGCCCCATTATTTCGCAAAACACCCCCATTTTCTATTTTTTTGCGTATCTTCGTCGGTGTATGAAACATTTATTTGTACATAAAAATGTTTTGGGCGAAATTTGTGTGTTTTTAAAATTTAACATTATAGATATGAGTAATTATTTTTATGATTTAATCCCGAAAGAGGAACTTGAGCAATTGTCGTACATTCCGACAATTCCTGAATTTTTACAATGGATAGAGCAAAAATGGGCCGACCGTCCGGCATTGTCCGACACAGTCGTTACGTACACATATAAAGAAATGTGTGAACGCATAGCCCGCCGCCGTGCTTTTTTGAACGGTCTGGGACTTCAGAAAGGTGACAAAGTAGCTATATTTGAAAAAACATCTATCGACGCAGTTGAAATGTTTTTGGCAGCAACATCTGCCGGCTACATTGCTATAAATCTTCCTGCTCAATTGCCAGAACAGGCTTTGGTGGGCAGTTGCATGAAATTCAACGTAAAAGTGTTGGTTGCCCGCGATGAATTTCTTCCAATGGCGGAAAAAGCCTCTTGCAAGGTTGTCTCATCTAAATCTATTGCCGACGAAGCCGCTCCTGTTGCCGTTGTCGACAAAAACGAACCTGCCGCTATTTTCTTTACCGGTGGAACAACCGGTGCTCCGAAAGGTGCAATTCTTCCTCACCGAGCTATAATGCGAGGAAGTTTCAACGCATGTTTCGCCACTGGCAGTCAATTGTGCGGTCACCGCGAAATCTGCCTTTTGCCGCTTAGCCACGTGTTCGGACTTATTTACAGCACAATGGGTGCGTTCTACACAGGTGCATTGTGGTTCTCGGCAGAAGATATGAAAGCAACTATAGGGAAATTGCCACAAATTAAACCGACGAAGTTGGTTCTTGTTCCTGGCTTGTGCGAAATTTTATTGGGACTGGTAAGAATGTACGGACCTCAGTTCCTTGGCGGTCAACTTAAAATCGTTATTTCCGGTGCTGCAAACGTACCACCGAAGTTGATCAAAGAATTTGACGAAATCGGCGTAAATCTCCTATTCGGATATGGTATGACGGAAGGTGCAAACCTTACGACAGGAAATGCCGACGTACACGAAAAATCTACAGCTGTCGGAAAAGTTTATCCAGAACAAGATGTAAAAATAGTTGACGGAGAATTATGGATAAAAGGCGACAATGTATTCCTCGGCTACTATGGCAACGAAGAAGAAACAGCCAAAACATTGACACCCGACGGCTGGTTGAAGACTGGCGACCTTGCCCGTATTGACGAAGACGGATTTGTATACATTGTCGGTAGAATTAAAAACATTATTGTACTGGCAAGCGGCGAAAACATAAGCCCCGAAAGCATAGAAGAGCCTTTCTACAAATCTCCATTCCTTCGCGACTGTTTGGTAAAAGAAGAATTTCAAGACGGAAACCCAATTATCGCAATAGAAATTCTACCACGTATGGAAATGTTCGAAGGCAAAGATTGGAGCGAAGTTGAGGCATATTTCAAAAAATTAGTCGAAGAAATAAATGCGACACTTCCAACAACTCATAGAATCATGAAGATTACGGTGAGAAAAGAAGATTTCGCCCGTACAGGCGCATTGAAAGTTGCACGAAACAAAAACTAATATGACACAGGAAGAAATTTTTGCGGGACTCAAAGAAGTCCTTTTACAGGTAAAACCGAATATGGATTTGTCGAACGTAGGACGAGAATCGTCGTTAATCAACGATTTGGGCATAGACTCTTTGTCAATGTTGCTCATCAGCCTCGGCTGCGAAACTAAATTCGACATGAAATTTTCGAACGACAAGCCATTCCTGACTGTCGGTGAAGTGATTGACTATATTGCGGCACAAAAGTAGCATTCAGAAATGAAATCAATTGGAGATTCAATACTTTCGGCTATAATTGCTTTCTTGGTACGAGTAAGCTTTTGGCCGAAAGTTTTTTTTGTTGACAAGGAACAACAAGATTTGAAACTGAAAGAGCCGTCGATTTTGGTCTGCAATCACCGCAGCCATTTGGACGGACCTGTTCTAAACACAGTTTTTCGTAAGGAAACCATACATTCTTTGGCGGCAAAAGACAGATTTGAACAGAAAACATTCGGATTTTTCCTGCGCCACACAAACTGCATTCCTATCGACAGACAAAAAGCCGATACAAGTTGGATTTACCAGTCGTTGCAAATTTTAAACGTACAAAAGGAAAACATTGCAATTTATCCAGAAGGACGACATGCCGAGCCACGAAAACTGCTTCCGTTTCATTCGGGAGTTTCGTTGCTGGCAGTTATGGCAAAAGCACCGATTGTGATGGTTTACATGGACAGTCCTCACCGCTTTGGCAGGCGGACAAAATTACTTGTTGCTCCGCCATACAGAATCGAGATTCCGCCAACAGGTATTACGGCCGATTTTGCCGAAGAACAGACAAAACTGCTCCAGAAAAAAATGGAAGACTTGATGAATCAGTTCTACAGCAAGATAGAAAATTCGTAAATTGTTTTTTCTTTAAGCGACAACAAACCTTATCTTCCTATACTCGATAAACGAGTAGAGTCTTCTTCGTTATTGAAGCACGCTTTATAAACTCACCTACGGATATAATGTTAGGGGCTGTCATATAATAAAAACAAAGGATCAACTCCTCTGTTGTAAAATTTATTTTACGGTTGCCGTATCAGGTATTTCCCTTGTTTTGAAATAGCCTTCGGGATATTGATAAATGCGTTCTATTGCCAACGAATCGCCATACCATACAGCTTTTACAGTGTATGGGATGTTGTCATTAAACGTCCACCGTTCGGGTACAACAACTAACGAGTCGTATGAGAACCCGTCGCTTGCGGTTACCGTAACATAATAATATTCGAGTTCCGACGCCTTTTCTCGTGCAACCTCAAGTTTCTGTTCCGATTGTTCCTGCGGAAAAACAGGTTCTTCTTTGCTACATGCACACACCAAGCCTGTCGACAACAGTGCGAGAAAAAAAATGTTCTTTTTCATAATTACCTCCATTTTATTGATGAATTAGTAAACTTAAGAGATACGAGCAAAAAATCTTTTCTTCATAGGTCATTGGTGTATTTATGTGCATCAAGAAAAATCTTTGTACATTCACCTTTAGTAACAGAAAATGTCCCTTTTACTCCCATTCGATATGTTGGACTAATACCAAAAAACGCATAAAAAGAATGTTCACCTTCTGACATTGGAATATTCAACACCGACGCATCTGTTTCGTAATCATCTGCTGGAGGTTCAATCGTTTGTTCCTCAGCGCCTAATAGAATCTGAGACATATAATAATCCGCTGTTGTTAAAGCCCCTACAAATGTACTATCGACAAAAACTGTGGTGACTAAAAAAGCGGGGGTATTTATTACTGCATGAGCATTTGTGTAAAAAATCACATTCCCGTCGTTCTCCTTTGATTTTGGTGATTCCTTTACTTTTACATATTGTACCTCTTCTGTCATATACGTAACAGAGACACCCTCAAATCCCCCAATCACCATAACATCTTTTCCTTTAGAAGAGTAGTTAAAGGTCTTGCTTTCACCGTCTTTAGTAAATGTAATTTTCCCGTTTTCTATGCTGTATGCCCAGCCGTCTAACGTAGAATGTTTGTAGCAAACACCGTTTTTGAACAATAACGTATCAACTATGCCAGATTTTCTTGGATCCTCCAAATTCAAGGATGGATTTTGCACCCATAGAGAACCTTCGTCTTCCTCACTGCCAGATTTAATTGTGTACTCTACATATTCTTCGAAAGACGATATTTTTTTGCTATCTTCCGGCTTTGCTTCATCTTTGTCGCACGAAATCATACAAGCACACGCAGATAATAACAACAAAATCTTTTTCATAATATTTATTTTTTCGCAATTGTAAAAAAAAAAAAATACATTCCAAATAAAAATTAAATTTTTTATCAAGGATTTTTATCATTACCTGATGTTGTTACGTTTGAATTGCACTATAACTGTGCGTGTGCAGCTATTTTATAAATATTTTCCACATCTTTTGCCTTGAGATGGACAAAACCACCAGTCTTGCCGTCGCCAATGCCAAACGATTTTACCAAAGCTGGAATATCGGATTCTTTTGCTCCTAATTGTTCGAAATTTATCGGCATTCCAATACTATTTAGGAATTGGCGGAATCTACGAATGCCTTCTTTCGCCGTAACTTCAGGATTTGCAAAATTCATCTGACACCCCCACACACGAGTAGCAACTTGCGCAAAACGCATCACGTCGTGGTTCATCACATATTCCATCCACGCTGGCATTATAACGGCAAGTCCTGCTCCGTGGGCGCAATCGTACAACGCAGACAGTTCATGTTCTATGCCGTGGCTGTTCCAATCTTGGTCACGTCCCACACCAACAATATTATTATGAGCGACCATTCCCGCCCACATGATGTTTGCACGGGCATCATAGTTTTGTGGATCGGCAATTACACGAGGTGTTTCCTTTATCATTGTCAGCAACAATCCTTCGCACAAACGGTCGGTTACCTCAACCTCCTTTGTATTCGTGAAGTATCTCTCAAAAATATGAGCCATTATGTCCGTTGCACCACAAGCGGTCTGATAAGCTGGCAAGGTACACGTCAATTGCGGGTTAAGAATGGAGAACTTCGGGCGAATACAATCACCTCCTGCTCCACGTTTAAGCATACCGTCTTCTTTTGTAATGACAGAATCGCCGGAGCCTTCGCTACCAGCTGCAGCAATTGTCAATATTGTCCCAACAGGAAGTGCTTTTTGCGGAGACTTGCCGCTATAGAAGTCCCAAAAATCACCATCGTATGGTACTCCCATAGCAATAGCCTTAGCGGAATCAATAGCAGAACCACCGCCTATTGCAAGAATGAAATCAACATTTTCCTTTCTACACAATTCAATTCCTTTGTAAACCAACGAATCGTGTGGATTTGGTTGAACTCCGCCTAATTCAACAAAAGGAATCCCTTTATTTTGTAAAGATTTTTGTACCCTGTCAAGTAAACCAGATTTTTTTGCCGACGAAGAGCCATAATGCAACAACACTTTTGAGCCACCATGTTTAATCACATAATCGCCACATTCCACTTCTCTGTCCTTTCCAAAAACGAACTCTGTCGGACTGTAAAAATTAAAATTATTCATATTCCTATATTATTTGATTGTGTTTCAAAATTACAGAAAAATATTCAAAAAACATCAACAAAATATATCAACTGCATAAAAAAAACGGAACCTACACCTAGTAGATTCCGTTCTATTGGAATGTTCAAAAAACTTCTTATTCAGCCGCAGGAGTTTCTTCTGCTTTTGGAGCTTCAGCCGCAGGAGCTTCTTCAACAACTTTAGCATCAGTTGCAGCAGCAGTAGATTTCTTACGACTTCTACGAACTGGAGCTTTCTTAGTTGCAGTTGCCTTACCTGTTTTAGAATATACTTCGTTAAAATCAACCAATTCGATTAAGCACATTTCAGCAGCATCGCCCAAACGAGTACCTAATTTGATGATTCTTGTATATCCACCTGGTCTGTCAGCAACCTTTCCTGCAACTTCGCGGAACAATTCAGTCACCGCATATTTGTTTTGCAAGTAGCTGAATACAACACGACGAGAATGAGTCGTATCTTCTTTTGAACGGTTAATCAGCGGTTCAACATATTGTTGTAAAGCTTTAGCCTTTGCAACCGTTGTTTTTATTCTTTTATGCATGATTAAAGACGTTGCCATATTCGACAACATAGCCAATCTATGTGCATGTGTTCTACCTAAATGGTTTACTTTTCTTCCGTGTCTCATCTCTTTCTATTCTTTATCCAATTTGTACTTTGTAATATCCATACCGAATGTCAGGTTCAAGTTTTCTAACAACTCATCCAATTCAGTAAGCGATTTTTTACCAAAATTTCTAAATTTAAGCAGATCGTTTTTGTTGAACTGCACCAATTCTCCCAAAGTTTCGACATCTGCCGCTTTCAAGCAATTCAATGCACGAACAGACAAATCCATGTCAACCAAACGTTGTTTCAACAACTGACGCATGTGAAGTACTTCTTCGTCGAATTCTTCATTTTCGATGCTACCGCCATTGTCAAGAACTATCTTTTCGTCAACAGAGAACAACATGAAGTGTTGAATCAAAATACGTGCAGCTTCCTTCAACGCATCTTTTGGATGAATTGAGCCGTCAGTCTTGATTTCAAGAACAAGTTTTTCGTAGTCGGTTCTCTGTTCAACACGATAGTTTTCGACAGAGTATTTCACATTTACGATAGGAGTAAATATTGAATCTACTGGAATTGTTCCGAATTCAGCATCAGCCAACTTGTTTTCTTCGCCAGGAACATATCCGCGTCCTTTGCCAATCAAGAAATCAATTGTCAATTTAATGGAAGAATCCATGTGACACAATTCTTGTTCTGGGTTCAAAACTTGGAAGTTTGTCATGAACGCGTTCAAATCGCCTGCCGTGAAGACAGTTTTACCAGATATAGTAACCGAGAATTTTTCGTTTTGAACAGCTTCTGGAGTTACTTTTTTGAAACGAATTTTCTTAATGTTAAGAATGATTTCAGTAACATCTTCTTGAATACCTCTGATTGTTGTAAACTCGTGGTCTACGCCTTCGATTTTGATATTTGTTACCGCATATCCTTCCAATGCAGAAAGCAAAACTCTACGGATTGCATTTCCGACTGTCGTTCCATAACCTGGTTCCAATGGGCGAAACTCGAATACACCCAAGCGATCGTCCGATTCAAGCATTATAACTTCATCGGGTTTTTGAAATGTTAAAATTGCCATAGAATAATGCCTCTATATTATTGTTTAGAATAAAGTTCTACGATTAATTGTTCCTTGATGTTTTCCGGAATTTCTGATCTGTCAGGTACATTCAAGAATTTACCCTGCATTTCGGAATTGTCAAATTCCAACCAACCATATTTGCTTACAGAACGAGTGCTCAAAGAGCTTGTAATAACTTCCAAAGATTTTGATTTCGGGCGAACTGCAATCACCATTCCCGGTTTAACAGAGAAAGAAGGGATATTTACAACTTTTCCGTTAACCATAATATGACCATGGTTTACAAGCTGACGTGCAGCACGTCTCGTAGGAGCGATACCCATACGGAAAACCACGTTGTCCAATCTTTGTTCTAGTAATTGAATCAAGATTTCACCCGTGATACCCGGTTTACGTTCTGCTTCGGCAAACAAGTTAGAGAACTGACGTTCCAAAACTCCGTAGGTATATTTTGCTTTTTGCTTTTCTTGCAACTGAACACCATATTCTGTCTTTTTACCTCTTCTTTTTGAAGGGCCGTGCTGACCTGGTGCATAATTTTTCTTTTGTAGAGCACTATCTGGACCGTAGATCGGTTCACCAAATCTACGAGCAATCTTCGATGTTGATCCTGTATATCTTGCCATCTCTTTTTAACAATTATAAATTATACTCTTCTTCTTTTTGGTGGTCTACATCCATTGTGTGGTAACGGAGTAACGTCCACGATTTCTGTTACTTCAATCCCTGCATTGTGGATTGTGCGAATTGCCGATTCTCTACCGGCACCTGGACCCTTCACAAAAACTTTCACTCTGCGCAATCCTAAATCGAATGCTTCTTTCGCACAATCTTGTGCAGCCACTTGAGCAGCATAAGGAGTGTTCTTTTTTGATCCACGGAATCCTTTACGACCTGACGAAGACCATGAAATTACTTGACCTTCACCGTTTGTAATCGTAACAATGATGTTGTTGAATGAAGCATGAATGTGTGCTTGTCCAGCAGCTTCAACTTTTACAACTTTCTTTACAGACTTTGTCTTTTTAGCCATACCGTATCAATTATTATTTCGTTGCTTTCTTCTTATTTGCAACAGTTTTTTTCTTACCTTTTCTTGTTCTTGCATTATTCTTCGTTGACTGTCCACGAACTGGAAGTCCCAAACGGTGACGAATTCCTCTATAACATCCGATATCCATCAATCGTTTTATGTTCATTTGAACTTCAGAACGCAACTCACCCTCTACCTTCAACTCGTCTGCAATAATATTTCGTATAGCAGTTTCTTGAGCATCAGTCCAATCCTGAACTTTGATACCTCTGTCTATACCTGCTTTGTCCAAAATGTTACATGCAGTTGTTCTGCCAATTCCATAGATATACGTTAACGCAATCTCACCTCTTTTATTCTTTGGTAAATCTATACCTGCTATTCTTGCCATACTGACTCCTTAAAAATTTGTGCAAAATTATTAAATTATCCTTGACGTTGTTTCATTTTAGGATTTTTTTTGTTTATCACGTAAACTCTACCTTTACGACGAACGATTTTACAATCTTCGTTTCTTTTCTTTACAGATGCTCTAACCTTCATTGTTCTATTATTTTACTTATATCGGAATGTTATTCTTCCTTTTGTTAAATCATATAAGGACATTTCTACCTTTACTTTATCGCCAGGCAAAATTTTTATGTAATGCATACGCATTTTGCCAGAGATATGAGCTGTAATGACGTGTCCGTTCGTCAATTCAACCCGAAACATCGCATTCGATAATGCTTCTACAATGGTTCCGTCTTGTTCTATAGACTGTTGCTTAGCCATAAATTAAATCATTGTATTACCAATACCCGAACGACCTTTTATTCTTCCGGTCTTCATCAAACCATCATAGTGACGGTTCAACAAATAACTTTCAATCTGCTGCAATGTATCCAAAATCACACCCACGATAATCAACAATGACGTACCACCATAGAAATATGAGAATTGGTTACTTACATGTGCCAACGATGCGAATGCAGGAAGAATTGCAACTATTGCCAAGAATATTGAACCCGGCAACGTGATTCTTGATATTACCGTATCAATAAAATCAGCTGTTTTCTTTCCTGGTTTTACACCTGGAATAAATCCACCGTTACGTTTCAACTCCTCCGAAATCTGCTGTGGATTCATTGTGATAGCAGTATAGAAATACGTAAAGATTATGATTAATACTGCATATACTATATTGTACCACAAATTCGTATGGTCAGCAAATGCTGTCAAGAATGAAGACGCATTGTCTGAAGCGGAGAATCCAGCAAACGTCAACGGAATGAACATCAAAGCCTGAGCGAAGATGATAGGCATCACACCTGCGCCGTTCACCTTAATAGGCAAATATTGACGAACACCACCGTATTGCTTATTTCCGACAACACGTTTTGCATATTGAACAGGTATTCTTCGAGTACCTTGAACTAGTAATACTGCCAATGTAATAATCACAAGCAACATCACGATTTCAATCAAGAATACAATCAAACCGCCGGCACCTTCGATTCTTGTTCCAAACTCTTGGAACAAAGCAGACGGGAAGCGAGCAATGATACCTATCATGATGATGAGTGAAATACCATTTCCAACACCTTTGTCGGTAATACGTTCACCCAACCACATAACAAACATTGTTCCTGCAACCATTATAATAATAGAAGACAACCAGAATGCTCCAGAAAAGTCTGCGCCAATTTGATATTCCAAGTTTTTCAAATATGCAGGAGCCTGAGCTGCCGTAATGAAAATAGTCAAAATACGCGTAATCTGCGTAATTTTCTTACGACCACTTTCACCTTCTCTCTGTAGTTTCTGGAAGTACGGAATGGCCATTCCCAACAATTGAATAACAATTGATGAAGAAATGTACGGCATAATTCCCAATGCAAAAACCGATGCATTTGCAAATGCACCACCAGAGAACATATTAATCAATCCCAAAAGACCTTCGTTCGATTGACGTTCCAAATTAGCCAAACTATCTGGATCGATACCTGGCAATACGACGAAAGAACCTAATCTATAGATTAATATCAAACCCAGAGTAAATAAGATACGAGTTCGTAACTCCTCTATCCTATATATATTCTTTATGGTTTCGATAAATTTCATTTTTCTTCTATTTTTCTAATTTCTATTCTTGTACAGAACCACCTTGAGCTTCAATAGCAGCTTTTGCTTTTTCAGAGATTGCATCGGCACTTACAGTTACTTTTGCTGTCAACGTACCTTTTGCCAAAACTTTTATCAAGTCGTTGCGTGAAGCAAGACCATTTTCAACAAAAACTTCTCTATTGAATTCTGAAACTCCTTTTTTATCAAACAAAGATTGAATCTCGCTTAAATTAATAACTTTAAATTCTACTCTTTGATGATGTTTGAAACCGAATTTAGGCACACGTCTCTGCAACGGCATCTGACCACCTTCGAAACCCATCTTACGAGAATAACCGCTTCTTGACTTAGCACCTTTACTACCGCGAGTACTCGTTCCGCCAAGACCTGAACCAGCGCCACGGCCAACAATCTTTCTACTTTTTGTTCCTTGAACAGGTTTTAATGTATGTAAATCCATCGTCGAATTATATTTCTTCTGTTTTTACTAAATGACTTACTTTTGCCACCATGCCCATGATTTGTGGAGTGGCTTCTTTCTCAACACTTGAACCGATTTTATTCAAACCCAATGCTTCAAGTACCAATTTTTGAGCTTTACTTCTATCTATTTTACTTTTTTGTAAAGTAATACGAACTTTAGACATAATGAATAAGTTTTTATCCGTTAAATACTTTTGTCAATTCTACACCTCTTTGCTCAGCAACCATCGCAGCATCTTGCATTTCCATCAATGCCTTGAACGTAGCTTTCACAACATTGTGAGGGTTCGAAGAACCTTTTGATTTTGCCAAGACATCTTTAATTCCTGCACTTTCCAATACTGCACGCATTGCACCACCAGCCTTGATTCCAGTACCAGGGGTTGCAGGTTGCAAGTATACGATAGCGCCACCGAATTTCGATTCTTGCGAGTGAGGCAACGTACCTTTAATCAAAGGAACTTTTATCAAGTTTTTCTTTGCGTCTTCAACACCCTTTGCAATTGCAGCGGTAACTTCACCAGCTTTACCAAGTCCGTATCCAACGATACCGTTTTCGTCACCTACGACAACAATAGCCGCAAACGTAAATGTTCTACCTCCTTTAGTAACTTTAGTCACACGATTGATTGCAACTAAACGATCCTTCAATTCTAAATCAGAAGTTCTTACTTTTTTTGAATTACTATCTAACATGTGATTAAAATTTTAAACCGTTACTACGAGCTGACTCAGCCAAAGATTTTACTCTTCCATGGTATAAATAACCATTTCTATCGAACACGACTGTTGAAATACCTTTTTCTGTCGCTTTTTTAGCAATTGCTTCACCTACCAATGCAGCTTGGTCAATCTTATTTTTTCCAGCACATTGAGAAGCAATTTCCAAAGATGAAGCAGCAGCAAGTGTAGTACCTGCAACATCGTCGATTAACTGAACAGATATCTGTTTGTTACTTCTAAAAACTGACATACGAGGTCTGTTAGCTGTACCAGACACGACCTTACGTACTCTTCTTTTTATTCTTAATCTTCTTTCTATTTTTGTAATAGCCATCTCTCTTACCTTTTATTATTTACTTGCAGACTTACCAGCCTTACGACGTATTTGTTCATTCTTAAACTTGATACCTTTACCCTTGTATGGTTCTGGAGCACGCAAAGAACGAATCTTTGCAGCAACCTGACCCAACAACTGCTTGTCGCAACTTGTCATAGTCAATAATGGGTTGCTACCTCTTTCTGATTTCGCTTCTGCTTTGATTTCCTTTGGTAACTGGAACACAATAGCGTGAGAATATCCAAGTGCCATTTCAACATTTTGTCCGTTTACGGCAACTCTGTAACCGACACCCACAAATTCTTGTTCTACCGTGTAACCTTCTGTTACACCTTTAACCATATTATTAATCAAAGAACGGTACAAACCGTGTTTTGCCTTTGACTCTTTTTCTTCTGACGGACGGCTAACTACAATATGTCCATCTTCGATAGCAACTGTAAAGCCATCTGCTATCTTTTGTTCCAATTCTCCTTTTGGACCCTTTACCTTCACCAAGTTTCCGTCGACTTTGACTTCAACTTTTTCTGGAATACTAATCGGTGCTTTTCCTATACGTGACATGTTCTAACTATTAATATACGTAACACAAAACTTCTCCACCAACATTCAAAGCACGTGCTTCCTTGTCAGAGATAATTCCCTTATTAGTAGACAAAATAGCTATTCCCAAGCCATTTAATACGCGTGGCATTTCTTCAACTGGAACATATTTACGTAAACCAGGTTTACTAATTCTTTCCAATTTTCTGATTGCCGGTGCTTTTGAAATTGGATGATATTTCAATGCAATCTTAATTACACTTTCAGGTCCTTCACCCTCGAACTTGTAACTCAAAATATACCCTTTGTCAAATAAAACTTTTGTCATTTCTTGTTTTATTTTAGAAGAAGGTATTTCTACAACTCTGTGTTGTGCTTTCTGTGCGTTTCTAATCCTTGTTAGATAATCTGCTATTGGATCTGTCATTGTTGTTGTATTTATATATTACCAACTTGCTTTCTTTACTCCCGGAATCAAACCTGCCGAAGCCATTTCTCTGAATTGGATACGGCTAATTCCAAACTGACGGATGTACCCTCTTGGTCTTCCCGTAATTGAACAGCGATTGTGCAATCTTACACGAGATGAATTTTTCGGCAACTTGCTCAATCCAACATAGTCACCTTGTTCTTTCAACTCTTTGCGTTTCTTCGCATATTTATCAACTAACTTTTGACGCTTTCTTTCGCGTGCTTTCATTGATTCTTTTGCCATGCTATCTACTTTTTAAATGGGAAACCAAATTCTTTTAATAATGCAAAACCTTCTTCATCAGTTTTGGCTGATGTTACGAACGTAATATCCATACCCAAAATCTTATCTACCTTATCAACTTCGATTTCAGGGAAAATGATTTGTTCAGTAATACCGAACGTGAAGTTTCCGTTCTTGTCGAATTTTGTTTTAATTCCTTGGAAATCACGAATTCGAGGTAATGCAGTACAAATCAATCTTTCAAGAAATTCATACATTTTTTCTCTACGCAACGTAACACGTACGCCGATTGGCATTCCCTTTCTTAATTTGAAGTTTGAAATATCTTTTCTTGAATAAGTAGGAACTGCTTTTTGTCCAGCGATCAAAGAGATTTCCGCTACAGCATTGTCAATCAATTTCTTGTCTGCTACAGCTTCACCGATAGCCTGATTGATGACAATTTTCTCAATTCGAGGAACTTGCATTTTTGACTTATACCCGAACTGCTTCTGCAAATTCGATTGTATAGTATCTAAATATAATTTCTTTAATGTAGGTACGTAAGTCTCCATTATTTAATCTCCTCCCCTGTCTTTTTAGAATATCTAACTAATTTACCTTCTTCCGTACGTTTCTTACCAACTTTTGTAGGTTTTCCTGTCGCAGGATCTACAAGCATTAGATTTGATACATGAATCGGAGCTTCTTTCTTTATCACGCCGCCTTGAGGATTTTTCGCATTAGGCTTCGTATGCTTTGACACTAAATTGATTCCTTCTACAAGGGCTCTGTCTGTTTTGGTAATCATTTTCAGAATTTTCCCTTGTTGTCCTTTGTATTCACCTGAAAGGACCAGAACGGTGTCACCTTTTCGTATGTTAAACTTCTTTTGCATCTTGATAACTCTATTAAATTATAACACTTCAGGGGCAAGGGAAACAATCTTCATATACTGTCCGTCACGCAATTCACGGCCAACAGGACCGAAGATACGTGTACCTCTCATTTCACCAGCCTCGTTAAGCAACACCACTGCATTGTCGTCGAAACGAATATACGAACCGTCGGCACGCTTAACTTCCTTTTTAGTTCTAACAACTACACCTTTAGTAACTTGTCCTTGCTTTACGTTTCCGTTTGGCATTGCACTTTTCACAGTTACTACGATTTTATCACCGATAGATGCATAGCGTTTCCCTGTACCTCCAAGAACACGGATACAAAGAACTTCTTTCGCACCGCTATTATCAGCGACATTTAATCTTGTTTCTTGCTGTATCATCTCTTATTTCGTTTTTTCTATTATCTCAACTAATCTCCAACGCTTTGTTTTACTCAAAGGACGAGTTTCCATAATTCGAACAACATCACCTTCTGAGCACTCTGACTTTTCGTCATGAGCAACAAATTTTGTTGTTTTCTTCAAAAACTTACCATATAATGGGTGTTTTTCTTTTCTTTCTACAGCGACAACAATGGTTTTATCCATTTTGTTACTCACAACAATCCCAATTCTCTCTTTTCTAAAATTTCTCTCCATCTTAGAACTTATTTACTTAATTCGCGTTCTGTTAATATTGTCTTCAAACGAGCTATCGTTTTCTTAGCCTCACGTATCTGGTTCGGATTGTCCAACGGTGTGATTGCATGATTCAATTTCATTTTCGTCAATGCTTCTTGTTCCGTTTGGATTTTCTCCTGAATTTCCTTTGTCGATAATTCTCTAATTTCTGCTGCTTTCATGACTTATATTCTATTCTTGTACATAATCGTTTCTTACAACAAACTTTGTCGTTATCGGCAACTTCTGGGCTGCCAAACGAAGAGCTTCTTTTGCAACTTCCAATGGAACTCCATCAGCTTCGAACAATATTCTGCCCGGTGTTACTGGTGCAGCCCAATGTGAAACAGCTCCTTTACCTTTACCCATACGAACTTCGGCAGGTTTTGAAGTTACTGGTTTGTCAGGAAATATTCTAATCCAGATTTGACCTTCACGTTTCATATAACGAGTAACAGCGACACGGGCTGCCTCTATCTGACGAGCAGTAATCCAATAAGATTCTAATGATTTTATTCCAAAAGATCCGAATGCCAATTCATGCCCTCTCTGAGCATTACCTTTCATTCTGCCCTTCTGCTGCTTTCTATACTTTGTCTTCTTAGGTTGTAACATCGCTAATCCTTATTATTTTTTATTACTACTTTTTCTTCTTCCAGTAAAGTTTTTCTTTGGAGCTGCGTTTGCTGCCGAGCTAACATAGTTGTTTGGCGCCAAGTCAACCTTTCCGTAAACTTCACCTTTGAAAATCCATACTTTTAATCCCAATTTACCATAAGTCGTCAAAGCGAATGTACTTGCATAGTCGATATCGGCACGTAATGTATGCAAAGGAATACGTCCTTCTTTGTACATTTCCGAACGAGCCATTTCTGCACCATTCAAACGACCAGAAATCTGAATCTTAATACCTTCAGCACCCATTCTCATAGCAGATGCGATAGCCATTTTGATTGCACGTCTATATGCAACACGGCCTTCCAATTGTCTTGCAATTCCGTCTGCAACGATAACGGCATCCAATTCAGGACGTTTGATTTCGAAGATGTTGATTTGAACCTCCTTGTTAGAAATTTTCTTCAACTCTTCTTTCAATTTGTCAACTTCCTGACCACCTTTACCGATAATAATACCTGGACGAGCTGTGTTAATAGTAACGGTAACCAATTTCAGAGTTCTTTCAATGATAATTTTTGAAATGCTTGCTTTTGCAAGACGAGCATTCAAATAACGACGGATCTCGTAATCTTCATGTAGTTTTTCTACATAGTTGTCTCCGCCATACCAGTTAGAATCCCAACCTTTAATAATACCTAATCTGTTCCCTATTGGATTTACTTTTTGTCCCATGAATTATTTATTTGATTCTGTAAATGTGTCTACAACAACTGTAACATGATTTGAACGTTTGCGAATTCTATGTGCACGACCTTGTGGAGCCGGTTGAATTCTCTTCAAAGTTCTTCCTTCGTCAACAAAGATTTCCTTTATATAAAGAGGATTGTCCTCTATTCTTTGTCCTTCGTTCTTTTGTTGCCAGTTATTAACGGCACTCATAACTAATTTTTCAACTCTCTTAGCAGCTTCTTTCGATGAATAACGCAATATATCTAATGCATAGTTCACTTCTTTACCACGTACCATATCAACTACTAGACGCATTTTGCGAGGAGAAGTCGGACAATTACGCAATATAGCGAAAGCCTTACTTTTCTTGGCTGCTTTATACTTTTCTGCTGTTTCCTTTTTTCTATTCATGACTCGCTAATTTACTTTTTATTACCACCATGACCACGGAAGTTACGCGTAGGTGCAAATTCTCCCAACTTGTGTCCCACCATATTTTCCGTCACGTAAACAGGAATAAATTTATTTCCGTTATGAACCAAAACTGTATGACCAACGAAATCTGGCGAAATCATAGAGGCACGTGCCCACGTCTTTATAGAAGTTTTTTTACCACTTTCGTTCATCTGAAGAACTTTTCTCTCCAGATTGAAATCAATATATGGTCCTTTTTTTAGAGAACGACTCATAGTATCTTCTTTTTATTATTTCTTTCTTCTTTCAATAATTAATTTATTTGATGCTTTCTTAGGAGCACGTGTCTTGTAACCACGAGAAGGAATACCTTTTCTTGTACGAGGAAGACCTCCGGAGGCACGTCCTTCACCACCACCCATTGGGTGATCAACTGGGTTCATAACAACACCTCTGTTTCGAGGACGACGTCCTAACCATCTTGAACGCCCTGCTTTACCAGATTGTTCCAAAGAATGTTCCGGATTCGACACAGAACCGATTGTTGCTTTACAAGTCACAAGCACCATTCTTGTTTCTCCCGAAGGCAATTTAATAATCGCATATTTACCATCGCGAGACGCTAACTGAGCATACGAACCTGCACTACGAGCCAACTGTGCACCTTTACCTGGTGTCAATTCAATGTTGTGGATTATTGTACCAAGAGGAATATCCTTCAAATACAACGCATTACCAATTTCTGGTTCTGCAGTAGCGCCAGATACAACCTTTTGGCCAACTTGAATACCATTAGGTGCTACGATGTAACGTTTTTCACCATCAGTATATTGAACCAAACAAATTCGAGCACTTCTATTAGGATCATATTCAATAGTCAATACTTCAGCTTGAATATCCTCTTTGTCTCTCTTGAAATCAATTATACGATATTTGCGTTTATGGCCTCCACCGATATAACGCATCGTCATTTTTCCGGTATTGTCTCTACCTCCAGTGCTTTTAAGCACGGCCAAAAGCGATTTTTCAGGTTTGTTTGTCGTTGAAATCTGAGGATCTACGACAATCACCTTATGACGCTGACCTGGAGTAGTTGGTTTGAATTTTTTTACTGCCATTTCTATTAAATATTACTATAGAAGTCTATTTTTTGATCTTTTTGAACCGTTACTATTGCTTTCTTGTATGCGTTTGTACGTCCCACCGTCAATCCTTGTTTTGTATTACGAAGTTTTAACTTGCCATCGTAACGCATTGTATTAACAGCCAAAACAGTAACACCATACATTTCCTCTACTGCTTTCTTTATCTGATCCTTGTCTGCAGTTTTTTCAACTATAAAACCATATTGGTTCAAAGCGTCGCCTTTCTTCGACATTTTTTCTGTTATGATCGGTCTTTGCAATACTTCCATCACCAATTATTTATTTAAAGTTTTAACAATTTCTTCTACAGAACTCTCACAGAGAATCAAATTCTTCGCCTTAAGGATTTCGTAAGTATTTAAATCACAAGCACTTACAACCGAGAACCCTTGTAGATTTCTAGCGGACAAATATACATTATTATTTGAATTTGCAACAACTAACAATGACTTTTTGTCGCCAAGGTTCAAATTTTTTTGAATTGCTACGATTTGTTTCGTCTTCGGAGCCTCGAAAGTAAAGTCTTCCAGCACAATCACTTCGTTGTCTTTTACCTTTGCAGACAACGCTGATTTTCTTGCAAGGACTTTGACTTTTTTGTTTACTTTCTCAGAATAGTCACGTGGCTGTGGACCAAAAATTCTTGCTCCACCACGGAACAATGGGTTCTTGATACTACCTGCACGTGCTCCACCCGTACCTTTCTGACGTTTCAATTTCTTTGTACTTCCCGAAAGTGTACTTTTTTCTTTTGTAGCATGTGTACCTTGTCTCTTGTTTGCTAAGATGGCTTTTACATCCAAGTAAACAGCGTGTTCGTTTGGTTCTATGCCAAACACAGAATCGTCAAGAGTTACTTTCTTTCCGGTTTCCTTTCCTTGTATATCTTTTACTGCTATTTCCATCTTACTTAGTCATTATTAAATATCCACCTTTAGCTCCAGGTACAGCACCTTTCACTAATACTACATTCTTTTCAGGCATAACTTTCAACACTTCAAGATTCTCTACCTTTACACGGTTACAACCCATGTGACCACCCATTCTCATACCTTTGAACACACGCGAAGGAGTAGAACAAGCACCGATAGAACCCGGAGCACGTTGACGGTCGTCCTGACCGTGAGTAGCTTCACCCACACCGCCAAAACCGTGACGTTTTACAACACCTTGGAAACCACGTCCCTTTGTTGTTCCTGTCACATCCAACCAGTCGCCTTCTGCCAAAATATCAGCAACCGACAATACATCGCCAAGGCTTACTTCTTTGTCAAAATCTCTAAACTCTACAACTTCACGTTTCGGAGCTGTATTAGCTTTTTTGAAATGACCAAGTTCTGCACGTGTTGTGTTTTTTTCTTTCTTATCTTCGAAACCCATTTGTACGGAATTATATCCGTCTGTTTCCTTCGTCTTTACTTGTGTAACAACACAAGGTCCAGCTTCGATTACCGTGCATGCCACGTTCTTTCCATTTTCCAAGAAAATCGAGGTCATGCCAACTTTTTTACCTAGTATACCAAGCATCTTTTTCCTAATTTAAATGTACTACACTCTAATTTCAACTTCAACTCCACTTGGCAACTCAAGTTTCATCAAAGCATCAACTGTTTTTGAAGAACTGCTGTAAATGTCAAGCAGTCTTGCATGTGATGACAATTGAAATTGTTCGCGAGCTTTTTTGTTAACATGCGTAGAGCGGTTAACTGTAAAAATTCGCTTGTGAGTTGGCAGCGGAATCGGACCACTTACTACAGCACCTGTAGTTTTAACAGTCTTAACAATCTTTTCGGCAGACTTGTCTACCAGATTGTGGTCATAAGACTTCAATTTGATTCTAATTCTTTGACTCATGCCTATTAATATTAATTTTGTTGGTTAATAATCGTTTCTGCAATATTTGCCGGTACTTGATCGAAGTGATCAAATTCCATTGTTGAAGTTGCACGACCTGATGTGATTGTACGAAGGTCTGTCACATATCCGAACATTTCAGCAAGTGGCACAAACGCTTTCACAACGCTTGAGTTGTTTCTTGAATCCATACCACGGATTTGACCGCGACGTTTGTTCAAGTCACCTACCACATCACCCATATATTCTTCTGGAGTAACAACTTCTACTTTCATTATTGGTTCCAATAATTTTGGAGCAGCTTTCTTACATGCTTCTTTGAAAGCCAATTTAGCACACAATTCGAATGACAAAGCATCTGAATCGACATCGTGGTAAGAACCATCCATCAATTGAACCTTCAATGATTCTACTGGGTAGCCAGCCAAGACACCATTTTCCATTGCTGCTTTGAAACCTTTTTCCACAGATGGAATGAATTCCTTAGGAATGTTACCACCTTTAACATAATCTTCGAACTGCAAACCTTCTTTACCTTCGTCAGCAGGTCCAACCTTAACTTGAATGTCAGCGTATTTACCACGACCACCCGATTGTTTTTTGAACAATTCACGGTGTTCAACTTCTTGAGTAATACACTCTTTGTAGTTTACTTGAGGAGCACCTTGGTTACATTCAACATGGAATTCACGTTTCAAACGGTCCATAATGATATCCAAGTGCAACTCACCCATACCGCTGATGACTGTTTGTCCTGTTTCAAGATTAGTCTTTACTGTAAATGTAGGATCTTCTTCAGCCAATTTAGCAAGAGCGATACCTAATTTATCAACATCAGCCTTTGTCTTAGGTTCAACAGCCAAACCAATTACTGGTTCTGGGAATGTCATTGATTCAAGTACGATTGGAGCTTTTTCGTCACACAACGTATCACCAGTTTTAATATCTTTAAAACCTACGCCTGCGCCAATATCACCACCTTCGATAAATTCGATAGGATTTTGTTTGTTGGCGTGCATCTGATAGATACGTGAGATTCTTTCTTTTGCACCACTACGAGAATTGTAGATGTAAGAACCTGCGTCAAGGTGACCAGAATATACACGGAAGTAGCACAAACGTCCTACGAATGGGTCTGTCGCAATCTTAAACGCCAATGCACAGAATGGATCATCAGCACCTGGTTTACGACGTTCTTCAGCACCAGTGTTAGGATTTGTACCTACGATATATTCTTTGTCAAGCGGGCTTGGAAGTAATTCCATCACATAGTTCAACAATTCCTGAACACCTTTGTTCTTGAACGAAGAACCACACAACATAGGGATTACTTTGTTTGAAATACAAGCTTTACGAAGTGCTGCAAGAATTTCTTCTTCAGAAATGGAATTTGGATCTTCGAAGAATTTCTCCATCAAAGTATCATCGAATTCAGCAACTGATTCAAGCAATTTTGCTCTCCATTCCTCAACTTCGTCTTTCATATCGTCAGGAATAGGAACTTCGGTATATGTCATACCTTGGTCGGCCTCGTTCCAAACCATACCAACACCTTTTACCAAGTCAACAACGCCTTTGAATGTATCTTCTGCGCCAATAGGCAACTGAAGAGGAACTGCGTTACCACCCAACATTTCACGAACTTGTTTGCACACGTTCAAGAAATCAGCACCTTGGCGGTCCATTTTGTTTACGAATCCCAAACGAGTTACATTGTAACCATCAGCCAAGTGCCAGTTTGTTTCCGATTGAGGTTCAACACCATCAACGGCAGAGAACAAAAACACAAGACCGTCGAGGATACGCAAAGAACGGTTCACCTCAGAAGTGAAGTCAACGTGTCCCGGAGTGTCGATAATATTTACTTTGTATTGGTTTCCTTTATATTTCCAGAAGCAAGTAGTTGCAGCAGAACAAATTGTGATACCACGTTCTTGTTCTTGAACCATCCAGTCCATTGTTGCACCACCGTCGTGAACCTCACCAATCTTGTGAGTTTTTCCTGTATAATAAAGGATACGTTCTGTAGTAGTTGTTTTACCAGCATCGATATGAGCAGCGATACCGATATTTCTTGTATAATGTAAATCAAGTTTTGCCATTGTGTTCTATTAGAATCTAAAGTGAGAAAATGCTTTGTTCGCTTCTGCCATTCTGTGAGTTTCGTCTTTCTTCTTGAAAGCTCCACCTTCTTCGTTGAAGGCAGCCAAAATTTCAGCAGCTAATTTATCTTTCATTGAATGGCCGGCACGTTTACGTGCGAACAAAATCAAGTTTTTCATACCGATTGACTGACGGCGGTCCGGACGGATTTCAGATGGAATCTGGAACGTAGCACCACCCACACGGCGACTTTTTACCTCAACCAATGGAGTTACATTGTCTAAGGCTTTTTTCCAAACGTCTAATGCAGACATTTCGGCAGTTTGTTTCTTTTCTTCAACGATATCTAACGTATCATAAAAAATTTCGTATGCGATGCTTTTTTTACCATCAAGCATAAGATTATTTACGAACTTCGTTACATCCACATCCCCAAACTTAGGATCTGGAAGAATTACTCGTTTTTTTGGTTTACTCTTTCTCATTGAAAATGCTATTTAAAAATTATTTTTTCGTTTCTTTTGGACGTTTTGCTCCATATTTAGAGCGTGATTGCAATCTTCCTTCAACACCCGATGAATCCAATGCACCTCTCACTAAGTGATAACGCACACCTGGCAAGTCTTTTACACGACCGCCACGTACTAATACGATAGAGTGTTCTTGAAGTTTGTGACCTTCTCCTGGAATGTAAGCGTTGACTTCCTTGCCGTTTGTTAAACGCACACGGGCAACTTTACGCATTGCAGAATTAGGTTTCTTCGGTGTAGTTGTGTAAACACGAACACATACACCTCTTTTTTGAGGGCAAGAATCCAAAGCCGGAGATTTACTTTTATCAACAATCTCTGTCCGCCCTTTTCTTACTAACTGCTGAATTGTAGGCATATTATTGTTTTTATTGTTTAATTATTAGATATACTATTCCCATTAAATCGGGTTGCAAAGGTACATATTTTTTTGAATTACAATCAAAAACGCAAAAAAAATTAAAAAAATATAAATATGCCTTGAAAATAGGGGAAGAGGGACTTATAATAATGTATTAATAGTTATGGAGTATAATTTATATCTAATTAAATTCATGGTAAAAGTACGAATAATCTTCTTGATTTGGCTGGAATGGGCAAAGCTGAAATGCTGTTACGGCTAACTTTACAGCAGAAAAGCCACTGGGAGGAAGTATCACATCGGAAAGATTTACACATCGATTAAAGGCCCAATGTCCGATAAGACGTACTGATGACGGAATATTTATTCGTTTTAGCTGGGTACATGACTGGAAAGCAATATCTTCAATTGATATAACAGAATCGGGAACAATAACTTCGGTCAACTTTGGACAATGCTGAAGAATTCCACGTGAAATTCTCTCAAGCTTGGGAGACAATACGATACGTTCAAGGTTCGTACAGAACATAAACGCAAAACGTCCAATATATGTAACATTGGGAGGAACCACTATACTTGTTATCTGGGAACAATACATAAAGGCCCCAGCTTTAATTGATGTAACCGTATCGGGAATCACAACTGATTTTTTCTGACGAGGACACTTTATTAATACTGATACCGAATAATCATACAGCACCCCATCGATGGATTTGAAATACGTATTTTCTTGGTCGACATATATCTTTTGCAATTTCTCACAGTCTTGAAACACCTCATCTCCTATCTTCTTTATTGATTTTGACAACGCAACCTTCCGCAGGTTTGCACATCCACTAAATACTTTATCCCCAATATGGGTAACATACGGAGGCACGACTATACTCATAATCTGTTCACACCCGAAAAACGCAGCAGATTCAATAGACTTAACCGTATCGGGAATATTTATTTTTTTCTTTTGAGAGGGACAGAGCAGCAATGTCGAAACTTTGGAATTATAGAGAACCCCATCTATTGATTTGTAATATGGATTTCCCTCCATAACCTCTATTTCTTGCAGGCTCATACAACCACTAAATTGAGACGCCAAAGAGCCAAGATTTTCAACAAATTCCGAAATCACTACCTTTCGAAGACTCGTACACCCGCAAAAGCTATAATTTTCCAAGCTCCTAACAGACGGAGGTATGACTACGGTTGTCAAATGTGTGCAGCCGGCAAACGCATAGGAATGAATGTTAACAACCGTATCTGGAACAACAACACTTTTTTTCTGACAAGGGCACCGTATTAGCATAGATACCGCATAATCGTAAAGGACGCCGTCAATAGACCTATAATGAGTATTATCATTACAGACTACTATTTCTTGTAAATCTACACAACCGCCAAATACATCGTCGAATTCAAAATCATCATTTCCAATTTTTATTACGGAAGCAGGTATTGTTACACTCTTCAAATGACGCAAGTTCCCAAGATTAGGCATACACGTGAGCGATTTTGACAAAGTAAGGCTTTTTAATCTTTTACAACCATCCAACGCCATGTCTCCAATTTCTGTAACTGAATCGGGAATTATAATATTCGACAATTTTACACAACTGAAAAAGGCCTCGTTTCCAATTTTTGTCACAGAATCAGGAATTACAATATCCGACAATTTTGTACAACAATCAAATGCGAAATCACATATTTCCGTAACTGTGTCCGGAATGGTTATGCGTTCCTGCCCACATGGACACTGTATGAGTTCTGTGAGAGCATAATCATAAAGTACTCCGTCGATGGATTTATAGTGTGTATTTTCTTTATCGACAACAATTTCCTGCAATGAAATTTCTGCAAATGCACAATTTTCTATTTCTGTAACTGATTTAGGAATAAAAATTTTTTTAATGTTCGCAAATTGCAGAAATGCCTCGTCTGAAATTATCGTAACCCCCTCCGGAACGACATATGTCTCTACATCGTTGCCTCTCTCCAACACCACCTCACCATCTTCGTATCTAATACTCTCTGTTATGTTACACGTTGCCGTTTGTTGTAACTTTTTTGCCATAAAGATTGATTTCTTGAGATTATAAAAAGTGTTTTTTGAAAAATACATTTCTTCAAATGTACATTTTTTTCAAAATTGTGCAAGATTCATTTTGTTCATTTTTAATAAAAAACTGAGATGCATTAAAATTCAAAGGGAAAAAATACCACATATCTTGTTCTATAATTCGTCATCTTTCTTCTTATTCAAAAACGAACTCGGCATAAGTATCTCTTCTGGAATTATTTTTAAAAGCATAGGTAACAATATTGCTCCCCCCGGAACCATGAAAATTGCCAACGAAGGCAATGTTTTCAATATATCCATAATCTGTTCCTTGACTTTCTTTTTTTCGGATTCCGACAAATCCTCCGAGACCGACTTACGGATTAACTCCACAAGTTCCTTACTTTCAAGAACTTCCGTCAATATTTTCGGTTTATTCTTATTTATGAATGTCTGATAACGGTTTTGTATTGTTTTACGGATTTTTGCAACGCCTTCGCCATAATTTAGATAGAAAATATTTTTCCCCTCCTCCATCACATAATCCTCAATTGAGGACAGACTCAGCCTTGTCCGCTCATTTTCGAGTTGCAGTTTTCGAGCCAAATCTTGTAAAAACAACACAGCACTGACATTGAAAAACGTATCGACAAAACAGACAAAGGCGGCATATTCATATAAAAATAGACGAAGCACAACGGGATATGCCTTTACACATTCGTCAAAGTCACATGATTTGTGAGTATACAATGTATCAGGTTTGGCGTTTATAAAATCTCCCGAAGCTATAAAATACGAAACGACCGCTTCTCCATTCTTCCGAAATGTTCCTTTTATTTCGCACGCCTGATTCATTACGGCTATAATATCCAACTTTGCCTTATCGCGGTAGTCGTAACTATAATTTGACGTCAGCCACGCAGCAAAATAAAAGACATCTAACGCCGAATATATATTGAACAATGAACCCTTCCAAAAATCACGTTTTAGAATTGACGGAGTGGATAATCGTAAATCAATAACTTGTTCCACAATCGTAAGTTCGTCGACTTTTCCCGTATACAAATCGTGATACTTCTGCCAACTTTCTCCCTGCATGGAAAACAAGAAGTAGAATTCATATATTTTTTGTATGCAAGTTTTGAGATAAGTCCGCCTTTCCGTTGAATCCATCTTTGTAATCCGTAGATTATCAGACACAACAAACATCAAAAACAATCCTTCCACCAACGAAATCTTAAAATTATCGTCAATGCTCCACGATTGTGAATCCTGATAATCTCTATGGTATTTCTCATTGACCTGCCCATAAAACAAACCCGACTTGTGAATGTAGAAATGAGCAAACTTCATCAACAAATCCGTATCAAACGATGCCGCAGAATACGTATCAATGCGGTTCTGTAAATGAGAATCAAACTCATCTATAAACAGACTCAACCAGTTTTTTATTGACGGATCCAATTGTTTTTGTTTATTGACAAATATAAAAAAAGGTAGAATGCCAATGACATTCTACCTTAAAAATAACAAAACCCGTTCTTATTGTATCACAATTTTTTGTATCGCACCGTAATACATACCCTTGTCGGATGCTACATACGAGCGAACATAGTACGTTCCAGCCGACAACACTGGAGTAACAAACGATGCTTCACCCGCAGAAGTTCCAACTTCTTGATGTACATCGGAAGCCGAAGGATATGGTGTTGTTCCATAACATACACCATACGAATAAATCACAGCATTGTCGGAAAGTGCCTCTACACCACAACCACCTTTAATTTTACCATCTGCAACCGTTACTTCTGCCAAGGCAGAAACTGCATTATACGTCAACAAGGCAGAAACTGCTTCTTCTATTTTTCCCTGCAGCGACGATTCCATAGTCGATTTCAAAGAATTTTCTATTGTTGTAACCGCGCCACTCTCGTTTAACAAGTCTACGAAATCAATGCCTTGAAGCAATTGTTCAACGTTGATGTCTGCAATAATTGCCTCGGTAATACCAAGGTTCTTCACTATTGAAATAATCTTATCCTTACCGAAATCATTCAAAAACTCATTGACAACTGATTCTGTCAAATATTTTTTCGCATATTGTTTTACGTATGCCTTGAACGAGTCGTTTGTAAGAACAGACTCCATGTATTCTTTTATCAATTCCTTATGTTCTTTAGCAATATCTATAAATTTCTTCACGTACGATTTTGTCAATTCCTCATCATTTAGCAAGTAATCAACGATTTTCCTGCCCAATTTGTTGACATATTCAGGGTCAGCCAAAACCATATCAACTATTTCAGATCCATATTTCTTGATTGATTCAGTATCGCTTAAAATGTCCTCGATAATTGCGTCGCGAACTTCAGGATCTTTAAATGCGGCATACAGAATATCAAGCACAAGACCGTTCAAATCATTCTCTTGAATATAATTCTTGTCATTTTCCAACTCACTCACAGCCGTCGGTATATCGATAATTTTTGCATAATCAGCCAAATCAGCTGCTACTAAATAATTTGCATCGTTTTCAAATGCAGAAACTTTTGTAGGAACAATTGGCAGTTCATCCTTGGTTGCATAAGAAGCCAATGCAGCAGTGGTAATATAATCAGCATCGTTTTCCAAATCGCTCACTTTCGTTGGAACAACTGGCAAATCTGTTTTCTTCGCATAGTCCGTCAAATCTATCTGCGACAATTCTTCTTTCGTCGCATAATTTGCATCGTTTTCCAAATCACTCACCTTCGTTGGAACAACTGGCAAATCTGCGACTTTAGCATACTCTGACATATCTATTTGCGACAAATCCTCTTTCGTTGCGTATTGACCTAAATCAGAAGTTGTTACATATTTTGCATCGTTCGTCAAATCGCTCACTTTCGCCGGAATAGCAGGCGTATTGGTTACTCTACTATAATCAATCGTTTCTACTGTTTGGGCGCAAAACGCATACGGCACAGTCATAAAAGACTGCACTGATTCAATGTCGTAACTCACGCCGCCTGTAATGTCAACACCGATAACGATTGAATAAGAATCACTTGCCCAACTAATATCGTCCAGACTACCGGCAAGATGGTCGCCTTCGCCAATTTCTATGGTCAACAAACCATTTACGTTGGTTTCAACTACTTGGGTTTCAGCAAAAACCTCGGTTCTTTGCGAATTAATAATGGCTACACGAACGCCAATAGGCTTTTCTGTTACTAAATTACCCTCGCTGTCGCGAACAACGGCTTGGTAATTCATTTTTGACGGGACTTGTGCAAACACCGACACGGACATACCAATCAGCAATGCACCAATAGCTGCGAAACGAACAATCAGATTTTTCATTTTTTTATTATCCTAAAATCCGCAACTATCATCCAATACACGATTAAGGGTAGATTTATGAGTCGTTAGTAGCAGCTTTCAGTAAAAAGCAACAGCACAACATCAATATGTAGCCACCATCCCCTTACCCCACGATGCGACTTGAGGTAA
>JAFXAU010000003.1 GCA_017516865.1 Bacteroidales bacterium
ACCTCAAGTCGCATCGTGGGGTAAGGGGATGGTGGCTACATATTGATGTTGTGCTGTTGCTTTTTACTGAAAGCTGCTACTAACGACTCATAAATCTACCCTTAATCGTGTATTGGATGATAGTTGCGGATTTTAGGTTATAAAAAAAGATTCGAAACACAATAAGGCTATGACCACCGACTTCCAAACCAACGCCGTTTTCTTTTCGGACTTGTTGCCGAAAAAGTGTCCGATACTCTATAACAGTATTGACAAAATCCTCTGTGACAACGGGATAGACCATCGTTTGCTTACAAACACCAAGGATATTTGGTGTCGCGACTATATGCCTATTCAGCAAAGCGAAAAGCATTTTGTTTTCTACAAATACAATCCCGATTACTTGCAAACGCCTTATTACAAGCGGACTATCACTGATGTCAATAGCATTGGGAACATCGACTGCCTTCGTCAGGAAAAAGTTACCAACTTGGATTTGGTTTTAGACGGCGGAAACATCGTCAAGTGCGACGATAAGATAATTATGACGAAGAAAGTGTTCGCCGAAAACAAGGACAAGAAACAAAAAGACATTATCCGTATGCTCGAAGAGGCGTTTCAATGCGACATAATCTTTCTTCCGTGGGATGAAGAGGAGATATTTGGTCATAGTGACGGTATAGTTCACTTTGTTGGTAACAACCAAGTGTTGATGACGAACTATGCTGATTCCGACCCTTATTTTGCACGTCGTTTTATGAACAATCTGAAAAAATCTGTTGAAGTTATTCCATTGACATTCAATGTAAAACGAAAACACGAACGCAGTTGGGCGTACATAAATTATTTGCAGGTGGGAAATTTAGTTCTTGTGCCACAGTTAGGAATTTCCGAAGACGAACAAGCATTGGAACAAATAACAAAGGTGTTGCCGCACTGCAAAGTGTTTGGCGTTCCAGCATTGGAAGCCGTTCGAAGAGGCGGTGCATTGAATTGTATTTCGTGGAATGTAAACACCGTTAATTGGAACGACGGATTTATGGGTGAAGAATACAAAGTTTACGACAAAACGGTGAGTTGGATAAAGAAAGCGGCAGAAAAAGGTTCCGCTAAATGGGAAAACAACTTGGGAACTTGTTATATCTACGGTAGGGGCGTACAAAAGGATGCAACGGAAGGAAATAAATGGTACCAAAAAGCGATTGAACACGGAAGTAAGGATGCTCTGTTCAATTTGGGATTTAGTTATTATAAAGGCGTAGGCGTGGAAAAGGATTTACAGGAGGCGAAACGCTTGTTTGAAAAGGTGTCGGAGCGAGATCTTGACACCGCACAACTTTTTATTGGAAGAATTTTGGAGGATACCAATGCTTCTTGTGACGAAATCGTAGCCGCTTATAGAAAAGCCGCTGAAATGGGTTGTGCCGAAGCTCATTATTGGTACGGACTGCCAGTTCCAGTGCAGTTTTCCGGTTGTGCCGAAGCTCAAAATTATTTAGGTTCTTGGTACGAAAACGGAGAAAATGGTTTGGCTGTTGATTATCAAGAAGCATTTCGATGGTATAAAAAAGCGGCAGAACAAGGATACGATTTAGCACAAATCAACATAGGGTATTTATATGATAATGGTTTAGGCGTAAAAGAGAATAAAAGAGAGGCGGTGAAATGGTATAAACGAGCCGCTTCAAAAAACAATGTCTCGGCAATATATCAGTTGGGATTATGCTATTATTTTGCGAATGGCGTTGGTATGGACCGACGAGAAGCACTGAAACTATTCCGTAAAGCGGCGAAAGACAACCACGCAGGAGCAATTTGTATGATTGGCGATTATTATCTTGAAGGGTGTTTAGTAGAAGAAAACAAGGAAGAAGCCCTGAAATACTACGAAAAAGCAGCAGAATTAGGAAATGAAATGGCAAAAGAGAGCCTTGATATAATAAAGAACGCCGAAGGTAAAAAAGAGAACAAAAATCCTGATCATGATTTCAGCGACGTTCCATTCTGAAATTCGTTTACATTCAAAGTCATTCAACCATTTTTATATATAAATTACCTATTCCAGGAAATTTTTTACAAAATTCTTTCAAATTATATTCTCCCAAAAATTCAACTTCTTCAAGTGTGAATTTTGAATCTCTATCATTTTCAAATTTAGACATTAAATCTTCAAATTTTTTGTCGTTTTTTTTATTATGCTTTATTCCCATACTCAATAATTTTATCTTTCAAGACAAAGATAATCAGGAAGTTCTCAAAAGATTTTTAAAAAGTGTTAAAAATTGTTAAATCGGGGGGAAAATGTAAGTAGGGCGAGAATAGTAACATTTTTTGGAATACCAAAAGCGTGAAACCACTTTCTGAGATTGTACAACAAAAAGCAGTTTCTGAAAACTTTTATAACAAAGCAGGAGTATAAGAATACCTACTGTTTGACGTAACTACCACTTCTTCGCCAATTTTTTAATATCGTTTGCGCCAATGGCAAATTTTGAATAGCCGTCGCGGGAACAGGCGAGCATGGAATGAGCCATTTCGGTCATATTGTTTGCTCCGCCAAGCACATACATAAGCGGATAGAACAAAATGAACACATACTGCATGTTCTGCATACGGCGTTGGCCTTTTGCCCATCGCATAAGGGCTGGACGATACGCAAACGCGTGACGGAATCCCGCCTTGGCCACATATTGCTCCGTGGCTCCCTTTATCGGCATCCACCATTGCTTGCCGTTCGGATTTGTGCCTGCGCCGCTGAGGTAGATGAACGTCATCTTTTCTTTGTCGGGCATAATGTCGGCAAAATGCGTGGGAATGTCGTACGATATGCGGCGATATGCGTCCTCGGCCATACCGATTGACGAAATGCCTGCAATGAAATACACTGCGTCGTAGCCCTTGAAACGCTCGTCGCCGGCATTCAAATCCATCAAGTCCGACACAATGTATTCTTCGAATTTGCCTTTCTCGTCGGCTGTCAGACATTCGTACTTGTCAATCTCAACCGAACGGCGACCGACCGACAAAACTGTTTCAACTTCGGGTGTTCGGAGCAGTTCCAGCAACACACCTTCGCCCACGTAGCCAGTGGCGCCGGTAAGGATAACTTTCATGTTCGTCGTGTGTTTTATTTCAATTTATTGCCGTCGGAGAAAGCATTGCCGACTTTTTTACCCAACTGGATGTATGTGTGATGGATGGGGTCGAAAATGATGAGTCCCATTTTTTCCACGTCGGGTTTGCCGTCGGCGGCAAGATATTTTTCGTCGCAGAGAATGTTGACAATTTCAGCCACAAGGTTGTAACCCTCGGCGCTTTCACCTATTTTCTGCGTCAGGCGACATTCGAGTGTGATAGGAAAATTGCCGAACACGGGAGCGTTCACGTTGGGCGCTTTGGTGATTGTCCAGCCAGTTTTTTCCATCTTGTCGGGAGTTTTGCGTCCGCTGGCAATGCCCACATAATCGGCAGCCACTACAGTTTCGGCAGTTGCAAAAGTCACGGTGAAGTCGGGATTCACGGCAAGATTGTCGGTTGTTTGGTGCGAACCGAGCGAAATCATAATCTCGTGAGCGTCCCATTGTCCGCCCCAAGCTGCGTTCATCGCGTTTGGCTTTCCGTTCTTGTCATACGTGCCGATAATAAGCACTGGTTGTGGCAGTAGCCACGAGTTAGGTTTAAAACTTTTCATATTCGTCAAATTTGATACATAGGCAAATATACGATTTTTGCGACAAATATGAACTAATCATTACGGGGCGGTAAATTTTTATTATCTTTGCTGGCGAAAATGAAAATTACATTAAAACAACGAATACATGCTATCCTGTTGCTGACAGTGTATCTGTCGGTTCTGCAGGCTTCGTTCTTCCACGTTCACTCCATTAATCCAAAAGCTGATAATTCCGTTGTCGCATCTGAACGTGGAAATCACAATTCAACTGAAAACGGCGTTTCGCACACCTGTTTCCTTTGTGATTTCTTGGGAACGACCTACGTGCAGACTTCATCGTTGTCGGTAGCACAGCCACAAGAATTCCTCGTTTTAGAAAACTTGTTGACCGAATACAACACCGTAACAAACGAAAAGTCGTCACCTTGTACAATACGCGGTCCTTGTCTATTGTAGCACATTGACCATCAATCACTTAGTTTTTTCGACTAAGGAAATTTTTATTGTACAAATCAAACTTCAGTTAAAAATGAAAAAACAGAATATTTTAATATTTCTGTCATTGTTGTGTAGTACTGCAATGACAGCACAAAACACATCTGACGAAAACGATACTTTGTCAGTATTAGTCAATCTTAACGAGATAACAATAACAGGTGCGCCGAGTTCCTCACGAATGATTTTGTCGTCATTGCCTGTTTCGGCAATAACGATGAGCGAGTTGGGCAATACCGCATCGGGAAATATTATAAACGCTATCACTGTGCAACCTGGGGTTTCGGAAATAACGACAGGTTCTGGCATCTCGAAACCTGTAATACGTGGACTTGGATATAATAGGTTGGCTGTGGTGAACGACGGAATTAGGCAGGAAGGCAACCAATGGGGCGACGAACATGGTATTGAAATAGATGAAAATTCCATTGATTCAGTTGAAATAATCAAAGGTCCCATGTCGCTTATGTACGGCTCCGATGCTATGGCGGGCGTTGTAATAATGCACGACGTGCCACGTTCGTACGACGGAAGTGTGGCTGGTAGTTTTTCCTCTCAGTATCAGTCAAATAATGGACTGATTGGAAGTTCTCTACGACTTGGTTACGGGAAAAATGACATGTATATTAATGGACAACTTTCGGGGAAAGTGGCTCATTCCTATACCAACAAAAATGATGGGTACGTTCCCGGTACTGGATTTTCAGAATATGCCGGGAAAGTGAAAACTGGTATAAAAAGAAAATGGGGACACTCAAACCTGACTGCATCGTTCTACAATCTAATACCAGAAATTGCCGAAGGCGAACGCGACACGCTAACAGGAGATTTGGAGACAGATTCCGACAATCTGAAATCGTACATTATTGATTTGCCGTTTCAAAAAGTGAACCATTATAAATTAATGGCGGAAAATGCCGTGTACCGTCCTTTGGGAATGATTCAGACCAGTTTGGGGTATCAGCTCAACAGCCGTATGGAATTTGAGGAGGCAAAGGACGAGTGTGAACTCCATTTCCTACTGCATACTATGAATTATGACGTGCATTTTATTTCAAAAAAGAAAAACGGCTGGCAATATATGTACGGAATAAACGGAATGGCGCAAAATTCACTCAATCAAGGCGAAGAGGTTCTTATTCCCGAATATAGGATGATTGATGCGGGTATGTTTGCAATGGCTTCAAAAAGTATGGAACGATGGTCATTCAACGGAGGTTTCAGGTACGATGTCCGTCATATTACTTCCGACGAACTGCAGGAAGAAGGTGTTTTGCATTTTGCTGAATTTACAAGATTTTTCAACTCCGTTTCGGGAAGTGTGGGAACCGTATATACGTGTGGAGAGAATTGCTCGCTTCGGTTGAATGTTGCACGTGGGTTCCGTGCCCCGAACATCAGCGAACTTGCCTCGAACGGCGTTCACGAGGGAACAATTCGTTACGAAGTTGGCGACAACTCACTAAATCCCGAATACAGTGCACAGGCAGATTTCGGCATTGACGTGACATCACGTTTTGTCACTGCACAAGCAGAATTATTTGCTAACAGAATCAACAATTATATTTTCTCGGCACGTTCGGCAACGGTCATCGATCCTGAATACACAACATACAAATACAAACAGGGCGATGCATTTCTTGCCGGATGTGAGGCACGTGCCGATGTGCGTCCGACAAGATGGTTCTCGGCGGGGGTGCAACTTTCGTATGTACGAGGCACTTTGCTCACAACAGATACAAATCTGCCTATGATTCCGCCTATGGAGTTTGACGGTTTTGTAACGGCAAAAGCGACGCAGCAGTGGAAAATGTTTAGAAACGCATCGTTGTCGTGTTCTGTTAAGCATTTCTGTAAGCAGAATCATTTCTACGACGTTGACGACACCGAAACAGAAACTCCGCAGTACACACTGTTAGGACTTTCTGCAAGTACCGATATCGCGACAGATAAACGTACGATTGCCGAAATTCGAGTAATTGCCGACAATTTGTTTGACGTTGCGTACCAAAGCCATCTGAGTCGGTTGAAATATGCCGACATCAATGTGGTAACAGGGAAACAGGGTGTTTATAACATGGGGCGAAATGTGACAGTCAAAGTGATTGTTCCTATTGGAAGAGAATAAAAGAGGGGGGATTCCCCCCTTTTCATTTCGTCCGTTATTGTAATTGTTTCTTTGTTTGAGTGCGTTTTTACTAAGAAAATTTCATTTTCCTGACATTTCCAAGTAATCGGATAATTCAATGGTTCCCGCTTCGTTCTCGATGCCAAGATTCGGCACGCATTCAACCATTCTTGTGGTGCCGCTTTTTTTATCGACATAGAAATAGACCAACGCACCCGTATAGCTGCGGAATATCACCTGATATTCGGTTTCGGACGCTTCGCCCATTGTCACGTTCATAATTGAAGGATTGTTCTCGGCAATGCTCCAGTCGTATGCACTGTGACAATAGTTGCTTACACCTTTAAGGGCAAGGTCTTCCGTTATGTCGCTCTTTGTGGCGTTGGAGTGGCACGAGCAAAAAAGCAAGAAAGAAATACCGAGTGATAATGCTATATATTTCATTTATAGGTAAATAGATTTACACTTTTGATTTTTCAAAAATACTAAAATTTTTGTCAATTTTTTAGAAATATCGCTTGCGATATAAAATATTTTTCTAATTTTGTATCGTGAACGATATAAATATAAAACAGACATGGAAAAGATTTACGATTTCAGGGCTCTTACGAGCAAAGGCAAGGAGATAGATTTCTCACAGTTCAAGGGCAAGGTGTTGCTGATTGTCAACACGGCCAGCAAATGCGGTTTCACGCCTCAGTTTGCAGGATTGGAGGAGCTGAATCAGAAGTATAAGGACAAGGGGCTGGTCATCATCGGCTTCCCATGCAACCAGTTCAAGGAGCAAGACCCAGAAGGTGACGAAAAGATTGAAGAGTTCTGCCAGCTGAACTACGGTGTAACATTCCAGATTATGAAAAAGGGCGACGTGAACGGAGCAAATGCCCAGCCCATCTTCGAGTATCTGAAGTCTCAGGCACCCACCGAAGAGTACAACGGGCTGAAGGCCAAGACGACTCACGCCCTGCTCAAGAAACTCAGCACCAGTGTGGAGAAGGACAGCGACATTCTATGGAACTTCACCAAGTTCCTCATCTCGAAGGATGGTGAAACCATAAAGCGCTATGCGCCTACTACCGACCCAAAAGACTTTGAACAAGACATCGAAGCTATGCTATAGAAGTGAAGAAAAAATTCTTAATTCTTAAATTCCAATAAGATGTACGAAGAGTTAAGACTTGACAACCAACTGTGTTTCAGACTCTACACTGCCAGCCGTCTGATAACGCAGGCCTATACGCCGATACTCAAGCAGCTGAACATCACCTATCCGCAGTATTTAGTGCTGATGGTGCTTTGGGAGCAGGACGGACAACCAGTAAACGACATTGCCCATCGGCTCTGTTTAGAGACTAACACCGTCACCCCACTGCTTCAGCGTATGGAAAAATTGGGGATTGTTGTTCGCAAACGCAGCAAAGTGGACAAGCGACAACAGATTGTCAGTCTGACAAGAAAAGGCAAGGCCTTGGAACAGCAAGCCTTCGAAACCATACCCGCAGGCATGGGAGAAGAACTAAAAACCTGTCCTCTTAAACAAGAAGACTATGCACATCTGGCGGAAGAACTCGATTCGATTATTGAAACAATAAAAAATAGATAATTATGGCATACAAATGTGAAAACTGCAAATTTCGTGCACACTACGAAAAGAACTCCAAATCGTTGTTGGGACGTTTCTGGCGATGGCATATCAATTTCTGCCCGGGTTGGAAGGCCTATTTCACCTCGCTTTCCGCCGAAAAACAAAAGGAACTGCGTGCAAAATATCAGTTTGATAAATATCAGGATAAAAAATAGATATTACCAAACGAAGTAAATTATAAAAATATGAATACAGACACAATAATTCCTGTCAACAAGAAGCATTTGCTATTGATGCAGGTGCTCTGCTGGCTGGGGCCGGGATTGAAAATACTCGTTACCGGCATACAGGCCTTGATGCAGGTAAACGCCATCCATCCGCAACGAGTGTGGTGGCTCGTGCTGATTGCTTTGACAGTTGCAATTACGTTTTCGTTGATGTTCAATTCGTTTATAAATCGTTATACGGCACGCATTTTGAATTTTCCTGAACAGAAGAAGTCGCTGTTCGCGTTTTTTGACTTGCATGGCTACATTCTCATCTTTTTTATGATGGGACTTGGCATCAGTTTGAAATTTATCCCCATAATACCGACAGAATTTTTCGCAGGATTCTATCCCGGACTCGGAGTGGCGCTATCCATTGCAGGCATACGCTATTTTGTGAGTTGGTGGAAAGCGGCGTAGTTTTGAGCCTTCAATAGAATCGCAATTTTCACCGCATCTTCCCCAAACATCGCCTTCATCATCTCTTTGTCCATCGGCTGCATTATATTGATTTTAAAAGACTTTGCTGATATTGATTGTAATTTCGTTTATGAGATAAAAAAAGAGACGCACATTTGTGCGTCTCAGTGAATTCTATTCTACAGGTTCCCATTTGCATCGCACAGGCGACACTATGTTCCCCTCTTTTTTCAGTTCGGCAAAGGCCTTGTCAACTTCCTTGCGGTCGGCATTGAGCATTTTTGTAACATCGCCAGCCGAAACAGGTTTGCCAGCTTCTCGCATGGCTTGTAATACCTTTTCTTTCATACTTCCTATACAATTAGAATTTTATCGTTTCTTTTAATTCCATCATATTGAAGAAGTCAGCTTTGGCATCTTTCAAATAGTACATCACGCCATTTTCTCCGTTTTCTCCAAGGGCTGGTTTCAACACTGGCATTTTGTCAACTAAGGCTTTGCCAACCTCAGGACGATTGTCCACAACAAGTTTGCACTCAATGCGAAGTGTCTGACCTTTAAAAGCACAGATTTCTGCTTTGCAATTGGCTGCAATCTGACAGGTTGCACTTGTTTTCCCGAAAGCCATGATGTAGATTTTATCTTCAAAATAGAGCATTGCGCCATAAGGACGAACGCGTGGCTGGTCGCCTTCAACAGTAGCAAGATAGAATGTACCTGCTTTCTCTAAGAAGTCATATACTTTTTTAACGTCTGCCATAGTCTTATAATTAATTGTTAGACAATTACATCATTGCAGTAAGGAAGTTCTCGTAACCAAGCTTGTCAATATAGTTGAGATACTGTGCTTCCCAAGCCATGTGGTCTTTCTCTCCGTCAATCCATTTCTCGATTAACTTCTTAGTTGGATAATCGTCGTTGAAAGCCTCTGCCAGCTTACTCAATTGTTTAACTGCATCTGGCTGAAAGTCAGATTCAATCTGCTGTTTCGGATCATCGTAGAACGGAAATTCCTGAGTCTTCATTGCCTCCTGCAAGTCGGCAGGCTTGCAGCCGAGTTCCACTAAGCGTTGCAACACTTCTTCCGCTTCATCCCATTCTTCTTCGGCTTCTTCTTTCCATTTGTCAGCCAATTTGTTCCAACCTTGCAAACGGCAATAGGCCGAAAATGCAAAATGTTGTTTACTGTTTCCGAACCATACAGCGCCAAGTTCGGCAAACTGCTTCAATGCTTCTTCTTTTGTCATAATTTCTTTTATTTTATTATTAATAAATTGTTTGTTAAACATATACTAACAGAAGTTGTTGCCTAATTTTTCACTTGATGTCATTGTGCAATTAAACCATTGCATCTCTTCTTTTTTAACTTGTCCATAAGCAATATTCATTTAACAAAGTTATCGAAATTTACTTGTGTAAGATGAGTTTTAATATAAACGTAATTTGTCTGAAACGAAACATTTCCGTTTTTTTTGTATTTTTGTCATTGATATGTACAAGTTATCAGAATTTTTCGAAAGCGTAATGAATGTTCAACTGCCGACTAATTGTGGAATCTTCTGTAGTCGGACAGATAAAGGAACGACTTTTATGACCAACCGTATGATTGATACATTGGCGTGCTACACGTTCACACTCGTCACTAACGGATGGTTGATTATAGGCTACAATGGACGTGAGATACTGTTACAAAGTGGCGACTTATACATTTATACGCCAGGATTCCGCATTTCCATACTTGATGCATCGTCCGACTATCAGGCATATTGTTTGTTGGCGGAAGAAAATGTTACATTCGAAATGCACACCGTACGCAATCTACTCCGTTCGGCATATTTTCCAATAATTGAGCTACAAGAACCAAAGTTGAAATTGTCCGAAACAGAAGCCGCTCATTTTGTCAAACAAATGAAAAACATTATTGACTATCAGGAAAGTGCACATACATTTAAAACAGATTGCTTGGTTTCGCTTTATTCGATTTTTTTACTCGACTTGATGGATGTTCAACAGAAAAACATTCGGCAACACAAGTATTCCGAACGAACCGAAGAATTGTTTATTGGCTTTGCTTCACTTTTGCCTCGGCATTTTATTGAACACCACGATATTGCATTTTACGCCAATCAGCTTAGTATTACGCCAACTTATTTGTCACGCATTGTCCGTGGGGTTACAGGACGTACGGTTGTTGATTATATAAACCAGATGCTGATGATGGAAGCCATCTTTTTGTTGCAGACATCGCGACTGAGCGTGTCACAAATTGCAGATCAATTACACTTCGCTGATATTTCATCGTTCAGTAAATTTTTTCTGCGTATTAATGGCTCTTCGCCAAGGACGTACAGAGCCGTCAGAAATTCAATTCGATGACTATTTCAAGCACATCCTCTTCCCAAACATCGCCTTCATCATCTCTTTGTCCATCGGATGCATAGTGTTGAGTTTGAGCGACTTCACCATTTTGAGCGTGCCTTGTTTGTACTTCTGAAAATGGTCGGTTTTCAGGTGGGCTTGATAGACGGCGTCGTTGGCGTAGATTTCGAGAATGCGGATCTGGCACGAATCGGCAGGGTCCTGCATTGGGAACAGGCAGATAACGCCTGGCTCACGCTCCACCGACAGTCGGTCAACTTCGGTGGCATACGCAAGATACTCGCTCAGATATTCGGGATAAACCTCGATTTCGGCAATGCGGACAATCAATCCGTCAGTGCTTTGAGTGCTGATAACTTTCTGTGACATAACCATTTCTGCTGACATAATCAAAAATATGAATGCGAGTAATTTTTTCATTTTCAAGTCTGTTTTGCTGTTAAAAGACATTACTCCAACTCTTCAATACGATGATGATGTTCGTGAGTGTCATCGTTGGAAATATGGTTGTGCTTATGTGTGTGGGTGATGGTGTATGAATGTGTAATGCCGTTGTGGCTGTGCGTTGTAAAAAAATGTTTGCGTTATACCGTGCGAATATTGTTTTCGTCAATAAACATTAAATTTACAAATGAATCAGTAAGCTTCTTAACCGATTCCACGCAACCTTTTTTTATCCACATAAGCGACAAATTGAACAAGGCACCCGACATAAAATAAGCCACGTAGGCAGAGTCGGCACCCCAATGGGTGGTAACGAATTTTTGCATGTTCGTGTTTAAGAAATCAAGATAGATTCGCTCTTGTCGTGTTTGGATTAAGATTTCCATAACTTCTTTTTTTTCTTTCAGTCCAGAAAGAATCTTAAACATGATTTCAAACATATCGTCCTTGCTCTGGGGAATCAACTGCGATGTTGAGACAAATGTCCGCATTTCTTTTGTGAAATAGTAACGAATCACGTCTTCCTTGCTATTGAAATGACGGTAATAGGTGGCTCGACCAACTCCAGCTTTTTTTGTAATGTCGGTTATTGAAATATCCTCGAAAGATATGGTTTTCATAAGTGAAAATAAAGCTTTTACAATGTAATCTTCCAACTTGTCGTCGGATACTGATTCAACTGCTTTTTTGATACAATCAATATTCTTTTGTTTCATTTGTATATGTTTAGTTTGTTTTTGATACAAATGTAATATATTTTTGCAAATATAAAACAAATGTGTTAGTTTTTATTAAAAAATATAAAATTATGGCAAATATAGTGTATTTAGTGACAGGAGCGGCAGGATTTTTAGGTGGAACAGTGTGTAGAAAACTTATTGAACGAGGCGAGCGTGTTCGTGCGTTTGTGTTGCCAAACGACCCTGCTATGCGGTTTGTTCCAGCAGAAGCGGAAATTGTACAAGGAGATTTGACAAATAAAAAATCTTTGGAACGATTGTTCGATATTCCTGAAGGAAGTGAGTCAATTGTATTTCACATAGCAAGCATTGTGACGGTTGATGCTGAATATAACCCAAAGGTGATGGACGTAAATGTTGGCGGAACCCAAAACATTATCGAGCTTTGTAAAAAACATTCGGAATGTAGAAAACTCGTGTATTGCGGTTCCACAGGTTCTATTGCAGAACTACCCAAGGGACGAAAAATACAAGAACCTTCTTCGTTCAATGTGGAAGGATTGATGGACTGTTATAGTCAGTCAAAAGCATTGGCGGCTCAAGCAGTGTTAAATGCTGTAAAAACAGACAATCTCAATGCTTGCATCGTTTATCCGTCGGGAATTATGGGCCCCGAAGATTTTGCGATAGGACATACGACTAAAACTATGCTTCAAATTATTCATGGTGAAATGCCTGTAGGAATTGATGGCTCTTTTAATCTTGTAGATGTAAGAGACCTTGCCGATGGTATTATTTCCGCTGCGGATAGGGGGAAAAAAGGTGAAGGTTATATTCTTGGGAATGAGGTCGTTTCGTTTAAAGAATTTGCTTCGTTGGTTTCGGAGGAAGCAAATTGTAAGAAAATGAAGTTTTTTATTCCTACGAAATGGGCATACGTAATGGCAAAAATTATGGAAAAACAGGCACATAAAAAGGGAACAAAACCAGTAATGACAAAATTTGCAGTGTATAATCTCGCCCGGAATAACGAATTTGATTCTTCAAAAGCTCGAAACGAGTTGGGTTACACGACACGAAGTTATCGTGAGACAGTGCACGATGAAATCAACTGGCTAAAAAGTGTTGGAAAAATCTCCTAAGTAGAGTTGTCATTGCTTCATCTTCCCAAACATCGCCTTCATCATCTCCTTGTCCATCGGCTGCATAGTGTTGAGTTTGAGCGATTTCACCATTTTGAGCGTACCTTGTTTGTATTTCTGGAAATGGTCGGTTTTCAGGTGAGCCTGATAGACGGCGTCGTTGGCGTAGATTTCGAGAATGCGGATTTGGCACGAGTCGGCAGGGTCCTGCATCGGAAACAGGCAGATAACGCCTGGCTCACGCTCCACCGACAGACGGTCAACCTCGGTGGCATACGAAAGGTATTCGCTCAAATATTCGGGATAGACCTCGATTTCGGCAATGCGGACAATCAATCCGTCAGTGCCTTGCGTGCTGATAACTTTCTGTGACATAACCATTTCTGCTGACATAATCAATGTTATGAGTACGAAATACTTTTTCATTGGCTATACAAATTTCTTCACTCTTTCAACAATCTTTTCCGCCGTAATTCCCAACGATTCAAGCAGTTGCTGCGGATTGTAGCGGTCGTAGAATTTTTTTTCAAGTCCAAGATTGATTACCTTCATATCCGACGGACCGTAGTACGACGCAATTTTTTCACCGAAACCGCCGTCCACAATGCCGTCTTCCAACGTGACGACAAGGCTGTGGCGTGATTTCAGATTCTCCAAAAGTTCTTTGTCCAAGCCACTTCCAAACCTCGGATTGACAAGTGTCGGCTTGAGTCCAAGTTCCTTTTCGATGGCTGCGGCTGCATCTTCGCCTTTCTGATAGAAATCGCCAAGGGCAATGATGGCGACTTTCTCGCCTTGCTGTTCCACCTTGTATTTGTTGATGTCGCCGAACGATTTATCCGCCGCACGGTGAGCCACCGCATTGCCAGGAATCAGAATCAAAACGGGGTGTTCCTTTTGGTCGATGGACCAGTCGAGCATATTGACGTACTCTTCGGCACTCGACGGGCAGAGCACCACCAAATTAGGTATGTTGGTGAAGGCTGCCAAACCGAAGATTCCGAGGTGCGTCACGTCAGTGAGTCCGTCGAAAGCGGTGAAATTCATTAGCATTGTCACGGGTGCGTTGTTGATGCACACGTCCTGCGAAATTTGGTCGTAGGCACGCTGAAGGAACGTCATATTGGTGACAACCAATGGCTTGGCGCCGTTAGTGGCAATGCCCGACGCAATGGCAACAGCGGCTCCTTCGGCAATACCCGTGTCGATGTACTGACGGCCGAGTTGCTTGCGTTCCTCAATTCCCAAACCAACCGACATAGGCATAGCGGGCGACACGACAATGAAATCCTTATCTTTTCGAGCCTTGTCCATAATGTATTTTGTGGTGATGTCCGAATAGGATTCGCCACTGCCGAAATCTACGGTCGGCTTGCCCGTAGCACGGTCGAACGGCATACACCAGTGCCAGGCCTCACGGTTTTCCTCAGCCAAGCGGTAGCCTTTGCCTTTCTGCGTATGTATGTGTACGACAACGGGTTGCGTTGAGTCTTTCACTTTCTCAAACACCTTGATGAGCGATGCGATGTCGTTGCCGTTTTCCTCGTAGATGTAGTCCAACCCGAACGCACGGAACCAATTGTTTTGCGCTTTGCCGTTGCTATTACGCAATTCTTTTAGATTCTGATAGATACCGCCGTGAGTTTCGGCAATGGCCTGTTCGTTATCGTTGACAATGATGATGAAATTGCTGCCCAGTTCCGAACCAGCCACGTTGAGTGCTTCCATAGCCTCGCCGCCCGAGAGCGAGCCGTCGCCTATTACCGCCACAATGTTCTCTTTTCTGTCCAGAATGTCGCGACCTTTTGCAAGTCCAAGTGCAAGTGCCACCGACGTTGACGTATGTCCGATGTTGAAGAAGTCGTGTTTGCTTTCCTCGGGGTTTGAATATCCCGAATCTTCGGCAAACCTTGTGTCGTCGATATAACCTGCTTTGCGACCCGTGAGAATTTTGTGGGTGTAACTTTGGTGCGAAACGTCGAAAACGAACTTGTCCGTCGGCGAGTTGAACACATAGTGCATAGCGATGGTTGCCTCTACAAATCCGAAGTTAGGGCCGAAGTGTCCGCCGATTTTAGTCAGGCGGTTGAACAATGCCTCGCGAATTTCGTCCGCAAGACGTTCCATATCATTGACCGACAGATTTTTAACGTCGGCAGGTGAGTTGATTTTGTCTAATATCATATTGTATAAGAATTAACCACAACAGTGGATTAGTTTAAACATCATTTATTTACATGCAAAAGTACATTTAATTCCCATTCGTACAGAAAACATAATTCGGGAAAAATTACCAATATTTCGGATGGGGATTCTATATAAGACAGTCACCTTCCTGGTTTCCCAAAAATGTTTAGGACGAAATATATTGGTTACTCCAAAATGTTGGGGCGTTATGGTATTATAAATCGCCAAATACAATAATAATTTGCGAGTTTGGCAGATTATAATGTGATAATTCACCAAACTAAATAAAGATTTGTGAGTTTGGCGGATTATACATATATTTGCAACATAAAACTAAAGCAAAAAGATATGGAAAAAATTATCGGCAGAGATACAGAGCGCAAGGCACTTAGCCGTTTTATGAAATCGGGGAAAGCCGAGTTTGTGGCTCTTTATGGACGGCGACGTGTAGGCAAAACATTCCTTGTAAAACAATATTTCAACTCCAAGTTTGATTTTTACATGTCGGGAACAATAGGGGCGCCTATGTCAGTGCAACTCAGTAATTTCCGCGAAGGACTTATCAATGCTAGTCTTTCTAATGCAAAAATTCCGGCTAATTGGCAAGAAGCGTTTATGACATTGCAACATTTACTCGAATCCAAAATGGATAAGAATCGCCGTTGCATTATTTTTATTGATGAAATTCCGTGTCTTGATACTCCGAAATCAGGTTTTACAGGGGCATTAGACCATTTTTGGAATACGTGGTGCTCTGATCATAGTAATGTCATGCTAATCATTTGTGGTTCTGCAACTTCATGGATTATAAAAAACATAATTGACAACCATGGTGGTCTGCACAATCGAATAACACATGAGATGTATCTGCGTCCTTTCACACTTGGCGAAACGGAGCTGTATCTAAATGAAAATGGGTTCGACTACGGTCGTTTTGATATTTGCCAATTATATATGGCAACGGGCGGTGTGCCCTACTACCTCAGTCTATTGAACAACAGCAAAAGTGTCGCACAAAATATTGATGCATTGTTCTTTGGTCGAGATGCACATCTTAATAATGAATTTGAAAGACTGTTCAAATCGCTTTTCAAAAAAGCAGAGCCGTATATACAAGTGATTGAGACTTTGGCTTCATCTATATATGGCATGTCGCGCGATGAAATTGTCGAAAAAACAAGAATTACTTCTGGCTCACAATTGACATTGATACTCAGAGATTTGGAAAATTGTGATTTTATTCGCCATTTTCGCACTCGTGGGAAAAAAATCCGTGAAAATCAGCACATCTATCAGATAATAGATATGTTTACGATGTTTCATTTCAGATTTTGCCGCAAAGAAACTACCGACGAAAATTTTTGGCAAAACTCCATCAATACTCCTGCAGTAAACGCTTGGGCAGGTCTTGCATTTGAGAGAATATGCTTTTTGCACATTCCTCAGATTAAAAAGGCGTTGGGCATTGACCGCATTCGTACTGAATATTACTCGTGGCGTAGCACTATCACTGAACCGAAATCGCAAATAGACCTTGCCATCGAACGAGCCGACCGTATGATAAACATCTGTGAGATAAAATTTTGCGATGCGCCATATTCAATTTCAAAAGACGAAGACATGAAACTCCGCATACGCCTTTCAAACTTCAAAACCGAAACTGGCACACGCCTCGGGCTTTTGCTGACAATGATTACCCCTTTTGGTATCACACAAGGCAAATACAGTGGACAAGTGAAAGATGTTGTGACAATGGAAGAACTATTTGGCTGAAATATCAATCGTTCAGTTATGTATATGCAAAAGTATCATTTAATTCCCATTCGCGCGGAAAATGTAATTCGGGAAAAAACTGAAAAAAGACATAAATTGGAAATTATAGTTTTTACAAATTAACTTTAAAACAAAATGCGAATCCTTCTCATCATCCACGGTTATCCGCCGTATTATATGGCGGGAAGTGAAGTTTACACTTACAACCTCGCCCGCGAACTCGCAACGAACAACGAGGTGTTTGTTTTTTGCAGATTTGAGGACAAGACTGTGCCATTGTATCATTATTATGATACTACCGATGACGGCGTAAATATCAGATACATCAACAATTACGAACCGCAAAATGCGACTTTCTATGATAAATATCTCAATCCGAAAATCGACGATATGTTTCGTGATTATGTGCGTGAGATTAAGCCCGATGTGGTGCATATCGGACACCTGTCGCACCTTTCAACGCAGATTCCTATAATTGCTAAACGTGAGTTTGGACTACCGGTATTGTTCACAATTCACGATTTTTGGATGTTTTGTCATCGAGGACAATTGATTAATCCAAAAAATTGGGAAATTTGTCCGCTGTCGAATGTGAAACAATGCACCGACTGCGCAAGATTTCATTACAACAATCCCACGTTTGAAGAGCGTCTGATTGAGGAACGAGACGCACATATCAGGAACGTAATGGATTGTATTGATGTGTTTTTCGCGCCGTCGCACACTCTCGAAAAGTTTTTTATCGATATGGGTGTCAAGAAGGAAAAAGTGTTTTATTCAAAATACGGATTCAACGTTTCAAAAATCCAGAAACACCCGAAACAACTCCACGAAACCATCACTTTTGGTTTTACGGGAAGGATAATCCACACCAAGGGCGTGCATCTTTTGTGCGAGGCTTTCAGCAAGGTTAATGGCAATGCGCGACTTGTGATTTGGGGCGATGCCAACAGTGAATATGGCAGGGATTTGATGACAAAATACTCGGGAAAAAACATCGAATTTAAAGGTCGTTATCACAATGATAATTTGCAGCAAGTGCTTGATTCATTTGATGTTCTGGTTTGTCCGTCAATTTGGCTTGAAAATGCTCCGCTTGTAATTCAAGAGGCACAAGCCGCAGATCTTCCAGTACTTGTGAGCGACCGTGGCGGAATGGCGGAACTTGTTCACTATGGCGAAGATGGATTCACATTTTCACTTGGCAGTGCAGACGATTTGCGTGCAAAAATGCAGGATATTGTTGACAATCCGCAAAAACTTTTGGCTCTAAAACCGCCAATTGAAAAAGTGCGTTCGATACCCGACGATGCCGCATTTTGTATGCAAAAATACAACGAATTATCTAAAAATCAGGTAGTTTATCCGCACCGTCCGAGTCCGTGGCGTGTAACTTTCATCACCAATCCCGACAAATGCAACCTGCATTGCAAAATGTGCGACACATTTTCGGCTGACAACAGACACAGACTCAAAGAGTTGCTCCGTCCCGAACTGGATTTTTCGGTGATTGAAAAAACGGTGAATCTTCTTTCGCCGCACGGTCTCAGGGAAATTATTCCTTCTACAATGGGCGAACCGTTGTTGTACACTCATTTTGCGCAACTTGTGGAATTGTGCCGCAAAAATAACGTCAAAATGAACCTCACCACCAACGGCACTTTTCCAAAAGAAGGAGTTGATTTTGGGGCAGACAAATTGTTGGAAGTAATGTCGGATGTAAAATTCAGCATCAATGGCATCAATCCCGCTATAAATGAGCAAATTATGTGCGGCATTGATACAGAAAAACAATTGCAAAACATTGAGTATTATTTGAAACGACGCAAAAATCTCGGCAGCAAAAGCACCGTAACGCTCCAATGCACTTTTATGAAATCGAATCTCTACGAACTCGAAACCATAATCCGTTGGGCTATCAACCACGGTGTTGACCGCGTAAAAGGTCATCACCTTTGGAAAACATCTGATTCATTGGATGTTGAGATGCTCAGAACCGCAGAAAATGCTCCGCTTTGGAACGAGGTTTGCGCCAAATGCCACGCCATTGCCGACGGCAAAATCAAGTTGGAAAATTTCACACCAATCGACCTTGCCGCTCCCGCCATCGATTCCGACGACACATTCTGTCAATTTCTCGGACAAGAACTTTGGATAGAATACGACGGGTCGTATCAAATATGTTGCTGTCCGTCAGAGGTTCGCAGAGAATTTGGCGATTTTGGCAACGTCAACAACCTTTCTCCGTTAGAAATGTGGAACGGCGAAAAATACCGCTCATTTATCGCCAATTGGGGCAACAGTGAAAATTGTAAAAAATGTAATATGAGGAGGAAAAGATAATGAAAACTGCATTTGTAATCAGACATTCCAACCGTGATTCGGTAACAAATCCCAAAAACCACGCTGAGGTGCTATTAAACGCCGAAGGTGAAAAACGCGCACGCGAATTTGGCAAAAAATTGGCGCAAGATTTTAAGAAAATTAGGATTTATTCAAGTCCGATTAAGAGGTGTATTCAGACCGGAAAATGTATTCAGGAGGCGTTTGACGATAATTCAGATGTGCAATTGAGCACTGTGCTTGGCGAACCTGGACCATACGTTTTTGGCGATACAGCCGATTTGTTTGTAAAATTTGGCACAGTGGGCATTGTGGAAATGATCGAAAACGGAACGCCGCCGCCTTTTAACCGCAAAGAGGAAGAAGGTGCAAAAATTCTGTTGGATTTTCTGCGTACCGAAACCGACAAATCTGACGAAATCACCGCCAATGTTTTCATTACGCACGATGCGTGCATTGCTCCTGTAATCCATTGTTTAACAGGTGAATATTTCGACAAAAACCATTGGATAGAGTTTCTCGGCGGCTTGAAAATTGAATTTGGCGAAGGATTGTTGAACATCAAAAGGATCTAAATTATGGCAAAACCAACAGTAGCAATCTACGGTATCAAAGACCGCAACACCTTTGAATATCCGGCATACGTCCACGACCACAATCTGTGCGTTATGCAGGACGGAGAAATTGTGCAATATCTTCAATTAGAGCGTGTTACACGACGCAAATACGACAACCGTCTCGATTTGTATGTCGAGGATTTAATCGACAAAAAAATCATTGATTGCCCCGATGATTTTGATTTGGTGTGTGTTAACGATTTTGTTGGCAATGCATTCACTTCTCAAAACGGTCGGTTGAGGTTTGAGGCTGATTATCAAAACCATCTGAAATTCAACGCGATACCTGCGCACGGATATTGGCAATATTCAGGATGGGAAGGCAAGCCAATAAATTCATTTTTAGTGCAACACGAAATCGCCCACATCTGTTCTACATTGCCGTTTTATGGTGATTTTAAAGAAAATTCGCTTTTGGTGTCGCTCGATGGCGGGTCGTCTTTGGGCAATTATTCCGCCTTCCTTTACCGCGACGGCAAATTTACGCTCATCGAAAACAATTGGACGGATTTGGGATTTGCATCAAAGTTTTTCAATGACAATTCTTTTACATTCAGAATGTTGGGAGCAAAACCCGGTGAACATTGCTCCGTGCCAGGCAAATTGATGGGCTTTGCAAGTTGGGGAAATTACGATTCAGAAATCGAACTGTGGCTCAAAGAAAACCAATTTTTCAAGGATTATTGGCACAAAGAAAATGCGATTTTGGAATCTGCAAAACAGCGTTTTGGAATTGTTGCGGAGTTTGACACTCACGACTTTTTTTTGCAAAATTGCGCCGCAACTTTCCAACGAATTTTTGAAAATGCAGTATTGCAAAAACTTGAAAATCTGCAATATAAATATCATTGCGAAAACCTCTATTATGGCGGTGGTTGCGCATTAAATATCGTAACAAACACCAAAATCGTTAAAAGCGGTATGTTTCGCAACGTGTATATTGCACCGTGCTGCAATGACAGCGGGCTGAGCATTGGCGCGGCATTGTTGGAGCGTCAAAAGGGCAACAAAATCAAAATTCATTCGCCATATTTGAACAATGTTGGAATTGCAATTGACAATGGACAACTGACAATTGACAATGAAACAATCAAACAGACTGCCGACATCATTCTAAATGGCGGAATAATAGGCATTTGCAATGGTAACGGCGAGGCGGGACCGCGAGCATTGGGAAATCGTAGTTTGATTGCGTTGCCAAACGACAAGCAAATTTCGCAAAAACTGAGTATGACGGTGAAAAAACGTGAATGGTATCGCCCTGTTGCGCCAATTATGCTCAAAAATATTGCGGAAAAAGTAACCGTCCAAAATGTGAATCCGCTCGCAAAATTTATGCTGTCGGATTTTGAAATCAAGCACGAATTTGACAAAGATTTGTGCGGTGTAATTCACGCGAATCAGACGGCACGGATTCAGACATTGGAATCAGAAACCGACAATCCGTTTATGTTTGCATTATTGACGTATTTGTATGAAAATCACGGTATTATGGCGTTGATAAATACATCCTTCAACGCACAAGGCGAACCGATTGTGCATACAAAAAACGATGCGTTACAAAGTGCAAAACGGATGAATTTGGATGCATTAGTATTTAACAATCAATTAATTACAAATGAAAACTTTTAAAAATCGACTGAAATTCCACGCGCCCGGTCTTGCTCCCGTGGAAGACGAAACAGGTTGGTATCATATTGATACCAAGGAAAATCCGATTTATTCGCAGCGTTACAGTCGAGCATTTGGCTATTACGACGGATTGGCGGCGGTTACGGATTTTGATGGCAATTGTTATCATATTGATACTCAGGGCAAACGTGTTTATTTAGAGAATTATGCATTTTGCGGTAATTATCAGGAAATGAAATGTGTTGTTCGTGATTTTGATGGCAATTATTATCATATCGATATCAATGGAAAACGTTTGTATTCAAATAATTACCGATATGCTGGGGATTTCAAGGATGGCTATGCCTGCGTGAAACTGCCCGAATCTGGAATGTTTATCCACATCGATGGCAAGGGCAACACATTGAACGGCAAACGATTCATTGACCTTGGTGTTTTTCACAAGGGATTTGCCACGGCAAAAGATACAAACGGTTGGTATCATATTGATATTCAGGGTAATGAAGTTTACAAACAGCGTTATCAAATTGTAGAACCATTTTACAATGGATTTGCATTGGTAACGGATTTTGACGATAATAAACTGATAATCAACGAAAAGGGAGAAAAAATATTATGTGTATGATAGACAAAAGAATACTGATTACAGGCGGGCTTGGTTTCATTGGTCGTACATTGTTGGAGGCATTAACAATACAAAACTTCGGTGCAAAATTGTATGCAATCGACATCAAAGATATGCCCAAAGACGCGGAATTGTTGAAACACAACGTTGATTTTCAACGACTTGACATCCGCGATGAAATTGCAGTCAAAAATTATATAAAAAACAAAAATTTTGACGGCATTGTTCATCTTGCAGCCGTGAGCCGGGTCGTTGACGCCGAAAAAGACAAGCAAAATTGTATCGAAACCAACTACAAAGGCACAAAATATATCGCTGAAGCCGCCGCCGAAAATCCTGATTGTTGGATGATTTTTGGCAGTAGTCGGGAGGTTTATGGAGAACAAAATGTTTTGCCCGTCGCCGAAAATGCCGAACTCCTGCCGATGAACATTTATGGTTTTTACAAACTTGAAGGCGAGCGGATTATAAAATCGACGGTGAAAAGAAATTGCATTTTGCGATTTTCAAATGTTTATGGCAACGATTACGATATACCCACGCGGGTGATTCCGGCGTTTGTGCGCACCGCAATGAGCGGCGGCGAAATCACACTCGAAGGCGGCTCGCAGGTCATCGACTTCACGCATATCAACGACACTGTACAGGCAATCATCAAATGTATGCAAATGCTTGATTCTAAACGTTTTGAATCGAAAACAATACACGTACTGCCTGGCGTCGCCAACAAGATTACAGACATAATCGACATCCTACGCGAAATGGGATTAAGATTTTCGGTAAAGGTGAATCCGCCGCGCAATTATGATGTGCAACGTTTTGTGGGCGACCCATCACATCTGCGGGAAACACTTGGCAATGTGGTAGTTACCGATTTGAGAACAGGAATTAAGAAACTATTGGAAATATATCAACGCTCGTCCCACGATTGAGGCTTTGGCCGGCCCCTCAATATTATATTCCTTCTGCTGCTCGGGCTTTCTATCATTTTAATCACTTTCGCAGGACAGCCGCCCACAACGGCATTGTCGGGCACGTCTTTGGTGACAACCGCGCCTGCCGCCACAATGGCATTCTCGCCGATGGTTACGCCAGCCAGAATGGTTGCGCTTGCACCAATCCAGGCGTTCTTTTTCACAACAATCGGCTTGGTGAGCAGAGTGTGGCGTGTTTCGGGGTCTTCAGGATGATACTCGGTGGCCAGAACGCAATGCGGCGCAATGAAAACGCCCTCGCCGATGGTGATGCCGCCAAGCGCAAGAAACGTGCAGCCGAAATTCACGAAACTGCCTTTGCCAAACGTAGTTGACTTGCCATAATTGATGTTGAACGGTGGAAAAACGCGCACACTCTCGTCAATATCCGAGCCTGTGATTTGCCGCAGATAGCCGCGCACCTCGGCTTCGGTCTTGTAGCCAGTGTTCATTTCGGCCACCAAAGCCATACAGCGCTGCACGTCGGCATACAGTTCGTCGCTGCCGACGTATGTTTTTCCTGTGAACCGCTCGTCACTATTCATTTTTATTCCTTCTGCTCGTCATAATTCATTAATACCCAATCGATTTCAGCCATTTTTCAACCTTCGCCTTTTCGGTGCGAACTTCGTGTCCGTAAATCGAGAAGCCATTTTTCACGTTGGCTTTCGGGAAGGCTTTCTTTACGTCGCTCACGCAACTTGCCAGACCGCTGCCTTCGTGCGTGGTGAACGGATAGACGGTTTTGCCGTCGAGGTTGATGTCTTTGAACAGCGTGAACATTACCTGCGGATAGGTTCCCCACCAAACAGGTCCACCGATGAACACCGTGTCGTAGCCGCTTAGGTCGGGTGCCTTGCCTTCGTAAGGTGGTAACTCGCCCTTGTTTGCTTCATCTTGAGCCAAACGGGTGAGCGGTGTGTATGCCATTCCGTCGTACTTGTGCGTAATAATCTCATATTGAGCCGCACCTGTGAGTTCTGAAATGTAGTCAGCTACAATTTTCGTGTTGCCAACCTTGACGTTACCCACCGAGTAGTTGTCGCCCGCGTGGGAAAAGAAAATTACGATTGATTTGCCCATATTGTTTTGATTTTTAGTTGTTTGACCATTGCAAAATGTACTTATCAGCAAGGCCGTCAGTAATAATTTGATTTTCATAATTTGTTTTATTTCAGTTTGTTATACTCTTCCTCGCTCACCGCTTCCAGCCACTCGTTGGTCGGGTTGGGTTGCAGGTTTTTGTGATATGTCAAGTGTTGCAGCCACGAGCCTTTGGCGGCACCGTGCCAGTGTTTCACGCCTTCGGGCACCTCAATCACCACGCCTTCCTTGAGTTCCACCGCAGGCTTGCCCCATTCCTGATACCAGCCGTGACCATAGACGCATATCAGCACCTGAACGGCACCGTGATGCACGTGCCAGTTGTTGCGGCAGCCAGGCTCAAATGTCACATTCATAACACTTTCGCCGTAAGGCGACACGTAACTGCGCCCCGTGAAGTATTGTGCGTAAGCGTCGTTCGGGTTGCCACGACGCCAATACGATTTCAGGTCAACTTGGTCGTACTCGCTGCGGCTGTTGACCTCAACGCCCAAAACCGCATTCACGGCCTTCAACGCCCTCGATGCGGCCGCATTGCAACAATTCGCCGCCAACGCCACAGGAATCTGTTGCAGTTGCTCGTCGGTAACACCCATATTGCGTGCCCCACGAACGTGCGCATTCAGTTGTGGCTCAACGCCTTCCAGTCCAGCAAGGGCGCTCACCGTAACCAACTCACGGTCGGCGTGGGTGAGAACGTCGCGGGCAAAAATGTCGCCGAACAGATGTGCCTTCAGGTAATAATCCTCGGCAGGGCAGAAATCGTAGTTGAACGGCTGTCCCGACAGTTGGGTCTGCACCTCGGTGCCCTGTTTCAGTGCGTCGTAATCCTTTGGCAGAGCCGATGCCTCGTTGCCCGCCAGCACTTTCACACCCTTCGCTTGCCTGTCGCCCACCACACGCTGCAGCACGCCCAGCGCATTGAGCGAACGCGGAAAGCCCGTGTAGGCATAGAGTTGCGAAAGCGCTTCTTTAATCTGACTTACTGTCAAATCGGCTTCCAAACCATTGTGAATGGCCGATTCGAGCGACACAAGGTCGCCCTGTGCCTCATAGCAGGCGATGGCCGACATACAAGCCGCCTGTTTCTCGTTGAATGTCAATGTGTTCATATCCTTAGATTCTGATTGTTTACTATTTCCGCAAGCCGACAGTACGGTAAGGATTGCGAGTGGAATAATTTGTTTGATATTCATAAAATTACATTTAAACATTTATCACTATGCAAAAATACGACACACTTTTTTCTTGCAGAAACATTTATTTCGGGAAGAATTACCCTTATTTCGGTTTTGCCGAAAAATAATCAGCGGTACTTCAGCCGTTATTGCAAGAAGCAGTTGGGAATGTCGCCGCAGGAATACAGAAAGAGTTTGCAACCGAAATAGAACGAATGTTCGTATTAATAGGTATTATAGTTGAATTCCAGCCGCTGAAATGTTTTATTTTTTCAAAAAATGTCAATATATTTGCATAGAACTTAAAAATAGAATAAAGTTGAATCACATAACTTTAATAAATGACGCAAGAAAATAAAGACATACTGTCACAGGCAGAAGCATATATCGTGAAGTCGCACGACATTCACATTGATGCAGACTATGCAGATTGGATAGCGGACATTAAGAGTCGCTATCTATTCTATGTCGAGAATGTGAGAAAACTGAAACGGCTTGTTTCAGTAAATGATGCAGAAAAAATGCACCAAGTTGGTGCAGAATTAATGAGATTAAAACTCCAACAAGTTGTTGGAGAATTGCAGTTCGCTGTTAATCAAGGCGTAATAAAACTCCACCAAGTTGGTGGAGATATACAACGACTCATTTCAAAATTCAACAACAAAATTGAGATGACATTTCTACTGCTATTTAAGTTCAAATCTTGTTACACACTTGTTAAATGTGGTGCTAAGTATATGGTGATAGAAAAGCCAAAGAAGTAGAATCAAATAAACAAGGCAAATGCATAAATAACAATATGGAAGTACAAATTAAAGAAAACAAGATATATGCTCCTCTTAAAGATAAATGGCTAGTCGTAAAGCCAGAAGAGGAAGTGCGCCAAAGGTACATATGTCGATTGGTGGATAGCTATGGCTATGACTTAAAGCAAATGGATCAGGAGTTGAAAGTAACGAACTCTCAACGAGGCCAAGGTGCTGCACGTGCAGATATTGTTATTTGGAAATCGGCTAAAGATAAAACAGACAGTAAAAGTGCCTTTATAGTGGTTGAATGTAAAGCGGAAAGCGTTACTATCCGAAAGGAGGATTACTATCAAGGCTATAACTATGCTGCATGGGCTGGTGCGGATTTCTTTGTTACCACCAACCTAAAGGAAACTCGTGTCTTTAAAGTCGTAAAAGGAGAACTCCCTAAGAAACTTGAAGAGATAGTTGACATTCCTACCGCAGAGATGGCAACAGATGAAAAGAAGGTGAAGGAATTGTTAAACCAGACGAAAGCATTTACCAGAGACGAATTCTCTCGCCTACTTTACAAGTGCCATAATATCATCCGAAATAACGACAAACTATCTCCAGAAGCGGCTTTTGACGAGATTAGTAAAATTCTTTTTATTAAGATTCGCTATGAGCGTGATAATACTGGCACTCAAATTTTCTCAAAGGATGCATTTGTAAAGCTTAAAGATGCTTATAACAGCATGAAGTCAAAAGATGCTCCAGAGTTTTATCAATTCTTGTTTGAGAAAACCAAGGAAGATTTTTCCAAAGACAATCTGTTCGATCCAAATGAGACTATCCGAATTCGAGAGACAAGTTTCGAAAAGATTGTTGAGGAGCTTCAGGTCTATAATCTCTCTACGACATCTGATGATGTCAAGGGTATTGCATTTGAGAAATTCTTGGGACGTACATTCCGTGGAGAATTAGGCCAATTTTTTACGCCACGAACCATTGTTGAGTTTATGGTGTCAGTCCTTGATCCTCAGGAGGGTGAATATATTTGTGACCCATGCTGTGGCAGTGGAGGCTTCTTGATTCGAGCTTTTGAATATGTACGTGAGCAGATTGAATCCGAATTAGAACAACGTAAAGAAGAGGTAAAAAAGCAACTCATTCCTGAAAATTATGATGATCTGAAACCCAAAGAGCAAGAAGCTATTGATGCCAAAGTATCTGATGCCTTCGCTAAAATGAACTTCGAAGTCGATGTCAATAATGCGAAAGGTAGATTACGTAGTTTGTCTTTTGATTGCATTTATGGTACCGATGCTAATCCGCGTATGGCACGTACTGCTAAGATGAATATGATTATGCATGGTGATGGTCATGGTGGAGTACATCATCATGACGGACTTCTGAATGTCAATGGCATTTGGGATGGTAGATTTGATGTAATCCTTACTAATCCTCCATTTGGTGCTCGTGTAGATAAAGACATTAAGATTTCAGAAGCAGATAAGTTCACTGACGAAGCTAAGATAAAAGCTTATGTCAAGCGATATGGCGAAGAATACCTTACTGCTCTTAGGCAGGTGAATGACCATATAGGCGAATCACTTCTTGACCAATTTGGAGTTGGTAAGATGAGTGGTCTCACAGAGGTTCTATTTATAGATCGCTGTTTGAATTTGCTTAAGCCTGGAGGACGTTTAGGCATCGTTTTGCCAGAAGGTGTGCTGAACAATACCAATCTGCAGAATGTACGGGAATACTTTGAAGGTAGAGCAAAGATACTACTAATTGTTTCTATTCCACAAGATGTATTCATGGCAGCTGGTGCAACAGTTAAACCAAGTCTCATGTTCTTCAAACGTTTTACGGAAGAAGAACAGGCGCAATACAATGGTATAAAAGTTAAAGCATTCGCAGAAGTCCAAGACAAATATATCGAGGAATTAACTTCGATAGAAAATGATTTGGCTAAAAGAGGAAAGGAGGCATTGCCTGCTGCAGAGAAGAAGACTCTTCGAGCAAGGAAAAAAGAAATTGAAGCAGCGATTGATCAGGAAACAAAAATACTTGTCAAGCAGCGTTTTGATTATGTAATTCCAATCGCTGATATCAAACGTGCGGGCATCAACTCTATTGGTATTAAGATTGAAAACGATTTGGAGCCTCTATTAGAAGAGTTTACTAAATATCGCAAGGAAAATAATCTTTGGAATAAACGACATGCGAATACATCATATCAATATAATGATGGCAAGATGACCCGTATACAAGAGGTCGATGGTATAGTCTGCGAACCCGAGGTGTTTTATGGTAAAGATTAGCATGATATGGTAAAGATGACATATAAGTTTCTACATCTTGCAAACTATAAGGACATTCCCAATTGGAGTGTCCAGTATGCTGATGATGAAGATCTTGGATTTACCAAGAAATACCCAATGGCAAGGATTGGGGCGTTTCTCGTTAAAAGCAAAGACATCATTGAAGTCGAAGATGATGTTGAATACAAGCAAGTAACCATCAAAATCAATAATGGAGGTGTTGTTCCGAGAAACAATGGCGAAACCATTTTAGGTTCTAAAATTGGTACTAAGCGTCAGCATGTTGTTCATGCCGGACAGTTTATCATGTCAAAGATTGATGCACGTAACGGAGCCTATGGTATAGTTCCAGCAGAATTAGAAGGTGCCATAGTAACTAATGACTTCCCTGTTTTTGATGTAGACACATCAATGATAATCCCTCAGTTTTTGGTTCTTGTGTCTACAACTGAAAAGTTTGTAGAGTTTGCTCGTAAATGTAGTAGTGGTACAACCAATCGTAAGCGCATTGATATTGATGCTTTCCTTAATCAGCAGATTCCTCTGCCAAGCATGGAGGAACAGGAAGTGATTTTGAAAGAATATAATAATAAAATTCAAAGGTCAAAACAAAAAGTGAAAGAATTGCAATCTATACCCTATAAGATTTCAATTTATCTACAAGAAAATCTTGGTATAAAAGACAGTAAGTCACAAACAGAAAAGCCCGGACATCTAATGTTCGTGCAACTAGCTAAACTTATAGAATGGGGCGTTGAATTTAATAAAGAAGCAAAAAACAAAATTTCTTCCGATTATCCGATATATAAAGTAAAGGCTCTATGTAAAGTTGGTAGCGGAGGTACTCCATCAAGAACAACAAAAAAATATTATGATGGTAATATTCCTTGGATAAAAACAGGTGAAGTCCTAAATAATATAATTCTTGATACTGAGGAAAAAATTACACAAGAAGCTATTGCTAATAGTAGTGCTAAATTATTTCCGAAAGGTTCCTTAATTATGGCTATGTATGGGCAAGGTGAAACAAGAGGACGAACTGCAAAACTTGGAATAGATGCGGCTACGAACCAAGCATGTGCTGTATTGTATGGCATTAATAATTCAATGGTTCTGACAGACTACTTGTGGTATTATCTGCAATTTCGATACGATGATATACGTTCAATGGCCTCTGGTAATAATCAACCAAATTTGAATGCAGAAAAGATAAAGAACTACGATATTGTAGTTCCACCTATAAGTAAACAAATGCAGTTGATAGATTATGTTAAATCATTAAAAGACAAACAAGAACAGCTAAAGGCTTTATCTACAGAATTAATATCTACTGCTTACAAAGAATTTGAACAAAGAATATTTGAATGATATGAAACTTAAAACTCTTAATATAAAAGGATATAAAAATATCCAAGAACAATATTTTAATTTCTCTGCTAATCAGGGCATAATAGCTTTGGTTGGAGAGAACGGCTCTGGTAAAAGTAATTTGCTTGAAGTAATTTCGTATATATTTAATTCAGCATTTAATGGGATTCCTACAGATTTTGAATACCTAATAGATTACACAATTGATGCCGACAATATTGTATTGACAAATTCCGCAGGCTCCTTGAGTGGCACAGTAAACGGTGTAAGTAAAACTATTGATGACCTAAAGGCTCAGTTTCTGCCATCAAGGATTATCGCTAATTATAGTGGCGAAGATTTGCGCCTATTCAATAAGTGCTATAAAACCAGCTACGATAAATTTACAAAACAACTGAAAGCACAAGATGAGTTACCAACATTGCCAATGGTGTATATTAATAAGTACTATTGGGATTTGTGCCTATTATCACTATATTTTACAGATCATTCTGTTAGAACCGATATCGCTGATTTTTGTAGTACTCAATTAGGAATAAAAAGCGTTCAATCTATTACTTTTGAGATTGATTTCGAAATTGCTAAAAATTGGAAAGATAATGAACCTCGCCAACTTTTGCAGGCAATTTTCGCAGTTGATGACTTGTATAAGATGTCAGAACTTGACAATGATAATGACAATGGTATTATAATTGTAAAAGAAAGGCGTAAAAAAGTTTCAGCAAAAATTACTCTGTCGTTAGAAGAACTGAAAGAAAGATCAAATACACTATACGGTGAAGATGATAAATTTTTCCTCTTCTTATTTGCAGCCTTCACGTCAAAAGAAAACAAACTACTAAAAAATATTGATTTTAAATTAGAGCTATCAAATGGCACAATTGTAGGATTGGAGGCTTTAAGCGAAGGCGAGAAAAAACTAATATTAATAGAGTTTATTACTAAGATTCTTGGTAATAAGAATGCATTAGTTTTGCTTGACGAACCAGATGCGCATACGCATATATCACGTAAAAAGGAACTTTTCAATGCAATAAAATCTTTTGAAGGTCAGACTATTCTCACTACACACTCACCTGTGTTTGTAGATATTCTAAAACGGGATAATATAGTTTTTATGAAAGAAGGTCAGCAACAGGACATTGCTATAGCTCAAGCAATTAATGATATATCAGGAGGGGCACTTGGGGTTATGGAAGGGGCCATTGTATCTGCATCACCATATTTAATTGTTACAGAAGGACCTGGTGATATTTTACACATCAACAAAGCTATTGAGGTATGGGCAAGAAAAAACCCCAAATATAAAATCTTGGAACATATCCCACTTGTATTTGAAGGAGGTGCAGAGAATGCAGAAGAGTTTTGTAATTCTGTTATTGCATCAAATATTAGTTTTTACAAATCAGTTGTGTTTGTGTTTGATTATGATACCGCAGGACGAGATGGATCAAAAGCTATAAACAATCTAAGAATCGAGTCTGTACATACATTATTTTATCACGAGAAGTACCCTGTCGATAATACATCAAATGACTTTTATATAGAAGATTTTTATCCTCATTCAGTATATAGAGATATACAACTTCCCCATGTCGAAGAAGAACCGAGATATTACCAAATGAAACGTTTTGACAAAGTTCCGGATAGTGTCAAAAAGAAAATAACAAAACAGCTACGCAACAATAAAATAGAGGATAGTGAATTTGACCTATATGAAAATTTCCTTGATGAATTGTTGAAACTATTTAAAATTTCATAAAACACAAAGAGAAAGTGACAATATCTAATCGTACTTGGCTTGCCTTTGCCAATAGAAAAAGGTGTCGTCATGCTGATGCAATCCTGAGTCTTGGTTTCATCAGTTGGAGAATGGGAAGAGCACGTTTCACCATTGGAGATGTTGTGTACCTGTTTATGTCCGATGAACGATGTGTGCGTTTCAAGATGGTAGTAACTGCAGAAAACTGCAAACGTGAAGATCAGGCATATTGGGTGGAAACGCCTCCAAATGATATTACTTACAAGCTTGAATTACTCGAAGAGTATGATGGTGCTCATCTTTCTGAACAAGAGTTGTGTAAACATGGTTTCAAAGGAGGTCGAGCGCTGGAGATTCCAAGTTGTAATAATGTTGAATTAATCAATTACATCAAATCCGTATTCTAATCATGAAAGGTGACGCACAACCACTAATTAAGTTTTTTGATGGATCTGATAAACGATTCATCATACCTCTTTATCAGCGTAACTACGACTGGAAAGAAGAGAACTGCGAACAGTTGTTTCAGGACTTGATGAAACTGCACTATAGTGACCGCAGAAGTCACTTCTTTGGCAGCATTGTGTCAAGCATACAGTCTGGAACTGAAGACAGATTCATCATTGATGGTCAACAACGAATTACTACTGTTTCGTTGTTGCTCATTGCGATGGTAAATGCTAAGAAAGAAGGACAGATTGAAGCAACTGATGCAAAACTTGTAGAGAAAATCTTCAAGCGTTATCTGGTGGATGAATATCAAGAAGATGAACGAAAGGTGAAACTGAAACCTATCAAGAAAGATATGCAGGCTTTTGATGCTTTGCTGTATAAGCCCAAAGAGCAATACATCAAAGAGTCAAATGTTACTCGCAACTATGATTTCTTCTATGATAAGATTATTCATTGTGGCTTGACTATTGACGAACTTTTTGAGACCATCAAGAAACTGGAAGTCATCAATATTCGTCTTGACGAAGATGATGACCCACAGTTGATATTTGAGAGCCTGAACTCTACAGGTCTTGATTTGAGTGAGGCAGACAAGATACGTAATTACTTGCTGATGTCGTTAGATCCAGAAGCTCAGGATGACTTGTATACTCGATATTGGAATCCTATTGAAGAGTACACGAAGTATGATCCGTCCTCGTTCGTACGCGATTACCTTACCATGAAGCAAGGAAAGATAGGACGTATTGATAAGATATACTTTATCTTTAAAGAGTATGCCGAAAATATAAGTATTGACAGGGCTACGCTCTTGGAAGATATGCATCACTATGCCAAGATCTATAGCCAAGTGGATAGTGCAACGATAGGTACAGATAAACTGAATAGGAAGTTGAATCAGCTAAGAACGCTGGATTCTACTATTGCTTATCCATTCTTTATGGCTTTCTTCGACTATGCATCAAAAGTGGGATTGGCGGAAAACGAGATTTATCGTGTACTTGATGTGATAGAAGCATATTGGGCACGCAGAATCATCTGTAATCTCCCATCAAATGCTTTGAATAAGGTGTTTGCAACGCTCCATAGAGATGTGTTGAATCATGTCAATAAAGCAGGTGATGATACTGCACCTTCGTATATAGATGTACTAACTTATGTCTTGTTGAAGAAGGGGCGTTCTTCTGTCTTTCCTTCTGATGAAGAGGTAAGGGGTGACTTTAAAACTCGTCAGGTATATAAGATGCCAGCTAATGCCCGCATGTTTATCTTGGAACGTATGGAGAACCAAGATAACAATGAGCGGCATGATGTGGTGAAGGAGCTGACAGAGAAAAATATCACCATAGAACATATCATGCCCCAAACTCTGTCGGATAAGTGGAAAACGGCTTTAGGCGAAGATTGGGAAAGAATTCATGAGCAGTATCTGCACACAATGGCAAACCTTACGCTTACTGGATATAATTCTCAATATAGCAATCTCACGTTTATTGAGAAGAGAGACATGGAGAAGGGATTCAAGGATAGTGCATTCCGTCTGAATAACTCTGTAAAATCGTGCGAACAATGGACGGAAACGGAATTGAAAGCACGTCAGAAAGAACTTCAGAATGTGTTTATGCGCCTCTGGCCCATGCCAACTACGACTTTTGAGCCACTGAGACGTGAAGCAGAATCTGCATCGCTTGATGATGAAGACTATGAGTTCACAGGCAAGAAGCTGCAAGCATATATGCTTCATGGGGTTAGATATACTGTTAACACTTGGAAGGAAATGCTCATTCAGGTTTGTGGACACATCCTACTGGAGAAGCGTTCAACTATTGAATGGCTTTGTGCAAACGAAAAGTGCAGTTTCTCAACCACTCCTGAAGAGTGGAGGCGCGAGCTTGCACCAGGGATGTACGTATGGACAGACAACAGTACTGCCACCAAGATTAATATTCTTCATGGCATGTTTGAGGAGTGTAATATCCCTGCATCCGAACTCGTTTTTGAATTCCGTTCAGATCAAGAGGGAGAAGACGAGGAGTAATCAATTTACAAAAGTATGGCTATTATAAAACAAGATACGAACAACATCCCCGAACTCCAATCTCCTTTCGAACAGTTAAGAGAGGTTGATGCCGATGGCAAGGAATGGTGGAACTCATATAATAGGTGCTAACAATGATTTAATAAAAACGACATATGAGCGACGAACAGAAATATACGATTCTTGGATTGGATGAATACATTCGCCAAGGCGAACCACAGAAGCGTGAGCGTAGCGAAGCTTGGAAGGTTGCTATAGGGCTTCAACAGGTTGATAGGCTCCAGACTTCTGAATATCTGCTTGATACTGCCAAACGGCATATCGAGGGGGACATCAGTATCATTGAGGCAAAGCAACTTATTGACTCATACTACAAGTCTGCATCTGGACGAAAGGTTATAGAGAAAGACCGAACAGAAGAGGCGGACAAGGTGGCTGCACGTATAACTGAACTGATAGAGGAAAAAACCTTTTCGTTTACTCCTGCTCAGTTGATTTCTATACATCGTCGCTTGTTTGACGGCATCTATAAGTTAGCTGGTCGCATTCGTGACTATAATATTACGAAGAACGAGTGGGTACTTGGCGGCAAGACTGTGTATTATGCCAGTGCAGATACTATCAGCGATACATTGAATTACGATATGGGGCAGGAACGTGAGTTCAGTTATGCAAACATGAATATTGATGAAGCCATTCGTCATCTAACCCGTTTCTGTGCTAATCTATGGCAAGTTCATGCGTTTTGCGAAGGTAACACACGAACGACTGCCGTATTTATGATAAAGTATTTACGCACATTGGGATTCAATGTGGTCAATGATGTCTTTGCTGAGAACTCATGGTATTTCCGAAATGCGCTCGTTCGTGCCAACTATAGTGATTTGACAAATGGCATCACAGAAACGACAGAGTACTTGGAGCGGTTCTTTCGTAGTATGCTACTTGGAGAGGAACATGATCTTAGGAATAGGATTATGCACGTTGATTGGAACAATGTTGAGAACGAAACCATATCCCAAAGTGCAAATCACGAAGTTCAAAGTGCAAAAACTGGCGAAGAATTACCCCAAAAGTGCAAAAATTGCACTTTGGAAGAAGTCGCTCTACTCCGCATAGTGCAAAAGAATCCATCTGCTACCCAAAAGGAGATTGCTGCTGAAATTGGAAAGTCTGAGCGAACCGTCAAATCAATTACCATAGTGTTGCGAGAGAAGAACATTCTACGTAGAGTGAATGGTAAAAGAAATGGCTATTGGGAAATCGTTGAAGATTCTATTATCTAACAATCTGGGAAATTGTAATCTTGCGAATACTAATCAGCTAGTATATATATAAGCAATAGAATATGGCAAATCGAAGAGAAATACGAATAGCACAGCTGAGTTCCTAATCTTTCAGATAGAGGGAAAGGAACAGGATGTGGAAGTCTATTACAAGGATAAAACTGTTTGGCAACAAGAAATAGAAAGGGGGATTATTTGATTCTAAATATCAAACATTTTGATATTTTCGCAAGGATTTTAGAATCATAAGAATGCTGAGTTTTCATCCGTTGACAATTTCCGACCGTAAGACGGTGCAGGCGGTGTCGATTAAGGCAGGACGACGTAATTGCAACTACACGTTTGCCAATCTCGTGGGTTGGCAGTTTTGGTTCCACACCGAAGTGTGCGTGTGGAAAGATGCCGTGGTGCTTCGCTTCAACTTCGAGGGGAAACGGGCATATATGGTCTGCGTGGAGGGTGATTTGCAACCTGAACTGCTGACGGCTTTATATAAGGACAGCGGTGAAAATCTCATGCTCATCGGTCTTGAAGATTCGCAGTTGCAAACTGTCAATACGTTTAATACGAAATGTGTGATTAAGTCCGAACCCTGTCGTAATCAATACGATTATATATATCTTCGGACAAATCTCGCCACGCTCCGAGGTAAAAAACTCAGCGCCAAGCGTAATCACGTCAACCGTTTCCGTGCGGAACATCCCGACTTTGAATATCGTCCGCTCACTCCCGAACTTTTCGATGAATGTCGCCGACTCACGGAAATATGGCAGGAAGAGAAAGAGGAAAGTGTGACCATTGATGCCGAGCATCGCGTAATGGAGACGGTTTTTGCCATTTGGGACGAGTTGGAAATGATAGGAGGAAGCATTTTTGTTGACGGACGAATGGTGGCATTCACCTATGGTGCCGCTGTGACGACCGACACTTTCGACGTGTGCGTTGAAAAAGCCGACCGTCACGTAGAGGGAGCTTTTGCCATTGTCAATCAGCAATTTGCCGAACATTTGCCCGAGCAATACATTTATGTAAATCGTGAAGAAGATATGGGACTTGCGGGGCTTCGGCAGTCCAAATTGTCGTACCATCCCGAAATTTTGCTGACCTACAATACCGTAAAAATTAACAAGTCCTATGTCTTAAAGCGAATGACAGCCGACGACGCACAGTTGACGGTTGACTGGATGGTTCGCCAATACGGTTTCGACCGTCAAGAGGTGGAATCGTGGGTGCGCGACTTGCATTTCAACTGGCCGCTGAGCGTGAAAGCCGTGGATGCCGACGGAAATGTCGTGGGATTGCTGAATATGAGCGATTACCGCATAGAGGAAGAGTCTTCGCACATAGCCGTTGACGCTCCCGATGTGCTTGCAAGTCTTAATGCACGTCGCTACACGGCTGTGTTTTCGTTCATTGTTGCCGAACCATATCGCGGTTCACGTTTGAACTACGATATGTTCAATTCCATACTGCCAGAGTTGAAATCTTGCTACGATTTCATCTTCATTCCCGTGCTTCATCGCCTCAAAACTCATCAGTATTGGCAACGCTGGGGTGCCACCGAGTTTTATCGTGATGCGGAATGCGTGTATTACAAACTTGAATTGTAGTTTGACGAAAAAGTCACTTCAACATTTTATTGATTTGTTTCTCAGTCGCTTGCGGCAACAATTCGTGTAGATGTTCGGCCATACGTTGATATGATTCTTCGGGGGAGCGTTGGCATAGACAGGCTGAACGTCCCAATAATCGTTCGGGGGTTGTGAGCAGCGACCAGCCGAATCCATATTCCCGTCCGTGTTTGTCGGTTGGATAGACAAAATCCTCGGTGACCAAGTAACACGACATTTGTAGTCGGTTGACGTATGCGTCGAATTTGCCACGCATTTTGGGACCAGTGAAACCGCAGGCCGCCCGCAGTTCACGGGCTATCATGCTTCCTTGTTCTTGAAGCGTCAGAACTATGGCTTCTTCTATGCTGCCAGGTTCCAATTGGGGATTTTTGCTACGTCGCCAATTGTAGAAGTCGAGCCACCAATCAAGACTGATGAATCCTGCCTTGCCGTTGAAAAATTTGCCGTAAACGCAGTTGCCTTCTTTGATTGCCGTGCCTTTCCACGTCCACAAGGGCCATTCCCAACTGCCGTCGTCGAACTGGATGAAACGACATTCTTCCGCCATCATCCCTTCTGCGCAAAAACCTTGCACGCCGCTTTCGAGCAACGGCAGAAATCCAATTTGCTGAATGCAGTCTATCAAGTCGGGACAGGAATGAATGCCTTGCCTGTCGGTTGCGTGCATATCTTTGAAATAATTGTCAAAATAATCGCTCATTTTTTTCGGACTTGATAATGCGTGTTAGTTAAGATTCAAACGTTTCTCGCCGTTTTGAATGTAAATTTCCTCGTATTTGAGACCTTCTTCGGCTGGCTTGATTTCCACCACGTCGGCAGAAATCTGCTTGGTAAGTTCATCAACAATGGAACGTACATTGCCGGTATAACTATAATATGCCACCAGCGTCCTGCCAATTTGTTCCGCATAGACTTTGTTATTCCTTGAACAACAAGTACATAGAATTAAAATCAACAAAAAAGAAAAATATCTCATAACTAAGAGAATTTTATTTACAACTAAATTCAACTATAGCGCTTACCTTGTCGTTTACCGACAGTGAAACCGTTACGACATCGTCTGTGGTAAAAACCGTAGGGATTAGCACTTCGCCATATTTTGTTGCGATTTTATATTCCACCCGAAGACTTTTCACATTAAAATTATCTGGAAGAAGTTCCATTGCCATGCGGATGTAATTCGCATTGTTCACGTGTCGGTTGTAGTCGATGTCGGATTTCATCACGGGAATAGCGTCGTATTTCACGCCGCCGTCCTTGGGCAACACAATTCGGTGTTCTTTGTAATCCATTTCCAATTGCGAATCCAAAGCCATTGTTTCGAGCGTTGCCGCGTCAATACGTTTTAGCCGCCCCGTTGCCTTGTCGATAAAAGCTCCCAGACTCCACGTTTTGTAGCAGGGATTTCCGTCGGAGTCGTAAATAAACGTGTTGCGATAGCCGAACATTGGTTTCATGTCGTAAACCGACGTTGTTACCGTGAGATTCTCCTTGTATTGCGGCACACGCATAATTTCCACCTGACGGAATGCCAGCACCTGAGTCATATTTTGGTCGGCAAAATATTGTTTTATGCCCGGCTCGCTGTCTATCCACAGTTCGGAACAGTCCTGCATCATTTGGAGAGCGGAATAAAGTTTTAGTCGCCCTTCGCTGTTGCAGGTACTTATGGTTACTTTGTGATTTAAACTGTACATTTTTCCTCCGTTTGTTATTTAAGCCGCCCTGTATTCCGTAGGCGTTTTTCCTGTTTTTCGTTTGAAGAAGCGGACAAAATGTTGTGGATAGCCGAATCCCAGTCGGTCGCTTACTTGAGCTATGCTGAGCGTCTGACTGTTGAGCAGTTCCTTGGCACGGTTTACAATGTGGTCGGCAATGAAATCTTGTGCTGTCTTGCCTGTTTCCACTTTTACCAATTCTCCGAAATAGCCAGCTGTGAGGTTGCATTTTTCGGCAAAATATGCCACCGTCGGGATGCCTTGGGTTTCGGCGTGATTGTCGATATAGTCGTTCAGCAGCGATTCAAATTTCTGTACCGTCACGTGGTTGATTTCCTCACGGGTGATGAACTGGCGGTCGTAGAAACGCAGGCAGTAGTTCAGCAGCAGTTCTATATTGGAAACAATCAGTTCGCGGCTGTGCTTGTCGATTGCGTGTTGCAGTTCCTGCTGAATCATAGCCAGCACGCTACGGAAAATCTCGATTTCGCTTGTGGAAAGATGCAGTGCCTCGTTGCTTGAGTAGGAGAAAAACTCATATCGCGAAATTTGCCGTCCCAACTGCGTGCGAGCTAGAAAATCGGGATGGAAGAGCAATGCCGTCCATTTTGGATTTGGCACTTCGGGATTCGGTTCAATGTGGATTGCTTGTCCAGGGGCGAATGAAGTCACAGTCATTTCGTCGAAGTCATATTTTGTGCGGCCATACGAAAGTTTGCAGCCCTTGTTTTCCTTCAGAAACAGAGCATACACACCATAGTGAACCAAGCATTCGTCAATGGGCGTTTGCTTGTCGTAGCGAACCACGCTCACAAGCGGATGTAGGGTTTCAAAACCGTAGAAATCGTTAAACTGCTGAACAGTGTCGAAATGTATTTCGTTCATTTTCTTTGTTTTTGCAAATATACGGCAAAATGCCAAAATATGCCGATGGACGGATTTCGGAAAGAATTACCAAAATTGAGGGTTACATTTTAATGCTCAATGCCATCTTCAAATGTCCGTTGTTTTGTGTGGAGTGTGACATTTCATTATTTATTTGGGGGCTTGTTTTATATAGAAACACACTATAAGATTTATTCCACTTTTCCCAAAATTTCTATATTTGCAAAAGTATAAACGTAAAATAAAAACAACGATTTGAAATAAAATTCAACTTAAACACCCATAATGATAGAAACAAACCGCATAGAATTTAAACGAGAACTGACTCCCGACCTTGATTTGGAGAAGGAGGTTGTGGCCTTTCTCAATTACCATGAAGGAGGAATGATTTATATTGGTATTGATGATGACGGGCTCCCTGTCGGCGTGAAGGACATAGATGGGGATATGCTTAAAATCAAGGACCGCATTCGTACAGGAATATCTCCATCGCCCATGGGGTTGTTTGATGTCAAGGTCGAAGAAATCGACAATATTTCTGTCATTAAGATTTTTATCGCCAGTGGAAGCGATAAACCTTATTACAAAACTCGTTATGGTCTGTCGGAGAAGGGATGTTTTATGCGTGTTGGTACGGCAGCCGAACCTATGACCAACGAGCAGATCGAAGACCTTTTTTCCCGAAAAGTGCACAACACACTCAAAAATGTAGTTTCGCCGCGACAGGATTTGACTTTTGTTCAGCTAAAAATATACTACACCGAAAAAGGGTTTCAACTCAACGATAATTTTATCCGTTCACTTGATTTGATGACTGACGACGGGAAATACAATTATGTGGCATATCTACTCGCCGATGAGAATGGTAATTCTATGAAATTGGCAAAATATGCAGGCACAGACCGTTACGACCTTATTTCAAACAACGAGTACGGCTATTGCTGCCTGATTACTGCCACAAGGAAAGTGCTTGACAAACTTGATGTGGAAAACAAAGTGTCATCGAAAATTACACCGACAAGGCGTATAGACACACCGCAATGGGACAGGTTATCCGTAAGAGAAGCTGTAATAAATGCTGTTGTCCATAACGATTATATTTATGGAGCACCATCGAAGATTGAACTTTTTTCCGACCGTTTAGAAATCACTTCCATAGGCAGGATTCCGTTAGGTTTGACGAAAGATGATTTTTTCAATGGTGTGAGTTTGCCTCGTAACAGGGAACTTATGCGTGTGTTCCGTGATGTAGAAATGGTAGAATCGCTTGGCTCGGGGATGAACCGCATTATGCGTACCTATGGACGTGAAAATTTCGAGTTCGGCAACAATTACGTACGTATGATTGTACCGTATCATTGGATTCCAGAAAACGACGAAGAGGTAAACGAGGAAGTAGAACGTTCTCAGAAAATGGATTCGAAAGTAAAAAATGTCGGAAGTGATGTCGGTAGTTTGTCGGAAGTGCAACTCACTGATAGACAAAATAAAATATGCCATATTTTGAAAGAAAATCCCAATGCATCTGCAAAACAAATGTCGGAAGTTTTGTCGGTGGTTCAACGAACTATTGAAAGAGACCTTGCTGTTTTACAGCAGAAAGGTGTTATAAAGCATTTTGGCAATACTAGTGGTGGTCATTGGGAATTTTTATAATATAAACAAGATATAAAACTTTAATGTAAAAACAAGAAACAGAAAGATTTGAAGTAACATATTGAGCTTTAGATTTTAATCTCTATTCTGAAAAATCGCCAATTTTAAGTCTCGGAGAGGAAAGTCGATTGAAGTTCACGCATTGGCGTGGATTGATTCGTGCTTATCCGAGACAGGTGTTTGGCGATACCTTCAGAATAGTAAGCAATAAACGAACAATTGACGCCTTTTTTATGCACATAGGGAACGCAATATATAATGAACTGAAACGGCAAGGACGCACGGTAGTGTGGTTTGCCAAAACCTTGCCGTGCAACCGAAGCACTGCCTACGACATATTTAGCCGCCCCACCATTGACATAGAGCAACTTTCGCGCATTTGCAAAATGTTGAACCACAACTTCTTTACTGATTTGCAACACGAAATGCAACGCAATTTGCAGGAAAAAGTGTAGGGAAATTACCGACAGTTCTGTCGGGATATTACATACGCACTTTCCTTTGATAATCAATTAGTTATAGTTAGTTTTGCTGAAAACCTAAAAATTATAAAAACATGGAAGAAAATAATTTTAAAGAAGCGAAATTGTTGGATATTGACAGTGTAAGAATTGTAAGGTATCTTGTAATTGATGGTTATTGCGTGATTTATTTTCGTAAAATCACAAAAGACTATAATATCTCTGTTATCAAAAAGGAAATAGGACCGGATGATATATTATTTCCAGAACCCGATGGTGTTGATAATGCAATATTAGCGATTGTAGAAAAAGCATTAAAATTGTCTAAGACGCAAATAGAAAAAAGACAACTAAATTCTGAGTTCCTTGTTTTAGACATTCAAAAAGAAAGTTTGTCAAATAAAAAAAACAATCCTCATGTGGAAATCGTTTTATGCTGGAAAGAAAAGTGTAAGCATATTCCTGTTTTCACTTTCGATAAAGGCAAACCAATAAATAATATGTGTGATGAGGATCTTTTAAGTAAAGTTAAAGAAGTAGAATTTTTATAATTTAGCCATGAAAAAACTTTTTACACTTTTTCTCACGCTATTTGTAGCAAGTAGCGTGTGGGCAGATGATTATGTGGAGAGAGAGGGAATAAAATATCGTTTACAGCGTATATATGATGCTGAAAAGAAAGATTTCATATACATCGCATACGTAAGTAGTAACGATTATTCTGGAAGTGTGACGACAATTGATACATTGGTTAATAATAATGGTTATAAATATTCTGTGATAGCGATTGATCGTGAGGCTTTTGAGGATTGTACAGGTTTGACTTCCATTACTATTCCAAACAGTGTAACTTCAATTGGATATGGTGCGTTTGCAAACTGTACTCGCTTGACCAGCGTAACCATCCCAAACAGTGTTGAGAAAATTAGTTCTTCTGCATTCTCTAATTGTATAAGTCTGACATCCATTACCATTCCAGAAAGTGTAACTTCAATTGGAGAGGGTGCGTTTGGTGGCTGTAAAAACTTAACTTCTGTAAATATGAACAGAGTTGAGACAATTGGTGAGGGAGCTTTTAAGGGTTGTACAAGTTTAACTTCCATTACTATTCCAGAAAGTGTAACCTCAATTGGAAGGGGGGCTTTTGAAAAAACTGGTCTGAAATCAATAACAATAGCTTGTAATTTGATGAATTGTAAGGAGATGATGGGTATTGCAGATGATATAAATGATGCAACTGTAACTATATTAAGTAGTGTTACTTCAATTAATCCTTTTCAGTACATTGGGTTTGGTCAAGGTATATCGATTTATTTTGAAGGAATGGAACCACCAGTTTTCTATGAGTGGGTGTATGACGAATATGATTTAACATATGAGCTAAAGGAATGCGAAGAATGTGACGCTTCGTCAATGGTCACATATGGTGGACTAAAAAAAGTGTCTGTCCCTTGCGAAGCCATAGAGACATATAAAGAAAAATGGCCTAATATAGCCGATATGTTGTCTGGACAACCCGATGTATGGTATGATAAGGAACGTTGTACGATACAGTTAACTCTTGATTGCCCAAATTATATAATGGAAGTCGTCCCAGCTCCAGGTTATAGATTTGTAGAATGGAATGATGGTAATACAGATATCAAACGTATTGTTGCAGTAGGTTCAAAAAAATCTTTTAGAGCAAGGGTAGAACCTATAGATAATAATAATAACAACAATAATACCAATACTGCCATTTCTGAGATTTCCAATGCCAAGGCTATTACAATCGTAAACGGTCAAATCCTTGTAAACGACGAAGCACCAGCATTCGTGGAAACCGTTTCAGGTCAGAAAATCGCAAATGCAAACCTCAAATCGGGTGTGTATTTTGTGGTGGTAGATGGCGAAATGGTAAAGGTGATGAAATAATGCACAATGCATAATTCACAATGCACAATTAAGGGATTTCTGCAAGGAAGTCCCTTTTTTAGTGCATAAAAAAAAGTTTGATTATTAAGTATTTGCACCTGAATAGTTGTAAATTTTCTAAAAATACTTGCATCCTCTATCTAAATTAGAGTATATTTGCATTGCAGTCCCGGTAATTCCTCTCCCAAACAGAGTGTTGGTGAAGAATCCGGGTTTTATTTTTTATACCATGAATGAATTAGAAATTATGTTTGCCGCATTCTCTGCCCAACGTTTGAGCAAATATATTGCTTATAACAATGGCGATGCCGCACAAGTTGTAAAACACTACAAGTCAAATTTACGACTTGCCGAATCTTTGTATGTTAGTCTGTCCATCTTCGAAGTCACACTTCGTAACGCTTTGAGTCGTGAACTACGTGGCTTTGCAGGAATGGAAGACTGGTTTGAATTATTCTACACTACTTCCGAATTACAGCCACTTATTTCCGATATTGATAAAGCAAAGCGGCAAATCCACCATCGAGGGGAAGTTGTAACTACCAATAAAATTATTTCGGAATTGACTTTTGGATTCTGGGTAACGTTGCTTAACAGCCAATATGAACGAGTTTTGTGGAAATCACTTCGAAAAGCATTCCCTTATATGCCTAAACAAATCCGCAAACGTAAGAATGTCTCTGCGCCTTGTAACTCGCTTCGACGTTTACGAAATCGAATTTTTCACCACGAAAGTATTTGTTGGGATTTGAAATATGTGACTTCTTTGCACGAAGAACTAATCACCGTTCTTGGTTGGATGAATGCTGAAATGCCCCAATGGCTCGCAACCATTGATAATTTCAACAATGTGACCACTTTTATCTATAATGATATGGGGTGGAATAATGAGAACAAAAAAGAAACTCTTTCATAAATTTCGAGAGGCAACATAGAGTTGTAATTAAGGAATTTCCGCAAGGAAATCCCTTTTTTCAACTCAACATCGGTTACTGTTTTCATTTATGAAAAAAGTAACAGAATAGCATCGTGTTATTGCAGAATTACTTCAAATTCTCTTTGAAAAACGCTTCGATTTTGTCGTATGGAATCTTGTTGTTTTTGTCGTCGTAAAGGTCGGTGTGGACGGCATCGGGGATAATCATAATCTCTTTATTACCGTCTTTCATACTTTTGCCGTCGCACTTTTTGCCCGTCATTTTTTCAAATGCGTATTCGCTGAAATAGCGGCTGTGGGCTTTTTCGCCGTGAATCAGCAGCACAGGGGTTGCAATCTCGTGAGCGTAGCAAAGCAACGGCTGGTTCAGGAACGACTGGCAACCTGTCACATTCCAACCGTCGTTGGAGTTGCCGCTCCGTTTGTGGTAGCCACGCGGAGTTTTGTAATAATCGTAATAATCCTTCACAAACCACGGAGCGTCGTCGGGCAACGGGTCGATTACGCCGCCGGCACGTTTGTAACTGCCCGTGCGGAAGTCTTCGGTACGTTGAGCCGCAATTGCCTTGCGTTTTTCCATACGCTGTTCGGGCGTGTTCTCGCTGCCAAAATATCCTTCAACATTGACTTTGCTCATATCGTACATTGTTGATGCTACCGTCGCTTTGATTCTCGGGTCGAGAGCGGCCGCGTTGATTGCCATTCCGCCCCAGCCGCAAACGCCAATGATTCCGATACGTTCAGCGTCAACATTTTCCTGAACTGACAGGAAGTCAACCGCCGCAAGGAAATCTTCGGTGTTGATGTCGGGCGAGGCCATACGACGAGGTTCTCCGCCACTTTCGCCCGTAAACGACGGGTCGAACGCAAGGGTAATTAATCCCCGTTCAGCCATGTGTTGTGCGTAAAGTCCGCTGGTTTGTTCCTTCACCGCTCCGAACGGCCCCGAAACGGCGATTGCCGCCAATTTGCCTTGTGCGTTTTTGGGCGTGTACATATCGGCTGCCAATTCAATTCCGTAACGATTGCGAAACGTAACTTTCTTGTGGTCAACGTTTTCGCTTTGTGGGAAAACTTTGTCCCATTCCTGTGTCAATTCAAGTTCTTGTTTCTGATTATCCATATTTCTTTCTTGTTTTTGTTGCGAGCAGCTTGCCAACAAAGCCACACACGCACCGATTAATACTAATTTTTTCATATTATCCTTTTTTGAATTATCAAAAGCAAAAGTATTCATTTCACATCAAAATGATTGTATCTAAATTTTGGGAAAAGTTACCAAAATTTTGGGATTTTTTATGCGGAAGGACAATTTTATAGTTTTTCATTTTTCATGAAAACCCTATTGCTTTCTGTTTATATATTCCGAAAGAGTTTGAATATATTTATTGGTTTCTGCATACAATTCGTCTGCCATTTCTTTGTCGCAGAAAAAGAAATCATCGTAATCGCCCGTCTGCCGTTTTTCAAAAAGTGTGGAAAAGGTTTTACCGATTTCAATAGGGAAAATACCTGTTTTTATAAACTGTAAACCAAGCATAGTTTTTGCTCCACTATGCGTGTGGGTGACCAAATTGTGTTTAAGAAATAGTGCGATTGTTGCATAGTAGCAAGCATAATATAGGCGATTTATGGTCGCATTGTAAAAACCGCTGTTGAGAAGAAGTTCTGCTTCTTTCAATGTTTCGGTTGCCCTGGATAACCGATATTGAATTAAATCGTTTCTATTTTCTTCTGGAAGAGTTTCTTTCATAATATAATGCCTTCATTGGTTACGTTTATATAAAAAGGTGTTTTTATGGGGCGTCGTTCCCATTGTTTTTTTGTCATTACCAACGGACTGATGGATACGCCGTATTGTAGTTCTATTTCGTATAAAGGTGTTGTTAATTCGTTTTCACGTAACAAAGAAACGTGCGTATCGTTTACCAAGATCAGTAAATCGATGTCGCTTTCGTCTGTTGCATCGCCACGAGCCTGCGAACCATACAAAATCACCTGCACATCGTCTTTCCACGAATGAGCAATGTTTTTTATTTCGTTTATGACATCTTGGCGAACCATATTTTTTGATTGTAGGCAAATATATGTTAAATCACACCTAATAGCAAGAAAAAATAGCTCAATCTTTTATCGCTATTAATGGGGATTCGTATGTTTTTGATAATCTGTATAAAACAAACAGCCGAACACCCACTGGTATTCGGCTGTACAAAACAAAACTTAAAAATTATAGCAAATCACATTTTTTCGTTGTACGTTCCGCAAGACGCATGGCGAGAATGGAAACGGGAATTGTTAGAATCAGTACGACAATCAATACGGGAATGTTGTCGATAACGGGTTTCATAAGTTCGTCGTATCCTGTGGGCATTTCTTCCACGGCAGCCGCAAGCGAGCCTTCTGTGTCGGTCCACCAATGGGCGGTGTATGCGAAAAATGAAAACGCAAACGGGATGAAACTTACGCGAACGCCTTTCAGCGTGTCGTATCCGTAAATCAATCTGATGATTTCGGAGAAGGCAGTCAAAATAATGATTCCCACGATATAGGACAAATCCGCTTCGCCCGTTATCAGTCCTACCACAAGCATAAATCCGTTTAAGACCGTAGCTGCCCCGAAATTACGGATTTCAATCGCGGTATAGAGATAGATGAATGCGAACAAAAACGGCAAAATTGCGCCAATGTAGGCGTAACACATAGGATGAATCAAACCACTTGCCGAACCAAGTATATATACGGCAAGATAGGCAATTGCCAAGAGAAGAATTTTTGATACAGTTTTCATTGCTTTATGTTTAACTAATTATTCTGTGGCAAAACTAATCACCATAAGGATATTGGTAAATCGCCATTTATGGGGATTTACAAGAAGAATTTTTTGAAATCGTTGATTTTTTGCTATCTTTACGAAAAAAAATCTATAAATGAAAAAAGCAATTCTAAAAATAGTATTTTTTTTACTTTGGCTGAATGGTGTTTTTTGCTGGCAGTCATGCTCGTCTTCTCAAACAGATTCCACAACACACAACCAAACAGATTCTTTAACATATCCCCCAATAGTAACGGAAAATTACACACCGCCACCGACGGATGAAGAATTATATTGGGACAGTCTTTTACATATTGGAGATAGTTTGTTGTTTAATTGTGATTGGGTGAAACCATATGCCAAAGCTTTATACAATGATTACATAAAAAGCACAGAAGAGGATGAGTTCTTTAGGTCTGATTTTTACTATGTTCGCTTTGAGGATTATTTCTTTTGTGATGATATTTTTGAAATGACGGTAGAAAATTGTCGAGATTTGCTTGAGCGGATGTTGTACGACATTTCAGGCGAGGAAATCGAGAATACGTTATACTATCAAATAAATAATAGTTTTTTGTCACTTGACTTAAGATACAAAAATGATTATATTGGAGGATATGATGTTGGCTATGTAATTTATGACCATGGCATAGTTGAAGAAATGCACGGAGGTGCTGCCGGAGAAGAATTATTTACTACAATTTATGGCTATTCTGTGTGTGATACAATGCATAATATCCATATGCGTTGGTCTGCTGTTTATGAGGGTGATGATCCTTCAACACTTGGGGATTATGATGAGAAAACAAAATACTTAGTTGGTGACAAAGAAGTTTCAGAAGATTTTTACGAAAAATCATTAGAGCATTATAAGGATTCTGCGAAATCATTGTATGATTCGCCTTGCGAACATTCAACAATAGCCATAGAGGCAATTTTTGATATGAATTCTATTGCAAAAATATTTGGATATAAAAATCCTAAGAGTAAAAAACAATCTTTAAAAGAATTTATACGAGGAATATAAACCTGTGCATATCCAACCGCAAAATGTTTTTGATTTCGTCAACCGACGGTGTTTTTGCAAAAACAATGGCAAAAACTGGCTTTGTGGTGTGGTCAATTCTGCGGATTTCCAACGGATTCTGTATGTGTTGCAAATATGCGTCGAAATCAATGTGGGTGATAGCGTTCTTATCAACGTCCGACGGGACTTCCGCCATAGTGAAATAGTATAACTCGTCGTCGGCGTTTTTCAAGATGTTCTTCCAGTCGGGTTTCAATTGGTTGAAATAATATTCGTACACATTGATTCCCCACGCGTGCTGGGCAATGTCGGTGATGCACCAACCACAAAAACGGAGCGGATTCATTTCTATCGGAATAATTCTGTTTCCGTTAACACGCAGTTCCAAATGAAACGGAAAATTTTGAAAATCAAGCGTTTGACCTATTTTATCCAATAGCGATTGGAATGGTTCAAGGTATGTTTTTATAATTTCTTTTGATGTGAAATATGCACGGTCGGAAACGTCTTTCTCGTCGAAAAACGGATGTTTGAAGATGTTCAAGATTGTAGATTTTCCATTTCCGTCGAAATAGGCGTCGATTGCAAATTCCTCACCGTCAATGAGTTCTTCGACTATAAAATTGTTTATGTCAACCACAGTGGCAGGAAACACGTCACGTATTTTTTCAATCTCCAACGCAAGCGTGTTAAGCGTTGCGTGCCATTCGTCGGCATTTCTTACGGGATATACGCCAAAACTGAGAAAACCCACGCTTGGTTTGAGAATCAACGGAAACTTCAACGCAGCCGTGTCGATGGTGCGGAGTTGCTGGAACGTGCGTTCTTCAAAGAAATAGTCGGGGTACAAAGAACGCAATTTACGACGGAAAGCCGCCTTGTTCTTGCACAATTCAACCATCGTGGCGAGTTTTGTACCTGACAGTTTCTCTGTAATCCAACCAATGGCATTCTCGGAATTTGTGTAAAACAATTTTTTTTCGTTAGAATAACAACGTACCGCTGAATCAGACGAAATCAATTGATTTGTAGGAATATAGCGACTTGCAAAATCGTTTTGCAACACGTTGAACGAATTTTTCTGTATGGTGTCGATTAAAAAATCCGACACGTATGGCTCTTCTAAAAGTATCATATAGTATTTGTTCCTTATTAAAAACGCCGCAAATGTACTGCTAAAAACGGAACGGACAAACTTACGCATTCGCTAATTCTTATGATTCAAGTGTTCCTGTGTAGAATTATTTTTTGATTTTTATCGACTTTTCCCTATCTTTACGCAATGAAATTAAAATGCCAAACTTGTGAAAATTTATAACTTATTGTATATCAATAATATATGGGGGGGGTAAATTCTTCCTTTCATTATTGTGATGTAAAAGCGTCTTGCTCGGTGGAATGTGCTGAGGGACGCTTTTTTTATTTAGGAGGTAGGATTTATGAGTTTTGAATTATGGGAATATATAATGATTGACAAGGAGACCCTTCGCTTCGCTCAGGGTGACGGTTCTGCTGGTATAGTGGGAAGGGAAAGGAAGGATTTTTCTCAGAAAAATCCTTCCTTCCCCTTCAAATAATAGCCGTCATGTCGAACGAAGCGGAGCGGAGTGAGACATCTCGTCGAAAAAAGAAAAATATTGTTTAACTAAAACATATACATATGAACAAAAAACTAATTACAACAATGGCACTTGTGGCGGCGGCGGTTGGGTCGTTTGCGCAGAGTGCGGTTTCGTCGGCGGGCTACGAGGCCACGGGCGATGGAACGGTGAGTGCCACCATTGGGCAGGTTGCCTACCTTACGGCTACGGGCGACGGCGGAAGCATTGCGCAGGGCGTTCAGCAAGCCTTTGAAATTACAACGGAAACGGGCATTGAAATCACCGAAATTCAACTTTCGGCATACCCGAACCCAACGAGCGACGTGCTGAACCTGAAAATTGATGGCGATTTTGGCACTGTGACCTACGCTTTGTACAACAATTCTTCGGCATTGGTGACGAAAGGCACGGCAAACGGTTCGGAAACCCAAATACAAATGGGTGCGTACAAACCAGGCGTGTATTTCCTTGAAGTGAAGATGGACGGGAAGGCGAAGAAATTCAAAGTAGTTAGGAATTAGTATTAATGCGTAATGCTTAATACATAATGCACAATTCACAATGATTGTCGTCATGTCGAACGAAGCGGAGCGGAGTGAGACATCTCATCAAAAAAGAAAAATAAATTTTGTTTAATTAAATACGTATAAAAATGAAGAAATTAGTTTTAACATTGACTTTGGCGATTGCGGCATTGTTGTCGTTCGCCCAGATTCCGCAGACATTCAGTTACCAAGGCGTGGTGCGGGACGCGGAAAGCAAGATTGTGGCAGAAAAGCCGATTACGGTAAACGTGCAGATTTTGCAGGGAACCGACGAAGGAACGGAGGTTTACGCTGAAACTCACGAAGTTACCACCAACGCAAACGGTTTGATGACCTTTGAATTGGGTAGCAAGAACGCTGAGGATTTTGCAAAAATTGATTGGAGCAATGCTCCATATTTTGTAAAAACCGTTGCCGAATTCGACGGCAAGCAGATTTCGGGCGTAACCCCGCTGTTGGCAGTGCCATACGCACTCTATGCCGCAAAGGCAGGAAGCGCCGATGTTGATTTGAGCGGCTATGCCACAAAAGACGAGATTCCAAACGTGGAAGGTTTGGCAAGCGAAAATTATGTAAATGAAAAAGTTGCGGCAATTGAAATCCCCGAAGTGGATTTGAGCAACTACTACCCCAAAACCGATGTTGATGCTTTGCTTGCTGAATTGAATGCAAAAATTGCGAAACTTGATTTACAATTGAATCCGCCAGAATCTGGTGTAATAGAATTCGCTTTTTCCGTTTCGGCAGAAAAACAGATTTATTTCTCGAAAGGAAACCTGCAATACCAAGCAAGCACAGGCACGTGGCGTTTTGCCGAACACCAATATGACATTATCGGTGACGACAACGCAAACATTTCCTCTACAAACAGCGGTTGGATAGACCTGTTTGGTTGGGGGACAAGCGGCTACAACGGCAAAAATCCATATATGACAAGCACGGGTTCCGATTATGGAGATGGTTACAACGACATTGCAGGCACGAACTATGATTGGGGCGTGTACAATGCAATTTCCAACGGTGGAAACCAAGCAGGACAATGGCGGACGCTTACAACCGATGAGTGGTATTATGTGATAAATACCCGTACAAACGCTTCGAGCAAATATGGTGTTGCAAGCGTTAATGGAGTGAATGGCTTGATATTGTTGCCCGACGAGTGGACATTGCCCGAAGGCATTGTGTTCACAAGCGGAGTGGCGAATGATGGACGTATCGAATACTACTCGACTGTGAATAGTTATACAGCAAACGAATGGGCGAAGATGGAAGCAAATGGAGCCGTGTTTCTTCCTGCTGCTGGCCTCCGCGTCGAATCAAATATGATCGATGTGGGTTTCATAGGCAACTACTGGTCGAGTTCGTATTACGACGGTCTCAATGCCTTCTGTCTGAGCTTCTGTAGCGACTTTGCGAGCAAGGGTATGGGCGGAAGAATAGCCGGGTACTCTGTCCGCCTTGTGCAAGAGGTGGAATAGTTAGGAAGTAGGATTTAGGAGATAGGAAAGGGGCGGAAGAGATTTCGCTCCTTTTTTTGTGTGCATTGTGGAACGCAAGTGAAAAAGGTTGTGGTACAATAAGATGAAAAAAGCTTAAGGTATTGACAACCGATGTAGAATTTTGTATATTTGCATTGTCCTTTGATACGGAAAGAGTAATCTTAGACGTCATCGGGCAAAGCCGATTAAATTCGTGAAACTTAGCACTAAGGTGACTGTAGTTATGGAGAAAGGAGACTTTCTCCTTTTTTATTTGTTTTGTATCCAAATTCGTCGGAAAAATTTTGGATAATCATTTTTCTGAACATCTACTGCGGTTGTCTTTATTAAACGGCTACCTTTAAATATAATCACATTTTTTAATTCACAATTTCGCTCAAATGCAGATTTTATTGTACGTGCTATGTAATCAACATCGTGTGTTCCAATAATATTTACTGCAATATGCTCTGATTGTTTGGCTCCTTTGTGCAAACGGTGATCAAGGGAATTTTTGCCGTTTAGTGTTTTGGCTTCAACGTAAAATAAAAAACTCTTTTTTCGAACAATAAAATCAGCACTTGTGGAATGCATAGGATTTGGCAATAAGAAGACATCATATCCGTTTGCCACAAATTTCTGTGCTATTTGCAGATTATTAGGAATTTCGCCAGTTTTTAGTATTTCGTCATATTGGTTTTTGTACAAGGTAAAAATTTTGTTTTCCGTCGTAGAAAAACGTTGCATTTCGGCAAAGTCAGGTTGGGCAACTATCCATTTCAACACATCAACTTTCTCACGATTGGTGGTAAACGAATAATAGTCTTTCAAGGCGTTGCTAATCGTAGTTCCTTGATAGACAACAGGCTTCTCATACTCGACTGCGGGTTCGCACACGAGTACAATTACATCTTCCGTACGCTCTGGGTACGGTGTTGGTTCTTTCTCAATCATGATGCGACAAATATAGGAAAAATGGGGAACTCCACAATGTAGAAAGTTCAATAATACAAAAACAAAGAACTACCGCCATAAGACGATAGTTCTTTCATTATTTTTTCTCATTGTAAAGATTTAGTTTTTCCCAATAGGAACAAGAATCTTGACTGTTATATTCCGTCCCATATTATACACGCCTTGTTTTCCCGTCAACACGTTGACATCCGTGGCGACCATCGGTTTCGCCATCGGATTTGCCATGATGATGGTGCTCGACGTGGTGATGGGGTAACTTTCATCATCTGAGAAATCGGATTTATTGCCCGACAGAGCTGACAATCCCCTTTTTCTTATACTCCAGCCCCGTCGAAAAAGGTTTCCGAAACTGCTTTTTGCTGTACAATCTTCGAATGCGGCTTCACACTTTCGGTAACCCAAATGTTACCACCAATCACGGTGTCGTGCCCGATTGTAATACGTCCTAAAATCGACGAATTGGAATAAATTGTGACATTGTCCTCTATTATCGGGTGGCGCGGGGTGTTCACCGGCTGACCGTTTTCGTTATAGGTAAACTTCTTCGCTCCTAACGTAACGCCCTGATACAAAGTGACATGGTTGCCAATTATGCAGGTTTCTCCAATCACCACGCCCGTGCCATGGTCAATTGAAAAATATTCGCCGATTTTGGCTCCGGGATGAATGTCGATACCCGTCGCCGAATGTGCCATTTCCGTTATGATTCGCGGTAATACGGGAACTTTCAGCTCCAACAGTGCATGTGCCACACGATAGTGGACCATAACCTGCACGATGGGATAGCAAAAAATTATCTCGCCGTACGACGTCACGGCAGGGTCGGAATCATACATTGCTTCAATATCGGTATAAAGCACACGTTTTATTTCGGGAATTTTTTCAAGAAACTGGAGCGTGATTTTTTCCACTTCCTCTACCGTTTTTCCTCCGTTGAAACTATTGAAACTCAGGGAAATCTGTTCCTCAAGTTCTTTCGCAATTTGTTCCACGTTTATCCCAATGCGGTACATACGGCTATCCTGACTGTTTATTTCGGCACCGAAAAAGCCGGGAAAGAAAATCTGCCTCAACAGTTCTATAATATGTTTCACAGCGTCAATCGAAGGCAGGCGGCATTCTTTTGCACGCATATTTTTTTCTTTTTCTTCAATGTTGGACAGTATGGCCACATTTTTAGCCAAAATTTCTCGTTTATTCATTCTCATCTTTTTTTATTAAAATAGGACGTAACAGATGGCTACGTCCTATTTTTCCATAGTTAGTTGTCGTTATTTTGTGTTGCCCACAATTCGTCTGAGAGCATCCGTCAGGCGGTCAACTTCCTCGCGGGTGTTATAGACTGCAAACGTGGGACGGACAGACATTTCGTAGCCCAAGGCACGCAATGCCGGCTGTGCACAATGGTGTCCCGCACGAACGGCAATTCCTTCTTTGTCGAGCATTTGTCCGACTTGAGGAGCAGGAATGCCGGGAATGTCGAACGAAACCACGCTCACGCGTTTTTGGGGATTTCCCATAAGTGTGATGCCCGGAATGAGTGCGATTTGCTGGCGTGCGTACTCGGTCAGGTCATGTTCGTGGCGTTCAATATTGTGAATGCCGACACTGCTGACAAAATCAAGAGCGTAGCCCAAACCAATAGCGTCGGCAATGTTAGGCGTGCCTGCTTCGAAACGGGCAGGAGGTTCGTTGAACTCAGTTTTTTCTATGGTCACATCCTTTATCATATTGCCACCGCCCTGCCACGGGGGAAGTAGTTCCAACGCCTCTTTCTTGCCGTAAATCACGCCGATTCCCGACGGACCGTATATTTTGTGTCCCGAAAAAACAAAATAGTCGCAATCCATATCCTGCACGTCGATTTTGGTATGTGCAACCGACTGCGCCCCGTCAATCAGCACGGGAATGTTGTGCGAGTGGGCAATTTTTATGATGGTTTTCACATCGTTGATTGTCCCGAACGTATTGTTAACGTGACCCACCGAGATGAATTTCGTCCGTGGTGTTATCAGTCGCTCAAGCTCTGGCAAAATCAAGTCACCGTTTTTGTCAATAGGAATCGCCCGTAGTTCCGCATTGCGTTCCTTGCACACTTGCTGCCACGGCACAATGTTGGCGTGGTGGTCGAGTGTTGACACAATCACGTTGTCGTTCTCCAGCAGATACTTGCGTCCAAATGTCTGAGCCACAAGGTTGATACCTTCGGTTGTGCCACGAACAAACACGATGTTGTCGGTTGACGGAGCATTGATGAACCGTGCAACTTTCTCGCGTGCCGCCTCGTACTGGTCGGTAGCCCGTGCGGCAAGCGTGTGTGCTCCTCGGTGAATGTTTGAATAGTCAGTCTTGTAGAAATGGCTGAGACCGTCAATCACACGCAAGGGTTTTTGTGTGGATGCCCCATTGTCGAACCACACCAAATCTTTCCCGTTCACCTTCTGGTCGAGAATAGGGAACTGCTTCCGAATCTCCGTTTGGTCTATCGTATCGGCTTCCTCGTAGTGCAGGTTGCGCACGAGTTCCGTTTCGGGAATGCCAATGCCAAATCCGTTGTCTGTCAGCAGACACTTTTTCGAGTCTGGCTCCACATCGTCAGCGGAACGGGAATGCGTGATTTTCGAGGGGGCTTCGTATGTCTGTATATCTTCGCCAAAATACTTCTCCACTACACTTTTGAACATTTCGGTTTCGCTTGCCGAAAGTTCACCCGCCAACGGAAACTGGGGCATTTGGAATCCGTCGAAATCAGCTTCGGAAGTCGTGGGAACTTGCGCCCGCACCGGATTTTCATCTGGCACGGGGGCGTCGCCGTCGAGTCCAATTTGCGGAATATGTCCCAATTCGGGAATATCTGGTCGAAAATTATCTAATTCGTTACCGTACATTATTTTTCAATTTGATTTCTATGTTGATAATCATGATAATAGCCAACTTCCACGTTTTCAAGAACAGCTATGGCATCGTCGGTAAGACTTGCAAGACTGAAATATTTTGTAAGCAAGTAGCTTGCCACGCCATATTGGTCTAATCCCATAAGCCGTGCCGACAAAGAAGGGGCAATTTCGCCAGGAATGCCTGCCTGATGCAGACCAACAACTCCTTGTTCCTTTTCGCCCGTGCGAACCAAAATAATATCGGTTGTGCCAACGCCGCGACTCGTCAGATATTGGCCTTTAATCTCGACTTTGTCAGACGGAATGATTGGCACGCCACGCCACGTAATCACTTTTGTTCCAAACAAATCAATCGATACAGGCGGAACACCGCGCCACGTACATTCACGCTCGAAAGCGGCTATGGCACGTGGATGAGCGATGAAAAACGCCGGTTCTTTCCAAACGAGCGACAAAAGTTCGTCAAGGTCGTCGGGAGTCGGCGCACCATAGCGGGCGCTGATTTTGTAACCGGGAGCGGCCTGTGCCAACAAACCGAACTTTTTGTTGTTAATGAGTTCCCATTCCTGACGTTCCTTGATACTTTCGATTGAAAGACGCAACTGCTGTTCCAGCTGATTGTAAGGAGCGTTGAACAAATCGCTTACACGAGTATGTACACGGACAACCGTCTGTAATGTGTTGAGAGAATATTCCGTCGGATTTTCTTCGTAGTCGATATACGTTTCGGGAATAATGTTGTCCTCTTCGTGACCAGAAACAAGGTCGATGTGCTTTTCGCCGTGGTCGTTCACCGTTGCTTTCAGACGAAGATGGTCGTCAACCGCATTGTTGAACTGTTCGCGGAAATTCGGCTTTTCGTCGATTAATTTTTCAAGAGCGGGAGTTTCCAACTGGAGAAATGTGGAATTTGTGAGCGAACGAACCGTAACGGTTGAGTCTGCGGCACTAAGCAAATCGGATTCGCCAAAATATTCGCCTGCGCCCAACAATGCAATACGAAGTTCCTCGCCGTGGATTCCCGTGCTGATTACTTCTGCCTGTCCGCTTGCGACAATAAAGAATTTTTGTTTGTCCTTGCCTTGTGTGATAAGATTTTTACCACGTTTTACCTCTACGGGGACGAAATTCCGTGCAAGGTCGGCTACAATTTCCTGGTCAATGCTTGAAAAAAGCGGAATTTGACGCAAATCTTTCGCCGTGAAACTTGCCACACCGTCGAAATATTGAATAGCGATTCGGTCGGCTTTTTTCAGTTCCACCTTCGTGCGGTTTACACGGTATGTACCACTTTCCACCTGCGTCCAAGGTAATAATTTCAAGAGAAGACGAGGAGTAATTGACCCCATCTGCGGGGGTGTTTTGGTTGTGTTTGCAAGTTTTCGAGCCGTTGCTGTCGTAATACTGCGTTGAATGTTACTGTCTGCCATAATTTCTGTTTTAAAATGTTAATCAATATGTTATCTTAATTGTATTTTTTCTTTGACTTCGCCGCCAACAATCGAAAAAGCGTTGAATACAGGTCTTTCGTCGGCAAGCGAGAGAATGAAATAGAGAATGTTCGGGTCGAACGCAAGCCGTATGTCTTCCGCCGACGGACGCGACGGCGAGGCGGGGTGGCTGTGCCAATTCCCTACAATCACCAATCCGTTTTGCCGTGCATATTTAACCGCCGCGAACTGCTCCTTCGGGTCGAAACTGAAATGCTCCTCCGACTGGTCGATGTTACGCATAGGATAGCTCACCGTGGCCGTTTTATTGTCGGGTCCCAACAGATAGCCGCACGATTCAATCGGTGCGTCGTTCCGTGCTTGTGCCAACAGCGACTGGTACGCTTCTTCCGTTATTGTTATTTCCATCTTTATTTCCGAATTGTAACTTTATGAATATTTCCTTCCACTTTGCTGATATCCAGCACCTTAAAACCCTGTTCGGTTGCCGAGCGTGGTACATTGTTGAGTGGTTCGCCATCGGTAAGCAACACTTCGAGAATGTCGCCTTCGGCTATTTGAGCCAATTTCAGTTTGGTCTTTACAAACGTCATTGGGCAATGTTCCTTTGTTATGTCTAACGTGTGGGTCATAGGAGTTAAAATTTAAGAGTTAAGAGTTATGAATGATTTGCTAAATGAACATGGTTCTTCCGCCTTCGGACAATTCCAAAAATGTTGCGACACCCAGCGTGTCTTTCACTTCGTGGATAAAGTCAGATTGTTGAAGACCGAGTACGTGCATTGCCATTTCGCAAGCGTACAAGTTCACGCCGAGGGCTGTAGCCGCCTCCACAAGTTCCTCGAGCGTCGCCACGTTGTTTTTACGCATCAGCGAGCGGAAGATTTTTGGACCTATGCCACAAAAATTGAATCGGCTTGTAGGCGTCACATGCAAGCCGCCCATCATAAATCCGAACATTTTCGTGAGCCAGTTTCCGCCCACAAACGAGCGTCCTTTCTTTTGTTTTATGGCGTCGAGCCCCCAAAACGTAAAGAAAATGTTTACTTCGTAACCTACCGCGGCCGCTCCAGTCGCAAGCGTAAATACAGCCGTCAGTTTGTCAAATTCGCCAGAAAAGGCAATTAAGGAAAGTTTCTTTGTTTCTGCCATAGTGATATTTATTTTTTGTGAGAAGCAAGGTCGCACGTACCTTGTTCATAATCAATTAATTGAGTTATTGTTGGATGTTCACCGCAAAGAGAACAATTTTCACGTCGTTTTACGTTTATTTTTCTGAAATCCATTGTTTTTGCGTTGAATGTCAGCAATTTGTCGGTCAACAATTCGCCAACGCCTGTTATGTATTTCAATGCTTCGGCGGCTTGGATTGTGCCCAACATTCCCGCAATTGCGCCCAGCACTCCCGCCTGCGAGCAAGTGGGAACCGCATTTGGTGGCGGCGGTGTTTTAAACATGCAACGGTAGCAAGCGTGTCCCGGAACGTATGTGAACGTTTGCCCTTCAAAACGGAGTATTCCACCGTGGCTAAAAGGTTTTCCTGCCATTACGCACGCATCGTTAATGAGAAATTTCACAGGGAAATTATCGGTTCCGTCAATCACAAAATCGTAGTCTTTTATAATGTCGAGAGCGTTGCTTGCCCATAGGAAATCCTTGTGGGTAACCACTTTCACGTGTGGATTTATTGCATTCATCGTCTCCTTTGCCGATTCAACCTTCGGTTTCCCGACATCGGGTGTCGTGTGGATAATTTGTCGCTGTAGATTGCTTAAATCAACCACATCGCCGTCAACTATTCCTATGGTTCCAATTCCTGCCGCAGCCAAGTACATGGCAACCGGGGCACCCAATCCGCCTGCTCCCACGACAAGAACTTTTGCCTCGCGTATTTTTTCCTGACCCTCGACGCCCACATCTTTAAGCAATATGTGACGGGAATAGCGGGTCAATTCTTCTTCCGTAAAATCAAACATAGTTCGTGTGTTTTAAATTAAAGTTATGGATATGGTTTTACTTGCTTCCGCCTCCCATAAAGTACAGAAAATCAACGGAATCACCTTCGTTAAGAATGGTCGTGTCGAAATCCTCTCTATCGACAAATTCTTCGTTTACCTGCACACTGACCATTTCTGGCTGTGCCACGTTATTTTGTTTTATCAGCTCCGCCACGGAAATGGGGAGTTTTACTTCTTGATTTTCACCGTTTACTGTAATTGTCGCCATAATACGTTGATTTTTAAACTGTTACTTACTAAATAATGTTGTTGACAGGTACCGTTCGCCAGAATCGGGCAAAAGAACCACAATTCGTTTTCCCTTGTTTTCGGGGCGCTTTGCAATTTCAATCGCGGCGTGCAAAGCAGCACCCGACGAAATCCCCACTAAAATACCTTCGCGTCGTGAAATGTAGCGTGCCGCCTCAAAAGCATCATCGTCGGCCACCCGGAATATTTCGTCGTACACTCGAGTGTTGAGAATTTTGGGAATAAATCCCGCTCCTATACCCTGTAGTTTGTGTGGTCCCGCCTTGTGTCCCGACAACACGGCACTTCCCAGTGGTTCCACTGCATGCCTTAGCGTCGGGATTTTGTTTTTTCAGCGTCTCTCCAATACCAGTAATTGTTCCGCCTGTTCCGACTCCAGCGACAAAAAAGTCAATCTGCCCGTCGGTGTCGGCTATAATTTCTTGTGCCGTCGTTTCGATGTGGGCTTCGGGATTGGCAGGATTTTCGAACTGTTGCGGAATGAATGCATTGCCAATCTCCGCCGCCAATTCCTTTGCTTTCCTAATAGATCCTGGCATTCCCTCGTAAGCGGGCGTGAGCACCAGTTCCGCACCCAACGCCTTCAGCAGAGAACGACGTTCTTTGCTCATGGAGTCGGGCATCGTAAGAATCAATCTGTAGCCACGAGTGGCGGCAACCAAAGCCAGCCCGATGCCAGTGTTGCCGCTCGTTGGTTCTATAATTACCGTTCGGCTGTCAATCAACCCTTTTTTCTCGGCTTTTTCTATAAGAAACAGCCCAACGCGGTCCTTCACACTTCGTCCCGGATTCAAAAACTCAAGTTTCGCCACAATTTGCGCTTTTGTTTTCTGCTCCTTCTCGATTTTCGAAAGTTCCAAAAGTGGCGTACCACCTATCAATTGTGTTATATCGCCTGCTATCTTTGCCATTTTCTTAGACCTTTGTTTTACAATCACGATGCAAATATAAAACAATTAACATACAAACCTACTATGTTAATAGGTTATTTTTAAAAATTTTTTATTTTTGCACTGTTAAACGACAATTATACAATATTATAATATGGAAAAACAAACAAAAACAGTACGCACGTCGCAAAAGATTTCCGACGCATACGGAGCACTCAACATGCCAGTTTATAATTCGGCCGCCTACGGCTTTCCTTCGGCAAAAGCAATGGCAGACGCTTTTGTGGGCAGAACCGATTCTCCAACGTATTCACGTGTGTCTAATCCTACGGTTGCATATTTTGAAGAACGGGTTGCCCAACTCAGTGGAGCAAAGCACGTTTTTGCCTTTAACTCGGGTATGGCGGCGATTAGCTGCACGCTTTTTGCACTCGCTGCGAGCGGAAAAAACATCGTTACTTCGGCACATCTGTTCGGGAACACCGTTTCGTTATTAACGAACACTTTGGGACGGTTCGGAGTTGAAACACGCTTTGTCGATTTGCTCGACAGCGAGGCGGTTGCAAATGCAATAGACGACAACACGGCCTGCGTGTTTCTTGAAATCATCACCAATCCGCAACTCGAGGTTGTTGACATTCAGAGTCTTTCGTCAATCACCAAAAAGAAAAACATTCCGCTTGTCGCCGACACCACTATTATTCCGTTCACGCAATTTAGCGCGGAAGCGTTAGGAGTTGACATTGAAGTGCTTTCGAGCACAAAATACATTTCGGGCGGAGCGACGACATTGGGCGGCTTGGTGCTTGACTATGGAAATTTCCCGCAATTATACCGTTATATGAAGTTCGAACTTCTTTATAACATTGGTAGTTATATGACGCCTCAGGTCGCTTTTATGCAGACACTTGGCCTTGAAACATTGGATATGCGTTACCGCACGCAGGCAAACAACGCCCTCGAACTTGCCCGAAGGTTGAAACAAGTTCCCGAAATTATAGATGTAAATTACGTCGGACTGAGCGACAACGTGTTCCACACGCTGGCAAAAGCTCAATTTGGAGGAACATTTGGAGCAATGCTCACCATTGATTTGGAAGACAAACAGCATGCGTTTGCTTTTATCGATAATTTGAAACTTATCAGTCGCGCAACCAATCTTTTCGACAGCAAATCGCTGGCTATCCACCCTGCATCAACAATATTTGGCGCTTTTGCAGGTTCACAGCGTCGCGCTATGAACGTACGCGACAACACCGTGCGACTCAGCATAGGATTGGAAGACGTGAAAGATTTATATGACGATATTGTTCAGGCACTAAAAGGATCTATTTAAAGACCATTATAAAAATTCATGTCATATTGAGAATTGCTAAAACGATATGAATGTATGCGACGTATGTTACATGTGATTTTATCTATGATTTGGCAATAATACCTAAAAATGATTATTGGAGCAAAAAACGAAAATGTGTACATTCGCAGGGTAAAAATTAGCGTAAAGCAATGAAGAATCTCAAGATGTACGAGCCGAGCGACAAGATGATAACGCTTATAAAGGACAACTACAGCGTGTTGCAGGCTCTGGGCTCATTCGGCATCAATCTTGGCTTTGGCGACAAAACCGTAAACGAAACCTGCGAACTAAACGGTGTTGACACATACACATTTCTTGCCGTGGTCAATCTCCAACTGAACAACGTGGGCAATTTCGAAGACGATGAAAAAATCAGCGTTCCCACATTGCTACGCTATTTGAAGGCAAGTCACGCCTATTATCTTGATTTTCAGCTCCCTTTCATTCGTCGCGAACTTGCGGAAAGCATTGATGAAAACGACAAAATGGGCAGACTAATACTCAAATTTTATGATGACTACGCGCACGAAGTGCAACAGCACATGAAATACGAGGATAAAACGCTGTTCCCCTACGTTCAGTCGCTTATTGAAGGCCGTCCCGCAAGCAACTACACAATAGAAACGTTTTCGAAACATCACGAACAGACCGACAAGAAATTGCGTGAATTGAAGTTGATGATTATCAAATATTTACCTACCGACGCAAAACGTAATAATTTACTTACGTCTACGCTGTACGACATCTACAACAACGAAGAATGGCTCCGTCATCACGCCGATGTCGAAGACTTTATATTTACGCCAGCCATCCGCCGTATGGAACACCAACACAAACAAAATGACGTTACGAAGAACATCACCACCATGATTCGTAACTCCGACACCGAGCAAAGCGAACCAATCTCCGAACGCGAAAAGGATGTCATCATTGGCGTTGTGCAAGGCTTGCAAAATAAGGAAATCGCCGACAAACTGTGCATTTCGGTCAACACCGTCATTACCCATAGACGAAACATTGCCAGAAAACTGCAAATTCACTCGCCATCTGGACTTACCATTTATGCCATCGTCAACGGACTGGTTGATATTTCAAGCGTGAAACTATAAATTACACATTGAACATTTCGTTTGTGAATATTTAGTTTATTGTTTTTTCTTATAGATAACCATCGTTTTCTTGTATATTCTTACTTTTGTTTCGTGATTTTATTGAAATGAAGGTATTTCCAAAAATAAATTCCCTTTCAAACGACGATTTGGCAACCTACCCGTACAATTCCTTTGCAGGAAAAATCACGGTGATTTCCGATGTGCGGAAGGTTGACGATGCTGTTGCATACCTCTCAAAGTGCAGCGTGCTTGGCTTTGATACGGAAACACGCCCGACATTCACAAAAAATCACACTAACTCGGTGGCTCTCTTACAATTAAGCGACGAAAAACAAGCATTTTTGTTTCGTCTCAATATGATTGGACTGCCCCCATCGCTTACGAATTTGCTTGCCAACGAATCAATCAAAAAAATTGGCGTTGCTGTTCACGACGACATTAAAGGATTACAGAAACTCTCCCCTTTCAATCCTAAAAATTTCATTGACTTACAAACAATTGCAAAACAATTGCACATCGAAGCCATGGGTTTACGAAAACTGACCCCTATCGCATTGGGATTCAAGATTTCAAAGCGCCAACAGTTGTCGAATTGGGAAAACGTTTTTCTTTCGCGGGCGCAACGACAATACGCCGCCACCGACGCATGGGTAAGCCTACGGATTTATCAACAATTACAACCCTTTACTTTATGATACACATTACATTACGACACGGAAAAGAACAAAGTGCAAAACGTCTTCACCCATGGATTTTTTCTGGTGCAATTGCAAAAATGTCGGGAACACCCGACGAAGGCGATTTGGTAAAAGTCTATTCCGCCAACGGCGAATTTTTGGCAATCGGACATTACCAGAAATCATCAATTGCTGTACGAATTTTGAGTTTCAACGACATTGCAATCGACCAAAATTTTTGGAATGAACGCATTGCGTCGGCATACAACTACCGCAAACAATTGGGACTTGTAAACAATTCTGAGACAAATTGTTTTCGTCTTGTCCATGGCGAGGGCGACAATCTTTCGGGTTTGGTGATTGACTACTATAACGGAACTGCCGTGGTGCAATGCCATTCTGTGGGAATGTTCAAAAACCTCAATTGTATTGCAAAAGCATTGCAGCAAACAATGGGAGAACAACTTACAGCAATTTACAACAAAAGCGAAAGCACTCTCCCATTCAAAGCTGGCATAGAAAACAATGACGGACTGCTTTGGGGAGAAATCAAAACGGAAAACGCCTTGGAATACGGCAATTCATTCTTTATAGACTGGATTCAAGGACAAAAAACAGGATTTTTCATCGACCAACGCGAAAATCGAAAGTTGGTGGAACATTACGCAAAAGGAAAATCGGTACTGAACACGTTCTGTTACACAGGCGGATTTTCGGTGTATGCCCTCCGTGGCGGTGCCAAAAAAGTCGTCTCGGTTGACTGCTCAGCACGTGCTATTGAACTGACCGACAAAACTGTGGCGATGAACTTCCCCGACGCCGAACACACTTCGGTTGTGAGCGACACGTTCAAATATTTGGACAACAACAAGGACGAATTCGACCTCATAATTCTCGACCCACCTGCATTTGCGAAACACGGGAAAGTCTTAAACAATGCTCTGCAAGGTTATAAACGATTGAATATGAAAGCGATAGAACAAATCAAAAAAGGTGGAATTCTATTCACGTTTTCATGTTCACAAGCCGTAAGCAAGGAAGAATTTCGGAAATCGGTATTCGCCGCAGCAGCAAACACCAAACGTAACGTCCGAATTCTGCACCAACTCACCCAACCTGCCGACCACCCTATCAGCATTTATCATCCCGAAGGTGAATATTTGAAAGGTTTGGTGTTGCAAATAGAATAAAAATACGTTCATCGGAGTAAAAAGTCGGCGCTTTTGTTCATTTTTTTGGATAGTTATCTTTACTTTGCAAAAAAATTGAAATGAGACGTTCTTACAAATTAGGCTTAATCGTTCTGGCATTGCTTGGTATCGTTGCCTTTACCGTTCCGTCTAAAAAAAATCCGGACAAAAAACAGAAAATGGAAAATCCAATTGTAGCATTCGAAACAAACTATGGCGTAATTAAAGTGAAACTCTATAACGAGACGCCACTACATCGTGACAATTTCATTAAACTTGCCGAAGAACACTACTTCGACAGTTTATTGTTCCACCGTGTCATTGAAAACTTCATGATTCAGGCAGGCGACCCAAATTCTAAAGGCGCCGCACCTGGTGTAATGCTTGGGACTGGCGGACCAGGCTACACTATTCCTGCTGAATTCAATCCAAATTTAATTCACAAGAAAGGCGCATTGGCAGCAGCACGATTAGGAGGTCCGCAAAATCCGAAGAAAGAATCCTCTGGTTCTCAATTCTATATTGTTGTAGGACAGAAAGTTCCAATGGAACAGTTAGATGCAATGGCGGCACAAAAAAGCGAACAGGCAAAAGGAGAATACATACAAACACAACTCTACAAGCCTGAAAATAAAGATGTTTTGAACGAACTCATCACGTTGCAAAAAGCAGGCGACCGCGAAAATTTCATGATAAAATGGAACGCATTTGAAGAAAAATATGCCGATTCGCTCAAAACAATACCGACATACAATTATACAGAAAATCAGAAAAACATTTATCAAACCCTTGGAGGAACTCCACACCTCGACATGGATTACACCGTTTTCGGTGAAGTAATCGACGGACTTTCCGTTGTCGACTCAATCGCTGCGGTAAAAACAGACAGAGCAAACCGTCCATTGGAAGATGTAATTATAATTAAAGTCTCAGTTGAAAAATAAACGATATGTTGCAAATTATTGATAAACTGCTTAAAGACGTTGAAAATTTCAAAGCAGAAAACAAAGAACAAGTTGAAGATTTCCGTTTAAAATTCCTTTCAAAAAAAGGTGAAATAAGCAAAGTTTTTGAAGAATTCAGAAACGTTCCAAATGAACAGAAAAAAGAATTCGGACAAAAAATCAATATGCTCAAACAGAGTGCGTTAGCTAAATTCGAAGCATTGCAAAACAATCTTGGAAACAACGACAACGATGAAAACGGCAACATTGACTTGTCTCTTCCTGGAACTCCAGTGGAATTAGGCAGTCATCACCCCCTATCAATTGTTAGAAACGAAATCATTGATATTTTTTCCCGTATCGGCTTCACGGTTGCCGAAGGTCCCGAAGTCGAAGACGATTGGCACGTCTTTTCATCGCTGAACTTTCCACCTGAACATCCCGCACGCGACATGCAGGACACGTTCTTCATTGAAAAAAATCCCGACATTCTACTCCGTACGCATACATCATCGGTACAAACACGAGTAATGGAACACACGCAACCGCCAATCCGTTCGATTTTTCCTGGTCGCGTATTCCGTAACGAAGCAATTTCGGCACGTGCCCACTGCGTATTCCACCAAATTGAAGGTCTTTACGTAGACACAAACGTTTCTTTTGCCGATTTAAAACAAACATTGTTATATTTTGCAAAAGAAATGTTCGGCACAAGTACGCAAATACGTCTTCGTCCGTCATATTTCCCATTTACAGAACCGTCTGCCGAAATGGATATTTCTTGTTCCATTTGTGGCGGAAAAGGTTGTGCTGTTTGTAAAGGGACAGGCTGGCTCGAAATACTTGGATGCGGCATGGTAGACCCTAATGTACTTAAAAACTGTAACATCGACGCAGACAAATACACAGGCTTTGCTTTCGGCATGGGCGTTGAGCGAATAGCCATGTTAAAATACCAAGTAAAGGATATTCGCTTATTCTTCAAAAACGATACCCGATTCATTAAACAATTCGAAGCGGCAAAATAATTTCTTATATGTAGAGACGATGTTGCATATCGTCTCTACAATTATTCCACATCCAACAAACATTTTTCATTATAAAATTACGCAATTAAATGTTGCTTAATTTCATATAATATCTATTTTTGCGCCCGCTATGGTACGAGATCTAACAAAGGGGCGTCCTGCCAATGTTATACTGCTGTTTGCATTTCCAATAATATTGGGGAACGTGTTCCAACAAATATACAGCGTGGTTGATTCTATCATCGTCGGCAGGTACGTCAGTTATCAAGCATTGGCAGGTGTGGGAATCACCAACGGTCTGACTTTTTTCATCTTTGGCTTTGTAATTGGAATCACAAGTGGATTGGGCATCATGACTGCACAGTTTTTTGGTGCAAAAAACTTCAAACGAATGAGACAGTCGCTTGGAACAGGCTTCATTATTTGTTTAGGGCTTTCGTTCATACTTACACTCCTTGCCGCAGCAAGCATCCGCCCATCCTTACAATTTATAGGTGCTTCCGACGAAATCTACGATTATTCGTGTGACTATCTGAGAATCATTTATTTCGGTCTCATCACCCAAGTGGCATATAACATGGTTGCATGCATCCTACGTGCTTTGGGCGACAGCAAAACACCTCTGTACTTCCTTATCTTCTCGTCGGTACTGAACATTGGATTAGACATATTTTTTGTAAAAACTTTCGGCTGGGGCGTGAAAGGTGTAGCATGGGCCACAGTCGTGTCGCAACTTGTTTCAGCAATATTTTGTTTTGGATACGTATTTACCCGTTATACAAATTTGAGACTTATCGGCGAAGATTTCCGAACCAGTTGGAGTTTTATCTGGGAACATTTGCGTGTGGGACTACCTATGGCGTTACAATTCAGCATCACAGCCTTCGGTGTAATTGTGCTATATTCTGCGCTGAACCACTTTCCTACCACATACATTGCAGGATTCACAACAGCCAGCAAAATCCAGAGTCTCGGCATGTTGGTGCCAATTTCATTGGGTGTGGCAATTGCGAACTATGTAGGACAGAATTATGGTGCGGGAAATTTAGTAAGAATGCGTGTCGGCGTGAATTCCGCACTGATTATGGCAATCGCTGTATGTGCCGTAGTGAGCATAGGCATGGCGTATCTTGCCCAACCACTTACATCGATGTTTCTTGACCCGAATATTTCTGGCGATTTATCGGAAATTTATGCCGCATCAACACAATATCTATACATTTCTGCCCTATTCTTCCCATTCCTTTTCGTGCTGTTTATTTACCGAAACGCATTGCAAGGCGTAGGAAAGACATTTATGCCACTGATGGCCGGCGTAGCAGAACTATTGATACGTGTAGTCGCCTCGCTCGTATTGCCTAAATATTTTGGCTATCAAGGCGTAATTTTAGTCGATGTATTGGCATGGGTAGGCGCATGCACATTGCTTTTCATCTCTTATAGAATCCAAATGCCAAACTGGGACCACACATTGCACCAATATAAGTGGGGACGCACCCATTAGATTTTATAGCATGACGACTGAAATTTTTAAACTCTTTCGTCACATCTCCCCTATTTTGAAGTATTTTTGATATATTTGTATTGTTCTTTTGAAAAATAAATGTTTCACATCAAAATTGTACTAAAATGACGGTTAAGCAAATTTCAGTTTTTTTGGAAAACAAATATGGCAGACTAAACGAGATTTTGGCTATTCTGCGTGACGAAAGTGTAAAAGTTGTTGCTGCGACATTGGCTGACACCATTGACTACGGAATTCTTCGTATTCTTACCACCGACCAGCAAAAGGCTTACAGAATTTTGCTTGAACATGCTGTTTCGGCAAATATGAGCGAAGTGCTTGCCGTGTCGTTTAATTCACAATTAGACACATTGTCGAACACGGTTGAGAAATTTACTCAGGCTGGCATCACTATTGAATACATGTACTGTTTTTCGTTGTGCGGAAAATCAATTTTGGTATTGAGAACCAACAACATGACGGCAGCTATCGACGTTGTACGAAAAAATAATCTTACCGTTCTGTCGGAAACCGACCTGATGAACCTTTAATTACTGAGTAATGTTCAACACCAAATGAGCAGTGAAAATTCATAAAATAATCACAAATTTCTTACATTTGTGATTATTTTGTTTCTATTAATATGAAAAAAACATTGTTTATCGGCGGAACAGGAACTATCAGCACCGCCATCTCCAAACGGATTGCACAGTCCGACGAATGGGAATTGTATGTATTGAACCGTGGTTCACGAAACAACATACTTCCCCCTAACGTGCACTCTATCGTGGTAAACGACGTGAACGACGAAGCCGAGGTGACCAAAGCCCTCAACGGACTGTCGTTCGACTGCGTTTGTGATTTCATTTGTTTCGTGCCGTCGCAGATTGAACGCGATTATCGCATATTCAAAGGAATAACGAAGCAATTTATGTTCATCAGCTCGGCATCGGCATATCAAAAACCGCTCGGAAATTATGTGATAAACGAAGGCACACCGCTTGCAAATCCATACTGGCAGTACTCCCGCGACAAAATTGCCTGCGAGGATTTTCTGATGAAAAAATATCGGGAAGAACAATTTCCTATAACAATCATCCGACCAAGCCACACCTACGACGAACGCTCGATTCCGCTTGGCGTACACGGCAAAAACGGCAGTTGGCAGGTTGTGAAACGAATGTTGGAAGGCAAACCTGTCATTATCCATGGTGACGGCACTTCACTGTGGACATTCACCCACAACAGCGACTTTGCAAAAGGTTTCGTCGGTTTGATGGGAAATCCACACGCCATTGGCGAAGCGTTCCAAATCACGTCAGATGAATCGGTTACGTGGAATCAGGCATATCAGAGCATTGCCGACGCTCTCGGCGTGGAATTTAAGCCCTACTATGTATCCTCGGAATTTCTCGCTGCTGTCAGCGACTACGATTTTACCGGCAGTTTGATTGGCGACAAGGCAAATTCCGTGGTGTTCGACAACACGAAACTCAAACGTGCGGTTCCCGAATTCAAAGCTACCGTCCGTTTTGACCAAGGAGTGCGGAAAACAATAGAATTTGTACTCGCACATCCCGAATACCAACGGGAAGACAAGGATTTTGACCATTGGTGCGATACAGTAATTGCCCAATTGGAAGAAACAAAAAAACGAATCGTTGAAAATCTGTAATTAACTCACTATCAGAATGAAAAAGTTTATTTGCATAGTTTCATTTTTCTGCATTGCCACATTTTCGGCGTTTTCACAAGGTTACCGAAATCCTATAATTTCGGGCATGGCACCCGACCCGAGCGTGTGCCGCGTAGGCGACGATTATTATTTGGTGACAAGTTCCTTCATTCAAAATCCAGCATTGCCGATTTATCACAGCAAAGACTTAATTAATTGGAAACTAATAAATTATGCCGTAACAGACGAAAATGGTCTTGACTTGAGCAAGGGCGAAGGAATGTATGCGCCTACAATCCGTTACAATCCCCACGACAGCACATTCTACGTGATTTGCACCAACGTAGGCGGTGGTCAAAATTTCATAGTTCATTCCAAACACCCCGATTCAACGTGGAGCAAGCCCGTATGGCTGACAAATCCACGAATGGGAATTGACCCGTCGCTGTTTTTCGAAAATGACGGCACTTGCTATATGCAATGCACAGGTGACAACAATATTATTCAGATAATGATAGACCCGAAAACCGGCGAAGAAATTTCATCGTTCCATTACCTGACCGACGGACTTGGCGGCCGCTATCCCGAAGGACCACACATGTACAAGGTCGGCAATTATTATTATTTGATGATTTCCGAAGGCGGAACCGAGTTTGGACATCACGTGAATCTGTTCCGCAGCGACGACATTTGGGGGCCGTTTATGCCTGCACCGAATAATCCCATACTTTCGCACGTTGGGAAAAATGCGCAATCAAACCCGATTCAATGTACGGGACACGCAGATTTGATTGAGGCGCACGATGGCTCGTGGTGGATGGTTTTCTTAGCAACTCGACCGATTTTGTGGGCGTTTTATCCGCTTGGCCGCGAAACATTCCTTGCTCCTATAGAGTGGAAAAACGGTTGGTTAACAGCGAACGGAAACGGCACCGTTACAGAAGAAATGAACGTGAAAACCCTTCCGCAAAACTCGGAAAAATCAATCTCGCAACGAAAAAATTCGGTACGCGTAATATATGGGTTCGAGCACGGAATTTCGAACGATTGGAATGCGTATCGTGTTTCACCAAAGACAGTTGCGACAAAAGTTTCCGAAGGAATTGAAATCAAAGCGAGCAACGACTATGACGCATTCATTGGCGTTCGGCAACTGGATTATTATATGGATGCGGAAATAAAACTTGAAATCGCCGACTGGGAAGGCGAAGCAGGCATTTGCGTCCATCACGACGACGGCAAACGCTACAATCTTGCCTTAGTTCGCGAAAACGGCAAAGCATTTATAAAATCGGAATGTTTGTTCAATAGCGTAAATCAAGTTCAAACCGTTGAAATTGATTCAAAGACGCACGTTGTATATTTGAAAATCAGTTCACAAAAAGAATTGTACAAATTCTATTGGAAGTACGACAATTCGTCAAAAGACAACGTTTGGCGGGAAATCGGGCAAATGGATTCCCATTTTCTTGCAGGCGGATTTTCGGGTTTGTTAGTCGGTCCGTATGTAAAAAAAGGCAAAGCAACGACTAATTGGTTCTGCGTTACCTACCATAAATAAGTTATGGGTTAATCCATATTGGATAATCGATTGAATTCCGTCATCCATAATTCAGGTACGACGCCGTTTTCGAATGATTCATAATCCTTTCGGGAGCAAGGAATTATCCTTTTCCGTCCTGTTGAGCCAATTGGAACCTCTACCCACATTGTTTGTGAAATCAATGATTCGTAAAAACAAATATCTTGCGGAAACATAGGATGTTTCAGGTAGCGTTTCAAATACATATCATCATCGGAAAAATCGCACGACTCGTTTTTTCGCTGCGAAATACCGTCGAGTACATGCCACAATATCTGCCCCGCCAATTTCTCCGAAATCTCCGCATTATCTTTTGACGGATTATATTCCGAAAGATGGAATACATTCATTCGTGGTGAATATCCTGCATACCATGCAACTTGACAAATTTGCTCAGAATACAAACCGTTTACATTCGCGCCAGCAGGATTATCAGAGTATCTGACGGCATTCATATCGAGCGAAACAATCTGCGCATCACGAATAAATGATTCCGAACTGGTAATCAACGTATTACAATCTCCAAGCCGCATATACGAATAGTTATTTTCTCTTATCAATTTATAGGCTTCGCGAGAAGAAAGATATTCTTGTATGCCGACAAAAATAACTCGTAACAGAGGACACGCATCAACTATCTTTTGAATATATGTTTGATTGGTAAACACGTCGTCTTCCGCCCAATCAATTTGCGAATCGACAAGACAAACAGCAGGATATGCAACCCGTCCGATTCCAGCTTTGAGTACAGGAGACAATGCTTCCTGCGTTCCTCCGAAAACGATTATCGGCTTGCCGTACAACGCCAATTGATTGACACAGAATTCAAGATTTTTATACGAATCGTCAACCGATGCACCTTTTACGCAATTTCCAACATCTATTATCATCATCGGTTTCGATGTCTGAAACAAACGATACAGACTTCGGCGGATGGCATTCGTTCCAGCCGAAACACCTACGTTATTTGAATTTCTGTCTTCAGAATAACCAATTAAAAAAGCATCGGCAGAAACCAGCAACGAATCATCGTACGACGAAACCGTCTGCACATTAAAATGAACATCATCATAATCGTTCAAAACAACGGGTTCGAGTACTTCAGACAAATCCATTATTTTGTCTTTTTAACTTCGGCAATTTCGTAACATTGCTGCAATGTCAAATTTTCTGGTTTGACATTCTTTGAAATTCGGAAATATTTCTTTTTGTAATATACGCATGGATGTCCCCAACGGTCAAGCATGACTTTTACATTTGCATCTTCTGGAAAATCCTTTATACTTCGCTTTTCGTCGCTTTCACGTTTACGGAGAATAATTTGCTCTGCCTCTTCTATTGTCACAGAGAAAACATCCGGGTCGTTTTTCTTTAACGAAATAAATTTGCCTTTGTGAGCCAAGAACGGTCCGAAACGCCCATTGTTCGCCATAACAGGTTCTCCCTCGAATTCGCCGACTTTACGAGGCAGCACGAACATCGTCAATGCTTCCTGTAACGTAATTGTATCAGGATTTTGTCCTTTCAGCAGGCTCACGCTTTTTTTATCGTCGTCGGTCGATTCTCCCAATTGTAAAAACTGACTGAAACGACCATTACGTACGTATACGTTTTTACCAGTTGCAGGGTCCACGCCGAGAAGTCTGCCTTCGTTGCCTTGTTTCAACATCTTAAGTGCATCGTTCAGCGTAACTGTTTCAATTTTATATTTCTTATTGAGAGCGACGTAGATAGGTTTTTCCACATCGTCTTGTTTACCAAGCTGAACCATGGAACCGAAACGTCCAATACGCACAGAAACCTGTCGACCTGTTTCGGGGTCAACACCCAAAACACGTTCACCGTTTCCTCTCTCCGATGTTTCCATAGTTTCTTCGACACGAGAATGGAACGGTCCGTAGAATTTCGACAACATTTGAACCCAACCGATTTTTCCAACAGCGATTTCGTCAAATTCCTGTTCTACTGAAGCCGTGAAGTTGTAATCCATAATTTCGTCGAAATATTTCATCAAGAAATCGTTCACAACCATGCCGATGTCTGTCGGAAATAACTTATTTTTTTCTGTATCATAGTTCTCAGTTGCGACAGAAGCGGAAACCACTCCATTTTTCAACGTCAATTTATTATATTGACGTTTTTGTCCCGAACGGTCTTCTTTTACAATATAGCCACGTTTTTGTATGGTTGAAATTGTCGGAGCATAGGTTGACGGACGGCCGATGCCGAGTTCTTCCAACTTACGCACCAACGTTGCTTCCGTGTAACGAGGAGGATGTTGCGTAAAACGTTCCGTAGCTTCAATCGAGGCATTTTTCACAGGTGCACCGACATTCAGTGACGGCAATACAACTGCTTCGTCTTCAACCGTATCATCGTCAGAAGACTCGATATACATTTTCAAAAATCCGTCGAATGTGATTGTTTCACCCTTTGCTACAAAAGCCACATTTTTCAAATCTGGACTTGTAATGTTCAAAATGGTACTTTCTATTTGAGCATCAACCATTTGCGAAGCAAGAGTACGTTTACGTATCAAATCATACAGACGTTGTTCGTCGGCATTTGACGAAACAACTTCCGTGTCGATGAACGTCGGGCGAATGGCTTCGTGAGCTTCCTGTGCACCCTTCGACTTAGTTTCATACTTTCTTACCTTTGAATAATTTGCCCCGAAATTTTCGGTGATATATTTCTTTGCCGTTCCAATTGCCAAGGCAGACAAGTTAACGGAATCCGTACGCATATATGTAATTCGTCCCGATTCGTACAACTGTTGTGCTATTTGCATTGTTTTTGCAACTGGGAATGAGAATTTTCGGCTTGCTTCCTGTTGTAACGTAGACGTTGTAAACGGCGGAGCCGGATGTTTTACCGATGGTTTTTTCTCACATGACGAAACAGAAAACGATGCCGTTTTTGCTTTTTCCAAGAATGACTCGGCATCTTTTTTCGACGTGAAGCGTTTATTTAATTCGGCGGTAAACTTATATTTTTTGCCGCCTTCTTCGTTAACGAAATCAGCAACCACACGATATGAAGACTCTGTTTTGAAAGCATTGATTTCGCGTTCGCGTTCAACAATAATACGGACAGCAACAGACTGAACACGACCGGCAGAAAGTTGCGGCTTAACTTTTTTCCAAAGAATTGGCGACAATTCAAAACCAACCAATCTATCGAGAACGCGGCGAGCTTGTTGAGCATCAACAAGTTTCAAATTAATAGTACGTGGCGATTTGAGTGATTCCACAATTGCGTCCTTTGTAATTTCATGAAACACAATACGTTTTGTGGTTTTTACAGGAAGTTTCAGCACTTCTGCCAAATGCCATGCGATGGCTTCTCCCTCGCGGTCCTCATCGGATGCTAGCCATACGGTCTTAGTTTCTTTTACAGCTTTCCGCAGTTCTGCGACCAATTTCTTTTTATCAGAAGAAATTTCGTATAACGGAGCAAACGAGTTCTCCACGTCAATTCCTAAACCTTTCTTCTCCAAATCGCGGATATGCCCATAACTCGACATCACCGTAAAATCTTTTCCCAAGAATTTTCCGATAGTCTTTGCTTTTGCAGGAGACTCGACAATCACCAAATTTTCCGTCATTTCGTTTCTTTCCTTTTTAGATTCAATTTTCAAAAACCGACATGCATACATTATAATCGGTTCAAATTCGGCTACAAAAATACATTTTTTTTGAAACATGAAAGTTGAAACGAAAAAATAGGAGCATTTTATCTCGAAATTCTACAGTTTTATTTCTTCAATCCGACACTCTTTTCAATAAAAATAAAATATGGTCTACAATAATTATTTACGAACCACAAAGAAGACTTATTCTTAATGAATAAGCTTAAATGACAATTCCGATTTTTCAAGAACTCTTTCTTATATTTTTATCTCTTTTTTCAATAATCATTGTATTTTTGCGACACAATTACAAAAACAATGGAAAAAATCATCATTTTAGACTTCGGCTCGCAGACGACACAGCTCATAGGTCGCCGTGTCCGCGAATTAGACATGTTCTGCGAAATCGTTCCCTACAACAAGTTTCCGAAAGACGACAAGGACGTTATCGGTGTGATTTTAAGCGGCTCGCCATTTAGCGTATATGACGAAAAAGCGTTCAAAGTTGACCTAACCGACATTCGTGGCAAATACCCAATCCTCGGCATTTGCTATGGTGCACAATTTATGGCTCAAACCTACGGTGGAAAGGTTGAATCGGCTGGAACTCGCGAATATGGTCGTGCAAATCTTTCATCGTTCGACAAGTCTAATCCATTGTTACAAGGTTTCGACGAAAATTCTCAGGTTTGGATGTCACACGGTGACACAATTACCAAACTGCCAGATAATTGCAAAAAGATTGCATCAACAAGCAAGGTTGAATTTGCCGCATATCAGTTCGAAGGTGAAAAAGTCTGGGGCGTACAGTTCCATCCCGAAGTATTCCACTCGGTGCAAGGTTCTTTGTTATTGAAAAACTTCGTAGTAAATATATGTGGCGGTCATCAGACGTGGAGCCCTGCTTCGTTCGTAGAAACTACCGTTGCCGAATTAAAGACACAAATTGGTAACGACCGTGTGATTCTTGGTTTGAGCGGCGGTGTGGATTCTTCTGTTGCTGCAGTTTTGCTTAACAAGGCCATTGGTAAAAATCTGACGTGTATTTTCGTTGACCACGGAATGTTGCGTAAAAATGAGTTCAAAAACGTGCTCCACGACTACGAATGTCTTGGTTTGAACGTGATTGGCGTTGACGCAAGCGAGAAATTCTTCAAGAAACTTGAAGGCGTAACCGAACCAGAACGCAAACGTAAAATCATCGGTGCCGGGTTCATTGACGTTTTCGACGCCGAAGCACAAAAAATCACCGACGCAAAATGGTTGGCACAAGGCACCATCTACCCTGACCGCATTGAAAGTCTGAGCATTACGGGTATGGTTATCAAGAGTCACCACAACGTGGGCGGTTTGCCAGAAAAAATGCACCTAAAACTTTGTGAGCCACTGAAATGGTTGTTCAAGGACGAAGTTCGCCGCGTCGGCCGTCAGCTTGGTATGCCAGAACATTTGATTACTCGTCACCCATTCCCTGGTCCGGGTTTGGCTGTAAGAATCTTGGGCGACATCAGCCCTGACAAAGTACGTATATTGCAAGATGCCGACGATATTTTCATTCAAGGCCTCCGCGACTGGAAAGTGAAACTATCGGGCGAAGAAGCCCGTAAGGTGCTTGCCGCTGGCGTTCCAGCAAATATGACGAACGGAGAAATCGAAGTTTCGCTCTACGATCAGATTTGGCAGGCAGGCGTTATCTTGTTGCCAATCAAGAGCGTGGGCGTTATGGGCGACGAACGTACCTACGAACGTGCCGTTGCACTCCGTGCCGTAACCAGCACCGATGCAATGACGGCAGACTGGGCACATCTCCCCTACGATTTTATGGCAAAAGTTTCGAACGACATCATAAATAAGGTAAAAGGTGTGAACCGCGTCTGCTACGACATTTCGTCGAAACCGCCTTCAACAATTGAATGGGAATAATCTGAAAACGAGCATTTTATGAATTTTACAGGAATCATCATCGCCATTTGCACGTTTCTCACAATCGGCATTTGGCATCCTATTGTCATCAAAGCGGAATATCGTTGGGGAACGCACTGCTGGTGGACATTTCTTATTATAGGTATAGTATGCATAATCGGTGCTTTGTTCATTGAAAGCACAATAATTTCGGCAGTCGTCGGTGTGTTTGGTGCATCGGCACTGTGGGGAATCGGCGAACTTTTCACGCAGAAAAAGCGTGTGGAACGAGGCTGGTTTCCGATGAATCCCAAACGGGCACACGAATACAAGAAGCAATAGTTTTTGTAATGCAAGTCGAAGGTATATTACTGATTATTTCTTTGCTATTTTTCGTCAGCATTATTGCCGACAAGGCAGGATATAAATTTGGAGTACCTTCGTTGTTATTGTTTCTGGCAGTCGGAATGATTTTTGGCTGCGACGGACTCGGCATTCAGTTCGACAACATTGAAATTGCACAGGCAGTCGGCACCATCGCATTGTGCGTCATCCTTTTTTCAGGTGGACTTGACACTAAAATCGACGACATAAAACCCGTGTTGCAACAAGGAATCGTGCTTTCAACCCTCGGCGTTTTTTTGACGGCGCTATTTACCGGTTTGGCAATCTGGTGGATTTTAGGATTGACGCAGGAAGCAATAGGATTCGGATTAGCAACCTCACTCCTCCTTGGAGCGACAATGTCATCGACCGATTCGGCATCGGTTTTCTCTATCTTACGAGCCAAAGGATTGCGATTGAAAAACAACCTGAAACCAATGCTGGAATTGGAAAGCGGTAGTAACGACCCTATGGCTTACGTACTGACAATCACGTTGTTAAATATAGTTCAATCCAACGAAGACCCAAATTACATTCTTGCAATACTCAAAGTCGTCACGCAACTCATAATCGGTGGAATTATGGGATATGCTATGGGCAAACTCATCTTATTCTTAATCAATAAGTTAAACATAGAAAACGATTCGCTCTATCCTATTTTAGTCCTTTCAAGTTGCATCTTCATTTTCTCGGCGACGTATTTCCTGCACGGCAATTGCTACTTGGCTGTCTATATTGGCGGACTGATTATGGGAAACAACAAAATCGTACATAAAAAATCTACCATCAAATTCTTTGACGGTCTCACGTGGCTCTTCCAACTGATTATGTTCTTGATTCTGGGACTGCTTGTAAGACCTCACGAACTGATTCCAGTAATCATTCCAGGTCTGATTGTCAGTTTTCTTATGATTTTTGTGACACGACCTCTATCGGTGTTTTTGTGCCTTCTCCCCTTCAAACGAATGCAAAACCGAGACAAAATGTTTGTTTCGTGGGTTGGTCTGCGTGGAGCCACGCCGATTATTTTCGCCATTTTAAGTTTGAAAGCCGACATTCCCAATGCGAACGTGTTATTTAACATTGTTTTCTTCTGCACACTTGTATCTTTAATACTTCAAGGCACATCGCTCCCTCGTGTTGCAAAATATTTGCACGTCATTGGAAATTCCAAAAGACTCCGAGAACCGCAAAATTTCGAAATTGACCTTCCCGAAGAAATCAAATCAGGAGCGACAGAAATTATCATTACCAAACCTATGCTTCAGAACGGTTCACGTCTGATGGATATTGGATTACCAGAAAAGACATTGGCGATCATGGTAAAACGCGATTCGGGCTACTTTATTCCGACAGGGAAAACCATTTTAAAGGAAAACGACCATCTGCTTGTAATTACCGACAACACGGAAATACTTGTAGACACATGGCAGACCGATGTCACCGACGACGAAACGAATTGATTTATCGACGTTTTGCCGCAAGTTGTCCGCATGCCGCAGCAATGTCACGTCCTTTGGAATAGCGTACATTCACAATCAAATTCAAACCTTTCAAAAAGTTTACAAACTGGTCTGCTGTCTGTCTGTCTGATTTTTGGTATGGAGACATTTCGTGTGGATTGAACTCTATCACATTGATTTTCACAGGGAAACGCTTCGTAAATTCAGCTAAGTCACGTGCATGTTGAATAGAATCATTTATTCCGTTCAACAACATATATTCAATAGTGATTCTCCCCCCCGTCTTTTCGTGAAAATACGCTAATGCGTCGCTCAATTTTGCCAAAGGGTTCGTTTTATTTATAGGCATCAATTGGCTACGCAACATATCTTTCGGAGCATGGAGCGAAACAGCCAAATTACATGGGAATCCGTCGTTGGCAAGTTTAATGATTTGTTTAATAACGCCGGCTGTCGACAATGTGATACGTGACGGCGCCATTCCAACTGCGTTCGGTTCCGTCAAACGCGAAATCGAAGCCATCACTGCGTCGTAATTCATCAACGGCTCCCCCATTCCCATGTAGACAATATTCGAAATGCCGTTCCCTGTTGTCTTTCGCGCTTCGGCATCCATATAGAAAAACTGGTCGGTAATTTCTCCAACAGAAAGATTTCGTGTGAAACCCAACGCACCAGTCGCACAGAACGTACATTGAAGTCCGCAGCCAACTTGCGAAGAAATACAAGCCGTCATTCTATCTTTTGCAGGAATCAACACTCCTTCTACGATTTTTCCATCGGAAAGAGAAAAACCGAATTTCATGGAACCATCGGAACTTTTATGGTTGGTAACAGACTTAATAGTCTGACAATAAAAGTGTTCCGACAATGTATCTCGTAACGACTGCGATAGATTTGTCATCTGTTCGAAAGAACGTACACGTTTTTGCCACAACCACTGATACACTTGCGTGGCACGGAATTTCTTTTCCCCAAACTGCATCATTGCAGTCACCAATTCGTCGAACGACAACGATAAAATATCCTGTTTCTGCATTGTAATAATTTGATGTGCAAAAATAAAAAAGGCATTGTCGTTTTAACAATGCCTTTCATATTTTTCTATTAAAAAATGTTAGAAACCAGTTTTTGGTGTACTCATTTCTTCGATACGAACGCCCACGCAACCTTGGTTGATGTTCTTAGAAATCAAGCCTGTTGTGTTTGCAGCAGCTTTTTGTGCAGAATCTTCAGGTATTTCGATTGAAATCTTAATCTGACGGCTTTGTACAACAGTGAATTCAAATTCTTTCACATAATTAAAATCTTTGTTGTCGTAAAGCAATTCTTCTGTTTCGTAATCAATCAATCTCATGTGAACTGTAGAACCAAGAGCCGACTCATCTGAACAAACCGAAATTCTATAATCCTTACCTTGATAAATTGTGATTCTAAATTCTGACGATTGTCCTTTACGCATTGTTGCACTTCTCGAATCATTCGACATGTGGTATCCAGTCGTGTTAGCTGATGGACATTTGGTCTTATGAAAATCGAGACAATTGTTCTGTGCTGAAACGCTGACAGCCATCAAACTTGCTACTGCCAATGCTAAAATCTTACTAATTCTTTTCATTTTCCTTCAATTTTTAAGTGCTCCAAATTTAGTTATTTTTTTAATGCAATGAGCCGTGAAAGCCCAAATATATTAACATATTTATAACAAAGCCTTAATTTACCACCATGTCTGTCAACTTTGTTTTTCCCAACTCTTCGTTTATTCGTTTGATAATCTCCGATTTATGAAGAATGAGTTCATTTTTTATCGCAGCTGAATTTACCGAGACATATAAAACTTTGTATTTCACTGCCATTGCTGTAACTGCCCGTGCGAGAATTGGTCCGACAATCTCCTTCCACTTCTGTTTGATGGAAAACTCTTCCATCTTTTGAACTATAGAAGGATGAATTCTTATCTCTCCCTCCGCAACAGGTCTTTTCCCTGTGTTTTTCGTATTGTTCATTACGGAACTCAACGATGAAGAAATTGTTTTCATACCTTTTCATTTTTAAGTTTTCGTAATGCCACTATCCTTTGATAGAGCGTCGGATGAGAGTAATAACAAAAAACGTACCACGAATGTGGCGTTAGGTTTGAAAGGCTCTGTTTGCTGAGTTTCTTCAAAGCGTTCTCCAACTCTTCCGGCGAATAATTTTCGCCTGAAAATTCATCAGCCTGATATTCATTACGACGTGAAAATGCATTTATTGCCAAACTGACAAAAAATGAAATTGGCGTAAACAAAATACTAAAAACATAGAATGACGCATAACTTTTTTCTGGCGAATATTCTATGTCCAAAACTTCGGTAAATGCAGGTTGAGAAAGGAACAAACCGAACAAAAACAAAATAACGCCCATCTGTAAGATTGATGCGGCAAGCATCATGAGCGTATGTTTCTTTTTATAATGTCCGATTTCGTGAGCTAGTACCGCAACAATTTCGGGAATTGTCAATTCTTTTATTAATGTATCAAACAATACTATACGTTTTTTGCTACCCAACCCGCTAAAGTACGCATTTGCTTTGGTGGAACGTTTTGAGCCATCTATTACATATATATTATCCAATTCAAACCCCGCTTTCTTACTAAATGAAAAAATTGCATCCTTCAATTCTCCATCTTCGAGCGGAGTTTGCTTGTTGAACAACGGAACAAACAGAGTAGAATAAAACATGTTGATGAACACTAATATTATTGAAATGGCTACCCATGCAATTATCCAAAAATTCTGTCCGAAATACGAAATCAACGCTAACAGTCCAGCCAAAATTCCACCACCAAGCACCGCCGTAATCAGCCACGATTTTAGTTTATCAGCAATGAACAACGATTTTGTCATTTTGTTGAAGCCGAATTTTTCTTCAATAACAAATGTATTGTACCATTCAAACGGAGTAGAAAGAATGTCGGAAGCCCAGAACAAGATTCCAAAGAAAAGCAGACCGGCAAGTATCGGATTTTCCACAAATCCTGTAATCCAATTATCCAACAATCCGTATATACCGCAAAAAAACATTACCATTATCAGGATAAACCCAGCCGTGCTGCTCCAAAATCCAATTCTGCTCTTTGCCTGTTCATAGCGTTGCTGTTTTTCGTAAGTTTCGGCATCGTACAAATCGGCGAGTTCCGACGGAACAGGAGCCCCGCGACGTGTGCCATTCAAATAATCCAACACACATTCCAATACATAATCAACAACAATTATTGCTATAATAATCCAAAATAACACCGTTACATTCATCTTATTCTATTTTTATGTTTTTACTCAATCTGTGAGAGTGCAGCGTCATAAAATCATACAACTGCTGGCGGTTTCCAACTATCCACACCAAATCGCCCGCTTCGAACGTCATTGTATAATGAGGATTCATCACCGACTTTCCTCCCCGTTCAATACCAATCACCAAGCAATGTACGCTGTCTTTCAGCCCAGACTGTTGAATACTTTTGCCACAAAGATACGATTGTTCTTCAATAAAAATTGACTCCAACGTTATTTCCGATTTCGGCATATTCTGCACATTTTTATTCTCCACCTCAAGTGCCGACGAAAATGCATATATCTGTTCGTCATTTCCTAAAACGACCAAAACATCCTGTGGATAGACAATCTCGTCGGCTTCGGGTATGTCAATTTCCATTGAGCCACGCACAATTTTCACAACAATCACGCCATACTGCTGCTTTATTCCTGTATCCAACAATGTTTTGCCAATAAAATGAGAATTGACGGGCATTTTAATTTCTGCAAGGTGAATATTACGGTCAATGAGTTTCGTCTCGAAGCTATGTTTGAGCGAATTATTTTCCTCGTCCTCCTCTTTCACATTCAAATTATTGACAAATCGGCGTTCTATCTTATTATATCCTCGCAATAAATGTCGCGACAAGGCAATTGAAACAAACACGGCAAATGCCACCAAAATTTCCAATCGCTGCGACATGCTAAACATTTTGGCAAGGACAGTACAAATAAAAAACAATGCCAATCCAGATTGAAACAAGACAAGACAAATCAGTCCGCCTTTGTTAAAATGATTTTGGTTCCATAGTTTTTGAAACAACTCCACATTTCCTTTATTCAACAACATGACACGCAAAAACGGCGCCATTGCGACTAACGCAATCAAGCCCGAAATAATCTTCACCCATTGCTCAGGCACGATTTTTATCAACAGCGGACTAATGAAATTAAACACAACAACGTGAATCGTCAACATTATTACGCTATAGATTATATCACGCCCCATTGTCTTCTTTAGCAACGACTTCCAGTCCGTTTCCTTGTTCAACAATCGAGTTCCTTGCGATATTTTGTCTATTTTATCCAATATATTTTTGGGTGCGTCTTTTTGTATCTTGTTATATAACGGTTCTGCCAGACGGATAAAATATGGCGTAGTAAACGTCGTAATGACCGACACGGCCACAATAATCGGATAAATTTGTGGACTGATGACATTCATCGACACACCGACCGATGCGATGATAAAAGCAAATTCTCCAATTTGTGCCAGACTCATACCCGATTGTACTGCAATCTTCAAATTCTGTCCCGACAACAAGACGCCCATTCCCGAAAAAATCGGTTTAAACACCAATACCACTAACGTGATGAGCAAGATTGTTCCCCAATGTTCCAACAAAATATTCGGATCGACCAACATGCCGACCGAAACGAAAAACACTGCCCCAAAGAAATCTTTCAAACCTTTTATCAAATGTTCAATTCGTGCACCTTCGATTGTTTCGGACAAAATTGAGCCCATCATAAATGCACCCAATGCAGCCGAAAAGCCAACGCTTACAGCAAACACGACCATACCCAGACACAATCCCAATGAAATAATGAGCAGCATTTCGTCTGTTATAAGATTACGAATTCGTTTGAAAAACGACGGCAGAATGAATATTCCCACAAGGAACCACAGCACCATGAAAAAGCCCAATTTGAAGAAACTTTCAATCATTTCCATGCCGTCGAACTGCTGACTTACAGCAATAGTTGGAAGTAACACCATCATAAGGATGGCGACAATATCTTCTACCACAAGCGTTCCGAACACCAATCCGGCAAACTTCTGCCCCTTCACATTTAAATCGTCAAATGCCTTGATGATGATTGTGGTTGACGACATTGATAACATTCCTCCCAAAAACAGACTTTCGACATTTCCCCACCCGACAATTTTCCCAAATATAAAACCTATCGTCAGCATGGAAATAACCTCGGTAAAAGCCGTAATGAACGCCGAAGCCCCGACGTTCACCAATTTTTTTATATTGAATTCGAGACCTAAAGCAAACAATAGAAAGATTACACCAATATCTGCCCACGTTGAAATGCCCGTCTTATCGGAAACCGAAGGCAACAAATCAATATACGGTCCCGCAATGATACCGACAACGATATATCCCAAAACCAACGGCTGCTTCATTTTTTTGAACAAAAGCGTAATGATTCCCGCCATTACAAGAATCAACGCCAAGTCGGTAACCAAAGCAGGCAGATGGGACACGTTGTTTGGGTTATGAGTTATGAATTATGAGTTAAAAGCTATGAGTGTGCACATCATAACATTTAATTCTAAAACGACGAGAGGACTAATTCGTTACAATCAATCCTCTCGCCGATATAATCTCAATGTAGATGATTACTTTTGTGAATCGTTCAAACGAGTTAAAATGTCACTCATTTTTGCCAAATAGTTCGTAAACAAACCATCATAAAATTTCTTGTATGAAATTTTATCATCTAGTTTATACGCATAGCGAGTGTCGTTGTACAATTCAACTGCTTCATCTATCATTTTTTCTGCCGCCTCAGCTTTTTCAGGGAAGAAATCAGCTGTGAACGCACATTCGTCTACCACTGTTACAAAGATGTCGTCTACATCTTTCTTAAAATCTCTTTTCTTTGCCATAATTTCTTAATTTTTCGTTTTTCAAAAATACAATAATTTAGAAATTTCTTACTTGTATTTTCAAGCAGTTACAAACAAGTTATCAATGTGTTTCATGGAACAATTTTGCTCTGTCCTTCAACAAATCAATCTTATGTTGCGACATTTGCGATGTGCAGGCACGCAAGCCTTGTCGCTCGCTGCCAGTAATGTCAAGCGTGATTGCACTGATGCCATAATACAGCAATTCAGCCAGCAAATCGCCGCCAGTCATACCTGGATAGCCCACAGTGAAATAGAATCCGTCGCCCACTGGATTGTCCATATCCTTGTCGTACACAATTTCAAAACCATTTTGTGTAAAAATATCCTTAGCCTGTTTTGCACGACGGCCATATTCAAGAATATCGTTACGGAAATTGTAGGTGCCATCGTTTGCGGCCTTCAAAATAGCCGTGAACGCATATTGGGCGGAAAACGCAGTTCCCGAAGTCAAGGCATACACAGCACCGTAAATCATTGCCCTACCCAATTCTTCTTGTGCGTAGAAGCGGAGCAAATCAGGGAATTTCTTCATATACAACGCATTGGAAATTACCAACGAAGCAATTCGCTGACCAGCATAACTGAACGCCTTCGAAGCCGAAATCAACAATATATAATTGTCGGTGTATTTTGCGATAGTCGGTTGGAACGGAGGAACGCCCGGCTGACCATAATCTTTACGGAAATCCATGGCGAAATAAGCCAAATCCTCAACAACCACTATATCATATTTATTCACAATGTCGGCAATAATCCGCAATTCCACGTCGGTGAACGAAATCCACGAAGGATTATTCGGGCTGGAATACACGATAGTGGCGATATCGCCATTCTTGCAGTACGACTCAAGTTTGTCGCGCAACGCCTCGCCGCGGAATTTGTACACATCGAACGTTTCAAACGGCAATCCCATGATTTTCAACTGCTGTTTCTGCACAGGAAATCCCGGGTCGATGAACAAAGTTTTTGTCTTTTTTGCATCGCGGCGACCAGCTGTCAAAAATGCGGCAAAACTTGCCTGCATTGAGCCCACGGTCGGTACGCAACATTCTTGATTTACATCAATGTCGAGGAAATTCTTTACAAAACGAGCCATTTCCTTTTTCAATTCAGGCATACCCTCAATTGGCGGATAAATAGAAGCACAACCGTTTTTCAACGCCTCGATTTCAGCCTTCACTCCCACCTCGGCAGGAGCCAATCCCGGCACGCCCATTTCCATTTTCACGTATTCAATACCAGTTTCCTCTTCAATATCGCGTACAATCTTTACAATCTGACGAATTGACGCTTTCGAAACGTCTTTGATACCATTCGCAGCTATCGCCTTATCAACCACTTCGCGTGGAATTATTGTTTTTTGTTCCATAGTTTTTTCTTAAATTAAGCCATACATATATGACTATCAATGCACGGCAAAAGTAAACATTTTGAACTAACATTTTCTATGCTTTTAAAGATATTTCAAAAGAAGTGCAAACTTATGCACAAGAGGACTAATAAACCTTAAATACAAAAACATGAAAATTAGGAATTAAAAGACGGTGATTCGGAGAGCATAATAACAAAACCTTGTAAAAAAACAAAACAGATTCTAAAAAACATTCTTACATTTAGTATCGCACACGTCTGTCGGGTAATGCTCAATATTCTATTTTATAAAATGGAAATCAACGAATCGTGCATGTTTCTTTATTTTGTCGAAAAAAAAGCCCCCCTTATCGACTAAAATTTTTTTTTATTTTATAAGGAGTAATTTTGTACAGAAATTAAAGATGAAGAATGTCTAAAAGAACACCGATATTTCAATTGTTTTGTTCTTGGGTGGGAATAGTAAATCATTTCTATTATCCACGCCGATACTATATTAATAGAGAAAGCATTCCCGCCGACGGCAATTCTATCATTATGGTCGGGAATCATCAAAACTGCATGATGGATCCAGTGAACGTGGAACTTGCTCTCAGCGACCGAAAATCTTACAGTTTGACACGCGGAGATCTGTTTCGAAAAAAGAATTTGCTGTCAAATTTTTTATTCTGGATAGGACTTCTTCCTGTCAACCGCATTGAAAATGAGGGCTTTGGAAACAAAAGTAATGCAAAAGAAGCCAACAGAGCGACTTTTACCGTCGCTGCCAAACGAATTTCACAAGGGAATACGTTAATCGTCTTCCCTGAAGCTATGCATCAGAACAAACGATGGTTGGGTTATTTTTCGTTGGGCTACCTACATATCGCATTTCAGACCGCCGAATTGATGAAATTTGAAAAAGAAGTTTACATAGTTCCGTTTGCACATCATTATGGAAACTATTTTTATCCCCTTCACGATTTTGTACTCCGTTTTGGAACGCCAATTGCACTTTCTACCTATTACGAACAATACAAAACCAAGCCAAGAACAACAATGAGGCAAGTGAACGACATTGTCGAAAGTCAAATTCGTGAACTCATGCTCAACATTTCCGATCTTGACCACTATACGAGTATTGATGCGTTACGAGAAGGTCCCGTAGGAAAGGATTTTGCCATCAAATTAGGTTTAAACCCACGTTTTTTGACAGAAAAACAACTTGCTGATAAACAATTGGTTGAAAAACTGGCTCATTCAGAAAACAAAAAGGTGTTAGATAAATTACAGGCTATTGAAACCGAAATTTACCAAAACGGGATGAACGACGATATCGTCGCAAAGGAACCAGGCTTCGGTCTGTTTCTCCTGAATTTTATGGCGTTACTGTCCATCCTTCCCCTATTCATCAACGCTTTTATGGTTACATGGCCTGTAATTCTAGCCCCTCGTGTCATGGACAATAAAGTAATAAACGGCGAAGGCGACGAAATGTTCCGTAGCACTTGGAATGTGGGAATCACCACACTAATCACCCTTCCGTTATTCTGGATTCTGCCAACAATCATACTCTGTTTCTTTTGGTGGAAAATAGCGATACTATTTTTCTTATTGTATCCGCTCTGTATCCTAATTGTGTTGCTCTACTGTAAATTATTCCGACACACTCGAATGATATGGAATTTTGTGACCGGCAAAGATTCCAAACGGTTGGCAGACGAACGGAATAATTGCATTAAAAATTTAAATTTGTATAACTAAAACTTTTAAAATGGAAAATAACAACAGAAGAGTCGTCATTACTGGTATGGGAATTTGGTCATGCTTGGGAACGACATTGGATGAAGTAAAAGAATCTCTGTTCAACGGGAAATCGGGAATTATTTTCTCGCCTGAACGAAAAGAAATGGGATTTGAATCAGGACTGACAGCATCGGTTAAAAAACCCGAACTTAAAGGACTCGTCGACCGTGCACACAGAGTTTTCATGCCCGAAGAGGCACAGTATGCCTATATGTCGACAGTCGACGCACTAAAAATGGCGAAACTAGACGAAGATTATATCGAAAAACACGACATCGGACTCCTTTTCGGTAATGACAGCAGTGCCGATGCCGTAGTAAAAAGCGTTGACACCATGCGAGAAAAGAAAAGTACTCGCCTCGTCGGTTCTGGGGCTATATTCCAATCAATGAACTCGACCGTGACGATGAATTTGGGGTGTCTCTTTAAATTACGTGGGATTAACATGACCGTGAGTGCAGCCTGTGCCAGCGGTTCGCACGCAATTGGTCTTGGCTCGTTGCTGATTAAATGGGGATTGCAAGATTGTATAGTCTGCGGAGGTGCACAGGAAGTAAATCCATTCTCCATCGGAAGTTTCGATGGTATTGGTGCATTCTCAAAACGCGAAGATACTCCAGAAAAAGCCTCAAGACCATTCGACGCAGAAAGAGACGGACTCGTTCCCGGCGGTGGAGCCGCTACGGTTGTCATAGAAAGCTACGAATCGGCAGTAAAACGTGGTGCACCTATTATTGCTGAAATTTTGGGGTACGGATTTTCTTCCAACGGCGACCATATTTCATCACCGAATGTTGACGGTCCCACAAAATCGTTACTCATGGCTTTGAAGCAAAGTGGCATCTCGAAAGAACAAGTCGGCTATATCAACGCACATGCCACATCGACACATGTTGGCGACACCAACGAAGCAAAAGCAATATACTCTATTTTCGGAGAAAACATGCCTCCTGTAACTTCTACAAAAGGACAAACAGGACATGAGATGTGGATGGCTGGAGCAAGCGAAGTAATCTACTCTATTCTAATGATGAAAAATCGGTTCATTGCGGCAAATCTTAACTACGAACACGGAGATGAGGACACCGCTTTACTGAACATTCCTGCCCAAAGAATAGATAATTACGATTTCAATACGTTTGTCTCCAATAGTTTTGGCTTCGGCGGGACTAATTCCTCGTTGGTCATCAAAGACTTTAAGAATTAAGGAAATATTAACATTTTAAATTTATAGTACAATGGAAAAAAATGAAATGATTGAAAAAATGGTGTCTATTTTGGCATCAGAATTCGAAGTTGAAGAATCTGAAATCACTCCAGATGCGAAAATTAAAGAGACTTTACACCTCGACAGCCTTAGTCTTGTAGATATGGTTGCTTTGATTGAAGATGAATTTGGAGCAAAAATTCCAAATGCAGACCTTCCGACAATCAAAACTTTTGCAGACTTATACGAATATGTGTATGCCCACCAACAATAGCATCCGCAACATAGAAAGTTTCATCCCCCAACGACCACCCATAGTTATGGTGGAAGAATTCGAGTACAAAGACGAAACTTCATGTCATTCGGCACTTACGATTTCCCACAACAATATTTTTTTAGACGAAAGAAATCACATGATTGCCGAAGGAATACTTGAACATATTGCACAAACGGCGGCAGTCTACATCGGCTACCGTCGTAAATTGTGCAACGAGAATGTCAACTTTGGCTACATTGGGGATATAAAGCGTTGTTCCATATTCGAGCCTATGCCGACGACAGGACAAAAATTAGAAACCGACGTACGTATCGTTTCGCAAATAGAAAACATTACAATGATTTCGGCAGAAACTCGCGTTAACGGACAAACGATCGTCAACTGTAGAATGAAATTGGCTAACTAATTTAAAACATGGCAAAACTTTCTTTGACAATAGAACGCATTGTTCCGTTTCACGATCTTGACCCGATGGGTGTCGTGTGGCACGGGAACTATGTTGCAATCATGGAAGAAGTCAGAGAGGCTTTCCTTGAAAAATATGAATTAGGCTACTTAAAAATGCTTGACGAAGGTTACGTAGAACCTGTCACAAACATTAACCTCAACTACAAAAACTCTTTTGTATACGGCGACACAATGCTTTTGGAGATAACGTATAAACCGACTAAAAGTGCACGTCTTGAATTTGAGTACAAATTCTTTAGGAAAAGCGACGGCATGCTTATGACGGAAGCATCATCAACACAACATTTCGTCTGCCGTGCGAACAATGAACTTGAATACTCTCGTCCCGATTTCTATACAAATTGGCAGAAAAAATGGGATGTCTTTAATTTGTGAGCAACATGACACAGAAAAATTTTTTATATGACGTAGTTCAACATGAACAAAATTCTTTTATTTTGCAGATGAAAGAAGATCATCTTGTATATAAAGGACATTTCCCGGGATTCCCAATAACTCCGGGGGTTATGACACTCCAAATGGTCAAAGAATGCGTCAACGAAATAGTCAGTCGTGATTTGCAATACTGCACAATTAAAAAATGTCGTTTTTTCGCACTCGTAAAACCTGGTGACAAACTAAAACTCGACATATTAACAGCGGAACACGACGGCATTATATCTGTAAACGCATTACTGACAAATTCGAAAGATGAAACAGACGTTCGTTTAGAATTAGAATCGGAAATGAAATAACCATGGAGAAATACGACATAGTAATCATTGGCGGTGGATTTGCAGGATTGACTTGCGCTTTGGCTCTTTCAAAAGAAGGAAGAAAAGTTTGCGTGCTCGAAAAAGAACGTATTCTTGGAGGTGCATTTCAGTCATTTTCGAGAAAAGGTCAACGATTTGATACGGGTTTTCACTATGTCGGCGGCGTGGGGGAAGGAGAAATCTTGTATCCTCTTGTGAAGTATTTCGAGTTGGAAAACCTTCCTTGGGTGCAACTTGACGAAAAATTCTTGGAAGTCCATATTCGGGGAGAAAAACACGTTATCTGCAACGGATATGATTCGTTTGTAAATTCTCTATCCTCGGAATTTCCCGAAGACCGCCAAGGCCTCCAAAATCTTACAGACATTATGCAAGATATAAATCGCCATATCTACGAAAGCATTGAATTAGGTACAAATGCGACCACAAACGAATACATGACCATTCCCGCCATTGAATATCTTCAGAAAAACATTAAAAATTCCATACTGCGGGACATTCTCTGCGGACAGTCTGTCACTACCGAACTGAGCGACGAACTTCCACTGTATGCGTTTCTTCAATCGCTCAATTCCTTTATTCAACACTCTTATAGATTGAAAGGCGGTGGCGAGACATTGATAAAAAATCTTGTGGAAAGCGTGCATAAATATGGTGGAACAATAAAAACTCGCTGTCATGTGCAACAACTCACCATCGGCAATGACGAAAAAATTGCAAGTGCCGTATGCGACGACGGAACAGAATTTATTGCCGACACATTCATTTCTACACTACATCCTGCATTGACTTTGGAACTGATTCCAGAATGTAAACAGATACGAAACATCTATAGGAAACGTTTTCAAAAATTACAAGATTCAGCAGGAATGTTCACTGTTCAACTTGTTTTAAAACCGAACACAATTCTCTACAGAAACAACAGCATAGGCATATTCAATAGCGAGGATTTGTGGCATACACCTTATGGGAAAGATTCACATGTTCAAAACATGCTTATCAATTTCAATGTGCCGGAAAACGATTCGAAATATGCTACAAACATTGACTTGTTGACACCAATGACGTGGGATGCAATAGAAGAATGGAGCGAAAGCAAAATCGGCAAACGACCGAAGGAATATGAAACATTCAAACAGGAAAAAGCGAAAGAATGCATTGCCTTGGCACAACAACACATTCCTGAACTGCAAGACAATATTGAACAAATTTGGACCAGCACACCGCTCACCTATCGCGACTACACAGGAACACGAGGGGGGGCGGCTTACGGAATACGAAAATCCTGCAACAATCTTTTGGGAACGCTCCTTTCACCAACCACACCGTTTGAAAATCTCTTTTTATCAGGTCAAAATTTAATACTCCACGGAATGCAGGGCGTAGCAATGACATCAATACTTACCTGCAATGTAATTTGCAAAAAAAATATCTTAAAACAAAATTCTTAACATGTAATAATATGGAAAATACAGACAGCAAGAATAACACATTCGCACTTGTTACAGGCGGTTCCAGAGGAATTGGGAAAGCGATTTGCATTCGACTTGCACAAGATGGATACAATATCATCATCAATTATCGTTCTGGAGCAGAACATGCCCAGCAAGTAAAAGAAGACGTCGAAAAACTTGGCAGAAAAGCTGAATTATTGCCTTTCGATGTAAGCGATTCCAAAGCGACAGAAAACGCTATCAGTCAATGGCTGGAAGTTCATAAGGATAGTACAATATCCGTATTGGTAAACAATGCAGGGATACGAAACGACACATTACTGGCAACGATGAACACAGCACAATGGCATAGCGTTATTGGTACAACTCTTGATGGATTCTACAACGTAACACAACCTATTCTGAAAAAAATGCTCCGTGCCAGAAACGGAAGAATAATAAATATGGCATCGTTAAGCGGTATGATGGGAATCCCCGGACAAACGAATTACTCCGCCGCAAAAGCAGCTCTTATCGGAGCAACGAAGGCACTTGCCAAAGAAGTTGCTTCACGGGGTATTACGGTAAATGCCGTCGCTCCAGGTTTTATTGAAACCGACATGACCGAAGGTTTGAATAAAGAAACGCTCACCCAAAATATTCCTGCTGGCCGATTCGGGAAACCAGAAGAAGTAGCGGCATTGGTTTCATTCCTTGCCGGTAAAGAATCTGCCTATCTTACAGGACAAGTAATATCGATAAACGGAGGATTGTATGCATAATCCACAGATGAACCGACTCAGGAAATTCCTTCCCATTTTTACATGGATTGGCGTGTTCCTGATGCCGATACTCACCACGCAATTAGAAGGGAAACTACCTTCATTAGATTGGTACATTGCTAATTTGTTGCTGATTTGTTCTATCTGTGTCATCTTTTACGTTGACTTTTATTTTTTAGTCGACAAATTCATTTTAAAACAAAAAATTGCAAAATTCATTCTGACAAACGTAGGCATCGGAATATCCCTCACACTACTTGACTATTACGGAATCGGACAAATATTGAGAAATTATGAGACAGAAAATCTAGAATTCTTTCAATATGATTTTTTCCCTTTTTCTCTTGTCTCCCTCACACTCATGGCATTGTCCGCCAGTCTTGGAGTTTCTATTAGAATGACAGAATATTCGTTCTATTCCAACATAAAAATATCTGAAATCAAAAAAGTACAGGCAGAAACAGAGTTGGCTAATTTGAAAAATCAGATTAATCCACACTTTTTGTTCAACACGCTCAACAATATCTACGCCCTTTCGTCAGTCGACATTGAAAAGGCGAAAGAAACAATTCACGACCTAAGTCACTTGCTACGATACGTTATTTACGATACGTCGCCCATTCATGTTCCTTTAAAAGGGGAAATTGCCTTTTTAAAGAAATACATTCAGATTGAACGACTTCGTTTGCAGGAAAAGTTCGACATTCAAGTTTTCCTCCCCGAAAACTGCGGCAATTTGGAAATTGCGCCACTACTTTTCTTGCCATTTATAGAAAACGCATTCAAACATGGCATCAGTTATTCCCAAAAATCTTTCATACACATCAATATTTCAATCAACGACGACACAATAATCTGTCATATAATCAACAGCGACCATGCAAAAAAGAACGGTACTATAGGGGTCGGAATAGAAAATACGACAAAACGATTGAATTTACTTTATTCAGACCAATACACATTACAATATGGCACAAAAAATAATGTTTACGAAACGATTCTCAGCATAAAAGTATGACAACTAACGAGCAACGAACCATAACATGCGCCATTATCGAAGACGAACCATTGGAACTTCATCTGATGGAAGAATATGTCAAACGGACTCCATTCCTGCAACTGACACAATCCTACCTCGATTCCGAATTATTTTTGTTGGACATTCAAAAAGGCAATGCTCCCGATTTACTGTTTTCAGATATTCAAATGCCACAAATCAATGGAATTGAACTAAGCAAACTTCTTCCCGAAAATACGAAAGTAGTTTTCACCACAGCTTACAGCCAATACGCAATAGAAGGATTTAAAGTAAATGCCCTTGATTATTTACTGAAACCTATCAGCTATGACGATTTCCTTGTCGCAGCAGAAAAGATACTTCTATGGTTCAAAAAAGAAGACAAACTTCAACAAGCCGACAATCTCATCAAAAAGCACGAGCAACGACCGTCATTACAAATAAAAACAGGCAGGCAGACAGAATTAATTCCATTTGACGAAATCGTAAGAATTGAAGGGTTAAAAGATTACATAAGAATATTCAGAAAAGACGGTAGCAAGTCCATTTCGTTAATGAGAATGAAAAATATTTTACAACTTTTACCTGAAAACGACTTTAAACGCATACACAAATCGCATATCATAAATATTTCCGCCATAACAGCGTGCGGTTCAAATTACGTTATTGTGAACGGAAAACAAATACCTGTCTCGAACCAATATAGGAAAGACATCAAGGAGAAATGGCTATTGTATTTGGACACAATAAAAAAAATATAAGTAACGTACTTACCAACGTATTCTTTATATTAAAAACAAATAGTTAAAGAGATAAATCTATATTATGATTAGTTGGTAAAAAAAAGGAGATTCTCGCCATGCAAAAATCTCCTTTTAAAATTGAGTTAGAATTTTTATACCAAGAATGCCGAACTCATAGATTCGTTTTTGAATATTTTCTTGATTGAATTTGCGAAATATTGTGCACACGACAATACTGTGATTTTGCTCGGCATTGAATCGTGAGGGATTGTGTCGGTTACGAGCAATTCCTGAATTGCACTTTTTTCGATTCTGTCGAATGCTGGTCCTGAACATACAGCATGCGTACTCAATGCTCTTACTGTTGTTGCTCCGTTATCCATACAAAGATTTGCAGCCATCGTGATAGTTCCAGCAGTGTCAATCATATCGTCGACAATGATTACGTTTTTACCTTGCACATCACCAATAATCTGCATTGAATCAACCACATTGGCTTTTGTACGTTCTTTGTGACAAATTGCAATGTCAGCGTTCAACATACGTGCGTATGCTTTTGCACGTTTGGTACCACCCATGTCGGGAGCAACGATGCACAAATCTTGGATGTGCATATTTTCAATATATGGAATGAAAATCGAAGATCCGAACAGATGGTCTACAGGAATATCGAAGAAACCTTGAATCTGACCAGCATGTAAGTCCATTGTAACAACTCGGTCTACACCACTGGTCTGCAACAAATTAGCCATCAATTTTGCACCAATTGAAATACGAGATTTTTCTTTTCTGTCCTGACGAGCAAAGCCGAAATATGGGATTACAGCCGTCACATGTGCAGCCGATGCTCTTTTTGCCGCATCAATCAACAACAACAATTCCATCAAATTGTCGGTCGGTGCAAATGTAGACTGAACGATGTAAACTTCCTTGCCTTGTACCGGCTCGTCAAATCGAGGTTCAAACTCTCCGTCACTGAAACGCGTCACCGCCGAAGCTCCCATTTCAACGCCGTAATATTTGACAATTTTCTCCGTCAGGTAGCGTGTCGCCTCGCCTGAAAAGATTTTGATTTCTTGATTTTCTGGCATAGTATAAATCCTTTTTTTTGACAGAGCAAAACTACTATTTTTTCCATTTTTCCAAAGGAATTTTCAAATTCAATAATGCCGTCTTTTTAACAACGACCTGTTAATATCTTTTTTGTTTGAAGATATTTTCATAGCACTCAAATATTTCTACTTTTGCAAAGTTTAAATAAACCGAAAACATGAAACGATTTATAACTATACTACTCTGTTTTTCAAATTTTTACGCATTTTCACAAAAAACGACATTGCAATTTGAAGGACGCGCCTATCAAGGCGTTGATTTCACGTTCACGACATACGTTTCGTACGGAGACGACCGTCTATTCCCAGACAAAGACATTCGCATTATCATTGCAAAAAAAGATGAGGCCGGTCTTATTTCCCTGTCCGTTGATTTACCAGCCGACAAGGATTTGTGCGATTATTTTCACAAATGTGGCATTTCGGGCGACATTACAATAGAATTGGCAGACGGTGATACCATTGTCTGCAAAGATTTGGGCAACGGCGACTTTATTGACGGAATTGCCTCGGCTGTTTATCGCCTAACACCTCAAAACATGGAACAACTACGAAAAGCGAACATAGAAATAATTCGTTTTTATATGCGAACGTTCAACACCAAAGGCAACTACATCGCTGCTAATTTTCATCACACAATGAGTTCCACTCCCGATGAATTTACCCGTAAAAAAGAACGAGTAACCATAACAAAAGTTCACAAATTGGTAAAAAAACTTTAATTACGCATTGAGCATTACGCATTGAGCATTGGAAATTATTTCTTCCACTGCCTGTTTTCTTTCATCCATCGGTAATTCACCGTCAATCCAATGAATATTGATTCCTCTTCGCTCCATGCCTCTGAACCATGTCATCTGTCGTTTTGCAAACTGAAAAATTGCAGTTAAAAGTTGTTCTTCCATCTCGTTACGAGTAATTTTTCCCGTCACATACAATGTAAGGTATTTGTACTCCAATCCATAATAAATCAGCGTCTCGGCTGGAACGCCCTTTGCGAGAAGCGCTTCCACCTCGTCTGTCATTCCCGAAGCAAGTCTTTCCTTGAAACGCCGTTCTATACGTTCACGACGGACTTCGCGACTTACAGAGACCCCAATTGTTAAAGGAGCATACAAGCATGCAGATTGTTTGCACTCCATAGGATGTAAGCGTTCGTATCGTGCAATTTCGAGTGCTCGAACAAGACGTTTTTTAGTATCTAAATCGGTTGTATTATGAAGAGTTTTATAGGTTTTTAATTCTTCTGTCAAATCTTCAAAACTTCTTGATTCACAAGACTTTCTAAATTCCAAATCTTCGGGTACGGGATGCATGTTGTAATTTTTTATAATTGACTCAACGTACATTCCTGTTCCACCGCAGACCAATGGCTGTTTTCCACGGTCTACAATGTCTTTGTAGGATTGTTGGAAAGCCTCGAAAAATTTAAAAAGATTGAATTTTTCGCCAGCATCGACAATGTCCATCAAATGATACGGGATTTTTTGTCCATTCACAATATAATCATCATAATCCTTCCCCGTTCCTAAATTCATATCGCGATAGACTTGTCGAGAATCAGCACAGATTACTTCTGCATTTATATCCGCCGCCACTAACGCCGCAAGTCGCGTTTTCCCCGTCGCAGTTGGACCGATAATTATTGGCAATATGTTTTTTCCCATTTTATTGACCATAACCATCATTTAAAAACTTACCGTATAAGCCACTCTGTCCTTCAAAGAACGGGCAAGTGTGGCTTCGTCGGTGTATTCCAATTCATCTCCTACGGAAACGCCACGGGCAAGCATACTGACTTTCACCATCGGATAATTCTGTAATTTCTTAAACAGATAAAAACTCGTTGTTTCGCCTTCGGTCGTGACAGGCAATGCAAAAATAACTTCCTTCACCTCGCCTTCCGCAATTCTTTCGATAAAGGAATTAATATTCAAATCCATAGGCGAAACCCCGTCAATCGGCGATATAACACCACCAAGCACGTGGTACAAGCCTCGGTACTGATTAGTGCGTTCTATCAAAAGAACATCTTTTACATTTTCGACAACGCACACAGTTGACTGGTCACGAGTAGGATTACTACAAATTTCGCACATTTCCGTATCGGAAATCGTGTGACATTTTTTACAGAAATGTATTTCCGTTTTCAAACGAAGAATTGAATCGCTCAAATTCCGGGCATATTCCTCGTTTTGCTTCAATATATGCAATGCAAGCCGAAGAGCATTTTTCTTACCGATGCCAGGCAGTTTGCTGATTTCGTTTACAGCAAGTTCAAGATTTTTCGACGGCAGTTGGAGTTCATTCATGTTCTTCAATTTGTAAATAAGATGCTGCAAGTCCTTTGGTGAACAACTCCATTTTGTCTTTCAGAGGCAAATCGTTGAAACCTGTTATAACTCCTCGACAATTCGAAGAATGACAAAGACATTTTTTATTATGTAAATCTTCTGTCACCGTCGATTCTGTCGTGGCATAATCAAATGTCACCTCCTCGCCTTTTTTAATAGGTTTTATTGTCATTAGAACAATCTGGGCGATATTGTTTTTTTCGTCATATTCTGCCACAATTTGAGCATTTGGCGAACATGAATGGTTTGTATAAGCTCCGAAATCACCCGGTTCTACATGTTTATCTGCCGAAACTTGAATAGAAGTGCGTGTCCGTTTATCGGTCGCTTCGCCTTGAAACATAAAAAGCACTGTATTTTCGTCTATATCATTTTGAGCGACAAGCGCTTTCTCTCCTTTTATATATATGCTGTCTGCAACACAGACATCTACATTTTTAATCAAATATGTTCCCATAATCAATTAGTTAAACAATCTGGTACTTTGATAGAATCCAGTCTGATGCGGGTCTCTCTTTTGCCGCCATGACAAGAAAATCTCGTGACTGCCATAGGTGTATTTTCTATTTTTACCAACATTGCAGTCGTAAGAATATCCGATATAAATTCGTTCTTTCAAAATAACGCCGATAAGACCGACAACTGATTCATTTGCACGATACGAAGCACCAACCCAGAATTTGTTGTTAAAATACACATTGGTATTGCCTTCCAACTGAGTTTTTGCACTACCATACTTAACCAACAACGACGGCACGAACGACACTCGTTCGCCTTCGTTTATCGTGTATTTCACATATCCAAAAATATGGCGAGGCAATTTTTCTACCGATGCATTTTTCAAATTGCTGGCAATATGCGTAACCGAAGCCCCTGCAACGAGTTGTTTTACGGCAAGATTCAACCCCACGTTGATTGTCGGAATAATAAAATTGCTATTGGCATCATAACCTTCGGGGTCTTTCTGCACTTGGTCCTGATAGATAAATTCAGAAATGTCTACATATCGGTCGATGATTCCTCCAGCAAAACCTGCCGTCAGACGAACATTTTCAGCCAGATTAACACCATAAGAATAATTCAGCGTAGCAGTAACAACGTTTTCAAATCCAAGTTTATCGTTTACAACATGAAGTCCTAAGCCGCCAATGTGCTTTGTCGCACCGTCAATGCTCAATGTTTCGAACAACGGAGAACCGTCAAAGCCAAGCCACTGCTTACGTGCGAGCAAGAATGCACGGAACGTCTCGCCTTCGCCCGTAAACGCAGGATTGTAACTTATTTCGTCAAACATATAATTGCTGACATCAATATCGTTTTGCGCCTGAATGTGTCCTGCACTCACCACGACGAACAAAACACTTATAATATATCGTAATTGTCTTTTCATATTATTTACATTCAGATTTTTGTAATTTACGTAACGCTTCGTTTATCGAGATTCTGTTGCCGTTTTCGTATGCGACGACAAAAGAATTATATCCTAACTCATCAATTTTTTCTTTCTGTTTATTAGCTTCTTCAAATGATTTGAAAGAGCCGACAGTGTATCGATACAAACCGTCAGATTCTTTCGCACAATAAGTTGGAAGATTTGTTTTCCCAAGTTTTTCGAACATTTTGTTGTTCTTTGCCTTGGTCGCTCCCACTTGCAATCTGAAACAGATTCCCTGCTGACGCGGAGCTTGTTTTCCTTCGCTTTCGAGACGTTGAATGGTATTTTCGTGGTCTTCGTTCTTTTTGTTCAACTGCAATTCTTCGAAATTCACGATAGAGAATGTCGTTCTACGGTTTGCCTGATGCTGATCTTCGGATTTTGCATTTTTATATATCGGACTTGTTTCGCCCCATCCCTTCCACTTAAGTCGTTCATTTTTAATTCCTTGCGAATTCAAATAATCAACTACCGATTTTGCTCTATTGTTCGACAATATTATATTGTATGCGTCCGAAGCGCGTTCGTCGGTGTGCGAATTAATTTGAATGCAAATGTCTGGATTGTTGTTCAAAATAGCAACAAGTTTGTTCAACTCCTCAACCGAAGCAGGGCGCAGTTCATATTTATCCAAATCGTAATAAATATCGCGGATTTCGTATTCTTTGTCTTTTTCAATCTTTTGCAACACGAAATTCATATCGAAACCATGTGCAGAATCGATTGATGCACTTTGCGTTACACCTTCGGTATTGATAAGTTTTCCGTCAGGATTCAAATAACCAGTCATGTAGACAAAAATTTTATATTGCATATCGGCCTGCATTGCTTGGAAATAATACCTTCCGTCTTTATCGGTCAACAATGTATCGACCTGCTCCGTCGTCGTATTCTTTACCACGACAAGTGCATTTTGAATCGGCAGCGAGTCTACGGCACTCACCACTCTACCTGATGTTTCAAGATTTACCTCTTTCAACGAAAACATATAAATATCGTCATTTCCAACTCCGCCAATTCTGTTTGAGGTGAACAATCCGCTTGTCTCCGAAAGATACAGCAATCCAAAATCATCGGCACTTGAGTTAAACGGAGGACGAAGATTTATTGGTTCGCCAAAAGAATTGCCATTTTTCGCCACATAAAACAGATCAAGACCGCCGTAGCCTGGATGACCATTCGAAGAAAAATAGATTCCGTTATTGTCGGCAACAAACGGGAACATTTCGTTATCTGGAGTATTTACGGTACTGCCAAGATTAACAGGAGCCTGCCATTTATCATCAGCATTCGGGTCGCGCTTGCACATCCATATATCCGTACCGCCATAGCCAGCCGGATTATTCGATGCGAAATACAATGTATTGCCGTCGGGACTGATGGACGGATGCCCAGAACTATATGCCGTCGTATAATATTGAAAACGTGTCGGTGTACCCCACGTTTGTTTGTCATTGTTGAATTTCGACATAAAAATGTTACAATTTTTATCTGCTCCACTCAAACCGTTACATTGCATGAAATATGCCGTATTTGTTCTAGAATCCAATGTAAACGAGCCATCGTTGTATGTTGAATTGATTCCTCCCTGTAATTTTTCTACTGGCGCCCAGCCATTCTGCGATTCATTATAAATAGTCTGGTACAAATCTTCGAAACCATCTCCCGTGTACGTATAGATAATGCTGTCTTTACTAAACCTCGAAGAACTGAATACAATAGTATTACGGCAGCGAGCTGGTGCGAAATCGCCGTATCGAGTATTTATTGCCTGAACATTTTGAACTTCGTACGTTGATTCAAATGTTTGTGCCGTATCAATAAAATCGCAGGCTTTAAGACGATTTTTCGTGATTTTATCATCCGATTTCATATTAAGCTGCTTTTCGTACATCTCGCGTGCAAGCGAATAATCGCCTATCATCATAAGCATGTCGCCGTAATTTCTGTACATCGTCTTGCTTGTATCCTGATAATTGAGCGAGATTGCCTGCCTATAGAAAGGAATTGCACGGTCATAAATATTTGCCTGATAATAACATTCGGCAATTTTGTAGCTCGCATACGCGGCCGTATTGTTATCGCCCGAGCTCCGAGCAGCATCCAATGCTTTTGAATAATACTCCCGAGCTATTGAATATGTTTTTTCCTTATATGCCTCATCGCCGTGACGAATATCTTTTGACTGGCCCAAAGACAACAAAGAAATAAAACAAAATGCTATATATAAAACTGTCTTTTTCATATTTCAAATATTAGTTTCGTATCAACATTAACGGACCTTCAAAGTGGTCTCCGTTCGGTAACGTAATCAAATAATAATAAGTTCCGGCCGACATTTCCTGACCGTTGAATGTACCGTCCCAACCGTCAAATCCTTTGTAGACTTGTTGTCCCCATCTGTTGAGAATAATCAGTTCTACTTCAGGCATATTTTCCAAAAATCTATCGTTTATACCATCGCCGTTTGGAGTAAAGACATTTGGAATCAAATATTCTTTTACAATAGTAATCGGCATTGAGAACGTATTCGGACATTCTTCGTGAACAAAGGTTGTCAGCGAAACAGTGTAATCTCCAGCGTTAATATAGCTATGTGAACCATCAAACACACTTGATGTATCGCCTGTTCCATAATCCCATATTGAAAATACTGGCATACCAAACGCAGTGTCGGTCGTATTGGTGAAAGTGACCATTTCCATTGTTTTTGCCGGATTTTGACTTGTTTCAAATTGAGAATCCAACGTACGGAGGATTTTCAAGAACGACGAAGAATCCATCGTGTACATACAACTATTGATATTTGCTGTCAATGATAGATTGAAATCTCCGTAACCAAGGTCGACAGAAATATCTTTTGTATTAAATGTATCGCCTGTACTAAGCACCCATTCCCAACTATCGACCTCGTTTGGTTGCGAAATCGAGGTGTTTTTTATTTCCACCGTCGATGGTTCACATAAAATTGAATCTGTTTTAAATGCCAAATCCACACCATATACTGTCAATTTTGAACCGAGCACTGTAACCGTACAACCGTTTTCGTCTTCAAGAACTAATGAAGGGATATAGTTTCCTCCTGTTTTATAACTATATATAGCAGAATCAACATCCTCCGCGACAGCATATCGGCCATCGTCAAAATACCACGTACCTTTTACCGCTCCAAAAATTTCACGTCCGTAGAAATGTATTGTATCGTATGTACAACCAGTCAATTGATTTGTTTCCAACGTTCCTCTCGGTCCCGAAACGGATATATATGCAGGTTTGACTGCAACATCGACACAACCTTCATCGTCAGTTACAGTAAGCGAAATATCATAATTACCTGACGTGTAGAATGCCCAATACGGATTTTCTACTGTTGACGGAAGATTCCACAAGTACGATAGATTAGTTCCTTTCGATTGATTTATAAAGTTTACTTTCGCCGGCGGACAAGTGAAAATAGAATCCGTTGCAGAAAATTGCGCTCTCGGGCGGCGAACAACCACATCTTTCGACGTTGTTGTGAAACATCCGATTGTATCGGTTGCCGTCAATGTCACGGTATATGTTGTATCGGAAACCGTAACATCATTATATGAATGCTCAGGAGCATTGCCTTCTGTTTGAGCTGTTTCGTCACCCCAATCCCATGTATACGTTATGGCTTCGACAGCTGTTATAAATGGCAAGAAATCAGCATCGTAACAAATGAGATTTTCCGATTGAAACGTCGAACTCGGTTTATTGGAATGAATATACTGTGTCTTTTTCATTTCATCGGTACAATTATTTTCGTCAGTCACTTTAAGTGACACATCAAAAATTCCAGCCGAATACGTATGTGTCGGAACTTGTTCTTCGGATGTCGTTCCATCGCCAAAATTCCAAAGATACCCCTTAAGGGCAGCAACTGGACTCGGTGTCACATACGACTTAAACTCGACTTCAAAATCAGCACAACCGAACGGGTATTCATTTTTTTCGTCAAAATTTGTCACATCAGGAAGCGGATAAACCGTAATCAACGAAGTTTTCGTTAACGAATCCGTACACCCAAACTGATTGTCGATTTTTACCGACACATCAAATGTTCCAGCTTTTGAGAACGCATATTGATAGGTATTTTCCGCCGTATTCACTGTGTCTTCGTCAAAAATCCAACGTCTATTGGTTATTTGTCCATAATCAGACATACTGGTATCGGTAAAAGTCACAGGTACGCCCATACACACATATACCGTATCAGGGAAAAAACCAGGTATAATTCCAGACAAATTAAGCGTTTGCGTCTTATCGTCCTCACATTCGTCCGTAGAAGTGACAAGTTTTACATCATATTTATTTGATTTTTGGTATGTATGAACAACGACATTCGATGTTGAATCTTCCGAAATCACGTCGCCAGTCGTTTGATTTGTCCATTTAAAATGTCCTTCTTCCGCCAATGCTTCTACGAATATTTTGTCGGTTCCATCGCCAAAATCCCACAAATATGTTTCTGCACCTTGCGATGCCGATGGATCGAATGTTATGTCACCTGGGAAATCGCACATAGCCTCAGGATTTGGTGCAAATTCCGCAGACGGTGCCTTAACAATAATGTCAATTTCAGCCATATCGGCAGGACAGTAATATTGTTTTGCAAGAACCGTAACGTGGTAATCCTTTGGCGCATCATATATATGATTTACCATATCCTCGTAAACCATTTTTTTATTGTTATCTCCAAAATCCCAATACCAATTATTTGCATCATCATTAGGAGTTACCGTAAAATCCAAGCCGTTTTCTTTAACATCTTTATAACATTTGTTTTCTGTAACAATTGTCGGCAAGACGGGCTTCTTCCCTATTTTTACCGTATCTTCCATTTTACCGATACAACCGTCTTCGTCTTTTACCGTCAACGAAAGTGGATATTCTCCAGTTTCGCCATATACAATAATTAGATTATTTCCCGACTCGCTACGAGATGTTTCTTTCGACACATCATAAAGCGGCTCCCATAAATAATCAGTTATTGTAAAATCAGAAACAACCGATTCAGAAAGTGTTACCGTAGAGCCGAGACAAAATTTTCCATCATCGTCAGATTCAATACTAAATGATGACATTGGGTTCATTTTCGTTATTTTTATCGGTTCTGATGTTGCCGAACATGAATTTTGGTCGGTTACCGTCAGTACCGCATTAAACACACCTACTTGCGTATACTTATGTGCCGGCGATTTTTCCTCCGAAGTTTCTCCATCACCAAAATCCCATGACCACTTTGCTCCTCCAGTCGTATTATCGTTAAAATTGACAAGTAAATAGTCATCTTCTTCACAACCATGAACCTTATCCGACGAAACTGAAACCACAGGCGAGGAATGAATTTCAATTGTTTTACTCTGAACCAAAGTACAACCGAAATCATTTACCGCCGTTACCGTCACATTATAAGTACCTTCCGAATCATAAGTTTTTGAAACAGAAGCATCACTCGCAGAACTACCGTCTCCAAAATTCCACGACCACGTATTAATCGTAGAATTAGAGCCCCCCGCAAACACCAATTCATTATTGACACACAAAGGACCTGTTATCGTAAAATCTACAGTTGATGTGTTAATATTAATAAAATTATCTTTCGAAATTGTATTTTCGCAAGCAGCTGCATTGCCTGCTGTCAATTTCACTGTATATGACCCATCTGACGAATACGTATGCGACGGATTTACTTCCGTTGATGTTTCGCCATCGCCAAAGTCCCACAAATATGTTGCAGCCACTCCGCCACTTACCGTTGGTGTGAATGTCGTTGTCAACGGTGCTTCACATGATTGAGTTTGGGTAGCCGAGATATTTAAATTTAATGGTTCCGTTACTTCTATATAATCCGTAAATGTCTGATTATCACTACACCCGTGTGCATCGACAATAGTCATACCAATCGTATATTTTCTCGACTCCTTATATGCATGCTTAGGATTCTTTTGGTTCGAAATTTCTCCATCACCAAAAAACCACGTATAACTACTTATAGATGCTGAGGATTCCGTAGCATCTGCAAACTGAAATTCTGTATTTACACATCCAGACTCCGCAGATAGCGTAAATTTTGCCTTCGGAATTTCATAAATCGACAACTGTTGTGAGTACGAAGAAGACTCCGTCCCTCTTTTCACAGTCAAAACAATTGTATATTCTCCAGGTTCAAACGTAATTGCCGGATTTTCAGACTTATCATACACAATGTCAGATGTTCCACGACCAAAATCCCACGTCCATGAATCAATTTCTCCTGTCGACTTATCTGTAAATTTAATAGGAGTTGTACCACATGCCGTATTTGTTGACATTTCAAATTTTGCTTCCAACGACTGCGCGTTAACTGCATGAAAAGCCGAGAACATCGCAACAAAAGCCATTGCAATAGCATTCGGCGCCTTCAAAAATTTATATATGTTCATACAATTTCATTTAATTGGTGAAAAGTACAAAAAATACCGAAAACGACCATGCTTTCAGCGATTTTTCTCGTTCTTTTCAAAATTTTTCTGATGTTTGTATTAAAAAATTACTAATTTGCAAAAAAATATTATAATGCTTTCTATTCTTATCCCTGTTTACAATTGGAACATAACTTCTTTAGTTTCAGAATTAAAGAAACAGTGCGACAATTCTGACATCGAATACGAAATCATTGCAATTGACGATTGTTCGGAGAAAGCATTTCGAGAACAAAATCAGACACTAACTTCGCTACAAAACGTATCGTACAGCGAATTGTCCGAAAACATCGGTAGAGCAAAAATCAGGAATATACTTGCAGAAAAAGCAAAATTTCCTTACCTACTTTTTTTAGATTGCGACACAAAAATTTGTTCCGAACAATTTTTACAAACGTATATTACACATTATCAACCGAATATTGTTATTTATGGAGGAATGCTGTATGACGCTATTCCACCATCGTCACAACAGCGACTCCGTTGGAATTATGGCAGAAAAAAAGAATGTCTTTCGGCAAAACAACGACAAAAAAATCAATACAAATCGTTCAATTCCATAAATTTCCTGATAGACAAACATGTGTTTGACATGACTCGTTTCAATGAAACAATTTCCACCTACGGACACGAAGACACCCTGTTTGGATTTCAGTTGGAACAAATGCACATTCCTATTTTGCATATCGACAATCATGTGTTGCACATCAACACGGCGACGAACAAAATTTTTATAGAACAAAATAAGCAAGCGGTGGAAAATCTATACAAAATGTACCGAAATTCTCCGAAAAAAACAGCCTTTCGTAGGAATATCAAGCTACTCCGACTGTTCCATTTTTTAGAACAACTTCATTTGGTAAATTTAGTGGCTGCTTGTTACACAAAACATCACGAAAGACTTCTACAATACATAGAAAAACACAGCAGCCTTAGACTACTTAATATACTGAAAATTAGTTACTTGTGCTTTATCTCAAAACATTATGCGAAATAGCGTTTCCACCACGACTGGAATACCAACAGCGACCATATCTGTGCCGGAGCATCATTCGGCGAAGAGCTTGTCGCAACATCACGCAAGTTGGTAATCGCATCATATTTGAATATTCCCTGCTCTTCTATAAATTGTTTTGACAACAATGATTCTTGTAAGTCGTGGAACGTGGTTTTACACCATGCGTACAACGGAACTTCAAAGCCTTTTTTCGGTCGGTTATATAATTCCGACGGTAAATCACCGTGGAATGCATCCTGCAAAATCCGTTTTTTCATCTGACCATTAATCTTATATTCCGACGGCAACGAATTGACAAATTCCACAAATGTATGGTCCAAAAACGGCGTACGGACTTCCAAACTGTTGTCCATCGACATTCGGTCAACTTTTGTCAACATATCGTTTGCCAACACCAATTTTTGGTCGGCCAGCAAAATATCGTTCATTGTAACTGCCTCACCAAACGTGAAATAACGTAATTTCAAAGCGGTCACATCTACATTTGTGTCATGCAACAAAGCCAACGCATCGTTTTCCGAAGCAAAACTGCACCATTTGTAATATGCCTCAGCGGTCGTCATGCTCGCACCCTCGGCATATTTCACAATCTTTCTAAACACGTTGAACAGCGCATTAGAACGTGACTGCGGCAAATGTTTCAGCAACGGATATGCTGCCGCGACAACAGAATTTAATCCTTTGTGCTGCAACTGGTTATAATGAGCAAAATGTTTGTGGTAGCCAGCAAAAATTTCATCCGCTCCATCGCCCGAAAGCGCCACAGTGACGTGTGGTTTCACATATTTGCAAAGCACGTGTACCGCAATTGATGAAGAATCGGCAAACGGCTCATCAATGTTGTTCAAAATCTCAAACAACGATTCTTCAAGTTTTGCGTTATCAATTTGTATTTCAGTATGTTGCGAATGTATTTTATTTGCAACCAACCGAGCATAATACGTTTCATCAATAAACGGATTATCCTTAAAACCTATGGAAAATGTCTGCAAACCGTCAACGTAACGACTTGCTATTGTGCTGATTACGGAAGAATCAATACCACCACTTAAAAACGTTCCCAGTGGAACATCCGAAATCAATCGTTTTTGAACCGAAGCAGTCAGTTGTTCAATCAATTGAGTTTGAGCCTCTTCGTATGACAAACGACTTTTCTTCTCCGCAGATTGTTCCAACGAAAAATATCGGTTCCGTTCCACACCATTGGGACTAACAAAGAGTGACATTCCGGGTTCAAGTTTTTCCACGCCTTGCAGCATTGTCATTGGCGCGGGGACGTACATGAATTGCAGATATGCAAACAAGGCATAGTTATTGAGTTTACGTTCAAACGGAAATTCCAATATACCCTTCAATTCCGACGAAAAGCCGAAAAACTGTTCTGTCTGAATGAAATATAACGGTTTGATACCCATTCTGTCTCGTGCGACGAACAAGGTGTTTTCAACAGAATCATATACAGCAAAGGCAAAAAAACCATTGATTTTTTCCAGACAACATTGTCTATATTTAATATACAGATACAGAAGCACTTCCGTATCGGATGACGAAGTAAAGTTCACACCATCGGCACGCAATTCAGCATAATAGTCACGATAATTGTAAAATTCGCCGTTATATATTATAGTATATCGTCCCGAAGCATCGGTAAAAGGTTGGGTTCCTGCGGAACTTGTGTCCAAAATCGCAAGCCGAGCATGTGCAAGCACTACTCTGCCCTTACACTCCACCCGTTGCACTTCGGGACCCCTATTCCGCAATGTCTGAATGGATTTCTCCACACATGGGACAAAGGACTCCGCTGTGTCAGTAAACGAATATATTCCGCTAATTCCGCACATAAGTAAAAAGGTGTATAAAAATACAACTTTTTCAGAAACAGTCTATCAAAAACAATTCTACCACCCTTTCGGAAGCACAATATTTTCAACAGTATGGGCTTCAGCAAACAGAGGAGCGATTTCCTCGTCTCGAAAACCTGCGATTCCGCACCCGATGCGCGTCACCAAAAACGTAAGTTCAGGCTTTGACTTTGCAAACGCAATAAACTCATCCACGTACGGTTTTATGGTTTCCACACCGCCTTGCATGGTCGGTATGGCGTAACTCTGTCCTTGCAATCCGACACCTTGTCCCCACACGGCGCCAAACTTTCTCCACGCTATTGCCGCCGCACCGCCACCATGTGCACCAGCAAGATTGCTACCAAACACAAAGACCTCGTTTGGTTCCAAATTCGTTATAAATTCTGGTGTGAATCGATGTTCTGCCATAAAGAATTATTTTTTCAACGCCGCGATGCTTTCCTGCAATGTCTTGATTTTGCTTTCGGCATCGGATTTTTTCTTGCGTTCGTTTTCAACAACCTCGGGTTTTGCGTTGGCAACAAATTTCTCGTTGCCCAATTTTGCCATCACCGATTTCAAGAAACCTTGCAAATGTTGCAATTCCGCTTCCATTTTTGCAATTTCCTCGTCAACATTCACCACACCGCCCAACTTGATTGCATATTCCGTAGTTCCAACCATAAACGTGGCCGAAGTGGCGTCTTTCTCGCCTTTGGCAATAGATGAAAAATTACAGATTTTCACAATAATTGAATCGTATGCGGCATTATGCAGACCGTTAGCAATAACTAAATCCAATGGATTCTTAAATGAAATGTTTCGCTCCAAACGAACCTTGCGGACATTGGCAACAAGTTCCTTAACCGATTCAAAATCAGCAATCAACGCATCATTTTTAGCATCGGCAACTGGCTGTTGCGAAACCATAATGCTCTCGCCAGCCTTGCGGTCTTTCAGCACTTGCCAAATATCCTCGGTAATGAACGGCATAAACGGATGAAGCAACAACATCAGTTTTTCGAAGAATTCCAACGTCTGTTCCATTGTCTTCTTGTCGATTGGCTGACCGAAAGCCGGTTTCACCAATTCCAAATACCACGCCGAAAATTCGTCCCAGATGAGTTTATACACCGTCATCAATGCTTCCGACAAACGATATTTTTCAAAATCATCGTTGATTTCATCTATCGTGGCACTCAATTTCGCATTGAACCAGTCAATAGCGATTTTCGCATATTCAGGTTGCTCAACATCGGCAACTTGCCAACCTTTCACCAATCGAAGCGCATTCCAAATTTTTGTGTTGAAATTACGACCTTGTTCGCACAACGCCTCATCAAACAGAATGTCGTTTCCTGCAGGAGCCGAAAGCATCATACCCATACGCACGCCGTCGGCACCGAATTTGGCAATAAGTTCAAGCGGATCAGGCGAATTTCCGAGCGATTTCGACATCTTACGTCCGATTTTATCACGAACGATACCCGTAAAATACACGTTACGGAAAGGCACGTCTTTCAAATACTCCTCGCCTGCCATAATCATTCGGGCAACCCAGAAGAAAATAATGTCGGGACCCGTAACCAGCACCGATGTCGGGTAATAATATTTGATTTCGTCGTTATTCGGTGTGTTGATTCCGTCGAACAACGAGATTGGCCACAACCACGATGAAAACCACGTGTCGAGTGCGTCTTCGTCACGCGAAAGCTGGTCTATCGTAATATTTTCAAACCCTTTGATTTTCTTTGCCTCGGCAAGCGCCTCTTCGGGCGTGAGGGCCACGACGAACTGTTCCTCCTCGCCTTCCGCCGTCGGCAAGAAATAAGCAGGAATGCGGTGTCCCCACCACAATTGGCGGCTGATACACCAATCTTGGATATTTTCCAACCAATTTCTATATGTCGTTACATATTTGGTAGGATAAAATTTGATTTTTCCCTCCAAAACAGGCGGCAACGCAATGTCGGCAAAATGCTTCATCGACAAGAACCATTGACGGCACAAACGTGGTTCAACGGCAGTGTCCTGATTACGTTCAGAATAGCCGACCTTGTTTTCATAATCTTCGATTTTTTCTAGCAAGCCAGCTGACTGCAAATCAATTGCAATTTGATTGCGGACATCCATACGGTCTTGTCCTACATACATTCCAGCTGCTTCCGACAAAGTTCCGTCAGGATTGAAAATATCAATAATTTCAAGATTGTGTGTTTTACCAAGATTATAGTCGTTCACATCGTGTGCCGGCGTAACTTTCAAACAGCCAGTACCAAATTCTATATCAACGTAGCGGTCTTCAATTACAGGAATCACACGATTCACAAGAGGCACAATCACCTTGTGACCACGCAACCATTGATTTTTCGGATCTTTGGGGTTGATACACATAGCGGTGTCGCCCATAATCGTCTCGGGACGAGTTGTGGCAACCACGGCATAATACCCTTTCGCATCCTTATGCAGAATCTCCCCTTCCTGATTCGTAGGAACGACAGGATTTTCGGCTGCATCGGCAACGTAGTATTTCAGATAATACAGTTTGCTCTTTTCGTCACGGTAGATCACCTCTTCGGTCGAAAGCACCGTCTGGGCCTTGGGGTCCCAGTTGACCATACGAAGACCACGGTAAATCAACCCTTTTTTGTACAAGTCAACGAACACTTTCATCACACTTTCGGAACGAGGGTCGTCCATTGTGAACGCCGTTCTGTCCCAATCGCACGAAGCACCGAGTTTGCGGAGCTGTTTTAGGATAATACCTCCGTGTTCGTTGGTCCAATCCCACGCATGTTCAAGGAATTGTTCACGAGTGAGGTCACGTTTTTTAATCCCTTGTTGAGCAAGTTTGTTCACAACCTTTGCTTCCGTAGCGATAGACGCATGGTCGGTTCCCGGAACCCAGCACGCATTTTTGCCCGTCATACGAGCGCGACGAACCAAAATATCCTGAATCGTGTTGTTCAGCATGTGACCCATGTGCAGCACGCCCGTCACGTTTGGTGGCGGAATCACTATCGTATAAGGTTGACGATTGTCGGGTTTGGAACTAAAAAACTTGTTGTCGAGCCAGTATTGATACCACTTTGCCTCGACATCAGTAGGATTGTATTGTGAAGGTAACTCCATTGTTATAAATTATTTGCGTGCGAAGGTAGTAAAAATAAATTTCACAACAGAATCAGGAATAAAAATATTTGTAAATTCTAACAGCACTTGAGTGAAAATAAGAGGGTTCATGAAGATGCGCTTATTTCCGCTCTATCACCAATTCTGACGAAAAATCGATCTCGTATGTGCGGGCAAACGGAGCATCGCTTTTCAGACCATCTTTTCCATATCGTAAATCATGCAACAACACGGAATGACTTGATTTAGGTTCAACGCCATAATAATAACGCGTATATGCTTCTATCTGTTTAATCTTTTGATTATCTTCGAGTTCAAATAAATAATAATCGTTTCGCAACACTAAATTGATGTCGAAATCATTTTTGCTCAAATTGGAACGATAGCCCATCCAAAATCCATCACGGTCTTGTGCAATGCAGTTCCACAAGAACAAGGAACCCGACACGGGATAAACATCTACACGCGAATATCGAATGTCTTTTTCGTCCAACGATTGCTCAAATTGCGAATGTACAGAAAGTTTGTTCAAAAACGTGAACGACACATACAACACGAACAAAAACCCGCCGAACCACGAAATCATAACTTTATGATGCCAATCCTTTAGAATTAACGCCCCGACAAACGCCACAGCAAGCGGAATCAAGCCAATAATATCAACATTAGACAACACTGACAATGCAAACCGATGATGAGAAAATGGTTCCAAAAATGCCACTCCGTCAATCGTCAGTGAATCGTACAAGCAGTGCGAAACCATGCACCACAAAGCAAGATTCGCCCATCTCAAAAAAGAACAAGTTCTGTCTACATATTTATGCAACGCCCAGCCCAATACGGGAGCGAACAACAAACAAAAAACAAATGAATGCGTCACGCCGCCACGAATATTTTCGGAAATCGGCACGTTGAATAACAACGAAACAAGCCAATCAGTAGCAGGAATCAAGCCACACAAACCGCCAAAGAGAATCGCCTTATTTCCGATTTTCTTCCCTGCAATCAAACTTCCAATTGCAGCTGCAAATACAAAACATGAAATTATATTCATCTTTTTTGGTTTATTTTTGCAAATGTATGAATATTTGCAAGATTTTAATCTAATATATTGTGAGTCGGAATAAAAAGTTACAAACATTCGATAATGTGTTGATTACCAGCGTTGCTGCTGAAGGAAATGCTATTGCTAAGATTGACGACATGGTGCTATTCGTCGAAGGTGTCATACCTGGTGATGTGGTGAATGTGCAAATCACTAAAAAACGGAAAAACTATTGTGAAGGGCGTGTTACACAAATCGTAAAAGAAAGTCCTGACCGCCTACCCGCGTTTTGTCAACATTTCGGCATATGTGGCGGATGCAAATGGCAAATTTTGCCATACGAGAAGCAACTTTTTTACAAAGAAAAACAGGCAAAAGACCAACTCGAACGCATCGGTCACGTTACTGTGTCCGAATATCTGCCGATTCTCGGTTCCATTGATAAAGAATATTATAGAAATAAGTTAGAATTCACCTTTTCCAACAAGCGATGGATTACCGTCGAAGAAGCAGCTACAAGAGCAGAAATAACAGAATCCAATGCTCTCGGTTTTCACGTTCCAAGACTGTTCGACAAAGTTGTAGATATTGAACATTGTCATTTGCAAGGTACGCCAAGCAACGAAATTAGAAATTTCATCAGAACGTATGCACTGCAACACGGTCTGACATTTTTCGACATCAGAGATCACGCTGGACTGCTGAGAAACCTCATCATTCGCACCTCAACCAACGGAGAATGCATGGTAATTGTTGTTTTTTACGAAAAAGACGAAAAAAATATCCAAGAACTGCTTTCTGCAATACACGAGAATTTTCCACAAATCACATCGTTGCTCTACATTATCAATCAAAAAGCAAACGACACGATTGGCGACCAGGAAGTTCTTACCTTTTACGGAAATGATTTCATCTTCGAGGAGATGGAGAATCTAAAATTCAAAGTCGGACCGAAATCTTTTTACCAAACAAATTCCAAACAAGCATACGAACTATACAAAATTGCAAGAAACTTCGCACAACTCACTGGCAATGAATTAGTTTACGACCTTTACACCGGAACAGGCACGATTGCGAATTTCGTAGCAGCTAAAGCCCAGAAAGTCATTGGCATTGAATACGTTCCCGAAGCAATTGAAGATGCAAAAATCAACTCTTCTCTCAACAACATTACGAACACGCTGTTCTATGCCGGCGACATGAAAGATATTCTCAACGATGATTTCATCAAACAACACGGAAAACCAGACGTCATCATCACCGACCCGCCACGAGCAGGAATGCACGAAGACGTTGTGAACACGATTCTCCGTGCAATGCCGAAACGTATTGTTTACGTCAGTTGTAATCCTGCAACACAATCACGCGACCTACACATGCTCTCGTCACAATACAACATCTGCAAATCACAAGCGGTTGATATGTTTCCACATACACAACACGTAGAAAACGTGGTCTTATTGGAAAAGCGGGATTAGTTAGTGATTTTAGGTTAGGAGTTATGGATTTAATGCACAATTCATAATGCACAATGCACAATTAAATCCTCCACGAACTTCATTGTGCATTGAGCATTAAACATTAGCATTGACTCAAATTGTTCCTTCTTCGATTTGAACGATTATGCGTTCAATCATTTGATCATCAGCAGAATTGTGATCGTAAGTAGTTTTAAGGGATTCTCCGAACATTTTTGCCACTCCCTGCCACATCATGGCTGACATTCCACCACGAAATTCTTTAATAATCTCGTAAGACGAACGACCGAGTTCCCTATCAATCAACTTTGTAAGAATTTCACCCTGACGGACAGTCATAGCGACCAATTCTTTATAATATTGGTCTACCAACCGGTCTTCGAGTTCTTTCAGGTATTTTTTCTTCTGTTTATTGTTCGGCATAGTGTCAAGCACCAATTGAACATCGTTGAACGTCTTGCGAACGATGAGCGTATACGGATACACCTTCTTTACATCACGCACAAGTTTTTTGTAACGATAGTATTCCTCGTTTGTAGCAAATTTCAGTTGAGGATATATATGAACCTTTGGCAACCTTACAAGTGCCAAAGAATCCCCGTCGACCACAATACATGGCACCATAATTCCTTTAGAAGAATGTGCCGTTGCAACTTCCGTTGATTGTGACACAGCTAACAAGCTGAACATCAATCCTATTACACTTACAATAAACCGTTTCATAATTTTTTCTTTTTTGAGTTCTTTTTTCTCTATGCAAAAAGGATACCAAAAATTTAATTTGTGAAGCGTTTCAAATCTTTTACGTAAAAAGTCCATTGTGGCGTACGTATCATCGTATCGTCCGTAGCGTCAAGCGGAACAGAAAACCACGGACTTTCTCCGTCTTCGTAATTTTTCAATATCTCAATTTCTTGTGTCGGAGAGAAACCTTGAGCCAACATCAATTTCACCACACCATCAACATCGTTGAACAGTGCATCAAGAATTATGACCGCATGACCCGGATGACTGGACTGTATAAGCACATCACCGCCTTTGACATCTTTAAGCTCCACCTTCGTCATTTCCTTGGCAAGCGACGATGTAGTTATAAATTTGTACGTACTATTCAAATATTCCTCGAACGTCTTTTGACCATAATCCTGTTCTCCGGCAAGAATCCACGAATTATACGAATCATTCAAACGGAAACCAGCCGCCCAACGAGAGTATGAGCAAACAAAACCATTCACCAAATTAAAATGAATTCGACCAAATAATTTTGACGAATACAAATATTCCGCCCGCAACTTCACCAACACGCCTGCACTTTTCATAAAATCGCCTTCCCCCACAGGAACATCGAGTACACCAATTTGCACGTCGAACGATTTTTCTTCCCCGTCATAAAAATGCGTCATATATCCTACTGGTTTCACGGGCAAATTAAGAAGAAACGATTCAAATGAGCCACCAGAGACAGGTTTCCGGTAGAAATTCTTACCTGCATCGCCAATATAAAAACGCGTTGCTACAATGGTACCTTCGGGATGGACGTATTTATTTTCACTTTCATTGGCATACAAAACCCCAGAACTGGTCGTATCGGCTGCGTTCGACACAGTTGTACACATGCCAAGTACGACAGCACAGGCGACCCGTTTAGACCATCTTGTAATATTTCTCATCCACATTTTTGTAGAACATGAATCGTTGCAAATATACAATTATATGTATTACATTTATCGGAATTTTTGAATATGAAGATTCTTTCGTCAACATTTATTTGCAGATTATTGCATTTCTCAAAAAAAGGAGTACTTTTGCCAGCGAAAAATTTTATTAACAAACAAATTAAATACAATGGCTGTTAAAATTAGATTAGCAAGACACGGGCGAAAGGCGAGCCCTTTCTATCACATTGTAGCTGCTGATAGCAGAAGGTCACGTGATGGCAAATTTATCGAGAAACTCGGTACGTACAATCCAAAAACTAATCCTGCAACTGTAGAATTAAACTTCGACAGAGCGCTGTATTGGTTGGAAGTCGGAGCAGAAACTACTGACACTGCACGTTCAATTCTTCAAAAAGAAGGTGTTTTGTACATGAAACACTTGAAAGGCGGTGTAAAGAAAGGTGCTTTCGACGAAAAAGCATTGGAAGCAAAATTCCAAGCATTCAAAGATGCTAAGGAGAAAAAAGCTGAAGCCTATGCTTCTAAAGTAAAATCATCTTCAGAATCTCTTGCAAAGAAGAAACTTGAAGAAGAAGTAGAAATCAACAAACAACGCGAAGCAAAAATCGCTGAGAAAAATGCTGCTTTAGCCGCTGCAGAAGAGGCTAAAAAAGCAGAAGAAGCTGCCGCTGCTGCTGAAGAATCAGCTGAAGCTGCAACAGAAGAAGCTCCTGCTGCCGAAGCAACAGAAACTCCTGCTGAATAGTTGTTAAAAATGAATTCAATCAAGGGTGTTCAAGCAGTTGAACACCCTTTTTTATCAATCTATGACAATACCGCAGATTCCCGACATAAACCAATGTATTGAAATTGGTACTATTTCCCGGCCTCACGGGAAAGATGGTGCTGTCATGCTGTCGACAAAAAATCTTTCTCTCGACAAATACAAAACACTCAAATTCGTTTTTTTCTGTCTTCAAAACCGATTAGTGCCATTCCACATTGAATCCGTCACAGTAAAAAGCAATTCCGTAATCATAAAATTTGAGGATATTCAAAGTATGGAGAAAGCAGAACTATATTGTTCCACGAAACTCTACATTGAACAAACCGACATTGAAGACAATGGTGAAAGCGAAGATGATGAAATCATCGGATATACCATAATAAACGACGAAAACGAAGAACATATCGGCACAGTGCAGGAAGTTATGGACTACTCAAGTAACGTGGTCCTCGACATCAGGCGCAACGACGGCACAGCTGTCCTCATTCCATTCGCCGACGACTTAGTTCGACAAATCAACGACGAAACCAAAACTATCGTTATGACAATTCCTGACGGGATTCTTGACATATAAAAAACAGTAAGTCTATAAGCCGGATTCTGTTCCTCGAAAGGATTCTATCATTTATCTAACGCAACCTACCCTCCAACTCGGACGAGCAGCCCTCAAACGTTGGTATACTTGGTCTTGCAACTTGGCGGTGGCACATCTACACAAATCGCTTTGCATAATGGTAGTCTCTTACACTGCCTTCTCACCCTTGCTGAAATCAGCGGTTTTTTTCTTCTGCCATACCATACACTCACGCATATCTGTTCTTTCAACAGGCACAACGCTCTTTGTTGTCCGGACTTTCCTCCCTCTTTCGAGAGCGATAGAACGACTTACTGTGCTACAAAAATAGAAAATATTTATGGTATTCGTAGTAACGGACTTAGTTTTTTGTTGTATATTCGTTGCACAATCTTTTTGTTTAATATTCAATATTTTTACCAATGAACAGATTTCCCGTTTCGATAGTCAAATATGTTGGCATTCTTTTATTTATCGGCATTTTGTTTTCGTCGTGCAAGGAGAAAGAACAAGAATCTTCAATCATAACTATAACAGGAAATTACAAAATTCCGAATGTTCCGAAATGGGCAGAAAATGCAGTTTTTTACCAAATTTATCCTCAAACGTTCTACGATTCAAACGGCGACGGAATCGGCGACCTTAAAGGAATAATCCAAAAACTTGACTATGTAAAAAGTCTCGGTGTAGACGCAATTTGGATAAATCCATTCTTTGAATCTCCATTTGCCGATGCTGGCTATGATATTTCCGACTATTACAAAGTTGCTCCGCGATATGGCACAAACGAAGATGCAAAACAATTATTTGCCGAAGCACACAAACGAGGACTTCACGTTCTATTCGACTTTGTGGCAAGTTACACGTCTATGGAACACCCGTGGTTCAAGGCTTCGGCACGACAGGACACCAACAAATACACAAACTGGTACATTTGGACCGACAATGTTTGGAAAAATCCTCCTGCCGAATACGCAAGTGATTTCATTAAAGGCTACGGCGAACGCAACGGGCAATATATGAGAAATTTCTATTATTGCCAACCTGCTCTCAATTACGGTTTCGCCCTACCCGACACTAATTACAAATGGCAATTGCCAGCCGACCATCCCGATATTCTCAATTTAAAAGAAGAGATGAAAAACGTGCTCCGTTTTTGGATGGACATGGGAGCCGACGGATTTAGAGCCGACATGGCAGGAGCTTTGACAAAAGACGCCAATGTTGTAGGAAACGAGCAATTTTTCAACACACACGTAAACGCAACCAAAGAATTTTGGCGTGACATACGTAATCTCCTCGAGACTGAATATCCCGACGCATTCATGGTTGCCGAATGGTCATATCCGATTGACGCACTCGACAGTTGTTTTCACGTAGATTTCTTCCATTGGTTCAACGGATACAATGATTTATTTCAAAAAGAAGATTGGAGAATTCTCAACGGCTTTTCGGAAGGACATAGTTTCTTCGACATTGAAGGTAAGGGAAATATTACTGAATTTTTGACTAACTACATGGAACAATACAATGCAACAAAAGACAAAGGCTACATCTGTCTTCCACTCGGAAATCACGACAATGCCCGTCTTTGTAATAACCGCAGCGACAAAGACATGGAAATTATTTACGCCTTCGGATTCACCATGCCCGGTGTTCCATTCATTTATTATGGAAACGAAATCGGAATGCGTCAACTTCCAACTTCATGGCCTCAAGTGGAAGGCGCTTACCGACCACGAAACGGAGCAAGAACGCCAATGCAATGGTCTTCGGCTAAAAACCTTGGTTTCTCAACAGCATCAGCCGAAAAGCTTTACCTGCCTGTCGATACGGCAAAAGATGCGCCGAACGTCGCTACACAAGAGGCTGACGCTAATTCGTTGCTCAACAAGACACGAAAGTTCATTGAACTTCGTCATACAGAACCTGCACTAGCAAATTATGCAGAATTTGTTCCTTTGTTTGCAAAAGAGAACACGTATCCTTTCATATACGCCCGTGCGAACAACAACGACGTAGTTCTTGTCATGCTGAATCCTTCGAGCAACAACGTCGAAGCATCGTTTGAAACCAGTACAGATTTTTCGTCAACGAAAGTTCTTGCTGGCGACACACTCAATATTGAACACAATGGAAATACCGTTTCAGTATCAATGCCAGGCCAATCCTATTCAATTGTAAAATTGATTCGATAAAACCTCATTCAATACACAATGAGCATTATACATTATGTATTGTGCATTATTTATTGAACATTGAGCATTAAACATTACGCATTATTAAAAGTCCATTCCCAACGAGAACTGGCTCATTTTCTGTACAATTCCTTCGTCGTACCCCCAACCAACATCAAGGCGAATCATATAGCCAAACAGACGAGTTCTAAAACCATATCCGTAACCTGCAACAAACGGCTGCCGTTGTTCATCTATTTCTACATGAATCGGAGCCGTGTCGATTATGGTAAAATTATACGCATTGTCTTTTACACCTGGTATCAAACCACTCCAAGCACCGCCAAAGTCGGCAAATCCAACTACTTGAAAATATCGCAAAATATCGGATTTAAGCGGTTTAGCGAAAAAATATTGAATTATTGGCCAGCGCAATTCCACATTTGCCACGGCAAACGTATTTCCATTACGAATATTCTGTGCAAAACCACGCATATTCGTTCCCACAGCCTGATACGCCCAATTCACAGAATGGTCGTACTCTATTGAAGAATCATACACCGTATATCTTCCAAATAGATTTATCCAATTATCCACTGCTCCGAGATAGAACAATAGCGGAGACGTTCCGTACGAAGAACTAAATGCAACCCGCGATGCCAAAATCAAATTTCTATGCAGTTTCTGATAATGGCGGGCGTCGAAACCGAACACGGCCAAATATGAATCTTTTTTATTCAATTGTCCGAAACATTCGGCGAACACTTTGGTTCGTGTACCGTTGTATATGTTAACATCAATTTTTCGCACATTGTCGAACACATAATTACACGAAAGTCCCAACCAGAATTCATCAACAGTTGGTTCCGCCAAAGTCTTGTCATTCATTGCCAAAGCAACATTTCTCACATAGCGAAAACTCGGATTAACAGAAATAGAATGCAACTGACTTATCGGATATTTATACCGGCAGATAAAATTATTATCCTGCACACGGTCGTAATATACCGTACTGCTATTGGTCCGATACACCAACGAAGTCTGCCGATGAAACACATATTGTCGGTCGATTCTATGCTTTAAATTTTCCAAAGACAAAAGATATTCGTTTGCACCCAAAATGCCCGAAAAGCGATACGCACCCGTCAGACGATAGTCCTCGAACAAATCTATTACGCCCAATTTCAGCAACATATTTACCCGTTGTCCGTAATTATATTCGCTACCCGTAAATGCCTGATAGCCAGTATTTACAAAATTAAAATCCAACTGATTCACAAGTTGGTTGATATAGAAATTTCGATTATACAAATTTGCGGTTTCACGTTCAGGCTGAACAAAATTTTCGAAATCTGTCAAAATTTGTTCATTTTGTTCAAAATCAATAGGTTCAAACGAATGTTCGTCTATTTTTGACAGATGAAGTTTATTACAATTTTCTGATTGAAAAACCTGTAAAAGTTGATTATCAGCCAATGAAAACGTTGAAACATTTTCAATCGGATTTTTCAAGACATAGTCATTATTAAAATATGAATAATGAAATGCCGTATCGACGTAACTAACTGTGCTGTCCATTTTTACAGAGTACAACTTCGAAGCTGTGTTGTCGGACATCAAATACAAAAAAGAGCCGTCTGCCAATTCCACCGATTTTCCTTCGTCGGCAACTGTAGAATGAAGCCGTTCGACAGTTTTTCCGTCGTACACAAACAAATCGTAATTTTTATTCTGTGCTCCCCCATTCTTATTCGATGCAAAAACAATTTTTTTGTCGCCTTGCAAATAAATTGGGGAACGTTCGTCCCATGCATCGTTGGTCAATTGTGTATATTCAAATGTAGGAATGTGGTATTCATAAACATCGGTTTGTCCACCTCTAACGCCTGTAAATACAATTCTATTGCCGTCTTGAGAATACGAAAAATCCAAAACTTTTTCAAAATGATGAAATTCCTGAACTACACCGTCTTTATTTTTACAATTATATATTGCGAACCACAATTTGCCTTTTTTCTCATAAAAATACGCAAGAACATCAAGATTCGGATTCCACTGCACTACAGGATAGGAATAATCTGTAATCTGCTCAACAGATTCGCCAATGCGCTTGATTTTACGAGGTTTCCCTTCCGAAAAATCATAGAGCCATACCGTTGCTTTTCCGCTTTTGTTCGTAACCATTGCAAATTTCGACGCCGACGGATTCAATGCGACCTCGGTAACCACGCGTTTCGCCAACCTTTTAGGTATTTTTACATTTGCCTCCGCTCCATCGTTTTTCTTTATGTCTTTCAGCGAATAAAAGGCAATCATTTCTTCCCAAACAGTCTGTAATGATTTGCCCATAACATATTGAAAGCCATCATCTACACCACCAGTTAACTTACACATATACAGAATGTTGGAGACTACCACATCGCCATATCTTTCAGCAACATAATTCCACAAAGCATGACCAAACAACACGGCATCGTTGCCGTACAATTGCGTAGCCTTCTTATATTTTTGTAGTTTTTGGCACACCGCCACTTCCTTTTCCATACTCCATGCACAGGAATAATACTCGGTCATGCCGTCGAAAAACCAATCTGGATATGTATTTGTCGTATTTGACAAAATCCTTCTGTGCGACCCGACACCGAAAAGATATTCACTCATCATAACCTCCGCTATCCCCTTTCTGACCTGACGAATTAAATCCTCATGGTCGCCAGAGAAATACAGCATCACCTTATTGTCGATTATTTGAGCGGTGCCACCTACATTATACTCCGCTTCAGAAGTTGAATAGCCTATATTGCTCTGTCTGAAATCGCTCAACGTGTTATACACTACAAACACAATTCGGCGGGAATACTCAAATTCCAACTTTTTTTTCAGTTCAGCATAATTTGTATCAACATTCTGTGTTACAAATTCTGCAAGATTCCGCCCGTTTTTGTCAAAATACACGTCAAATTTTTCGTGACGAAAATAAAACCAAAATTTTTCGTCGTATTGTACACGATTTTTCCCAAAATTCTGTTGGTAACCATTATAAAACTGAGCTGTCAGCGACAGGCAGCATAACGACAGGAACATTATTAAGAAAAATCTTCTCATTTGTTAATAAAAGCAAAATTTAAACGCAAAAATACAAACGATTAAATTTCTATCTTTGCAAAAATAGAATTTTCGGAGCATGAAACAATACTTAGACTTAGTTAAAAAGATTCTTGACGAAGGAACTCCTAAGGAAGACCGCACAGGAACGGGCACAATCAGCCTTTTTGGTTACCAAATGCGCTTCGACCTTCAGAAAGGTTTTCCATTGTTGACGACGAAAAAACTGTATACTCGCGCCATTTTCCACGAACTGCTCTGGTTTTTGAAAGGCGACACTAACATCAAATATCTTCACGACAACAATGTGACGATTTGGGACGAATGGGCAGACGAGAATGGCGACCTTGGCCCCGTTTACGGTTATCAGTGGCGACATTGGCCCACGTACGACGGCGGCGAAGTTGACCAAATCAAACAATTGGTTGACCAAATCAAGACAAATCCTGATTCGCGCCGACTGATTCTCAGTTCATGGAACGCGGCTATGGTGAACGAAATGGCTTTGCCTCCGTGCCACACGCTGTTTCAGTTCTACGTGGCAAACGGGAAACTTTCATGCCAACTGTACCAGCGCAGTGCCGATTTATTCCTCGGCGTGCCGTTCAACATTGCATCGTATGCACTTCTTACCCACATGATTGCGCAAGTATGCGGGTTGCAGGTCGGTGAATTTATCCACACATTCGGCGATGTGCATATCTACAAAAACCACATTGAACAGTGCAAGTTGCAGCTGACACGCGAACCTCGCGAACTTCCGACGCTGAAACTCAATCCGAACGTGACAGATTTGTTCGAATTCAAATACGAAGACATTGAAATACTTAACTATAATCCGCATCCCCACATTAAAGGAGATGTTTCGGTATAAAATTTTTATAACATGGTAAAACACATTATTTTATGGCAGTTGAAAGATGAACTTTCCGATGCCGAAAAACAAACAGCAAAACAAGGTATTAAAGAAGGTTTGGAAGGATTGGCTGGAAAAATTCCGGGACTAATCTCCATTAAAGTGAACATCAACGGATTGGCATCATCGAACGCCGACGTGATGCTCGACAGCACCCTCGCCGACGAAGCAAGTTTGAAAGGCTACGCTGTTCATCCTGAGCACGTTGCGGTTGCTGAGACAAAAGTAAAACCGTTCACAAAAACAAGAACTTGTTTGGATTTTGAAGCATAGGCCATGAAACCGTACATTCACACAGTAAATTACTACGAAACCGATAAAATGGGTATAACGCATCATTCCAACTACATTCGGTTCATGGAGGAAGCACGTGTTGACTTTTTGAGCCAAATAGGTTATGGATTCGAAAAGTTGGAGGCCGATGGCATTGTGTCGCCTGTGACGGCGATATCATTCGAATACAAACGAGCAACGACATTTCCTCAGGAAATCAGCATTGTACTGTCAGTGGAGAAATGCTCCCCTATCAAATTAGTGTTCGGATATACAATGACTGTCAATTCAAAAGTTGTGGGAACCGCCACAAGTACCCATTGTTTTTTGGAAAATGGAAAAATAATTTCGTTGGAAACTCGTTATCCCGATTTGTACAAGATTCTCAAAAAAATGGAAACCGAAAAATAATATGAAAAACTCTATCATTGTAGCAATATCCGACAACAACGTGATTGGGAAAGACAATGCCCTGCTGTGGCGTTTGTCTGCCGATATGCGTTTTTTCAAAGAAAAAACAACGGGGCACCACATCATCATGGGACGGAAAACATTCGAATCATTAGGGAAACGGCTTCTTCCAAACAGGACATCAATTGTAATCACAAGAAACAAAGACTATGAAATGCCCGAAGGCGGCATCGTAGCGTCGTCATTGGTCAATGCATTGGAAACGGTTAAAAACGAAACAGAGGTATTTTTCATTGGCGGTGCGCAAATATACAAAATAGCGATTCCTTTTGCCAACACGATGTACATTACCCGTGTACACCACTATTTTGAAGGCGACGCATATTTCCCCGAATATGACAAATCACAATGGAAATTAGTAAGCTCCGAACACCACAAGGCTGATGAAAAAAACGAATACGATTACACATTTGAAACATATCAAAGAATAAATACGAATCTGTAATATGCCTTCGCTTTTTAAGAAATACTCCAAACTGATTTATTTCATTCTTGTGCTTTTGTGTTGTGCCACAAGTTTATGGGGTAATTTTCTTGTAACAATGGCGGCAATTCTGCTTGCGGCATACTGGGTACTCGACGGAAATTACAAACAAAGTTTCAAGACGCTTTGGAGTCGAAAAGCCGCACTCTGTCTGCTTATCATTCCCGTTATCATAATCTTGCGAACACTCGTGCAGCTTCCCAACCCGACGGCACTCATGTTCATCAGCAAATATCTCCCCTTTCTTATTTTCGTTTTCGTAATTGGAAGTAAGCCAAACTTTTCGTCGGGACAATTCCACGCAATTATGCTGGTTTACATTTTTTCGGTTGTAATCAATTCTTTATTTTGTACAGGAAATTACATACTGACATACGAAAACGGCGACAACTTCCGCACAATCAGTTATTTTATATCATACATTAGATTGACATTGTTCGTTTTGGTAGCAATTTCCGCCTGTGCATTTTACCTGTTTCAGAAAAAAGACGAGGTACAAAAAAATGAACGAATTTTTCTGTGGTGTTCATTCATCTGGCTTTCGTTCTTCATTATTTTCTTAAAGTCATTCACAGGATATGTCATTTTCTGCATTTCAGCGGCACTAACCCTTTTTTTTCTTATGCACAAAAACAAAAAGGAATGGGCAAAATTCTTGATGATTGCACTCATTCTTGTCGGGATTGGCATTGTTATTACAGCCGTTTATTCCGAAGCAAAACATTTCATATATCCCGATGTGCAACCTTCTGAATTAGAACAAACTACACCGTATGGAAATTCATATACACATATACAGAGCTACGAAATAGAAAATGGGCATTACACAGGCTTATATATTTGCGAGAGCGAACTCGCCGAAGCATGGGCGGAACGAACAAACACATCGGTTTACCACTTAAACGAACATGGTTATTCGTACTATTCCACCCTTGTACGGTACATGACGTCAAAAAATTTGCGAAAAGACAAAAACGGATTCAGCGAATTATCTGATTATGAGATAGAAGCAGTACGCAACGGTTTCACAAATTATCGTTTCCTTTCAAACTCAAATCCGAAAAAACGCATATACGAAGTCTGTTGGGATTTATATATGTATTCAAACGGTGCAAGTCCCGAAAACCATTCCATTCCACAACGATTTGAATTTGTAAAATGTACATTTCAGACAGTTGAGAGAAGTCCGTTTTTCGGATTTGGTGCGACAGTCAGAAACGAAATGAATCAAACCTATCAAGAACGTAACAATCTTTCATCGGAGCATTGGAATCTTCCTCACAATCAATACTTACTTATGATGTTGTTCTGTGGTTTTATTGGTTTGTTCCTTTTTATTTTTTCAATATGCGGAACATTTTGGTTTTCGAAACCGCATTGGAATTTTCTCACTATCGGCTGGTTCATAATTGTTGTAATCTCATGTTTTAGCGAAGATACATTCAACACGTCGGCTGGACAGGCTTGCTGCTGTTTAATCGGCTCCATTCTTTTATTCACTCAACCGTCAAAAAAATGCAATCCCGATGAACAATAACTATATCTGTTTTTTCAATTCACACAAAGCATGGGGAGGCGGAGAAAAATGGCATTCCGAAGCGGCCGAGTATTTTCATCAAAATGGATATAATGTTGTAGTCTGCGGCAACACCGACGGAGAACTGCTCAAACATATCTCTCCAGAAATTACACAATACAAAATACGATTTCGAAACCTTAGTTTTCTGAATCCGTTCAAATATTGGGAAACATACCGATTACTAAAAAAGCTACCAATTTCAACCATAATCCTCTGTCTACCAATTGATATAAAAATTGCAGGAGTAGTTGCGAAGATACTAAAAATAAAAAACATAATCTATCGTCGCGGAAGTGCAATTCCCATAAAAGACTCTTTTTCAAACAGATACTTGTTTTCACATGTCATAACCGATATTATTGCAAATTCAGAAGCAACTAAACGTACAATTTTACAAAACAACCCACATCTGTTCGACCAAGAAAAAATTACCGTTCTGTATAATGGTATTGACATTCCAGAAAAGACAGAAAAAAAACAAAACGACATTTTCACCATAGGAACAGCCTGTCGGTTAGAACCGCAAAAAAATTTATTTTCTTTGATTGAGATTGCCGAAAAATTAAAAAACAAGGGCAACCAGTTTGTGATAAAAATCGCAGGCGACGGTAGTCTCAAAAATTCATTGCTGGCAGAAATCGAAAGAAAAAAATTACAGGAATGTGTGAAACTTGTCGGATTTCAATCGGACATGAGTAGGTTTTACGCATCGCTTGACACTTTTGTACTTACTTCACATTGGGAAGGTTTCGGCTACGTGCTTGCCGAAGCAATGACGTACAATCTACCTCTTGTCGCATACGACGTCAGCAGTAATCCTGAACTTATAAAAGACAGTTTTAATGGATTTCTTGTACCGACAGACGACACTGAAGCATTTGCGAATCGTCTTTCCAACCTAATCACCAACAGCGAGTTATGCGAGCAATTAGGCAACAACGCCAGGACGTTCGTTGAGCAATACTTCGACAAACAACTGACGTTGAAACGTGTCGAAATTTATATACAGAATCTAAATGGGCTAATAAATGTCTGATAAAAAAACACATTGGTTTTTCTCTTCGGCAACAAGTATTTTCATCTTGTTCTTTGTATCTATTTACCTAAAAACCATATTGTTTCACCTTTTTATTTTCGGTTCTGACGACCTCACACAACTCATATATTTCAGCAAATTTGTTCCTGCTTTATGTATAGCGAGTTTCGTTTTCATAACCAAAAGAAAAATTTGGACTGCAATCTTTTTGTTTCTTGCCGATGTTTGGCTTATTTCAAATATAATTTATTTCAAGGCAAACGAAGCACTTTTAGATATTGAGACTACTCTGCTCGTCAATAATATGCAAGGATTCTGGTCTTCGGTCCTACTCTACCTAAACTGGGAACTCATTCCATTCCTTGTCATCTCAATTCTTCACACGTTCTATCTCACAAAGTACCAATCGAATGGAGAAAGACACTGGAAACTCTTTATAAGCATAATTCTTTTTACATTTATCATCCACTTTTTAGATTTGGAATACAGAAGAGAAATTGGTCTATTCCATAGCAAAGCGAAACAAAAAGAAATTTCGGAAAAATACGGACATTACACGATTTTTTTCCGAGATGCTAAATACAAAGCCTGTGGCAACCACTGGCGAGGAATGGACGACTATGTTGAAAAGAACACTATCTTCCACTATTTCCCCGCACAATTTGTGTACTATAAATATAAACAACAGACTATAAATCAAAAAGTTGAGTTCACAAGTTCCGATTCTTTATCTATCCAAAAAAGAATTTTAATACCTGCAGAACGACCACACGCTAATAAAAATTTATTCCTCATAATCGTAGAAAGTCTTGAAAGTTGGCCATTAGGAATGACCGACGTAAACGGGCAGGAAATCACTCCGACCCTTAACAAATTCAGCCAACAGGCAGATTTTGTCTGTTTGAATTGTAAGTCTCAGGTCAGACGTGGAGTTTCTGGTGACGGACAACTCATTATAAACACAGGACTGCTGCCAATGGAAACAAACGTTGCTTGCATGGCATACGGGACAAATACATATCCAAATTTCGCTCAATATTTCAAATCAAGTTTCACAATAAATCCTTGTCCAAACGTATGGAATCAGGCAGTGGTCAATCCGCAATACGGTTACAAGGAACTTGTGGAAATGGACAATTCATCGGCTGATTCTTCTTGGCTCAACGACCACGAAATATTTTCGTTAGCCGTAAAAACTCTTGACAGATGCGAATTTCCGACCTGTATGCAAGTTATTACATATTCTACGCACACACCGTTCAAAGTCATTGCAACAGACAATCTGCAATTCCACAACGATATGCCAACAAAATTGCAAAATTATCTGCATGCGCTCCATTATACCGATAGCTGCATAAACTATTTTCTCACGGAACTGCACAATCATCCGCAATTTTCAGACTCAACAACAATCGTCATCACAGGCGACCACACCGTGTTTAAATCCTACATGCTCCAATCGTTCAAATCTTTTGTAGAAAAACACAGCCTTTCAATTCCAACAACACAATCGTATTGTCCGTTACTGATAACATCTAAGTGCCAAACAAACAAACAGACAAAAAAAGATTCATGCTTCCAAATGGATATTTTTCCTACCATAACTCATTTCATAGGATTGGAAGAAACATATTGGAAAGGGTTTGGCATCAACCTCATGGACAGTTCTGCGACAAGAACTATTACTGAAGATTCGTCATATTACTTATCCAACAAACTCATAATCGACAATTTTTTCAAAAATATACCCGTCTATCAAAATCAATAACAATGGAGAAACTTTCTGTAGTCATCATCACTAAAAACGAAGAACGGAACATTGAACGTTGTCTTAAATCAATTATGCCCGTTGCCGACGAAATTATCGTCGTAGATTCCCTTTCGACAGATAAAACGGAAGAAATATGCAAAAACTTCAATGTGAAGTTTATTTCTCAAAAATGGCTCGGTTACTCTAACCAGAAAAATTTTGCTAATTCTCTGACTACCAACAACTACATTCTTTCCATCGATGCAGATGAATGTCTGTCGGAAGAACTGATACAATCTATTCAAAACGAGAAAAACAACAACTTCACTGCACAGGCTTACGACTTTAATCGTGTGACGTTTTTTTGCGGAAATCCCGTAAGACACTGCGGTTGGAACAATGACTACCGCGTCCGTCTATGGGAAAAAGATGCGGCTCAATGGGTGGGCGACATTCACGAATTGCTTAAATTCTCAAACGAAACACCCGTCAAACGTTTGTCTGGCGACATGCTGCATTATTCGTTTCACAGCGTTGAACAACATATTGAACAAATCAATACGTTTTCGTCTCTTTCGGCAAAAGCAAAATTCGACAAAGGAAAAAAATCGTCAATTTTAGCTATCATTTTTCAACCAATGTGGCGATTTATACGAATGTTTTTCTTTCAAAGAGGATTCTTGGACGGATTTACCGGATTTGTTGTCTGCCGAAATTCAGCATACGCAGTCTATCTCAAATATTGTAAGCTTTACATGCTCCAAAAACAAAAAAAATGAACATACTCGTTGTTTTTCCATCGGAACTCGAAGCACGCGGTTTTTCCGCTACAAGCGTCCATACAATTGAAACGCTGGTTTCTGGCATTGGAGGCTTTGCCACAATGTATAATTTAACTAAATATTGCGTGAAAAACCGCCCTGACTTTATTATTCATGCAGGAATATGCGGAAGTTTCGACGAAACGCTCAATTTGGGTGACGTAGTATGCGTAATGATAGACCAATTTGCCGATTTTGGCGTAATAGAAAACGGGCAATGGAAAACAGGTTTTGAAATGAAACTCATCAGTTCGCACAAAAAACCATTTACCCAAGGAGAATTGGTTGCTCCCAATAACGACATTGTACCTTATCCGAAAGTAATTGCCGTCACTTCACAAACAATCACAAGTACGACCAAACAACAAGAAGAGCTCGAAAGGAAATTTCATCCTGCCATAGAGACAATGGAAGGCGCGTATGTGCATTATGTTTGCATCCAAGAAGACATTCCTTTTGTTCACATACGAGCAGTTTCCAACACTGTTGGAGAACGCGATAAAACAAAATGGGACATTAAAACCGCAATTGCAAATCTTCACGAAGCAATCAACAATGTTATTGCAAATCTCTAATTTTCAGCCTGTTTCACAATTCCCCACGGAGTGTAGCTGATATTATGTTCTTTGTTATACTGCAACACCTCCAAATTTGCAGTTTCATCAACTTTTTTACGGTGATGATGTTTGTGAAACATTGTCAAAACATGTTTGTAGACATGAGCATAGATGCCAATCCTATTCAATCGAGCTTCTAAATCAGTATCTTCGCCCGTAGCAGGAATCAAATAGCGTTCGTCGAATCCATTGACTTTCAACAAATCGCTCTTAAACATTCCAAAATTACAGCCCAGCAAACCGTGCGTTCTCTGCTTCAGAAACAACTTTCGCAACAGAGGAGACGTAATTCTTATAATATTTTCGGCGTGCCGTTCCTCTTTTTTTATACCTGCCCAAAGCGTTTGTAGTGTAATTCTCGACAATACACCGTCGGCAACCGATTTCACCGAGAGAGATTCCGTAATTTTCTTTGTCAGCGGCACACGTCTGCCTGCAACGACAACTCCTTCCTGCCGATATTTCCAATGTTCTTCCAAAAATTTGTGATGAGGCAGACAATCACCATCGATAAAAACGAGATAATCTGCGTCGGAAGCAACCACTGCTTTGTTCAAAATAATATCTTTACGCCATCCCAAATCCTCGTGCCACACGTGTTGTATAGGAAACGGCATTTCGGTTTTCAACTGCATAATGCGTTGTACCACATCTTCCCTCGAACCATCGTCGGCTATCACAACTTCAAAATCTTTGAACGTCTGTTTCTTCAACTGTTCAAAAATCATTTCCAACCACAAAATATCGTTGTAAAAAGCAATGATAAGAGAAATCGATTTGTTCATATTTCTTATTAAATTACAAAGCCAAAATTAACACTATTATTGAACTTCGCAAAAATTTGATATTCATCTATTCACATGTTATGAACATAGTTTTCAACATTTCATGCATTTTGTTTGCATTTATAGGATTTTTCATATATTTTTGTCATCATATTACTAATATGGTTACGTGTATGAATGCGAAAACGAGACGACATATAAAACACCTACTCGCTCTAGGATTTGGACTTATTTTCTTGATTTGTTCATTTAACATATACAAAACGAATGTGGTTACAATCACTTCGGATATTCCCGATGTGGTACAGCCAGGAACGACCATAACCGTCACAATTACCATAAACAAAGGTAATATAGAAGGATTTGGCCGTTTTACGAATACGCTTCCCAAAGGATTCACGGCAACTTCGTCAGACCCGAATTTTTCTTTCAACGACAACACGGTGACCATTTTGTGGGTAAAATTGCCGAAAAGTCCGACGTTTACGGTTTCCTACGACATCGTAATTCCCGAAAAAGTTAAGACATCTTTCCCTTTCAACGGAAAATTCGGATATGTGCAGAACAACGAAAAACGTTTTGCTGACTTATCGCCGAAGTTGATTCGCGTCACATCGTGCGGTGCGGCACAAGGTCACGACGACAAAGTTCGTCAGACTAACTACGAGGCTGTAACATGCTACAGAACCATCGGCTTTATTGACGACGAGGCAACAGTTTCAGTCCGCATCAACAAATCCGACATTACCGCAATGTGTAAAATTGAGGAAATGATACCCGAAGGTTACATGTTTTCTTCTGTAGACAACGCTGGCAGCGAATATTCCGCATTCGAAAATGTTGCTCGTTTCATGTGGACAAAATCTCCGTCAGACCAAGTATTTTCGGTTGTCTACAAGGTTAAAGCAAAACCAGGATATAACATCAAAGATTTGAACATCAACGGTGCATTTACCGCTTTTGATGCAAAAGGCGACAAAAGTTTCATCATTTTAGACAAAGATGCCCGTATTGACGAAAATACAGGAAAACAAAGCAGATACGGCAGCGACAATCATTTATTAGACACAAAAGAGGGCGTGAGAGGTCGGTATGCTTCTACTAATTCGGCACAAACACTCAAAGATTTTAAATTTAGCTCTGAGCAGACTACATTCTTTGCAAATACGAATGCGGTGAACACACTTTACCGCACCTTTACTCCTACTACACAAACAAATACAGCTGCGACAAACAATGTAAATGCAGAAAAAACAACAATGACTACTGCATCTACTACATCCACGACTCCGTCTGCTACGAAAACAACGACAACATCGTCTTCCACCACGACAACGTCGACCAATACGGCGTCAACAGCTATGAAAACGACAACTGCGTCAACAGCAACAAATTCTGCAACCAAAACAACTACGACAAATACAGCAGCTACAACAACTTCGGCAACAAAAAACCCATCTACAACCCCTGCTACCAAACCAACTACAACATCGACAAGCGTAGCAAGTCAGACAACAACTAAGCCGACAACGACTACTGCGACAAAAACTACAACCGCAAGTGCAACAACAAAACCTGCCGCAACTTCGACAAGTACGGCAACAAAAACGGCAACAAACTCGTCGTCTGCAAAAACTGGTACAACAACAGCAAGTTCTACGACAAGAACAACAACCAGCACTGCAGCAAGACCTTCAACGGCTTCAACCACAAAGACTTCCACTACGACGACCAGACCTTCAACAACGTCTACGGCAAAAACACCTCCTTCGACACGGACTAATACAACTTCAACGTCAGCTAAAACTTCGACTGCACAAACACAGACAAAAACAAATTCTTCAGCCAACACGACTAACGTCAGATTCAGAATTCAAGTTGCTGCGACACAGAAAATGTTGCAAAACAGCAAAGTATACTTCGCAAAACGAAACATCAACCAACCTGTTGCCGTCGAACATATCGGCAACATGTACAAATACACGATAGAAAACTACGAAACATACTTGCAAGCCCGTAACAGACGTAACGAAGTGTGGGAGAAAACCCCAATTAAAGGTGCGTTCATCGTTGCATACAACGGGAAACAACGAATTACGGTTCAGGAAGCCCTCATGATTACAAAACAAAAATGGGTTAAATAAAATAAATTGTCTACCATTGCAAGCATGAAAACCAAGATAGTTTTTATCATATTGATTTTCACATCTGTATTTGCTTTTCCACAAGGGAACACAGACACAGAATTGAGCACGTTCGACAAAATCTTGCAATTAGACAAACCTGCAATCACGGGAGGCATTCGCATGCCAATTTTCACATTAGGAACCGGCGTAGTTTCGTATCACGGAGATATTATGAACGACGAACCGGCAAACTTCTCCATCGGATGCAACGCAATTCATTTTGAAATGCAACAAAACATTACACCATATCTGCAATTGGGAATTCGATACCTACGAAGCGAATTACGAGGAAATTCGTATTATCCTGACATACAGACATTTTTCAATTTCAAAACAGAAGTTAATTCTTTCGGAGCATTTGCAAGATATAATTTTTCGAACTTTTCAATCGTAACAAAACATTCAAATATTTTGAGTCCATATACAAGTTTAGGAATCTCATTTCTTCAGCGTCCCGAGGCACGAGGAGACTGGTATACAGGCAACAAGAAAATTTATTTGTGGACTGACGGCTCTTTTAGAACGTCACCAGAAACAGGCTACAACGCATCGCAAGCATCCATTGTGTACCGCGATTTTGAATACGAAACAGCTTTGCAAGTCGAAAACATCGACAACAAAAAATACTACTCCCCCGTTATTCTCACATTTCCTGTGGAGTTAGGTATTGAATACAATATTTCCAAAGTATTGAAAATCAATTTAGGTTATCAATATCATTTTACCGCGACAAACACGTTGGACGACATCACTAAAAACGGAAAAAACGACGCTCGCAAAGGGTCAAAACTTCCTGACGGATATTCGTATGCCTACGTAAGTCTTTCGGCACATCTTGGAAATATTCAAAAGAAACAAAAATTCGAAGCACTCGACAACGAAGACTACTACGTCGACTGGGACGAAGACCAAGATGGCATTGACGAAACCGAAGATGACTGTCCGTACACTCCACATGGTGTCGAAGTATACGCAAACGGCTGTCCGCTTGACGACGACAACGACGGAATACCAAACTTTAAAGATATTGAAAATCAAACCAATGCATTTTTCCGTGACGAACATGGGAAAGGCATGAGCGAAGAAGAACTAATCGACCGCATGACTAAGGGCGACAAACTCCTTCAATCGGAATTGTACACCTACTATCCTGATTTAATGGACGGACGGACACACGCAAAACAATTCTACAAGCGTATTCCAAAGAAATACAAAATCTGCGACCTCGACAGAAACGACTACATTGACTTGGACGAACTGCTCTACACCATTGATTCATTCTTCGACGAAGGTCCAGATGCGGGTCCAGGCTCTGTTATGACAAGCAAAGATTTGTCGGAATTGATTGAATTTTTCTTCTTACAATAAATTTTCTTGAATTTTTATGTCAAATTCCTTTGGCATATAAAAATATTTCTCATTTTTGCCCTCAAAAAATACGAAATGAGTCTTATTAAATCTATTTCAGGTATTCGAGGGACAATCGGCGGATACGTAAACAACAATTTAACTCCCGTTGACATTATAGCATTCACCTCGGCGTATGGTTCATGGGTTAAGGCAAACACCCAAAATGGAACGAATAAAATAGTTGTCGGTCGCGACGCACGGCTTTCGGGCGACATGGTTAGCAATCTTGTGATGCACACTTTGGTTGCATTAGGGTTCAAAGTAGTAAACATAGGACTGGCAACCACTCCAACAACGGAAATTGCCGTAACCGAAGAGCATGCCGACGGAGGAATCATCATCACGGCAAGCCACAATCCAAAACAATGGAATGCCCTCAAATTACTGAACAACAAAGGTGAGTTTCTTAACGATGCCGACGGTAAGGACGTTCTTGCTCGTGCAGAAAAAGCAGAATTTCAATACAACGATATTGATTCGTTAGGACATATTGAGCACAAAAACACCTATAATACTATACATATTAATAAGGTACTCTCTCTCCCATTGGTTGACGTAAATGCAATCAAAAATGCAAATTTCACGGTTGCAATTGACTGCGTAAACTCAGTGGGCGGGCTTATTCTACCTGAATTATTAGAAAAACTTGGTGTAAAAAATATCATAAAACTTAACTGCGAGGCGACAGGCGTTTTCGCACACACGCCAGAACCAATTCCTGAAAATCTTGTCGACACTGCAGCAGCAATCAGAAACAACAAAGTTGACGTAGGTTTTGTAGTGGACCCCGACGTTGACCGTTTGGCAATAATAAACGAAGACGGAACAATGTTCGGCGAAGAGTACACGCTTGTTTCCGTTGCCGATTACGTACTACAACACACGCCAGGAAACACTGTCAGCAATTTATCGTCTACACGGGCATTGTCGGATGTTACGAAAAAATATGGGAAAGAATACAATGCGGCAGCCGTAGGCGAAGTGAATGTTGTGACAAAAATGAAAGCAACAAACGCAATCATCGGAGGAGAAGGGAACGGCGGTGTAATTTATCCTGAAATTCACTACGGACGTGATGCTTTGGTAGGAATTGCATTGTTCCTCAGTTTGTTGGCAAAATCTGGTAAAAAATGTTCGGATTTACGAAAGACATATCCAGACTACGTGATTTCAAAGAACAAAATCCAACTTACACCAGAAACCGACGTAGACGCAATATTGGCAAACATAGCCGACTTGTACAAAAACGAAAAAGTAAACACTATCGACGGCGTAAAAATCGATTTTAGTGACGGATGGGTACATCTCCGCAAATCAAACACAGAACCAATTATCCGAATATACGCAGAAAGTTCAAGTACAGAAGCAGCTGACACGCTTGCAAAACAAATTATGGATAAAATTAAGAGATAATTTTTTCAGAGTGTTTGTTTTTTTAGAGTATTTTATATTTTTGGGCACGATTTGAAAATAACATATTTATGGCACAATCTAAATCAAAACCACGTGTAATTAAAGACTTTGACAAGTTAGACAAAGAAATACAAGAACACATTGCACAATTGTATCCAAACGGATTTGCAGAACATTTAATCACCTACACTGACCCGAAGACCGGTCTTGAACGATTTGCTCTGCCTTACGAAACCGAAGACAGATACTACATGGTTCGTATGGACGAATATATGGAATCGCAAGTTGACAGCGGCGATGCAATAGACGATTTCGGAAAAGACGACAGCGACGATTTAATTGATTTAGGTATCGATAACATGGAAAAACCTTCTGAAATTAAAATTGAAGAAGATGATGAAGAAGAAGACGATGAAGACGACGACATTGTAAATAAAAACGATTTCGACGACGAAGACGATGAAGACGAAAATACCGACGAAATTGATGATGAAGAAGATGACGATGATGACGAAAAATAAATAGTTTTTTTATGGGAAGAGCATTTGAATATAGACGAGCAGCAAAGGAGAAACGTTGGGGAACAATGTCCCGCCTATTTCCAAGATTGGCAAAAAGTATCACAATAGCTGCAAAAGAAGGCGGTCCAGACCCTTCTATGAACGCTAAATTACGTACAGCAATCATGACGGCAAAGGCACAAAATATGCCAAAAACCAACATTGACGCTGCAATTAAACGTGCCACAAGCAAAGACGTTGAAAATTACACCGAAGTAGTATACGAAGGCAAAGGCCCTCATGGTGTTTTGGTCGTTGTGGAATGTGCAACCGACAACACGACGAGAACCGTGGCAAACGTAAAATCATATTTCAACAAGCTTGGTGGCTCACTCGCCCCTTCTGGTTCTTTTGAATATATGTTTTCTCGTAAGGCTGTCATTCAAATCAAGAAAACCGAAGGTATGGACCTCGAAGAATTGGAACTGAATCTGATTGACGCAGGTTTGGAATCAATAGAATGCGATGATGAAGAAGGCATTGTAATAATGTATGCCGATTTCAAAGATTTTGGTAATATGGCAAAAGCCGTTGAAGACAACAATCTTGAATTGGTTAAAGCAGAATTGCAACGTATTCCGAACGATGTTCAGGAATTTTCGGAAGAACAAATGGTTGACATTGACAAACTCATTGACCGTTTGGAGGAAGACGACGACGTGCAAGCAGTTTTCACGAATATCGCATAATAATTCACACACTATTAATAAAAAACGTCATAGAAAATTCTATGACGTTTTTTTATTGCCCCAAATAAAATCTACTATTGTAAATGTTTTTCCAAATCTTCGCGCATTGAACCAACTATGGGCAAAGATTTTTGCAATTTAAAATCAAAATGCACACAAATCACTTTTGATTTTGCACAGAGTTTGCCGTCCTGCCACAATTCGTGCATCACATCGAACGAAGAATTACCCAATCGTCCTATCCATGTCTTGATTTCAACTGGCGAATGAAAAAAAATCTGCCCGAGATAATCCACCTCCATTCTCGCCATGATTATGTTCCACTTGTCAAAATCCATATTGGGATTCAAAATACGAAATAACGGCGTCCGGGCTTCTTCGAACCAACATGGAAGAACGGTATTATTTATATGCCCGAGAGCATCGGTATCGGCAACACGAGGAGTGATTGTGTAAGAGAACATATTATGAATTAGAAATTAAGAGTTATGAATTTTTACCAATTGAGCATTACGCATTATATTACGGTAGTACGATTTCCAGCAAATCATTCAATTGCAACAAACTATTCTTGGTCGTGTCTTGGAACGAAACATTTATCGTACCCGAATATGAGTCCGAAACACGCATTTCGGCTGATTTTACAATATTAGAATATGAATAAACCAATGAATCGGCACCCAACTGATGTAAATATTTATGCACAGTTTCGGGATAATTCTTTATCGTAAAATCAATGTAATGATACGAAACGTTACCCTGTAAATTGTTCACCAAAGAAGAAACCATATTTTCTGAATCCGATTGAATTTCTTTATTTTCAACTAATTGACGTGCATACGCATCATCAGTTGTAACAATCATCGCTTCGTCTCGACACACAACTTTTAGCGGGAATCCCATCAGTTTCGAAAAATCATATACTCCTGGAATTACCTGAGCACAAGCGTCTTGCGAAATATGATTCAACACAAAAACAGGGATTTTTGAATCTTTCAACGAAAATGCCAAGGCAATATGCGGGAACGTAGATTTTTCATCTTTTTGAAAATGCTTCCAAACCATTGTGTTTACGACCGAAACCGTTTTTTGGAATGCAAACGTGCGAATTGGCTCCAACGACACATCATACATAGAAAAAGCAACTTCGCCCGAAAATGAATTCACAAAATCAGAAACTTGAAGATTCAATTTCGACAACTCTTTTTCTATATATTCATAAAAACTTGTGTTTGAAAATTGTTTCGACAAAAGACTCGGTTCAACCGCCATAGAAACAAACCACAAAGAATTTGACGGAAGAACAGAACAGAACGACGAATCAAACTGCTTTCTCATGAAATTATTTTTCTTCCAATACCGCTTGAACGAAGCCTTGGGAACGCTTGAAAACGACACGTTCAAATCGGTATCGAACGAAGCATCAACATGCACATATTCCGGCATGGCGATAGAATTAAACAATGCAGGAATATCGGAATACCACAACAAATATGTTTCTATACATTTATCCGTCGCCATCCATACGGACACGTCGTTTCTTTTCTTATAAAACGAACGGAAATCGGTATTTATAGCCAAAGAACCATCTGTTGTCGTAAAAATGTCGTTGATACACTCCACAATTCCTTTTGTATGAAGCATGGCAGAACCGAACAACGCCATTTCGTCGTTGTATGCCACCCACGAATAACGGTCGTTATTAACATAGCACACGCATTTATTCGTTCCCTCTAATCTTACATAATTTTCGCCAAGATGTTTGTGGAGGAATGTTGAAAACTGAGCTGAATCGCTCAACATGATGGACATACACTTATATGCATTTCTAAATTCCGTTGAAGGAATAAGATAGGCCATGATTTCCGACTCAGAAGCAACGCCTGTAAGATCGGTTGGAGCAAAAACGGTTTCGACCGAAAAATCGAATGTTTCATTTGAGAATCCGTAACTTGCAAGATACGCCAAAACTTTTTTTGTAGCCCTCTCCCCCTTCGTTTCGGATTTTTCAAACATTGAATTTCTATCAATTGTAATCACCGACGCGGTGTTCTTGGGAATATATTTTACCTGACGAGGCATTTTAGTACACGCCCCAAACAACACTACTGACGAGACGAGAAGTACTTTTACTGAAGATGAAACTGACATATCAATTTATTTTCACAAAAATAACAAAAAATGTATTACTCCTCGATAAAAACAACGACATTGTATCTTTCTTTGAAAAAAAATTACATTCTGTAATTTTGATTGAACAAAAATCACTATTTTCGTACAAAATCGACAAATCCGAATGCGAACGCTTCTACAAAAGGTAATTGAAATCGGACAGAAAGTGAAATCTGTCCATGTTATGCTTCCCGAAATATGCAACTGCATTTCTGTCTTCCCCGACGTAATCGGCGTGCTTATCGCATATAAAGACATAAATTATTACAGTACGCATTTCACCATCAGTGGAAAGGTTCAGTCGCAAAAACTCATGATTGGTGACAAAAACATCGGAAACATCACCATTTACTACAAAGAAAATCCTGAGTTTCAAATATTTGAGGAAGAAGAAATTTTCTACGTTGCGACAATTATCTCGGGTTTTATTTCCGAAAACAGACTTGTTGAAGTTTCTGACGCATACGAAAAAAAGAATATTGAGTTCAACATCATAAAACAGGTAAAACACATTATAAATGAAGGATTGCCGCTCGGCGAACTGCTGCAAAAAATCTGCGACACGTTACCGAATTTAGGAGAAGAACCAGAATTCACTTGTTGCAGAATAACTTACGACGATTTATCATATACCTCGTACGGATTTAAGGAAACGCAATGGTCTATAAAAGAATCATTTGTATCGTTCGAAAACACGACGGGAACGATTGAAATTTTTTATATTCAGGACATTCATCCCGACAAAGACGAAAAGTTTTCGCCCGAAGACCACGAACTTGCGAATACCGTCGGAACCCTTATCTGTCGCTACATCAACGACATACGAGGCAGATTACTTTCAAACAACCCTATTGTAAACAATAATCCAACAAGCAAGGAAGGACTTTCGCGTGAATCGCTCATAAACAGCGACCAACCGATACAAAAACTGCTGAACGAACAGACGTTGGACAAATACATCTACCTCGACATGATGAAACACAAAGTGTCGCAGATTTTGTTTGTCGCAACCATGTACGACGCGTTCAATTTGGAAAAAGACGATAGTTTCTTTGAAAAGTTCATGGGACCTATCTACCAATACAGCATTTTCACCTTGCCTCGAATTATTGCCGTTTCGTCAAACGAACAGGCATTGGATTTGCTCAAGACAACGCATTTCGACTTAATCGTGCTGATGGTCGGAGCCGATGTGCAAAAACCAATGACGCTCAGTTCGGAAATACGCAACATCACAAGTGATGTGCCGATATACCTGCTACTGAACCCACGTTCAAATATTTCGTATTTCGAAGATTTGGTCGTAAAAACCACGCTGTTCAATAAAATATTTGTATGGAACGGCGATTCACAGATTTTCTTCGCAATGGTAAAATCATTGGAAGATTTGGCGAACGTGGAAAACGACACGAAAATCGGTCTCGTGCGAACCATGCTGCTTATAGAAGACTCTCCACAGTATTATTCAAAATATCTTCCTGTGATATTTTCCGTTCTGTTCAACCAAGTTGGCGACCAAATTGCCGATTACGAGTCGAACGAACTTGAAAAACTTTCAAAAATCCGTTCGCGGCCAAAACTGTTGTGGGCACAAAGCTACGAAGAAGCGACGTTTTTATTCAATAAATACAAAGACTTCATGACCTGCGTGATTTCCGATGCCGAATTTTCTCGTAACGGAAAATTAGACACAGAAGCAGGCATAGCATTTCTGGAACACGTCCGCGAGTACAATAAAAACTTGCCGATTCTGCTTCAGTCTTCGGAAATGAAATATGCAATGTTGGCGAAAGACATTCATGCAAAGTTCGTCAACAAAAAATCCGACATGCTGCTTGATAAAATCAAGAAATTCGTGATGCACAATTTCGGATACGGTGATTTCATTTTCCGTAACGGCAAAGGCGAACCAATTGCTAAGGCACGTAACCTTCGAGAATTTGAAATGTGCCTCCGTACCATTCCCGACGATTCGCTCAAGTATCACGCCGACCAGAACCAATTCTCGGTTTGGCTCATGGGACGTGGCGAAATTGAGCTTGCACGTCAGCTGAACCCTATCAAATTGTCGGATTTGGGAGACGATGTTTCTGAGCTGCGAAGAATGAACAACATCATTCTCGACCAATACCGTCAGACCAAAAAACGCGGAAAAATTCTGTCGTTCGAAGAAACTGCCGTAATTGACGAAAAAAATGTAGTGACACTTGCATCCGGTTCTCTCGGTGGCAAAGGACGTGGTTTGGCATTTGTCAATACGCTCATAAACAGCATCGACATCAACCCGTTTGCCGACAGAATTGCAATTAGAACGCCTAAAACCGCCATCATCGGTACTGACGAATTTGAACGATTCCTCAAAGCAAATTTTGCAGGAAAAAATCTTTTCACAAAAGACCTGCCCGAAGACAGAATTAAAGATTTATTCATAGCAGGCCGTCTGTCCGAAGACCTGAAGCGAAAACTTGCAACACTTCTCGAGCAGCTCGACAGACCTCTTGCAGTCCGCTCGTCAAGTATTTTCGAAGATTCTGTGACACAGCCACTTGCAGGTGTGTTCAACACATACATCATTCCGAACAACAGCAAAGACATGCACAAACGACTCAACGACCTTGAGGTTGCAATTAAATTAGTCTATGCCTGCGTGTTCGGCGAACAAGTAAAAGAATTTTATAAATCAACCGGTCACAAACTCGAAGAGGAAAAAATGGCCATCGTCATTCAGGAATTGGTCGGAGAATATTACGACAACTACTATTATCCGCACATTTCGGGCGTGGCTCAATCATACAACTACTACCCTGTTGCACACATGAAACCCGAAGAAGGGTTCTCCGTATGTGCCGTAGGATTAGGATTTTACATTGTCGATGGTGGAAAGGCTTATCGGTTTTCTCCACATTATCCGAAAGTCGACATAATGAGTCCGAAAGATCAAATCGGCTCTTCGCAGACAAACTTCTACGCCGTAGACTTCACGAAACAAGATGTAAACTACAAACGCGACGGAGAACATGCGGCATTGACACTCCTCCCGATTTCCGAAGCAGAGAAACACAAAACGTTGCATCACTGTGCGTCGGTCTACAACTACGAAAACGACCGCATAGAACCAGGACTATCCACTCCCGGTCCTCGAATCATCAATTTTGCGGATATTCTAAAATACGACTACACGCCGTTGGCGGAAATTCTTTCCCTTATGCTCAATACCGTTCAGGAAGCTATGGGTACGCCAGTGGAAATTGAATTTGCTGTTGATTTAAACGAAAACGAAGACGGAGTACCATCATTCTATCTTCTTCAGATAAAACCACTTACGGGAAGTCTCATCACCGAAAATTCATTCCCCGAAGAGTTGCTCAATGCTCCGAAATTACTTAACACTACATCGTGCATGGGCAATGGCGTTATCAACAACATCTGCGACGTGGTTTATGTTGATTTGGACAAATTCGACAAACTACGTACGGTTGAAATGACCGCAGAAATCGAGAAAATCAACAAATCAATGGTGGAACAAGGCAAGAAATATATCCTCATCGGTCCCGGCCGCTGGGGAACAAGCGACAGATTTTTGGGAATCCCCGTATTGTGGTCGCAAATTTCGAACGCAAAAGTCATTGTGGAAATAAGCCTTTCGAATTTCCCTCTTGATGCTTCGCTCGGTTCACACTTCTTCCACAACATTTCCACCATGAACGTCGGTTATTTTGCAATTGAAAACACGAACGAACAGAATTTTATCGACTGGGATATTCTTAAAAGACAAAAAATTGTAGAAACAACCGAATTTTTCGTTCACGTCCAGTTCGAAAAGAACCTTTGCGTCTACATGCAGGGAAAAGAAAGAGAAGCACAAATTTATGTAAACGAAATAGACGAACAATGATAAACGTAATTGTAATAGGATCGCATTATTTACAGGCTGAATGTATTGCCATGACGATTGAATCAAACTCCGATTTCAAAGTCCTCGACGTACAGCCACGAACAAAAGACATTCTCCAAAAAACATACGAAGACCCTGTACACGTAGTCATAAAGAATATTCCGCACATAACAAAAGACGACATTAGCGATGTGGAAGAAATTCAACGGCTTCATCCTCGTGCCAAGATTCTGATTATTTCGTACGCAGAAAACGAAGAAACGATTTTCAACATCATAAAAATCGGAGCTAAAGGATTTTTGTCGCACGACGCTACAACACAAGACTTATTCGAGGCAATTTACTCATTACGAAACGGTTACGACTATTTCAGCAAGGTAATCACCAACATTTTGCTCAACCGCTACGTTTCGTCAATCCAAAATAATGAGAAAATCAACGACGAAGATGTTGAAAAACTGAGTACCCGCGAAATAGAAATACTTACACTTTGGGGAAACAGTTACACAAACCCCGAAATTGCCGACACATTGCACATCAGCATCCGTACTGTGGAAACACACAAGACGCACATTATGCAAAAACTAAATCTTAAAACACAAGTCGACCTTATAAAATATGCAATAAGGAACAACATTATTGATTTGTAACATGGACAAATCCAAAATATTAGGGCATTTTGCCATATTTACCGCATACACCATATTCGGGTTCAACATCATAACCTGCAAAAATCTTGTCTCGTTTGGAATAATCTCCCCTATGGGCATATTTTGTCTGCGTGCCATCGGGGCTACAATCTGTTTTTGGCTTCTTTCACTTTTTTTGCCCAGAGAAAAAGTCGACCTAAAAGATTTGCCCAAGATTTTCCTCGCATCGATGTTGGGATTGTTTCTCACACAAATCAGTTTTCTCAAGGCAATGACAATCACCACACCGGTAGACGCTTCCATAATGACCTCGTTAACACCGATTTTCACCATGTTCATTGCGGCATTTTTCTTAAAAGAACCTATCACGCTTAAAAAAGCCGGCGGTGTGGCAATTAGTTTTTTCGGTGTCATTTTATTGATACTCAATAGCGTCCATGCGCCAAACGGTGTTGAACACAGCCACCCGATGGGATTATTTCTCATGATGTGCAACTGTTTATTCTTCGCCCTCTATTTAGGTGCATTCAAGCCGTTGGTACAAAAATACGGAACGGTGACATTCATGAAGTGGATGTTTCTTTTCTCTGCCATTGCAACATTTCCGTTGAATTTCACAGAAATGACAACCATCAACTACACGAATCTCCCGAATGAATTATTGTGGAATTTGGCATTTACCGTCATCTGTGCCACGTTCATAGCATATTTTTTAGTCCCTATCGGTCAAAAAAGTCTTCGACCGACTGTGGTCAGCATGTATGCGTATATACAACCATTTATTGCCGCATTCGTAAGCATAGCACTCCAGATGGACAGACTAACATGGCAGAAAATCATCGCAGCAATATTGGTGTTTACTGGTGTTACATTAGTAAATAAAAGTAAAGCACGGGAAGACATGCAATAACCTTCGAAAAATCTACAAGAAAACTTAATAATTCAAATTTGCAGACATACGATTTTACCGAGACAGGCATACAACTGATTTTGCGACCTATAGAAATAAAAAATGCCGCACGAAATCCGCACGGCATTCTCATCAATATTGTTTAATTTACTTATTGTAACTTACGCAAAAGATTGTTCAATGAACATTTTCCAGGAAGCGTAGCCACCACTTCGTCTATCGACATACGAACCTGATTCATCGTGTCGCGTTCGCGAACGGTAACCGTGTTGTCTTCCAACGTTTGGTGGTCAACTGTTACGCAATATGGCGTACCGATTGAATCCTGACGACGGTAGCGTTTCCCGATAGAATCCTTTTCTTCGTATTGACAGTTGCATTCAATCTCCAACTGACGCATAATTTTTTGCGCAACTTCTGGCAAACCGTCTTTCTTAACCAACGGCATAACCGCAATTTTCACCGGAGCCAATGCAGCAGGAATACGGAGCACGTCGCGAACTTCGCCGTCAACCTGTTCTTCACAGTACGAGTTGCACAACACAGCCAACACCGTTCTGTCCAAACCAATTGAAGTTTCGATTACGTATGGCACATAACTTTCATTCAATTCTGGGTCGAAATATTGAATTTTCTTTCCTGAGAATTTTTGGTGCTGGCTCAAGTCGAAGTTCGTACGTGAGTGAATACCTTCCAATTCCTTGAATCCCATTGGGAAATTAAATTCAATATCGGTTGCCGCATTTGCATAGTGGGCAAGTTTTTCGTGGTCGTGGAAGCGATAGTTTTGCTCGCCCATTCCCATTGCCTTGTGCCATGCGAGACGTGTTTCCTTCCATTTTTTGAACCATTCCATTTCTGAGCCAGGGCGAACGAAGAACTGCATTTCCATCTGCTCGAATTCACGCATACGGAACACGAACTGACGGGCAACAATCTCGTTACGGAACGCCTTACCAATTTGTGCGATACCGAACGGTATCTTCATACGACCAGTTTTCTGCACGTTCAAATAGTTCACAAAAATACCTTGAGCCGTTTCCGGACGCAAATAAATTGAACTTGCGCCATCAGCAGTCGAACCAAGTTTCGTTTCAAACATAAGGTTGAACTGACGAACTTCCGACCAGTTTGCCGTTCCCGAAATAGGACACACAATGCCCAAATCAAGAATCAACTGGCGCATTGCCTCCAAATCGTTGGCGTTCAACGCCTCATCGTAGCGTTTTGTTATTTCGTCAATCTTAGCTTGTTCACGAAGAATGTTCGGGTTCGTTTCGCGGGCTTTCGCCTCGTCGAACGCATCGCCGAATTTCTTTTTACCCTTTTCTATCTCTTTGAGAATCTTCTGATTGTGTTTTTCGCGTTCTTCCTCAATCAACACATCGGCACGATAGCGTTTTTTCGAATCTTTGTTGTCAATCAACGGGTCGTTGAATGCGTCAACGTGACCTGATGCCTTCCAAATAGTCGGGTGCATAAAGATTGAAGAATCAATACCCACAATGTTTTCGTGCAAACGAACCATTGCGTTCCACCAATATTGTTTGATGTTGTTTTTCAATTCAACACCGTTTTGTCCGTAATCGTAAACGGCACCAAGACCGTCGTAAATCTCGCTCGAAGGGAATATGAAACCGTATTCCTTAGCGTGAGCGATAACTTTTTTTAGTAAATCGTCTGCCATGTTATGTCCTATACATTTAAATTAGCGTGCAAAAATAACAATTTTTTTATCAACACCTACACAATTCCGTATTTATTGGCATTTCGGAACTATCAGAAAAAGATTTCAACAAAATCGAAAATAGAGGGCTACATCCTTTGTCATTTCAACAAAAATGATTTTTTTCGCAGAAAATAACATATACAAAACAATTACTAAATTTTTCATTAAATTATGTATTGGACATTAGAATTAGCTTCAAAGTTGGAAGACGCTCCATGGCCAGCTACAAAAGAGGAATTGATAGATTTTGCAATTCGTTCGGGAGCACCTCAGGAAGTCATCGAAAATCTTAACGAAATCGAAGACGAAGGTGATATTTACGAAAATATTGAAGAAATTTGGCCAGATTATCCGAGCAAAGAAGATTTTCTCTTCAACGAGGATGAGTATTAATAAAACAAAAGGCAACCCAAAGGTTGCCTTTTTTATTCGTCTTTCTGCAAATAGCCGTATTCTTTCAGGCTTTTCTCGTCGTTTCGCCAGTCTTTGGCAACTTTCACATACAATTCCAAAAAGACCTTCTTCCCGACAAACGCCTCAATGTCTTTACGGGATTCAATACCCAATCGTTTTATTCCATCGCCTTTTTTACCGATGATAATCCCCTTTTGAGAATCGCGTGTAACATTTATGACGGCACGCATCCGTATCATTTTCGCACTTTCTTCGTATTGTTCCACAACCACTTCGCACGAATAGGGAACTTCCTTGCTATATAATTTAAGAATTTTCTCACGAATGATTTCCGACACGAAAAAACGCATCGGTTTATCCGTCAATGCATCGGTTTCGTAATATGGTTCGCCTTCGGGAAGCAATGCGACTATACGTTTCATTATATAGTCAACATTGAATTTATTCAATGCAGAGCAAGGAATTATCTCGGCTTGCGGCAAAAGTTCCTCCCAATATTCCACAAGCGTCACCAACTTTTCTTGGTCAATCAGGTCTATTTTGTTTATAACCAAAAGAACGGGAATGTCCTTTTTCTGTCGAACCTTTTCCAAAAAGTTCCGATTCTTCTCAGCAGTTTCCTCTGTATCAGTTATATACAGAATCACATCGGCATCGACCAACGCTGATTCCGAAAATTTCAACATTGATTCCTGCAATTTGTAGGCAGGCTTCAACACGCCCGGAGTATCGGAAAAAACTATCTGATAATCTTCGCCATTTACAATGCCGAGAATACGATGGCGCGTAGTCTGCGACTTCGACGTCACAATTGACAACCGTTCACCCACAAGTTCGTTCATCAACGTGGATTTGCCCACGTTAGGATTTCCTACAATATTTACAAAACCTGATTTAAAAGCCATTATGCGTATGCTCCTCGTTTCAAAATTGCAATTTCCTGCGACGTAAGGTATCTCCAGCGACCACGAGGAAGTCCCTTCTTCGTAAGTCCTGCAAAATACACACGGTCAAGTTTTTCAACTTGGTAGCCATATTTTTCAAAAATACGGCGAACAACGTGATACAAGCCAGAGTGAATTTGGATTCCCACCTGATTTTTTTGATTGTCAACATATTGAATATCATCAACATCAATATGTCCACCTTTAATTTCTGTGCCATCTTCAGCAACCTGCGGTTCCAAATCAACACCTTCCTTAATAGCCTCCATGTCGGCTACCGACACGTTTTTATTAAGGAACACATGATAAATTTTCATTTTATTATACCGTGGATGCGTCAGTCTGTCAATCAAATCGCCGTCGTTCGTCAACAACATAATTCCAGTCGTATCGCGGTCGAGACGGCCGACGTTCTTCACTTCCACGTCAGTTTTCACATAATCGTAAATCGTACGACGCCCTAATTCGTCGGATTTTGTCGAGATACAGTCTTTTGGCTTATTGAAAGCGATATAGACACGTTTTTGCGAAGTCAATTTTTTCCCGTCGAGACAAACCTCATCTCCTGGCATCACTTTCGTAGAAAAATCCGTAACCACTGCTCCATTCACCGTTATACGACCTTCGGCAATATAATCGTCAGCCGCACGACGCGAACAAACACCTGCCGTAGAAATAAAACGATTTAAGCGATAGCCTTCCGATTCGGTTGCAGGACGTTTGGGCTCAAACGATTCTGGCTCCTGAGTTGGAATATCGCTCAAAATAACCATTTCTTCGTCAGAATCCTCCGCATCGTCAAAATTACGAGTCAGCAAATTCTTGTCGATGTTTGTATATTCTATCGGTCGTTCGTAATTATTTTTACGGAACGGTTTTCTGTCCTTGTCGAACGAACGGAAACGGCGAGGTTTTGAATCTCTGTCCCATCTGCGGTTCTCATCGTTTTCGAATCGGCGACGTTCAGGTCTAAATCCGTCTGAATCAAAACGTCTGCCCTCGCCATCAAAGCGGCGTGGACGTTCGTCATTGTCGAATCTACGTGGTTTAAACGGCTTGCGTTCAGAATTTTCGTCATTGAATTTGCGGTATGGACGACGCTCGGAATTATCAGAATCGAATCGTCTAAATCGTTGTTCACGGTCACCGCCATCAAATCGACGAGGTCTGTCGAAACGTCTTTCCGACTGTTCGCCGTTGTTTTCATCTTTTCTAAAAGGACGCGAAAAACGAGGACGGTCAAAATTGCCGTCTTCGCGGTCAAAATTTCTTCTTCCGAAAGAATTCGGGCGTCCACCTCTATTCTCCCGTCGGAAGTTATCGTTTCTTCGGTCGCCCCACGGTTTGCGGTCGCGGGAGCCGAATTGTTTTTCTTCATTTTCCATACCGAACAATTTTAAGTCCGCAAAGATATAAAAAATGCCGAATTACAAACTGTGTTATAAATTTAGTGTAAAGATTTATAGATTTTTTAAAAGAAATCTCTCATTCTATTAAAAAATCCGTTTTGCGATTTAGGTTTGAACGATTCGGATTCTTGTAATTTTTCGAGAATTTTCTTTTCGTCTTTGGTCACACTTTTAGGAACATAGACTTGAACATTTACAAGCAAATCGCCTCTGCCATAACCATTCACGTCGGGAACACCTTTTCCTCTCAAGCGAAGAATTTTTCCCGATTGCGTACCTTCGTCAATATGAATCTTCACATTGCCTTCGACCGTCGGAATTTCCACATTCGCACCGAGAACAGCATCAGGGAAACTAATATCCAATGTATAAATCAAATCGTTTCCATCGCGTTCCAGTTGCGGATGCTCTTCCTCAGAAATCAGCACGTACAAATCGCCGTTCACACCACCGTGACGAGGTGCATTTCCTTTACCAGGGACATTCAACTGCATACCGTCAGCCACACCGGCAGGAATTTGTACAGTAACTGTTTCTTCTGCGTCAACAACGCCTTCGCCCGAACAATGTGGACATTTATGCGTAATGATTTTACCTTCGCCGCCACAACGAGGACACGGAGACTGCTGCTGCATTCTGCCAAAAATTCCATTCACCATTCGAATGACATATCCCGAACCTTTACAATCAGGACACGACTGAACATCGTTCGACGTAGCAGCACCGCTACCGTTACAAGCAGTACAGGTTACTTTTTTCTTTATTTTTATTTTCTTTTCTGTTCCAGAAACAATTTCCGACAAATTCAACTTAACACGAACACGGAGATTCGAGCCCTTTCTAACTGCCCGTCCACGAGAACCGCCGCCAAATCCGCCAAAACTTGCTCCACCACCGAACAAATCGCCAAAAATGTCACCAAAATGTGTAAAAATATCATTCACATCGGAAAAACCACCGCCAGCAGCACCGCCGACACCAGCATGACCGAACTGGTCGTAACGCTGACGTTTTGTATCGTCGCTCAACACGTCGTATGCCTCGGCAGCCTCCTTGAATTTCTCTTCGGCTTCCTTATCGCCAGGGTTTTTATCGGGATGATATTTTATGGCGAGTTTTCGATACGCCTTTTTTATCTCATCCTTTGTCGCATTTTTTGCGACACCCAATACTTCGTAATAATCTCTTTTCTCTGCCATTTTTACACCTTTTTATTCTCCAACAACGACTTCGGCATGACGGATAACTTTTCCGTTCAACGTATACCCTTTCTTCGTCACATCAATAACCTTTCCCTTCATATCCTCGGTAGGAGCGGCAAAACGGGCAATTGCATTATGTTTGTCCGTATCCAAATCCAAGCCAACAGCTTCGATTTCAGCCACACCGTTGCTTGCCAAAAACGCATTGAATTTATTGACAATCAAGTCCAAACCTTCACGAACAGCCGAAACATCCTGAGCCGTTGCAACCGATTCCATCGCACGATCAAGGTCGTCGACAACCGGCAACAAATCTTTCAAAACCTTTTCGCCTGCCGTTGTAATCAGGTCTGCTTTTTCTTTTATCGTACGACGACGAAAATTATCGAATTCCGCCTGCAAACGTAAATGCTTGTCTTTCAACTCTTCGTATTCTGCCCGCAACTTTTCAATATCATCTACAGATTCTTCGTCAGTCGCAGTTTCCTCGCCTTCTGTCGCTTCTTTCGATTCCACATCGGTCTGTTCAACAGTCTCTTCGGTCTGTTCCTGACTTTCCAAATTTTCGTCTTTTTTTTCTTCGTTTTCCATTTCGTAAATTCTTTGCCTTTTTATTGTCAATTTCTTTGCCAATCACATTTATTTCGACATAATGACAGACTTTTTGTCATTTATTGTAAAATTGTCACTATTTTTGGCGGGCAAATATAAAAATTTGAGCAGAGCTGACAAATTCCAAATACAAATAAATATCCCTAATCAATGGCAAACAAACAAAAATATTACGTTGTATGGAACGGACGGAAAAAAGGGATTTTTCTTTCGTGGGAGGAATGTAAACAATCGATAGACAAGTTTGCCAATGCCAGCTATAAATCTTTCGAAAGCAGAGAAGAAGCAGAAATTGCTTTTAAAAAAGGATACAAACCCGTTTCTACTACCAAAAAGAATCCACAAACAAAACAAACAAACGCAAACACGCCCGAAATAATTCGCGAAAGTCTTGCCGTAGACGCTGCCTGTAGCGGAAATCCAGGCAATATGGAATATCGCGGCGTATACGTAAAAACTGGTCAAGAAATTTTTAAAATGGGGCCATTCCCCGACGGCACGAACAATATTGGTGAATTTTTGGCAATTGTTCATGGGCTTGCAATTTTGAAACAAAAAGGACTGAATATTCCAATTTATTCCGATTCAAAAATAGCCATGGGTTGGGTTCAGAAAAAATGTTGCAACACGAAATTAGAAAAGACAGCCCGAAACGAAAAACTATTTGAACTCATTAAACGTGCCGAACTGTGGCTCATGGGCAACTCCTACACGACCCGAATTTTTAAATGGCAAACCGAAAAATGGGGAGAAATTCCAGCTGATTTTGGAAGAAAATAAATCCATTAACGAACATAGTTACCGCTACTATTTTTGAAATAATACTCGGCGGTAACTCAAAATAAAACATAGTTACCGCCGACTATTTTTTTATAATATGTGGCGGTAAGTTCATAAACAGATTTCTCGCTTTGCTCGAAAAGACGCGCATTTGGGGCAGAAAGAAAAAAGAAAGGGAAAAATTGCTCCGCAATTTTTCCCTTTCTTCCCTTTTAACACATCTAAGCCCCGTCATACCGAACGGAATGAGGCATCTCTCCATTGTGCATTATGCATTGTGAATTGTGCATTAAAACAGATTCCTTGCCTCGCGTTGCTCGGCTGCGGAATGACGGTGCCTCTGGGAAGGGAGAAAAAAGAAAAGTGAAAATGGCTCCGCCATTTTCACTTTTCTTTCATAGTATCCCCCGCCAGCCGCGTCATTCCGAGCAGAGCGAGGAATCTGCCATAACAACCTGATTATATAAGACCGACTTTTGCTAATTCTGCTTGAACAGTTGCTTTTCTAGCGTTGTCACTCATTCGCCAACTTGGATGTGGCAAATAAATAACTGGAATTTTTAGACTTGTTATAATCGCATTTAACTTAGTGCATTTTTTTATGGCTTTTTTTGCGTTTGCACCAAGCACTACAATTAGTTTACCCTTAAACAGGTTGAGAATGTTTGCCATCCACATATCGCTACACTTACAACATGACACAGTAAACCCAACGGCATTATTCGATTTACAATGCACTATTTCCGTACTGGCAACGTCGTTATTCAAGCCATCGTACATATTCTTTTTCTGTTTTGTTATTGGATACTTTGTGAGAGGTGTTTTTCCCTTTGTGTTGAATTCATCATTTATCCAATTGGTATATTTGATAAGATATGTCCAATACGGAACAGAGACTTCCTTTCCGTTTTTCACCTTCCCATTCTTAAATCTATTCTCGAAAAAATCACAAATCTGTTTACTTGACCACGTAGCATCTGGATAAACTTCATTACAATCAAACGAGGGATTGGAACCTATAAACAGAATTTTAGCTTCAGAAAGGTGTCCATTCCACGGCTCTGGCATAAGGGAATGAGGACATTTAGCTACACTTGACACTTTCGTACATGGTCCCTTCCCTGTATTCTTGCAGAAAACTATATCAAAGCACAATTTTTCTTCTACTTTATTCATCTCTTTACTTTTTAAATTCCACACTCATTTTATTTAACATCTTGAACTAAACGAACTGAGAACCCTTTGTGGCGGGCAATAGGGAACATATATGTTGAAGCATTACGCTCTATTGTTAAGCCCCACGCTTCATTGCTGTCGTATACCGAACTTGACCAATACCAACAGCTTTTACCCACAGCTTTCACGGATCTAATTTCTCGGTGGCCACCAGCAGGGAGAAAAACGGCACCATACGACTCCATTATTGTCCACTCGGCGAGCGAATACACGTTACAAGAAAAGTCGTCATCATAATACATGAGATCATCACCTGAAAGATGTGTATTTAAGGTCATATTATCCAAAAATGTTATCGACGAAGGTGTTTCCCAACCGTCAGGCAACAAAATCAAGCCGTACACCCCATTTATTTTCCCTGTTCCCAATAGGCGAACTGCCTGTGCACGTTTAAAAAGCAGATATTCCCACTCATCCTTGGTAAGCGTTCTCCACAATCCCGCCTGGTTGCCGCCGTTGGAGATTTTATTATATACACCCCAATCGTAATCTGTGCCTGCTATGTCGTTCGAACCGTTACCGTAGTCGCTATCAATATCGGCACACAAATACGGTTGCTTGCCTGTTCCCCAACCGAACAAGTCTATCCAACCAGAGTAGGTTTTCTTTATACTAGCATTTCTTACACCAATCGTATCATATTGATGTCCGGCAAAACGCAACGTGCCTGTGCTTGCCTGATATTGCAAGTTGCCTTGCGAAAAATACACTTTTTTGGTCGCCGAAACGGAAAAGGCCTTTTGTATGGCTCCATTTACTACAGTTACTTTTTTTACTGTGGTAAATGTTACTGTGTTACCATATGCTATGCCTTTACTATTTTTTGCATACGCACGTACATAATATGTTGTCCCATCCGAAAGCGACGAAAGCGTTACCGTGAAACTGCCAGTACCTGTGCCGCTTGCTTTCTTGTTGTTGGAAACGGTAGGATTAGCCGTAGTCGCCCAACATACGCCTCGCTCGGTAACAGTAGCACCATTGTCGTTCGTCACTTTTCCACCAACCGTTGCCGAATTAAATTCTATCTTTGTGGCATCCGTCGTAGAAAGCGTTGGAATAGTAATTTCCTTTGTAGTAAAAGATACTATTTCTCCGTATGCAGTACCTACATTATTTACCGCATACGCACAAGCATAGTACGTGGTTGCGTCGGTAAGTCCTGTAAGCGATACAGAAAAAGCACCAGTTCCCGTGCCACTTGTTACTTTATTGTCAGACACGGTAGGATTAGCCGTAGTCGCCCAACATACACCTCGTTCGGTAACAGATGCACCTTTATCCGATGATACATTTCCATCGACTGTTGCCGTGGTATATAAAACATTCTTGGCACTTGCCGTAGCAACAACAGGAATATCTGTTGTTGTAAAAGACACCGTTTCACCATACGCAATTCCAATACTATTCACTGCGTATGTGCGAACATAATACGTAGTACCGTTTGCGAGCGATGTAAGAGACAGGGAAAAACCGCCAGATTCAATGTCGGCAGCAAGTTTGTTGTCAGATATGGTTGGATTATCTGTGGTTGCCCAACAAATACCTTGTTCGATAATTGCTGCACCGTTCTCGTCTTCTATTGCTCCCTCAATAGTCACAGAAGAATTGCTTACATTTGATATGTTTGCCGAAGAAACCGTTGGAACAGAAATTGTCTTTGTTGTAAACGAAATAATTTCGCCATATGTGATTCCAACCTCGTTTATTGCGTATGCTCGGACATAATACGTTGTTGCATCGGCAAGTTCAGTAAGAGAAACTGTGAACTCGCCAACGCCGTCGCCACAGATTTCCTTGTTGTCGGAAATAGTAGGATTGTCGGTAGTTGCCCAACATACACCTCGTTCGGTAACAGCAGCCCCATTGTCGTTCGTCACGTTTCCGCCAACCGTTGCCGTGGTGTGCAAGACATCAACAGGTTGTGTACTATTGACACTGGGTTCTGAATTCAACGCAAACACTATTTGTTTATTTTCCGTAATCACTGCTGTTTTTACGTCAGTTTGATTTTTGTAATATCCGGTGAACTCAAATTCATCACCTTCATCAAAGGTAATCACATCATCAATTGACTTCAACAAAGGTTCTAGTTTATCGGTCAATACTTCGAGAATGCTCGGCTGTGAGTTTTGCGTCAGCATAATTTTCAGCGATGCCGTCTGATTGTTTGCAGAAGCAACCAGCACATACACACCCGATACCGCCCCGATTTTGAATGCATTCGGTCCAGCATCAACATTGTTTGAATAACGTGCCACAAACGTGCCATTCATGGAATACAAGGTGAGGTTCAAATGTCCCGCCTTTTCTACATTCACAACCACGGTGTTTTCGCCCGTCTGTTGCAAAAATGCGGAATTATCAACCGTTTCAACCGCAGTACCTTGTTTTTTATTTTTCTGCAAAGTAATTACATTGTCGGGCGTAAAGAGAATTTTCGTTTCGCCCGAAACATTGTTTTTTACTTGTACCTTTTCCATTTCCACATTTGCGGAAAATGTGACTGTGTAGTTGGTTTGTGCGAATAAACTCGTTGCCCCAATCAGCAACGCCACCACCATTGAATAGAATCTTTTCATTGTACCTTAGATATTAATTAATATTCATTTGTTTTTTGATAGCATAATAAAATGTTTGAAAGGATTACCATACCGAAACGCCTACCTTTTTATCAAATAAGACCAACCCTTTTCAATTCTGAATCGACATATATAATTCCGTTTTTTTATTCCACACTCATTTTATTTAACATCTTGGACAAGACGGACAGAGCGCCCGAAGTAGCGATAAAAGCTGACCATGTTCACTTCGGCGCTGACGAACTCCAGACCATACGCACCTTCGTCTTCGTGACTCGAACTCGACCAATAGTCGCCATCGGAAGTCTCATAGGTCACGCTTGTACCTGCGCGTCGGCCCGCAGTAGGAAGAAACACCGCACCGTACGACTCCATCACAGCCCATTCGTCAAGAGAATACACGTTCGTTGCATACTTCCCAGGGTTGTATACGAACTTGACAGACGACGGCGTTACCCAACCGTCGGGCAACAATATGAGACCAGCCACGTTGTTAACTTTTCCCTGTCCCATTAGGCGATTTGCCTGTGCACGACCAGAAACCAAATAGTTCCACTCGCTCTTTGTGAGAGTCCGCCACATTCCCGCCTTGTTGCCGCCGTTGGTGATTTTGTTGTAACCCCCCCAATCTGCTTTGGCGCAACTGCCTGTCAAATTATTATAATATTTACCGCCTGGGGAATAGCTTTTCGCAACCTTATCTGTGCTATAGGGCTGGTATGCGACTGCTCCGCTGTTCCAACCAGACGTTCCCCAACCAAATAGGTCAATCCAACCACTATAAGTCGAGGAAATATATTGGTTGTCTCGTCCAATTCTATCATATTGGTGTTCGGCAAAACGCCATGTATTGGTGCTTGCCTGGTATTGCAGGTTGCCTTGCGAAAAATAGACTTGCTTGCTGTCGGAAACAGAGAAGGCCTTTTGTATGGCTCCATTTACTATGGCTACTTTTTTCACAGTAGTAAACGTGACTGTGCTACCGTATGCTATGCCTACACTATTTTTGGCATAGGCACGTACATAATATGTTGTTCCCTCCGAAAGCGACGAAAGCGTAACCGAGAATGTACCAGTACCTGTGCCACTTACTATCTTGTTGTTGGAAATGGTAGGATCCGCCGTAGTTGCCCAGCAAACGCCGCGCTCGGTAACCGAAGCTCCGTTTCCGCTGGTCACTTTTCCGCCAACTGTGGCGCCATCTAATAGTATATTAGTTGCCTCAACAGTTGTAACCGTAGGCTCAGTCACTTTCGTAAATGAGAACGTTATGGTCTTGTCACTCGTTATCACCGCCGTTTTCACATCGGTTTGATTGTTATAATATCCCGTAAATTCAAACGTGTCGCCTTCGTCAAAGGTAATCACATCGTCAATCGACTTCAACAAAGGTTCTGGTTTATCGGTCAGTACTTCGAGAATGCTTGGCTGCGTGCTTTGCGTCAGCATAATTTTCAGCGACGCAGTCTGATTGTTTGCAGAAGCAACCAGCACATACACGCCCGACGAAGCGCCAATCTGGAACGCATTCTGCCCTGCGTCAACGTTGTTTGAGTAACGTGCCACAAATGTGCCGTTCAAGGAATAAAGCGTGAGTTTCAAATGTCCCGCCTTTTCTACATTCACAACCACGGTGTTTTCGCCCGTCTGTTGCAAGAACTCGAATTGGTCAACCGACTCAATCGGCGTTCCCGAACCACCATGTTGTTCCTGCTTTGCATTCTTTTGCAACGTAATAACCTTGTCGGACTTGGCGAGTGTTTTCGTCACCCCCGAGTGAAGGTTTTTCACTTGAATCTTGTCCATTTCCACATTTGCGGAAAATGTAACTGTGTAGTTAGTTTGTGCGAATAAACTCGTTGCCCCAATCAGCAACGCCACCACCATTGAATAAAATCTTTTCATTGTACCTTAACATATTAATTAATATTCATTTGTTTTTTGGTAGCATAATAAAATGTTTGAAAATCAAGGACGCCCACGGTGCGTCCTTACTGTATTACCTAATACATAATTTTAAATTATAAAAACATTCTGTTCACTCATACCTTTTTATTTTTTCTGCATAATTTATGACACTACAAAATTTGCAAAAAAAATCGAACCTTTCAAAGGTCATTTTAGGTCATTTGCAAGTTTGTAGGAATAACAAGGGTTGGAGGGATGAAAAATTAAAAGTTAAGAATTTGGGTGGCTGAGATATATAAGACACAGTATAAAACAAAAACAGACTCCTTAAACGATTTTACTTTACAAAGTAAATTCTTATGCGTAAATTTTACTTTCAAAAGTAAAAAATCTATAATTTTTTAACTCTCTAAAGTAAAAAATCGTAATCTCACTGTGAATGTTTGGATTGTTGTATTAGATTATTTCAAAGGTCATTTTAGGTCATTTGTATCAAAGGACACGGCACGCCACGTTCCTACGGCGTTTGCGTCTTTATATCAATCAATCCCCAACGGCAGTTTTTGTGTATAGTTGTAGAATATTGTCTGATAATTCACCATCAGTTCTAAACCTTTGTCAATCAATTGTTTATTGAATTCCTCATCTTCGGTTCTGGCCTGCTCGCGAATGAGTTTGTTGCTTGTAATAACGAATTGCGAAACAATGTTGTTCGCCTCAATCTGCGTACGGACTTCGCCTTTTTGCAGTTTATCAAGAATTGGTGACGCAAGTCGTTCCAATTCAGCGGCTAAAGTGTCATTAACGCATTGTTGCTCTGCGTTAAAAACAGATGCCGTCTGTGTCACAATCGTGTCAACGGAATGGATAACGACGGTGTCGTTTTTCTGCTCCGCAAGTCTCTGTATCTCAGTCCCTTGCTTGATAAGCGACAATGTTATCGAGATTATTCCTCCTGCCACAAGAATCAATGGAAGAACAATAGACCAAACACTTCTCCGTCGTATTCTTGCAATGATTTCGTCGGCATTCGTAAAACGGCGCGTCTTGTCTGATTGCAGACATTTCCGCTTTATGAGCCAATATCTATGCGGAAACAGCAGTTGCAAGATTTTCCCGAAGGCGTAAATGTCGCTTCTTTGGTCGGTTTCCGCACCACTTGTGATTTGTTCGGGAGCGGCATAACCATCGCTTCCAGCTGGTTGTTTGAATATTGCATACGCATCGGAATCGGACAAACTGAAATCAATGATTTTTACATTGTTACCCTTGTGGGTGATGAGAATGTTGAGCGGTTTCAAATCGCGGTGAATAATCTGCAAAGAGTGGAAATAACTCATTGCCGACAGAATTTCCAGTGCGATTTTCTTACGGATTTTTGCCGACGGATTTGTTTTGAGAAATTCGTCAAGTGTCAGTCCGTCAACAAATTCCATGAGGAAACACGGACCAAAACGCCCGTCGTTTTCCCACGAAACGGCGCGGACAACATTCGGGTGGTCAAGCCGGATTTCGAGTTCAAATTCTTTTTTAAGATATTCCCGGAACTGCGTCGATTCACGGTTTACAGGTTGCAAACCTTTCAAGAAATACCATTTTCCGTAGCGTTTCACCTTGCAGAGGCAATACACGCCCTTGGAGATTGTCTCGCCGTATTCGCTCATCTGCGAAATGTTTTCGGGAATCTCCTCAACCACAAATCCAGAGTTTTTGTTGTCCGTCATACCTTCGCAAAGGTAATTCATAATTTACAATTCACAATGCACAATTAACTTCAACCTTTCTCCCCCATTGTGCATTAAAATCGAATTACACTTGTTTCGTAGTAATTATTTGACCATCAGACATTTACCAACCCCTATTTTTAATAATAAAATCACAGCAACGGCAAATGACCTAAAATGACCTTTGAAAAAAATGTATTTATTTCTCATTTTTGTAAAAAAAATTGTGGCATGGGTAAAAAGGATTCTGATATTTCTATATTAAAAGAAAAAATCGAAGAGGTTGTATCGAAAAAACTGAAGGTTCCTTCTGATTTTGATTTTTTGTCAGGAGCGATATGGGAACGCATTCACGAATCTGTAAGTGCATCAACATTAAAACGAATTTGGGGCTACGTGGGGAAAGACATTGTAGCACGCGAAACCACATTGGATATTTTGTCAAGATTTCTCAACTACAAAAATTGGGACGATTTTAAGGAAAAAATAAATAAAAACTCCTGCACCGAATCTGACATTTCGCTTGTACCATATATTCGTACCCAAGATTTAACCGCAAACCAAAAAGTGGAATTTCATTGGGCTCCCGACCGACGCTGTGTGGCAGAATATCAAGGGGGAACGATGTTCAAAATATTGATAATCGAAAATTCACAGATATTACGTGTCGGCGACCGTTTTTGCACAGGTGTATTCGTTTTGAACGAATCCGTTTTTATGGACAAACTCATTCAAAACGATTCAGAGCCAATCTGCTATCTTGTAGGGAAAAGCACAGGACTTACGTATTTGCAGCTGATTGACTAAACAATAAGCACAACTATCTCAAATCACAAACTTACACTACAATAGTATCGCTCTAATTAAACATGGTTAAACAGGAATAGTATCTATGCTTTTTTAATTCAAAACAGTTTCTAAAAAAGTAGATATTTTTATCTTTGCACGAAATCTGTAGAAAACGAGGTATGAAAAAAACTCTCATTGTAGTATTCTCCTGTATAGCAACTCTTTTGTTTGCACAAAAAGAAAGCAAATACATTGTCGTCGACCAATTCGGTTATTTACCTGAATCACAAAAAATTGCGATTGTCCGTAGCCCGAAAATCGGCTACGACGCCAACGAGCAATACACGCCAGGCAAAAAATTTGCCGTAATTGATGCAAAAACAAACAAGACCATATATAAAGGTTGTCCCGTTGCATGGCGAAATGGCGAAGTAGATTCTTCGTGCGGCGACCAAGTGTGGCGCTTCGATTTTTCAGAGGTGAAGTTAGAGGGCACATACTACATTAAAGATTTGAAAACCAAAGAAATATCTTACAAATTTGACATCTCCTCAAATGTTTACAAAGAACCATTAAAACACGCATTCAGATATTTCTACTATCAACGTGCGGGCTTTGAAAAAACGGCACAATTTGCCGGCGAAGGCTGGACAGACAAAGCGAGTCACCTCGGTCCGAGTCAGGACATGAATTGTCGTGAATTTCTGCACAAAGACGACCCGAGTACCGAAAAAGACGTGCACGGCGGTTGGTACGACGCAGGCGACTTCAACCGTTACACAAACTGGACGTGCGACTACATAATTTATTTGTTATTGTCATACGAGGAAAATCCTGCCGCATGGACAGACGATTTCAACATTCCAGAATCTGGGAACGGCATTCCCGACATAATTGACGAAGTAAAATTCGGTTTAGAACACTTGCTCCGCCTGCAATTCGAAGACGGGAGCGTTGTAGCCGTGGTCGGTTCGCAAGAAGCAACTCCGCCGTCGGCTTGTACAAAGCCAAGTTACTGGGGCGGGCCAAGTACCTCTTCTGCCCTTTCTGCCGCCGCCGCCTACGCTTACGGAGCAAAGATCTTTGCGAAATACGACAAAGCATTTTCGGAAAAATTGAAAACTGCCGCAATCAAAGCATGGAACTGGGCTGACGACAATCCAAACGTATTGTTCTTCAACAACAGTGCCGAACATGGCACACAAGGACTTGCCGCCGGTCAAAACGAATGCGACGACCTTACCCGTGTAGAAAAGAAACTGCAAGCTGCTCTCCGATTATACGACGCAACAGGAAACAACAAATACAAAGTATTTTTTGAGTTGAATTACAAAAAAGCCCGCATGATAGACTGGATTTTGGTGTTCCCGTTCGGCGAGGCTAATCAGGACATGCTGTTGTATTACACAGCTATGGACAATGCCAACCCCGACATTGTTAAACACATTAAAGCTGTGTATGCCCGCGCAACCGACACCATAGTCAATCTTTTTGCAATAAAAGCCGACGACGACCCGTATCTGGCGTACCAAAAAGACTACGTTTGGGGAAGCAACGGGACAAAAGCAAAACATGGCTGTATTTACTATAATTTAGTGTTTTACAACATCATGCCCGAAATCAGACAAGACGCCATCAGTTATGCTGAACGCTATATTCATTATCTGCACGGCGTGAATCCGTTAAACAAATGCTACTTGACGAACATGAACCAATATGGTGCTGAAAACAGCGTACGGCAGATTTACCACTGCTGGTTTGAAAACGGAAGCGACAAATGGGACGAAGTCGGTGTTTCAAAATATGGTCCTGCTCCGGGATTCCTTTGTGGCGGTCCAAATATTGAATATGCGTGGGATCAATGTTGTCCAAACAACTGCGGTAGCGAATACAATAATTCCAAGTGTTTCGAAGTCGACGTAAAACCGCTTATCGGTCAACCGGCACAAAAATCATATATGGACATCAACAACGGATGGCCTATCAACGCTTGGTCAATCAGCGAGGTCAGCGGCGGTTACCAAGTACAGTATCTCCGACTTCTTTCAAAATTTGTTCAATAACCTATCTTTTATAACCAATGAAAAAAAATAAATGCTCATTTTGCGGACGCGACGAAGACGAAGTTCCTGTTCTTTTGAACGGACTCAATGGTTTTATTTGCAGCGACTGCGTGAAACAGGCACAAATCGTATTGGATGAAATCACCCCCAAAAACAAGAAATCCAAACTGAAGAATTTTTCGAACATCAAGCCTGTCGACATCAAAAAACACCTTGACGAATACGTGATTGGCCAAGACGAGGCAAAAAAATCACTTGCCGTTGCCGTGTACAATCATTATAAAAGAATATCGCAACCAACTGACAATGATGTAGATATAGAAAAATCAAACATTATTTTGGTTGGAGAGACAGGAACAGGCAAAACTCTTCTCGCGAAGACAATAGCAAAATTTTTAGAAGTACCCTTCGCAATTGTTGATGCGACAGTTCTCACCGAAGCTGGTTACGTTGGCGAAGACATTGAAAGTCTTTTAGTGAGACTGCTACAAGCAACCGATTACGATGTTGAGAAAGCAGAACAAGGAATCGTTTTCATTGACGAAATAGACAAAATTGCACGAAAAGGCGACAATCCGTCTATCACCCGCGACGTATCCGGCGAAGGCGTTCAACAAGGTTTATTGAAACTTTTGGAAGGTTCCGTGGTAAACGTGCCACCACAAGGTGGTCGCAAGCACCCCGAACAAAAAATGATTGCGGTCAACACCAAAAACATTCTGTTCATCTGCGGAGGAGCGTTCGAAGGCATTCAGAAAATCATTGCCCGCCGTTTAAATACTCACACCGTGGGCTACGGAATGAAAGAGAAAAACAAGGACATAGACAAAAATAATTTTCTACAATACATTGCACCGCAAGATTTACGTGCATTCGGTCTTATTCCCGAAATTATCGGCCGTCTGCCGGTACTCACCCACCTCAATCCACTGGACAGAGATGCCTTGCGAAAAATTCTCACAGAGCCGAAAAATGCGCTCATCAAGCAATACATTGAATTATTTAAAATTGACGGCATAAAACTTTCGTTCAACGACGACGCATTGGATTTCATTGTAGATAAGGCAATCGAATTCAAACTCGGTGCACGCGGTCTGCGTTCCATCTGCGAAGCAATCATGCTTGACGTGATGTTCGAATATCCATCGAAAAAAGTTAAAACGCTTACAATCGACAAATCATTTGCCGAATCATATTTTTCAAAAACTGAATTGAATCACACTCTTAAGGCTTAAAATTATGAATTTCAAACTAATAAAAAAACTCAGCGAAGTTGCAGGTCCTTCGGGATTCGAAGATAGAACCAGAGACCTTATCACAAAAGAAATTTCATCGTATGTCGACAAAATTTCAGTTGACAACATGGGAAATCTCATTGCATTCAGAAAAGGTCAAAGCGACAAAAAAATGATGATTGCCGCCCACATGGACGAAATCGGATTTATCGTAACACACATTGACGACAACGGTTTCTTGAAATTCACGACTCTAGGCGGTTTCGACCCTAAAACACTTACAGCTCAGAGAGTTATAGTACACGGAAAAAAAGACATCATCGGCGTGATGGGTGCAAAACCAATCCACGTAATGACAGCCGAAGAACGCGACAAAAAAGTTACGGTGAAAGATTTTTTCATTGATTTGGGAATGGAGAAAACCGAGGTTGAAAAAATCGTCGAAATCGGAACCCCTATTTCACGCGAACGCGAGTGTATTGAAATGGGCGACTGCATAAACGGAAAATCTCTCGACAACCGAATTTCGGTGTACATTCTTATAGAAGTCATAAAAAAACTGCACGAAAAAGAACTTCCGTTCGATACATATTTTACGTTCACCGTGCAGGAAGAAGTGGGATTACGCGGAGCACAGGTTGCCGCATTGAACATTCAACCTGACGTTGCCGTCGCACTCGACACGACAATTGCCTACGATGTTCCTGGAAGCACTCCACAAGAACAAATAACGAAACTCGGTGCAGGTCCGGGCATAAAAATTATGGATTCATCAGTCATCTGCAATACAAAATTCGTTTCGTTCATGAAATACATTGCAGACAAAAACAATGTTCCATTCCAGTCGGAAATCATGCAAGGCGGCGGAACCGACACTAGCGTATTGCAAAAAATGGTTGCCGGCGGAGCTATTGCAGGAGCAGTATCAATACCGACAAGACATTTGCACCAAGTTATAGAATCTGTACACAAGAAAGACGTGGATAATTCAATCGAATTGCTCTACCATATCACAAAGTCAATCAATAGATTATAACATCATGGCTGACAATTACTTGGAGAAAAAGTACGAAGAATATCTCAAGAAAAAAGCAGAATACGAGAAAAAGAAAAAATTAGGGCTAAAAACAAAGAAAAATCAAGTAAAGTAATAAAAGTTGTTTGTTTTACAAAAACAAGCTTTGCTCTACCTGATTATCGAGATTTTTACGTTGTTTCTCTAAAAATCTACATTTACACGCAGTTTATCCATAATCTGTTTGAAATATTGTCGAAGTATTTACCTTTGCACACGAAAAATAACAGTAGTAATGAAAAAGAATGCTCTAATTGTAATTGCATTTGTAGCCATGGTGTCGTCGGCATTCGCGCAGGACGAGCAACTCAGCCTTTCGCTCAACGAGGCGAAACAATATGCCGTGTCGCACAACCGTACGCTCCAAAATGCCTCGCTTGACGTACGAATTGCCGAAGCAAACCGCTGGCAAACAATATCAACAATGCTTCCACAAGTTTCCGCATCGTATGACTACAACAACATGTTGGGCTACGAAATGGAAATGATGGGAATGAAAATCGCCATGCCTCCTTACGGAACACTTGGTTTGACGGCTTCGGTGGCGCTCACAGGAGCTCAGATTGTTGGTATGCAGATGCAGAAAATCGCGATTGACATGTCGGACATTTCGCTCAAAAAAAGCGAACGCGATATACAGTCAAGTGTCACAACAATTTATATGTCGATTCTTGCAATGGAATCAACGATTGACTTGCTCGACCAAAACCTTGAAAACTTGAAGAAACTGCACGAAATGACTGAAAATTCAGTAAAAATAGGCGTTGCGGAACAAACCACCGCCGACCAGCTTTTGGTGCAAGTTGCTACAATGCAAACAAGCATAAATTCAACAAAACGTTCGTTGGAAATGCTCTACAACTCGCTTATTCTTCAGTTGGGGTGCGACGTTACGACAAAAATAGTATTGACCGAAAAAATTGAGAATTTGCTGAACGTTGATTCGGCAATGGAACTGCTCAATACACAGTTTGAAATAGACAGCAATTATAATTACCAACTGTTGAACAAAAATCTTGAATTGTCGAAAAAACAGGTACTTGCCGAGGAAGTTTCGTTCCTGCCGACGGTAAGCGCATTCTATCAATACAGCAACAAACACTATTTCAGCGACGAAAAAACTATGGATATGACACCGCCAAACGTGGTTGGCGTTTCGGTGAGCATTCCTCTGTGGAAAAGCTGGCAACGGATGAGCAACGTGAAAGAGGCGAAAATTTCGTACAACAAAACGCAAAATTCGTTTGAAACGACCAAGGACGGTTTGCTCATTCAAGACAAGCAACTTCGCTACAACCTGACGTCGGCTTACGAAACGTACCAGACGCAACTAAGCAATCTCGACGTGACGAAACGTGTGTTTGAAAATATGGCGATAAAATTCGAGCACGGTGCCGCTTCGAGTCTCGAAGTCACCAACGCAAGCACCAACCTGGTGTCGGCACAAAGCAGTTACATCAACGCTATGTTGCAGTTAATCAACGCAAAAGTTGAATTGGAAGATTTACTTAATAAATAATGATACAAAGTGATTTTATAGATATGAAAAAGATTGTAAGAAACACGGCACTCGCATTCGCAGCTTTAGCAATGGTTGGTTGCGGTCAAAAAGGGGAAACGGCACAAAACACTGAAAATGATTCGGTTGTACAAAAAGAAGTAGTAAAAGTTATTACGTTGCAAGAACAAACAATTGCAAAAAATCTCGACCTGACCACGACGCTCGAAGGGTACGAGACAATGAACATAGCTCCTTCGGTGACTGGCCACATTGAAAAAATCCACGTGGAAGTCGGCGACAAGGTTCGTCGTGGTCAAAGTCTGGTGACAATGGACCAACAGCAATATATCAACGCAAAATTGAGCGTTGCGAATTTGACGACGGAAATGAAACGTGTCGAGGCATTGAAAGAAAGCGGCAACGTAACGCAACAAGTTTATGACCAAACAAAACTGGGCTTCGACCAAGCTAAGCAAAGTCTTGATTTTCTTACGAAAAACACATTTGTGAAAGCCGATTTCGATGGTGTGATTTCTGCCCGTAACTTTGAAAATGGCGAACTTTACTCGGGAATGCCGATTTTGGTGCTTACGCAAATCAAGACATTGAAGGCATTCATCAACGTGCCAGAAACGTATTTCCCAATTATTAAGGAAGGAATGAAAGTTGACGTGGTGTGCGAAATTTATCCCGACAGAAAGTTCGAGGGCGTGGTTGAAGTCATCTACCCTACTCTCGATGCGACAACCCACACGTTCAAATTGAAACTGAAGATTCCAAACGCAAACGAGGAACTTCGTCCGGGAATGTATGCCCACACGTCGTTGGCACTGGGACAAATCAATGCTATCGTGGTGCCGTATAACGCCGTGCTGAAATTGCAAGGTTCCAACGACCGCTACGTATTTGTGAACGACAACGGAGTGGCAAAACGAATTAGCGTAACACTTGGGCAACGCTTCGACGACCAAGTGGAACTTGAATCAAACGAACTGAAAAAAGGTATGCAGCTCATCACCACGGGACAAGCCCGCTTGGTTGACGGAACACCAATTGAAATCACAGAATAGTTAAGAATTAAGAAATTCTGGTTGCTGAGTTTGTCAAAGCCAAATATATAAATTAAAATAGGTTCTAAAAAAACAAAGACGATGATTTACAAGACCGCCATAAACAAACCAATCACCACGGCACTTATATTCGTAGCTGTGATGATTTTAGGTATATACGCATATCAAAAATTGCCTATTGACCAGTTCCCTGAAATGGATCCACCATACGTAACAGTAATGACGACCTACCCGGGAGCAAATGCAAGCGAGATAGAAACAAATATCACCAAAACAATAGAAAACGCTCTTAACTCAGTTGATGGTTTAAAAGACCTGTATTCTACATCTAAAGACAACATTTCCATTGTAACAATGGAATTTGAATGGGGGTCGAATATTGACGAGGCACTAAACGACATACGATCGTACGTTGATATGGTGTATGACGCACTCCCCGATGGAGTAAGCCGTCCGACAATCCTGAAATTGAACACAAGCGCGATGCCAGTCATTATTTACGGTTTCACCGCAAAAGAAAGTTATTCGGGACTCGACAAGATTTTGGAGGAAAATGTGACCAACGTGCTGAACCGTATTGACGGTATTGGAAACCTGAACGTGTCGGGTGCTCCCGAACGTTACATTTACGTTGACCTCGACCCGAAACAACTCGAAGCATACAATTTGAACGTGGAAGCCGTTGGTAACGCAATCAGCACCAACAACTTCAACCTTGCGTCGGGAACGGTGAAGATGGGCAAGGAACAATATCAACTTCGTGTGGAAAGCGAATACAAGGAAAGTTCCGAAATCAACAACATCGTGGTAATGACAACGCCCGACGGCAAACAAGTATTTGTCCGCGACCTTGCAACTGTCCGCGATACAATAAAAGACGTGACACTCGACGAAAAAATCAACGGCGTTGACGGGGCCCGCTTGACCATTTCAAAGCAAACAGGTGCCAATACGGTGGAAATCTGTCGACAAGTTCGCAAAGAAATGGAGAAAATCAAGAAAACGTTGCCCCCCGACATTCAGGTACACCTTATCCGCGATGGTTCCGAGGAAATAGTAAACGCAATCAATTCATTGGAAGAATCGGTAATGTACGCACTTTTATTCGTCGTGCTCGTGGTTTGGTTCTTTTTGGGAACGTGGCGTACAACTCTCATCATTGGCGTAACAATACCTATTTCTCTATTAACAGCGTTCATATATCTGCTTGCTACAGGAAGTTCATTGAATATCATTTCATTGGCTTCGCTTTCGGTGGCTATCGGTATGGTGGTGGACGATGCCATTGTAGTATTGGAAAACATTTCAAAACATATTGACCGAGGAGCAAGTCCGCGTGAGGCGTCGATTTATGCAACCAACGAAGTGTGGACTTCGGTTATCGCAACCACATTGGTGATTGTTGTAGTATTCGTTCCACTTACCATGTTGAGCGGTATTGCAGGAATCTTGTTCAAGGAATTGGGTTGGATTGTGACGATTGTGGTATGTACCTCAACAACAATCGCAATTTCATTAACACCAATGATGTCGTCGAAGCTTTTGAAAGGCAAGACGGTATATATGACCATCGCCGAAAAAGTTGCGGCAGAACAAAAAGATGCGGAAAAGAAGAAACACACGATTTGGGGATTCGTGGAACGAGTTTTCGAATCTGTGGAAGCATGGTATGCACGCGTTTTGCGTGCCTGCCTGCGTCATAAGAAGACGACAATCTTCGTGGCAGTTATGCTTTTCGTAATTTCTATGCTGCCATTGTTTATGGGCAAAATCGGTATGGACTTTATGAAAGACCAAGACGAAGGACGTTTTGACGTAACAATAGAACTGCAACGTGGTACCCGCCTTGAAGAGACATTGGAAACAGCCCGTAAAGCCGAGGCAACCATCCGTGAAGTGCTGGGTGAAGATTTCGTAATGGTTTCAACCACAGCAGGTTCAAACGACGATGCGGGCATTGGGGCTTTGTTCTCTTCAACTGACAATATCACCATAAACATGCGTGTAAGAGCGACAAAGAAATACGAAAGAAAAACAGACAGAACAATATTCGAAATGCAGGAACAACTCCGTCAAGAGTTTAGAAAATACCCTGAAATCATTAATTGTATTATTGCATCAGGTGCGGCAAGCATGGGCGGGAACAGCGTCAGTATTGAAATTTACGGTTATGATTTCGACAAAACCATGAATTCTGCAATAAATTTGAAACATGCAATAGAAAATAATGTGGAAGGTGCTCGTGACGTGAAAATCGACCGTAAGGAAGACCGTGCAGAACTCCAAATTATTTTCGATAAGGAAAAACTTGCCCGTCACGGATTGAATTCAACCACAGTTGCGGCAAACGTCCGCTACAGAATATATGGAATGACCGCAGGTTTTTTCAAGGAAGATGGTGAAGAATACGACATTATTGTTCGTTTGAAAGAAGAATACCGAAGCAGTATTTCTGATATTGAAAATCTTTCGTTTATGACAGCGACAGGTCAGCAGATTAAATTAAAAGAACTTGCAGAAATTAAGGAATATTGGTGTCCTCCTGAGATTACAAGAAAAAATCGTCAGCGTGTTGTAACCATTTCTGTTACACCATACAAAACACCTTTGAACGTATTGGCTGAAAACATTCAGAAGGAAATTGACAAGATGGACGTTCCGCAAGGTGTTACATTCAATGTGGGCGGTAGTTACGAAGACCAACAGGAATCGTTTGCCGACATGGGACTATTGGCGTTGATGATTATGATGTTGGTTTACATTGTGATGGCTTCGCAGTTTGAATCGTTCAAGCATCCGTTCATCATTATGATGGCTATTCCGTTCGCATTGTCGGGTGTGATTGCAGCGTTGCTCATAACAGGCGAAAACCTTGATATGGTTGGTATGCTTGGTGTGATTCTGTTGATTGGTATTGTGGTGAAGAACGGTATCGTGCTTGTGGACTACATCAACCTGATGCGTGACCGCGGCTACGAATTGTCGGAAGCAATCGCTTTGTCAGGTCAGTCTCGTCTTCGTCCGGTAATGATGACCGCCTTGACGACCGCACTTGGTATGTTGCCTATGGCATTGAGCCGAAGCGAAGGTTCTGAGTTGTGGAACACAATGGGTTACGTGGTTATTGGCGGTTTGCTGGTTTCAACGTTCGTAACCTTGATTGTGGTGCCTGTACTTTACGGAATAATGTCGAAAGGCAGCGAACGCGAGAAAGAGGAAGAAGTTCGTAAGTCGTTTGTCTTTATGAACATTGAATTGGAAGACGAAAACCAAAACAACAATAACCAAAACTAAAAATATAAGACTATGAAAGCAGTATTCATAACATTCAACCAAGCAAACACGGAACGTGTGGAATATATACTCGACACCTGCGGAGCCCGCGGGTTCACATTTTGGGAAGACGTGCAGGGACGCGGCAGCAAAGATGGCGACCCGCACCGAGGTACCCACACATGGCCGGAAATGAATTCCGCCGTCATTTCCATTGTTGAAGACGACAAAGTGGAGCCAATCCTCACATTAGTGAAAAAACTCGACAAAAGAAACACCGACGTCGGCATTCGCGCGTTCGTGTGGAACGTGGAACAGACGGTGTAGGGAAATGCTCAATGCGTAATGCTTAATGCTCAATAACCAAAAAGGGTGAAATTGATTTCGCCCTTTTTTGGTTTTAATGTCATATATTTCCCTATATGTTAAAAACCGTAACTGGCTTAAAAATACATGCAATTTTTTTAGGGGAAAGATTTATTTTCCAAATAAATCGGAGTGCGTGCCAGTTCTCATTAGATTAAGGATGTTAAGCTCTCCATTGTTTGTTTTGCCATAAATCAGCAACCAATCAGGTCTAACATGGCATTCCCGAAATCCTTTGTAATTGCCATTTAGTGGGTGGTCGTTGTATTCGTCAGAAAGAGGGATGTCGTTTGCCAGATTTTGGATAACATCGTTTAGTTCGGATTCTGGAAGATTACGTTTCCTCGCAAGTTTCAGGTCTTTTTTATATTGATTGGTGAATACGATTGCTCTCATATATTCTTGACTTTTCTAAGGTAGTCGTTATAATCCTTGCAACGTGTCACCTTACCCGAACGTAGTTCTTTTATCGACTTCATTGTAAGGTCTTCGTCATTGTCCTTTATTTTTGCACCGAAAGCAACAAATGCGTCAATCAGTTTTTGAAAACCGATTTTTCTTGCGTCGTATTCAAAAATTATAGTTGCCATAGTCGTAATTTTTCCACAAAGATACTATTTTTTCCAAAAAGTTTTAGAGTTCTGTAATTTCCTATAAGTTAAAAACATAAAAAAAGAAGTGCTTTTAACACTTCTTCTTTTGAGCTTCGGACTGAAACCGCTATTCGCTCATGGTGGAAATAAATTTCCATTTGCAAAATTATATATTTATTATTGCCTTGTCAAGTGTTTTTCAAAAAAAAGCAAATTGTTTTTAAGTCCTATATTTCCCTATATGTTAAAAACATAAAAGAAAAAGAAGATTGATTGCCGAAATCATCAATCTATTAGCTACAATAGAAACGAAAGGCAATCAATCAACGATAAGACAGATAGAGGGTCTTATCAGAGAATTAACCAAGTGAAACAAGCCCCCGAAACTCTATCTTCGGGGGCAAATTTAATAAAATTATGGAAAAGATATTTGGATTAGAGTTTTTAAGTCCTATATTTCCCTATATGTTAAAAACCTTATGATATAGATATTTGGGTTCAACGAGGCATCGAAACAAAAAATGGTATATGCTCTTTCCTTGGAATAAAAGATATTTCAGAAATGTCATCGTCTTTAGTCGGAAAAATTGTGAAAGATACAGGTTTTGTGAGTTGCGGTGCAGCAAAAGGAACTGGTTTTAATGGTTATATTTTAAATATATATTGCCCAAAAGGGACAAAAATGCTTTATATAAATGGACGTTCACATTATGCACACGAAAACGAAATATTATTGCAACGCAGTACAAGTTTTAGGATAACAAAGGTTAATGGTAGATATATAGATGTTGAAGTTGTTGCTCAAGAGTTTTAATAATACTTATTGTACCATTCTTTAAAATCACTTACGACATCTCCATATCCATTCCAGTGGCAAAATCTATTAAATAATATTGCCTTCAAAGTTATCGGAATATTGTCATCGGATTTGAAATCTTTTAGACCATTTTTTATATACTCGTCTAAACAACTATTTATGTATTCTTTATCTGACTGCATGAATCTAACCCATGCTTCTTCATATCCAAATAAAAGAGCTTTTGTACCTCCTTCTATTTCAAATGGATTTTTTTCTGCACCAGTATAGTATCTACATTGTTTTATCAATTCTTCTCGTGTCATAACATGTACATTTTAGAGTTTTTAAGTCCTATATTTCCCTATATGTTAAAAATCTTTAACTTATAAATTGTTTTTAATCAATGACTTATGGTGGAAAATTATTAAAAAAACTCGACCATTTCGGGCATTTTTAGAGAATTCTCTTGATTTTTTTTGCATTTTCTTTGACCAAAATAATGATAAGAATACTTGTTTGGCAAATATAAAAAAATACTGCTATGGAATCAAATGAAGGTTACTCTTCCTTCGGCTGCAATTCCACCAGTTTCATTTCGTCAATGTATATTTCCGCAGTTCCTTCAAACGACATAATTAATTGATTGACTTCCACTGGATTTACGCCTGAATCAACAAAACGGAAATATGAAAGCGGAATTTGCACACGTTTCCACGTTGGATTTACGCCGAAACCTTCGTAGAATTTGCTTCCGCAGGCAATTGTAGATGTGGTTTTATTGTTGTTGTCCAAAAATGCAAAATTGATTGGCACTGAACCAATTTCATCACCATCGGCGGTACGAACCCAGAACTCCAGCGCCCACGTGTCAATAATGTCGGACATATCAACCGTCTGCCAGTTGTTCCACATAAAGCCAACGCCAATCCAGTCGCATCCTTTCTTCGACTTGTCCCATTTCAGATGCAGACTGCCCATTCCTTTGTACACAATCTTGGAATCTACCATAAAATCACGGCACGCGTCTTTCTCAAAGCCCCAACAGCCGGGAAGGTCGTCCAAAAATATGGACGAAGCCGTGAAAAGTTCCACGTAGTCGGAATTTTTCGTATCGTTTATTTTGTAATATGGATCGTTGTCCTCTGCCGTATCCAACGCCATAGGAAGCATTTGAACGCCACAGCTGGTCATCATATACAAACCTGCAATCAAACTGGAAATAAATGCTATTTTCTTCATAGTTCTATTTTTTTATTTTTATGAGACGCGATAAATCGCGTCTCTACATCAATTCTTAATTTTTAATTCTTATACACCCCGAACAACGGTCTTTTTTTCGTTATTACCACATAATCTATCGCCGTTTTCACATCGCAGGCCTCTCCGTTGGAGAATACCATGATTGTAATTTTGTCAACGGCATTGAAATCAAAACTCTTGTTTTTCGGAACGAATTTCGACACAGGAATTGAAATGCCGTGCCAACCCTCGCTTACCGAAATTCTATCGCCACCCAACTCACACTCCAACTCGTTGCTGCTATTCACCAACGCGATAAACAGACTTGTACGTTCGCAGTATTCAGGATAACCGTACATAAACAAGTTGATGTACGTTGTTGCCGTGTCGGCCAACGTGATTGGATAAAATCCTGCTGCCCAGTTGTTTACCTGTTGGAACGTGAATCCCATTCCGTCAACATACCACTTTCCGCCCGTGTCGGTTCCTTCGAGAATGCAGTATTTCTTGCCTTCGGGAACAACATCCATATTGGTTGACGAAGTTACAATCTTCGAAGGACTGTTGTTCGTATAGAGTTGCTCCACATTGTCCCAATTCGCCACCATACAGAAATCTTTTGAAGTAAACGTCTCGTCAACGGCTGCGGCAATTTTCAGCGTCGCCTTGCTCGTGTCAACACCTTCGAAATCGGTGAACGTCAATGTTATAGTACAACTTTCGCCGTCCTTGAAAGAATCTTCACCCGAAGATTCTTCGGATTTACCGAACAAGTCAATGTTGAATTTTTTCTTTAACACATCCGACGGGAAATATTTTTCACCCGTCTCGCCGCTGTTTCCTGCCCAGACAACGTCCTTCAACGATTTTGAGGTTCCCGTTATTTTTTCTGTCTTTTGCGACACATTTCCTTTTATTTCAATTTCCCACGAGGTCTCCACATTCCATTCGCCCTTAAACGTAAGCACGTCGCCGTTGGCAAAATCCAGCGAAATCGTGTCGGCACCGTCCGAAACCAAGTCGAACCCTTCTATCATTTCCAACTTTGCCGACGACGACCAAATATCGTCGCCTTCATCGCAGGAAACGAAACATCCTGCAATCGCCGCAATCAGTACATATTGTATAAAAAACTTCTTCATCATCCTAATTATAAACATTGAACAATGGTTTTCCTGTAGTGACAATGAAATAATCCACCGCCGCCTTTGCCGCACATTCCGTTCCATCAACCGAGAACAGAGAATAGCCCGCTTCGGTTATGTTTGAATAATCAAACGGAATCCCCGTTTCGTTTTCGGTCTCTTTCAACTTTGAAAACGAAAGCGAAATGCCGTGCCAGCCAGGTTCTGTCATTTTTATTCTGTCGTTGAAACCGATTTTGTTACCGTTTTTATCGCTGAACATTACGTAAATCGTTGAATTTGAATAATATTCAGGATAACCATACAAAAAGAAATTGATGTAGTTACTACCAATATTTTTTGTGTCGATTTTCAACGGAGCTTCGGAAATTGTCAAGATATTTCCCGACAAATAATACTTTCCACCATCTTCGTAACCGCTGATTTGCAGATAGTTATCGCCTTGCGGAACGAGAATGCCCTCATCGGCGAATGTGCGTTTTTGCGTCGCTGGCAATTCCACACCGTCTTCCACCACACGCGACGTGCTGCCCCAGCCCTCGGCGTCAATTTCGTCGTAGTCGCCAAGCACAATACCCTCGATTGGTTTTGTAGAAACAACATTGACGAAGTTTTCGGCAACCAAACTGTCATTGTAGTATTCAAATGAAAGTGTCGCCTCGCATGTTTCACCGTCTCTAAAGAAAATCAAATCCGACGAGCCGTCCCACGCCACCGTTTCGTCAACCGACTTGCCTGTTCCTTTCAGCGTCTTTGTTGCTCCCGACTGTTGCCCTTTTACGGTAATAATCCATTTTGTGTCGAACTCCCACGAGCCCATAAAATGAATGGAGTCGCCTTGGGCAAAATCGGCATCGATGGTCTTGGCATTTCCTGTCGGCACAATATTAAACGTGTCGATTGCAATTCCGTCGATGCTCGGACCGACCATTTCCTCGCTGCAACTCCACATACAGAGCAAACTCGCTATAAATCCTATAAATGGTAATCGTCTCATATTCATTAGAATAGAATGTTAAACAACAAGAATGCCTGATTTATCTTGTAAGAATTTCCGTCATCATTTTTGTCTTTGAGATTGAATCTGTCGTATTGCAACGTCAAAGAAATATTGTCGTTGAAACGATAGCGCAAACCTGCCGCCGTCAACATCTGCGAGCCGTCGTAAGTTTCACACTGATATTTCACCGTTTCGTTGAATCCGTTCAAAATTGCCTTGTAGTCGGTTCCCTTGTAGAACAACATTTTTGTTCCCACCAACACGTCAACACGATTAAGCACTTCTACACTTGCTCCCAAGTCAATCGTATGAGAATGTAAATCAACAGGTTTCACCAATTCTTTCGACATTTTATACACTCTGTCTTCGTCACGCGAAGCCGATGCGAACTGGTAGCCGGCTGTTACGTTGACTGACTTGTTCCAACCAAAGATTTTGTCGAAATGCACATTGCCGTTCCATTGTGCCAACAAATAATTTTTCTTTTTCTCGGAACCTTGTCCAGCAACGTCTTGCAATGCCTGAATTTCAAGACTTGTCTCAAATGTGCTGTCTTCAGCATTGTAAGCCACCGCCACATCAAAACCCTGACGGTTCGGAGTGGCTTTCCCGTATGGAGTCACGTTGTTGAAAATCATTTCGTAATCCATCAAGCCATACGAAATTGCCTGATTGTAAATTGCGTCGTCGGTAAGCAAGTCAAGCAAGGCGATTGTTCTGTTGTAGGAATTTGTGCCGACAACAGGCAACACATTCACGTCGGACGTGTAATTGATACGTTTTGACTGCGCACCCGCACTGAAGAAATTCTGATTGACACGACGGAACGATGCCTGCACGTTCAACTGCGATTCCATCAAATCAGCTCCAAGTCCTACTTCAAAGAAATTTCCCTTTGTGTCGATTGTTTTTGTATCGGACGTATCTACATAATTGATGGTTGAAAATCCGAGTTCACCAAATGCACGAATTTTGCCAAAAACAAAACTGAAATCGCTCGTACCCACGCCGTTGGAATATTTTTCATAGTACGTTTTTGAAACTGTTTTCGGCAAATCAAACAAATTGATATAGTTGAAACCAATCTGCGCATTATCGGTGAAATGGAACAACATTTTTCCGCCGGCTTGCAATCTGTCAGGCGTTTTACCATCGTCGAGACTGCGGTTTCTCATAGCAAACGTAGTAAAATCAATTGATTCCACACCTTTGTCGAAACCAAGTCGCCACGACAAATCGCCACCTTGATTACGCCAGTAACTGCCATAATTGAAATTTTCCTGATGGCGGATTTCGCGGATAAAACGGAACACGTCGGCTTCGTTGTTGGCACATTCGCCGTCGTAGTTCCACAGAGTGTATGGCGTCATACGGGAATCAATGTCGCCGAAACGATATTTTATGCGTTTTGCCGCAACACCCTTGATGGAAATCTCACGCAATTCCAACGTAGCACCTTGTCCCCAGAAACCGCCTATGGCATTTTTCACACGCAAAGTAGAACTAATGCGGACAGCATCGCTTGGACGAATGTCCAAATGCAAGTCAATCAACGCAGCACCGCCAAGACTTTGGTCAACATTGGTCGTGTCGTCCGACGAAAGCCAATTGTGCGACATATCGCCACGAGCCATGCCGTTAAACTGTATTTTAGGATTTGCAGTCTGGGCTTGTACCAACAAACCTGAAATTGCAAGACCGATACACAAGAAAATCTTTTTCATATAGTAATTCATTATAATCTAATTAGAAATTTGCCTTTAACTCAATAGAACCTTCAAAACCACGATAGTGGCTGTTTTCGTTATGCTTGTCGTTGAAATCGAACCAGCGAGCACGGACATACAAGTTTGTCAACTGTGCCAGCACGAAATCGGCACCCAAACCGATTGCCTTTCCAAATTCAAGAACCGGAGCTGCTCCGTTTTGTGCCTTCGTATAACCATACGAGCCCTTCATATTCTCCAATCCGAAATAACTATCTAACGCCAATTTATTGTTTACTTTATAATATGCCTCAAATTCGTGGTACTGAACGCGCATATACGATTTTTCCATCCGTAACACAGGCAAAATCGACAATTGGTCCTGACACGACGCATACGAGCCAAGATAGAACATATAGAACGGACGGTTGCCAATGTTAAACTTATATTTCATATTCCATTCCGTAACGGCGAAACGAATCTTTGAATCAATCGCGTCGGTATTCAACGGATTATTTTCATAGTAACTGCGATAGTTCGTCGTCAAGGCACTGTACGGTCCCATATAATTTTGGTACGCGAACACGCGCGAGAACATAATGCCGTTGATTCTGTGACCGAACGAAACCGACGTTGACTGGTGGTCAACTTCTTCGGAAAAACCTGTTGCCAAATTCACTTTCAAGCCCGCCAAATTAAATTCGGCACGAACATCCAAACCTTGACGGTTACCATTTATAAAATCCACATCCGACATATTGGCACCAACAGGGTACGAACTTCCACCTTCGCCATTGTAGCCGGCCGTAGATTTCAAATATGTGCTGAAACCGCCGTCAAGATTGACAAACGACGGCGACAAACGATATAAATGCAACTTCAACGGAGAGCCAATCAACTTCTGACGAGAAAGCAGCACCACGTCCATCGCCTCGCCGTACGACGTGTTCAACGTTTCATCCTCAACATATCGTCCACAGCCAAATTCACCCGTGATATTGAAATCTCTGTAAAAATCAAGACTGAAATCAACCGTTGCAATATTATAGCCAATTGCATTACCATTGATCGTAGTATCGTAAGTTACTGAATTAAATGTGTTTACACCAACATAATTCTGTCCGAATTTCTTATGGATAAATCCACCATACGAAATGTTTGGTATTGTGTCCAAATACGACGACTGACCGCCATTGTTAGGCGTTTTTGCATATAAAATGCGAGTTTCAAAGCCCCACGGCAAATCGTAGATGGAAGCCACCAAACCTTGGCAGAACTGATTTCCCCAGCGAAAATCGCGAAGAATTGTACCTTGAGCATAATACGATTCATAATTTTGACCCGCCATCTGGAAATTGTCCCACGTGTTGCGTTCAAACAAGCTTTCGCCCTCGTTTTCCGTCGCACCGAATGTCAGTTTCGACAAACGAGTGTATTGCAAACCACCAAGACGGAAACTGATTTTTGCGTGTTCATAATTCATTTGACCGTCCAAGTTCACACCCAACTGCAAACCAGTCTCATTCTCGTTGTAGCCCGCACCACGCATAGGCGAATACAGATAAAAATCCGTACGGAACGATGTAGTTGACGTTGGTCGAGCCACCACATCAAGTTCCAACTGCGACTGACGGCCACCATCGTTGGTCGAGAGTAACATTTTTTCTTCGGAATACGTACCGTCGAACAAATCGCTCATATTGCGGTAGTACAACATTCCACGGTAATTTCCCGTGACGCCAAAGTTTGTAATTCCTTTTTTCCCTTTATATTTTCCGAGATAATTTTTGTGCTGCCTGTGTACCACCGACGTATCACGATAGCCCCCGTCGCCATCGGTAGAAGCCGCATACACAAAAAGCGGGAATAATGAAATACAGAATACTTGTAAAAATTTTTTCATTTATTTCCTTTTGAATTGTTCATTATATAAATGATAGTTCAAAGAAACGGAATATTTTTTGATTTCACAATATATACTTAGTGTTTTTTCTACAATAAGTTATCAACAAAACGCAACCATTAAATATTAGAAATCAATGCAGACATTAAATTCAGACACATTATAATGTATAAATCATTTTGTATTTATAACTATTTATCAACACCCAAATTTCCACTCGTTTTTCCTTGTATATTTGTGCATCAAAAATTTTTGAAATATGATATACTTCTTCGAAGACAAACAGCACAAAATCCTTGCTGTACAGTCTGATTCAGCTTTTGACGAAAAAACAACGAAAAAACTTTCGTGGTTGTTTGGCAACGCTCACATCATTGATGCACAAACTCTTGACGGCAAATTCATCGGCCCTCGCCGCGAAATGATTACCCCGTGGAGTACCAATGCGGTTGAAATCACCCAAAATATGGGCATTTCGGGCATCAAACGTATAGAGGAATACGTCCCACAAACCGAAAATAGTGCGTTCGACCCGATGTTGCAACGCAAATACGAAGGTCTGAACCAAGATATTTTCACCATAAACCACGAACCCGACCCTATCATTTTTATTGATGACTTGAACGAATACAATAAAAAAGAAGGTTTGGCTCTCAACGAGAACGAGATAGCATATCTTGAAGGATTAGCAAAAAAACTTGGAAGAAAACTTACCGACAGCGAAGTGTTCGGCTTTTCACAAGTGAACTCAGAACACTGCCGTCACAAAATCTTCGGCGGCAGTTTCGTCATCGACGGCAAGGAAAAACCTTTTTCGTTGTTCAAGATGATTAAACAAACGACGGAACAAAATCCGAATCGTGTTGTTTCTGCCTACAAAGACAATTGTGCCTTCATTCAAGGTCCTATGATTGAACAATTTGCACCGGAAACGCAGAACAAGCCAGACTTTTTCACCATAAAAGATTACGAATCGGTAATTTCGTTGAAAGCCGAAACGCACAACTTCCCTACAACCGTGGAACCATTCAACGGCGCTGCTACGGGAACAGGCGGTGAAATCCGCGACAGAATCGCTGGCGGAAAGGCGGCTTATCCAATTGCAGGAACAGCCGTGTATATGACTTCATATACCCGTTTGAACAATCCCGAACGTATTTGGGAAAATGCGACAAAACCTCGTCCGTGGCTTTACCAGACGCCAAAAGACATTCTTATCAAGGCATCGAACGGTGCGAGCGATTTCGGTAACAAATTCGGTCAGCCGCTCATCTGCGGTAGCGTGCTGACATTCGAACACTTTGAGAACAACAAAAAATACGGCTTCGACAAAGTAATAATGATGGCTGGTGGCGTTGGCTACGCAAAGAAAATCGACAGCTTGAAAGACACTCCCGAAGTCGGTGACAAAGTTGTGCTGCTTGGTGGTGACAACTACCGCATTGGTATGGGCGGTGGCGCTGTTTCGTCGGTTGCCACAGGCGAATACAACAACGCAATTGAGTTGAACGCCATTCAGCGAAGCAACCCTGAAATGCAGAAACGTGCCTACAATGCCATCCGTGCTTTAGGCGAAATGGACGTGAATCCTGTCGTTTCCATCCACGACCACGGAGCTGGCGGTCACTTGAACTGTCTTTCGGAACTGGTTGAAGAAACAGGTGGAACCATACATATAAATAAATTGCCTATCGGCGACCCTACCCTTTCGGCTAAGGAAATCGTGGGTAACGAGTCGCAGGAACGTATGGGATTGGTGATGAAACAAGAAAATGTTGACCTGCTTTCGCAAATTGCAAGCCGCGAACGAGCTCCAATGTACGTAATTGGTGAAGCAACTGGCACTCATCAATTTACGATTGTCAACGACAAGACGGGTGAAAAGCCAATCGACTTGCAAATGGACGATATGATTGGCAATCCGCCAAAAACTATTATGAAAGATTCCACAGTTGAAGAGACTTTCAAGCCATTGAACGTAAATAAAACATACATTTACGAATATCTTAACCAAGTGCTTCAACTTGAATCAGTTGCGTGCAAGGATTATTTGACAAACAAAGTTGACCGTTCGGTAACTGGTAAAATCGCCACGCAACAATGTACAGGCGAATTGCAATTGCCATTGAACGATTGCGGTGTTGTTGCAATTGATTACCAAGGTGTGAAAGGTATTGCGACTTCTATCGGTCACGCACCTGCAGTTGGTTTGATTTCGCCAGAAAATGGTTCAATCATGTCTATTGCCGAAGCATTGACGAACGTTGTTCTTACTCCAATTGAAGGCGGTTTGAAAGGTATTTCATTGAGTGCGAACTGGATGTGGCCTTGTAAAAACGCTGGCGAAGACGCTCGTTTATATCGTGCCGTGCAAGCAGCAAGTGATTTCGCAAAAGCATTGCAAATCAACATTCCTACAGGAAAAGACTCATTGTCGATGACACAAAAGTACAAAGACGGTGATTCTGTATATTCACCCGGCACTGTGATTATTTCAACGGTAGGAGAAGTTCAAGATATTCGCAAAACGGTTACTCCATTTGTTAAACCAGACGAAGATGCTGTTTTAGTGTATGTTGATTTCGGTAAATCAGGACAAAAACTTGGCGGTTCCGCATTGGCACAAGTTGTAAACGGACTTGGCACCGAAACGCCTACGGTAACTGATCCTGCTTACTTTGCAAAGGCATTCAACGCGGTACAAAAACTCGTTGACGAAGGTAAAGTTCTTGCTGGACACGACGTTTCTGCCGGTGGTTTAATCACTTGTTTGTTGGAGATGAATTTTGCCAACGCAAAAGGCGGTATGGCAGTTTGTTTGGATTATTTCAACAACGACAACGATGTTGAAGTGTTCTTCAACGAAAACCCTGCCCTTGTTCTACAAGTTGCCCCTGAAACTGTTGAAGAACTACAAGCCGAGGGCATTTCATGCTTCGCATTTGGTAGTTATAGTAGTAACAACGGAAATATTCTTGCGGCTTGGGTAGCAGATTCAATCCAAAACGGCATTTACGAATTCGACATCAACGAATGGCGCAAAACTTGGTACAAGACATCGTACTTGCTTGACTGTGAACAAAGTGGCGCAGTAAAAGCAAAAGAACGTTTTGAATCATTTGACAAATCGCCTTTGAAATTCGCATTTCCAAAGAATTTCAGCGGACAAACAACTCCGTATGGCATTGATTTACACCGTAAAACAAAAACAGGAGTTCGTGCCGCCATCATTCGTGAAAAAGGTGTGAACGGTGACCGCGAAATGGCATGGTGTATGCATGCAGCGGGTTTCGATGTAAAAGACGTACACATGACCGACCTCATCACTGGTCGCGAAGATTTGACCGATGTGAATTTCATCGTATTTGTCGGCGGATTCTCGAACTCCGACGTGCTTGGTTCTGCAAAAGGTTGGGCTGGCGCATTCTTGTACAACGAAAAGGCAAAACAATCGCTCGACAATTTCTTTGCCCGCAAAGACACGATGAGTTTGGGCGTTTGCAACGGCTGTCAGTTAATGATAGAATTGGGCTTGATAAATCCGACCGATGCCGAAAAGCCACACATGGAACACAACGATTCACATAAATTTGAATCAGGTTTCTTGGGCGTAACTATCCAACAAAGTCCGAGCATCATGCTTAAATCATTGGAGAACAGTTCTTTAGGTATTTGGATTGCTCACGGAGAAGGAAAATTCAAATTCCCGTACGACAAGTCAAAATACAACATTGCATTGACGTACAATTACAGCACCTACCCGGCAAATCCGAACGGTTCCGATTGGGACACGGCAGGTATCACGTCGAACGACGGCCGTCACTTGGCAATGATGCCACACTTGGAACGTGCGTTGTATCCTTGGAACTGGGCATATTACCCACAAGACCGCAAAAACGACGTGATTACGCCGTGGATTGAAGCATTCGTGAATGCACGAAAATGGATAGAACAGAATAAATAAGACGGTACAACATTTTCATTTCAAAATACTTCACTTTGTTGAGTGAAGTATTTTTTTTACTTTTACCCCTGAATTAACATTTTCAATATGAAGATTGCAGTTTTCGGAACAAATATTTCTGACGAATACAAGTCAAAAGCAGAAGAAGTTATTCATAGCTTCATCGCCAACGGATTTGATGTTTCTATTTATAAAGATTTTAAATCTGCATTAGACTCGGCAAGTTTCAGCATTGGCAATTTGCCCGAATTTACAGAAATCAAAGAAAACTCATTCGACATATTATTGAGTCTTGGCGGAGACGGGACATTTCTAAAATGCGCACACCTTTGTTACGCAACAAATACGCCCATTTTAGGTATCAACTTTGGAAAACTAGGATTCTTAGCACAGACGAATCCCGACGATATTGATTTTATTATCAAGGATATACAGAATAAAAAATTTTCAATACGTCAAAGAACAGTGCTTGACTTTTCGTATACCACCGATAAAGAAATACTCAATGGCATAGGATTAAACGAAATCACGTTGCAGAAAAGCAACACTGTAAAACTTATCAAAATCAACGTATACGTAGGAAAAGAATTCCTCTGTTCTTTCTGGGCAGACGGTGTTGCCGTAAGCACTCCGACAGGCTCTACAGGATATTCATTAAGTCTTGGCGCTCCGATTCTGGCACCAGAAAACCATTCGCTCATCATTACGCCAATTGCTCCGCACACGCTTAGCATGCGACCTATAATCATACCTGATACCGAAACAATCACAATAGAAGCGACAGGCGAATACACAGACTTCCTACTTTCCAACGATTTTTTGAGCCAAACTATACAAGCCAACCCGTCTGTGGTTATAAAAAAGTCACCTCACACAATTTCCACAGTAGAATTCAAAGACAGCAGTTTCTTCTGCACACTGCGTCAGAAACTAAAACTTGGTATTGACATTAGAAAATAGCCAAAGTTCACAATAATCAACGTCGCACAAAGGAATGCCTTATTTAAACTCAAAAGATTTATATGGCATTTGGGTTAAATTTTCACCCACAATAATAATTTTTCGGAGGACTTTCATATATTTGCATTTTAAATGTGTGGGTTTCTATGCGTAGGTTTCTTGAAATAATTTGTACGATAGCGATACTAACATCTTGTTTCTCTGCATCTTATGCACAAGATGTCAATTGGAAAAAATATCCATACGAAATCATCGGTGGTTTCGGTCCGTCTACCATGTTGGGAGAATTGGGAGGGAACAATGGCGTTGGTCGAAATTCAATATTCGACTTGGACTTTCTTTCGACCAGATTTGGCGGAAGTATTGCATTGCGAAAAACATGGAGAGAGCGTCTCTCTTGGCAAATAACCTACTCCATGGGTATGCTCTTTGGCGATGATGCGAAAACAAAAGAATATTTTCGAAGCGATAGAAATATTAAATTCCGTACGCCAATTCAAGAATTTAGCGGTCGAATTGAATACAAAATTCGTAAAGAACGTGGCGGTCACATTTATGACTTACGCGGTGTCCGTGGACAACGAGGAAGGAAATTGGCAACATTCTGTTTCGTCGGTTTGGGTGTTTACCACTTCAATCCTAAGGCAAAAATTGAGGGGAAATGGTACGCGCTTCAACCAATCGGAACGGAAGGACAAAATTACATGGAAACACGGAAACCATATTCGTTGTATCAATTCTGTATTCCAATGGGATTGATAGCAAAATATTCCATAAACAAACGCTGGGCAATCTCGGGTGAAGTTGGTGTCCGTTTCTTATTCACAGACTATCTTGATGACGTAAGTACAACCTACGCCGACCCAGAGTTAGTTGCGAAAAACGTCAAAAAAGATGTTCCCGAGGGCGTGGCACGACTTGCCGCCGACCCGGCTTACGACAAACATTGCTACGATTGGAACGGCAAATACCATTATTATAATGAACAACGTGGCGACCCGTATGACAACGATTTCTACATGTTCATAATGATTTCGGCTCACTACCGTCTAAAAGAAAACGATTCTGGCTGGCCTACATTCAAAAAGTAGACTAAATTCACACTAAATTCCACATTTACTCGTTTTACTATAATGGTAACGGCAAAAAAGTTATCTTTGCCGTGCATTTTAATGGAATGAACATTAAGAAGACAAGACATATACTATTGTTCTCTCTAACACTTCTTTTGTTTAGCACGCAAGGCTATTCACAAAGGAAAGACATTGATTTTGGTCTTCTTTTAGGAACAATTCAATACAACGGTGACGTGAACATGACTCGTGCATACACATCGCCACGTCCCGCAATCGCACTAATTTTTAGGAAAAACTACAATCCACATTATTCTCTCCGATTCGATGCGACCTTTGGAAGACTTGCCTGCAAAGACGAAAATTTTCACAACAACTACCAGCAAAATAGAGATTATAGCTTTGATGATTCCAGAGTCATGGAACTTACAGGCATGGTGGAATTCAATTTTTTTGAAGTAACGACAAACAAAAAAGAAAAAAACTTCTCCCCTTACGTCGTTTTTGGTCTCGGGGCAATGTATATAGAAAACGTAAAATGGTACGAACATTTTAACATTCCAATGGGACTCGGGCTCAAGTATAAACTGACGTCCCGCATGGAATTACGGGGTGAATGGGTATTCCGAAGAACATTCACCGACCAATTGGATCAACTTGCATATCGGGCAAATGACGGATTTCTGCATTATAAACAAATATCTTTTTCAAAAACAAAAGACTGGTTTTCGGTGCTTGGTATCTCTTTATTGTTTAATTTTAGCGACGAAAAAATTCCATGTCCAATTTACGAACAACGGAAGTATGACGGAAATAAAAAACATAAACATTGACCCTGACAGATTGCCAGAACATGTGGCAATCACGATGGACGGAAACGGACGCTGGGCTAAACGGCACGGCAACGTCCGTCTTTTCGGTCATCAAAATGGTGTGTCGACAGTCAACGAAATTGTCACCGCCGCCGCAGAATTGGGTATAAAATATTTAACGCTCTACACATTTTCTACCGAGAACTGGAACCGTCCTCAAGACGAAGTTTCTGGTCTTATGAACTTGCTCATAAGTGCATCGGAGAAAAATATGGAAAAACTGATAAGAAACAACGTAAAACTGATAACTATCGGTGATTTTGAAAGTCTTCCGCAAAAGGTGAGAACATCGTTACAGAATGTTATTGAAAAGACGAAAAACAATACCGGGCTGACGTTAATTCTTGCCATAAGTTATAGTTCGCGTTGGGAAATTACCGAGATGGTGAAATCCATAGCACAACAGTGCGTTGACGGAAAAATCAATCCTTCGTCAATCACAAACGAAACAATTCAAGACAATCTCAGCACACGTGGAATTCCTGACCCAGAACTACTTATCCGAACAAGCGGAGAATACAGGATCAGTAATTTCCTTTTATGGCAAATTGCATATACAGAACTTTATTTTACCGACACACTTTGGCCCGACTTCACAAAAGAAGAGTTTTACAAAGCAATTGAAAACTATCAATCTCGAACAAGAAGATTCGGTAAAGTCGATAACCAACTATAGATAATGAAAAAAATACTGATACTATTAACAATTTGTTTTTCTATCCTGACAAACGTCTCGTTCTCGCAAGGCGGAGTACATAAATATACCATTGCAGAAATCTCCGTCGAAGGTGCTAAAGCATTGCAAATACCACCTATAATTAGAACGACAGGATTATATGTCGGTCAAGTTATTTCGGTTCCTGGACCAGAAATCACTGCGGCAATCGAAAAATTGTGGGAACAAGGTATGTTTGCCGATGCCAAAATACTTGCATCGAAAATCGAAGGCGACCAAATATATCTGACAATCGTTATTAAAGAACGAGCACGACTTCATGCAGCCAGCATTGTCGGTGTAAAGAAATCGGAGCAAAATGATATAAAAGACCTTATCGATTTCAAAACCCACATGCAAATCACGGAAAACCAAAAAGATATGGCTACGAAAAAAATCCGTGATTATTACAACGAAAAAGGCTACAGAAATGCAAAAATCTCTCTCGAAGAATATACAGACACGACCTCTTTCAACGCTTCGAACATAGTCATCCGAATCGACAAAAAAGAGCGGGTGAAAATTCAAGACATTGTATTTCATGGAAATGAGGCCTTGAGCGACAAGAAACTCCGCCGTGCAATGAAAAACACGAAGAAAAAGGCATGGTACATTCTTAAACGTTCAAAATACATTGAAAAGAACTACGAAACAGACAAGAAAAACATTCTTGACAAGTACAAAAAAATAGGTTATCGCGATGTTGAGATAGAGCACGATTCAGTGTACGACATCGATTCTACGCTCATGCACATTGACATTTATATTTCGGAAGGTAAAAAATATTACTTCGGAAATATCAGCTGGTTAGGAAATTCCGTTTACAGCACCGATGTCCTAAACAAAATTCTTGCGATAGACAAAGGAGACGTTTACAACGAAAGTCTTTTGCAAGAAAAAATTTATGGTTTGGAAGGCGTTAGTTCCATATATCTCGACAACGGCTACCTATTTTTCAACGCCGACCCCGTGGAACTTGGTTCGGACAAAGATTCGATTGACATTCAAATTCGCATTTACGAAGGTCAACAGGCTGTAATAAACAATGTGAACGTACTAGGAAACACAAAAACCAACGACCACGTAGTTTACCGTGAACTGCGAACAAAACCGGGAGACCTTTTCAGCCGTTCAGACATTATTCGTACGCAACGTGAACTTGCCATGTTAGGCTATTTCGACCCTGAGACAATGGAAGTGAATCCGCAGCCAAATCCTGCCGACGGAACTGTTGACATTGAATACGTTCTGCAAGAAAAATCTACCGACCAAATTGAATTATCATTTGGTTGGAGTGGTAGTTATTTGCTCGGTTCCGTTCGCTTATTATTAAACAACTTCTCGCTCCGAAATTGTTTCCACAAGGAATATTGGAGACCAATACCTTCGGGAGACGGGCAATCGCTCAGTTTGAGTGTTTCGGCAAATACACGCTACTATCAATATTATAATTTCTCGTTTACCGAGCCGTGGTTTGGTGGCAAAAAACCAAATGCACTTACCGTTTCGGCTTATTATTCAATCCGCGCAAATGGTTATGCACACTCAAGCGAACATTACGGAAACTGGAGGACAATCGGTTTGTCCGTCGGTCTTGAACGTGATTTAAAAATTCCTGACGACTATTTCACCTTATACAATGACATTAGCATAAAACGTTACAAGCTAAACAATTACAATCTATATCTGCCAACATCGTTGCCCGACAGTTTAACTTCGAGATGCTTGACACTCGGAACCACATTGGCTCGAAATTCAATAGACCAGCCACTTTATCCACGTCGAGGTTCTTCATTTGCACTTCGTCTTGAATTGACACCTCCGTTTTCACTCTTCCGCAGCGACGATGGTTCCGATATTACCGACGAAGAACGTTACAAATGGATAGAATATCACAAATGGACATTCAAATCGAAAATGTACACTCAAATTATTGGCGACCTTGTTCTTGAAACCCGCATAGATTTTGGTTTTGTAGGCTATTACAACAAGAATTTCAAGACACCATTTGAACGATTTGACGTGGGTGGCGACGGATTAAGCAATGTCTACTACTATGGAACGGATTTCGTTCCAATGCGAGGCTATCAAGCTTCCGCATTGACACCTGACGACGAAGGAGGTGCATTTTTATATGACAAATTCTCTCTCGAATTACGTTATCCACTTGCACTCAAACAATCAACAACAATTTACGTCCTTGCTTTTGCCGAAGCAGCGAACGCATGGATGAACTTCGCCGATTACAATCCATTTGATGTAAAACGCAGTGCCGGAGCTGGAATTAGATTGTTCATTCCGATGATGGGTCTTCTTGGATTCGATATGGGATACGGCTTCGACAAAATCGCCGGAAAATCAAAAGATGTCTGTGGCTGGCAACCATCATTTGTACTTGGTCAACAATTTTAAATTTATATAGTTATGAAAAAATTATTTGTTCTTTTATCTGCATTCTTCTGTTTTACAGTTAGTTATGCACAAAAAACAGTGTATGTAGACACCGACTACATGCTTAGTAAAATTCCTGCTTACAAAGAAGCACAGCAACAATTGGACGAATTAACTAAAACATGGCAGTCCGAAATCGAAGAACAGCGTACGGCATTGGACGCATTGTATAAACAATATCAAGTTGACAAGGTTCTTTTGTCAAACGATATGAAGGCTAAGCGCGAACAAGAAATTCTTGACAAAGAAAAAGAGTTGAAAGAGCTTCAGAAAAAACGTTTTGGCGCATCAGGCGACAGAGTAAAAAAAGAAGAGGAATTGATTAAACCAATTCAAGACGAAATTTTCAACGCAATAAAAGATATTGCATCAAGTCAAGGCTACGCTTACGTAATTGACGCTGCATCAAGTGCATATACGTTGTTATACAGCGACACAAAATATGACATCAGCGATGACGTGTTACGAAAATTAGGGTATGTAAAATAATCCCATTACAACTTTTAGCAAAACCACGAATTATACGAAGAAATCTGTATTTTTCGTGGTTTTGTTATTCATGAACTTTGGCTTCGACAAACTCAGCCTCCAGCGAATGTTGGTTCTTATTATTTTTTCGCTATCTCTCCTACCAAATCATACGCATCGGCAGAAGTAATTTTCACAGGATAGATTTCGCCGACCTTGAGATTTTTCGCAGGAATAAACACCTCATTATCAACTTCGTAGGCATCGTATTGCGTACGACCGACAAAACCATTTTCTTCTTTTCTGTCAATCAAAACCGATAACGTCTTGCCTACCTTTGCCGCATTTTTCTTCAAGGAAATCTCTTGTTGTATGTTCATAATAATTTCCTGACGTTCCTGCTTTACGGATTCAGGTATAGAATCCTTATAATTTTCACCCGCGTACGTTCCTTCTTCGTGCGAATATGTGAACACCCCCAGACGGTCAAATTCGGCTTGTTTCACAAAATTGACTAATTTTTGAAACTCACGTTCTGTTTCGCCCGGATGACCGACAATCAATGTCGTACGAATGGCAATATCAGGCACTTTTGTCTTTAATTCTTCCATCAAAGCAAATGTTTCTTTTTCGGAGAAAAACCGACGCATTTTCGTTAGCACCTTATCGGAGGCATGCTGAAACGGAATATCAATGTAATGACAGACTTTCGACAGATTATTCATCGAATCGAGAACCTCTTTCGGAAAATTGTTCGGATACAAATAATGTAAGCGAATCCACTCCAGACCGTCGATTGGCTGTAATTTTTCCAATAATTCCGCCAATACATTTCGTTTATACAAATCATATCCAAAAAATGACAAGTCCTGTGCAATCAGCGAAAGTTCCTTTGCACCGTTTTCGACCAAAAAACGAGCTTCTTTCAAAAGATTTTCTATTGATTCTGAAACATAATTCCCACGTATAGAAGGAATTGCACAAAATGCACATGTACGATTACAACCTTCGGCAAGTTTAAGATACGCCAAATGTTTTGGGGTTGAAACCACACGTTCATGTAGCAGATTTGTTTGCTTTTCAACTTTTAGTTCTTGCAAAATTTCATCGAAACTGCGTGCTCCGAAAAACGAATCAACTTCGGGAATTTCTGTCCGTAAGTCATCAGCGTAGCGTTGTGACAGACAGCCCATCACATATAATTTTTTGATTTTTCCAGCATTTTTTGCCTGTACAGCACGCAAAACCGTATCAATCGATTCTTGTTTTGCATCGTGAATAAAGCCACAGGTATTTATAATGACAATATCGGTAAATTTCTCAGAGTCAAACACTAACAAATAGCCCATTGCTTGTAATTGCCGTGCGAGATGCTCCGAATCAACCGTATTTTTAGAACAACCAAGCGTTATAATATTTACCGACTGCATAATTAAATTTTCTGCAAAAATACGTTTTTATAGAAAATCAACAGAAAAATACTACAACGATGCGCCAAAATATCCTACGTCCGTTGTCTGTTTCATTAAATCGGCAATTGATACAGAATCGAAGAAATTATTTATCATGGAATCAAATTTCTTCCACATTGGCAATGTACGACATACCGCAGCCCTGTCGCACGGTTTTGCCCCACATTCCAAACACGCGACAGGAGCAAGACTACCTTCCGTCACACGGAGAATTTCACCAATCGTATAATCTTCGGGACTTTTGTTGAGCTTGTAACCACCACCTTTACCATGGGCCGCCTCAATCAAGCCGCTTTTAGAAAGCATGGTCGTAATACTTTCCAGATATTTCAGAGAAATATTCTGATTATCCGACAAATCCTTTAAACGAACATATTCCGCACTATTCTTTTCCGCAAGGTCAATCATTATTCTGATTGCATATCTACCCCGTGTTGAAATCATACTTATTAGTTTAACATTTTGTATGCAAGATATAAAAAAAATAAAAGCGGAGTACTTTCTTTTTTACCGAAAGCCTCCGCTCTTTGTATAAACTTATTCTGCGAACAATGGCGTACTCAAGTATCTATCGCCCGTATCTGGCAACAATACAACAATGTTTTTGCCCTTGTTTTCTGGACGTTTTGCAAGTTCTATTGCCGCCCAAACAGCCGCTCCAGCCGAAATTCCAACAAGTACGCCTTCTTTATGACCGATGAGTTTTCCAGTTGCAAATGCATCTTCGTTTGACACAGGAATAATTTCATCGTAGATTTTGGTGTCGAGCACTTCAGGAACGAATCCTGCTCCAATTCCTTGTATTTTATGTGCGCCAGCCACACCAGTCGAAAGAACTGCTGATGACTGTGGTTCCACAGCAACAACCTTTACACTAGATTTTTTCGATTTAAGATATTGACCGACACCTGTTATTGTTCCACCAGTACCCACACCCGCTACGAAAACATCTACATTTCCATCGGTATCTTCGAAAATTTCAGGACCTGTCGTTGCAAAATGCGCCTTTGGATTTGCCGGATTAACGAACTGTCCAGGAATGAAACTGTTCGGAATTGAATCAGCCAACTCTTGAGCTTTTGCTATCGCTCCTTTCATACCCTTGGTTCCATCTGACAAAACCAACTCTGCACCGTACGCTTTCATAAGTTGACGGCGTTCCACGCTCATCGTTTCGGGCATTACAATTATGATACGGTATCCACGTGCAGCCGCAACACTTGCTAACCCAATACCAGTATTGCCACTCGTCGGTTCAATTATAACCGAATCCGGTTTCAACTTACCCGATTTTTCCGCATCGTCAATCATCGCCTTTGCGATTCTATCCTTCACGCTTCCTGCGGGATTGAAATACTCCAACTTTGCAAGCACTTTGGCTTGAAGGTCAAACTCTTTTTCAATGTGGGTCAACTCCAACAACGGAGTACGACCAATCAATTCATCTGCTGTTTTAAAAATCTTTGCCATAACAATTCAAAATTAAAAAAATTCTTATTTAAGTGCATCAAATCCGTTTTGTAAATCGTCAATAATATCGTCAATGTGTTCTGTTCCGATTGACAAGCGTATTGTACTTGGTGTAATTCCTTGGTCTGCAAGTTCTTCTGGCGACAATTGAGAATGAGTTGTCGTATATGGATGAATGACTAAGGATTTTACATCGGCAACATTTGCCAATAAACTGAATATCTTTAAGTTATCTATAAATTTCCATGCAGCTTCCTGACCTCCTTTTATTTCGAAAGTAAATATTGAAGCTCCACCGTTCGGGAAATACTTTTTATAAAGTGCATGATTTGGATGGTCCTCCAACGATGGATGGTTGATTTTTCCAACCAATGGATGATTTTTCAAAAATTCTACAACTTTTTTCGTATTTTCTACGTGTCTGTCCAAACGAAGAGAAAGTGTTTCTACACCTTGCAACAACAAGAACGCATTGAACGGACTAATCGTGGCACCTTGGTCGCGAAGCAACACGGCACGAATGTAAGTTACAAACGCCGCCGGTCCGACCACTTCGGCAAAATTCACACCATGATAACTTGGATTCGGTGCTGCGATAGGAGCATATTTTCCTGATTTTTTCCAATCGAATTTTCCTGAATCTACAATTATACCGCCCAAAGTCGTTCCATGACCGCCAATGAATTTTGTGGCCGAATGCACCACAATGTCGGCACCATGTTCAATAGGACGAATTAAATACGGTGTTCCAAACGTATTGTCGATTACCAACGGCAAACCATGACGGTGAGCGATTTCGGCAACCGCATCAATATCAAGAATGTCCGAATTTGGATTACCAAGCGTTTCAACATAAATTGCTTTGGTATTCGGCTTGATTGCTGCTTCAACTTCTTTCAAATCGTGGATATTGACAAATGAAGTTGTAATTCCATAGTTCGACAAAGTATGAGCAAGCAAATTATAACTTCCACCGTAAATTGTTTTTTGTGCAACAATGTTATCGCCGTTTTGTGCCAAAGCTTCAATTGTATAGGTTATGGCAGCTGCTCCCGATGCCAACGCCAACGCAGCGACTCCACCCTCCAATGCCGCAATACGCTTTTCCAAAACATCTTGGGTGGAATTTGTCAGACGGCCATAGATATTTCCAGCGTCGGCCAAACCAAAGCGGTCTGCCGCATGTTTTGAATTGTGAAATACGTATGACGTGGTCTGATAAATTGGAACCGCTCTTGAATCTGTAACAGGATCTGCCTGTTCTTGACCAACATGTAATTGTAATGTTTCAAATCTTAACTGTTTCTGTGCCATAATGACCTCCTTTTATTGTATAACTCTGTTTTCTTTTAATTTGACGTTGCAAACATATAAATAATTTTTCTATTAACCTATAGGTTTGATAGGTTATTTTAAAAGAAAAAGCATAATAAACTGAGTATCAAATAAATAATTTTACATAAAATATAGAAAAAATACTACTCAGCCCTAAATTGTTTACAATAAAAACATGAAAAAAGAAATATTTCGTTATAGTCAATTCATAAGAAAAGCGAAAGACTCCCCCAAAAAAGAATCTTTTATCGTTTTTCAAGAAAATCGAAAGCAAAAGTTCGAAGAGCATCGAAGCTCTTCAATGGTACTTCTCCATTCTTTATTTATATAACTTTTCCTGCTGAGCAGCCACTTTCTCGTCGGTGATGTAATCGTCGTAATCCATCTTCTTATCAATGATGCCGTTTGGCGTCAGTTCAATAATACGATTGCAGACTGTTTGAATAAACTCGTGGTCATGGGACGTAAACAACACAATTTCAGGGAATTGCATCAACGAGTTATTGAAAGCCTGAATTGATTCCAAATCCAGATGGTTGGTAGGGGAATCAAGAATCAACACATTTGCGTCTTTCAGCATCATTCGCGAAATCATACAACGCATCTTCTCACCTCCCGAAAGAACCTTCACCTGTTTATATACTTCCTCGTTCGAGAACAACATTCGACCCAAATAACCACGCAAAAAAGCCTCGTGCGTATCTTCCGAGAACTGTGCGAGCCAATCTACAAGCGACATGTCGGTGTTAAAGTATTTGGAATTGTCAACTGGCAAATATGCCGACGTAATAGTTGTTCCCCACTCATAATTTCCCGCATCGGCTTTTCTATTGCCAGTAATAATTTCGAACAAAGCCGTGATTGCACGCGGGTCACGGGACAGGAATACTATTTTGTCTCCTTTTTCAACCATAAATTCCACATTATTGAACAACGATTCGCCTTCAATAGATGCAGAAAGACCGTGAACCTCCAAGATTTTGTTACCTACTTCCCTATTGGGTTTGAAAATAATACCCGGATAACGACGCGTCGACGGCTGAATTTCTTCGACATTCAGTTTTTCCAACATCTTCTTACGGCTTGTCGTCTGTTTTGACTTGGCAACATTGGCACTGAAACGTGCAATAAATTCCAACAATTCCTTACGTTTCTCCTCGGCTTTCTTGTTTTGCTGAGCTTGTTGACGCAACGCCAACTGACTGCTTTGATACCAGAACGAATAGTTTCCAGCATACAGACGAATTTTTCCGTAATCAATATCTACCGTGTGCGTACAAACCGCATCAAGGAAGTGACGGTCATGGGAAACGACCAACACGGTCTTTTCAAAATTCGACAAGAAATTTTCCAACCACGTAATTGTAGCCAGGTCCAAATCATTGGTCGGTTCGTCGAGCAACAAGTTGTCGGGATTTCCAAACAGTGCTTGTGCGAGCATCACACGAACTTTTTCCTTACCACTCAAGTCCTTCATCAATCTCTGATGCAAATCTTCCGCAATACCAAGACCACTTAACAACGTTGCAGCATCGCTTTCAGCATTCCAACCATCCATTTCTGCAAATTTTTCCTCCAATTCGGCAGCTTTTATACCATCTTCGTCGCTAAAATCGGGTTTTGCATACAGCGCATCTTTCTCCTGCATAATTTGCCACAACTGCTGATATCCCATCAACACCGTGTTTAAAACAGTACAATCGTCGTACTCAAAGTGATTCTGGCGTAGCACCGACAGACGTTCGTGCGAACCTAATGTAACCGTACCTCTTGTGGAATCAAGGTCGCCAGAAAGCAGACGAAGAAATGTAGTTTTCCCCGCTCCGTTTGCTCCAATTACGCCATAAATATTACCTGGTAAAAACTTAAGATTTACATCTTGGAAAAGAGTCCGTTTACCGAACTGAATTGCTAAATTGTCAATTGTAATCATATCTGCGTATTTGCCAGCTTTCGCTGAATTGAGTTGCAAAAATACACTTTTTTCTCAATTTCCCTAACACGTTGGAGATTTCAGTTTATGCCATGGCAAATTTGTTTTAATAAATTATTGATAGCTCTTAAAAAATCGTATTTTTGTACAAAATTTAAATCAAAATGAGTGAACGTATAATTCAAGCGCTGTTAAAATTATTTGCTGTATTTGCAAAAACAGACGGAAATAAAAGTGATAAAATAAAAATCGTTGAATTGTTCTTGGCTGCCCAGCTCAACAAGGAACTGGCAAAGAAATTCCTTCCGACATTCGAACAGGAATACGACGAAGTGATGGCCGACATCAGCCGTATTACCGAAAAAGCAAGTGCCAAAGGCGACGTGGACACAGAGAAACTCAAATTCAAAATTGAAGCGAAACTGTCTGCCAGAATTCACAAAATTGGCAACAGCATCAATCAAGAATTGACACAACGTCAAAAATTGTATGTTGTCATCAGTCTTTTGGAATTCGTTTCTACCGACAACCAAATTTCAAGTTCCGATAAAGAATTTCTCGACGCTCTTGTAGAAGACTTAAACATCGACAGCGAGGAATACAACCAACTTTGTGAATTTATTCTTCACACATTTGAAGAAATCCCTGATTCGGAAAATCTGCTCGTCATAAACAATCAACGCGAAGCTGGCGAAGGGCTTGCGAAACACCTTTGTTCGCCTCACCTGCAAGGTTCAATCAAGGTTTCGTATCTGCGTGCATCTAACTTGCTGATTTTCCGTTGTTCTCCAGAAGTTGGAGAAATCACACTCAACAGTCAGCCTGTTTACGAAGACAAAGTTACAATTCTCAACATCGGTAGTGCAATCCGTAGTTTGCAAATCACCCCGATTTACTACAGCCAAATATTGAATGTTTTCAATTCGGACAATTCCCAAGAAGGCGTTGTATTCCGTGTTGACGACATTACTTATAAATTTAAAGGTGGCAACATCGGTCTGCACGAGTTTTCAATGGAAGAAGCCTCGGGCAGCCTTGTCGGAATCATGGGTGCGTCGGGTGCAGGTAAATCGACATTGCTGAATGTTTTGAACGGAAACTACACTCCTACCACGGGTAAGGTTACCATCAACGATATTGATTTGCACCACGATACAGAAAACAAACTGAACGGACTTATCGGTTTCGTACCTCAAGACGACTTGCTAATCAAGGAATTAACGGTTTACGAAAACTTATTCTATAGTGCAAAACTTTGTTTCGACAATCTAACCGACGAAGAAATTGCAGAACGCGCCGACAAAGTACTTCAAAGTCTGGGCTTGTACGAACGTAAGGACAACGTTGTGGGTGACGAACTGAAGAAAGAGATTTCGGGTGGTCAGCGAAAACGTTTGAACATCGCTCTTGAACTTATCCGCGAACCGGCAATTTTGTTCCTTGACGAACCTACATCGGGTCTGTCATCGAAAGACTCAGAAAACATCATGGACCTTTTGAAGGAATTGGCGTTGAAGGGTAAATTAGTGTTCGTGGTAATTCACCAACCATCGTCAGACATCTTCAAGACATTCGACCGTCTTGTGATTTTGGATACAGGCGGATACCAAATATATTATGGTGCACCTGTCGATTCGATCATGTACTTTAAAGAATGTACACACTTGGCAGACTGGTTTGTGAGCGAATGTCCTACCTGTGGTAACGTGAACCCGGAACAAATATTCAACATTACGGAAGCTAAGATTCTCAACGAAGATGGTACGCCAATGTTGAACGAAAAACGACAGGAAATCAGGAAATTGGCACCGACCGACTGGTTCGAAATCTATCAACAGAAAAAGAAAACGCCAGAACGCAAGCCTATACCGAAAGAGCTGCCGGAAATCACATTTAAGATTCCAAACTGGATTCGCCAGTTAAAAGTGTTCATCGTCCGCGATATGTTGTCGAAGGTTTCGAATATGCAGTATATGCTCATCAACGCATTGGAATCTCCTATCATTGCTGTGTTCCTGGCATTTATCATTAAATATTGGAATGTCGACGAAAACGGCAGCGTGGGTTATAACCTTATGAACAATGCAAACATTCCTGTCTACATCTTCATGCTTGTAATCTGTGGATTTTTCATTGGCCTGTCATCGAGTGCGGAAGAAATTTTCCGAGACCAAAAAATCCGTAGTCGAGAATCGTTCCTACACTTAAGTTGGTCAAGCTATCTTGTTTCAAAAATCATCATTCTTTTAGGAATTTCGGCAATACAATCATTCTTGTTTGTCATTCTTGGAAACTGGATACTCGAAATTCACGGACTTTTGTTCAAATACTGGTTCATGGCATTCACCGTGTGGAGTTTCGCAAACATGACTGGACTTATTATTTCGGATTCTTTCAATGATATTAAGACTATCTACATTTTGATTCCATTCCTTGTGATTCCACAAATCATATTGAGTGGTATCATCGTAAGTTTTGACAAACTCAACCCGTCAATTTCAAATCCGCAGGACATTCCGTTCTACGGCGAAATAATTGCTTCGCGTTGGGCATACGAAGGTCTTGCAGTTGAACAATATTCAAGCAACGAATACGAAGCTCCGTTCTTTGAACTGGATATGAAAATCAGTGAATGCAGTTACCGTAAAGGCGAATGGTCTAATCAATTGAATAACAGATTAAACGACTGTATTCGCTACGTCGAAGAAGGCACAAACGCCGAAACGGTTGCAAAGAATGTCACATTAGTTTCCAACGAAATTCAAAAAGAATTGAAGAAGAGCGGAAACGAGATTTCTATTGCTCCTGGCGTACTTGAAGCACTTTCGGCACAGAACGTCACAAAAGAAACTTTGCAGAAAGCCCAAGAATACGTACAACAAGTAAAACAATACTACATCAAGCAAAATAATAAGTATCGTTCTCAAAAAGACAAACTTACGTACAATATCATCAAAAACTTGGGTAAAGAAGCTTGCGAAAAAGCAAATATTACCGATGCGACACCTCACGTGGTTGACAGCATTGGAAACGCCCTTTTCCTTGACATTAAAAAGAAATATTACAACGAAGCCCTTGAAGATTTTTGTAAGAACACGAACGATTTGACAGTTTTGATTGAATACAAAGGTAATTTGGTACAAAAAACCGACCCTATATTCATTCAGCCAACGTCAAAATGTCTCCGAGCCCATTTCTATGCCCCGATGAAACCATTCTTCGGAAACTATGTAAGCACATATTGGGCAAACGCAATCATCATCTGGATTATGTCGATACTTTGTTATCTTGTATTGTACTTCAGATTGTTACGTAAAGGAATCGAATATTTGGGAAACATTAACTTTTCGAAAAAATAATGGACTCGACTCGTCAAAATAAGGTTGCACGGCTGTTGCAGAAGGAATTAGGAGAAATTTTCCAACGCGAATCAATGAACTTGTTTCGAGGAGCATTGATTTCCGTGACAGTCGTACGGGTTGCCCCCGACCTTTCGTTTGCAAAAGTTTTTGTCAGCATTTTCGCTCCGTCGAAAGACGAACAGGAATTATTCAAGTCAATTCAGGACAACACAAAGAAAATCAGACAATTACTTGCACAAAAAGTCGCAAAACAGTTACGAATAATACCCGAATTGGCTTTCCACATAGACGACTCAATTGCATACGAAGAAAACATAACACGATTACTTAATTCCAGCAATTCAAAAGAAAAAGAGAATCAAAAATGAACTACGACCCTATAAAATATTCACTTGGAACTTTTTTTAACAAAAGTTTCGTTCTTAGAAAAATATTTTACCTGTTATTAGACGTACTCCTACTCCGTGCCTGGCATATAAAAAAGGCCGTAAACGCATGGAGTAAGCAGCGTTCTCACTCAGAAGCATTCATTCTTGATGCAGGTTCGGGCTTTGGTCAATATTCATATTATCTTGCAAGAAAATGCAAAACATGGAACGTGTTAGGCATTGACGTAAAACAGGAGCAAATTGCAGACTGCAACGATTTTGCAGCTAAAATCGGCTATGAAAACCGCATGAATTTCATAGAAGGCGATTTAACGAAATTCGTTTCCGAAAAGCCATGCGACATGATACTTTCCGTCGACGTAATGGAACACATTCTCGACGATGTACAGGTTTTTAAGAACTTCAATGCATCACTTAAAGAAAACGGAATGTTGCTCATTTCAACGCCATCGAACCTTGGCGGTTCCGATGTTGACGACGAACACGACGAGTCATTCATCGGCGAACACGTACGAGACGGTTACAGCATCGAAGACATTACGTCTAAATTGCAAGATGCTGGTTTTAAATCAGTTGATGCGACATATTCCTACGGGAAAGCGGGACACATATCGTGGATTTTGTCGATGAAACTCCCCATTTCCCTACTCAATGTTTCAAAATTATTTTTCATACTTTTACCATTCTACTATTGTTTAATTTTCTGGTTCTGTCTTTTACTGAACGCAATCGATGTACGGTGTAAATCAGATGCTGGAACCGGATTAATTGTCAAGGCATACAAATAATGTCAGTTTCGTTTTGGTTTGCAAGAAGATATTTGTTTTCTAAGAAAAGCAAAAACGCAATCAACTATATCACGACAGTTTCTGTCATATTGATTGCAGTTGTGAGTCTTGCTCTTACCATCACGATGTCGGTGTTCAACGGTCTGTCGGACATAATTACTTCAATGTTCAACCAATTTGACCCCGACATAAAAATAACCGCCACTTCGGGACGAGTGTTTTCATTAGATTCCGTAGAACAAAAAATCAAATCTCACGATGAAATTTATGCCTACACGCCTGTACTTGAAGACGATGCCTTGTTTGTGTACGGAGAAAAACAACTCATAGGTAAAATTAAAGGTGTAGGCGATTCATACACAAAAACGTGCGAAGTTGATTCCATTGTCGTTGCGGGCGAATTTGTATTGGAACAGGACGGGATACACTATGCCAGCGTTGGACAAGGCGTTGCACATAAATTATCTGTCGGTCTCATGTTCCGCGACATTTTACAAATATATGCCCCCGAACGCGGGAAAAAGAGCGGAATTTTGGCCACCGAAGAATACAACAAGACATACGCATACGCCCGGAGCGTATTTTCAGTGCAAATGGAAATAGACAACGAATACGTCATTACATCGTTGCAACTTGCACAAAATCTGTGGAAATACACAAACAACGAGATTTCTTCGATAGAAATAAAAGTAAAAGACGATGTAAACATCAATAAACTTGTTAAAGCGTTGAAAAAAGATTTGGGCGAGGATTTTGCAGTAAAAGACCAAAATGCCCAACATGAATTTATGGCAAAAATCACCCAGAGCGAAAAATTCATCACGTTCCTGATTATCACACTCATTCTTATTATTGCATCTTTCAGCATAATTGGCTCACTCACAATGCTTATCATAGACAAACAACGAGATATTTCCATTCTACAAAGCATGGGCGCCGAATCAACGACTATACGAAAAATTTTTATTTTTGAAGGTTGGCTGATTTCAATTTTGGGTGCCGTGATTGGCGTCGCGCTCGGAATCGCCGTCTGCTATGCCCAAGAAGTCTTTGGCTTCGTAAAACTGGGAGCTTCAGGTAATTTTATTGTGCAAGCCTATCCTGTAAAAGTATTTTTTAGTGACATTTTTGCTATTTTGTTTGTAGTTTTGTTGGTAGGATTTTTAACGGCATATTATCCTGTTCGAAGAATTTCAAAAAAACGTTTACAATGAACTTTCTTGATGTCATAGTCATTATTCCCGTATTGTGGGGAGCATTCAAAGGACTGAAAAATGGATTGATTTCCGAAGTAAGTTCCATCATTGCACTAATATTAGGAATTTGGGCTGCAATAAACTGCTCCGATTTTGTTGCTGGATATTTAAAAGAATATACTTCTATTTCCGAGGAGAATCAACAAATTGTTGCGTTTGCAGTGACATTTGTAATTGTTTTGTTATTGTGTTATTTACTTTCAAGAATACTGATAAAAGTCTGTAAATCAATAAAAATACTTTGGTTAGACAAACTAATGGGCATTATTTTCGGAATGTCGAAATACATTATTGTCATAGCCTTTTTATTTTTCGTAGCGAACTCACTCATAAAGAGTTACGCAACTAAGCCAATAGACGTCTGCGAAAATTCACTTTTCTTCAAACCAATGGCCGAAACAGCCGAATCGTTTGTCGGTGGAAAAATTTCGGTTCCCGAACGAAAAATACCAGACATTTTTGAACCTTTTAAACATACCGACGATGAAGATAACTAAAACCAATGCGGCACGCTTTCTCGACAATCTTAAAATTCCTTACGAGTTGATTCCTTACGAAGTCGACGAGAACGACTTAGGTGCAGAACATATTGCAAATCAATTAAATGAGCCTATAGAACAAGTTTTCAAAACATTAGTTCTCCGTGGCGACAAGACAGGCATTTTTGTATGTGTCATTCCAGGAAACATGGAAGTCGATTTGAAACTTGCTGCAAAATTATCGGGCAATAAAAACTGCGACATGATTCACCTGAAAGAATTACAACCATTGACTGGCTATATTCGTGGAGGTTGTTCGCCTCTTGGCATGAAGAAAAAATTCCCGACATTTTTTCACGAAACGGCCGTCAATTTTGAATTTATATACGTCAGTGCCGGACTACGCGGTCTGCAACTTCGCGTAGAGCCAAACGCACTCATTAAAGCAGCACAGGCAACCATAGGAGCAATTGTTCGTTAAAATTATAGTGTATGGGACTTTTTTACACATTAGGAAAACCGATTTGGACCATCAAGAATAAAGTTCTGTCTTTCTTGCACAACAACTACTTGAAAGAAAAACTTAATTCCATCATTTTCGGCTCCGACACACCAGCAGGAAAATTCTTCGACGTTATTCTGTTCGGAATGATTATTTTAAGCGTAATTGTCATCATTCTGGAAAGCATGAGCTTTTTTCCTCCTTCCATGCGAACGTTCCTCCGCGTACTCGAATGGGTATTCACCGCATTTTTTACATTTGAATATTTGGCTCGTATCTATTGCATGGAATATCCAAGAACATATATTTTCAGTTTTTGGGGAATAATCGACCTTCTTGCAACCATTCCAAGTTATTTGGGAATATTTTTCGCAGGAGCACAGGCTCTGCTTGCCATAAGAATATTCCGTCTACTCCGTATTTTTAGAATATTCAAACTTTTTGCATTTCTTAACGAAGGTACGCTGCTCCTTATGTCGCTCAAGCAAAGTAGCAAGAAGATTGTCATATTCTTCCTATTCACCCTCGTCATGGTGGTTTCAATCGGAACTATCATGTACATTGTCGAAAACGGCAGAAATCCCGACGGTTTCGAAGATATTCCCAACAGTATTTATTGGGCAATTGTAACAATGACGACGGTCGGTTACGGCGACATTGCTCCCTGCACTAGCGTAGGAAGATTTCTATCTGCATTGATTATGTTGCTCGGATACACGGTTTTAGCCGTTCCGACAGGTATTTTCTCTGTTTCGTTAATCAACGAGGATAAAAAAAGGAGAATAAAAACCTGTCCTCACTGTCACGAACACACACATAATCCCGAGGCAAAATTTTGTAGCCATTGCGGGAATAAATTCGACTCAAAGGAATCACTTGAATTACAGACCGATAACAACGAATTTAGATAACATTTTGATTTACAATAAAAAGAAAAATTCTACGTTGTATATAATATGAGACTTTTTGCACAACGAATATTTCAAATTGTAACGACAACCTTGATTGTCGCACTATGTTCGTTTGCAAGCAGCGCCCAATCCGTTCTTTCGCAAGGAGATTGGATACAAGTGTCCGTCACTGAATCGGGGGTTTACAAAATCACATACGACAACCTTTCTTCGTGGGGATTTTCAAACATTGAACAAGTTTCGATATACGGGAACGGTGCCGGCGAACTTTCGCTCATAAATTCCGAAAAACTACCAGAAACCCTTCACGAAATTGCAATTTGGATGGAAAAAGGTTCCGACGGAATTTTTAATTCTGGAGATTATATTCTTTTTTATGGTCAATCGCCAAACACATGGAACTACAACTATTCTACCAAGAAATTCATAGCAAACACGCATAGTTACGAAACCCAAAACTATTATTACATAACCACCAGCAAAGCAGCGACAAAATTTATTACAACAACAAGTGGAAGCCTCTCTCCTACTCATACAGTCACGACTTACGACGATTTACAGGCTTACGAAAAAAACGATGTCTCTCCTCTCAGTTCTGGTCGTGAACGTTTTGAAAGCATTACAGGGAACAACAAAACTATTTCATTCTCAACGCCAAACGCCGTCACTTCGGAAGAATGCACCGTCGATATTTCCATTGCGGCACGACACTCTAAATCATGCTCAATAACCGTTTCGGCAAACGAGAACGAAATTGGAAGCATTCCATTTCTATCTGCAACGACGAACAAACCGTATGCTAATCTAAAAACGAACTCGTTCACGTTTCTGCCGACCGCAGGAACCAACAATATAAAAATCACTCTAAACTATTCTGGAGCTACCAGCCGCGGCTATTTAAATTATTGCGTACTAAAAACCCGTTGCAGCCTGTCAATCTCAAACGACGAACAACTCATTTTTAGAGATTCAAAAAATCTTTCGGAATCGGCAATCGGCGAATTCATAATTTCATCAAACAAGGAAAATACCGTCTGGGACATCTCCAATCCTGAAATTCCGACTCGGCTGAGCACCCAGTTTTCAGACAAAAAAACAAAATTTACAGCAAAAACGGATTCTCTACGGGAATATGTCGCATTCTCGTCTTCTTTCAAAACAGTTGATTTCGAGAAAAAAATTGAAAATCAAGATATACTGTCGAAAAACAATATTGACATGCTGATTATTGCAAACGACATCTTTGCAGAATATGCGCAACAACTTGCCGATTTACACGAAAAAGTCGACAAATTTTCGACAGCAGTGATTTCGCAAGAAAAAATCTGTACAGAATTTTCCGCTGGCAGAAAGGACATTGCCGCCATCAGAAACTACATACGATACCTTTACGAACAAGGAGGGAAAAAACTTAAATACGTTCTTCTTTTCGGTGACGGAATCTACAATAATGCCGACATCGACATGAACGGCTCGTATATTTTTACATTTCAGACGAAAGAAAGTCTAAACGAAGATTATTCCCTCTGCTCCGACGATTTTTTTGCCATTTTGGAACCGAAAAAAGGCGTTTTGCAGTCGGATTCTTTTTTGGGTGAGGTAAACGTGGCTATCGGCCGCCTGCCTGCTTCTACCAAGACAGACGCCCACAATATGACGTACAAAATCATCCAATATACCACAAATCCTGCTTATCGCGGTGATTGGCAGAATTATCTTTGTTTTTTGGCCGACGATGCCAACGAAAATCAAACCGTTCACATGACCGACGCGGACCAACTTTGCAAAAGCATACAAAAAAACTATCCTCAATTCAATTTCGATAAAATTTTTGCCGATGCCTACGAACAAGTCCGAAGCAGCGCTGGAGAACGCTATCCCGATGTCAACAAAGCCGTAAACAACAGAATACAAAAAGGCTGTCTCATTTTCAACTATAGCGGTCACGGAAACGAAACTCGAATGATGGCGGAATACGCCATCGAAGCTTCTGCAATTGAATCGTGGAAAAATACGACAAAACTACCGTTTTTCATCGGAGCTGCTTGTAACACAGCACATTACGACTACTCAGGAACGTCAATTGGCGAAAAATTATTGGCACAAAAAGACGGCGGCGGAATCGGAATGATTAGTGCGACACGATATTCGTACGCATCAGCAAATTACACGCTGTGCGACAACATATACAAAAACATTTTTGAACTCGATTCCCTCGGTCAAATCCGCACTATTGGCGAATCATTCGTTCTTGCTAAACAATCAACAAATAGCGACGTGTATCAAAACAAACGCGTCTACACTCTACTCGGCGACCCTGCACTAAGATTGGCTATTCCACTCTACTCCATCGAACTAGACTCCATCAACGGGATTGCCGTCAACAATTTTGAAGATACAATAAAAGCATTATCAACATTGAGAATTTCCGGACATATTGCCGACGCCACAAACAAAATTCTGAATCAATATAACGGAACGCTCTCAGTTAAATTATTCGATAAACTACAGACAATCACTACATTAGGAAACGACAACAACGACACATACACATTCAATTCCTACACCAATATCCTCTTTCAAGGCTTGGCAAGTATAGAAAATGGTACTTTCTCGTTCGAAACTATCATTCCACAAGATATTTACTATTATAATGGGAAAGGCAAACTGAGCCTCTATGCAACAAACGACACAACACAAGCTGCCGGTGCCTTCTACGACCTGATAATCAATGGTAGCAACACAAGTGAAAACGATGATTTTCAAGGACCGAAAGTATCAATTTTCTTGAATGATTCGTTATCCAAAACAGGAATGATGACCAACCAAAATCCGACAATTTACGTATATGCCGTTGATTCCTCGGGTATCAACATTTCCAACGCTTCTATCGGTCACAACATAGTTCTCACGATTGACGGCGACGACACAAATCCTATTGTTCTAAACGACTTCTTTTATTCCGATTTGAACACCTATTATTCTGGAAGCATCACCTACAAACTAAAAGATCTTGAAGAAGGTGCCCACACACTCACACTGACAATTTGGGACGCATACAACAATGTAACCGAAACAACAATGGACTTCTACGTTGTAAATTCCCAAAACATAAAATTGGTCAATCTTTACAACTACCCCAATCCAATGAAAACAAGCACAAGTTTCCATTACGAACATAATCAGGCAGACAACGAAATCAAAGTAACAATAAACATTTATGACGTTTCCGGGAACTTAGTCAAGTCAATTCAAAGAGAAAAAACACCCAATGGATTTATAGACAACTCTATAACATGGGACGGGAAATCGTCAGGAGGCACACCAATGCAGGCGGGAATCTATCCATATACCATTGAAATACAAACAAATACAGGAAATAAATTGTATGGAGAACAAAAAATACTGCTTGTCCGATAATATTTTTATAATCAAACAATAAACAACCGATTTTCGAGTTTATAAAAAACGTATATTTGCATAAATTTTAGAATTCAATACAAGAACAATGCGACAGATTCTATTAACAGCCATTTCGCTTTTGTTGGGAACAGCACTATTCGCCCAACAGATTGATGCTGAAAAATCAACAGGATTCGGTACAGGTCAAGACCTCGAAGATGAATATAATGTAATCACAACAGCAGTTTCATTTCTAACAATTACGCCAGATTCCCGTAGCGGCGCTATGGGCGACGTTGGTGCCGCCACAACGACAGACACATGGGCACAACATTCCAATGCCTCAAAATATGCTTTGGCAAAAAATGACTTCGGGATTGGTTTGTCGTACACACCATGGTTGTCGAACCTTGGTATAAAAGACATCAATCTTGCTTATTTGGCTGGATATAAGAAATTATCAGACAAAGATGCCGTGGGTGCATCACTCTGCTACTTCTCGCTTGGCGACATTCCTGCATACGACGAAGATGGAAATTCGGCAGGCTACACTATTTCACCAAAAGAATACTCCATTGATGTTTCGTACTCGCGTTATCTTGCCGACAATTTTGTGATGGGTATGACGGGACGTTTTATCTATTCTAACTTGACAGGTGGAACCGTTGACGATTATCATGCTGGTAAAGCTGTTGCCGCCGACATTTCGGGTACCTATTTCAAAGAATTTAAGGGTTCCTTGCCTGGCTTATTGACCGCAGGATTCAACATATCGAACATTGGGTCTAAAATTTCATATTCCGACGACAACAAAGACTTTATACCTTGCAACATGAAACTTGGCGTTGGATACAATCTACAAATTGACCAATACAACAAGTTAGGTTTGTATTTTGACATAAACAAATTGTTGGTACCAACACCTCCTGTATATATTAAAGACAGTGACGGAAATACAGTGGAAATCAAAGGTAAAGACGACGAAGTATCCGTTCCACAAGGAATTTTCCAATCGTTCTTCGACGCACCGGGTGGATTTAAGGAAGAAATGAAGGAATTTACCCTTGGTATTGGTGCAGAATATTGGTACAACGACCAATTTGCCGCACGTTTGGGATATTTTAACGAAGCTGAAACCAAAGGAGATAGAAAATATTTCACTGCTGGTGCCGGCGTTAGAATGAACGTATTCGGACTTGATTTCTCATACTTGATACCAATCAACGGCAAAAATTCTCCGTTGGCAAATACATTTAGATTCTCATTAGTATTCGACTTCAACAAGTCTAAATAATGAAAATCCGCATCGGACAAGGATATGACGTACACCAATTAGCAAGCGGAAGACCGTTTGTGTTAGGTGGTGTAAAAATAGAGCACCCTGTGGGCATGGTCGCACACTCCGACGGCGATGTTCTGCTCCATAGTATTTGCGACGCGCTTCTCGGAGCGGCAGGTTTACGCGACATCGGCTATCATTTTCCCGACAACAGCGATGAATTCAAAAACATAGACAGTAGAATTCTTTTAAGAAAAACACGGGAATTACTTGTATCAAAAGGTTGGGAAATTGGAAACATAGATGCAACTATCTGCTTGCAACGTCCCAAACTGCTACCCCACATTCCTCAAATGTGTACCAATATTGCCGATGACCTGCAAATAAACATAGAAGACGTGTCGGTAAAAGCAACGACAACCGAAAGACTTGGATTTGTCGGTCGTGAAGAAGGAGTTGCCGTATTTGCCGTAGCATTAATCCAGAAAAAATAAGAAAACTCAATTGTTTGTTAATTGAGCATTATAATAGGTATTGCCGTGTAACGGATTTTGCCGCATTCAGCATTTCGCTTGGTGTTCCTTCAAATAGGATTCTTCCTCCTTGGTCGCCACCCTTCGGTCCTAATTCTATCACATAATCCGACGATTTTAAGACTTCCAGGTTATGCTCTATCAAAATTATGGTGTTTCCTACTTCGACCATCGTGTCGAACAACGAAATCAATCGATCTATGTCTTTCAAATGTAAGCCGTCGGTTGGTTCGTCGAGAATGAAGATTTTTCCTTTTTCTCGCAAAAACGAGGCTAATTTTATCCGTTGTAACTCGCCTCCCGAAAGTGTTGACAATGACTGATTTAGATGAATATATCCCAATCCTACTTTCAACAATGGGGTAAGTTTTTCGGCGATGACAGTTCCCGAAAACAGCTCGCACGCCTTTTCGGCCGACAAATCCATAACTTCTGCAATATTCAAATTATGAACCTTATACGACAACACGCCATTGGAATACCGCAAGCCGCCACACGCCTCGCACACAGTCTCAATGGAATCCATAAACGCCATATCCGAAACAATCACGCCCTTCCCTTGACAAACAGGGCAACCGCCTTTGCCGTTGAACGAAAATAGTTCGACTTTTGTCTTGTTTTCCTTCGCAAATAGTTTTCTAATATCATCGGCGACCTCCAAATATGTTGCTGGTGTTGACCGCAGACTGATTCCTATATTTTTCTGGCTGATATACACAACATCCTCTGATTCAGGATATTGTTTCCGAAAACTTTCCATCAACGACGACTTACCAGAACCTGCCACGCCTGCAATGACCGTTATTACTTCCAAAGGCAGACGAACAGAAATATCTTTCAAATTGTGCACCTGTGCATGTTCAAGCAAAAACCAGTCCTTGGGCTGACGGACCTTCGGTTTCATCGCCTTGCTTGCGCGTAGCATTTTTCCCGTAAGCGTGTCGCTTTTAAGCAATTCGTCATACGTTCCTTCAAAAAGCACCGTTCCACCCGCGCTTCCCGCTCCCGGTCCCATATCAATAATATGGTCGGCAATTTGAATCATATCTTTATGGTGTTCAACTAAAATGACCGTATTTCCATGATTTTTTAGTTTTTGCACCGATTTCTGCATCAAAAGAATGTCGTGATTATGCAACCCCACACTTGGTTCGTCAAGAATGTACATCACATCGGAAAGCGACGAATTTATGTATTTTGCAATCTTGCACCGCTGTGCCTCGCCACCCGACAATGTGCCAACACCACGGTCAAGCGTCAAATAGCCCAATCCGATTTCTTCCAAAGCAGCAAGACGTTCAATCGTATTGTGTTTTATATCCTCAGCCAAAGGATTTTCAATTGTTTCCATCCACGTTTTTGCGTCGGAAATAGACATTGCACACACATCGGCAATGTTTTTCCCATTGATTTTGCACGAAAGAATGGTCGGATTCAGACGAGAGCCGCCACAATCGGGACACTTCCCCATGCGTAACATAGGGTCCAAAACCTTTGCATGCAACAATCCTTCCTCGGAATTGATAATACTTCGGTACATACGGGGAATCAGCCCCTCATATTTTGCCGTTTTCGGCCAATTTTTAGGTGGATTTTTCAGTTTTATTTGTGGAGAATTAAGAAACAACTCCAATTCTTCGGGAGAATAATCCTTGATTTTCTTATCCAAGTCGAACAAACCGCTGTGTGCGTAGCGAATCCAACGCCAGCCACCTTTACCAAACGCAATATAATGAATAGTGTCCTCATCGTTCAACGATTTATTGAAATCGACCAACTTATGAATGTCAAGTTCGCGAATTTCGCCCAAACCACTACAACGTGGACAACTCCCCATAGGATGATTGAACGAAAACACATCGGAATAACCTACAAACGGCTGTCCGATACGCGAAAACAACAATCGCAACAATGAATATATATCAGTGTACGTACCCACCGTTGAGCGGGAATTTGAAGCAGGTTTTCGTTGCTCTATCACAATCGCAATTGGAAGATTTTCAACACGTTCCACATGTGGACGTCCATATTTCGGTAAATATTGTTGGACGAACGAAGGGAATGTGTCGTTTAATTCTCTACGAGACTTTGCGGCAATAGTATCAAGCACAAGCGACGATTTTCCCGACCCCGAAACACCTGTCACGACAGTGATTTGCTTTTTCGGAATTTTTACCGAAACGTTCTTTAAATTATTCTCTGTTGCTCCACGGACTTCAATATATTCTTGCATTTTTTCTATTTGCTGTAAAATTCACAGCAAATCTATAAAATTTCTGTTCACATCAGAAAATGAAGCATCGGGAAGAATCATTTTTCAACGTACGTGCTTCAATCTCATATGAGCAAAAAAATTCAGTTTTGACTATAATTCTTGAAGTAATTGCTTCGGATTATCAAGTTTGACAACTTGAATGCTTCTTCCTCCGATATTTTACGATTTTGTAGTGCTGCACTATCCAACAAATTTACCCCAAATCCTTTCCAATAATAATCATTGATACCCAGACAATGCAAAATTGTAGGATAAATATCCATTTGAAAACAAAGCGTATCTATTTCCGTATGTTTTGTAATTGTTGGAGACGAAATAATTAATGGACAAAATGTTTCGTCTTTAGGAATTGGAAGCCCATATTTCTCGATTGCTGGCTGCATTTCTGCAAGAAGATTGCTTCGGAAAATTGTATGGTCGCCTGTTATAACCACAGTAGTATTATGTAATAAAGAATCTTTCGCTAATTCATTCAAAAACACACCAACACAACTATCTGCGTAGTGCATACAATTTAAATAATCTTGCACTATTTGAGGTGTCCCATCACGAAATGACAAATGAGATTTTCGAGGAGAAGAAAATGGAGAATGAGTAGAAACCGTTATTATCATCGTTCCAAATGGTTGATTCAATGATTTACAATGTTGAACGGCAAATTGCATTGTTTCATCATCTTCAATCCAATTCCACTTATCTGTTGGATTGGATAATTCTTCCAAATTCTTGTAGCCATAAGAATATGTCGTAACTTTTTGATTCCAAATACCACTAACAGGATTTACAATTGCTGAAGTCTCATATTTATGAGCATAATTTGGAAATACATTTTCACCATACAACATACACGCTGCACCTGATTCAAGAGGCAACAATCCTGTATTAATAATCATCTGTCCATCTCCAGAATTACCACGCCGAACTTGCGACCGAATTTTGTCGGCATAAAGCGAATTGTCTTGTTTCCGTAAAGCATTCATATTTGGCGTTACTTCTAAGTTGTTATTATCTTTCATAGAATACGTCCAACTTTCAAAACTCTCTCCTAATATGATAATTAAATTTTGTGTAACAGTATTATTGTCTAATGCACTTCTATTCACAAATTCTTCTATTTTGTTTTTGTCATCTTCCGATAATGCGAGTTCTTTTGGACCATAAAAAAAATCACAGATTTGTTTATATAAAAAAGCAGGGAAAAAATGTAACGGAGTTTGTGATTCAAACCATTGGCGAAAAACAAAATTATTGAAGAAATAATTTCCTGAAGCTATTTGACGAGCGCTTTTAAATGCTGAATATGTCCAACCATTTTGATTTGTAGGCAATGTTGTCTTAAACGTCGAATACCCAGCAAAATGGTCTCCCACAAAAAGCAACAAAGAAGTTATCGATGCTACAGCAAAACCTTTCCAATTTCTATTACTATCAACTTTAGTAAAAACAAGAAAAACATACAATATCACACTCACAACAACAAACGCTATTGTTTTCCAATTAAGATAGGCGACTATAGAACTCCAAAAACCATTCAAATTGTCAACAATCATAATTGTTTCTGTATCAAGGAATAAATCATTCGCCCGATAATAAATGAAATTTGCTGCAAACCATAAATCAATAATAATTGAAGCAACAATAATCCACCACCTTCGTTTAAAGACAAATACAAAACTTGCTATAGAAACGGCTGGCAACAATTTTGCAACATAAAATGAAAAGAAATCGTGAGGTGCATTCCACAAACTACTCACTGCCACATAGTTAAAACAAAAATAATGGAACAAAACGCATTTCACAAAAATGGACAATCCGAAAACAGAAAACAATGTCCATCGATTGATTTCAAAAAAATGTTTTTTCATTGACTGATAATTTTTCGCCTAACTATCAGTCGTTTGCGGATAAAAGAAAAGTGTGAACTTTTCTACTCGCATTCACGAGAGCGTAGGAATGAACTCGCCATACACGCAGATAAGCCCACACTAAAAGTGTGAACATTAACAAATGTGTATGTAGAGCATCACGCCCTTGTGAATAACATTATCCGATTTTCAAAACCAGTTTCCTACGCTTTTTTTGAATGCGAATAATAGTTAATGCCATATTTTTCGCAAAAATACGCTTTTTGTTTTAATTTGAAAAAATCAAGGCTTTTGAAAGAATTATTTATAGGTCACCAATGAACTCTCGGGTCACTTTTTCTTTCTATAAAAAAGTAGGAAATCAATACATCAACCACCACCATTTGCCCTTTTGTGCCACTTGCAATGCGGGCATAGGAATATGATAGAAATTTACATACTTACAAATATAATATCCGACATGTTTCTGTTTAAACAGTTTTGTCAGATTCAAATCAATGCCGAAATACAGTTCCAAGCCCTCCTTTTTATTTGCATCAAGTGTTTTTAAGTTGTTGCCACTCAATGCAATAGCAAAATCAAAAAAGTATGGAAATTTATATTTCGGTTTATCTTTACAAAATAAATTAGCCCAGTCAACCGTCATCCAAAAGTATTGACGGTCATAATCGTCAATAAAGAAATATCCGTCGGCTGAACCAGTTTTTTGCTTATACTTAAAGTATTCTGTATCATAACGATAATCAAAATCAAAACTCCATTTGAAATTGAAACTTTGAAAAAACGGAACTTTTGCCTGCAACACGGGATAAAATGCTCCCAATACGTTCGCCATTTCGTCGTACGCACTAAAACCCCAATATGGAGCAAAACCGTCTTTTATTTCTATAATTGTGGCGTTCAGCACGGAAAGTCCCGCTCCACCGAATAACGCCCAATTTTCGGGAACATGCGTCAGTCGCAGAATGTCGGAAAAGGCCGTAGAAGCAAGATACGACGCAGTAAAATGACCGAGTTTGTCAAGATTTCTAGCATATTTCAAATCCTTTCCGTCATCGAAATGAAACCCTGTGCTTTTCTCGCTCCACCACGCATGGTGCATATACACATACACGCCAGCAAGAGCCACGGGCGTGACCGCGCCAACCGTCACCAACCCAGCGACATTCACTTTATTAGCAGAATCGGAATAATGGGAAATCGTATCGTCCTCCTGTGAAAAAATCAGCGAGGAAAACAGACAAAAACAGACAGCCAATATTGCAATTCTATTTTTTGCCATTCTTTTGTTCTTCCCATTGTTTGGCGATTTCGCACAATTCGGAATACCAAGCCTCGCCATATTTGCGAATCAGAGGTTCCTTAAGGAATTGATACACTTTTATTTTTTCATTCTTCCCTTTGCAAAATGCGTCGGCACATACACTCCACGAATGAAAATTCAACGCCTCAAAATCGCGATATTGATGACAACGTATTGGGTACAAATGACATGAAATAGGCTTTTGAACAGCAATTTTCCCGTCACGGAACGCATGTTCTATCGCACAAAATAACATTCCGTCGCGATGCTCTGTAAATGCACATTCACCGCCGTCAACCAACATTGTGACCTTTTCGCCCTCTTCATCAAGATAAAACACGCCTTTTTCTTTCAATACCGATTGATTTTTCGACGATACGTACGGAAGAATGTCATCAAGATTTTCTTGATAATCCTTTATTTCAGAATCAGTTATAGGTGCGCCAGCGTCACCTTCCACACAACAAATCCCCTTACATTTCGACAAGTCGCAGCAAAATTCTTTTTCAAGAACATCAAGACTAACTATCTGGTCACCAATTTGTATCATATATTATGGTATATAAACCTCCAACAGACTTGCTTCGCCACGTGGAGTAAGTTTCACAGAATGCAATGCAGCAGGAATCAGCACCGTTTCGCCTTTGGTGACAAGTTCCTCGTAGGAACCGCCAAAATCAATAGATGCAGAGCCTTCCATACACATATAAATCACAAACGAATCAAGCGAATAAAAATCTTTCTCGACCGGCTGATTGAAACGGAGCAAATTCGTCTGGAAATATTGACACGAAACCAATTCATTCGTAGCATTTTGTTGTGCCGTGTAATGCGTTTTGTAGTCATCCTGCGCCGTGTAGTCAATCACGTCCATTGCCAATCCTAAATGAAGTTCACGAGGATTTCCATCTGCTCCGACTCTGTCCCAGTCGTAAATTCTATATGTGATGTCGGAAGTTTGCTGTATTTCCGCAATTAAAAGACCTTTTCCTATTGCATGCACACGGCCGGCAGGCAAGAAAAACACGTCGCCCTTTTTCACAACTTCTGAATGAAGCAACTGCGGAACAGTCTTATTTTCAATAGCTTCCGAGAACTCCTTTTTTGAAGAATCGTGTTCAAAACCAACAATGAGATTACCATCAGGAGCGGCATCCATCACGTACCACATTTCTGTTTTGCCATAGGCTTTATGACGTTCCTTCGCCACTTCGTCGTTCGGGTGAACCTGAACAGAAAGAGCATCGTTTGAATCAAGGAATTTAATCAACAATGGAAATTCTATGCCGAACTTTTCGTACACCTTTTGTCCGACGATTTCGTCCATGTAAACTTCTATAACTTCCTGTAAGTCATTACCTTTCAAGAAACCATTCGATACAACCGAAACATTGTCCTGCACCGCCGAAATTTCCCAACTTTCGCCACACGACGAAGAATTACCGTCTTTTCTTCCCAAAATTTCGGAGAAACGATTTCCCCCCCAAATTTTATCTTTATATATATGTTTGAATTTTAACGGATAAAGCATAAGCCTGAATTTGTTTTTATTCATCAATGATTCCTAAACTATTGTTTCCTTCCACACAAATGCAGCACGTGTCCCATTTTCTCCTTTTTCGTCTGCATATAGTATTCATTGAACTGATTTACAGGAATTTCGATAGGAACATTCTCTACTATTTTCAAGCCATAACCTTCGAGTCCCACACGTTTTTTTGGATTGTTCGTCATCAAACGGATTTTTGAAACACCAAGTTCGTGCAAAATCGTTGCCCCAACGCCATAGTCGCGTTCGTCGGCGGCAAAACCAAGACGAAGATTTGCATCAACCGTGTCAAGTCCTTCTTCCTGCAACTTATAGGCGGCAATTTTGTTCATCAAGCCGATTCCACGGCCTTCCTGACTCAAATATACAACCACGCCCTTGCCTTCTTTGTCGATGGTTTCCATTGCTTTATGCAATTGTTCTCCGCATTCGCAACGCATGGAGCCGAAAATATCGCCCGTGGCGCACGATGAGTGCATACGCACCAAAATCGGTTCGTCTTTTTCCCACGTGCCTTTTATAAGTGCCACATGTTCCAATCCGTTGGATTTCTGGCGGAACGGAATCAAACGGAAACGTCCGTATTTTGTAGGCAAATCAACTTCAACGCCTTTTTCCACAATTGATTCCTGTTTCAATCGGTAGGCAATCAAGTCTTTTATCGAAATAATCTTCAAATCAAACTGTTTGGCAATTTCCATCAACTGCGGCAGACGGGCCATTGTGCCGTCCTCGTTGATGATTTCGATCAGAGCCGCGGCCGGATACAATCCTGCAAGACGGGCCAAATCAACAGCTGCCTCGGTATGTCCGGCACGGCGAAGCACGCCACGGTTACGCGCACGGAGCGGATGAATATGTCCAGGCCGAGCCAAATCCGACGGTTTTGTTTCGGGATTTGCCAAAGCGCGGATTGTCATTGCACGGTCATACATGGAAACACCTGTGGTACAGCCACTTCCAATCAAATCAACCGTGATGGTGAACGGCGTTTCGTGCAACGAGGTGTTATTTGCCACCTGCATCTGCAATTCCAGTTCCGCACAACGGTCTTCGCTAATCGGCGCACAGAGTTCCCCACGGCCGTTACGAATCATAAAATTTATTTTTTCGGGAGTGACTTTTTCCGCCGCAATTATGAAATCGCCTTCATTCTCACGGTCTTCGTCGTCAACCACAATCACAAAATTTCCTTTCTGGAATTCCCGCAACGCATCTTCTATCGTATCAAGTCTATACTGATTTTCGTCTTGTTCTTTCATTGTACTTTAAATATCTATGGCAAAGGTACGATTTGAGAGCAATAAGAACTAAAAAAAAGGAAAAAAGTTTTATATTCTTATTGGATTCTGCTTAGAAAACCAATTTTGTTTTCTTCAAAATGCTACAATCCGCCACCCCTCGGACAAATTTCACCCCACATTTTCAACTTCCACAAACACAAAACACTTTTTACAGAAAGTACACAAGGTACAACCACAAATAAAACCCGACATACTATATTCTTCACGGCATAGAATATCTTTGCCATATCAAAAAATTTAATACTATGAGTACATTTAAAGACAAAAACGTATTAATCACTGGCGGTGCGTCGGGCATAGGAAAAATAATGGGACGAATCGCATTGGAAAAAGGCTGTAAAAACCTCATCATTTGGGACATAAACGAAGCTAATATTTCTGCAACAATCTCGGAACTATCAAATTACAAAAACATTAAAGGATACAAAGTTGACGTTTCGGACGAAAACGAGGTCAATACCATACAAAAACAAGTTAAAGCCGATGTGGGCGTTGTCGACATTCTTATAAACAATGCTGGAATCGTGGTTGGAAAACTATTTTCGGACCATTCGACCAACGACATTAAAAAGACAATGAACATCAATGCCATTGCACCGATGATTGTTACCTTGCCATTCTTACAAGACATGTTAGCACAAAAAAGCGGACATATATGTAATGTATCATCGTCGGCTGGTTTGATTACCACACCAAGAATGGCTGTCTACAATTCATCGAAATGGGCTGTATACGGCTGGAGCGACTCTCTCAGAATCGAAATGCAGGAAAATAAGACAGGCGTCCACGTCACGACAATTTGTCCTTACTACATCAACACAGGCATGTTCGACGGCGTAAACTGTTCCGTCATTCCTATTTTGAAACCCGAACGCGTTGCGAAAAAAATCATTAGAGCAATCGAAAAGAACAAAATAACCAAAGCCATGCCATGGACCGTACATTTCGTACGTCTTTGTCAGGCTCTTCTTACGACAAGAGCTTTTGATTTTATCGTAGGAAAATGTCTCGGCATTTACAAAGCAATGGATAATTTTATTGGACGTAAATAATTCTCTATCAATGGAAAACACAAAGCCTGAATACATTATATCGACGTTGGAAAAACAAAAAATGTTTTTTGCAACGCAAACGACAAAAAATCTTTCTTACCGAAAAGAAGCATTAAAAAAATTATTGCGTTCCGTCGAAGAACACGAACAACTACTTGCCCAGGCTTTGTGGGAAGATTTGCACAAATCATACGAAGAAGCATATCTTACCGAAATTTCGTTGGTGAAGGCCGAAATCAAGAATCACATCCGACACTTGCGGAAATGGACAAAATCTCAATGCAAGTTGTCTCCACTGGCATTGTTCCCATCTTCCAGCAAAATAGTGACAGAGCCATTAGGAAATGCATTGATAATGGCACCATGGAATTATCCGTTTCTACTCCTTTTCGGACCGCTCATTGGAGCAATTTCGGCAGGATGTTGTGCCATGTTGAAACCGTCGCCGTATGTTCCACATGTCTCAACGGTCATGCAGAAAATGATAGAATCCGTATTCCCGTCAGAATACATTGCCGTATGTCAAGGAAATAGAGAAGTCAACACCTGTCTTTTGGAACAAAAATTCGACATTATTTTCTTTACCGGCAGTCCGGCACTTGGAAAAATCGTCATGACTGCTGCGGCAAAAAATCTTACACCTGTTGTTCTTGAACTTGGCGGGAAAAGTCCTTGCATTGTTCATTCCGATGCCGACATTCAAACTGCGGTAAAACGAATTGCATGGGGAAAATGTCTCAATGCGGGTCAGACATGCATTGCACCCGATTATCTGCTTGTGCAGGAAAATATGAAAGATGCATTTATTGAGGCCTTCAAAAAAGCAATAAATGAGCTATACAAGGACGACATTAAAGAAAACCGGCACTTTGTACGTTTGGTGACAGACAAAGCCTACAGTCGCGTAAAACAATATTTGTCCGACGGGAACGCAGTCGTTGGCGGACATTTCGACGACAATCAGCGATTTATAGAGCCGACAATTTTGGAAAATGTTTCCCCAGAAAGTCCTGTGATGCAGGAAGAAATTTTCGGGCCAATTTTGCCGCTTTTAACATACAAAACTCTTGACGAAGCTATTACATTTATAAATAAAAGACCGAAACCATTGGCATTATATGCTTTTGCAAAAAAATCGACGGCAAAAGCTATTATTCATCAAACCAGTTCGGGCGGTGCATGCATAAACGACACAATAATGCACATCGTCAATCACAGTCTGCCATTCGGCGGCGTGGGAAATTCCGGACTTGGAAAATATCATGGAAAATTATCCGTCGATGCATTTTCGAACAAACGCTCATTAGTCACAACCCCTACTCTGATTGACCTTCCGGTCAGATATATGCCATACAAATTCTTCGCATTAATGAAAAAGATATTGTAAAAACACGTTTTTATCTTTTAAATCTTCAAATTCAAAGATTTTCTCTTAATTTTGCAATCCAAATTATAGATTACAATAAAACGAGACATGAGTTTGATTAACAACATAATTCGCGCGATATTCGGAGGCACAAAGTCCGAAAAAGATATTAAAGAAATTCTTCCGTTGGTTGCCCAAATCAACGAAATTGAACAGAAACTCAATGCCGGCACGACCGACGAACTTCGTGCAGCGACAAAAAAATTGCAACAGAAAATTGCCGATGCAATAAAACCTCAGGAAGAAAAAATTGCGGAATTGCAGGCTAAGTTGGAGGAAGAAGACATCACATCTGTCGACGAACGAGAATCAATGTACGACACAATTGACGCTCTCAAAAAAGAAACCGACGAAATTGTTGCAAAAACGTTGGACGAAATTCTCCCCGAAGCATTTGCCATTGTTAAAAATACGGCTCGAAGATTTGCCGAAAATAAAACTGTTGAAGCAACGGCAACGGATTACGACAAAGATTTGTCTATTGTTTGTCCACACATTACAATCGAAGGCGACAAGGCTATATGGAGCAACACATGGATGGCTGGTGGCAACCCTGTAACATGGGATATGATTCACTACGACGTGCAACTTATCGGAGGTACGATTCTTCACCAAGGTAAAATTGCCGAAATGGCGACTGGTGAAGGTAAGACATTGGTCGCTACATTGCCAGTATTCCTCAACGCACTTTCGGGACGTGGTGTTCACGTCGTAACCGTTAACGATTACCTTGCAAAACGAGACTCCGAATGGATGGGACCGATTTACCAATTCCACGGATTGAAAGTTGACTGCATCGACAAGCACGAACCTAACACAGAAGCACGTCGTCGTGCATATCAAGCTGATATTACATACGGAACAAACAACGAATTCGGTTTTGACTACCTTCGTGACAATATGGCTATCCGCCCTGATGAACTTGTTCAACGAGAACATAACTATGCTATTGTCGACGAGGTTGACTCCGTGCTTATTGACGACGCAAGAACTCCGTTGATTATTTCGGGACCTGTTGCTAAGAAAAGTAACGGCGACGAACTTTTCAACGAATACAGACCTCGTGTCGAAAAACTGTACAATGCACAGCGGGCATTGTTCAACAAGACTTTCGCCGAAGCAAAAGCATTAATCGGTTCTCCAGAAAAAGAAAAAGCCGAAGAAGGTGCAAAACTTCTTCTTCGTTCGTACAAGGCTCTTCCTAAAACCAATGCGCTCATCAAGTTCCTCAGCGAACAAGGAATGAAGACATTGTTGACGAAGACCGAAAATACCTACATGGCAGAAAACAACAAATACATGCCAATCATTACAGATGAACTGTATTTTGTTATAGATGAGAAAAATAACATCATCGAACTGACAGAAAAAGGTATAGACTTCTTATCGTCGGACTTGGAAGACAAAAACTTCTTCGTTCTCCCTGACATCGGCGATAAAATTGCGGAAATAGAAAAATCAGATAAAACGCCTGAGGAAAAAATTGCAGCAAAAGACGAACTTGTCCAAGATTATGCAATTAAATCAGAGCGTGTACACACGATAAACCAACTTTTAAAGGCATACGCTCTCTTTACCATCGACCAAGAATATGTCGTAATGGACAATCAGGTTAAGATTGTTGACGAACAAACTGGTCGTATTATGGAAGGAAGACGCTATTCTGACGGACTTCATCAGGCAATCGAGGCTAAGGAACGCGTAAAAGTCGAAGCAGCAACACAAACTCATGCCACAATCACATTGCAGAATTACTTCCGTATGTACAAAAAACTTTCTGGTATGACAGGTACGGCAGAAACGGAAGCTAAGGAATTCTGGGATATTTACAAAATGGAAGTTGTCGTCGCCCCGACAAATAAACCAATTGCACGCCACGATTACGAGGATTTGATTTACAAAACCCGTCGAGAAAAATATAATGCAGTAATCGACCACATTGAAGAACTCATAAAAGAAGGCCGCCCGGTATTGGTCGGAACGACATCGGTGGAAATTTCGGAATTGTTGTCACGTATGCTTACGCGCCGAAAACTGCCACATACGGTCTTGAATGCGAAATTACACCAAAAGGAAGCCGAAATTGTCGCTTTGGCTGGTCAACCCGGACATATAACTATTGCGACAAACATGGCTGGTCGTGGTACCGATATTAAACTATCTCCAGAAGTGAAAGAAGCTGGCGGTCTAGCCATTATCGGTACGGAACGTCACGATTCCCGCCGTGTCGACAGACAGTTGCGCGGTCGTGCCGGTCGTCAAGGCGACCCAGGAAGTTCGCAATTCTTCGTTTCGCTCGAAGACGATTTGATGCGTAAATTCGGTTCGGAACGAATTGCCAGCATTATGGACAGAATGGGCTTGGAAGAAGGCGAAGTCATTCAACATTCAATGATTTCGAAATCAATTGAACGTGCACAAAAGAAAGTTGAAGAAAATTTCTTCGGAATACGTAAACGTTTGTTGGAATACGACGATGTAATGAACTCTCAACGTGAAGTTATTTACACCAAACGTCGTCATGCTCTGTTTGGAGACAGAATCGGGATTGACTTTGCAAATATGATGTACGATGTATGCGTGAGCATTGTTTCAAATGCATACGGAAACATGGAATTTGCTGAATTCAAATATGAACTGCTCCGTCTTCTGTCACTCGAATGCCCTATTGACGAACAAGAATACTTACGTCTAAATCAAGAGGAAATTACCGAAAAGATTTACAACGCATTGTTAGACATTTACAACAACCGCGTTCAAACAATTGCTAAACAAGCAAATCCGATTATTCAGAAGGTGTTCACGGAACAAAGTGCAACGTATAAAAACATTATTGTTCCTATTTCCGACGGTCGTCGCATTTTCAGCGTAAATACAAATCTCGAAAAAGCGGCAAAAACCGAAGGACGTGAACTTATCCGTTCTTTCTTGAAAACTATCATTTTGGTCAGCATTGACGAGGCTTGGAAAGAACACCTCCGCGAACTTGACGATTTGAAACAATCGGTACAAAATGCGTCGTACGAGCATAAAGACCCATTGTTGATTTATAAATTCGAATCGTTTGAATTGTTCCAAAGCATGTTGGAAAAAGTCAACAAAGAAGTGGTTGCGTGCGTGTTGAAAGCACATATTCCTATGCAAGCTGAGGCTCAAGAAGCGACAGAAAGACGTCGGTCATCAATGGCAAATATGCAGACTCGGAAAGACGACGTACAGCAGAATCCAAACAATATGCAGGACACTCGCCAACCGCAAAAACAAATGCCTATTCACAACGAACTAAAAATCGGCAGAAACGATCCCTGTCCTTGCGGAAGTGGTAAGAAATACAAAAACTGTCACGGAAGAGCAGGCGCGGAAGAATTGGCATAACAACCATTCAATGCTCAATGCGTAAATAGTTCGTACATGTTGTACGAACTATTTTTTATTCAGAAACGACAACTCCTTCAATATACACTTTTGTTTCGGTATTGACAGGGTCGTTGGAGATTATGGTGATTATTTGTCGTACATTTCCATGTTTGTTACGGGTATTCAATGTTACATCAACGTCTCCCTCCTCTCCTTTTACATACGACATTTTTTCCATTGAACCAGCCGTACAGCCACACGAGGTTTTGATTTTTCGGATTTCCAAGGTTGATTTTCCTTCATTCGTAAAATGGAATTTGCAAGCAACAGGTGCGCCTTGTTTCACCGTATCGAAATTAAACGTTTCCGTTTGGAATTTTATTTTCGGTGCATTTTTCAACTGTTTTTTCGTCAAATTTGAAAAATCCTCTGTCACGTTACCTGAAAGAGAAATTCTCTTTTTGTAACTCATTTTCTTTCCTTGAAATTCGAAATAAAGTTTTTCATAGAATTGTCCCCATTCTTTTCTCTGTCCTGAGTTGTACGACACAACCACCAACGCAGTAGAATTCGGCTGTATTGTTTCAGGATACATACGAACAGTCAGATAATTCGGAACATTCGGAAATAATATTGTGATAGCCGTATCTTGCGGATTATACATAACTATAGTATCGGAAACCGTTGCTGGATAGTTGATATTTCCGTATGAGATACCCGATGTCGACAAACGCACCAAGTCGAATACTTGTGGATATAATTGTTCTACTATAGGATCAATATTCTTCACAGTACCTACCAATGTCAACGTGATTTTTCCCAACATTTTATCGGTAGTATATACGTCGATGTATTCTTTGAACATGGATTTCAAATTTTTAGGATCCAATGACACACTGATTGACGCACGAAGTCCAGCCTCCAACGTATCACGAGTTATATTACAAACAATATCAGGTGACGACGGGACTATTTTCTTAATGATAATTGGAGCATCGCCACGGTTCGTACACATGAATACTGCCTGGGTATTCACCGAATTATCCTTTATAATACCATAATCATACGTTACTTTGTCAAATGAAAGATATTGTGCAAACGTCTGTACCGAAACAAATAAAGTACTGAAAACCAATGCTATCAAATGTATTTTCTTCATAATTCTAAAATTTAGTCTTACAAATGTATTAGTTTATTTCGTTCGTTGAACGCCAAAAACGATATTTTTATTTTAATCCAAATACCATGCCTTGATTCGTCGCAAAATTGCCGTCCGACGACCGAAAAACGCAAGAACGTCCAACAACCAGCGATGTTTCATGAATTGTTTTTGCAATAAATGACGAATATGCATTTCTTTTTTGATTCTCTTTTGCAGATTTTCGACATACTTTTCTGTCATCTGCTTAGAACAATCATTCTTCTGCAAACATTGTACAGCTTGCAAAGCAGCAAATCTTCCACTCAACATTGCATTTCCAATTCCTCCACCCGAAATTGGATCAATAAGATTTGCCGCATCTCCACAAATAAAGAAATTATCGCCGCAACATTCGTAACTTTCCGAGCAGTACGGTACCAAACCACCTTGTATCGGTGTCAATCGTTCCGCATCACGAAATCTCTCCGAAAGTTCTTTGTCTGTCGAAAGCCATTCTTCAAAAACAGAACGGACATTTTTTTCAGCATCACTGTCTTGTTCAACTTGCCAGCCGAAACCCACATTGGCGGAACCGTCAGCCAAAGGGAACACCCATAGATAACCCGGGAAAAATTCTTTCTTGTAATATAATTCAATTGTATCGGGCTGAAGATCTTTCACACCATTATAATAAGCACGGACGGCAACGCCAAGTTTTGACTTTTCAACATGCTCCCCCGTCAATATACGAGAAATTCGCGACAGAGCACCGTTACAAACTATAACAATCCTTGCCCGAAACATCGTTTCACCAGAAAACAAAACTATTTCGTCGTTTCGATTGTCAACATTTTGTATCTCCGTATTTTGAAAAATTGTGACATTCCGACAATCACGTTGAACCAATGAGAACAAGAAATTATCAAAATTTTCGCGCTTACACGTATAGCCAAAATTCTTAAAATCAATTCTATAGCGACGATTCTTGTAAATCAAATCGGTATGTTGAATGCTCTCTGGATTATACGCCGAAAAAAATTCGTCAACATATCGTGGATTTATATCTCGGAGCGTATTGATACTTCTGTCACAAAGTCCATCTCCACAAATTTTCACACGCGGAAAAGATTTTCGTTCAAAAAGAGCGACAGAACATCCCGATTCTCGTAACGAGAGAGCCGCAGAACATCCTGCAGGACCTGCACCAACGATTGCTATGTCAAACATTGTTTCCATCTGCGACAAAGATACGGTTTAATTTTTAGTTATGAATTACGACTTATGTTTTATTAATTGTGCATTATGAATTATGCATTGTGCATTGTTTTTTATTAATTTTACACCGTCATTTTACGGAAACGACATGGTTTTAAATTACATCTGGATAACATTTTTTCTTGCGGGTTTTATTGTTGCCCTATACCGCCTTTTATTTATGGGCGATACGGAAATTTTCTCTCAGGTTATGCAAGGAATCTTTTCGGATGCAAAAAATGGTTTTGAAATTTCAATCGGACTAACTGGCGTACTTGCACTATGGTTAGGTTTCATGAAAATTGGAGAAAAAGGAGGCATAATCACCGTTTTGGCAAAACTAATCGCTCCGTTTTTCCGAAAAATTTTCCCTGAAATTCCCAAAGATCATCCTGTCTATGGTACAATTATGCTTAACATTGCAGCCAACATGCTCGGGCTTGACAACGCAGCAACCCCGATGGGACTTAAAGCCATGGACGAGATGCAAAAATTCAACAAACAAAAAGATACAGCATCCAACGCCCAAATCATGTTTTTGGTTCTGAATACATCCGGTCTGACACTTATTCCAACGACCATCATGGTTTATCGAGCGCAAGCAGGCGCCGCCGACCCGACGGACATATTTTTACCTATACTTTTCGCCACATTTTTCTCCACTATCATTGGATTTCTTGCCGTGGCAATTGTACAAAAAATCAACATTTTCAATAAAACCATACTATTATATTTAGGTAGCATTACTGCCCTACTCGTTGGATTGTTATTTTATCTAAAATCCCTACCGGGTGACGAATTAGGCACCATTTCGAGCGTTTTGAGCAATCTAATTTTATTCAGCATAATAATTTCCTTTATTGTAGCTGGAATCATCAAGCGAGTAAATGTGTTCGACGCATTCATCGAAGGTGCGAAAGACGGATTCAACGTTGCGATAAAAATTATTCCGAACCTTATTGCCATATTGGTCGGCATTGGAATTTTTAGGACTGTGGGCGGATTAGACCTTATTTGTGACGGATTGGCATGGTGTTTTCAAGCAATTGGCGTTGACACAAAATTCGTTCCTGCCTTACCGACCGCATTGATGAAACCATTGAGCGGTTCTGGTGCACGTGGAATGATGATTGACGCAATGAACACATTTGGCGCAGATTCATTTGCAGGAAAACTCGCATGTATTTTCCAAGGCTCAACCGATACGACATTCTATATAATTGCCGTTTATTTCGGTTCTGTTGGCATACGCAAGACAAGACACGCAATTTCCTGCGGTCTTATTGCCGATTTTGCAGGAATTGTTGCCGCAATTCTCATCGCATATCTACTGTAATATCAATTTTGGGGAACGAAAAAAGTATTTTGGAGAGCGAAACACATCAAATTCACCCCTAAAAAGCGAAAATTGCGTCTTTTTTGCAAAATTTTTGAATTTACTGATTTGACTTTTAACAAAAAGTATTACTTTTATCGTGGTAAATTTTAATAAGCGAAGAATGAACAAACCTAAAGCGACGACAAAGAGTAGGAGCTACGAATTAAAGAAGCTAAAGGCAGAATCTGTAGCCGAAGAGAACAAGAGATTCCTATTATCCCAAAAGACGCGTAGTCACGGATCAAGTAAAGCTGAACCGGGCATTAAGGGATTGAAAACAACCAAAAGTGAAGTTTTCATTTATCTTGTTGGTAAAGAAGACGACGTAAAAGCATTACAAGAACAGTTTACAGCTTCTATCAAAAGCTATAGAAAGACCAAAACTTTTACGTCCGCATCTGAGGTACAAGCATATTTGGAGCAATCAAAATACCCTGCAAACTCCATCATTATACTTATCTATACGACTCCTGAAGTTGAAGATGAATTTGAGTTAAGTAGAGATTTTGACATCATTTCTCAAATTAAAAAGAATGACCCAAGTTTGGATACAATGATATTGACAGCAGGTGCAAAATCATCGGCATTTGACTTTACAATAGCTAAAGGTTCCGACGCACTTGGAAAAATCGTGACGAACATTACATGGGCCATCCGTGAACAGGAACGTATCCGTAAGCAGGTGGAAGCAAAACAGTTCATCAAAATGGCGATTATCGTGTTCTTCTCATTCTTCTTCATTTTGTTTGCAATCGATCTTATAAGCGGTATAATGAGTCCGACAAAACAAGGCTTACTCGGAATTGTGCCGATTCCACAATAATTGTCAGTTAGAACAGACAAAATATGACAAACTGTCAATAATTTTCTATTGGCACATAAATTGACAAAGGTTACGCAAAAATTTTGTGTAACCTTTTTTAATTATAATAGTATGCAAACAGGTAAAATTGGTGTAACCACCGAAAACATTTTCCCGGTCATCAAAAAATTCCTTTATTCCGACCAAGAAATTTTCCTACGTGAATTAGTGTCTAACGCCGTTGATGCCACACAAAAGCTGAAAACGCTTGCGAAACTTGGCACATACAACAAAGATTTGTCGAACGCGACAGTGCGAATTTCCATAGACGAAAAGGCAAAAACCATCACCATTTCCGACGATGGTATTGGTATGACTGCCGAAGAAGTTGACAAATACATCAACCAAATCGCATTTTCGGGTGCCGATGAGTTTTTGAAGAAATTCGAAGGCAAGGCAGAAGCCATCATCGGTCACTTCGGACTTGGTTTCTACTCGGCATTTATGGTTGCAAGTTCGGTGGAAATTCTTACAAAATCATATCAAGAAGGTGCCAAAGCAGTAAAATGGACGTGCGACGGCAGCCCAAACTTCACGATTGATGAAATCGAAAAAGAAAACGTCGGTACCGACATCGTGCTCCACATCGACGCTGACGCCGAGGAATATCTGAAAAAAGAACGTATTGAAGAATTGCTGAAGAAATACTGCAAATTCCTGCCAATTCCTATCGTTTTTGGTAAAAAACAAGAATGGAAAGACGGCAAATACGTTGATACTGACGAAGATAACCAAATCAACAACACAACACCTGCATGGACAAAGAAACCAGCCGACTTGAAAGACGAGGATTATCAGAATTTCTACAGGGAACTCTATCCAATGGCCGACGATCCATTGTTCTACATCCATTTGAACGTGGATTATCCGTTCAATTTGACGGGTATTTTGTACTTCCCGAAAATCAGAAACAATTTCGAAGTGCAGAAAAACAAAATTCAATTGTACTGCAACCAAGTATTTGTGACCGACTCGGTTGAAGGCATCGTTCCCGACTTTTTGACCTTGTTGCACGGTGTGCTCGACTCGCCTGACATCCCGTTGAACGTGTCACGTAGCTACTTGCAAAGCGATAGAAATGTGAAACAGATTTCGAACCACATCACGAAAAAGGTCGCCGACCGTTTGCAAGACATTTTCAAAAACAACCGTGAGGAATTTGAGAAAAAATGGGACGATTTGAAATTGTTCATCACATACGGCATGTTGAGCGAAGAGAAGTTCTACGACAGAGCAAAGGACTTCGCACTATTCAAAAACGTTGACGGTAAGTTCTTTACATACGAAGAATACAAGACGTTGATAAAAGACAATCAGACCGACAAGAACGGAACACTGATTTATTTGTACGCCAACGACCCTGAAAAACAATACAGCTACATTCAAAAAGCCAAGAACAAGGGCTACGACGTGTTGTTGATGGACGGTCATCTGGATTCTCACCTGATTAGCCAGTTGGAACAAAAATTCGAAAAAGTTTCGTTCACCCGTGTCGATGCCGACATTATTGAAAACTTGATCAAGAAAGAGGATTTGCAGGAATCAAAACTGACGAAAGAGGAAAAAGACGATTTGTCAGTCGTATTCTCATCACAGGCATCGAAAGATTTTATGGTTCAGTTCGAAAATCTTTCTGCCGACGAAGCCCCGATAATTGTTACACAGTCGGAATATATGCGTCGTATGAAGGATATGGCACAAATGAATCCGGGAATGAGTTTCTACAACCAAATTCCTGATTCCTACAATTTGATTGTGAACGCAAACCATCCGTTGATTACCAAAATCAATGCCGACAAGATTGCCGCCACAAAGGAAAATCTTGACAAAATCAACAACGACCTGAAACCGTTGAAAGACGAAAAGCAGAAACTCGAAGATGCGAAGAAAGGCAAGAAAGACGAGGAAATTCCAGCAGCCGACAAGGAACAGTTGGAATCTGTCAACAAGAAAATTGGCGAATTGGAAGACCAAAAGAAAAATGCCTTGACTGAATACGGCAAATCGAACAAAACAGTAAAACAATTGATTGATTTGGCGCTGATTTCAAACAATATGCTGAAAGGCGAAGACCTTGAGGAATTTGTAAAGCGAAGCATTAGTTTGTTGTAACAAAAACAAGCCTGATTTTCAGTCATTTGGAAGTGCAAATATTTTTTTTCAAAAAAAAGGAGGCAAAGCCTTTGAGAGAAAGAAAGAATATGTATATTTGCACGTCCAAAAACTGGTGCGGTAGTTCAGCTGGTTAGAATATCGGCCTGTCACGCCGAGGGTCGCGGGTTCGAGTCCCGTCCGCACCGCAAAAGCCTAACGAAAGTTGGGCTTTTTTATTTAAACAAATAAGCCAATGAAGAAGATTTTTTTCGCTTTCTGCATATTATTTTCCATATCGGGATTTTCTCAGAAAACCATTTCAGCCGACGAGGCAAACGAATTAATCAAAACTAGCAAAAAAATTCAAATTGTTGACGTAAGAACTCCGCACGAATACGATAGTTCACACGTACAAAACGCCATCAACATTGATTACAGAAACCCCAGTTTTAGAGACAATATTCAAATTCTTGACAAAACCAAACCAGTCTTAGTATACTGCCGTTCCGGGAAACGCAGCCTCAATGCAATGAATATTATGATTGGGCTTGGTTTCAACGATGTTTACAACCTCAGAGGCGGCATATTAGAATTTGCCCAAAAGCAACCTGAAAGAATAAAGAAATAAGGCATAGCCGCAAGGGCACATTTTTTAATGTCCACACCAATTCTTTGAAACTTTTTAATCGACGAAGCGCTTTAATAGGCTTCGTCACCACGTTATAGTTTGGTGACAAGACACCCCGACTCGCAAAATTAAAATCATCGTTCGCTATTTCGGCTTATTAAACCATGAACCTGAAACAATGGAATCAATTGGCAAATCATTCAACGTAAGTCGCGAAGCAGTCCGTCAGGCAAAAGAACAAGCTTTGAAAAAAATTCGCAAACAAGTTACGTACACACAGGCTGCGTAAACGCTTCTTCACAACGAAAAAGCACTTGCAAGAATTTGCAAGTGCTTTTTTCGTGATTCGGTCGGGATTCGAACCCGAGACCCACAGCTTAGAAGGCTGTTGCTCTATCCAGCTGAGCTACCGAACCGACCTATTTTGGTGTGGCAAATATACTAATTAACCACAAATTCCCAAGTTTACACAAAACTTTTTTAGTATGCTATTGCAAACAAAGCTCGTTTGTGCGACGGTTTTCCCGAATAAATGCACGTTCCTTCCTCGTCTGGTGCATCAAACGGAATGCAACGGACTGTCGCTTTTGTTTCTTCCTTGATTCGTTCTTCTGTCTCGGTTGTTCCGTCCCAGTGAGCCAAGATAAATCCGTCGCAATTTTTTACTCGTTCCTTGAATTCTTCGTATGTATCTACTTTATATGTGTGTTCTTCACGGAATTTTTTCGCTTTCTCGAACATATTCTTTTGAATATCGTCCAAAAGTTTTTCTACATACTCATCAACGTTTTCAAACGGGAGTGTTTCCTTCGTCAACGTGTCGCGACGGGCAACTTCGATTGTTCCGTTTTCAAGATCACGGGCACCCATGGCCAAACGAACCGGAACTCCTTGTAATTCATATTCGGCAAACTTCCACCCTGGTTTCTGAGTTTCGTCATCGTCATATTTCACCGTTATGCCTCTCTTTTCCAATGCCTGCTTAATAAACGACGCTTTTTCTGAAATTGCAGCCAATTGCTCTGCCGATTTGTAGATAGGCACTATCACAACTTGTATCGGAGCCAATTTTGGAGGAAGCACAAGACCGTTATCATCGGAATGTGTCATAATCAATGCTCCCATCAAACGAGTTGACACTCCCCACGACGTTGCCCACACGTAATCAGACGTTCCGTCTTTCTTTGTAAACGTCACATCGAACGCTTTGGCGAAATTCTGTCCTAAGAAGTGCGATGTTCCTGATTGCAATGCTTTGCCGTCCTGCATCAATGCCTCTATAGTATACGTATCGAGTGCGCCGGCAAAACGTTCGTTTGCCGATTTCACACCCTTAATAACAGGGATTGCCAAGAAATTTTCAGCAAAATCAGCATATACGTTAATCATTTTTTCCGCTTCTTCGCGGGCTTCTTCAGCCGTAGCGTGTGCCGTGTGACCTTCCTGCCACAAAAATTCTGCTGTACGCAAAAACAAACGAGTTCTCATTTCCCAACGCACCACATTTGCCCATTGGTTACACAAGATAGGCAAATCGCGATATGACTGAATCCACTTTTTATATGTATTCCAAATAATCGTCTCCGAAGTCGGACGGACAATCAATTCTTCTTCAAGTTTTGCATCATCGTCCACAACCACGCCTTTCCCGTCTGGACTGTTTTTCAAACGGTAGTGCGTAACGACTGCACATTCTTTTGCAAAACCTTCTACGTGACTTGCTTCTTTACTAAAAAAAGATTTTGGTATGAAAAGTGGAAAGTATGCATTAACATGTCCTGTTGCTTTGAACATAGAATCAAGTTGGTGCTGCATTTTTTCCCAAATTGCATAACCATACGGTTTAATCACCATACACCCACGAACCGCCGAAGTCTCTGCCAGATTGGCCTGCACGACAAGTTCATTGTACCACTGAGAATAATTTTCTTTTCTACTTGTAATTTTTGCCATTTTTTGGAACAGTTTTTGCTTACTGAAAATAAATTGAAATTTTTTACAAAGGAAAAAAAATTATTGATACTTTTAACAAATCGGAGGATGTAACTATGAAAAGATTTTTATTACTATCGGTTTTAAGCATAATGATGTTCGCATCATGTGCCTCGTTGGTAACGTTCAACGCACGTTACACAGACGTAACAGAACCTGATGTCGTATATGCAGCTCCAAGCAACGGAACTACGGCGGCACCAGAAACGACAGTCGAAAGTGACGAGTCGAGCATCGCAAATTCAGACGAATTTTACGAAGACGACCACTACTATTCACGTCGTCTCATGTCTTCGTACGATCCGACTTGGGATGTTTCGTTCCGCATCTGGGGACCGTCGTGGTATCTCGGATATTATCCGTATAGTTATCGTTACTATTATTATAATGACTACTATTACTGGCATCCGTATCGTACATACTGGTATCATCCATATTGGTCATACCACCGTCCGTACTATCACTACCATCATCCGTATTATTACAGTCATCATTACTATGACTATCATAGACCACATCATTCACACATGAAATTCTCCGGTCCTGAATATGGCAGACACGGAAGAAGCGTTGAGCCACGTTCTACCCCATCGACGAGAACGACAGGTACGAACATACATTCTTCTTCGACGACAAAATCAGCGTCTTCGAACTACGGACCGGCAAATTCTAACCGTACATCTCCGTCGACAAGAACTTCGTCCAGCTCGTCAGTAAAAAGCTCAACATCGACAAGAACATCGGGCGGACCTGCAAATTCTACGAGAACTTCACCGTCGACACGCACAAGCAGTCCATCGGCAAGTTCAAGTTCGACACGCACAAGTACGAGCACGACGCAAAAGTCTACTTCGACTTCGACAAGAACCTCTGCAGGACCGGCAAATTCTACAAGAACCGCCCCGTCAACACGTTCAAGCAGTTCTTCGTCTACAAGTTCGGGAACGACACGTACAACTCCTACGCAAAAGTCTACGGGTACAACGTATAACAGACAGACTCCGTCGTCATCGACAAGAACTTCGAGCTCAACACGCACAAGTTCATCGTCAAGCACGACGAAAAGCTACAGCAGCAAGCCAAGCAGCAGCTCGTCGTCAAGTTCAAGAAGTTACTCGTCATCAAGCAGTAGCAGACCGAGCAGCAGTTCGTCTTCACGTTCAAGTTACTCAGGCTCATCGCATTCGAGTTCGTCAAGATCGAGCTATTCAGGATCTTCTCGCTCAAGCAGTTCGAGCTCGTCACATTCAGGAAGTTCATCTTCTCACTCATCAAGAAGATAGTTAATTAAAAAGTTTTTATATTTGCAAAAAAATAGTTGATATGAAAAAGATTAATCTAATCATCCTAAGTCTCATCGGAGCAATGGCCGTGCATGCTCAAGATTATAATGATGCATTGCTTTACAGCCAGTCATTCAGTGAAGGTGACGCACGTTTTATGGCAATGGGCGGTGCATTGTCTGCGTTAGGTGGAAACATCGGTGCAATGAGTGTAAATCCGGCAAGTTCCGCAGTATTCAAGAAAAGCGTAATAGAGTTTTCTCCGACATACATATATACAAAATCGGAAAACCACTATTTAGGCTACGACAAAGCATTTACCAGCTTGCTGAAAGTTCCAAGTTTCGGTTTGGTTGGCTATAAAGCATTGAAAGCCAACGACGTATTTATCTCAGGTTTGAGCTTCGGTTTCGCCCTAAACTCACAGAACCGTTATAGCGAAACAATCGACTATACGGGAATCAACAACAATTCTTCATTGACCGACGATTTTGTTCGCATGGCTAATGCCAACAAATGGGACGACCAATACAACACTTTGGCATATAATTCCTACATAATAGATTATGCGAAAACGGTAGATACATATTTTTCTGATTTTATTGATAGTTTAGGAAACAAAAGTTACGGAGAATTTCAAGATTTCACAATTGAAAGAGACGGTGCAAAACGCGAGATTTTATTCAACCTCGGCGTAGATTTCTCTGAATATGTATTTTTCGGTGCAAACTTATCATTCTCAAACTTTTACTATTCCGAAACAAAATTCTTGACAGAAAAAGACAAAGCGGGAACAAAAGCTTTTTTGGATGAATTTACCTACTCCACCAAACGTGAAGTTGAAGGTACAGGTATCGGCGGTAAATTCGGTATCATAGCTCGTCCAATCGAATACATTCGTATCGGTGGTGCTATCCACACTCCTGTCATCAACAATATCAACGAGGATTGCGACTTTGTGATGAATGCATCATACGACCAAGCTATAAATACGGATGGTGACATTACTGCAAAAGATGCAAAATACACAACTTTCGACTACAAAGTTGGGCAACCGGCAAAATTTGTAGGGTCTTTGGGATTTGTGTACAAAAACGTTGTAAACATTGGTGTTGATTTGGAAACAATGAACTACGAAAACTGTGAGCTTCGCTCTGATTTACAGTCAATGACAGATCCAAATAAGCAAATTACCGACGAACTTCAAAAAGTTACAAACTTGAAATGCGGTGGTGAATTCCGTTACGGACCATTCACATTCCGTGCCGGCTATGGAATGTACGGCAATCCATACAAAAACATCAAAGTTACACATAACACATATTCAGCAGGTTTAGGTTTGGCAACAAACACATTCTACTACGATATGGCATGGATGCGGTCTGTATCGGAACAATATAACACATTGTATACTAACCTTGCAGGAAAAGATGTAACTGCAAATTCAAAAATCAAGCGCGACTACATCATGTTCACGTTAGGTATAAAATTCTAAGAGAAGCTTAGAGTTATAGATATAAGTTATGGGTATAAATTAAAGCCTAAAGTCTTATATCTTTAATTCAAACTTGTTGAACATTGATATTTTTATAAAAAGAACCGCCAGATTGGTGCATCAATCTGGCGGTTCTTTTATTCTCTAATGCTCACACATCTATATACTTTACTGTGTCGCCATGCCGAACAACAAGAGGCAAAGAATCTGTTTATTTGTCCCAACAACCACATTTCCATTCCTGTCACTCCCTCACGGAAATATCATTAGAACAGAACCTCACCATTGTCTGTTGTCCTCTATTCTCTCGCCTTTCAACTCTCAACTCTCGTCTCTCAACTCTCATCTCTCAACTCTCAACTACCGAGATCCCTCTCTACGCTTCGCTCCGTTCGGGATGACGGCCGTATAGGGACGGAAGAAAAGGAGAATGCAGATGCGGCGTTGCCGCATCTGCATTCTCCCCCCTTATGATATAACAACCGTCATTCCGCAGCCGAGCAACGCGAGGCAAGGAATCTAACATACGCTTCGCTACCCAGTCGATCCCCCTCCGTAGTCTATTGTCCTTTCGTCTCTCAACTCTCGACTTTCGTCTCTCAACTCTCAACTACTGTTTCACAAAATTCGTAGAAATCTTCTTCTTCCCCTGTTCTATCTGTAGCAGATATTTTCCGCTCGGCAGGTTTCGGCAATCCAAGGTAAGGGAATGGACGCCTGCAGGCACATTGGTCATTTCTTGCACCATGCGGACCTTTCCAGTATTGTCAACACACGATATGGTGACCGTACCCGCCTGACTGGTGCTGAACAACAAGGTTGTGGTCTTTTCAACGGGGTTCGGTGCCAAATGATACAGCGTGAAGTCTTTCGTATTGTCCTTGCAATACTGATTGCTGTAATAACTTGTATTCTGGCTCGACGACGAAATAGTTGCCGTAGCACACACGTAGTCTGGCAGTTCGTCGTTTTTGGCAACGGTTTTTGCAGGGAACACGTAGGTCAGCACGTCGTTGGGCTTCAACGCTCCATACCACGTCTCGCTCATCGTTGCAAAATCGGAACTCGAAAGTGCTATCTCCATTTCGGGAATCACATCGTTTCCCGTGTTAAGTATCTGAATACTATACTGAATCATACCTCTGTTTATGCGTGTGTTCACATCGGTTACCCGCAACTGCATATCCGACAGCTGTACGGGAATCATTTTTATGACTGAATCCGAACAGCCGTGTTCCGACGAGGCACGCAATTTTGCATACGAATTTGTCTTGTCTTCGAATGTATAGGTAGGATTTTCGTCGTCAACCACCACCGACTGCTCGAACGTCCATTCGTAATCAGTCGCCCCGTCCGACAAGTTGGTGAACTCAACCTCCAACGGTGCCGCTCCATATTCGGGGTAATAACTAAAATCAACGGTTGGCGTCTCTTCTATCACGACAACGCCCTCGGCAGAATTTTTACAATTTTCCGCAGTCATTTCCGTCACCGAATAGGTATATTCGCCCGCTTCGGCAAATTCCACGACAGGGCGAACCTCATCCAAAGTTTTTCCGTTTATGTTCCACACGACCGATGCGACTGTTTCTTCGGAATATGCCTCGTCGTATAACTGCACGCCCGTTTTTTTACATCCGTATATCCGTTCGGGAACAACAGGATAGGGAATTGCCCCTGCCTGTATGGTATCGGTGACGACGTTCAAACAGCCGTTCAGCGTTTTCACATAAAGCCCCACGAAATGCGGCAAGGTGTCTTTCATCGGCCTAACCAACATGGTATTGTAGCGAAACTTCGTACTATCAAACACCCAGTATGCATCGGTACGGGCATTGAATGTCTCATATTGCGTACGGTCGATTATCAGGGCGGTATCGCCAAGACACACCGCAGAATGTTCTATCTGCAATTTCGTGGAAGGAAACACCCGTATGTTTTCTTCGAACGTATCTTCGCAGCCCTTGTCCGTAACAACCTTGAGCGACAAATGGTACTCCCCTACGGTATCGGAAAGGAAGCGGAACACGCTGTCGGCACTATGTTTGCCGATACCGTTCCATTCATAGGTGGCAATTGTTCCCGAACTGACCGTCGAGATTGACGTGATGAGATTCTCGGTATATTGGCACGAACGTTTGGGAGAAAATTTCGCCACCGGCTTAGGGTCAATGGTGACGTATTCGGTAAGCGACGCAATACATCCTTCGTCATTTTCCACGAGAATTTCCACAGGCAATACGCCAGATTCGGAAAACACGTGTTGCTGAACCGCACCATCGAGCGTATCGTGTTCAACCACCCAACGGGTGGCGACAATTTGGGTATTGTTGGTTGTAAATGAATTTGAAATAAGTTCAGTCTCATCGCCAAAGCAGCGATATTGAGTTACAATCTGCGGATGCGGAGCCACGCCGTTTACTTCAACCTGAATTTCGTCGGTTGCGGAACAGCCACCCTCGTCGGTTACCACAACGGAATAAGTTCCTGCATTTTCAATTGTGAGCGTTGCAGTGGTATCGCCCGTGTTCCACTTATATTGTTTTGCTTCCGAGGCACACGAAACTAACCCTATGCTGTTACCTTTGCACAACGTGGTATCGGCACCCAGACGAGCCGTCGTTGAAAAGTCATCAACGTCAATCGTCACCGTGTCCGAAACGATGGAATACCCTTGATTATCGGTGATTTTCACCGCATATTTCCCCGCCTTGGTTATGGAAATTTCCTGCGTAGTCTCGCCCGAGCTCCACTCGTATGTATAGTCGCCACTCAGACCACAATCCCACGTAACGGAACTGCCGTCGCAGATAGTCTGGTCGGGAATATAACGGATTGTTGGCATTGAAACCACCACGGTGTCGATATAATCGTAACCCCAATCGTCGGTTACGTACACCGCATACAATCCCGACTTTGTAACAGAAATAGACTGGGTATTTTCACCCGTATTCCACGAATACGTCTGGAAATACGACCGTTCTGGTACGGTAAGCGTAATTGGTTTCAAACTATAATCCTGTTCAATTGTTCCACCCAACGAAAACTGCTCCCGCTCCGTTCCCGGAAAATACTTGCTCCGCAAATAATTCTCCACCGATTGACGTTCGATATTTGAAAGGGGGCGGTCATAAAAAATCATTTCGGCTATGTCGCCGTTGAGATTTAATCCTGGATAAGGAGAAATACCATCAGCGTCATTATACGTTCCAATATAAAAAGTATAGTTACTTACAACAGATTGGCTAATAGGAAGTTCTATCGTTTGCACATATCCATTTTGAAAATAAAAAAGCTGTGGCTCAACAAGATTTACTCTTTCTGAATACAGAACAAACTCACCTATACAAGATGGTCCTATGGGCATATAATAATCTTTTCCTATATGAATAAAATATTCCGGACTATTCTCATACAATAAAGAATATCTATTGGGAGTACCTCCTCTTAATGATTTGGCATAAAATGTCCCATTCTTTCTATTTATCAAGCCAACACAAAACACAGTTTGTCCCACTTTGCCAACATTCAAGATATCTCCTCCATCTAAATAATCTGTTCCGTCAAATCTCAAAACTGCATGATTATGTAATTCGGCAAGATTTTTCACCAAAGTAGGAGAATTTTCTGGGACAGATTGTGTAACGGATACTGTTGTACTTGCTAAATTGTACCATATAGAAACAGCAGAACCATCATCTTGCTGCACAGAATCGGCACACCACCAGGCGGAGATGCCTGCTATTTCGGTGGGGGCGGTTATTTGAGAGAAAACAGAAGCATTTATTGCCATTGCTACCAGCAGGCAAATCATATATCGAAATTTCAATACCGATTTTCTGTTTTCTCTATACATAGAAATGAGTCTTTGCACAAAGATATAAATATTCTCTTACATTCAACACAAAACTCCCCTCTCTCGTCTTTCTACTTTCGACTCATTTGTCTATACATTATAAAGAGATGACAACAGACTACGGACAACGGACTACAAAGGCTGTCGTCGGTTGTCTATTGTCCGTTGTCCTCTATTCTCTCGTCTTTCAACTTTCGTCTACTTCCATGAGATCCCTCGCTACGCTCGGGATGACGGTCGAATAAGGATAAGATAAAGGGAGAAGTTTATCATACGATAATGTTGGAAAGCAGAATGTTCCGACTGAGCTGCGATGCGTTAAGAAAATCAATGGAGTGCAGCGTAAAAAAAGAATAGCATTGCCCAACGGGGATTTGTGCAGAGGGGCAATTTTATTCTTTTAGCGAAACGCAGTTGATTTTTAGCTGAGCAGGTCCGTCGGCGGCCTTTCTTTGGGTTCCGTTTCCTGTGGGCATTTTGCTCACGTTCGGCAAAGAAAATACCTTTTCTTTGCTCTCACTTAATCGCAAAATTCTTTCGCCGCCGAAAGAAATGGAACAAAATAGATTGTTGATTTCTTGTATGACCAAAATAGATAATTTCGAAATAAAAAGCATCTCCCTAGGGGAGACAGTCGGAACACCTCCGTTGTCCGTAGTCTGTAGTCCGTTGTCCTCTATTCTTTCGTCTCTCAACTTTCGTCTCTCAACTCTCGACTTTCGTCTCAATACGTTACCTCCAACCACCGAGAAAGAAACACATTATAAACAGAATACTTTCGTTCTGTCGGGGTGATGGTTTCGAGCAACAATTCTTTATCCGTCAGCGATTCAAGATTACGGCGGGCATTCGTGGCACTGCCAATCTGATATTTTGCCAAAAAATCCGCCGACGTCACACTCTGCACCGATTGTTCCTTTGCCACGGCAATGAGCAACCGCCACTGTTGGTCGGTTATCAAATCACGAATCTGCAAGAAATTCGACGTTTCTTTTTCCAATATCTCACGACTCGCCTTTCGGGCTACAGCTATCGTAACAACCTTGGGACGCATCGCAAATATCTCATTACAGAGCGACTGCGTATAAAACGTATGGCGACGTGTCCAATCAAGAATATAGTCCATCGCCTCGTCGTCAACCGTGGCAGGCCGGAATTTTTCCCTGATAAATGCCGCATATTTGTCGGCATCAATCTTGCCGAGCGACAGTTGTCGCGTGCTTGAATAGAACGGTCGTGCCGCATCGGAAAATATTTGAGCCATAATAGACTTCTTACTGCCACAATAGATAATGCTTATGTTGTGCATCTGTTGCGTATATGTCCGAAGCAATGCTTCAATATTCGTTTCGGGGTATTCCGTTATCTGTTGAAACTCGTCAATGGCAAGCACTACGTGCTGTTTCTGTGCGTTCAAAAAGGTAAACAACCCTTTGAGCGTATATTCTTTCTCGGTTGGTGAACTAAAATTGAATTCCACCTGCGGCATTCCGCTCGTCGGGTCATAACTAATGACTGGTCGATAGCCCTTGAGCAACGACATAAATTTGCCACCTATAGTGGTTTTTTCTGGAAATTCCGCAAGAATAGCTTCCGACAAGGTTTTTATAAAATCTTTGAGCGACAGCGTGGCAAAAATATCAACATAGATACACGTAAATGGCAATTTTTGATCGGATATTTTATAAAAAGTATGCAAAATCAGTCCTGTTTTACCTAATTTTCGAGGAGAAATCAGTGTGGTATCAAGACCATTTTGTATGTTCGACAACAGTATCTCTGTTTCTTTCTCCCTGTCGCAAAACAATGCAGGAGACGCGTAGCCCTTTGCTAAAAACGGATTTTTTTCCATATCTAAACGTTTTTGCAAATATATACATACTTTTTTAAAAAACCTATTTTAGGTTACCTATTTTAGGTTGCCTATTTTAGGCAATGTTTTTTTTAACGACAACAGACGATAACACAAATTTACACATGCCTCTATTCTTTCGTCTCTCAACTTTCTTACGCCAAAATCCGTAATTACCCTCAACCACAAAGAACTCCAAATTATTAATCCACAACAACATACTCTGATTTTTCGGTAATTTGAAGATTTATTTTTCGGTGATTTGAAGATTTTCCTATTATTGCCTAGTAGAAAAATCTCTCAACGCCTATTAAAGTAATCAGCCCTTATCATTTTATCAGAAATGTTATATGCGTCCTTTTCTAATATAACCCTATTTTTCAAAGCAACACTATCAGTTACATTCACACCAAACCCTTTCCAATAATAATCGTCAATGCCAATACAATGCAAAATAGTAGGGAATATATCCATTTGATAGCACAAGTCACTAACAATCACCCTTTTACCTACAACAGGCGACATAATAATCAAAGGACAATATGATTCATTCTGCGGGATAGGATAATTATATTTCTGTGCAAAAGGGGCAAATTCATCAAGCAAAGATTTCTTAAACACCGTATGGTCTCCCGTTATCACAACTGTTGAAGAAGATAACAAAGAAGCAACATCTAATTTGTTTAAGAAATCACCAATACAACTATCGGTATAATGGACACAATTCAAATAGCCACGTAGATTTTGTGGCATATCATTCTTAAACGGAAGATTAATATCAGAAACATTTTCAAACGGCACATGCGTTGATATTGTTATTATTTGAGTACAGAATAGTCCTTTTTTTGTAATGATATTTTCATATGCCATATTGAATATCTCCGCGTCATTCACTTTTCGGCATTCAGGAAATACATAATCTTTATAATTATAACAAACATTCATCTCATGTTGATTCCATACATTGCTATTCAATGGGTTTACATTCGTGGCATTTTGATAATAATGGGCAATATTTGGATACTTGTTTTTCCCAAACAACATACAAGCTGCACCAGTTTGTATTGGTAGCATACCTGTATTCACAAGCATCTGTCCATCACCTGAATTGCCATACAAAGCCTGCGACTTAATCTTTGAGCAGTACAAAACGGAATCTGAATTGATAAGTTTCTGCATATTGGGAGCCACATAATCTCCATTTTCATCTTTGAATTGCAAGGTCCAACTTTCCAAACTTTCAACTAAAATCACAATCAAATTATTTTTTGCAGTATCTCTTGACGCATTCACTCTAAACAGACTATCTATAATTTTATGTTCTTCTTCTGAAAACTCAACTCCGGTACAGTACGATTCAAGATAATCAGTCCTATATTTTTTGAATAAGAACATACTTGGAACATAATGAATTATTGAACTACTCTCAATATAAAAGCTCATTGTGGAAGGAATACGTCCTTCTGCGATTTTTTTCACTTGAGAAATTCTATTTTCGTTTGAAGAGAACACCTTCCCTGTGTAAAATAACAAATCTAATCCGTAGAAAAAAAATGCCATACATAAACAAAGAACAAACACCCTGTAATTTTTCTCTTGGGGCTTGCTAATAATAAATAATACATATATCGCATACAATATGGTTATCAACACAAAAACAATTGGTTTCCAATTAATGTATGCAATAATGGATTTCGTAAATCCAGACAAATTACCAGCCATTGATATGGCATCAACGTCAAGGAAAAATCCGTATGAACGGAAATATACCATATTGGCAACCATCCAAACATCTATTAATAGCGACATTACGATTGTCCACCATTGCTTTTTGAATAAGAAAACAAAACTTGCTATTAATACTGCGGGAACTAATTTAGAAACGTAAAAAGAGAAAAAATCCATGGGGGAAGTCCACAAAGAACTGACAGCGACATACCCGAAACAAAAATAATGGAATAAAACGCATTTAATAAATATAGCCAATGCAAAAGCAATGTATATATTTACAACCGTTTCTCTTACGTATTTCTTTATTACACCCATTTATTCCTAATTTGTTTTATTATTGCATAATCTATTGTTTTCTGTATCGTTTACGAATTTCCTTCACAAATTCAGGTGTTCGGTCATATATCCAACCTTTTATTCTTGGGACATAATAATCGGTCAATTTTCGCAAATTGCTTTTTGGTTTAACTTTCTCTCCCAAAATCTTTTCTATATATTCATTCGCCTTCTGTGAAATTTCAAAATATACTCTTCGCTGAAAATGATTAATAGTGTCGGTAAAATCGTCCTGTCCTTTTATAAAATCGTTAAAATCAAGCAACAGCACACGCTCATTCTGTTTGGCAAACAAACGTAAAGCATCGTTTAACTCTTTGTGATAAAGATGTCTGTTCTCAAATAATTTTCTGGTATTTGCCAAATAAGGCGTTTCACTTCCCAACATTAAAACAAGTGTTGTATCTGGTCGTTTTCTCAATAAGGTTTTTATATTCTCAATATATTCGTCGACAGATATCCTTCCTTGATATTCCCAGGTATTTGAGAAAGCCTGTAGCCACTCTTTAGTATAATTATTTGAATAACAATACAATTTACCGTTCAAGAAATCATCAATATTGTTAGTATCTGTCAAATCATTGCAATACTCACCAAAAGCCAACAAATACCCGTCACGTTTACGACGATAAACAGCCAAACTTCCTTCAAGTAACGTTGAGAGAAATATCAGTTTTACCTCTGGATTGAACAAATCGGTTTCAAACATCTGAGCATCGTTGAATATGCACTCCTCAAGCAAAGTTTCCTTCTCTTCATTAGATAGAAACGGGAATCGCAAATAATTTACAGAGTGGTTCTGATGTTCTATCGAGCTTTGCCTATCACCAATGTAAGTAAACTCTGTCAGAATTAACGAAGAATCGTAATTAAACACCATAGAACTCAAATCACAAGGGCCTTTAAACAACACTTTCCCTGCCAGTTTACCCTTGGCGGCTTGTCTCGACGAAGTTTTATTTTGATTTATCCAAAGTGGCGCTGGCTCTTTTTTCAAATCCACAATCACATCGCCAGCCACTTGTATTTCAGGAAAATTCAAAGTCGAATAAACATATTGCTCAACTCCTTGTCCAATAGTACGGCAGGAGAATAGGAAATGAATACAACGATTATTTTTTATAGCGAAAAAGCCAACAATTCCGTATTTGCCGAAATTATCTTCCACCGTAACATAACCAGCATCCACGGTTTCATCTGACAATAAAGTCAACAATTCTTCTTTCGAACTTCGCAATTTTGTGTAATTCAACTGATTTGTCCGCTTTACCAATTCTGCAATTCTGTCGATTTCAGCAATACAATCTCGATTAATTACCACGTGTGTGTTTGTACTATACAAGAATTGAATATTATCGGAATAGTGGGATTTGCTTATCTGTTTTTTCTCCAAAATCTTATAGTTACTCAAACGAGTGTGCCCCAAATCCGTCGGTTCAATTTCATTGAAATAATTAATTAAAGACGGAATAATTTCAGGCTCTGCAAAGTTTATTTGTGGAGCGAAATATTTAACCTCATTTAAATTCGTGACATTATCGTCAACAAATAAAACATTCTCCTGACGGAACCCCATATCTGCTATCATTCGGGAAACACGTTCTCCCTTGGGCGTCCAATCAATAGAGTTAAAAACGAAATAATCCTGTATTTCAAATTCGTTTAGTTTCTCCAATACTGCCGAAGCATCATTTTTAGAGCAAATGGAAGACACAATTCCACAATCAACCAACCGACGGATTAAATCTGCATGTTCTTTAGGCAAAAAAACATCTCCCTCACTCAACGTACCATTCCATAGACTGTCATCTAAATCCCAGATTATCAGTTTTATGTCGGAATATTGCATCTCTCTATTTTCTTTTTTATTATCACTTTCAAAAATAGGCATAAAATCTAAAATGACCATTTATGCTCATCACTAAAATACTCGTTTGTTATTACCTTTTTTATCTTATCAACACCTGACGGATTCGGATGGTCGGCATCCACAAAATCATCGTCATTGAACATTTCGTTACCATACATATCCACAAAGCAAACTGCATTATTTGATTCTACAATTTGATACAAAGCATCTTTTGACAGTTTCGTATTTTCTTTGTTGGCATACTCATAAAAACAACTTCGCTTGGGCGGCACAACAATTATTAATTGTACGTTACTACTTAACACCCTATCAATTATATTTTGCAATATCTTTTGATTTTCACCAATTAAAGAACGCGTGAACTTTATGCCTGTCATCTCTGTCGCTCTATGCCTACAAGCTTCATTTTCATCATTAGTTGTTGTAACTGGTATAAAATTTTCCTCTTGTTGTTTTAAAACTGTTTCATTGTTAGATTCCGACCTCTTATATTTTTCCTTCAATACAGAAAAATCCCTATTGCACCGAAAAAAATTAGAGGTTGCCATCAATCGGTTTGCCAAGGACATATCCTGCATTGTGTCGGCATATTTATAGTATTCCCTGTCGGTGTAACGCTGGTTAGTCGAAAGCAAATCATAACCGAGCATATCGTAATCGACAAATAGTACTACATATTTCAATTTTTTCTTGTTGCTAATTACTTCGCTTATAACCATTTGTGCATGAAACAGATCCTGACCACTTACTGAATAGTTTCCAACATTTTCTTTATCCACGTTTAAAACAGACAGCCTTCCGACCGCACCTGCATGTGAATTACCAACAATGGCAACCTCAACGCTATCCGAAGTTTGCCTAATACTCGCAAACAAATAATCAATTCTGGTTGGACAATCAGCAAACAAGACTTCTAAAACAATTATCACTGCAATAAAAAAACACATTATTGCAGCAACCTCAATACAAAATATTTTACTCTTACTCAATGCCATTAGAATTGAAAATAAATAAATGACTGTTCTTCAAACACACCAAAAACATAAATACCTAGAATCAACATATAATCAAATACATAACGCAACGTTCTGTTTATTTTTGGTTTGGATGAATTAAAATTGTAAATATCAACCATACTTAGCAAAGCCACCAACAAAAGTAACAAAACAAATGTTTTTACGCTGATAAGGGGAACCCCTATTATACCACTATTTATAGTAGCATAATGGCTGAAAATATAATATGCATCACTTACTGTATTCGCCCGAAACAACGATAAACCAAGCGCCACCAAAACAAAAGTCACCCCAAGTCGAAAAACATGATTCAACCTAAATGCATCATCTGTTTTAGGAACATTTCCACACAATATTTTTTCTATCACAAGGAGGACTCCATGATACATTCCCCAAATTACAAATGTCCAATTAGCGCCATGCCATAATCCACTAATAGTAAATGTCACAAACAAATTTACACAATGACGGAAATACGTGCATCTATTTCCTCCCAACGGAATATACACATAATCGCGAAACCAACTGCTCAACGAAATATGCCAACGATTCCAATGTTCTTTAATACTACGACTTAAAAAAGGTTGTCGGAAATTGGTCATCAGGTTAAACCCAAATATCCGTGCCGTGCCAATGGCAATATCAGAATAACCTGAAAAATCGGCATAAATCTGAAACGTAAAGAACAATGCAGCCCATATAAGCGGAAATCCGCTGTAATTCTCAACATCGTTAAAAACAAGATTGACATACACCGCCAAATTATCGGCTATCACCATCTTCTTAAACAAACCCCATAATGCTTGTCGCAATCCATCTGTCAACTGTTCATAATTTAGACTTCTCCGTTTTGAAAACTGTGGCAAAAGATTAGTGGCTCGCTCTATTGGTCCGGCAACTAATTGTGGGAAAAATGACACAAATGCAAAGAATTGGATTATATCACACGTGGCAGGCAATTTTCCCCAATAAACATCAATACTATAACTCAAGGCCTGGAACGTGTAAAAACTAATACCTACAGGCAATACCACATTCAACAACAAACCGTCCGAATTTCCATTAAGAAAAACATCGGCAAAAGAATGAACAAAAAAATTATAATATTTGAAAACACCAAGTATCAGCAAATTAACCACAATGTTCATTGCATTTACAATCTTCGCCTTACGTTTATCTTCTCTATATTTCTCAATCATCAACCCACTTGTCCAACTGCACAACGAAGTGAACGCAATAAGTATCAAAAATCGCCAATTCCACCAACCGTAAAAAACATACGAAGCGGCAAGCACAAACGCATTCTGCAACCGAAGATTTCGATTGAACACAAACCAATAGAGCAAGAAGACTATCGGAAGAAATATGACAAATTCTATGGAATTAAAAAGCATAATCTTTCACCAATAACAACCATTTTCAACATTCTCAACTCCTTGTGGGCGGTTTTGCGCTGACGGACGAATCCAATATTCATTGTAAAATTTTGAAACTCGCGGATTATTATCCCAACGAGTTCCTTTAATTCCAAACAATACTTGTAACCATCCTGCCAAGTGAATGGCCTGCTTTCCCATCAGCTTGCAGTGAGCCGCTAATGGCATTCCGTATGCGCCACAACCTACGAGGGCAACATCAAAATCAATCTTGCTTATATCGTCTTTCATTTTCTGCAGAGCATCGAACCACGTTGCAAATCCTGTTTTTGTACCAACTATGGATTGAACGGCCTTATAGGTTATGAGTGTAAAATCAGGCAAAACATTTTCATCTTGCCATATATATGCCCGTTTTTCGTACTGAGATTGTATATCTTCGGCAAATGGGTGAACAACCAAAACTCGCTTTCCTTTTAAATGGCAAGTCCATGGTTTTGAATAATAAAATGGTGCATAATAACCATCCAAATTAACACGAACCGCATTTCTCAACTCTTTGCGGAACAAGTATTCATTAACCTGATAACTTCCTAAAATATCAATCTGCTGAATTGCTTGTAAATTTTCCAGATAAAAGCGCTCGGTAAATTCTTCATCGTTCGGGAAAAAACCCGACAATGTGCACAGTCTTTCTAAAATTGGATTTTGAACTTGTAATTTGGTTCTTCGTCCATATATAAAATCTAGATATCCTCGAATAGGGATTTTTGTTTCGTTTTTAATCACAAAGTCCTCCATTGTTTCTAACTCCGTTGTTCCAAATTTAGATATCAATAATGGCTTGTTTTCTTGAAGACATTGCAAGATATAGTCGTTTGCTTCTTGATTGAACTTTTCCACATATCCGAAATACTGCCGTCCCTGCAGTTTTTCGTCCTTTATATCGTAAAGCGGGAAAAAGCAGTGGTGCAATGTCCGCAATCTATAGGCTAATGATTCTTTTATTCTTTCAAGCATTGTATTATCTATTATTTGTTTATAAAAGATTATCGTTCGAAATTCTTCTTAATATTCAAGAAGAACCTTTCGTAAGATATGAATGACACCCACGCCAAAAGCCCCGTACTTCCCAACACAAACATATACAATATGAATATTGAATACCAATTATTTGATATTGACAACATTTTAAATGCCACCATAAGAATAATCCAATGATACATATATATGCCATACGATATCTTGCCTATGAATTTAGTTACCTTATTTTCAATATTTATATCTAACCCAGGATTAGTACAAATATTCAATATAACCACAGCAAACAACACTGCCATTAACTCATCAGTGAAATAGGGTATTTGCAAATTAGAGCCCCAAAAAACAATTAAACATATAAGGCACACCATAAAAAGCCATTTATGATATAACAAATTCAGCCATTTATGATTTCCTGCATACAAATATCCTGCAAGACATCCTATGCCTAAACAATCAAACTTACTATCATAAAAGAAACTCCCGTTGAAGTTTTGAAACCAGACATTATGCCATATTCGTACATTCAAAAAACCTAAAATATGTGGGAATGTAGCAAACACTACAATTATTACCATCAACAGCCAATGTAACTGCTTTTTAGGGACAATTACAACCACAATAGGGAACAATATATAGAATTGGTTTTCAACTCCAATCGACCATATTTGCGGGCTTGTGGCCCAACCGCAACCTAAAGCGTGTGAAAAATTAGGCATAATTGCAAGTGCATAAGCAATTGTTTTAAACGAAGGAATCGAATCGAAGAAGAAAACAGATATCAGCAATACAAGATAATACACTGGCCAAATTCGAAATATCCTCCGCAACCAAAAATTCTTAAGCGATATTTGTCCGTATTGCTCATTTTCTTTCAAAAGCAAATATGTTATAAGGAAGCCTGATATTACAAAAAACAAAACCACACCAATATGGCCATTGGGAAGCCAATTAAATGCAGATTCTCCAAATGTATTTTGTCGAAATAATTCAATATGTCCGATAGCAACAATCAATGCTGCAATAGCTCTAAACGTATCTAAATTTTTAATATGGTAATTTGACCGCTCCATTTTGACCTTACAATTGCTGATACCATTCTGTCAGTTTACCATAAATCGCCTCTTCCGAAAATCTCTCATTTGCATAGTTCCTTAATTCGACAGGCTTGAAGAAAGAATACTTTTCCCGCATTTCTGACATTCCTTTTTCTATTGCTTCCACCGAAATTGAATCCAACAAAATGCCGTTGGAAGGATTAACAATGTCAGTTACACCACCAGAATTGGTGGAAACAACAGGAATACCACTGGCCAATGCTTCCGCCAACGTCATTCCAAAGGTTTCGATACTACTTGCTGACAAAACCACGTGTGACTGATGCATTAGTCTTGCCGTTGCTTCACGTGACTGACGAGGCAATAGTTCTATCGAATTTGCCAACTTCAAAGTTTTTATAGAATTTTCTATGTCAGATTTCAAAGGCCCATCGCCCACAATTATCAGTCGATCGCCTTGATGATTGCGGACATAGCCACTCCACGCTTCAATTATCTTATCGAAGTTTTTTCGTGGGATAAAATTGCCAATAGCAAGAAATGTAAAACGCTCATATTTCGGGCAATCGTATTCTTCAAAAAACAACAGACTCACAACATTGTGAAGCACACAACATTTCTTTTCATCCGCTCCACACATCTTGATTATTTGCTCTTTTGCAAAATGACTGACAAAGAAACTCTGCCGCGATTGTTCATATACTTTTTTTGCCAATTGTATATCGCTGCTGGTATATTGTTCGAGGCGGAAAATAAAACCTGACGTGTGTTCTGTATGGAAATATGGAATATTCAGCTTTCGGCTCATATAATTAGCCACAACTCCCCCCATAAACATTGCGTGGCTATGTATGACCTCAATTTTACCATTGCTGCGAATATAATTCCGTACACATTTCAGAGCCTTATGACACAATCTCGAATAGGATAATTGACGGATTTTAGGGACATACACATTTGTGGCAAGGCGCATAGTAACTATGCCTTTGTCATTTTCTTCCGTAAAAAGTTCCTTTCTGCCAGAAAGCATGTCACGGAACGTGCCATTGATATAAGCGTGCAGCACTGCAACCGTATGACCGCGCCGCTGCAACATACGCGCCTGCTCCTCTATGAAACTCCCTGCAATGGGATTTTCAGCATTTTTATACCACGATGCAACTATCAGTATATGCATATTATTTGCCAATCATTTGATGAACAACAAGTTTCAAGCAAGTTACAACATTTCTCAGAGAAAAACGGTTTTTCAGCATCAATTTTGCGATACTATACGCCACGTCAAACTGACAGTTAGTCCGCGCCATATACAAGTACATATTGAGTTTTGAGTCACGATAGTTTTGGAAATCCTTTTCCGTCAGATAATTTGAAAAAAGATTCCAATAGTTATTCTCCAAATCGTTTATTGCCGATATATAACGTTCCACATCTGCCATTTTAACTTGCCTGCTTCCTACAATTACTGTTGATTGTTCGTGCTGAACAGCCACATAGCCTTGCACACCTGATTGTTTGTAAGGATATTGTGCCAATAGTCGGAAAAACAAATGCGTATCTTCCCAAAGAGAAAATCGAGCATCGAACTTATTCTTTTCAAAAAAAATCTTTGCGATTGCAACTTGCCAAACACCAATATCTCGAAATTCGTCAAACAAATATTTCACGATATTTGTTTCATAATTAGGTAACAATTTAGCAAATGGTCGTTGTTGGCCTTCGTGCTCAATAAGTAGATGGTGAAGGAAATACAGATAAGGCACATTACCATTCTTTTCAATTTCAGAGTTTAAATCTACAAGAAAATTAGAAAGATAATAATCGTCACTGTCGAGGAACAGCACATACTCTCCAACCGAATGAGCAATTCCATTATTACGTGCCACGCTTCGTTCGGCATTTTCCTGATAAATGTATGTTATTCGGCTGTCGCTGTACTGCGAAACCACATCTTTGGTATTGTCGGTACTGCCATCATCAACAATAATCAGTTCCCAATCGGTATATGTTTGATTCAACACAGACTCTATCGCCTTCGGCAGGAAAGCGGCACGATTGTAGGTTGGTATGATAATGGAAAAACGCATATTATCTTTTCAATTTCATTTGCCTTAATAAATGATAGCCCAAATCTTTATAGTATTTCAATGGTTGTTTCGGATTGCTTTTCAATCTTTCCCGAACAATCTTCCAACCTTTTCGCCAACGATTGTTCCAGAAAAAGCGGAACTCATCATCGAACCAGGCGGCATTCCACAAATGTATGGCATAAGTATTAGCTGTGGCAAATGTCTGCGGATTGGCGGAATCGGCTTTATTGAACGGCATTGGGCAAAACGCCGTGTGCAGAAGAAAAACATTCCCACCAATTTTCTGCGTTGCGTGGTTGTATGTTTCGAGTCCTTCAGCCGTAAAAATTGGAGTGATAACTTTTGGAATCTCAATGTATTGGTATGTGTTCAAATCCGACTCCGTCAATCTTTCATATTCTGTCATACATTTCCTTAAAAGCGGATTACCTTTCTGTGCGCCAATCACAACCGGTTCAACCATTCCATTATCGGCAAAATTCCAAAACGATTCATTATCAAGCAAATCATCAAACTTTCGCAACATCAGCACGTCGGTATCTAAAAAAATACCACCTTCTTCATATAATACCTTCAACCGAATATAATCGGTAAGGAAAGCCCATTTCCTTTCTTTCAGGGCCTTTTGTGCAAATGGTATTTCAAATGCCGTGTTGCTAGTGTTCCATAAAAAAAACTCATAATCGGGCAGGACGGTATGCCACGAATCAATGCATCGGGCAATCAATTCGGGATAGGGCTCGCCGCTGAACCAACAATAATGAATCTTTTTGGGTATCATTTGAATAACCAGTTTTTTAGACTTTTAAATAATTCTGTATTAAATCTCTTTATCAGGCGAATATGAAACTTTAGTTTCATTCGGCAAAGCATTGGCGGATTCAAATATTTCCATTTCAGCATATTCCGATATGTAAATTGCCTCAGCCAACGGTCAACAATCCAATCGTATTTGGGAATCTCAAGGTTGCGGCCATCGTTTTTGGCAACGGCCCTGAAGTGCCGCACAATATTCATGTTTTCCTGCAATCGCAAACTTTCCAAATCAAGAGTGCCTGTGTTTCTTGTGGTTTTAGCGTGCTGCCGCCAATGATTTAGCGGTTCGAAAACATACGCCACATTGCCCAGCAACGACATTTGTGCAAAAAACAACCAATCACCGCACATCTTGTAATCGTCGGGAAAAAATATCTTGCTGATATTTTCTTTCCTGAAAATCACGGAACTTGTGTTCAATACAATGTTTTTGTATGCGTGCATTCCATAGAAAAACGATTTTCCATCCATAATAAAATCATGGTTGAGCGTTTGCCCAGTCAAATCGGACAGCCAAATTGTTGAATCAGAAAAACTCTGTCCATTTTCATCAACAATATCGCTTTTGCAAAACACCAACGACACACCATTGTTTGCCTTAGAAATCAACCTTTTAAGAAACTCCGTTTCACAATAATCATCGCTTTCGGCAATCCAAACCCATTCGCCTTTCGTCAACAACAGTCCTTTTCTCCATTGAGAAAAAAGGCTTCCACTATTTTTCTCATTATAAGCAATATGTGCGACATGGGGATTATTGCGGTACAACTCAATGATATCTTTTGAATTGTCGGTTGAGCAGTCATCCAAAATAATCAATTCATAATCATCATACGTTTGCCCCAATATGGAATCAATGCGCTGTTTCAAAAACTTCGCGTGATTGTAATTGGGTACTATGATAGAAACTGACGGCTGCACGTTACTTGTGAATTAAGTTATAGACAACGCCTTTTTGAATATTCCATATTCCTTTGAAATCTCTGGATTTCAAGAATAACCAATTAGATATGAAATAATATTTTAGGAAAATCTTTATTTGTCTTTCTTTCAATGCGTTTATTGCGATTTTAGCACTGAATGTTCTCTGTCGTTGCGTATAATATGTATATGTCTTCTCACTTTGATTTCTTAAAAAACTATATAAGGCATACAACATTTGATTTTTTTCTATTTGTTTTTTGCAACTCCACACACCTCCGCTATGAATTCTATATACTGAATTACCCACTTCTGATAAATATTTTGCACAGCCATATTTTCCTAACATAAATGATAAAATTGCATCTTGTGTAACTATATGACACGACTTCACAATATTAGGAAGTTCCTTTATATAGATATGATTTCTATACATAATAGTCTGAGTTGGTGGCATATTCAACATCATGAGATCCATTGCTGACAAATCCCTCATGTTTTCTTTACTAAACAAATTCGGATCTAAAACCCTCCCCCTATCATCTATGATTGTTGAGTCATGGAAACACATCACATATTTTTTTTCTGTATCTGATTCCATAAAATCAACTTGCTTCTGTAATTTTAATGGATCTGTCCAATAATCGTCCCCTTCACATAATGCGACATACTTGCCTTTACAAGCTTCATACATTATTTTTGTCAATGCTCCATTGCCCTTTGAATATTGATTTTCTGTTTCAAAAATTGGTTTTATAATGTCGGGATATTTCTCTGCATATTCCAGAATAATATCAGCCGTACCATCCGTTGAGGCATCATCATGTACTATAGCCTCAAATCGAAAATTAGTTTTCTGCATCACAAATCCATCCAAACATTGACGAATAAATGGCGCATGATTATACGTAATACACCTTATTGATACTACCAAAGGGCTCTTGTCTTCCATTTAACAAAATAACTTTTTGTAAATACGCACAATAAATAACTGAAATTTCATTACAAATTTACACATTTTATTAGGTGTACGCAAAATAGCTTTTTCCAGAATGTTTATTTTCACTCCAATGGGAAGTTTCCGAAAATGATAATGTAGTATATTACTGTAAAAATCATCAAAAAAACCGTCATCACCTTGTTCTTTGCTAAAACCTCCTGTTGAGAAGTGGGCAATTTTTTGATTAATAAACACATTTTTTATTTCTGGATTTAAGAACCATTTCAAATTCAAATCATGGTCCGCTCCAATTTTATATTTTAACGTATAATCTCCAATTTTATCAAATATGTTTTTCCTATAAAATATGGCCTGATGGCATCGATTATACTCCAATGTATAGAACGTCCATTTCCCCCTGTTTTTCTCAGACAAATCAGATTCAACATCTCCATATACCACATCATATTGGTCTATGTTCAAACTGAAAACAGATTGCAAAACATTGTTATCAAGAAGCCAATCGTCGCTACCAATAAAATAAAGCCATTCGCCTTGGGCTTTTGCGATGCCTTTATTCATGGCATCGTATATACCTTTGTCGGGTTCTGAATAGAACTTTATACGATCATCATTATACGAGGCCACAATCTCTCCGGTATTATCCGTTGATGCGCCATCCATAACCAACACTTCGAAATCCTGCATTGTTTGATTTACAATGCTATCCAAAGCTCTTTTTATAACCTTAGAACTATTATATGTCGGTATTACTATAGACAGCTTCATTTCTTTATCGTTCAATTTTTACAGGATTATGCAAGAAATCATCATATGCCAATCTAATTCCTTCTTCAAGTTCTGTCTTGTATGTCCACCCTAATTGTGTTGCCTTACTTACATCCAACAACTTACGAGGGGTACCATTCGGTTTTGTTGCATCCCACTTTATTTCACCTGTATAACCGACAACACGTGCCACAAGTTCAGCAAGTTGCTTTATAGACAATTCTTTTCCTGTACCAGCATTTACCGTTTCATTGCCGCTATAATTATTCATGAGGAACACGCATAAATTTGCCAAATCGTCAACATATAAGAATTCACGCAATGGTGAACCATCGCCCCAACAGGTCACGCTTGGCAGACCAGCCACTTTTGCCTCGTGGAAACGACGAATCAACGCGGGCAACACGTGTGAATGCTCCGGATGATAATTGTCGTTGGGACCATAAAGATTCGTCGGCATAACCGATATATAATCCGTCCCGTACTGACGGTTCAAAAACTCACAATATTTCAATCCCGATATTTTTGCCAAAGCATACGCTTCATTGGTCTTTTCTAATTCAGATGTCAACAAACAAGATTCCTTCATTGGTTGCGGTGCTAAACGAGGATATATACAACTTGAGCCAAGGAATTCTAGTTTTTTGCAACCATTTTTCCATGCAGAATGAATTACATTCATCTCAAGAATCATATTTTCGTACATAAAATCGGCCAATGCATTTTGGTTTGCCATAATTCCCCCAACCTTTGCTGCTGCGAGAAAAACATATTCAGGCTTCTCCTTTGCAAAAAAAACTTCCACCTCATCCTGACGGCACAAATCAAGCTCGCTATGAGTTCGTACAATTATATTGGAATACCCCGATCTCTCCAGTTCTCGGACAATGGCACTTCCAACCATTCCACGATGTCCTGCCACGTATATTTTAGAGTCTAATTCCATATCTTAAAGTATAAAACAAAGTTATTTAACGATTCCTTTTTCCAAGTACTCTTCCAAATTCAATTTCACTCTCTTTGCCGCTCCCTCCGATGCTATCTTTGCGATATCTGATTTCACCATTAACTTCACGAGTTCAGCAAAAGATGTTTTTTGAGGGTTCCATCCTAATATGCGTTTTGCTTTAGATGGGTCTCCGAGCAAATTCACAACATCGGTTGGTCTATAAAAATCGGGGCTAACTTCCACCAAGACACGACCGGTTGCCTTATCAACGCCGACCTCATCTATTCCTTCGCCCTTAAATTCCAACTCTACACCTACTTCACGAAAAGCCAATAGGCAAAATTCCCTGACACTATGCTGTTCGCCAGTAGCAACCACAAAATCGTCAGGTTTCTCATTCTGTAACATCAACCACATACATTCCACATAGTCCTTAGCATAGCCCCAATCGCGAAGGCTCGAAAGATTACCAAGATATAATTTATCCTGCTTTACTTGTGATATGCGTGCCGCAGCAAGTGTTATTTTACGCGTTACAAAAGTTTCGCCTCTACGTTCACTCTCATGGTTAAAAAGAATACCATTACAACAAAACATATTGTATGCATCCCTATACTCTTTTACTATCCAATACCCATATTGTTTTGCCACAGCGTATGGACTATACGGATGAAATGGTGTCTCCTCATTCTGTGGAACTGACTCAACTCTACCATACAATTCAGATGTACTCGCCTGATATATCTTACAAGATTTTTCCAAGCCACACAATCTTACCGCCTCCTGAATCCTCAGCACTCCCGTTGCATCAACATTTGCTGTATATTCAGGAGAATCGAAACTTACCTGTACATGGCTCTGAGCAGCAAGATTATATATCTCATCTGGCTTAACTCTATTTATAACTTGAACTATACCAAGCGAATCACCCAAATCACCATAATGAAGATGGAAATTCTTATGTCCTTCAAGATGCGCTATCCGTTCTCTAAAATCCACCGATGAACGCCGAATCAAACCATGTACATCATATCCTTTCTCCAAGAGAAATTCAGATAAATAACTCCCATCCTGACCTGTAACTCCTGTTATTAAAGCTGTTTTCATTAAATAGATTTTTTTGTTACATACTATAAATATAGTGAAACTTCATATATAACTATATCCAAGTTTATTCACTATCTATATTACATTCCTAATAGTAAATATTTTCCCAAAAATATTACAGGAATTGCAACATTTTTTTTTCTCTACATCTAATTTTTCTCGCTGGCATCCCATAACAAACACTCCATTCTGGAAGATTGCGATTTACAAATGACATTGCCCCAACAGCCACCCCCTCACCTATTTCAACATTTGGCATAACAAGCGAATTTGCACCTATCTGTGCATATTTACCTATAGAAATAATACCTTTAATAACATTGCGGTATTTCATATCAACACATGCCCCAACCATATACTCGCCCGAAAAATCATCTGTGGCACTTAACAATGTACAACGAGGAGACAAGCCCGAGTTATCTTCCATTATTATGTTACCGCCACCATATAAAGCACAATAGGCAGCAATATGTATATTATTTTTTATAATAATATTTCCTGACAAAACACAAAAATCATCAATACGAACATTGTTTCCTATAGAAATAGTATTGGGAGAATAAAATTTTGCATTACGACTAATCAAAACATTGCAACCATAAGATTTTAATCCTAATGTTGCAAGTTCCTGTTCCGCATAAAAAGATGTTGTTTCCATTTACTTCTTTTTAATTTCAATATTTTTAATATGGTTGCATTATAGCGAGCTTCATAGGATATTATTTTTCACATTGAGTAAGATATTCACAAAATTCCACAAGACTTCGCTGTATCACACTGCCGATTTTCAGTTGCTCCTTGTACTGCATAATCATCAGTGGACTCATACTGCGGTTTAATGCAAATCGTACCACATCCATATCAGACTCTTTGCAGAACAATATACCAATGGTGGGGTTTTCGTTTGTCCGTCGTTCCTCTTGGTCAAGAGCCTCCAAATAGAATTCCAACTGTCCAAGATAAGACGGTTTGAATTCGGTTGTTTTCAGTTCGAATGCAACCATACATTGCAATTGCCGATGATAGAACAATAAATCAATCTTGAATGTCTTACCTCCTACAGCCACCTTGTGTTCTTGGTCAATAAACAGGAAATCCTTCCCCACCTCAAGAATGAAATCCTTCATATGCGTAACAATATCTTTTCTTAACTTTGATTCCTTGTATTTCACAGGCAACCCAAGAAAATCAAGATACGCCGTATCTTTAAACATTACCTTTGAGTTCGGATATTCTGTTTTCATAACATTGGACTGCACATTTGCACTTCCAAGAAGAGATGTCATTGCGTTTGTCTTAATGGCACGTTCAAGTTCTTTGTTTTTCAGATGTTCGTGTCCCGCATACAGCATATAGAACAATCTTTCGTTGTCGGTTTTGCAGCGACTCAATATTATTTGATGATTAGACCATCCTGTCGCCAAAAAAACATTAGGCATTTGTGCCGTTGACAACGGCACAAATTTGTATGCTTCGTAATCGTTTGATTTTGAATCCGTAATTTGTGCCGTTTCTATTGGCACAATTTTATCGGAACGAATCATTTTTGTCTGTTTTAACAGATTCCTGAAGCTATCGTTTGAGTATGTTTCGTAGAGTTGCACCATTTTGTAGATAGTGCGGTAACTCCATCCCCGACTTGTCGGGTCTTGAGTATGAATAAATTCTGCCCACCGCCTCACCACACCATCTCCCCACGACGAACACTTAAGTTTAGCCGAAACGTAACCACAAACTTCCCATATCATAAGCAGTGACTCATTGTCAACAACAGCTATTATCTTATTTCTATGAGCCTGTATAATTCCATAAACTTCAAGGAACTCGTTGCGAATTGTGTCTGATACTATGCTGTTACTTCCTTTCATAATTTAGTTTTATATGGTTGCACTGTTGCAAGTTTCATCTTTTAATCAAATCTATGATTCTTTCCAAATCAAGACTTTCCAAATCAGGATACAACGGCAGACAAATCACCTGTTCCGCCGCTTTCTGTGCCACTGGCAGATTCTGTGCCGATGGCAATTCTTTATACGGCTCAAATGTTGAAATCAATGGATAAAAATATCGCCTTCCTAAAATATCGTTTGACTTTAACCTGTCATATAATGCATCACGGCTCATTCCATATTTTGCTTCATCAACAAAGATTGGGAAATAGGCATAATTATAATCCACACCATTTTGCTCGGGTAAAAGAGAAATGCCTGAAACGTTTCTCAACGCATTACGATATTGTTCAACAATGCGTTTCCGTTTGGCTATTGCCTCATCAATATATTTAAGCGACAACAATCCATATGCTGCCTGAACTTCGTTCATTTTTGCGTTAATCCCCGGTTCTTCAACAACTGTTTCGCCTCGGAATCCGAAGTTTTTCAAATTGTCGATATGGTGTTTCATCTCCTGCGAATGACAAATTACAGCTCCACCTTCAACAGTGCTATATATTTTGGTGGCGTGAAAACTCAACACCGACAAATCTCCTGCGTTAAGAATTGAAGATCCATTCTTCTTCACACCAAATGCATGGGCGGCATCGTATATAACCTTCAAGCCATATTTGTCTGCTATTTTCTGTATAGCATCGGTGTCAGCAGGATTGCCATACACGTGTACGGGCATTATCGCTGTAGTTTTTTCGGTAATGACCGCTTCTATTTTTGTAGGGTCAATATTGTGGTACTTCGGTTCTACATCAACAAACACTGGCGTACATTTGTTCCAAAATATGGAATGCGTTGTGGCAACAAAACTATACGGCGTAGTAATCACCTCGCCTGTTATGTTCAATGCCTGCAATGAGGAAATGAGAGCTAAGGTACCATTAGAAAACAACGAAATATATTTTACACCGAGATATTCTGCCAACCGCCGTTCCAACTCTTGGTGCATCTCGCCATTATTGGTAAGCCATTTGTTGTTCCAAATCTTTTGAAGATACGGAACAAATTCCTCCAATGGTGGAAGTAACGGCGATGTAACGGTGATTGGCTTATTATTCATTTATTTACTAATAGCTAATAATACTGTTTCTTCATTATGAATTGTGCCATGCTTTATAAAAAATTGATACCCAAGATTCAAAGATTTTAAATATATAGGAATATTAACAAAATCATCTATGCTATGGTATATTGATATAGCAAGTTTAGGCCGAAATCTTTTCAATACATTTGAGGCACCTTTCAACGATGGTAATTCAGACCCTTCGATATCCATTTTTATAAAATCAACTTTACTTATTTTATTATTTGTTACAAAATCGTCAATAGTTATTGTTTTAACCAAATTGGAATTTGTTTTTTTATTTTCGACTCTACTTCCAGGACCATTATTTGAAAAGCTCAATAATTCACCCGATTTTTCTCCTAGAGCATTTTGTACTATAGTCAATCTACTTGATATATTTTCGTTCAATGCTAAATTTCTTTTAAATATTTCTATATTGTCTGGGATAAACTCAAAACTATATATATGTCCCATCTCACCAACTTTATTGGCAAATATCAAAGATGTATCTCCCCAACATCCGCCACAATCAAGCAAAACATCCCCAATTTCGACCTTGACCTCATCATTTTCATATTGTTCTATAAATAAAAGAGGATATACATCTGCTGCATACATTTTTAATAGTATGTTTTCTTTTGTGAGATCATATTTATATAGTTTTATTGTTTTATTATCTACAAACGGGGTTTCGATGAAATCATCATTTATTTTATATCTATCTGATATAACTTTTTTATTTTGATATTCTGGCGTATTTAATGGTAACTTTACCTTCCTATGTCCCAAAATTCTGTATGCAATTAATTTTACATATATTTTTTTTGATTCATCATCATTTAAAAATCCGTATACTTGTTCCATTCGATCATAGTACTTATCTAGACCTTGGAATCGCTTTATTTGATCATCATCAATAACATACTTTTTCTTCTTTATAACAGAAAACAACCTTGTCTTTAATGACATTTTCTTTTTCGGTTCTTTTCCAAATCTATCTATATCATAATTATCACTATAATCATTTCTCAGGTTCTCGACTATTTCATTGAATAATCTTGTTATGAAACTTTCCATTTTAATCTATTTTAATTCTGTTTCCACAAACGTTGGACGAATAGCCCCAGGCCATTTTCCAAACCACCCAATTCCGTCTCTATCCTCAACAACTTCAAATGAATTAGCATTTTCATGGTAAAAAATTGGTTTGGAATTTGAAACAAACATATTATTAACCACATAAGCTCCATCATTCATAAAATTAGCAGGAATTTTTATTCTTGATTTATGTAATCCTTTTGATAATCTAACAACAGGTGTTACTATGGCAAACACGCACAAAGAATTCGTATCATATAGATGCATACTTATATTAATAGGAATATCATCTTGTAAACACCAAAATTCCGTTATCAAATTAAACTCCGTCTTAACCGTTATATATTCGGACTCAACCTTTACATATGCATTTTTTACACGTATTATATCATTTCCTGGAGCGTTTTTCTCTGACCATGAATTATTATTTATTCCTCTATTTGACGCTTGAGACAAATATTTATCAATTGCATTAGTGACATCTCCAGAATATTTCAACAATCCGTTTTCAAGAATCACTCCATTTTTGCATAAATTTCTCACCGCCGCCATATTATGACTCACAAACAGCACGGTTCTTCCTTCTCCCCTGCTCACGTCCTGCATTTTGCCAATGGCTTTTTTCTGGAACTCGGCATCGCCTACGGCAAGGACTTCGTCAACCACAAGAATATCGGGTTCTATGTGAGCGGCAATGGCAAAGCCCAGACGCACGGTCATACCGCTGGAATAGCGTTTCACGGGCGTATCAAGATAACGTTCGCAACCAGAGAAATCAACAATTTCATCGAGTTTACGGGTTATCTCCGCCTTGTTCATACCCATTATGGCTCCGTTCATATAAATGTTCTCACGGCCTGTAAGTTCGGGATGAAAACCTGTGCCAACCTCGAGCAACGAGGCAATACGGCCTTTGTACGAAATAGTGCCTGTTGTGGGAGCAGTCACCCGCGAGAGCAGCTTCAGCAACGTGGATTTTCCCGCACCGTTCTTGCCAATGATTCCCACCACGTCGCCCTGCTTAATCTCCATATTTATGTCCTTCAACGCCCACACATAGTCGGAAGAGCCCTTTGTAGTGCGGTCGTTCACCTCGCCAATCTTCAGATAGGGGTCTTCCTTGCGCATAACCTTCGTAGCCCACCAACGGTTCAAGTCGTGCGACAACGTGCCAGTGGAGACAAGACCTAAACGGTATTGCTTGGAAACGTTTTCTATTTTAATTGCTACATCTGACATATTCTATTTCCTGTAGAGACGTTGCGCGCAACGTCTCTACAAATATACGTTTTCTTTCTAATAAACTGTAGTTTGCTATTTATTTTTTAAAATCTCTCGCCTCTCAACTTTCAACTCTCCTCTCTCAACTCTCTTCTATAAACTAAGCATTGCATAAAACTCCTCATAATTCTTCCCTGCCTCATAATTCTTTTTCCAAAAATCGCAGGCATTACGACATGCAAAAAGGACTCATCACCAAATCTCAGCCCAAGAAATATGCGGCACTAACCGCAGTTATTGAATCCGAAAACTGGTGCGTCTGGTTGTCGTTCGAGAGCAGAAACGAGTGTAGCAGCGGCTTGTCGAGAAACTCCTGCAAATTGCGCAGGTGCCGCGCATCAGTAGCCGAGACGTGCTCCGCCATCTTAATCTCGAAGGCGTAATAGCCGTCCTGCGTTTCTATCAGTAAATCAACCTCTTTGCCATCATGGGTGCGTAAGTGGTAGAAATTCACATTCGCACGGATATTGTTGGCCTGCTTGTATATCTCGGAAACGACAAGACTCTCGAACTCATTGCCCGTCATTCCGCCGAACAAAATCCAAAATTTACGCCAAAATCAGAACTACAACTCCCGATTTTACGCCGAAATCTTGCACCTTACTACCAGATTTTACGTCAAAATCAGGCAGTATAAGTATAGATTTTACGCCAAAATCTTACATACAATGTGTGATTTTACGCGGAAGTTTACACCTTCAAAAACAAAAACGGCCGACAATCCCCTTGCCAGCCGCACTCAACTTTCAACTCTCGTCTCTCAACTCTCGAGAATCAACTTATCAAAATACAGAATCTGTTCACTTCTACGACTGTCGAACAACAAATGTTCAAAATCACGACGTTTCTCGTTTATATTCACCGTTCGAAGCATATCTTGTATTCTTGTCTTCAGTATCGTTTCGTCTTCAATATCAACTCGTTGTCTCAAAAACGAATAATCCGGCTTTGTTCTTGACCATAAAAACATAACATCATAGAAATCTCGACCTTTTTGCCGTGCCAACAACGCTGAAATTTTCATAGACAACAGCACACCTATTGGAGGTACGGCAACAGGAAACAAAAACGAATTGCGCTGTACAATTGCCTGTTCTCTTTTATAGTCAACGCCCTGATTCTGGGCTTCTATCTTCATTAAAAACCGTTCCTCCCTATGTCCAGTTAACTGTAAATCAAACAATAATTCAGGGAAATAGACATTGCTACGATATGCCGTCAGACGACTGCTGTCTTTTGCACGTAATTCTGCCCGTAGTCCCTGCAGACGAAGATACGCAATCAGTTTCTCCGTCATTTGGTGAAAATCGTCTGCGCCCAGCTCCTTACAGTCGAAATCCAAATCTTCGGAGAATCTGTCTATACCATACACCAATCGTAAACAAGTACCTCCTATAAATACCATTTTTTTTGCATACTCGGAGCGAGTAATCCATTCCAATGCGAGCAATTCCACGTATTCTTTTAGAATATGTTTCTGAAATACGGCATTGTCGGCAATATGCGGAGGATAAAACCCGCGAATGTACATCATATCAATCATAAATCGTATGCTTTATATAATAAACGCAGTCGGCTTGTCACGGCATGACTGCCAATTCTTGTAGCGAAATCTTCCAAACGACTCTTGTCTAATTCATCATGTAGCCAATCTTCGTCCAAGCGCAAATCTCTAAAGTCGTCTTCTGTTCTATATTGTGGATACAAATACAACAGATCCATGATGGCTTTTTCCGGAACAGCCATCATATACTGCTTTCCGTCAAGCATAGTCTTTGGTTCAAAACCCCAATACAAATCCGGTTGAATTGTCTGATACGTATATTGACCAAATTCATTATTGTAGGAGCAGGTCTTTTGTGTAGTCACACTTGTTATTGCTATCACCGCCTCTGGAATAATGCCGTAGAACGACAATGCCGTGTGTAAGCTGATATACGACGGGGAATATATTTTGTTTGCAAAATAACGTGCATAATCAGGTTCATGAATTATATCTGCAAAGGCATACCACCCTTTCCGCAACGAAATGATGTACCCGTTCTTCTGCCACTGATGAAAGTTTGACCTATTAAATGCAGGATATATCGCTTTTACTTGTTCTATAGAAAAACAAGCGAGCCGATGCCATTGAGAATAAAAATATGTGTATGTCATTGTATTTATTTCCAAAACGCTGCAAAATTACAACATTTCAGAAACAAAATACAAGTCCTTGTATTTTTTGTACCCTTCAAAAACAAAAAAACGGCCGACAATCCCTTGCCGACCGCTCTCAACTTTCAACTCTCGTCTCTTAACTCTCAACTCTCGTCTCTTAACTCTCAACTCTCCGCTCCCCTACCTCTCCGCTCTCATCGGATTATTCAAGAAATCTTCGTACGAAAGTCGGATTCCGTCTTCCAATTCCGTCTTATATTTCCAACCGAGTTTTTCTGCTTTCGAAACATCTAACAACTTACGTGGAGTACCATTAGGACGTGTTGTATCCCATTTTATTTCGCCAACGTAACCGACAACTTTTGCAACCAACTCGGTCAATGCCTTAATTGTAAGTTCCTTACCCGTTCCGGCATTCACGGTCTCGTTCCCTGAATAATTGTTCATCAAGAAAACACAGAGATTTGCCAAATCGTCAACATACAAGAATTCACGCAATGGTGAACCATCGCCCCAACAAGTCACGCTTGGCAGACCAGCCACTTTTGCCTCGTGGAAACGACGAATCAACGCGGGCAAAACGTGCGAATGCTCTGGATGATAGTTGTCGTTGGGACCATAAAGATTCGTCGGCATAACCGATATATAATCCGTCCCGTACTGACGGTTCAAAAACTCGCAAAATTTCAATCCCGATATTTTTGCCAAAGCATACGCTTCATTCGTCTTCTCTAATTCAGATGTCAACAGACAAGATTCCTTCATTGGCTGTGGAGCCATACGAGGATAAATACAGCTTGAGCCAAGAAATTCCAACTTCTTACAGCCATTTTTCCAAGCGGAATGAATCACATTCATTTCGAGAATCATATTCTCGTACATAAAATCTGCCAATGCCGACTGATTGGCAACGATGCCTCCAACCTTTGCGGCGGCAAGAAACACATATTCAGGTTTCTCTTCGGCGAAGAATGCCTCTACTGCATCCTGACGAGTTAAATCCAACTCCTTATGCGTTCTTGTTATGATATTGGTATATCCCTGACGTGTCAATTCACGTACAATTGCCGAACCCACCATTCCTCGGTGACCTGCGACGTATATTTTACTGTTTTTTTCCATATAGTTGATAGACTAAAGACGAAAGACTAAAGATTAAAGACGAAAGACTATAGTTAAGTGTTATTGGAAGATTTCAAAGAATTTCTCAAACCTGAAAGCATTTTAGCAATTTCTACCGTATGCTTCTCTATTTCCTGCAACTCTTCTTTTGTTATATATTGTAATAAACATGCTAATTCTAATTGACATTGAGACTCCATCAGCGAACCGTAACCTATTTCCACAAAATGTTTAAACTCATTTTTTGAAGAACGACTTGAACCTTCCGCAATATTAGAGACGACCGACACTGCCGCACGACGAAGTTGATCACCGAGAGCATAAGTTTCCTCCTTTGGAAATTTTTCCATCAAAGCATATACCATTAAAATCCAATTCTGAATCTTCGTATATACATGCAATTTTTTATATGAAAACACCTCCATCCTCTCTCAACTTTCAACTCTCGTCTCTCGTCTCTCAACTCTCAACTCTCAACTACTTCACAATCCCCTTCTCCAAATACTCGGCCAAGTTCATACGAATATGGTCCGACGCACGTTCTACGGCAACTTTCTCCATATCGTGTTCCACCATTATACGGACAAGGTCTTCGAAACTGGTCTTCTGCGGATTCCAACCGAGTTCGGCACGGGCTTTTGTAGGGTCGCCCCAAAGGTTTACCACATCGGTTGGACGGTAAAAGTCTTCGCTGACCTCAACCATACATTTTCCAGTCTTCTTGTCGTACCCTTTCTCGTTTATGCCTTCGCCCTTGAATTCAAGTTCTATGCCTGCATAATGGAACGCCAGCTGACAGAATTCGCGTACACTATGTTGCACGCCTGTTGCGATGACGAAATCTTCCGGTTTGTCATGTTGCAGTATCAACCACATACATTCCACATAATCCTTGGCATAGCCCCAGTCGCGAAGAGAATCCAAGTTTCCGAGATACAATGTATCTTGTTTTCCTTGAGCAATACGGGCAGCGGCAAGGGTTATCTTGCGTGTGACGAACGTCTCGCCACGGCGTTCGCTCTCGTGGTTGAACAAGATACCTGAACAGCAATACATATTGTACGCCTCACGATATTCTTTCACAATCCAGAATCCATATTGCTTGGCAACGGCATACGGACTATATGGGTGGAACGGCGTGTTCTCATTTTGTGGAACTTCCTCCACCTTGCCATACAATTCCGAAGTGGATGCCTGATAGATTCTGCATGTTTTTTCCAATCCGCACTGACGAACCGCTTCCAACACACGCAACACACCAGTCGCATCGACATCTGCCGTAAATTCTGGAGAATCGAAACTTACCTGTACGTGACTTTGTGCCGCAAGGTTATAAATTTCGTCTGGCTGAACTTTCTTGATTATCTGCAACAGACTCATGGAATCACCCATGTGACCAAAATGAAGATGGAAATGCGGTTTTCCCTCAAGATGAGCTATTCGCTCACGGAAGTCCGACGACGTACGGCGTATCATACCATGTACGTCATATCCTTTCTCCAATAAGAACTCTGCTAAATACGAACCGTCCTGACCGGTCACTCCTGTTATAAAGGCTGTTTTCATTATCACTCATTATTTTGCACAAAAATACAGGATTTTTCCCTTATAATTCAATTTACAAATATATTTTATTGAATAAAATGTCCATAAACAAAAAACGGCCGACAATCCCCTTGCCGACCGCTTTTCTCTCGTCTCTCAACTTTCCACTCTCAACTTATACCTCACTATTTTCTATTATGATTTTTAATTGTGAACTAAACAATTACTATTTTTGTAGCAGATTACGAGTTTATGAGAAAATTACTTGGGCAAGGCATACTGATATTATTGAGCACAACATGTTGGTGCCAAAATAATTCTGTATTCAACTGCCATTCTTATATGCCTTACGACAGGTTTCTCTATAACTCCGAGAGCAGGTTTCATACCTCTGTTAAGCCATACGATGTGAACGAAGTCAATACTATTGTCAACATTGACACTTTATACGTGAAACATTGTAAAAACAAGGTACTGAATTATGCTCTCAACAACAATATTATTCAATACAAGTCCAAAGACTTCAACTTTACAATAAATCCAACTTTCAACTTTGAACTATCCAACCACAATGGCGAAAACAACGACAAGACAGGCTGGATAAACGACCGAGGCGTTTTTATCAATGGAAACATTACCGACAAGGTTTATTTCTACACTGCCTTCCACGAAATCCAATCGGACTATTCCGACTACCGCAGAAATATCATCTCCGAATTTGGCATCGTTCCTGGAATGTGCAGTCCTCGAAAATTAGGTGATGGGACGGTTCTTGACTATGCTTATGCTGAAGGATACGCGTCATTTATACCCAATAAACATCTCGCATTTCAATTGGGACACGGAAAAAGTTTTATTGGCGATGGCTATCGTTCATTATTATTATCCGACAATTCATTAAACTATCCCTATTGCAAAATAACGACAAACATAGGTCCAATCAAATATATGTTGCTATGGGCTCAACAATACTACATACAACAAAATCACAAAGTTTTTGTCCGTTACAGCATCAAGTGGAACACGATACATTACTTTGATTGGATTGTCTGTCCTCAATTTGCCATAGGATTTTTCCAAGCCATTATGACGGGCAGCGATAGTACAAATACTGGAAACTTCAACCTACACTACCTCAACCCTCTTCCGTTCGTGATGCCTCAAGAAAATGCCAAAGGGGCAAAAGACAATTGTATTATAGGATTAAACGAAAAAATGACTCTTTGGAAAAATCACGTTCTCTATAGCCAGATAGTTCTAAATACCAATAATTGCAAAAGAAAAGAATTGTTTAAAGGGAATGGCTATTGGGGGAATAGATATGCCTTTCAAATCGGTTACAAGACCTTTGACATAGCCAAAATCAAAAATCTTGATTTTCAGACGGAATTCAACTATATCAGACCGTTTATGTATGCCCACGAAACTCGTTCCGAAGCATACAACCATGCGAAACAACCGTTGGCGCACCCTCGCGGGGCAAATCTGTATGAATCCGTCTCGTTTCTACACTACAACTGGAAACGCATCTTTTTACAGATGAAATACGAGTATCTTGTGTATGGTAAAGATACTACCAATAGTAACATGGGGGGAAACATAGCAAAAACTATTGTCACACGTAGTCAAGACAACAACAATGCGACAACTCAGAGCGGCAATCGAAACATCATCACCTATAGCGACTTTGCCGTTTCATATCTTCTTAATCCAAACTCGGCAATGAACGTTACGTTCGGTATTTCTCACAGAAGACAATCTTCCGAATTAGAAGCGCCTAAAAATCAATGGTTATATTACATTGGTTTTAGAACAAACCTTGATAATTTCTATTATGATTTGTAACCAAGGTTCTTGTATATCTCTACAATCTCATCGGCTATTTTATCCCAATCATATTTTTCCATATCATATTGTATGGTCTGTTGGGGCGATGTTACAATCTGCTGTAGTTTATCCGAAAGTTCCTGAATATTGCCACATTGAAAATAATGTGATGGACTTAATCCGACTTCTTTATTTGCCGGTATGTCACTTACCAATGTGTTTATGCCGTAGCTCATTGCCTCCAACAACGCAATGGGCAGTCCCTCATGACTTGACGGCAGTACAAAACATCGAGCATGTGAAAGAAGCGAATGTAATTTCTTTCCCTTGATAAAACCTGTCAATATCACTCCCTGCTCTCGTGCTGATTTTTTAAGATTTAAAGAATATTCATCTTCAAAGTCCGTATCTCCTGCCAATACCAACTTACAGCCATTTGATTCAATCTTTGAGAATGCCTCCACCAAATGATGCAAATTCTTCTCGGGCACAAAGCGGCACATTCCTAAAATATATTTTCCTTCTTCTATTCCGAGTTCTTCGAAATACTCAGGATAACTACAAATCTCCGGTTGTGGGACTCCGTTATAAACGAGATGTATATTTTTTGTCCGTTTATGTTTCTGCTCCACAACGGTCTTAATCACATTGCTAATCACAATCACATGGTCGGCAAACATACAGCCCATGCGTTCACCCAACTTGAGCATTGTTTTGGCGAAAAATCCCCACTTGTCCCTGTCGTAATCCATTCCATGATGCGTGAACACCACTTTCATCCCAAGCAATTTTGCATACAGCACAAGCAACGCCGGACCTATGGCATGGATATGAAGTACGTCCGCCTTCATTTTCTTTGCCTTATTGATTGCCCGAAAAGTATGAATTATAGCTTCGAATGACTTTTTCTTGGGTGTCTTGACATCGACCAATGCAACCCCTTTCCATTCCGTAAGCGAATCTTGGGCATAACTCTGTCTCCGAATTACCGTTACATCATAACCTTTTGCAGCAATACGTGGAAACAACTCCTCGCAATGGGTTTCCACTCCGCCCATAATGTTTGGAATGCCACGTGTGCCAGTAACGACTATTTTCATCTCATTGATTTATAGATTAACTCTAATTTCTTTGCTTCGATTTCTATATCAAAACCAGCTTTTTGAATTTCTATCGTCCGATCACATCGTGTTTTTGGGGATCTCATCAGATCTAAACATTTCTCAGCCCATATTTTACAAGATAATTTCCGACTTAAAAAAATAGAAGTTGGTAATATTTGGACTTCTTTGGTAACATCACTGGAAAAAACACAAGGCAAATCTGATGCTTGAGCTTCTATCCCGACCAACGGTAACCCCTCCCAAATTGATGGCAACAAAAATAAATCGAATGCTTGGTACCATTCTCTTGCATTTCCAACATTACCAACAAACATCACAGATTCATCAAGAGACATTTTATGAACTTTCTTTTTTATCATTTTTTCTCGAACACCATCACCCAACAAAACCAACTTGGCACGAGGTTCTCGTTCATGTATTTCCTTAAATATATCTATTAAAAAACTATGATTCTTTTGTTTCATAAAACGGCCAATATGTCCTATAACTATATTGTCCTGTAACTGATATTTTTCCCTTATTCTTACCCTATCAGATTCATTATAAACATATTGTTGAACTTCAATTGCATTATTATGTATATGAACATCGGACAGACTACCATAGTAAAACAATGCCGCCTTCTCCCCACATGCCCACTTTTGGGAACATACTTTTTTTATAAAAAAACGACATACCACTTTAAGAGGCCATTTATAGTCAAACGTAAATGCTGCACTATGGACATGAGCGATCCTATTTTTTATCAAATTCATTTTCGCAGCAAAAAGAGAATAAGTCACAAAAGCATCATTATGAGCATGAATAATTGTATATTCTGGGTGCAGGGAAAATAATTGCTTCATATATTTCAAGTATTGAAAATACTTAAATGGATTTAACCCTGGTGTGTGAAAAATCTTTCCGCCCAAAGAAATTATCTCATCATCATATGCTCCTGGTTTTGATTTATTACATAAAAAATCAAATTGTATTTCTTTTCGATCAATATGACGATAATAATTCATAAGCATGGTTTCTATTCCTGCTCGATCCATATTACTAACAACCTGCAACACTCGTATCATTTCCTACAATTATTTTAATAGCATCTTCATTTTATTTAAACTATCTATTCTAGCGTATTCCAACAATTTGTTCACATTGTCGTATTGTATATTATGATCTACAATAGAGAAATCTGAATATTTTGAAACTACACGAGATGACAAATCAAATAATTGTAACAAAGACATATTACGAGTTCCTGTTTTATTATTTGGCAATATTTCAACAAATTGTTTGTTGAATATAATTGAAAAACACGTACCATGAAATGAGTCGGTCACAATATATGTCGCATTCATAATTAATGATATAAAATCCTTTAATTCTGGACAACATATGAAATATCCACCTCGGGTAATTTGATGAAAAAAAGGATTTACTCGAACTAAACGTATGTTTTTATTTTGAGACAAACGAATAGCATAATTCGACAAATTTCTATCATTATGTATCTGATAAACAAGAATATAAGGTTTGCCAGACGGTAAAGTTTCATCTATATCTAATAATTTACACCATCTCTTTTTAGATAATAACAATGTAGGATCAAGAACTTGGCCCAAACAATCTATGTTCAATTCGTGCAAGAGTTTAACCGCACTATCTTCTCTAACGGTTATCCCCTTATATGAACTCAACATTTCTTTATATTGCACCTGCGTTGACAAATCAAAAACATCCCTACCAAAACTTGCGGCATAACTAACTTTAACGGATTTATTTACAAAAGAAAGGAAATAAGCAGAATCATATGTTCCATTAACAATTGGTCCCCATACCTGATCACTTCCTGTAAGAAAAATATCAGCATGTAAATTCTCCAATTCTTGAGACGTGTGATATTTGGGCGTCAGCGACAGATACTTTCTTCGCATGTTATCAAATCGCAATTCTGCATATTTTTCAATAGGATAACGAACTACTAAATAAAGTATCCTTTTAAAAATATTATGACTTTTTAGTCTTGCCTCAGTTTGCACCTTTCGGAAACCAATTTCATCAAACCGAACATAATCAATAATTTTCGCCTGATGTCCTAATTCCTTCAAAACACAAAGAGTAGCAATCGACTGTAAAAGCGAGCCGTAATTACTTGGAGCATGACGTGTTATAACCTTTATATCCATAACTAAAGTCCACTTTTTAATTGTCGTTTTTTTCTTCCTTCCAATAATTTTATCCCCGTATTAGGAGCAATACACAATAATAGCACTATTAGTCGATGGCTAATAGATACATCTGACAAAAATGCTGCAAATGCATATTTTCTCATATTGCGACGACATTTTCTTGCTAATTCAGAATAATCTGATTGTAGAGAAGAACATATAATTTGCCGAAGACAATAACGATAACAATTCCACAAATGCCATTTATATGCCTTTTGAACCACAGGTGAATCCATTGAAAGGTGTCTCTGTATATAATCCATTGTCTCCAATGCCCCCTTCCCCTGACGCTCCACATTTGCAGCTGTCGTTGCAGAACTTGGATTATTTAACCGATATACATATGCCTTATAATTACCAACACCTATTGTTTTTGCTACACTTGCAACATGGGTAATAAATTGAAGTCCTTCACCTGTTTTAAGTTCAGGAACAAACCACAAATCATTTTTCCTGAGAAAATCCATCCTATATAGTTTATTCCATGCCCCAAGACGAATTCGTGGATAAAAAAACTCTGCGATAGCTTTTTCTGAGTCCCAAATTTCAATTTCTGAAGTTACAACCTGCTGCATATCACTTGTTGTATAACAATTTTTGGAAAGAACGAAATCTGCATTTGTTTTTCGGATAAGTGATATCATATATTCAATGAAATCTGACATAAGCCAATCATCACTATCCACAAAAGTTATATAATCACCAGTTGCATTTTGAATACCTGTATTACGTCCTCCCCCCAAACCCATATTTTGTTGATGAACAACTTTTACACGTGAATCCTTTTTTGCATAATCTTCTGCTATTTCTCCAGATCTATCGGGGGATCCATCATCAACAACTATAACCTCAAGATTAGAATACGTCTGTGAAAGGATGGAGTCCAAACATTTCGAAATATAGTTTTCCACCTTATACATTGATAAACAAACCGATACCAACGGAAGTTCTTTATATTCAGCCATTTTATTTACATTTTTCAAAACACAAGAGAATTTTATGATACAAAAATCTTGTCGTTTTATACGTTAAATCATACAGAAATTTATATGTACTATAAAATACACTTGCACCATTCGATCTTAATATATAATATGTTTCTTTTGATGATTGCCAGATGGAACTTTGAGAAATTCCCTCTCCTGAAAAATAAGCAATAACAACAGGTATATTTTTAATTGTAATGTTTTTTTTCTGCATACGAAGTAATAAATCCCAATCTGCCTTAATCCTATAGTTTTCGTTAAAACCGTCCATGTCATGCAACAAAAATCGTCTAACTAATTTTCCTTGATGACTACCTAACCATCCCATAGATTTCACAATTTGTTTTTGTCCATTGGGTTTAACATACCATACGTCTCCCGTAATTACACCTATATTTTCATAATTTTCACACATTATTTCATGAAATCCATTCTCCGTAACCCAATCATCACTTCCCAAATAATGAATCCATTCTCCCTTTGCCATTTTCCATCCTTTATTAAAGGCATCATAGATGCCATTATCTTTTTCGGAAACATATCTAAATCGAGAATCTTCTTGCGCATATTCAGCAACTATTTTGATCGTATCATCTGTAGAAGCACCATCTACAACAATACACTCCCAATCCTGAAAAGATTGATACCTTACACTATCCAAAGCCCTTGCTATTGTTTGGAATGAATTATATGTTGCAATAACTATTGAAAGTTGTGGATTATTCATTTTTACTATTTTATCTAAATTCAATCTGTATCATAATTTTTTTTTAGGGGGAATACGGATACGTGCCCAACAACCAACCAAAAAAGCAACGAGTGTTTATCAGGAGTTGATAACGAATCAGCTCCAATCATTGTTATAAAATAAAACATAATCACGCATAAATCAAAAGATAAGTATTTAAAATATTTGATACATTTCACTATTAGCATAACAAAAAATAAGACATAAATAACTATCCCAATATAACCCAATTCAACTAATAGACGAATATATTCACTATCTCGTATTGAGGTTCTAGGATTATAATCGTCTACATATATAGCATGACGTCCCGCACCATCCCCAAATAAAGAATAATTAAAATTATATAGGTTAACACGTTCACTCACTAGCACATCCAACCCATGTGAAACAGACTGGACTTTTGCATCGAAAAAATTAAGAACATCAACATTCACAAGCATTTTTCCGCCATATAATAAAATTAGAAGTAATAACAATCCAATAATAAAGTATCGAATAATTTTTAGGTTCACATATTTTCTATTATGGTACAAAAGCAATAAACTTCCAAACAACATACATACAAATGGAGCACGCATCATACAAAAAAGCAATCCAACCAGTAATATCACTAGATACCCCCAATATTTTTTCTCACTAATATTAGGGAGTTGTGACAATATATACATTATAACTATAGAATTAAAATAGGCCAACACATATGGTGACGAGAAAATTGATTTCATTCTCATTGCCTCATACACCATACCCTCATATCCCAATTCATCATATAGCTCAATATTTTGAGACATATACCATGCGCCAGGTGATTTGAAGAAAAATATAATACCTAAAATGTTACATATAATTAAGATAACATATGAGTTCTCAATTATATTTGAAAAGATATTAAATCCATATTTCTTCCCAATAAAGTAAGCAGCCATATATGAACATTCCCCCATAAAACATCGAAAAATCAGGATATTCTTATTTGAATAACTATTCAATATCCATGAGAGAATCATTACAAAAAAAATAATAAAGAAAAGAACATCAAAAATAGTAAGTTTTAAACGTCTGCATTTTGTAAAAACAATCATATATGTCATACAAGGGAAAAGTATACTCATAATATATCCTTTCCCTGTAATAATAGAGATAATACTACTTATTACAAAAAACAAAAAATAATGTTCAAAACCATATAAGACTTTCTTAATCATTCTTCTCAATTGATTGTCTTGTTTTTATTATATATTTTTTACCATATTTTAAATCTGGTTCCATATAATTGCCTTCTCCCCATTCATTCCATGATTTGATAAAAATTAAATTACTATCTTCTTTCTTAAAATTAACATTTTGTCTGTTTTTTATCACACCTTTCAAAAGATGCCCCCACAATTCAGGTGTTGAATTATGCAACAACAACCCTTTTCTTCCTGAACGTGGCGTGTGATCATAATTCGGAAGAATACAAGGGAAAATATTTTCTTCTAAAGATACTGATTGCAAACAATATTTTACATATCTTGAATATTTTGTTATCAAAGGACGTCTTAAAACATACTTTGAAAACATCTTAAAAAAATAAACTATTTTATTACTTCTATTGACAATTGCCTCAGAATAAGCATCCTCAACTACAGAATCAAAGTTCTTCTTCTGTATTTCAGGTGTTTTTACTGGTTTCGGATTATATGCAAAGAAATGAAATCCTTCTAATCCATTTTCATTAGCCAAACGATTCCAATACTCTTTAAATACCACAAAATCTGGAATATCCAGTGGTGCAAATATTCCAAAAAGTAACTTTCCCCCAATTTTTATATATCGAGAGTCTTTAAATGCAGGTAACATTGCATAAAAATGGTTCTTATAATCCTCCATTCCAGGATAAGTTTGCTCTTTCAGCATTTTATCTGGAATTTTATGATCCCATGTTTTCGCTTTCCATGAATGATTCGCCCAGCAAAGACAAAATGGAAAATCCGGAACACCTGTTTCAACAACCTCATAAAAAACTTTATCTAATAATCTCTGACCCGCAAACCAATAATGCCAATAACAAAAACCTTCTATACCTGCCTCTTTGGCTAATTCAGCCTGTTGTATTCTAATCTCAGGAATACGCAAATCATAATACCCTAAATCAGCTGGCACACGAGGTTGATAATGTCCTTTGAATAATGGTTTTGCTCTTCCTACATTCGTCCACTCCGTAAAACCTTTTCCCCACCATTCATCATTTTCTGGTGTCGGATAGAACTGAGGCAAATAAAAAGCTATCAATCTTGGTTTTGACATAATTATATTGATTTATAAAATTTGACTATTTTAGTTATAATATTTTCAACATCTTCAGCTGTAATATTGTTAATCATAGCTGTTTGTTTTTCTCCACTCAAACCATTTGCATCAAAGGCACCCGCAAATTTGTAACTATATGCAAGTCCAAAAACAGGAACATGTGTATAGATTGCCGCAAAGTTGGAATGCATACGTGTACCTATAAAAAAAGACATTTTACTGATAACATATTTTATTTGTGGAGATGTTAGATCATCATCAAGAAGTATGACGTTAGTTTTATCCTCCAATCTATTATAAGCCATTCTGCATGCGTCTATATCATCATTTGAAGGTTCTGGATCATCATAATGATACGAATGAGGAATAAGGTACACCGTTTTACCCTCATTTCTAAAATATACAATCAACCGCTCTATCAAATCTGGATATAAGGAGAACAGGCCTCTTAACGAGCGAAACGTATTACTATAACACAAACCACTCACATTAATCCCCACGCTATTTGTTTTAATCTCTATGTCCCACGATTCTGGTTGCATATATGCAGAAAGATCTTTTGTCTCTGTATAATCGACCCCCATTTTATTCAATTGCTCAACGAATTTATCGTCACGGATAAAAACCTTAGTAGCATATTTTAAAATATTTTCTGCAAGTTTATAATTTGATTCCTCTTCAAATGGACCCAATGTTTGAGGCAAGAACACAAGAGGAATCTCCATTTTCATTGCAAATTTTATATCTGGCAATCGATTATAAAAAGTCTGCCTGCCATAAATATCAGAAAATCCATCACCTCCATTTATCGCTGCCACCAACTGAATCTCACGAATAATCTTTCCGTATGTAGAAAAGGGAATATATATTCCTATAGTTTTTAAAATCTTATGTGCATATGCAGATACATATTTAATTCTATGGCACCATACTTTATCTCCTATTTTATATTCCTCTATAATATCTTCTTGATGTTTCCATATTTTTTTTGTTGTTCTTAATGTTAGTATTTCCTGCCCATCAGTTAGATATCCCTTCTGGGCACAAAATGATATAGCACCATATCCCAAAGCTGCAGTTCCACGATTATTATCATGTGTATCAAATCCTGAGATTAAAACGTATTTTTTTATTTTTTTACCCGTTCCCATTGTTTTGATTCAAAGTTATATCTTTTTACTATTTGAGCAGGATTTCCCGCAACTATACTATATGCAGGAACATTCTTTGTCACCACAGATCTTGCTGCCACAATAGAATGTTTTCCTATATGAACCCCCGATAATATTTCGCATCCAAATCCAAGCCAACACTGATCCTCTATCACAACTGGCCCTTTTGAAATAAGACACTGTTCCGCTATAGGTTTTTCTATATCCTCATACCCATGTGAATGATCTGTTATATGTACATAACCAGCAAATAAAACATTATTTCCTATTTCGATTCCATGTATAGCTGCAAAAGAATTCCGTATTCCTATCCAACACCCATCACCTATTGTAATTTTAGGTGTATATATTTTTCCTGCATATTTTTTAAGAGGTAAGAAATATGTACACTTTCCTATTCCGACTCCCTTACCAAAATGAATTGTATCAGGATTTTGAAAAGTAACATTTTCTCCAATGCTAACATAGCTCTTTGCAGAACCAAATTTCCGAGAAAAACTCAGCCAACGTAATCTATACTTAATCTTATCTATAAGCCCCATCAATTTATTTTTTATCTCGAATGACTTTCATTTGTATTTTAGTGTTTTTTATTGCTTCCAATATCAACCCCCATTTTCCCTTTTGTATCGCCTTTAATTATAGTTCGCAAAGAGTCATAAATATTATCCCCAAGTAAACTACGTATTTTATTTTTGAAGTCCATAGAAGAATGTATATTATCTCCTTGTATTTCATCATTCACCTCCGTGAACGCCTCAAACAAAATCGGCTTTTCTAACATTTGAGGGTTAATAAAAATATGTGCATTCTCAATAAATTCCTCTTTAGTTTTAGCACACAAATATTGAAAACCCAAATTCATAGCATAATCCCGAACCAAAGTCGGACTCATATTCCCATAATGTCTAGCCGCACTTATATATTCATCTGCGCCATCACCAAATATGCTACCCATATTCCCAGGTTTTCTAAATATAACACCTCGACCGTTATTTATTAATAGTATTCTAACATTGTTTCCAAAGTGCCTATTCCCTAATACATTCATATCATAAAAAAAAGCCAAGTCTCCCAAACAGCAAAAGTATAATCGATTGGGATTCACCAACGATTGTCCTAACAACGTAGATATATTGCCATCAATACCAAAGCCGCCCTGATTGCAAGAGAAATCTATTGACGGATTATTCCGCAATCTATTCCATGCAAAGAAAGTACTCACAATCCCCAAATGAATGGCACAACCATCTGGCATCTTGTCATGTAAGTAATTTGCTATCCAACCGTTACTAAAAGGAACATCGTTACTTTGACTAAAGAATACATCTTCTTTCTTTTTATATGTATTAAACTTTGCTGATATTCCATTATGTACTGCCGTCGTATAATGATTAAAGAAAACATTTAGTGGCATAGAGAATACGTATTTCAATTTTCTATAAGTATCTCTTAATTCTCCATCTTCACATACTCTCCATACTTCATTTGGTTTACAGTAATAAGCGACACAACTAACCTCTCCAAGATGAATAAGAATATCGGTTTTAAGTTCATCACTTTTTCCATATAATCGTAAGGCATATTTTCCATGATAACCGCTACAGGTATCACAAAAAACAACAGCATTGTAATTTTCACAAAATCTATCTATCAGGTTCTGTTCCTCTATTGTCATCTTACGATGAGTCCCTACAAATATCGCAATATCACGATTTTTCAACTCAGGAAAAACATCATATGAATAAATTCTAGTAATTTTTCTTACTTCTGGCAAAATATGAATGTCAAAGGACGGACTATAAAGAGTTGGCAAATTAATATGTGCTGGGCCCCCACCATTATGTCTTAAGGCCAATATAGCTCTATTGGCCTTAATAGTACAATTCCACCAATCTTCATCATCTTTTATTATTTGAAGATGTTCACTACAAAGGACGGTATCTTTCGGTTGACAGGTTCTATCTATTTGCTGATCAATCAAGTGCCCGATTTTGCATTCTTCACGTGTAGAAGTAATCGCCAATATAGGTAACTTGCGATAGTAGGCTTCTGTCAACCCTGGGAAATAATTGCGAGATGCAGTCGCTCCTGTACATGAAATTACAACAGGTTCCCCACTTTCATCAGCCATACCACATGCCATATATGCAGCAGAACGTTCATCTACGCTCGAATACACTTGAAAGAAAGGGTCATGCGTAAGACTCGCAACAAAGGTTATATTAGTCGTTCCTGGAGAAGCGACAACTTTCCTTATTCCGTGTGCCTTCAGCAAAGCAACCATTAATAAAACATTTTTCTCGTTAGAATATTGCATTTTATTATTTAAAATTTATATATAATATCCTCATAAGTTAAAATTCCCGCACCTCCAGTCATATAAACCATGTCTCCCATTATTGCCCGTCCCATGTCACTTACTAACATAACCGCCATGTTGGCAATTTCTTCCGGTAAAATATATCGTCCCAAAGGTATATTCTCTCTATAAATATTTTCTATATCTTCATGATTAGGAACCATACCGGTCAATGTTTGCCCTGGAGCAATTCCATTAACAGTTATTCCATAAGGAGCCAATGCTTTGGCAAGTCCCAAAGTTAACCCTCTAACACCCCATTTAGATAATGTATATGCCGATATTGCTGGTCTAATACAAGAGGAAGAACCCACATTCAATATGTTTCCTTTAATTTTATTTTCTATCATGTAACGACCAATTTGCTGTGAAAGGAAAAACAAACCTTTAAGATTAGTATCTAAAACTTTATCATAGGTTTCCTCATCCTCGTTAGATATTGTATTATATGTTAAAACTCCAGCATTGTTGACTAAAATATCCACTCCTCCATAAAACGACATAATTTCACTAATCTTATTCTGAAATGAATTCACATCGCTATTATCAAGAACCAGCCCAACGATGTTATTACTTTTTGTTTCTTCTTTTAAAGATGCACATGCAATTTGAAGTTTTTTTGAATTCCTTCCTGTTATTACAACACTAGCACCTGCTTTTAAAAAACATTTTGATATTTCATAACCAATACCCGATGTACCACCTGTTATCAAAGCACGTCTATTTGCCAACAACTCGTTCGGAGATAATTCTACAATATTTACAGTAACATTATTTATAGGCACACCTTTAACAATCCAGTTTAATGCCCTTTTAAGTATTTTTTTCATCTCTTTTTTTTTGACATGTAACCTTCCCATTTTCGGGACATAGTAAAATTAGACAAATATAATTAAATATAATTAAATATAACCATATTCAAATGAGGTCGTTGATTGTTGTAGTAAGTTCTCCATTTCTCTGTCACTTCACATGCTTCATTTATATTCCTTTACATCACTTTCTGTTCTTGACTATGTTCTTAACATATGAATTTAAAACACATCTTTCGTCCTTCGTCAATGCAAGTGAATAAGAAGCAATAGCAACGATTGTCATAGAAACGATAAGCATCACAAATACCTCAAAATAAATATTTGATATAGACAAAAAGTTCTTTATTACAAAAGTTAAAGTAGTTGACAATACTATAACTATAAATGTTTTTATTATAACTTGAGTAATAAAATTTCTTGATGAAAATTCTGGTATCATCCAACTTAATAACTTTAATCGTGCCAAAACTGCGACAGAATATGCTATAATTGTTGAAATATAACCAAATTCTGGTCCAAATCCTAATTTAAAAAATACATAGCATAGTACAAAAGCAACAAAATAGATAATACCCATAACTATCTGGTATATCTTTATATCTCCAGTTGCAAGCATTCCAATGTATAATGTGTGAGAAAGCGACTGGAAAATTGAACACAATATTGTTAATCGAAGAAAAATTGTTGCATAGGGAGGAACTTCAACAAGCCATATCTGCATGATTTCTTCTGCTTCCACAAAAAAAATCAAAGTTATAAACCAATATAGTATCGACGAATATTTTGCTCCTCGACACATTAGAGCATTCATATATTCATAATCTTTTGCCGCATAGCTCTTAGTTATTTGAGGATTCAACGCAGTCATGAAATTCGTAACAAAAGTATTTATTGCTCCATTCATTTGCTCTGCCAAACCTCTTGCTGCATTCAAAACAACTCCGAAGAAAATATTCATCAAGATACTGATACCTTGGGTAATCAAAATACCAACCGTGCTTCCGATAAAATTCCATCCAATAAATTGAAACATATCCTTAAAAACAGGTTTATCTATTACAAAATAGAAACGACATTCATCAAACTTTTTTTTGCAATATAAACCATATATCACTCGCAATGATAAAGCAATCAATAACATTAACATTGCATATAAAATTAATTTATCAAAAAATGAAATACACAATAAATATACGATTCCTAATTTTGCAAAAGCCTCAAATATACTAATATATGCAAACACATTCATTCGCTCATGTGCTATGATACAAGCATTAAAAGGAACACTAATAAGATTTATACAAAAAGTCAACACACTACATTGAAAAACCCAATTAGCAGCCTGCATTCTTTCAGAATCTATATTAAGTTGTGTATTCAAAAACCACAAACCAAATGTTTCAAGAACAATAAAAACAACAATAGCAAGAAGCAGATGTATAGACATTGTTCCACAAAAAATTCTATTCATCTGCGGGTTTTCCTTTCCCATTTCAAAAGAAATGAAACGTTGGCTTGCATTTACCAATGAAGCACTTAAAATGGAAAACATTGCAACAAAACCACCAATAACATTATATATACCATAATCTTCTACACCAAGAGCCTGTAATACCACACGGCTAGTATATATACCAACCGCCATCACAACCAAAGATCTGATGTATAAGAAAATAGTATTTTTTGCTATTCGTTTGGTATTTGAAGAAGTGGTTGAGGGCATTGTATTATCTTAATTATACAAGGTGTAGTTGTGGTATATTTCTTTTTTCTACCAAGCGAACTCTTCGCATGTAATAATGCTGTGCGTTTGGAATGTAATGATTTTGTTCATAATATTAAGAGAAATACCATACTTAATAATATTCTCTGTTAAAAATAACACTTACATAACAACCAATATGGAAATCTCATATAATAACATTGAGAAATATTATAATCCACTTCCTTTTCGAAAAAACATTTCTGAATTAAATCTTGCTTTAAAGCTTTAAACATTCTCTTGTCTGCACTCTGTCTTTTCCCATCTGAATGAACATAATCAGTTTCTGACGGTCTATAAGTATCTAACGTAACATGCCAATAATTTCCATTAGTTGGAGCATGATTTAATTCTAAACGCGCATACACAGACACGTTGTTTTTTTTGCTTTCAAAAGCACCGACAATCCGTGCATCATTAGAACCATCCCATTTTGCCGTTGAAGCAAGAACAGATTTTTGGTATTCGTCACGCGCCTTTTTTGTCTCAAAAAATTTGAAAAAAGGAAATGTCTTCTTGTGGATATCGCAAGCATAAAAACATAGTCCAAAACAAGGATTATATTCTTCATAACTATCTCTGGATTTAAACTCTTTTATATTTACAGAACCCCCATTCCAGATATTTTTACCATAATCATTTTTTGGTAAAAAACGTAAATGACCATTGACACTCGTATCAAACTTTCCGCCTGCCAAATTCAAAGAAAGATTTGCCACATTACTAAAAACTTTGTCACTCAAGATTTCATTACCAGCTTCTGTTCGTAGCATATAATCATCCTTTATCCCCATAACAAGTCTCACCACCATCAATGCATCATACTTACGAAGTAACTTTTCTACAGAAAACCTTTTTTTATAAAAAGGAGATGGTAGTATTTCAAGAGGATAGTGTTGCGGTATCTCCTTCATTGCCTATTACGCACTAACGGACTTAATTGTTTTTACTATTTCATCTACTGGCAATTCGTCCGAAACAAGTAACATCGTATCTCTATGAATAGAAAATACCATTGGAGCATTTATTTCTTCGTCAACAAAGCATGATACACTTAATGTCAAGCCATTTTTTAGTTTTAAAATAGTATCTATACTTTCATCAAATTCATTATAAGACGAAACATTGTCATCAAAATCTAACTGGCACAACGCGTTTGCCATTTGATTAAAATAGCGAAATTTTTCTGTGGGAAAACCTTCATTGTTCTCATTAAATAATCGCTGTAAAATCTTATATCGCTGTTGCATTTTCATTGACAAGATATCTATTGACGTTTCAATACTCTTTTGTGTTTGATAAAAGTCTGATAACTGTGGGAAAAAAGCCATTGGGGCTCCTGACTGAAAAGAATGCATAGAATACTCTTTTTGATATAATGCTGTTCGAATCCCATTATCCAAACATTTAGGTAGTATAGGTACCGTTGCAGTAGACAAAGCACACAAAACAATTAATTCCATAACCTCAATTAGATTTATTCTCCAATCTTTTCTATCAAATCTTTTTTTACATTCAAAATCTCTGTAAAAAAGCCGTTTATTCCTTTGGAATCCAAGTTCAATATTTTTTCAGGTATACTATTCAAATCTAACTGCAATAGAACAACTTGATATGTTTTCTGCCCAGATTCGTCTTGTTTAATTTGCATACCATCAGAAATGCTATGTAATAAATTCATTTGGATGACATTTCCATCGAATGAAATTTCTCGTTTCAAAAGATAATTTAGATTTACATCTTGTATTGGGGTTCCATCAACAATCGTTTGTTTTAATAATCTGCTCCAGACAACATCCGACTTTGTGTTCTCTTCTAATCTAATTGCATACAGAGGAGCATAAGCAACACGAGTTACAATACGTTGTTCCTGTTTTTCCAATATTTTTGAAAACCAATCTACACACTTTTTACAAAATTCTTCCTCTATGTCTGCACCATATTTTACATCTTTAGACAAAATGACATCTATCTTGCCTTGAGAGAAAACAATATTATAATCTCCCTCATTATCACATTTCTTGAACAACCGCCACGGCATCCCATATTGTGGCAGATTTGGGTTTTGACCCGATATAATCATTTCTGGAATGTTAACTCCATAAGATTTAGCTCCAGGAAGCAACAAATCTCTAAACGAATTAAAATTTTCAGGTGTATAACCAATATTAAAGGGAACAAAAATAGTACTACGCAACTGGGCTATTGTCAGATTTTCTTTCATATACATTTTACTATAACAACACTCAACACACCACAAAAATACGAAATAAATTTTATTTAGAATATTTTATGTATGTAATTTATCTTTCCCTATTTGAGAATTTCATTCAAAATCTTTTTTTCTTGCAATCGGTAATTACCCCACCAAAACTATCTATAAAATTATATCCTCAATTGTCTCTCACATTTCAATGTTTTTTCTCTATATAGTCGCTTACTTCAACCTGAAATTCTTATTCAAAATATCATCTACCTCATTCCTCACAGAGACATACTCTTCCTCATTCATCAAACTATCTCCATCCAGTGCAACCACCTTCACATTCTCGTCAACCACTGAATAGTCATCCGATATGGAATAAATAACTTGTCCGTTCTTTGGGCGGTGATTGATGGCAAATCCTATCATCTTGTCTATGCTCCGGTCTGTCGTACCATTCTGCTTGAACTCATCTATAACGATGGGCATCATCACAGGCGTACTATACTTGTACATAATGGTAAGGTATGAGAAAAAATAGGCCAGCGTTTCTTTGGCGTGCGAACTGCCCGACCCCTTAATCTTTTCACCTAACACGTGATTCTTTAACTTGTCATATGAACTTCCCAGTTCATTGAAGTAAGTCCTTAAATAAACATTGAAATCATCCAAAATTTCCTCCAGCCTACAGGTTCCTTTCTGTGATTTCAGTTTTTCTTCCTCTTTGTAAATATCACCCTCCACTCGCTGGATGTTATCTTCAAACTCCAGCTCGTTCTCTATAAACAGCATTTGCAATTTCTCTATCACCTTATTGTCAAGATACTCCTTCAGGGTGTATTCCTCTTTCCTGGTGGTTACAAGTTTCTCTATCTCTTCAATCTTACTTTTCTGTTCTTCCGACTTCTTGTTCGCCCGCTCTATTTTTCGATTGATTTCATCCAATTCCATCTTGTATTTGACAATCAGTTCACGACTATCTTCTTTGTCTATGTTCATACTCAGACGAGCTAATGCCGTGTTCTCTGTCTGCGCTCCACATACAGGACATATCAACACATCTTCATGCGTGATGGCATAGTTAAAGTCATCTTCAATGGCCTTGATATTGGCATGGAGGGATGCCACCCTACTTTCTTTAAAAAGTTTGTCAAAATATAGTTCTTCCAGTTCCTTTAATATTTTGTTCTGTTTCTCCTTTAGGTCCTGAATCTTTGTCACAAAAGAATCAATTTCCTCCTTAAAGGCTTCCTCTGTTAGTGACATCGTATTATTCGACTGCAGCTTTTCCCTGATAATGGAGATAAAGTTATTCTGAATTTTTTTTTCATTCTTCCATCTCCTGTATTCGTTTTTCAAAGAAACCAAGTGCGACTGCGAGAGATAATAATCATAATTCACCACACCCGTATAATATAGCATCACATTACGCTTCATCTGTTCACTACCAACTTGTGTAAATGAAGTCCACGGTTGTTGCCACCCAGAATCCTGATCAATATAGAAAGGCATAAAATAACAGCCAATGGGCAAACGTTTCTTTTGCGACTGGTCAGAATAGTAATACAAATCAAAGCCAAACAACATTGACAGGGCTTTTGCCTGATCATCTGGGCTATTGGTTTCCGAGAAATAAGTTTTGTCGGGATTAAGAAGGTAAAAGTCCTTACCAATCCGCATAGCACGATAAGTCACGCCGTCTATCTGGAATTTCAAAAGCACCACAATAAAAAATGGATCCCATCCTTCAGGGTATTTGTTCACGGAAGCTCCAAATACCCCATACAAGGACTTCAGGAGGCACGATTTACCTGTCCCGTTCCCCCCTTTAATCACGACAACGTCACTGTCGAGGTTTATCCTCTTTGCTTTTCTCTCTTTGTACGACAGAAAGAGAATCTCCTTGAATCGTATATTTTTCATACTTCTTGGTACGTAAACTTCTTATTAACACCTTAAGGTTGCCGTTATTCTTATTAGCACATTTCATAAAGTATCAAGCATATTAGAAAATCATCACTATGCATCTCTGTAAAATTGTATTCGCACTTCAGTCGAGTTAGAATTTCTTGTGCCCATTTCCATTCATTATAATCGCCTGTTGTCTCATCAAAAAGCAAGTCTATCGTTTTATAGAGCCGCAGGAACTCATGGTTGTCATAAGCAAGGAAGTTTTCTTTAATTGCATCTATATTTTTTAGTATGCTTCTACGTTTAGCTGCCGCATTGTTTGGCAAGTAGCGTCCCAATACATTCTGTATCGCTGTCCTCTTTACCTCATAGTTCTCAAATGTTTCCAATCCTTTCAGGAACTGATGAAACTGCGTTTTGGTAAAGGCCTTATGTTTAAGCAGGTCCTTTACTGAGTTAGGTTCCGTTTCGTAATCATTACGCTTCCTGATTTCACCAATCAGGGTGTCATATACGGGTTTTACTGATACTTTAGCCTTTGGCAGATGTTTGTTGATAAAGTTCGTCAGAAAACCTATGACGGTTGCCTCATGATCGTCTATGCTCATCTGGTTTTTAATAAAGTGTAAATACCCAAACACACCATCATCTATTTCTGGCAGTTCCTCTTTTACCCTCTGTTTTATCTCCACTCTGGCTTTCTCAATCAAGTCAGCAAAATCCAGTTCCTTAGCCCTATTTAGCTTAGCGCCTTTGATGAGCGTTCCACCAAAATTGGCATTTGTCACAAAAAAGAAATCCCGCGCTTCTGTCGGGAAGTCAAGAGAGTGAATGAGCAGTTTCGTTATTTTCGAATACTTCTCATCCTCTTCCACTTCGTCTGCATCTACTTCATCAAACAAGGTGGGTTCTGACGATTTCTCATTGGTTTTCTTCTTGTTGACTTGAGTCAGTTGATTCTTCTTCCAACCTCCCGCAGCCGTATTAGTTTTTACTTGATAGAAATCTATATATTGTGGATCCTCGTCAGAGTCAAGCACAAGAATATCATCTTGATAATCAAATATGACAGTATATGGTTTACCTTCCTCTTCCAATTCAAGAAGGCGTTTTAATCCCCAGTCCAGCTGATAAGCAAACCTATTTGCAGCCATTGCCCCAGCGTTTTCCCGAGGCTTTTTAGCAACTATACTGTCAAATGCATTCATAAGATTTTTTTTCCTAATAACATTATGCTACCAGATTTCCTTTATTCTATAATTTGAACATCTTTACTCTCTATTCCCTCATACACAATTCTTTTTATTTCATACAAATTCTTCTTTAATTTTTGTATCTCGTTATCCTTATCTTTATCTCCCAACCCTATTATTGACATTTTACGGTATGATACACACGCTTCGTAAAAACAAAAATCAACATACTTATCAATATTCTCCTTGTGTACCACTCCTTGCTTCATTTCTTCATTAAATGCAACCTTATACTTTTCAAGCATCACGGTCTTGAATAGGTCAACTAATATCTTCGTAACCTTTACCCCATTTTGTTCCTCTGCGAGATCCATTTCTTGAAATAAGAGACTCTCCAATTTTTTTCTATTATTTATACCTTTCATATCCTTCTGTTTTTTATTGTCATAAATAATATACAAAATTTCAGTCTAATATGCAACAAAAATCAAAAATTACTTTTTTCTATCTCCTTCCGTTGTCTGTTGTCCACAGTCCGTTGTCTTAAAAAATCACTCTTTCGAAAACTCCCGAATCCGTTGTTCTTCGCTTCGTTTGCAGAGATTTATTTTCTGCGGCAAAAATATCTATAAAAGTTGGGATAAGTAAATAATAAAGAGGGTTTATTTGAGAATACACTTACTTTTAAATTACGGCATTGGAATATTTCCTTTTTCTATCTCCTTCCGTTGTCTGTTGTCCGCAGTCCGTCGTCTGTAGTAACATATTTCTGAGCTGGACTATTCGGTTTATCAGGTATGGTTAAACGCAAATAACCACCCAACACTAAATCTTTTACATATATCTTCATGTTTTTCGAATGGTAAGATATTCCTATCCGATCCATTATCTCACGAGCATTTCTCGGTTTTCTGCAAAAATCTAAAACAACCTTCTGCTTTTCTGATAAAGTGCCAGAGTTAGTATCAGAGTTGGTAACAGAGTTAGTGTCAGAGTCTGCATAAGTTAATGAGAATTGGTAACCTCTCCTTTTCTTTCTCCTTCCGTTGTCTGTTGTCCGCAGTCCGTTGTCCGTGGCAACATACTTCTGAGCTGGACTATTGGGTTTATCTGGTAACAAAATTAAACAATTAGTCTGCTGCAATTTTAGTAACTCTATCACTCAACATCTTCGCAAGTTCGTAAAGCATTTCCAAAATTTCCGGATCATTTTTGGGCAATGGTCCAGTATAATATTCTTTATCGTCTTTAATATAAAACAATCCTATGTGCGATTTATCCTCGTCTTTTAAAGGATTTACTTCTATTTTATTGCTTATAGAAAGAGCCTTGTCATGTTGAAACTCGCCATATCCGTAATATTTATCCTTTTTCTTGGTATTCCAAATACGATAACCTTTTTCAATGAATTTCTTGAATTTTTCTTCTGTTTCAAGTTCCGATTTTCTTCCTATAGACACGTATGTTTCAGGACGTTTTCCCAACATACGCAAATCAAACGCATCAATGTTTACTTGACGAGTCTGCTCATCGTAATACAACGGAGAACAAAGAAGACGGATTAGCATCTCTTTTTTACCAACCTTTTCCGCGTCATAATCAATCTCGTGATCAGTTCTCATAACATTTTTTTGCTGATAGTATTTTCGATTTTCTTAATATTTTTTTCATTCAGCTCCACTCCAGCAGCAGATTCCTTAAAATTTTCATTTTTAAAGACATAAGAAAACGTTTCACCATTAAGATATATGACAAATCCCCCTTTGGGGAAATTCCCCTGTAAATAGATACTAGAGTCGTTTGATGGGAACAATGCACAATATCTCAAGACATTCTCCGACAACATGGCAATCAATTGTTCCGCCTGCTTTATTGATTTTTTATTCGCTTTCTGTGCCACATTACCGTCCCATCCTGCTTTCAGTTTACTTATTTTTTCGATTTGTGCATTTAATCGAATATGTTCCTTCTCCGATTCTGAAACCTCAGCAGGAGAATTAAAAACAACAAAGTTCTTATTTCTCAGTGTTTGCAAATAAGCAAGCAAGGCAAGATTTTCTTTCGTATTCTCAAATCTCACATAAAAATTCTGTCCTGTATTGGCTTTTAGCATCGTCATAGATTTTTTGTTTTATAAGTCATTCAATCCTCAAATATAAAAATTTTTCACACTGGTTGCAAAGATTTACTTTCTGCGGCAAAAATATCTCTCAACTCTCGTCTCTCAACTCTCAACTCTCGTCTCTCAACTCTCATACCCTCTCGGGTTATTCTTCTGCCAGTTCCACGAGTCGCGGCACATGTCCTCAATGTCGTACTCCGCTTCCCAGCCGAGTTCCGCCTTGGCCTTTGCCGGATTGCAGTAACAGGTCGCAATGTCACCAGGGCGACGAGGCTTGATTGAATAAGGAACATTTACATTGTTTACTTTCTCAAATGCCTTCACCACATCGAGCACGGAATATCCACGTCCCGTACCAATATTATAAAGGGCCAGCCCGCAGTTTCTTTGTATCGCCTGCAATGCCGCAACATGTGCCGACGCAAGGTCAACCACATGTATGTAGTCGCGGACGCCTGTACCGTCTGGAGTGTCATAATCGTTGCCAAATATGCCCAGTTCCTTGCGAAGCCCCACGGCCGTCTGCGTTATGTAGGGCATAAGATTGTTCGGTATGCCGTTGGGATTCTCCCCGATTCTGCCGCTCTTGTGTGCCCCTATAGGATTGAAATAACGAAGCAGAACCACATTCCACTCGGGGTCGGCTTTCTGCACATCCTTCAGCACCTCCTCCAACATTGACTTTGTCTGTCCGTACGGGTTGGTGCACTGTCCCTTGGGACAATCCTCAGTTATAGGAATCTCCGCTGGATTGCCATATACTGTGGCAGACGAAGAAAAAATAATATTCTTACAACCATGCGAACGCATCACATCAAGTAGGACGAACGTCGCATTCATATTGTTCTCGTAATACTCCAACGGTTTTGCAACAGACTCGCCAACAGCCTTCAAGCCGGCGAAATGTATCACCGCGTCTATGGCATTGTCGGCAAAAACAGCCTCCATCGCGGCACGGTCGCGCACATCGGCCTGCACAAACGGGATATTTTTCCCAATTATTTCGCCAACCCTGCGCAACGCTTCCTTGTTGGAATTCACAAGATTATCGACTACAACGACAGAATGGCCTTTCTTGTCCAATTCTATTATGGTATGGCTGCCTATGTATCCGGCACCACCTGTAAGTAATATGTTCATTTTGTTTTATTTAGACGAGAGTTGAAAGACGAGAGACGAAAGTTGAGAGACGAAAGACGAAAGTTGAGAGTTGAGAGTTTACTTTTTTGCAAGTTAAAATATCTTCAATTTTTCTGCCACTCTCGTCTCTACACTTTCAACTCTCAACTAATAACTAACAAGTGACTTTTTCAATCCAGAAAGCATCTTAGCAATCTCTACTGCTTGAGTTTCCACTTCTTTCAACTCATCTTTAGTTATATATTGTAATAAACATGCTAATTCCAACTGACACTGAGATTCCATCAATGAGCCATAACTTATCTCAACAAAATGCTTGAATTCATTTTTGGAAGAACGACTTGCTCCTTCTGCTATATTAGCAATAACCGACACTGAAGCACGACGGAGTTGATCACAAAGGGCATATGTTTCTTCCTTAGGAAACTTCTTTATCAAAGCATACACCATCAAAATCCAATTTTGAACCTTTGCATACACCTGTAATTTCTTATACGAAAAAACCTCCATAACTCTCCACTCTCGTCTCTCAACTCTCGTCTCTCAACTCTCCACGTACCTCAAATGCTGTCGTTGCACGTGCATTATCGCCGCAGCGGCAACGCCTTCGATAGCAACCACCACGCATAGGTTCTTCTTGATATGTTTCACCACGCCGACCACGCCCGTGTAGAACCCGTCGGTTATGCAGACTTTTGCTCCCGGCTTGCAGGCGAACTCAAGATTATCGAGAAAAATCACATTGTCCTGTCTGTCCTTCGTCACCCGAATGAATGTCTGCATCATCACATCAGGCACATACACAATCTCCGAAATTGTCTCCTTGCCGTCAAAAACAGGATGCATAATGTAACGAAGCGGCTCCAGACGGCTTTGGTTCTGACGGATATCTTTCAAGTTATTATATGTACTTCTGACGAAAATAATATTATTTATCACTGGTACCAACTCCGTATGATAATCCTCAGTCCTGTACTCCATCGGCACATACGTCTCCATCACGCCGTCTTCCTTATCGAGCAGTTCCTTCATGGTCATCAGACGCGGAGTGCTGGAATGACGGATTCGCAAAGGGAACCAATATATAGCATCATGGTCAAGCATCACACGTTCGATTAAGACAAATTCTTTGGGACACCGCACATGTCCGTGCAGCGTAATACAGATAATTCACACCAAGAATTTGTCTGCTTTGTACTGATTAGCAGCGACATAGTTAGACAAACAACCCACATTTTTCGTCTATGGGTTGTAAACACAAAGATAATAATAATTACGATTTCAAGAAACAAATGTTCCAAAAAAGAAATCATCTACTTTTTAAATATTATAAAAACCTTTTTTGTTCCATTTCTTTTGGTGGCAAAAGAAACGGAACCCAAAGAAAAGCCACCGACGTACCTGCTTGGCTAAAAATCAACGTCGTTCCGCTAAAAGAATAAAATTGCCGCTCCTCACAATCCCAACGCAGGGCAATGCTATTCTTTTTTAACGCTGCACTTTGTTGATTTTCTATACGCCAACCAGCTAAGTCGGAGAATATCTTGCTCACGAAACGATAGCGTTGCGACTTTGCAGGCGAGCGTTAAGAAAATCTTTGAACGAAGCGTTAAAAACTCTCGGTTTGGCGGCGTTGGTTTGTGGGTGGAGCCATCCCCGAGAGTTTAGCGGAGAGATAAGATTTTTAGCGAGAATGCAGCGTCGCCGGCGTTCTTTGGTTACTTTCTGTCGCTGTAGACAGAAAGT
>JAFXAU010000004.1 GCA_017516865.1 Bacteroidales bacterium
CAATTGTGCCGCCAGGCGCATCGTTGGGTAACTATGTGCGGGCAGGATAAGCGCTGAAAGCATCTAAGCGCGAAGCCGTCCGCGAGATGAGACGTCCCTAGAGGGCCGTCGAAGACGACGACGTTGATAGGCTGCAGGTGTAAAGCCGGTGACGGCAAAGCCGAGCAGTACTAATTGCCCGAAAGATTTCCTTAAGGAGCGAGTCTCCTGTCGTTGACGGTCTGTATTTCCCGAGTGTCGATGAAAGACACAGAAGACTTGGGTGGCTATTGCTCCGGTGTCACACCTCTTCCCATACCGAACAGAGAAGTTAAGACCGGAAGCGCCGATGGTACTGGGCAACAACCGGGAGAGTAGGTGCCGCCTCTTTTTTAAAAGAGAGTCCGTCAGGAAACTGGCGGACTTTTTTTATGCCCGTATCCGAACAATTCACAATTCATAACCAATAACTCATAACTAAAATTGAGCATTGACCATTACGCATTGAGCATTAAATATATCGTTTTACCACCGTCAATCCGTCGCGTTTGCCTACAACAAACGATACAGGGGGATTGTTGCCATCTACAAGATTGTCAAGATAGAGCGGCTGTCCGAGGTGGAACGACAGACATTCAAACGTGTTGCCTTTCTGTAATTTAGAATGTTCAGATTCGATTACGACAAACGAGTTTTCGCCCAAATATTCCAAAACACAACGGCGATTTGGTTGCCATTGAATTTCAACACGTTCGCCATTGTGCAGACTTGATGACAATAATGTGGGATTTATCATTTCGTTGCTCTGGGATTCACTATTTTCTTCCAAATGTCGCCGAAAGCCGTCCCAATCGGAATAACCCAAATAGTGGCTTAACAAATTGAGCGTCGAAAGACGTGTAGTGTCGGCACCTTCTATGTAGCCCCACATACGTTTGAGTGTGGTCGGACTTATGTTCTGGTGCAATCGTTCCCAAATGGCACCGACGCAAAATTCAAAATCGGCAGGAGTTTTCAACTTCTTGCCGAGAGACCGCTCCAATTCCTTCCGCAGCTCAAATACCTCCGATGAATTTTTCTCTGTTTTCATTTGACACAAAATAAAACAAAAAATCAGACTTTTCGTCAGTCCTTATTAATCCTTTTTGTATTTTCGTCGCGATGAATGTAGAAACCGACATAGACACTTCGGGAATTTTTTCTCCTTTGCATTCCGCCGACGAGGGCGACGGTTTCTACAACTACGTTGAGTTGAGCAATAAAGGATACAACCGCATTTTCAAAGCGCAACGTAATGGGAAATGGTATATTCTGAAAGGACTCAGGACCGACGTTGCCGACCGTTCCCAGTATCAGGAGTTGCTGGCAAAGGAATTTGACCTGATGAGTCAATTCGACCATCCCAACATTGTGAGGACGCTCTTTTTTGAGAATGATGCCGTCGTTGGAAAATCCATTCTGATGGAATACATCGATGGTGTGTCGCTTGCGGAATTCCAAAAGTCACAACATTCCGCGAAAGAATACGAAAAGATTGTAAACCAAATTCTTGACGCACTTTCCTATGTACATTCCAAGCAAATCATTCACCGTGATTTAAAGCCCGACAACATACTCATTACCAATAACGGTAACAACGTTAAAATCATTGATTTCGGTCTGTCCGACAGCGATAACTACACTACACTGAAACAACCTGCGGGAAGTCTTTCGTACATTGCCCCCGAACAACTTGCAGGGAATGTGCCATTGGACTGCCGTGCCGATATATATTCGTTCGGCAAAATACTTGAATCACTTCCGTTACCACGTTTTTATAAAAGAATTGCTCGAAAATGTTGCTACGCCGACAAGACCAAGCGTTTTCCCAATGCAAGCGATATAATCTCGAAAATAGAATTCTGCAAACGTCTGCGTGTGATTACACCTTTGATAGTTGCCGCCGTGATGTTTTTGCTGTGTTTTCTCATGGTATTATTGAAAAAAGACATCCCGCAACCGCCTGTGATTCAAACAAAAACGGACACGATACGAGTGGAGTATCACGATACGGCAGTTTATCAACCCAAAGATTTTGTTGTACATGACACTGTTTTTGTTCAATTAAACGAAAAGCCACATAAAGAATTCGATTTAGTGGCATTTGAAAAAATTATAGATTCGTTGTACCAACCCATTATTGATAGTCTTGAACAACGGAAGTACAGATGGTTTGAGGACTTTTTTTATAGTCATCAGATGGCAGTTCAAATGGTGACTATGTATTGGACCGATTTGAAGGTTGATGGTGCATTTGCGAATGGAAAAGAGGAATTGAAAATATGGACAAACAATGTGCTTCCTTATTTGAAAAAAAAGGATGTGGAGATATATAATCCTGATTTTGAGCGTTTGCCACAATATAAAACAATTCTTTCAGAGCTTGAAACAAAGAAAAAACGAGGAATAATTACTGATTCCGCATATCAAAAGAAAATAGATAGTTTGGAGGCAATAAAACCACAAAGAGGATTGTAGTTTTTTATTTTATTCCTTCTGTGAGTTTGTAGAACGGCACGTTGAGCGAGGTGCAGACGCGAACCATAGTTTTAACGGTAAGGTTGGTGTTGCCCGATTCTATTCGGCACATATTGGAGGCCTCGATGTCGCAACGGAGAGCAAGCTCGTGCTGGGTAATTCCCTGTTTTTCACGAATTTGACGAATTCTCCGACCGATTTCCGCATTTATGTCTTTTTCCGAAGCCATTTCCTTTTCTATTTGGTTTTATAAAGAAAATGGTTTATTATTGCATAGTTATTATCATATATGATATTATTACTTTTCGTAAAGTGTTGAATAATAATATGTTTTGAAAAATAATGTCTGAGATGATTTTGATATGGGAATGAAAAAGGACTAAAAAGGACTTTTGAAATACAAGAAATTTGAAATTTATTTGTTGAACTAAAAATTGGAATATGAAAAAAGATAATTATTGTAAATTATTGGATAATACTCTAATGTATTATAGTGCAAGTTTGAATGTTGCAAACAAATTTGGAGGTCCTTCCATTTATTTCCACCAAAAAGCATTGGAATGGCAGCAAAAGGATTTCCTTGGTGAACGACACTTGGAATATGTATATGCCATGCTTGCTTCGTGGGGAATGCATAGAATGGGGAAAACTGGTGCGAAAATGCCAAACTATAACGACTTTAAAGAAAGTATTCTATCTGTAAGAAAAGAATTGGTGTCATGGAAAGATTTATCTATAGAAAAAATAGATAGAAATGCATTTGATGAATTGTTACCTCATTTACAAGACGTGTGTTTTAGAATAAATGCTTCTAAATGTGATACAAAATTGGTTTCAAGTTCAAAAACTTTGGCACATATCTTACCAAATCTGGTTTGTCCGATGGATAGAGAATATACCTTGACGTTTTTTTATGGGGAGAAAAATCTTACGAAAACAAAAGAACTCAAGGCATTTAATTATATAATGCAAAAAATGTGGGACTTTTATCACGAACCTAAAACCTCAATTATTAAATGTGAAAAAAACAAAGCTTTTTGTGAATCGCTTCCAAAAATCTTTGATAATATGATTATTGCTTATAAAATAGAAAACAACAATCAAAAATAGAATTATTATGAAAAAATTATTTACTCTTTTCCTTACTCTGTTTGTAGCAAGCAGCGTGTGGGCACAGTATGATTTTGAAGTTGATGGTATCTATTATGAAATTGATTCTTGGGATGGAGGGGTAATGGTAGTTAATAGGTATTTCGAAGAAAATAAAGAAAATAGTTATTCGGGTGATGTAAGTATTCCTTCCACTGTTACTTATGATGGTACAACATATGACGTAACAATAATTGGATATCAGGCTTTTTCTAATTGTACAGAACTAACCTCTGTAACGATACCGAACAGCGTGACAGCTATTGGCGAATTCGCTTTTTACTCCTGTAGCAAACTAACATCAATCACAATTCCAGAAAGTGTAACTTCTATTGAACGTGGAGTTTTTGGTAAATGTAATAATTTATCTTCTGTAAAAGTTGATACCAAAAACACACAATACGACAGCAGAAACAATTGTAACGCTATCATAGAAAAAACAACGAATACGTTAGTTGCAGGATGTCCAAGTTCTATAATTCCTGATGATGTGACCTCCATTAGAGAATATGCATTCCCAGAGTTAAGTAGTCTTACGTCGATTACAATACCCAATAGAGTAATTTCAATTGGAGAAGGAGCTTTTTGGTCCACTGGTCTTACCTCAATTTCCATTCCTGAAAGCGTAACATCCATTGGTGAAGTTGCCTTTAATGGCTGTAGAAATCTTATATCAGTTACAATATCCAATGGTGTAACTTCCATTGAAAGAGAGGCTTTTGGGGATTGTCGTAACCTTAAGTCCATTACAATTCCTGAGAGTGTATCTTCCATTGGAGATGAGGCTTTTTATGGTATCGACAATGTTCTATATTCCGGCAATGCAACAGGAAGTCCGTGGGGAGCATGGAAAGTCTTTGCTTTTTTTGACGACAATTTTGTTTATGAAGATGCCGAAAAAACAAAAATCATAAAGTATATCGGAAAAGGAGGCGATGTTGTAATACCAGAAAGTGTTACTTCGATTGAAGAGTATGCATTTAGTGGTTGCGATAATTTAACCTCGGTCACAATTCCCAACAATCTTGATGTATCATCAGTTTATTTATATCTTACTAAAGATGGCATAAGATATAGAGTATTGAACGGAAAAGAAGTAGAAGTAGCATCTTCTTATCATGAAGAAGAGTATTATGATGAGGATGGAGAACGTCATTATCATTACTTCAGCGATTATTCGGGAGATATTGTAATCCCCGCAAGCATTACAGCAGGAAACACTTTTTCAGTTGCTGGAGTAGAATATAGTGCATTTCTATATAGCGAAAACATAACATCCATTATAATTGATAATGACATAGACGTATCCAATGCAGAATTATATTTCACAAAAGACGGCTTGCGGTATCATGTTTTGAACAAAAATTCAGTGGAAGTTGTTGCCAATGGTAAAAAGGGAGATTCAAACTATTCAGGAAATATAGTAATTCCATCAAGCGTCACGTTAGGAAATACTTTTTCTGTTACCGGCATAGGACATGGTGCATTTAATGGTTGCGATAAAATAACATCAGTCACTATTCCTGAGAATCTTGATGTATCATCAAGTGGATTGTATATTACAAAAGACGGCATACGATATAGAATATCGAACAGTAAAGAAGTAAATGTTGCATCTTCTTATCATTATGAGTATTATAATGATTATAGTTATTCTTCCATCAGCGATTATTCTGGAGATATTGCAATCCCCGCAAGCATTACAGCGGGTAATACATTTGCCGTTATAACAATTGAAAAAGAAGCATTTTATAATAGCAAAGGATTAACTTCCATAACTATACCTAACTCAGTTACGAATATTGGTAAAGATGCTTTTTATGGTTGCAATAAATTAACTTCAGTTACACTTAATGGTGATGTGGATGTTTCTGAAGCAAGATTGTCCATTGTGAAAGATGGGGTAACTTATTCTGTATTGAGCAATAATTCTGTAGCGTTGCAGGGTTATGGGCATTATTCTACTGATGATGATTGGATTATGAATGAAAACGCAGGCGAATTTATAATACCTACAAGTATTGTTGCAGGAAATACGTTTATGGTAAGACGCATAGGGGAAGAGTCGTTTTATGAATGTAAACTAACATCTGTGGTAATACCAGAATCAGTTACAAATATTGAGGACTATGCTTTTTATGGTTGTACAAAACTCACGAAAGTAACTTGTCTGTCAACAACGCCACCAGATGCCTATTCACATTCTTTTGAAAACTATAATGGCTATTTGTATATACCTTGTGATAACTTTGATGACTATGACATGGATGCTTGTTGGGGAACATTCAGACATAAGGAGTGCATAGGAGCAACAACCGTTGATCTGCAAAAAGACGAAGTAACAGTTGAGCCAGAGAAAACAGAGGCGGTATTTTCTATGCCAACAAACGAATCGGCAAATTCCTATACACTTACAATTTCCAATAACGGAGTTGTGTTCTGCACGCTCACGTTTAATGCACAAGGGCAGTTGGCTAACATAGATTTTTCAACAACAAAGAGCTACGAACTAAAAGCAGGCGTTTCGGGTTACCAATTTACGGTTACGGGGCTTTCTTCTGCCACAAAATATGGATATTCATTCAAAGCATTAAGCAGCAACAAAGCTGTGCTTAAAGAATATGCAGGTACGTTTACCACTAAAAACGAAGAGGGCACTGGCGGTAGCAGCCAAGGCGGTGAGGAAGTTAGTGGTGGCTCGCAAGGCGGGGAAGGTGGTCAAGGAACCGAAACAGCCATCGATGAAGTTTCCAACACCAATGCTGTAACAATTGTTTCCAACCAAATCCTTGTAAACGGCGAAGCACCGGCATTTGTGGTAACCGTTTCTGGTCAAAAAATCGCAAATGCAAACTTAAAGGCAGGGGTGTATTTTGTGAATGTTGAAGGCGAAACCGTAGGCGTTTCGGTACGGTAATTTTGTAAAGACGATGTGCACATCGTCTCTACAAATCATTGGAAACGAAAATGTTATAAATAAAAGGTCGTCGCAAGGCGGCCTTTTTTAATGCGTAATGCTCAATGCGTAATGTTCAATGGTGAGATGCCTCACTTCGTTCGGCATGACGGTTGTGGTGGGGAATAAGGGAAATGCACGTTATTTCGAGCGAAGCGAGAAATCTTCGTATGTTATTTCTCAATCCTAAAACCTACTGGTTTTCGTTCTTCGAATTGTTTTTTCATGGCGTTTTCTGCTTGCAATTCCGCAAGGGTTTGGTTTATCAGTTCCAGTTGTGCGGCGGTGTCGTCGTTTATGTCGTTTTGGGTTTGCAACACGTTTTCTATGTAATCGTTAAGTTTGTCAATTCGGAGGGAGAGATTTTCTATTTTAAGATTCACGTTGTTGGTGTTTTGCAATGCTTTTCTAATTGCCACAAATGCCCTTGTTATTGATACGCTTGTTTGTATTGCAATGTCACTTCGTAAAACCGACGCAAGCATCACCACTCCGTGTTCTGTAAAAGCGTACGGAATGGCGTTTTTGGGGCGTTTCGATGATGATGTCATCACAATTTGTGATGACATATTGTTCCATTCTTCAGAATTCAATCGAAACATGAAATCGTCGGGAAACCGTTCAATGTTTCTTTTTACAGCTTGATTTAATGTTCTTGTTTCCACTTGATAGAGCGATGCTAAATCAAAGTCGAGCATTACTTTTTGCCCACGAAATTCGTAGATTTTTGCTTTAATGTTGTCAACCGAAATAGGTTGAACGGCTTGCTGATTCTTTATTATGTAATTGTTTATATGTTAATGCAAATGTATTGAAAAATGCTAAAACTCCAATGGAATGATTTGAAACCTCAAGATTGGAGTGTGTTGTGGTGTTAGATAACAAAAAAGGCTGTCACAATGTGGCAGTCCTACAATCAAAATCAAACGTATAAAGGGCGGAAGAGATTCTGTCCATTATTGTTAATATTTAGAGAATCAATTCCTCGAATATTATAATATTTGGAGAATAGAATCCCTGAATATTGCATTTTCAAGAATAATTACTTATTTTTGTAAAAATTAGATTATGATTCAAAGGCAATTATTCGATGTATTAAAACGTTTGATGAATACTGGGAAAGCCATTGTGCTCATTGGTGCTCGTCAAACGGGAAAAACAACGTTGTTAAAGGAGTTGGTGAAAGACGGGAAAAATGTACAATGGTTAGATGCGGACGACATTACAAACAGAAATCTTATTTCTAACCTCACCATCAGCAAGTTACCATCATTGTTCGGGAATAATGATATTGTTGTGGTTGATGAAGCGCAACGAGTTGAAAATATTGGATTGCAAATGAAATTGATAACAGACAATCTTCCAAACGTTCAGTTGTTGATTACAGGCAGTTCCGCCTTTGAATTGGCTAACCGAATTAATGAACCGCTTACTGGAAGAAAGTGGGAATACAAATTGTATCCATTTTCTTTTTTTGAATTACAACAACATTTTGGCACGGTGAATGAAATAAAAAATCTTCCGTTGCGTTTGGTGTATGGTTGTTATCCCGATGTGGTTAACAATACAGGAAACGAAAGGGCCATTCTATCGCAATTGACAAATAGTTATTTGTATAAGGACATATTAGAATGGGAGAGAATAAAACATCCCGATAAACTTGTAAAGTTATTGCAATCGCTCGCATTTCAGGTTGGTAGCGAAGTTTCGTATTCAGAACTGGCGAATAGTGTGGGAATGGACAAAGCGACAGTGGAGAAATATATAACACTTTTGGAACAAATTCAGGTTATTTTCCGTTTAGGTTCTTTTAGCAGAAATCTTCGCAATGAGTTGAAGATGAGCAAGAAAGTGTATTTCTACGACAATGGCATTCGTAATGCGTTAATCGGAAATTTCAACGATATTGCTTTGCGTGATGACCAAGGCAAGTTGTGGGAAAACTATATGATTAGCGAGTTAAAGAAAAAACACGAATATACAGGAGATTACGCATTGACTTACTTTTGGAGAACAGTTCAACAACAAGAAATAGACTATTTGGAAGAAAAGGACGGCGTATTAATGGCGTATGAATTTAAATGGAATCCAAGGAAAAAGGCGAGGGTTTCCAAAACATTCCTAAATGCATATCCTAACTCGAACATGATTACAATCACTCCAGAAAACTACTATGAAGTTTTGATATAGCAAGCAAGTAAAACCTCAAGTCGAGCGTGTATTTTGTGAATGTTGAAGGCGAAACCGTAGGCGTTTCGGTGCAATAAACGACGGTGGTATTTCCGTAGAGACGATGTGCACATCGTCTCTACAAATCATTGGAAACGAAAATGTTATAAATAAAAGGTCGTTGCAAGGCGGCCTTTTTTAATGCGTAATGCTCAATGCGTAATGTTCAATGGTGAGATGCCTCACTTCGTTCGGCATTTCGTAGTCGAGCGGAGTGAGGCAAGAAATCTCGTATCTTTATAATGTTGTGTTATTCCAGCGCCTTGCTGATTGCATCAACAAATGCTTCCACCGATGCAGTCACAATGTCGGTGTCAACGCCGAGACCTTGGTAGAAATGCTTGTTGCATTCCACCTGAACCGACACGCGTCCGCTGTCGTCACAGCCGCCGTTGAAGCCTTGAATCAAAAATTCCTGCAAACGGATGTTGTTTTCGGCAAAAATTTTCTTCACTGCCGTGTAGGCTGCATCAACAGGACCGTTACCCGTTGCCGTTTCTGTCTTCACTTCGTCTTTCACCTTCAACGAAACAGTTGCCGTAGGAATCATTGAATTACCGCACACAACCTGAAGTTGTTCAATGGAAATGATTCGTTCACGTTTTTTCTTGTCCTTTCCTACAAGAATCAGCAAATCGTCGTCATTTACAATCTTCTTTGCATCTGCCATTTTCAAGAAATCTTGATATGTCTTATCAAGTTCTTCTCCTTCAAGTGGATAGCCTAATAATTGCAGGCGGTATTTCAGTGCAGCGTGACCGCTTCGTGCAGTCAAAATGATTGACGATTCGTCAACACCTACGTCTTTCGGGTCAATGATTTCGTAATTTTCGCGGTGTTTCAACACGCCATCTTGGTGGATTCCCGACGAGTGAGCGAAAGCGTTTTTACCCACAATTGCCTTGTTTGCCTGAACAGGACTCTTCATCAGTCGTTGAATCATTTTGCTGGCACGCATAATGTTCGGCGTCACAATGTCGGTGTGAATATTCAGTGCGGGATGGCTCTTCAGTGCCATCACCACTTCTTCGAGAGCGGTATTACCGGCTCGTTCGCCCACGCCGTTTATGGCAACTTCCACCTGACGGGCGCCATTCAGCACGCCAAGCACGCTGTTTGCCGTTGCCATGCCTAAATCGTTGTGGCAGTGTGTTGAAATAATCGCCTTGTGGATATTCGAAACGTGTTCCATCAAGTATTTAATTTTTTCGCCATATTCTGTCGGCAGACAATAGCCTGTCGTGTCGGGAATGTTCACCACCGTTGCACCTGCGGCAATCACCGCTTCGACCACACGGGCAAGATATTCGTTGTCGGTACGGCCAGCGTCCTCACAGTAAAATTCCACATCTTCTACATATTTTTTTGCATATTTTACTGCGTCAACGCCGCGGCGAATAATTTCTTCGGGTGTAGATTTCAGTTTGTAGTAGATATGGTTGTAAGACGTACCCAAACCTGTGTGAATACGCGGATGTTTCGCGTAGCGGAGCGCGTCGGCAGCCACGTCAATATCTTTTTGAATGGCACGCGTAAGACCGCATACTGTAGGGTTTGTCACTGTTTTTGAAATCTGCACGACAGATTCAAAGTCGCCCGGACTTGAAATCGGAAAACCCGCTTCAATAATGTCAACACCAAGTTCTTCAAGAACCCGTGCAACTTCCAGTTTCTCAATCATGTTTAACTGATTCCCGGGAGCTTGTTCGCCGTCCCGCAGTGTCGTGTCGAAAATGTAAACTTTATCGTCCATAGTTTTAATAAAAAAAGAAAACCCCAAAGCAAAACGCTAAGGGGCTTGTTATACTTAATAGTCCTGCGACCCCTTAGCGAACGCTAACGAGCAACAAGAGCAATATGTCTAAACAAAATGTTTTCATCAGTGCAAATATATATATTTTTTGAATTAATCTTTATTCTCCTCGACAAATTCAAACGGAATTGTCACAAATTGTTGATATTCCTGCCCCGACTCCATCATTTCTTCGTCATTTGGATGGTATTTCCATATGATTGACAGGGCGACTTCGGGATGAGCTTTTTTGAAATCTTCGAGTATTAGAAATATTCTCAAAATGTATTTTGACGACGAAGTGTTGAAATAATCGAATTGAAATTCCACGGAAAATTTATCCTTTATTTCAGAAATATTTCCTTCCAGCCATGCAACAACAGGTTCATAAAATCTTGATGCATCTTCGGGATAGGATTTTCCGACAATGTGTAATTTATGTTCCTCCATGTCGAAGTATACTTCCGGGGTGTGGGAAGTGGGTTCTATATATATGTTTTCCATGTCAGTTCTGTTTAAAAAGAGCGTTTTCAACTATTTCGCAGAGAATGTGTCCGATAAGAATGTGTGATTCTTGAATGCGGGCTGTTTCTTTCGATGGAACCACGATGCAATTATCGCAGAGAGAAAGCATTTTCCCTCCGTCGCCACCAGTCAGACCGATAGTGTAGATGTTTTTTTCTTTGCAGACAGAAAGAGCCTGTAAAATATTTTTTGAATTTCCCGATGTCGAAATGCCAATGAAAACATCTCCTGCCGTGCCTTGTGCGGCAATCTGACGAGAGAACAAAAAGTCATATCCGTAATCGTTTCCAATCGATGTTAGAATTGACGTGTCGGTTGACAGGGCAATGGCAGGTAATCCAATGTGATCGAAACGGAATCGGTTTACCAATTCTGCTGCAAGATGTTGGGCGTCGGCGGCGCTGCCACCGTTTCCGGCAAACATGACTTTATGTCCCGATTTGTAGCAATCAAGCATAGTTTTGGCGGCAGATTCTATCAGTGCAAGAATCTTTTCGTCATTTAAAATTGCTGTTTTTACTGCAATAGAGTTTTTTATGCTATCGTGGATTGTTTCTCTCATTCATAAATCCTTTGTGGCAAAGGTACAAAAAATTAAAAATTAAGAGTTAAAATTTAAGAATTATGAATTGTGCATTGTGAATTGTGCATTCAAAAAACTTATATCTTTGAGAAAAAATGGAAAATGCAATATAAAGGATGTGCCGTACCATATTTTGAGTGGATTGATACAACTCAATGTGTCGCAGGATTTTCCACTCGCAGGGGAGGTGTGAGTCAAGGCGTGTATGCTTCGATGAATGTAGGTTTGCATTCAAAAGACGACCACGAACTGGTTGTTGCCAACCGTAAAAATTTATTCTCGACTGTCGCTCAAGAATTGAAACCAGTCAATCTTCATCAGATTCATTCTGCCGACATAATCCGTGTGGAAAAAGATTATGAAAAAGAAGTTCAGGCAGATGGCTTTTATACGACAGAGCGGGGCGTTTTGCTGACGATTTCCATAGCAGACTGTGGTTCGGTTTTGTTTCACGACGATGATTTTACGGTTGTGGGGGCATTGCACTGTGGTTGGCGTGGCACTCGTGACGGTGTAATTCAAAATATGCTCCGAGAGTTGTCGCAATTTGTTGAGCCACAGAAACTTTCTGCATACATTGGCCCGATGATTTCAAAAGAAAATTACGAAGTCGGACCTGAATTTCAAGAGTATTTTCCAACGGAATTTCTAACCGCACGCAACAATTCATTGTATTTAGACTTGAATGGATGTGTGGAGGCAATTTTACGAGAAGGAAATGTCGGGAAAATATATAATGCCCAACTCGATACGTTCTCGAATCCTGATTTATTCTTTTCGTATCGTCGAGATGGGCAAACAGGGCGAATGTGCTCATTTATTGGATTGAAATAAGTTGAGCAGTTTGTATTACTGAATTTTGCCCAAATGTTTGCATTTTAGATTTTAATAGTGTATTTTTAACACTTTGATTTTCTGTAAATGTAGATGGATAAGTCGATGAGAAAAAATATACTACTATTAATGATGTCGTTGATATATTTGGGTGCATATTCCCAAGATTATCAGATTTCGGCAAATGGTTCGCAGTCGGTCATGGCATGTACGACTGGTGATGTGTATGCGTGGGGGTGTAACGGAGAAAGTTCGGCCGATGGTCGACTTGGAGTAGGGAATATGAGTTCTTCAAGTATTTATCGCCCGACCAAGGTAAATATGCCCGCAGAGGCAGGTAAGATTCAACATGTTGATGGTAGTTCCGGTGCTTTTTTGCTTGCAATTAACTGTGACGGTGAGGTATGGATTTGGGGCGACAATGGTTCACGTCAATGTGGTAACACAAATGCAACGGAAACTATCGTGAAAGTACCCGTGTATTTGATGAGTGGGGAAAGTAATCCTTCTAATCCTACTGCAAAACTTACTGGTGCAAAAGCAATTTCGGGTGGTGCAATGACCGGTTATGCTATCACGTCGGACAATCGTTTGCTCGCATGGGGAAACGGGACAGACGGACGAATAGGAAATGGTTCAACAAGTAATCAGAATCTGCCTGTCTATGTAAAAACAAATAGTTCTACCATTCTCGAAAATGTCATTATGGTTGATGGTGGTGATAATACTTGTTATTGTTTGGTTGATGACGACGGTGATGGTTTGGGAACCGTGTATTCATTCGGAAGGGCGAATGGCTGTATGTTGGGACGAGACGGAAATACGAGTTATGCTTTGCCGATTGTGAAAGCTGACGGTTCTCCGCTTGACAATATTAAATGTATTGCCGCTGGCGATGTGCATGGAACGGCGATAGACAAAGACGGATATGTGTGGATATGGGGAAATAACTGGGGAGGGTCGGCTCCAGGATATAATTATGCGGTAAAAATGGAAGGAGGGGAAACTGGCGAGCCCTATCTGCAGGCAAAAAGCATTGCGGGAGGTAACGGTTTTAACATGGCTGTTACGCTTGACGGTCATGTCGTTACGTGGGGATGCAACGGAAGTACCGACCACTCAGGTGGAAATTTAGGAAATGGAACTACATCCAATAGTCCTACGCCTGTATATGTGAGAGTTTCATCGACAGTTTTGTTGGAAGATGTCGCTACGGTTTCGCGTGGTAATTCATGGGGATTTGCGCGAAAAAAAGATAACACAATTTGGACATGGGGTAGTAATAAATATGGTGTGCTTGGTATTGGGCAAACAGCGTCGAATCCCGAAGTGTACGCAAAACTTCTTGATTTAAGTAACATTACCTGTGGCTTGCCCGATATGCCACCGACAGTGTCGCTCCCGGCTGATTTTACAGCATGTATTAACGATGATTGGAGTTACGAGATAGTTTCTGGACCAAATTCAGGGAATATGTATCAATTTACATGGTATAAAAACGATGTAGTAATTCCAGGTGCGACAAGTCCGAAACTCACGGTAACGGAAGCTGGAAAATATACTGTCAGAATTCATTACGTTGGCAACACATATCCGTGCGAAAATCCGCCAGATGCAGTAGGTAGTGTGACGATTACCGAATATGAACCAGAATTTAGTGTTCCGACAGATATTGAATTTTGTGGAGATGAAGTCGCTGTTCACGTCAATGGAACAGGTATTTATGATTTATACACAAGTAGTACTGGCGGTGCATATCTGGGACGAGTAAAAGGCGGAGAAGATATTTCCATTGCTGTCAGTAGCATAACCGAAAAATCAGGAGATAATTATACTTTGTATGTCGAGGAGGTTTCTACGGCGGCGGGAGTATTGCATCCTTCCGATGATGAGAGCATAACAACGTATGAGTCATATACTCCATTGCAGTCGTCATCGCTCATAACTCTTGGAGAAATTGTATCTGTCGCAAATATGATAATTGACAGTGTCGATGTGTATTTGTTTGCAGGTTACAATGCTTCGTCAAACGTAACAGCAAAATTGGCTTTATATACGTCGACAGGTTCTTCTGTTGATTCACCTGTGGCAGAATCCGAGGTGTTTTCAAAAACGTTGTTGGGATCGGCTAGTACAAATTATGTAACAACTGCATACAGGTGTACGTTCAAGACAAACTTTCCATTAGGGCAGGGACCTTATTATTTAGGATTTTCTTCATTGTCGGGAACTGCAAATGATTATTTTGTCGGAAAAAAAGATGCGGCAAATTATCCGTATTCTTCAGACGGAAATGTGCTCACAGCTCCGGCATATACATGGTATGGAAATGAGAAAACAGATAATGATTTCCCTTTTTACAATATTTATTTTCATACAAATCCAAAATATTGTAAACGTATGCCTTTGACTGTCAAGTCAAAATGTTCATGTAATGAACCCGATGACATTACAATCACAGCTACGAAAACTGCTGTATGCGATGGCGAAACGACAACACTTACTACCAACAACCAAGCCGATGCAACCACTTTCGACTTTACTTGGTTTTCGGGAACGGATATTACAGCTTCGTCATTGCAAGGTCCCGATGGAGGGAAAAATAGTTCTTTGGCAAATGCCGAAGCGGGGACATACACAGTTTTGGTGCGTGATATTGCAAATCCGACTTCTTGTCAAAAAACACAAGAAATCACTATCGCAGAAAACCCTAAGCCAACGGTAACAGTTTCCAATCCAGGCACAGAAAGTTATTGCTCTGGCGAAACGGTGACAGCACCGTTATTTACATTTACAGGGACAGCACCGTTTGTGTTTACATATACCGATGGAGTAAACTCAGAAGTAACCGCAACGGCGACAACAGCGACTTTTAGTCCGACGGCTCCGTCTGCTGTTGGAAATTATACGTATAAGGTTACTGCTTTAAGCGATGCAAATTGTACTGCTACAGCGTCTTCGTTGACAAGTGCGGCTTCTATCGAAATCAAGCATCGACCGAGTATAACAACGGCCGAAACGAGTGGAAATGTTTGTGCTGGAAATCTACTTTCGGTTTCTTGTATAGCCGAAAATGCAACAGGTGCAACGTATACGTGGTCTGGTCCCAATTCCTATTCAGCTTCAACAGCAAATGCAGTTGTGGCAACTTCGGCAACGACGGACAATTCTGGCGTATATACTGTCGTTGTTGATTTGGACGGTTGTTCTGATGAAAAATCTACAGACGCAGTGACCATTTATCAAGTTCCTGTCATTAGTGAATTGGAAGCAATTTCCGACAATGTAAAGGTTTGTAGCGGTGAATCATTGAAATTTGCTATTCGCTCGTCAACTATCAATGCCGTTGATGGAGGAAGAGGGACATACGAATGGATAGGAACGAATATAACTTCGGTAAATGCATCTCAAATTGATGTTACACAGTATGTTACAATAGAAACTGTGGCTTCTGCAAAGGTGAAGTACACCTCGGAAAAAGGATGTGCGGCTGTTTCTCCCGAAATTTCAGCAACTATTTATCCTGTTCCAAACAAGGTTGCAGCCAACGATTTGGAATTTTCTGCCTGTGTCGGCGATGCATCCATAAAACTGGCTGACAAAATTTCGCCTGCAAACGGTTGCACGCTGAATTGGTACGATGCAAATCAGTCGGCACTCAATGCCGCTCCTGTCATCACAACATCGTCGGCTTTGGAAGATGGAGTAGTGTATTATGTAAGCCAGTCGGAAAATAGTTGCGAAAGCGAAATGACAAAAATTGTAGTGAAAGTCAACGGCAGTTTGTCGCCTGTTATTACGGCAACACCCAATGGAGCTTGTGTTGGCGAAGATATTACATTTAGTCTTGACCAAGATTACGCAACATATAAATGGAGTGTACGGTCAAAAACAACACCCACGGTTGTTCTTGAAACTTCTGGTTTGACAGGCGATTCGTATGAAGTTTCCGTTGAAGTGACAAATACCAATGGTTGTTCTGGCACGGGCAGTCTTGAGGTTCCGATTTATGCTCTTCCTACTGTTTCATTATCTGCTTCTGAGACAGCAATTTGTAATAAAAAATCAACAGAAATCACGGCAACTGTCAGTGAACCAAATGGCTCAGGCGTTTGGATTGGGGCAACGGGAACCGAGGATTATAAGGCACAATTCAATGCAACATCAGTTGGACAAGCGACTGTTTCCTATGTTTACACGAGTGAACATGGTTGTGTTGGTGATGCAGCAGAAACAACAATTACTGTTTACGCCATTCCATCGGCACCGACGGTAAGCGATGTAAAATACTGTCTCGGAGCTACGACGTCGGCCCTGACGGCAACGGCAACGGGAACATTGACATGGTACGACTCGGAGAAACAAAAAATACAGGGAACTCCCACCCCATCTTCATCGTCAGCCACAACGACATCATATTTTGTAAGTCAAACGACAAACGGCTGCGAAAGTGAACTTGCTCAAATAAATGTGACGGTAAACGCATTGCCAACGCCAGTCATATCTGCCTCCAAAGACGAAGCCTGCAAAGGAACTGCGATAACGCTTGGCCTTGACAAGACATATTCGTCGCAGACGTGGACTTGCACGCCGACGAACGTGCTCAATTCAACCTCATTGGCTTCGCCGACGATTCAAGCCACTGCCGAAGCTGGAACATATTCCATTTCGGTTATGGTAAAGGACGCAAATGAATGCGAAAACGTTTCGGAAGCGAAAACAATTGAAATTCACCCGATTCCACAGGTGACACTGTCGGATCTGACACCAAAATGCGAGTCGGAAAACGTGGCACAGACAATTACTGCGACAATTACACCCGACGGAGTTGTCGGCAACGGTACGTGGAACGATAAGGTGACGAAGTTGACGGAATTCACAGCGTCGTTTACTCCAAGTGTTGTTAAAAATGGCTCGCATACGGTGACGTATGATTTTGTGAGCGACAAAGGTTGTCAGGCGGAACAGGTTTCAAAAACAGCCGAGGTGTACGCGATGCCGGAAATCACCCTTGCACCAAGCCAAACAGAAGTCTGCCAAGGAGGAAACAACAGCGACGTGGTCACCATGAGAACAACGGGAACCGCCGCAACGGGCACGTTCGCATATTCAAGCCCGACACTGACAACACTCAATGCGACAAACGGCTCGTTCAACCCAGAAAGCGAATCAGCTGAAACACATACGATTACGTTGCTTTATACAGATGAACATTCCTGTCAAGATCAAGCACAGACGACGGTAAAAATCAATGCACGCCCGTCCGTTGACGTGACAATAAACAATAAATATGTGAATCTTTGTGATTATTCGCCTGCTGTTGAGCTATTTGCGACAGTTGACGGTAATGTGACTTCGGACGGAACATTTTCGGGAACGGGCATGACGGGAAACACGTTTTCTCCGTCAACGGCGGGGGCTGGAGGACCATACCAGATTTCGTACAACTATACCGATGCAACAACTCAATGTTCGTCGATTGAAGTATATAACGTCATTATTGTTCACCATACCGACGCACCTGTCATAACTTCGGCAAGCGATTCCAAGCTGAATGTGACAAATCAGGCATCAGTTCCCGCTTTGACAGCGACGGGTACAGCCATAAAATGGTATTTGGCAAACGACACGACATCGGCTGTCGTGGCAACGACGAATGAATACCGGCACACATACGTTGATGATGGCGGATATATGGCTGTAAATCAATATGTAGCATTTGCCACACAA
>JAFXAU010000005.1 GCA_017516865.1 Bacteroidales bacterium
TAATTAGGAATTAAGAATTAAAAATTATGAAACGGATAACTGTAATTTCTGTTCGATCGGATTACAAATCCTTATGCTCACAACGGCTGGATTACAAATCCAGCCGAACAGGTAGGTGGAATTTTTAATCATAATTATGGGAAAATCAATGTCGTAAATCCGTTCTTGTCAAACTAACTATCTTTGAAAACTAAAAGTTACCGGTATGAAAAAAATACTATTCTTCTTATTAACTGTATTTCTTGCCGAAATATCTTTCTCCCAAACGAAATTCTCTTTTGTTGACGACGATATGGAATGGTCGTACATTACATATCGTAGTTCAGAGTTTCAAGGGCCTTCTTATAGAGTAACAACACAAAGTAAGTATTTTGGTGATACCATTATAAATGGTTTGCAATATAAAAAGATGTTTGAATCGAAAGATAATGGTGAAACTTGGAGCGAAATAGGCTATTATAGAGAAAATGATAAAATAGTTTATTGTATCTCAAAAGGAGAGTCAACGGAAAAAATCTCATGTAACTTTAACATAGGACTGGGTGTAGATGAACATTTTTACATAGTTGTTGATTCTATATCTATCTTAGGACAAAAAGTACCGATGTACACGTTTTATAATTCAGAGACAGATTTGTTTGAAGATGCTTTTGCAGTGAACTCTATTATTGATGAAATAGGATATGTAGGAAGTGATTGGATTATTCCAGGTGCACCAGACTACACGAAATTGCTTTGTGTCCATAAAGGAAATGAATTGTTGTGGCAAAATCCAGATTTCGAACATTGTTATTATAGTCCTTATAATGTAATTGAGATAGATGTCAATAACTCCACATTGCTACAAGAATCAAATGCTCATAAATATTCAGGAGATACTTTTGACGATGATTTGCAGTTTCAATTGAAAGGGAATGTTATATATATATATGGAACATTGGAAATATCTTGTTTTAGCAGAGGTGACTGGCTACTCTATACAATAGATGGAAATACCATTTCATTAGAAGCTGATGTTGAGGACGGTTGGATTATATCAAAAGACCGTTTGTTTTCGCTCCACTCGTTGACGATAGATGGTTGCACTGCAGACCAATACGAGATTACATTTAGAGGGAAAACGTATTCTGTTAAGAGGAGTACAGCAGTCTCAGCATTAAATCAGCAAATTTCTGTTTCCCCCAACCCAGTAAAAGACAAACTAACCCTAACCTTACCCACCGAAAACAACGAAATCAAAATTCTCGACTTGCAAGGCAAACTTTTGTTGCAACAGAATGTAGGGTTTTCGGCAGAGATAAATGTCTCTATGTTACAAGCGGGTACGTATGTGCTGGTGGTAAATGGGGAGTCGTATAAGTTTGTGAAGGAATAATTAGGAATTAAGAATTAAAAATTATGAAACGGATAACTGTAATTTCTGTTCGATCGGATTACAAATCCTTATGTTCACAACGGCTGGATTACAAATCCAGCCGAACAGGCCCTAAAAAGTAACTTTCGTCTCTCAACTCTCAACTCTCAACTCCTCCCCCCATATCCCCGCCATTTTTCAATCAAGGCGGTCATATCGGTAGGCAGTTCCGAGTCGAATTGCATGAATTTGCCTGTGGTTGGGTGAGTAAATCCGAGTGTTTTTGCGTGTAGAGCCTGTCGTGGACAGATTGCGAAGCAATTTTCTACAAACTGTTTATATTTGGTAAACGTAGTTCCACGTATAATTTGATTTCCGCCGTAAGTCTCGTCGTTGAACAGCGGCATGCCGATTGATTTGAAATGGCAACGGATTTGGTGTGTGCGTCCTGTTTCCAAGTTGCACTGCACAACCGAGACGTAGCCTAAATCCTCCAACAGTTTATAGTGTGTGACCGACCATTTTCCGTGAGTGTCGTCGGGAAAAAGAGCCATGACTTTTCTGTCCTTCAAGCTACGGCCGATGTATCCCGAAATTGTCCCTTCGGGTTCTTTTGGAACGCCCCAGGCAACCGCCACGTATGTGCGCTGGCTTGTTTTGTGAAAGAATTGGTCAGCAAGAAAACATTTTGCCTGTTCGTTTTTTGCCACCACAAGCAGTCCCGACGTGTCTTTGTCTATTCTATGTACCAAACCGGGACGTGGGTCGTCTGCCTCGAATTGTATGTTCCCTTTGAGGTGCCATGCAATGGCGTTCACCATTGTTCCCGTGTAGTTGCCGCATCCCGGATGTACCACCATTCCCGGTTTTTTGTTGATGACCATCAGTTGGTCGTCTTCGTACACAATGTCGAGCGGAATATCTTCGGGAATAATTTGAAGTTGTTGTTTTGGCGTTTCGAATTCTATGGTAATCACATCGTTAGGCTTTACTTTGTAGTTTGCCTTGATAGGATTCCCATTGGCAAACAGGTAACCGCCGTCGGCAGCTTCCTGAATTTTCGTTCGGGAGATGCCTTCTATCCTATCGTTCAAGAATTTGTCGACGCGTAGCAACGACTGACCTTTGTCCGCCACGTAACGATAGTGTTCAAACAGTTCTTGTTCTTCTATGTCGATTTGTTCTGCCATATTCGTTGCAAAGTTAGAATTAAATAGGATTTTCACAAACTTTGAAAACAAGAGTTATGTTTGAATAGTGACGCTTACATTTTGTTGATATACAATATTTTAAAATAAATACATAAAAACAGACCCTAAACATTTTGATTTATCTAAATTTAATGTAAATTTGTGGCCGTCAAAAAGTTTTTAACAATAATTTATAAATTTATTTATTATGGCAATTAAACTTGGTATTAACGGTTTCGGACGTATCGGCCGTATGGTGTTCCGCGCTGCTGTAGAGAACTTCGGCAAGGACATTCAAGTAGTAGGTATCAACGACCTTTTGGATGCTGACTATTTAGCTTACATGCTAAAATATGATTCAGTACATGGTCAATTCAACCACGACATCAAAGTTGAAGGAAACTTCATGATCGTTGATGGTAACAAAATCCAAATCTTCGCAGAAAAAGACCCTGCAAACATCACTTGGGGTGCTCTTGGCGTAGATGTAGTTGTTGAATCTACAGGTTTCTTCTTAACAGCAGAACTTGCTGAAGCACACATCAAAGCTGGTGCTAAGAAAGTTATCATGTCTGCACCTTCAAAAGACGCAACTCCAATGTTCGTGTATGGTGTAAACGACAAGACTTACGCTGGTCAAACAATCATCTCTAACGCATCTTGTACAACAAACTGTTTGGCTCCTATCTCTAAAGTATTGAACGATAAATTCGGTATCAAGAGAGGTTTGATGACTACAGTTCACGCTGCAACTGCAACTCAAAAAACTGTTGACGGTCCTTCTAAGAAAGACTGGAGAGGTGGTCGTGGTATTCTTGAAAACATCATCCCTTCATCAACTGGTGCTGCTAAGGCAGTAGGTAAAGTTCTTCCTGAATTGAACGGTAAATTGACTGGTATGTCAATGCGTATTCCTGCATCTGACGTTTCTGTAGTTGACTTGACTGTTGAATTGAACAAAGAATGTACTTACGATGAAATCTGCGCTGCTATGAAGGCTGCTTCAGAAGGCGAATTGAAAGGTATCCTTGGTTACACTGAAGATGCAGTTGTTTCAACTGACTTCCGTAACGATGCTCGTACTTCTATCTTCGACGCTAAAGCTGGTATCCAATTGGATCCTACTTTCGTTAAAGTTGTTTCTTGGTACGACAACGAATGGGGATATTCAAACAAAGTTTGTGAAATGGCACGTGTTATTTCTAAATAATATCACCAATTCATTACAAAGCGGGGATTTTTATAATTCCCGCTTTTTTTATAAATTCTTCAGCAAAAAACAACTTTTAAATATACGATGTCTACACAAAAGTCATTAACAAATATACTCATAACGATTGCCGAATTGGTGATTAGTGTTTTGATGTATTTTGTTGTGTATGTTTGTATGTACCATTCGTGGATTCTTCCGAGAGATTTTGCCTTCTTGTGCGGATGTATGATTCTGTTGTGGGTCGTGTTGTTGAAACGCCTTGATTTGTCGAAGGTTTACAAAATCAATCCGTTTTCTTACATTTTACTTCATTATCTGACCGCATTGGCATGTGGACTTTTAGGGCTTATCTTTATTATATTCATATTTAATCTATCAATTGATAGAAGTTTCTTGTTCGTTTTTGTTGCAAGTGACTTTTTGTTCCTGTATTGCTTCATAATATCCATATATATTTATGTTAAACGGAAACGAGCAAAAGGACATTATTTGAGTAATATTCTTGTCTACGGTGATAAGAATGTGACTGCATTTATCAATAAAATTGAAACAAATTCATTTTGGGGTTACAAAATTAAAGGAATTGTCTCCGACGATACCGAAATTATCCTAAAATACGAAAATATTTATCCTGTGTATAATCCGAACGAGGTTCAGGACTGTTTGGTCTCTCAACCGATTGACGAATTATATTATTGTATGTCGGACATCGACAAGAAAAGAATCAGCGATTTGGTGTATTTGTGTTTGGAATTAGGCGTCACGTTCCGTATGTCGTCGCAGATTATGGCAATGGCACATACCAAATCAGAAATTTATTATTTGGGAGAAACTCCGTATTTCACGTTCCAAAATACGCCGAAGCAGTCGGTGAATATGCTTTTGAAACTCGTATTCGACAAGGTATTCTCTTTTTGTGTGTTATTGTGCTTGCTGCCGTTTTTCTTAATAATAGCAGTCTGTATAAAGATTGACAGCAAAGGTCCTGTATTCTTTTCGCAGAAACGTGTCGGTTTGCGTGGTCGTGAATTTAAATTGTACAAATTCCGAAGCATGTGCGATGGGGCGGAACAAATGCTCGAATCAATGAAAAATGAAAACGAACAGGAGGGTCCCGTATTCAAGGTTAAGAATGACAAACGTATCACACGCGTTGGAAAAATTATCCGCCGAGCAAGTATTGACGAACTTCCGCAGTTCTTCAACGTGTTGAAGGGCGATATGTCTGTTGTTGGCCCGCGTCCACCACTTCCCGACGAGGTTAAGCAATACAAGACATGGCAAAATCGCCGTCTCTCTATGAAACCGGGAATAACGTGCATTTGGCAGGTCTCGGGACGAAATAAAATCCCGTTTGAGCAATGGATGAAACTGGATTTACAATATATTGATACATGGTCTATAGGTTTGGATTTTATGATTATCCTAAAAACCATCAAAACAATGGTAATGCGTGATGGACAATAAGTTACTGCTATTCCTACTACTCCTTTCTTTTGCTTGGACTGGATTTGCACAGGACAACAGCGTTCATCAAAATGCGTCGTTCCAACCTTACGACCGCTATCTGTACAATTCCGAGAACCGCTTTCACACCTCGGTCAAGCCGTACGATATGACTGAAGTCAATAAGATTGTGAATATTGACACGCTCTATGTTAAAGGATGTAAAAACAAATACGTCAATCATTTCCTGAACAACGACTGGGTTCGTTTTCGTTCAAATGTGTTCAATTTTAATATCAATCCTACATTTAATTTTGAGCTTTCGCAGCACAATGGCGACAATAATGAGGATTTAGGGTGGATAAACGATAGGGGAGTGTTCGTGAACGGAAATATTACCGACAAGGTGTATTTCTATTCTGCTTTTCACGAAATTCAATCGAATTTCACCGATTACAGACGTGATAGAATAAAGGAACTCGGTCATAACACTATTCCTGGCATCAGTCGAGGAAAGGCGTTTGGTGAAAACGGCGGATTGGATTATGCGTATGCCGAAGGCTTTGTTTCGTATATCCCTAATGATTATTTCCGTTTTCAATTGGGACATGGGAAAAATTTTATAGGCGACGGCTATCGTTCGCTTATTTTGTCTGACAACGCACAGAATTATCCGTATTTTAAAATTACCACCAATGTCTGGCATTTGAAATATGTCATGATGTGGTCGCAGCAGTATTATCTTGACAAGGGACATTTAGGAAACACTCGCTATCCTAAAAAGTGGAATGTGATGCACTACCTTGATTGGTCTGTTACCAAATGGTTGAATATTGCGTTTTTTGAAACCATTAACTGGGGCGATGATACACTCGGAACGCACCGTGGGTTTGAATTTAATTATATAAATCCCTGCATTTTCCTTCGTCCAGTTGAGTTTTCGATCGGTTCGCCAGACAATTGTTTGATGGGTTTGACGGGAAAACTGACACTTTGGAAAAATCATGTGTTTTACGGACAAGCCATTCTTGACGAATTTAAGTTCAGTGAATTTAAGAAACACAGCGGATGGTGGGGCAGTAAGTATGGACTTCAGGCAGGTTATAAGACATTCGACATTGCTGGTGTGAAAAATTTGGATTTTCAAACAGAGTTTAATTACGTGCGACCGTTTATCTATTCGCATTTTACGTATTCTCAGAATTATGCCCATGCTGGTCAGCCATTGGCGCATCCGCGAGGATCGAACTTCTATGAATCTGTTTCGTTCCTGCGATATAGCTGGAAACGTTTCTTTTTCGATGCGAGATATTCATACATGGTGTACGGTGCCGACACGACTGGCACAAATTATGGCGGTGATATTTTCAAATTGTATCAGACACGCACGCAGGAATACGATAATAAAATCGGTGTCGGAGCCGATAAAAATGTCATAACCTATAAGGATTTCACTGTTTCGTATATGTTGAATCCAAAGTCAAATATGACAATTTCGCTTGGTGTGACGAATCGCACCCAAAAGTGCGATGTTCACGATGACAAGAATCAGTGGATGTATTTCGTCGGATTTAGAACCAATCTGAATAATTTCTATTACGATTTTTAAAATTGCAAAGAGTCTGTCTCATAGATAAATAAGGAATAACCTTAATTTATCGCTTCCCCTTTATCGTCAGCGAAGTCCTGCACGCAACAGTATTTGTATTTGGTGTGTTCGTGTATGGCGACACCAATTCTATTGTATTTTGAAGATAGAATGTTTCTCCGATGTCCGTAAGTGGGAACATTTTGGTCTATAAGGAGTTGACGGACAATGTAAAATGCTTTGTTAGTGCCTGCCGCAATATTTTCAGCAGTTGCATTTCCTTGGTAATATTGGCTTATTCTGTCGAGTGGTTTTGTCCCATCAGAGGATTCGTGTTGTACTAATCCGTTTGCACCAATGTCGCTTGCATGAGCAGCAGCTGCTTTGCTCAATTGTTCGTTTGGGAAAAGCATAGGTTGGTCTTTTGTCGTGTCAAGCGTTTCTACAAGCGATTTTTCGCAGGTGTCTTCCGTATTTCGTAGGTTAAGCAGTGCGTCGGAGAATGTCCGACCATCGAGCCGGGCGAGGTTACAATAAAATATCACTAATTTTTCCTTGTCGGTTAAATATGAGACGTCCTTTGCCGTGTTTGCCATGTCTTGCTGTTCTTGTGTAAAATATTGGTTCACAAGTTCTAACGGATCAATTTCTTCCTCAATGTTGTCCTCTTCGGAATATGGATCTTCAGAAACTTTCTCGCAACTTGTTATTGCAAAAGATAAAAACAGTACTGTTAATAGTTTTATAAAAAAATGCATCTTCATATTTACTATTTTTATTCCATACTATATTTTTGTCAATAATAAGTAATATTTTCAATGGTAGCAAGAGAATATTCAAGGAAAATTCGCTTTTGAATACACAATGCGCTATAATTGTTCCGTAGAATCTTTTATTGATTGAATCTGCGTTGTATCTTGTGGTATGGGCAATTCGGGAGATTCAAAATTGATGGTGGTGTCAGTTTCACGAAACAGTGTAGCTAAATCTGTATTTTGTTGAATACGAAGAATATATGGTATAAGAAATAATCCGAAAAAAATTGGTATGGAAATAAATATGGTTTTAATAACGGAAAGGACTATTTTCTTGGGGCGTTGTCTATCTTTTTTTTTTCTGCGTCCGACAGTTTGTCAAAAGAAAATTCGCTTAATCCGAATGTCTCTGGTGATGTTTCGGGAGATGTGTCTGGTTCAAAATCACCGTTTTCGAGAAATGTCCCGATGCCTTTTAAAGAGACGGATTTTTTTTCTTCCATCGTTTGTTTGAAGTGCAAAACAAATGCCTCAATCTGCGAGTTTGCTTCCTGTTCCGTGCATTTACAGATTTGTGCAATGTGAGCAGTCAGCATATCATTTTCGCATTCTTTGGAAAAAGAAATAACTGTCTGTGGCGGTTTGAATGTGATTTGTTCCGATTTTATCAGACGTGCCGGCTGATAGGCTGACTTGAACGTGCCTATGCCCGGAATTGCAACAATGTTTTCCGAATGTAAAATCGAGCGTATGACAGAAAGTAAATCCATACTGAAATGATTGTCCAAATGTACGTACTTTTTTTCGTTGCTCGTTTAGATAGTGTGACTTTTTTTGCTATAATTGTATCGTATTTGTAAACATGGAGTTACCTACATCAAAAAAGGAAATGGAACGTCTCGGATGGGACTATGTTGACGTAATTATGATTACGGGCGACGCCTATATAGACCATCCTTCTTTTGGAACGGCGATAATCTCGCGCGTGTTGGAACATGCCGGCTACCGCGTTGCTGTTGTGCCGCAGCCGAATTGGCGTGACGATTTACGTGATTTTAAGAAACTTGGAACTCCACGTTTGTTTTTTGGCGTTAATTCGGGAAGTATGGATTCCATGGTGAATCATTACACGTCGACTAAACGGCTTCGTTCCAACGATGCGTATACGCCCGGAGGAATTGCAGGACAACGTCCAGATTATGCAACAACGGTTTATTCGAGGATACTGAAAAATTTGTATCCTGATGTTCCTGTTGTTTTGGGTGGCATAGAAGCTTCGCTACGACGGTTTTCCCATTATGATTATTGGTCGGACTCGTATAAGCCGTCAATTTTGATTGACAGCAAGGCCGATATGTTGATTTATGGCATGGGAGAACGACCGATTGTTGCCATTGCGAAGGCTTTGAACGAAGGAAAGAAAATTTCTGACCTGACAGAAATTCCTCAGACTGCATATCTTGCCACAACCTTGGAAAACTGTGCGAAGAAGCCTGTGGAGCTTTATTCTTACGAAGATTGTTTGAAAAATAAGATTCTCGATGCCAAAAATTTTAGAATCATAGAAGAACAGTCGAATGCGTGGCGGGCTGAGAAAATAGCACAGCGTTTCGGCGACAATTATGTGGTGGTCAACGAACCGGATTTTCAAATGACGACAGAGGAACTTGATGCGGTGTATGCTTTGCCGTATTCCCGTCTGCCACATTCTCGATATGCCAAGAAACCGCCGATTCCTGCGTTCGAAATGATAAAAGATTCTGTGACGATTCATAGGGGATGTTTTGGCGCATGCAGTTTCTGTACGATTTCGGCACATCAGGGAAAATTTATTTCAAGTAGGAGTGAGGAGTCGATTTTGCGTGAATTGAGGCAAATAGCCAGTCTGCCGCAATTTAAAGGTCATATTACTGATTTGGGTGCTCCCTCGGCAAATATGTACGGAATGCACGGAAAGAATCAAGATTTGTGTCATGTCTGCAAACGCCCGTCGTGTCTGTTCCCGAACAAATGCAAAAACTTGAACGACAGTCATGTGCGCTTGCTGAACTTGTATAAGAAAGCAGAAAAAATCGAAGGAATAAAGCATTTGACAATAGGAAGCGGTATTCGTTACGATTTGTTACAAGGGGCGGAAGGCGAGAAAGAGTACGTGTCACAATTGGTGCGAAAACACGTTTCGGGACGGTTGAAAGTCGCTCCTGAACATACCGAAGATTCGGTTCTGAGAATGATGAGAAAACCCTCATTCTCGTTGTTTGAAAAGTTCAAAGACCTATTCGACGAGTTGAATCAAAAATATGGTTTGCGGCAGCAGATTATTCCGTATTTCATTTCTTCGCATCCAGGCTGTTCGGCGCAGGACATGCGAATGTTGGAGCAACGACTTCGCAAGCTTAAAGTTATGCCTGAACAAGTGCAAGATTTCACGCCCACGCCGATGACATTGTCGACGGTGATGTATTACACTGGTGTCGACCCATACACGTTGAAACCTGTTTATACTGCAAGGTCGAAAGAGGAAAAAGATCGACAGAAGTCGTTCTTTTTCTGGTACAAACCATTTCATGGCACGAATCAAAAACATGGAAAAAAGGGGAAAAATGAACGAAGATAAATATCCTCAATATATTATGAAATTTTGTCCTCGTTGTGGGGCGAACTCGTTTGTAAAATATGGCGAAAAGGCTTGTAAATGTGATAGTTGTGGTTTCGTGTATTATTTCAATGCAGCAACGGCAGTCGCAGTGATTATTAGAGATGAAAACGGACGTGTATTGCTGACGCGTCGTGCCTTCGAGCCATGCAAAGGGACGCTGGATTTGCCCGGCGGATTCGTCGACCCGTTGGAGTCGGCTGAAAATGCTGTGAGACGCGAAATAAAGGAGGAACTCGGCTTGTCAGTAACCAATATGACATACCTCGGCTCGTTCCCAAACACCTATTTATATGGAGGCATAGTATATTTTACCTGCGATTTGGTTTTTGAAGTAGAGGTGGAAACTTTGCAGGAAATTCATGCAATGGACGATGTTGATGCTTTTGCTTTTTATGAAATTACAGAAGATGTCGTCGCAAAAGTCGGTGCCGAGTCAATCAAAAATATATTGCGGAAGTTTTGTTTGTAAAGATTTGGAATCGTCTCTTTGACTTTTTTTGAAAATTATATAAAAATTCACGGAAAATTTTTTATAATTTTGCATACGAAATTTTTATGTGATGAAGAAAGCAAGAGTCCTTTATGTTTCCCAAGAGATGGCAAAATATCTGCCCGACACAGAAATGTCGCTAAAAAGCAGGTATTTGCCGCAGTATATTCAAGAGAAAGGCAAGGAGATACGTTGTTTTATGCCTCGTTACGGTTTGGTTAACGAACGCCGTAACCAATTGCACGAAGTTATCCGTCTTTCGGGAATGAATTTAATTATAGACGACACGGATCATCCGTTGATTATAAAAGTTGCGTCGATACAGCAAGCCCGTTTGCAGGTGTACTTTATCGACAACGATGAGTTTTTCCGTCGCAAGGCTCTATTTACCGACGAAAACGGAAAAGAGTTCGATGATAACGAAGATAGAATGATTTTCTTTGCACGTGGCGTGTTGGAAACGGTGAAAAAGCTTCGCTGGGCTCCCGATATTGTTCATTGTCACGGTTGGTTTACATCGTTGTTGCCATTGTATTTGAAGAAAACATTCTACGAAGACCCGTTGTTCGCAAATGCAAAGGTTGTGTATTCCTTATATAATAATGGATTTGAAACTCCGTTTTCGAAGGATTTTGCCAACAAAATTCATTTCGACGGCATCACTTCCGAAGACATTGCATCAATAAAAGAAAAGGCTGATTGGCTGAATTTGAACAAATTGGCTATTGACCAGTCGGAAGGAATTATTCTGGGCGAAGAAAATATCAATAAAGACTTGCTGCAATATTGTAAGGATAAAGGTAAGGTGATTTTGCCATATCAAGGTCAGGAAAATTATGTGGACGCATATTCTGACTTTTACGACAGTTTGTTGCCTGACATTGAAGAAGAATAACGATATGAAATTTCAAAAATGCTTAGTTCTCTTTTGTCTCTTGACGGCATTGTTCGTCTCGTGTGAAAAAGATAACCAGACTATCGGTATTGATATGTTGCACGATACCGATATGCTACATACGTTTGTCGACAGTACTTCAACGACAATCTCGTTTACAACTGTAGCCGACGATAGTGTTCGTTCTACGCTCATAATGTATATGTTGGGTGAAAACAACGACGATGTGATTGGGAAATCGCGTGCGGGCTTTGTTACACGAATGTACTTACGTGCAATGCTTGAATCCTCGTTGGATAGCTATACTTTGGACTCCGTGTGTTTCCGTCTGTCGAAGTCGAAAAATTACGTATTCGGCGATACAACTAAAGGGCAGTCGTTTTCGGTCTACGAAATTGAGTCTGACATAACAGTAGACGAATGTGCGGCGTATAACGAAAAATCAACGATTCCTACGTGTCTGTCGAATAAAAAAGAAATTTTGCAGATTGATTATCCTGCGTATAATAATGTTTCCTCTACATATCAGAAAAAAATGAGCGACGAGTTTGCCGCAGACCTGTTCGGCAAGGTTAAGCTGTGCTACGATGCGGATTCTTCCATTCAATATTTTGATTCTTTATTCATAAAAACTTTTAAAGGAATTTATGTGACAACTCAGGGGGATAAATTCAATGACGCAGGTTCGACTATAAGTCACTGTGTTCCAGAAATAACGCTGTACGTGAAGGCTTCGGACGGTTCAACCGACAGTCTTGTATTTGCTCCGTCTCCGCAGAAATACAATGAACCGTTGACTACGGACCCGAGTCAGATTTATCTTCAGGCTATCAATGTGTTTTATCAAGATTATTCGTCTGAGGTTTCGTCTGCCATCGGTAATAAATCGAATGTGGGATATGTTCAGGGACTGCACAGTCTCAAAGCAAAACTTTCTCTTGATGGAATCGACAGTTGGCGCGACAGTTTAATGGTAATCAATATTGCAACGTTGAAATTACCTCTAAAAACCCGTGATTCATGGTCGAATTACTTGCCGCTGAACTTGAGGATTTATGACAAAGAGAGAAATTTGCTCTACTCCACAATGTCGTCAACAAAGGATAGCACGGATTATACATTTAATCTGCATAGTTTCTTGTTGACATTGCTGAACGACACGAAGAAATCTGACGAGTATTCGTATGAAATAGCAGTTCCAGAAAATAACGCATACGGAAATGGGTTCATTTTGGATGGAACACAGACAGATAAGTTAAAATTGATAATTACATACACGAAATAATTATGTGTGGGATAGTTGGTTACATCGGCAGTAAGGATGCTTATCCGATAGTGTTGACGGGTTTAAAACGTCTGGAATATAGAGGTTATGATTCAGCGGGAATCGCCTTGGTTCAAGATGGACAGACGACGGTATATAAAAAACAGGGCAAAGTTGCCGATTTGGAATCATATCTTGAAGGAAAGAATACCTCGGGAAACATCGGTATGGGACACACCCGCTGGGCTACTCATGGCGAGCCAAACGACGTGAACGCCCATCCACATACTTCGATGAATGGAAAATTCACGGTAATCCACAACGGAATTATCGAAAATTATAATTCACTCAAAAAGAAACTAACGACAAAGAATTATACGTTTAAAAGCGAAACCGACACCGAAGTCATAGCAAATTATATTGAATTTATTTACCAAAAAGGTAAAGGAAAAATTTCTGCCGAAGTGGCTGTGCGTCTTGCTTTGCTTGATGTTCAGGGGGCATATGGATTGGTTGTGATTTGTGCCGACGAACAGGATAGGTTGATTGTCGCTCGCAAGGGTAGTCCGCTTGTGATTGGCGTGGGCGATGGGGAATATTTCGTTGCTTCGGATGCAACTCCGATTGTGGAGCACACCAAACGAATCATTTATCTGAATGATTCGGAAATGGCTACAATCACGAAAAATGAATTGTCGTTGAAAACAATTAAAAATGATACGCTAACTCCTGTTATTCAGGAACTTGAACTTGATATAGAAGGAATTGAAAAAGGTGGTTACGACCATTTTATGTTGAAGGAAATTTTTGAGCAGCCAAGTGCGATTATGGACACGTTCCGTGGTCGTGCACAAAAAAATCCTCCACATGTGTTCCTTGGCGGCTTGTATAATGTATTCGAGAAATTCGACAACGCCGACCGTATAATCATTGTGGCTTGTGGTACTTCGTGGCACGCAGGTTTGGTTGGCGAATATCTGATAGAGGAATATGCACGGATTCCTGTTGAGGTTGAATATGCATCGGAATTCCGCTACCGTAATCCGATTATAAATGAAAAAGATGTGGTGATTGCCATCAGCCAAAGTGGCGAAACCGCCGACACGCTTGCGGCAATCCGTCTTGCGAAGGAAGCAAAGGCTACGGTTGTGGGAATATGCAACGTGGTTGGTTCAAGCATTCCACGCGAAACTGACGCTGGTGTTTATACTCATGCGGGACCGGAAATCGGCGTGGCTTCCACAAAATCGTTCACCACGCAGGTTACTGTGTTGACAATGATGGCGTTGATGTTGGGAAAACGTCGGAATACTATTCCTGATGATGTGTATAAGAAACTGATTTCCGAGTTGTACAAAATTCCATCAAAAGTTGAAGATATTCTTACGCACATTGAGGAATACAAGAAAATTGCCGAAGCATACAAAGATGCACGCAATTTCATTTATTTAGGTCGAAGCTACTTGTATCCTGTGGCGCTGGAAGGCGCTTTGAAGCTGAAGGAAATTTCGTATATCCATGCGGAAGGATATCCTGCGGCAGAAATGAAGCATGGTCCTATTGCATTGATAGACAAGAATATGCCAGTCGTTGTAATCGCAACTAAAGATAAACAATACGAAAAGGTTGTCAGCAACATTCAGGAAGTGAAGGCTCGTCAGGGAATTGTGATTGCTGTTGTAACACAAGGCGATACGGTTCTGTCGAAAATTGCCGACCACGTGATTGAAGTGCCTGAAACATTGCCGGCTTTGGCTCCGCTAACAACGGTGATTCCATTACAGGTATTGTCGTATTACATTGCGGTGATGCGCGGTTGTAATGTTGACCAACCTCGAAATTTGGCTAAATCAGTAACTGTAGAATAGTGCCGACAGTCAATAAAATACTTGTATTCCGCCTCAGCTCGATAGGCGACATAGTGCTTACCACGGCATTGTTACGCTGTTTACGGAATACGTTTCCCGATGCACAGATTGATTTTGTCGTTAAGAAGCAATTTGCCGATATTCTGCGGTGTGTGCCATTTGTGTCGAATGTGATAGAACTTGACTCCAAGAAAGGTTTTTCCGAATTGCTTGCGATTCGTAACCAGTTAAGAAACGAGCAATACGACGTTGCGTTGGACATTCACAAGAATTGGAGAAGTCTGTTCGTGTGCAACACAATCGGGGCAAAACAAGTTTTTCGGTTCAATAAACACGTGTTCCGCCGTTGGGTTTTGACAACATTTCATAAGGATATTTACAATGAAGTTCGTCCTGTGTATCTGCGGTTTATTGACGCGGCACAGCAAATCGGCGTTGTTCCCGATGGAAAATATACCGAATTGGTTGTTCCTGAACAATTGAGCAAATCAATGAAAGACATTTTCGTTCAAGCAAATATTTCTTTCGAAAAACGGATAATTGCTTTGTGTCCTGGGGCAAGTTTTTCCAACAAACAATGGCAGGTTGAAAAGTTTCAGCAACTTGCCAAGCGTGTTGTTTTTGACTTTGACGCACAAGTGATTTTGCTTGGTGGAAAGAAAGAATCAGAAATGTGCGAAACAATTGCCAACGAAAGTGGTGCCGTAAGTTTTGCGGGAAAATTCGATTTGAGTCAGTCAATTGCTGCGCTGAGCATGGTTTCCTTGACTGTTGCGAACGATACGGGAATGTTGCACGTTTCCGAAGCACTTGGCGTTCCTGTGGTTGGCATTTATGGTCCGACAGCACGACAATTCGGTTATTTCCCTATTTTGCCGCAGAGTAAGGTCGCCCAAGTAGATAATCTGCCGTGTAGGCCGTGTACGAAAATGGGAATGAACCATTGTCCGAAAAAGCATTTTTCGTGTATGAACGACATTTCTGTCGAAATGGTTCTCGCATTGATTCATGGCATAAATCAATAATTTCGCCAGTTATGAGAATCTATCATTCCATAGAAGAATTTTCCGCTCACAATCCAATTGTAACGATTGGAATGTTCGATGGTGTACATGCTGGTCATAGAGCGATTCTCCGTCAAATGGAATCATTGAAACAGAAACATGACGGCGAGACGGTTTTGTTGACATTTTGGCCGCATCCTCGAATTTTCTTTGGAAAAACCGACGGCTTTGGACTATTGACGACAATCGACGAAAAAATGGAGCTGCTCGAGCAGGCAGGATTAGATGTGTGTTTGATTTTACCATTTTCGCACGAATTTGCTGAATTGTCGCCAGAGTCGTATATTACCAATATTCTACACGACGGTATGGGAGCAAAAAAAATCGTGATAGGCTACGACCATAAATATGGTAAATCTGGTTCCGGTACTTTTGATTTAATGCAGAATTATGGGGAAAAACTTGGTTTTTCGGTGGAACAAATTACAGCCTTTTCGGTTGATTCAAAAACAGTTAGCTCAACAAAAATTAGGAATTCCATTTCGTCAGGAGAAATAGAAAAGGCGAATCAGTATTTGTCCTATAATTATTTTTTGAATGGTACGGTCGTTTCGGGGCGCCACGTAGGGAGAACCATGGGATTCCCTACGGCAAATCTGCACATAAATTCCGAGTGGAAAGAAATCCCAGCAAACGGCGTGTATGCCGGATATGCGGAATTCGAAAATCATCGCTACAAGGCAGTAATCAATATCGGAACTAATCCCACGGTCAGTCAGGAAAATACATCTTCGATTGAGGCTTATTTGATTGATTTTCAGGGTGATTTGTATGGCAAAAATCTTCGTCTCGAATTTTCTAAATTTATACGTAACGAACAACGCTTCGAGAGTCTGCTGGATTTACAACGCGCAATTGCGAACGATGTTGAAGAAGCAAGAAGATAACCTCTGATAATCAGTTGATTATAATTTTTTGTCGGTTCAAGATTTTTCTGTAAAAAATCGTTATATTTACGCAAAACAAAAGTACAATGGATGCAAAAATTTCTTCCGATATTTTGTATATCGGTGTTGATGACAACGATATAGACTTGTTTGAAAGTCAGTATGCCGTTCCTGAGGGAATGTGTTACAATTCATATTTGATTCTTGATGACAAAATTGCAATTGTTGATACGGTTGATTTTCGTAAGAAAGACGAATGGTTGACGAATCTGCAAAATGCGTTGCAAGGGAAAAACCCTGATTATCTTATAGTTCATCACATGGAACCAGACCATAGTGGCTGTATTAAAACTGTGATGGATTTGTTCCCGTCGCTCACGTTGGTTGCGAGCGCCAAGGCAATTCAGTTTATCAACCAATTTTTCGAAGATTCTTCGCTTTCAGCTCGTGCTCAGGCAATTAAAGAAGGTGATGTGCTTTCGCTCGGAACGCATTCGCTTCAGTTTATTGCTGCACCCATGGTTCATTGGCCAGAAGTTATGGTGTCGTACGATGCCGAGTCGAAGATATTGTTCTCTGCCGATGGTTTTGGTAAATTCGGTACAATTGATGCCGACTTGGACGATTGGGCGTGCGAAGTTCGTCGGTACTATTTCAACATTTGCGGAAAGTATGGCTTGCCAGTTTCTAATTTGTTAAAAAAGGCTTCGCAACTTGATATACAGACTATTTGTCCGTTGCATGGTCCGATATTGCAGGGCGAAAAATTGGCTGAAGCCTTGCGGCTGTATACAATTTGGAGTAACTACGATGTTGAAACCAAGGGTGTCTTTATTGCGTATGCCTCAATTCATGGCGGAACAAAGGCAGTGGCTGAAAAATTAGCGGAGATTTTGCGCGAAAAAGGTGCTCCGAAAGTTTCGATTTCCGATTTGTCACGCGACGATCAGGCCGAGGCCATAGAAGACGCCTTTCGCATGAGTACGCTTGTGGTTGCCGCTCCGACCTACGATGGAGATTTGTTCCCGCCAATGTACGATTTCATTCATCATTTGGAATTAAAGGCTTTTCAAAAAAGAAAAGTTGCTTTTATTGAAAACGGTACGTGGGCTCCTGCTGCTGGTCGTATTATGAAGGCTATGTTCGAAAAAATGAAACAAATCACCATGGTGGAACCTGTCGTTACAATTAAAAGTAGAATGACGAAAGCCGACGTGTTGGCGTTAGAAACATTGGCGGAGGAAATTTTGCGATAAACTATCTTTAAATTTTAAAAATAATATTGGGGTGTGCTTCATTTTTGCACACCTTCTCTTTTTCTTTGTCGAAAAAAGAACGAAAATGAATACGACAGAGAAAAATATAATGAGAGAACAAGGTTCGAAACTCTTTACGTCGGACGGTTACGAGAAATCGTATTTTTATCTACGATTGTTCGCCGTTTTATTTGACAAAATGCCATCGGTGGCTGATGGTCTGTATGAGTTCGATGACAAGAAAAATTCGTATGAATTATTTATTTTCTTCGTGAATCGTGCTCAAAAAGATGGCTTTAAACAATACAGTGCTCTTGAAACGTTCTACTGCGGAACGGAATTGGAAAAGTTTCCGTTAGCAAAGAGTATGTGTTTGGGTCATTCTGATTTTCATATATTTATAAATGCTGACACGCAGCTCCTACTTGTATTTGACCGTCAATCAGTTTGCTGCATATACGAAATGGCGAACAAAGAAAGCAGACAATATTGTGAGGAGTTTCTTGCGGCAATCAATAATTGTTATAACGGCATAAAAGAATCCAAGTCGAAAATTGAGTGTATCGGCTTGAGCGACAGACGATATTACTTAAAGGACATAGAAATTAAAAACATGGCGGAACTCGATGTTTCTGCTTTGTACAACGATGATTTTCAGAAAATTGCGGAGAATATCTCTAACTTTTTGGAAGACGAGCGAAACGGGCTTGTCATTCTTCACGGAGAACAAGGAACGGGCAAGACGTCGTTCATCAGACATTTGATTTCAAAGTCAAAGAAGCATTTTGTGTATCTGCCGTTGGACATGGCTTCGTGCCTGTCCGACCCGCGAATGATTACGTTCATTTGCGACGAGATGAAAGATGCGGTGGTTGTGATTGAAGATTGCGAGCAATTGCTTGTTGATAGAAGTGAATCGTACAACAGCATCAACACTGGTTTGGTTAATATCCTGAATATGGCAGATGGCTTGCTGGGCGACAGTCTCAACCTCAAATTCATCTGCACGTTTAACAGTGACGTGAAGAAAATTGACAAAGCCCTGTTGCGCAAAGGCCGCTTGGTTGACAAGTACGAATTCGGCAAACTTTCGGCAGAAAAAACAACCGCCCTGATGCAGAAGCAATACGGTCTGACCGGCATGTTTGAACCAATGACGTTGGCGGAAATATTTAACTTCACTATGGAAAATCACGGAAAAAACAAGGAACGGAAATCGGTGGGATTTTAATAGTTAGGAATTAGGAGTTGGGAATTATGGGAGATTATTGGTGTATAGTGAGAGATTTATGGTATTACAAATTTATTCAAAAATCCTTAAGGTGTGTCGTGTTTTGGCATACCTCTCTGTTTTCTTTGTACCATAAAACATAAAAATATTGAGTTATGGAAAACATAAAGAACGAAAATCTCGTTAACGAGAAAAAATTAAAAGATGTGGTTGTACGTGTCCTGAACGTACAAAATTTTGACGCAATAGACGACGAAACCCTGAAAGTTGTTGCAAATGATTTGTTTACACATTGCACGACGGCGGCGTTTGTGCAATTAGATAGTGACGATTTGGAAACATTTGCCACTGAAGCAAAGCCATTTTTCATCAAGATTTTTAAGGGGAATCTGTCAACCATCAAAAAAGAACTGGCGGCGCAGATTCCGTCGTATTCCGACGGGGAAAAGTATCAGGCACTTGTCGCCATCAATTTCCACGAGGAACTTACAGCTGACGAACTTGAACAACTGCTAACCATCGTTAGAAATGGAAACGATGATATTGATATTTGGTGGAGCTACGCATACGATAAACGCTTGCCAAAGAAGGAGTTTCGGGTGGATTTGTTGGAGAAAAAGGAATAATGGTACGATGGTGTAAGGAAAATTTGTATATTTGGGAAATTGTTTGTTAAAAACAAATTGTTGTAGAGGTTGCCTCGTGATGAATATGAAAAAAAATGAAATAATTTCTAATTTACTGAATGACTTTCTCCAAATCAGAAAGGATTATATGACAGCAGTAAATAATGTCTTATCTGATGTTAAGAACTACTCCGCTCAAAAGTCCAAGATAATATTAGACTGTGATTTAAGTAGAACTTCTCAATTTAATATTTTTGAAACCATTTCAGATTTATATACAAGAGAAAAATTTCATAGTGATATTCTTGATACAATATTGAACCCTAAAACTCCTGAAATTGGTTCTATACTCAGCGAAGATATCTTAACAAAATTTCTAGAAATGATAGATAGTAAATATTTTACTATTGATGATACAGTGAAAGTTTCAAAGGAAGTATATAATAAAGTTTTGGTTGGGAAAAGGAGTAAAATTGGTTACATTGATTTATTGATTACAAATGAACATAATCAGGCTATCATTATTGAAAATAAAATAAACGATGCTCCAGATCAACCTAATCAGATTGTTCGATATATGAAATATATAAATGAACAATATTTCCAAAATAACAAACCCATTAAGATGACAGTTGTATACCTAACCTTAAATCCTGGGAAAAAGCCAAAGATTAAAGAATACGATGAATTTTTTAATGAATATAAAGATAAATTATTAAATGGAGAAGGTGGTCGTGAAATCTTAAAATATCGTTCTGCTGTTGTAGCAAATGAGAAAGTTTGTTTAGTGGGATTTTTAATGACGTGTATAGAAATCTTAGAAAAATATATAAAACAAATTAAAGGTTCAACAGTTAAAAAAAATGCTGCCATTCTCAAAAGAGTGTATTTGGAACAATATAAATGTCTTTTAAATCATATAGGAGGGAAAGCCACTATGTTGAAATGTCAAAAAGAATTATTGCAGAAAATTTATTCTACACAAGAGACGCTAAACGCGGCAAAAGATTTAGTTAAAGTATGGACAGAAAAAGATGAATCAAAATCGGCTGTTTCAGATTTAAAGCATTTGATTGAATCTTCAGAAGACAATCGTAAAGCCGCAAATGACTTGGTTGAAGTATTTAGTGATAAGAGTATTGTAAATCAGTTTATTAATGATTGTTTGAGAGATTTTGTTGAACCATTAGGTTTCTCATTTGAAGACGGAATGTATATACATTGGAATGATACTCGTTTCTTATATGTGTATGGTTATGATGCAAAATTGGAAATTGGTTTTGGTGGGAAAAAAATTACGCAAAAACAAGAAGAAAGCTATAAAGAAATTTTGAAAAAGTTTAAAAAGAAAACAGACAAAGTCAGAGATGGGGGATATGATTTCGTTTTTATAAGAATAGAACCTTTATCGGGTAAGAAAGATATGAAAACTTTTTTAACTTATTATACAAAATTGATTTCTCAAATAATTTAAGAAGAGTTCAAAGAATAAAACATTGAAAAACCCTTCCGTAGGAATTTCCCAATGGTAAATCCTACGGATTTTTTATGTTTTCACATTTGATAATTTTTCAGTGAGATTACAAATCCATAATTCTTAACTCATAATTAAAAATTCTTCCATCTTGTGCCTCAATTCGGCACACTGCACGTTTTTCTTTGTAAAAAAAAGAAATATGAAAGGTTTTGATTTATGGTTGCAAAACAGTTTGCAATACGAAGAGTTGAAAAAATGCTTGGAAAAAGCTGTAGCATTCTATGGTGAATATATGGGAAACGCCTTGATTCAGCATGATGTAATGTTATCGTTAATTGATGACGGGAAAAGTCGTTCTCTTGGGGAATACTCAGCAGTTTCAAGATTTAACAAAAAAAGTACTATTATTCTATACAATAGAAGGACCAATATGCACACAATATTAGATTGCGTGTTCGTGCACGAATTGGCACATTTCCTTGATAATATTCGCGTCCCAGAAGAAGCTCGTTCAAAATATGCGTCCTGTATACATGGAACAAAAGAACGGGTTATCGCAGAATTGTTTAGAAGTAAGATTCCACATCAATATAGTAGAACAGCGTACAGCGGACAAACAAGCGAATGCTTTGCTCGGGCAATTGAGGAATTTTATGCGATAAAAACAAATAACTCGTACGGCCTTGAAAAGTGTCGCAATTCAGACTATTATGTTGAAATTGAGTTGTTTAAACAGATTGTTTTTCCCGTGGTTGAGAATTATATAAATAGTTTGTAGTATAAAACTAAATCTTCTATATTTGTCTGAAAACAAAGAATTTATGTCCCCTTTCATTCAATATATTGCCGACGAGCAGCACTACACCGAGGTGATTTCGCGGATTGCCACAGTGCGTGAAACGTTGTGGATTGGCACCGCCGACATTAAGGATTTGTATGTGAAGCAGGGCAATGGCACCATTCCCTTGCTGGGACAAATTGCCGCTTTGCTCAAGCGTGGCGTGGGCGTCCGACTGGTTCATGCCAAAGAACCAGGACCGAATTTCCGTGAGGATTTCGACAAATATCCCATTCTCGCCACCGGCTTGGAACGAGTGCTGTGTCCGCGGGTGCACTTCAAGATGTTGATTTTTGATTTTGAGACGGTCTATGTCGGTTCGGCAAACCTCACTGGAGCGGGAATCGGTATGAAAAGCCAGTTCCGTCGCAACTTCGAGGCAGGAATCCTCACCAACGACCCCCAACTCGTGGAATCCGCCATCAATCAATTCGACACCCTTTGGATTGGTTCTCATTGCCAAAAATGCGGACGAAAAGATTTTTGCGGAGACAGGATTAAATAATGTGATTTCGACTATCTCTGTTAGAAAGTCTTTTCGTCAACATAATCATAATGCTGATTTCGCAGTTGTGGCGTAAATCCTGCTTCTTTAATTGCCTCGGGCAGTTCGTTTTTCTTGACGGAATACATCGCTCCCGCTTGCGAAACCACGTTTTCTTCAATCATTATGGAACCGAGGTCGTCGGCACCGCCGTGCAGACAAATTTGTGCCGTAGGCAATCCCACCGTCAGCCACGATGCTTGAATGTGCGGAATGTTTGGCAACATAATTCTGCTTATGGCAATCATTCTGATATATTCGTCTTTGCGGATTTTGAACTCCTGCTGGGTAAGTTTTTCCAACGCTGTTCCTTTGCTGTAAAACGGCCACGGAATAAATGCGGTAAAGCCGTCAGAATCAGAAGGTTTCTCGTTTTGTAACTGACGAATTTTTACAAGATGTTCCATTCGTTCCTCAATGGTTTCAATGTGACCGTACATCATTGTAGCAGAAGAGGTTAATTTCATTTTGTGTGCTTCTCGCATTACGTTGAGCCACGTTTCGCTGTCGCATTTTCCAGGTGAAAGATATTTCCGCACTCTGTCGCACAAAATTTCCGCCCCTGCACCGGGAAGACTGTCTAACCCCGATGCGTGAAGGGCTTCCAAAACCTCGCGAGGGCTCATATTTTCACGTTTTGCAATGTAGGCGATTTCGGGCGGCCCTAAGGCGTGAAGTTTGATGTTTGGATGACGGCGTTTCAGTTCCGAAAAAAGATTTTTGTAGAAATCCAATCCCAATCTCGGGTGCATTCCGCCTTGTATCAGCAGTTGCGAGCCGCCAAGCATTTCGAGTTCGGCAATTTTCTGGTCGTATTCTTCAAATGTAGTGATGTAGATGCCGTCTTCGTTGAGCCGTTTGTGGAAATTACAGAACTTACAACCTGAAATACAGGCATTTGTGATGTTCACGTTTCGGTCAATTATCCACGTTACAATATTTTCTGGACGATTTTTATGACGGATTGTATCTGCAACTATTTGTAATTCAGGCAAACTCGCGTTTCGAAACAAAAATGCACCTTCTTCAACGCTCAAATTTGAACCATCGAGTGCTTTTGCGAGAAGATGATGAACATTCAAACACATAAATTTGTAATTTTACCAAAAATAATTTAGGCAAAAATATGGAAATAGTTTTTGATTCCGCTGCATCGGCGGAAAAATACCAAACAAGAATTTTTCTTGTAAATTCATTGGAAGACGCGTCAAAGTGCGGTCTTACGGATTTTGAACAACAATTGCTCACGGCAAAGTCAACAAAATTTTCGTCGGGATTTTTGTGGGTTGAGGCGGTTGAACGTGTTTCGTATTTCGTGGTGCTGAAAAACGACTGCGATGCGGAATACTGCGAAACGGTGCGCAAATTGGGTTGCGACGTGTTCAATGCAGCAAAAAGTTCTCAGGAAAAAGAAGTCGTAATTAAGAATGTAAATTGCTCATCTTGTGTAGTTTATTCGTTTCTGGAAGGTTTTACGCTTAGTCAGTATAGTTTTGGAAAATATTCCGAGAAATTGCAGAAAAAATCGTTTGAAAAAATCGTTTGCTGTGGTCAGGAATGTGGTGACGTTGCAGAGTTGAACAACATTTTAGCTGGCGTGTTTGCTACAAAAAATTTGATTAATGAGCCGAACAATATTTGTACGGCTGAATATTTCGCCGAACAAGCTGTTGATGTTTTGAAAAATACGGATGTACAAGTGTTTGTGCGTGACAAAAAATGGATTGAAAACGAAAAAATGGGCGGACTTTTGGCGGTGAACCGTGGAAGCGTGTTGCCTCCTCGTTTTGTGCATATTGTTTGGAAACCAGCGAATTCCAACGAAAAACCAATCGTTTTAGTTGGAAAAGGTATTGTGTTCGATGCTGGTGGCTTGAGTTTGAAACCGAACCAATATATGGAGACGATGAAGTCCGATATGAGCGGTGCTGCGACGGTTTTGGGAACAATGAAAATTGTTGCAACCCAAAAATTGCCGATTCACGTGGAGGCGTTGATTCCGCTGACCGACAACCGTCCAGGCGAGAATGCCATGGCGTTGGGCGACATTATTACGATGCACAATGGCAAGACGGTGGAAATTTTGAACGCCGACGCCGAAGGTCGTCTGATTTTGGCTGATGCGTTGAGTTACGCTGCTTCGCTGAATCCGCAGCTTACAATAGACGTGGCAACGCTTACGGGTGCTGCAAACCAAGCCGTTGGCGAACACGCCGCAGTATATTTCAGTACGGCTTCGGAACAAGAAAATCAAAAATTGGAAAAATCGGGATTCCAAACGTGGGAGCCACTTGTGAAATTCCCGTTGTGGGCGTATTACGATGAATTGATTTCATCAAATATGGCAGATATGAAAAACACTGGCGGACAATACGGCGGTGCGATTTCGGCGGCAAAATTCCTGCAACAATATGTTTCGTATCCGTGGATTCACCTTGACATTGCAGGTTCGGCATATTTCAAGACAAAATGGTCGTACAAGGGCGTTGGAGCAACGGGTTTCGGAGTCCGGACGCTATACCAATTCTTGAAAATGCTCAATGCGTAATGCTCAATGCACAATTGTTGTATAAAATTCTTAATGTATAACTTAAATTCTTAACTAATAAATTATCTTTGCGTACATTATATTATGCAAATTGACTTAAATAAGATTTAAATATATGAGACACATAAAGATAGGTATCACTCACGGAGACATTAACGGTGTTGGTTACGAGGTGATTATGAAGGTTTTGTCGGAGCAAAAAATTTTTGACGGGAAAACCATAATCGTCTATGGTTCACCGAAGGCTGCCGCATATCATAGAAAATCGTTGGCGTTGCAAAATTTCAATTTTAATTTGATAACCAATGCCGACGAGGCTGCTCCAAAGCGTCCGAATATTATTGACTGTGTTCCTGGTGATGTGAAGGTAGAGTCTGGGGCAACGAGTCAGGAAGCGGGAACTGCGGCACTACAGGCGTTGGAGACGGCGGTAAACGATTTACGTGACGGGAAAATTGATCTGCTTGTCACCATGCCGATAAACAAAGAAAGTGTGCGTATGGTCATGCCGGAATTTAAAAGTCATACTGCTTATTTGGCAAAAGTTTTTGGTACGACGCAACATTCCGAGATGTATGCCAACGAAGCTATAAGAACTTGCTATGTTGCTGATACTCCGTTTGTTTCGCAGGTTGCAAAATCTATAACAAAAGATGCAGTTTTAGAAAAAATCGTGGCAATGAACGATTCGCTTCGCATGGATTTTGGCTGTACGAAACCTAAAATTGCTGTTTTGGCACTCAATTCGGAATTTGGCGACGAAGAAAAAAATACAATTTCGCAAGCGGTTGAAGAAGCAAAATCAAGCGGATTTATAGTTTCAGGTCCGTTTTTGTCTGAAACATTCTTCGATGCGGCAGAATACACTCGTTTTGACGGAGTAATTGGCATGTACCGCGACCAAGTAGTAGGGCCATTCAAGGCATTGGCTTTCGACAATTCAATTTCGTATTCTCTTGGATTCCCGAAAATCTGTGTATCGCCTGCATTGACAGTCAATTATGACCAAGTAGACAAAAACATAACCGAAGAAAGTCCGTTGGCAATGGCGATTTTTGCAGCAAGCGATTTGTTGGAAAAGCGCGAACAATACACGGAATTAACTAAAAACCAATTGAAATAATATGTTAGAACTTGTAACGGGAACCATTCAAAAATTAACGCCTACCTACGCCGTGGTCGTTACTTCGGGAGTCGGTTTCTATGTGAATATTTCGCTGAACACGTGCGAGAAGCTGCGGGAAAACACCGAAACGACGTTACTTTTACATGAAATTATCCGTGAGGACACGTTTGATTTGTATGGATTTATTGACGAAAACGAACGGACAATGTTTCGTTTGTTAATCTCAATTTCGGGGATTGGAGCAAACACTGCGCGTGTAATTCTGTCGAAAATGACACCTTCGGAACTCGCCGAAGCGATTATGTCGGGAAATTCCGCGGCAATCCAAACCATAAAAGGAATTGGAGGAAAAACGGCTCAGCGTTTGGTGCTCGAATTGAAAGATAAAGTCGGTTTTGCGGAAGGAGAAAGTAAAATAATCTCAAGTCAAGGCAATACTTTGAAGATTGAATCGTTATCAGCATTGGTAATGCTGGGTTATCAAAAAAATGCAGCGGAAAAAGTTGTCGATGCGATTATGCAAGAATCTGTGCAACATTCTGTGGAAGATGTTGTAAAATTAGCATTGAAGCGTATTTGACGATGGTTTTCGCATAGTTTAGAGGAAGATTGAAATTCGTTAAACGAATATATATAATTTGTGTTGTGGCAGTGTTTAGCGTCATGCTGGCATCTGCCATGAGCGGTGTTGCTTTTACCGCTCTGCAAATTGATTCCCGTCCCGAAGACTCGGTAAAGCTCCGTTCTCCGCTACCCAAGGAGACGGGAAATCCGTTCAACGATGCACAGAACAATTCCAATGGTATTCGTCTCGAGGACTCTCCCAATACAGGTTATAAGGTAGATTACAATCCCGAAACTGATGAGTACGAGGCATCGAAAATGGTCGGCGACAATGCTGTGACGCCGACGTATTCCGTGCCGTCGGCGGAATATTTCAACATGTCGGGAAAACAACGCTCGCGGCAATATTGGCGTACGCGCGCGCAGGAGACTCGTTCGGGCGGTGCGTCGTCGTACGAACCGAGTTTCGACCTGCTTGGCGATAATTCCGTGCTGGCAAATTTGATTGACATTAAGCCTCAAGGAGCCGCCGAATTGAATTTTGGTCTAAAATTCACAAATAACCACAATCCTCGTCTGTCGAAAAAACAGCAAAGACAGTTGCAGTTTGACTTCGACAACAAAATTCAAATGAGTGTGACTGGTTCCATCGGCGACAAAGTTGCAATGACGATAAAATACGACACGGAGTCGCAGTTTGAGTTTGAACAGGAAATTAAACTTCAGTACGAAGGCGATGAGGATGAAATTATAAAAAATATCGAAGTTGGAAATGTATCGTTCCCATTGTCAAGTTCGCTGATTTCGGGAAGTTCCAGTCTTTTCGGTGTTAAAACTGACCTGCAATTTGGAAAATTATACTTGAGCGGTGTCTTTTCACGTCAGCAGGGTGAAATGTCGTCAATTTCCGTACAAGGCGGTGCACAGACGGAAGAGTTTGAAATTCAGGCAGATGAATACGATAACAACAAGCACTTTTTCCTTTCTCATTACTTCCGCGACCACTACGAAGAAGCCTTGAAAAAACTACCAGAAATCAATAGCGGCATTGAAATTCGTAGAGTCGAGGTGTGGGTTACGCAAACTTCAAGTGGAAAAGAAGATGCTCGTAACATATTGGCATTGACTGATTTGGGTGATTCTTACGCGAATGGAATCGGTGGAGAAAAAGATTATGAATTGCCAGAAAATGGGAAGCTGTATAAAACGGTGAAAAATCTTTCTGGCGTTAGAAATATCAATACCGTTTCGACTGTGCTGAGCGGCACGATGGAGCAAGGTCCCGATTACGAAAAAATAGAACAGGCAGTCTTGCTTAAACCGAGTGAATATGATGTCAACACAAAATTAGGATACATCTCGTTGCGTTCGCAAGTCAGTTCGTCAAAAATATTGGCTGTGGCCTATGAATACGAGTACAAAGGCAAGGTTTACCAAGTCGGTGAATTTTCGAACGATGGTGTTGAACATCCCGACGTGCTGATTGTCAAGCTGTTGAAAGGAACTCAGTCGAACCCGGAATACAACAACTGGGATTTGATGATGAAGAACGTGTATTCAATCAGAAGTTATCAAATCAGCAAGGATGACTTTGTGATGGACGTTTTGTATCAAGACGATAAGACTGGAACGCCGATTCCGTATTTGTCAGAAGGAAATCTGAAGGGACAAAGTTTGTTGTCTGTCATGAATTTGGACAATTTGTCGTCGGATTTGCAGCCGTATTCCGATGGATTGTTCGACTTTGTAGAAGGTGTGACGATAAAAGCTGCCCGTGGACAAATCTTTTTCCCTGTGCTCGAACCATTTGGCTCGTCGTTGGAAGAAAAAATCGGCGACAGCGAATTAGCAAAAAAATACGTCTACCAAGAATTGTATGATTCCACACTGAGCGCGGCACGGCGATTGGCGGAAAAGAATAAGTTTGTGCTGAAAGGCTCATATAAATCATCGGTTTCGTCGGAAATTTCGTTGAACACGTCGCAAGTCAAGTCGGTTAAGGTGATGTGCGGAGGCTTGACGTTGGTAGAAGGAACCGATTATACGGTTGATTATTCGCTGGGAACGGTTTCAATCATTAACGAAGGAATTTTGGAATCGGGAACGGCAATCAACATCTCTTATGAGAATGACCCGTTGTTCAGCACCACGACGAAAACCTATATGGGAACCCGTGCGGAATACCGCTATAGCGACAATATTAGTTTCGGAGGTACGTTGATACACCTTTCCGAAGTTCCGTCGGTACAAAAAGTCGGATTCGATGATTATCCAATCTGCAATACAATTTGGGGTGTCGATGCCCGCTATTCTTCGGAATCAATGTTTTTAACCAAAATGGTTGACAAAATACCATTGATTAACACCAAAGAAATGTCGTTTGTAGAGGCTTCGGCTGAATTTGCCCAACTATTGCCTGGTCAGTCGAAACATATTTCCAACGCTGTTTCCATTGATGATTTTGAAAGTTCCGAAGGAAGAATTTACATGAAAGAACCGACGGCGTGGAAGTTGGCAAGTACGCCACAAGGTCAAAAGTCGCTTTTCCCTGAAGCGTCGCTGGTGAACGATTTGGCGTTTAACTACAACAAGGCTCACATTTCGTGGTACAACATAAACACGTCGTTTTATCAGAGAAGTTCGCCTGTGAGCCGTTCCATTCAGTCGGAACAGTTCTCGCGTACGGTTTACCAGTCGAATTTGTTCCCGAACAGAGACGTTTCGACTTACGAAGACGTACCGATGACGTTGCTCAATATTGCGTATTATCCGTATGAACGCGGGCAAAATAACTACGATACCAAAGGGAAAGCCGGCATTTCGGCAGGTTTGACGCCTTCGGGACAGCTGGCAAAACCTGAATCCCGCTGGGGTGGAATTATGCAGTCGTTGACTACCACCGATTTTGAGGAAAGCAACATTGAGTACATTGAATTTTGGATGATGGACCCGTTTGTGACTGACGAAGAAAAAGCTCACAAGGGTGGTGATTTCTATATCAACCTTGGACGAATTTCGGAAGATGTTTTGCGTGACGGACGGAAATCGGCGGAAAACGGCATGGTGCCCGACAATACCCGTCTTGACGAAACAGTTTGGGGCAAGGTTCCGAACTATTCAATCGTGGAAACAGGCTTTAGCAGCGACATAGACCGAAATATTCAGGACATTGGTCTTGACGGACTGACCAACCGAGAAGAGCAGTCGTTCTTTTCGCAATATTTACAGGAAGTTAAAGAAATTGTCACACCCGAAGCGTACGAAACATTTGAATCGGACCCGTCTCACGATAATTTTTCTTCGTATTTGGATAATCGAGGCGAAGAAAAGGACATTGTATGGCGCTATAAGTATTACAACGGAACAGACGGAAACTCACCGTCGGGAACAAATACGGGATTGTCTTCGTATAAGCCCGAAGTCGAAGATTTAAATCAAGACAATACGTTGCAAGAAACCGAGGCCTATTACCAATACCACATCAGTTTGAGACCTGAAGATATGGTTGTCGGAAAAAATTTCATCGAAGATGTGCTTGTTGAGACGGTAAACAACGACAACTACCACACACAAGCGACGTGGTATCAGTTCAAAATTCCTATCAAGTCAGAAGAAAAAGAACGTATTGGAAACATTTCCGACTTCAGAGATATTTCGTCTATGCGTATGTTTTTACGAAATTTTGAAGATTCCATAGTGCTTCGTATTGCAGAATTTGCCTTGGTTTACAGTAACTGGCGCGTTTACGAAGAGCCGCTTTTTGAATCGGGCGAATACGATTTGTTCTCGGATTCAAAGGTGGATATTTCTAATGTAAATATCGAAGAAAATAGTACACGCACGCCTGTCAACTATATCTTGCCTCCGGGCGTTGACAGAGTAATCGACCCGACAAGTACGACGTTGGAAGAATTGAACGAATCAGCATTGTCGATGAAAGTTCTTGATTTGGAAGACGGAAATTCAAAGGCGATTTACAAGCAGGTAAATAAAGACTTGCGTCAGTTCGGTTCGTTGGAATTGTTCATACATGCCGAGGCTCTGATGGGCGAGGAAAATTCGTTGGAAGACGGCGATTTATGTGCATTTATTCGTTTAGGTTCCGATTACGTTGACAACTACTACGAATACGAAGTTCCTTTGAAATTGACTCCGCACATTGCCGAAGGGGGAACAAGATACAGCAACGCAAGCAATAGCGACCGTCAGACCGTTTGGCCAAACGACAACAAAATCTCGCTTCCATTGGAAGTTCTGACAAATCTGAAACTGGAACGAAACAAAATGATTAACGACGGTGTGATTCCCGATTTGGAATCATATCATGTCTACACAATCTCGCATGGAGAAAACAGAGTGAGCATAAAAGGTAATCCGAATACGGGAAATGTGCGAACAATCATGCTTGGTGTGCGGAATAGAAAGAAAAAAGCATCGAATCCTGGCGACGATGGTCAGAAGAAATCGGGTGTTGTTTGGTTCAATGAGTTGCGTATGACTGACATGAACGACCAAAGCGGCTGGGCGACAGTCGGAACCGTGCGGACAAGTCTGGCGGATTTTGCAACACTTTCGCTGGCGGGGAAAATCAGTAAACCAGGCTTCGGAAGTGTCGACCAGAAAGTTTTTGAACGTAGCACAGAAAATTTGTACCAATACGACGTAGCGTCGAGTGTGGCATTACATAAATTCTTCCCTGAAACGTGGAAATTGATGATTCCGTTCTATGTTGATTTGTCGGAAACCTACATCACTCCGCAGTACGACCCGACAAACCCCGACATTACGCTTTCTCGCTCGTTGTCGAACTTGTCTACTGCTCGTGAACGCGATTCACTGTTGAACTTGACTCAGGAATACACACAGAATTTCAGTTACAATTTCACAAATGTGAAGATTGCACGAACTCCTAAAAAACAACATCCGTTCAATATTGCAAACTTTTCGGGAACATTTGCCTATAACCGTTTCCGCTCGCACGACGTTGATTACGAAGAAAATTACCGACATCAGTACAAGGCGGCGTTTAATTACTCGTACAACATGCGACCGAAAAATTATCAGCCGTTTAAATCGAATAAAATTAAACTTATTAAAGAATTCAACTTCTATTTGTTGCCAGCAAGTGTCTCGTTTAAAAGCGAATGGGATAGAACATACAAAGAACAGCAACGTCGTAATCTTTCTAAATACGATTTCGATTTACCGAAAACAGCCAGCAAGTGGTTCTATTGGAACAGAACGTATAGCGTGAATTATCCAATTTCAAAAGGATTGAAATTCTCGTACAACGCGGCTAACAATTCTCGTTTAAACGAGCCGTCAGGTGTAATAGACAAGTCGGATGCTGATGTTTGGAGAGATTACAAACGCGAGGTTTGGAGTAGTGCAAAATCGTTCGGCGAGAATATGGAATTTAACCAAAAATGGAATTTGACATGGCAGGTTCCAATAAATAAAATCTCACTATTGGATTGGACAACAACGAATTATAAATATAACGGTTCGTATAGTTGGCAAATGGGCACAGAAACCGAAGAAGACGATGAGTTAGATTACGGAAACAACATTACCAATTCGGGAACGCATACGTTGGACGAGACATTGAACTTTACTCGATTATACAGCAAGTCAAAATATCTTGCAGGAGTTCAAAAACGTATGAAATCGACATCGACGAATAATAAAAAGAATGCATTCCAGACGAAAAAAGAATCGGTTAAGTACAGTAAGTCGAATGTCAAAACAAATTCTGACAATATCATCATCATAAACCATAAATTAGGTACTACCGACATCAAAGTTACTGTGATGGACGAAGACGGTCAGTTAGTTCCTGCCGAGACGAGAATTTTGTCGAATAAGAAAGTTCAAATTACTTGTCGTGAGCCGTTGGAGAAAGGCAAGGTGAATATTTCTGGTAAAAAAGACATCGAGCAGACGCCGTTGACGCATGCCACCGACATTGCCGTCAATACGCTTATGATGCTGAAATCGGCAACAATCAGTTATTCTCGTTCTGAAGGCAGTTTTGTGCCGGGATACAAGTATAATTCACAGATTTTCGGTTTGAATAATCCATTCTCGTCTTCGGCAACTCCAGGTTGGGGCTACGTAGTCGGTTTGGTGCCAAGCAATCTGGAGTCGCATTTGACCATAGACGATTGGTTGGTCGACAATGACAATATCAGCGACAAATTGAAATACACATATTCCGACAGATTGAAACTGCAATCGTCGCTGGAACCTGTTCGCAACATGAAAATAACCATTTCCAGCGAGCGGAGTTATTCTCATAACTATTCAAAATATTTGTGGGGCGACGCAAAAGAAAACGAACGCAACAAACTGACATCGGGCAATTTCTCAATTTCATGTAATACCATGTCGTCGGCATTCAATTCCGACAAGGCTTATGAGAAATTCAAGCAAAATCGTCAAACCATTGCACACCGATTGGCTCGTCAGGTGTTTGGCAATGTGTACGAAACCGATATGGAATCGGGATTTCCTGTGATGTTCGACGAAATGTCGCAAGACGTGCTTATTCCGGCATTCTATTCTGCATATACCGGTCAGTCGGTTGACGATGTGAATATTGACACGTATTTCGTGCCGATGTTTGCAAGTTTTAGGGCGTTCCTCCGTTCTTTGAACTGGAAAATGACGTATAACGGTTTGTCAAAATTGCCGTTCTTCAAAAAATATTTCAAGACGGTGAATATCAATCATGCGTATACTTCGAACTATAACTTGGGTTCGTACGGAACATTCACAAATCAAAACCAGTTTGGCGACGATTTCTATATTGACCCGATTGACGGTTCCCTGTATCTTTCTCCAGAATATGATGTTTCTACTGTAAGTATTTCCGAACGTTTGAATCCGTTAATTGGATTTGATGCAAAAATGAAAAACAATGTGTCGGCAAAACTCGAAATCCGTCGGAACAGAACGGTGACGCTGTCGTTTACGAATACGGAAATTTCCGAGATTTCAAATTTTGAATATGTAATTGGAGCAGGATATGTATTTGAAAACTTCAAGTTAAACATCAAGACAGGCGGCAATAGTCACAGGTTTCAAAATGATTTGACTTGTCGTCTTGATTTTTCGGTGCGCGATAATCAAACAATTCGTCGTAATATTGCAGAAGATATTACGAGAAAAATATCGGGAACAAAATCGTATGCACTTAAAACGTACGCAGAATATATGATGACACAGAGAATAACGCTTCGGCTTTACTTAGAATATACAATGAATCAACCGCTTACAAACGGGTACAGAACATCGACGACAAGCGGCGGTTTGAATATGCGGTTTACGTTAATGTAATGAGTATGAGGAAATTTATAGGTTGTTTTTTTATTTTTCTGCTGACTGTTATGACGTCTGTCGCTCAAGATGAACCGACAGATACAATAACGCTGCCTCCACGTTCGGAAGATGTTGTGGCTGTCGAACAAGATACTACGACGGAAGAGGTTAAAAAAGATATTTTTAGATGGACATACAACCATACGCATACCGACAGAATCCGTGTCGATATTGATACAACGATGGATTTCTTCTATCTTTTTGAACCAAATGGAAGTATAGCCGACTACAACGTTAATGTGGCTGAGTACGCTTCGCCTGCTTTCCCATTGATTTTTTCGCCTCACATTGATGGGGCGTTTTTCTTGCAGCCTCACGAAACGGCGTTTTACACCATCGACAATATGTATGATTATACCGCACAACGTCCATATTCTGAATTGCGTTACTCGCAAGGATTGAACAGCGAACGCTCCGCACAGTTTTTCCATACGCAGAATGTAAACAGATATTGCAATCTCGGTCTTATGTTGAATTTCTACAAAAACATAGGTGAGTGGGATAAACAATCAATCAAAGGACAACATATCGCTCCGTGGATAAGTTATTATGGTCCACGTTTTTCCACCGTTTTTAAATATGCATTCAATAATGTGAAACGTGAGGAAAATGGCGGTATAGCGGAAGATTCTCTGTTGAATTACGAGAAATTACTATACATGAAATATACCAACGCCCTTTCTACCACGAGATATCAGACTGCCACGTTTGATCAAAAATGGAATTTGGGCAAGAAGCCCAAGGAAGATAGTACTTCGTTGGAAATGTTGCGTTACAAAAATGCGCTTGGCTACAATTTTAGTTTTCTTTCGGCAAAACGCTATTATTCCGACAGTGATCCCGATACGGCGTATTATGCAAATGTGCTCTACGACTCGACTGCCACCGTCGATTCCACGTTGTACAAAGAAATGGAGCAGTCGTTTTACCTTGAAATGCGTCGGAAAACAAAAAGTATCGATGCCGTTGCAAAATTTGCAGTTGGTTCAACATTTGAAATGTTAATGTATCACGACTATAATTATTCAATTCCAGAATATTTTTGCAATTCTCAATTCTACGAAGGAACGTTCAATGTCTCTTTGCCGAAACACATCAATGTGGCACATCAACATCGGTTCTGTTTCATGGGTGAAGACCAAGGAGATTTTTCATTGTATACGGAACTTTCAAAAGATTTTGAACTGCCTCGCGACCATGAGATTTCAATAGAAGCAAGTCATGAACTTATTAAATCTGGTCCCGCCTCGATGTATTATGATTTTGAGTCGAATCACTATTCTTGGCACAACGACTTCTTGGCAGAAGAAACAACAGATTTTCACGGAGCGGTAAATTCTACCTGGGGCGACATTTCCGCCGACGTTCATTTTTATTCTTTAAAAGACTACGTCTACACTGATAAGACAGGACAATTTATTCAGACAAACGGCAGTGGACATGCCTATACGGCCAATATTCAGAAAACGACTCGGTTTTGGCATATAATTATGAAAAACGGTATTTTGTTACAGAATGTCAGTGTGGGCGAACAAAAATACCCAAGTTGGGCTACGTATAATATGTTGGCTGTTCAGGCGGCATTTCTTCACAAATTGATACATTTTAGTCTTGGTGGTGAATGTCTGTATTATCCGTCGTACAATGTTCCAACATACGATGCGGCGTTGGGCATTTTTAAGCCGCAGGACAAAGTTTCGTACGGTGGATTCCCGTTCGTAAACGCATTTATGACAATTAAATACAAACCGATAAAATTATTCGTGAAATATACCGGACTCTATGCGTTGCTTGCCGAACAGAATTATCCGATAGCTGGCTATCCGCAGACAAATGGAACAATTTCATTCGGACTGTCATGGCTGTTCTACAATTGATATAGGAGTAGAATGATTGCCGACAGGCTGGACAACGTGATAATAATATTTTTGTAAATTTTATCAGGTAGTTTTTTTACCAACCAAAATCCGAGAAATGCTCCGGCAACCATAAATGGCGAAGTGTACAATCCAAGTAAAAGCGATTGTGACGTTATTGAATGCCAGATATATACGTGGAACGGAATTTTTATAAGGTCTGTCAAAAAACAAAACCACACGTAGGTAGAAACGAATTGTTTCTTTGGGAAACGCTGCAAAATGAACAGTGTTGAGATGAGTGGTCCCGTCGCATTTCCTATCATTGCCGCAAGTCCAGACAATAACCCGAAGAATATCACCCAAAAATGATGCGATGCCGTAAATGAGGAACGTTTGGTGTAATGCTGAATGATAATAAACGCACATCCGAGCAGAATTACAATAGCCAACAAAATGAAAAATTCTTCGTTATCGGCATGGTCTCCTATGTATACGGCAATCAAAATTCCGACAAATGCCCAGGGCAGTACGCGCAATAAGGCTTTCCAGTCAGGGTCTTGACGATATTTTATAGCAGAAATGAGCGAGGCGAAAAATGAAATCGGTAAAAGAAAGCCGACGGATTCCTTGCCTCCCATGCAAATTGCGAGAATCGGCACGATTGCCGAACTTGCACCGACTATTCCCCCTTTGGCAGCTCCAGTAAAAAGCACGCTAATTAATATGACTATAATAGACAATAAGGAATAATCCATCATAAATTTTTTGCAAAACTACTAATAAATGAGACCAAAATTGTATTTTTGGCAAAAATCATATATGAAAAATATTCTGTTTTGTTCCCTAATCGTGGGACTTTTGTATTCATGTTCGGAAAAAGGTAAGATTGAGACTGACTATAAAGTGTATGAAGTACACGGAAATGTCCGTCAAATTGCGTATAGCAGTGCCAAACCAAACGAAAAGGATGTGACGGTGACGTTCAACCGTGATGGAATGCTTGAATTGGAGAAAATTCGTGGTCGTTCGTTTGAATATAAATACGACGGCACGCGTGTGGTTTCGCTTAAAGCGTATGTTGGCGATTCTGTTGATTTGCGGAGAACCTTTGAATACAAGAATGGCCTGCCAGTCGAAATTAAAGAATACGACGGCGCTGGCACGTTCCGAAAAAAGGTGCTGTACGAATATAATTCCGACGGAAACAGAATCAGGGGCGTGATTTTGAATCCATATAACGACACGATGTTTGTGTGGAAGTATACTTACAAGGATACTCTTGTGATACAGGAAACGCGTACAAATTATCAAGGTACGGCAAAATATGTGCAGACGTTTGATTACACCTACAACGAAAAAGGCGAACTATCGTCAATCGTGGAATCTTCCGACGGCGAAATCTATACAAAAACAGAGTACAAAACATTTCATACCGTTCCTTTACAAACAACAGTCATAAACTATTGGGACAATCAACCGAGCGATTCATCAACCATGATGTACGTTTTTGATGAAAAAGGCAACTGGATTTTTAAACGGACTAAATCGTCAGGCGGTCGCGAACAGCGGCAGGAACGAACCATAATGTATTATAAATAGAAAATGAATAAATATATAACTCTTTTGGCGAGCATTCTTCTGACGGAATGTATTTTCGCTCAGTCAATTACGAAAAATATTGTGATTGACCAATTTGGATATAGAGGTGCGGCAACTAAGATTGCGATTGTGCGAAACCCGAAAGTCGGTTTTGACGCAGGACAAAACTACGTTCCGGGAAATCAGTTGCAAATAATTGACGCAGATTCAAAAAAAGTCGTTTTTGAAGGTGATTTGGAATATAAAACCAATGGCGAAAACGATGCGACGTACGGTGACGAAGTGTGGTGGTTCGATTTTTCAGAATTGACCACCGATGGTACGTATTACGTGTATGACCCGAAAAATTCCACGCGTTCGTATTCGTTCCGCATTGCCGACAATGTGTATAATTCTGTGCTGAAAGATGCTGTGAGAATGTTGTTTTATCAGCGGGCGGGCTGTGACAAAAAAGCAAAATATGCCGGGAAAGCATGGGCGGACGATGCAAGCCACCTTGATGCGCTACAAGATAGTCACTGCCGTTTGTTCTCATCGCCCGACGACGCTTCGACGGAACGTGACTTGCGTGGCGGCTGGTACGATGCCGGCGATTATAACAAATACACCGTTTGGGGCTGTAATTATGTCGAAATCCTTTTAAATGCTTATCGGGAAAATCCTGACGTGTGGACTGACGATTATAATATCCCAGAATCGGGAAACGGCATTCCCGATTTGTTGGACGAAGTTAAATGGGAACTTGACTGGATTTTGAGAATGCAGGAAAGCAATGGTTCCGTGTTGTCGATTGTCGGACTACAATCGGCGTCGCCTCCGTCGGCTTGTACGGGACAAAGTTTGTACGGTCCCGCAACGACAAATGCTTCGTATGCGGCGGCAAAGGCTTTTGCGATAGGAGCAATTGTTTATAAAAGCATTCTTCCCGATTATGCCAATACATTGAAGAATGCTGCCGTTGCGGCATGGAAATGGGCGGAGGCAAATCCGTCGGTGGAATTTTCTAATTCACAGAAAGTCGGAGCCGGAGAACAAGAAGGCGGTGCATCGGTTCGGTTGGTGCAACGGCTGAACGCATCGTTGTATTTATACGAAGTGACAGGAGAATCTTCGTATTTGTCTGTTTTTGAGTCAAATTACACCAATTTGGATTTTTTTAAATGGTATAGTTACATGGATCAATATCGTCAGCAGGACGAATATATGTTGCTTCGCTATTTGACGATGGACGGTGTGTCTTCTTCGATAAAAGAGACTGTTGCAAAAGATTTGCAGAAAGGTTTTTACAAAAGCGAAGACGACCTTGGTTCCATGTTAGGAAAGGATGCATACCGTTCATATTGCCGTCATTACAATTGGGGATCAAATTCACATAAATGTACATACGGGAATTTGTTCTATGCGTATGCAAAACAGTCGTTGACTGACGATGTGGATGCTTTTATGACAGCGGCAGAAGACTACATTCATTACATTCATGGCGTGAATCCGTTTGCTATGGTTTATTTGACCAATATGAACGACCGAGGAGCGTCGAATAGTGTGAATCAGATGTATCATTCGTGGTTTTGTAACGGTAGCGACTGGTGGGACGATGTTACAACGTCGCTGTATGGCCCTGCGCCTGGATATTTAATTGGCGGCGCATACGGATATCCGAGTGGCGATTCGCAGAAAACCTACGAGTGGGCAAGTTGTTGCCCGAATGGATGCGGTTCGCAATATAACAATTCATTGTGTAATGCCGATTGGTTGTTTAACGAAAACGAGCCTTTTGCCAAACGATACAGAGATTTCAACGACGGCTGGCCTGTAAACTCTTGGCAGATAACAGAACCGAGCTGTGGGTATCAGGTAAATTATATTAAATTGCTTTCGAAGTTTGTAGCCGAAGAAGCAGGTAATTCGCAAAGTGTGGCAAATGTGCAAAAGGAGGTTCTCGTTTATCCTAACCCAGTAAAAGATGAGTTATTTATTGTAACGGAAAACACCGACTTGAAAAACATTTCGCTGTTCAATATGCAATCGCAGGCGGTTTACAGCAGCGAAACCGAAGAAAGTAATATACGGATACACGTCGGAACATTGCCACGCGGAGTCTATGTTTTACAGATATTCTGTCGCGGAACGCTGACGGTAAAACAGGTGATGGTGAATTAATACGAACACATTTCCGAGAACTATGGATTAGTTTTAGAGCAACTCTTTTACATCAACATCTAATGCCTGAGCTATCTTGCAGAGAGTTTTTATTGTAACATTTACCCGTCCCGATTCTATGCGACTCATACAGGAACGTTCCATATCGCAACGATATGCCAATTCTTGAACAGACAAATTCCTCTTCTGTCGGGAAGTCTTTATCTTTGAGGCAATTAGTTTAATCTCGTCTTGGAACTCCATTTTCTGCGTGACATATTTGTTACGCAAAGATTTTATTTTATATTTGCAATATTCGTAGCATATATGTTACGGTAAAGATTTATAAAATGAAAAATTTTTTTCAAACCTACCCCCTTGTTTTGGCACAGGGTGAAAATACGTTTGCAGAAAAACGGAGATGCCGAAAGCCGTAAGTGGAGGCAAAAATTAAAAATATTAATAGTATGTATCAATTAAATTTCCCGAACGGAAACGTTCAAACTTACAGTACTCTCAATGATTTAGCGAGAGCAGCCCAACTTATGGGTGGAGATTGCAAACTTATTGGTAATAAAACTTATGTTTTTGTGCCGAAAAAGTAGTTGATTAAGGCTGGCAGAAATGTCGGCCTTTTTTACTGTCTATTCACAAAAATGAATATTCCGATTTTAAAAATGCACGATAGTGAGCCATAACGCCATCGTAAACCATTTCAGGGCTCTTCCTGTTACTTGGATGATAAGAACAAAATATTAAAGTCTTGGTGTTTGGATGAAAACGAATACTATTGTGATTCTCTATGCTGACAAGTTCTTTCTCAGGATACATTTCCAACACAAATTTGTAGATAATGTCACTTGTGCAAACTATCATATTAGGATTTAGAATTCTGATTTCTTCCATCAAAAAATTCCCGTATGTTTTGAGGTGGCATTTTAATACCGAAGGGTTGCAAATGGGTCCACCTGGGTCTTTTTTGCATTCCACCAACGCAAATGGTTGCGTATTAAAAAAGGTTTTCACATCTTCGTGATGTTTTTTTACTTCTTGATACCACCATTCGTTATTTCTGTCTGCCTTTACCAACCCCCAAAGAATATAAGCGATATTTTTAAAGAACTTACCTTTTATATTACGATTAGCACAGGCTTGAACATTCCATTTTTTTCTTTTTTCAATATCTTCCCAGTCAACATCATTTAACCAAAGGTAGATGCGCTCATCCCATTTTTCACCATCGCCAAACTGATGCTGGTCTTTTAGTAGAAACACTACGCGCTTAGGTGATGCCATCCATTCCTTCACTACTTGCTCGTTTGTTTTACCATTTTGGTACATTATTCCATCATAAGTGAAACATGTGCCAAGTTTGTTTTTCCACTCTTCGAACAATTCTTGAAGTTCTTTTTCCATAAATATTCTTTTTTTCAAAATTAGGATTTTTCCTTCACCTATCAATATAAATCTCATAATTCTATTCAAATTCCCGAACATACAAAAATAGATTCCTTGCCTCGCATTGCTCGGCTGCGGAATGACGCTTTAAAGTTACTAAAAGGGAGTGAGAAGGCAGATGCGGCGAAGCCGCATCTGCCTTCTCACTTTATCTATCCTTTGTACAACCGTCATCCCGCACGAAGTGAGGGATCTCATTCCGTTTCTATTTTTAATGTTCTATATTTTCCCATATGTTAAAAACAGTCTGCAGATGAATTATTTGCGGCCAAAGGCCCGTTCGAGGTCTTGTGATACATTAATCATAAAGTCACCCATATGCTCATACTCATTGACAATATCCATATAGTAAACACTTGTCTGATAGTTGTTGCCATCGTTTTCAATATCTTCGATGACCGCGTCACGAAGATTATTTCGCAAAGCATTGAGATGATCCTCTGCGCTATAAGCATTCGCAATATCGACAAGTTCACCCTTATGAGCCGAAGTCAGATTCTCAATCATAACATCGTACGCCGCACTTACGGCACCAGCCATTAAGTTTAGATTCTTCAGCGCCTCTTTATTAAAACGTTTATTATGTATATTCTTTCTTGACAGGATACGGCTGATTGCCTCGCCCGAATCTCCCAAAGACTCTAATTCACCAATAATCTTATACATAGCCTTTATCTTGATGGAAGTGTTTTCGCTGATCTCCTCGGCTGATACACCGTTGAGGAATGTCGCTATCTCATACTCGATGCGGTCGGAAATCTCTTCATACTTCACAAGTTTCTTTCTCAACTCTTCGAATTTGTCAGTATCGGCCTCATTAATTGCATTTTGAGCATAAACAGCACCATTCTTTGAGATTTGTGCGAAATGGATAATCTCGTTAAATGCCTGCTCTATCAACAATTCAGGAGTAGCCAGAGTGCCTGCCGAGATGTATTGTAAGCGGGACACCTCCTTATCCTGATTTTTCGGAGCAGGTATAATCCAACTCACAAACATAGCTATCTGCTTGGTAAACCAAATCAGCAATAACGTATTAGTCAAATTAAATAGCGTATGTAGCATTGATAGACCATATAGTGCAGCAGTCCCTTCCGCCGCATTTGAGTCTGTTACCATAAATCCATCTGCGGCGGGATTGGGCAGGCCGAACACGGTTTCTGTCACAAGTCCAACCAATTGTAAAAAGGGTTTAAAGAGCATCAATACCCAAAGAACACCAAATACATTAAATATGGTATGTGACATTGCCGCACGCTTTGCCTGTGTATTTCCGACCGATGCGGCTATGTTTGCAGTGATAGTAGTACCGATATTCTCACCCAACACCATAGCGCACGCCATCTGAAACGGTATCCATCCCATACTAAGCATAATAAGCGTAATAGCCATCGTTGCCGATGAGGATTGCAGTATGAGGGTTAATACCGTACCGAAGAGAAGAAACAGAAGTACGGACCCAAATCCGTGCGAAGACCACGTGCTGACAAACTCCAGTACCTGCGGTGTTTCTCGCAAGTCAGGCACCGAATCTTTCATAAATGAAAGACCAAGAAACAAGAGGCTGAAGCCAACGATTAGTTCTCCTATATTCTTGCGTTGGTCTTTTTTGGAGTTAGAAAAGAGAAATCCCAGCAACATTAAAGGTACGGCTAAAACAGAGATGTCGGCTTTGAAGCCCAGCCACGAAACCATCCAAGCCGTTACTGTTGTGCCAATATTGGCTCCCATAATCACCCCTATTACCTGAGTAAGGTTTAGAAGTCCTGCATTAACAAAACTAACAGCCATCACAGTGGTTGCCGATGAAGACTGAATAACAGTAGTTATGCCCAATCCTGTCATCACTCCCTTAAAGGGATTTGATGTCATGGCAGACAGGAATCCTCTTAACCTTTCGCCTGCGGCCTTTTGCAAACCCGAACTCATCGTGTTCATTCCGTAAAGGAACATGCCCAATGCTCCTAATAATGTAAAGATTTGTAATATACCCATAAAATGTATAATTTTTCAATTGTAAAGTAATCGCAAGATTGTTTCATGAATGTTTCATAACTATTAGGCTTTGATTAAATTCTACTACAATCTCGTTTCGGGTGCTCTGCTATTCGCCAAAACGATGTAATTTTGCGGAGTAATTATATGATAGATATTATGGCAACAAATCGTATATTGATAGTGGATGACGAGGAGACCTTGTGTGAGGTTCTGAAACTAAATCTTGAAAATGAGGGCTATGACGTAGATACTGCTTTCAGTTCAGAGCAGGCACTTGGCTATAATCTGAAAGAATACTCGCTTATCCTGCTTGATATTATGATGGGAGAGATTAGCGGTATAAAGATGGCAAAGATGCTGAAAGCCGATGTTGAAACGGCCGATATACCCATCATATTCTGTACTGCCCGCGACACAGAGGATGATATGATTATGGGGCTTAACCTTGGTGCCGATGACTATATTATGAAACCCTACACCGTTCGCAATGTCGTTGCCCGTGTCAAGAGTGTACTGCGCCGCACATCATCAAACAAAGTAGCGACCACTATCGTCGAAAAGCCTAATGTTCTGCAAGTGGACGGTTTGAAACTTGATCTTGAATTTAAGCGTTGCACGGTTGATGGCGAGGAGGTAAAACTCACTCGCAAGGAGTTTGAACTGCTGGTATATTTAGTGTCGCATCGTGGAAAAATCTGTTCTCGCGAACAGATCCTAAGCCGTGTATGGAGCGACGAGGTGGTCGTATTAGACCGCACTATTGATGTCAATATCACCCGCATACGCTCGAAGATTGGAGTCTATGGCTCGTACATTGTAACCCGTTCAGGTTTTGGCTATGGCTTCCGAGATTAAAATGTCGTTTCACAAACGGTTGTTTCTGATGTTGCTCACATTTTCGTGGGCGATTGTTCTCTGTTTTATCGGATACCAATACCTACGTGAGAAAGAGTATAAATTGGAGTTCTTGAATGTTCAACTGCAACAATACAACCATCATTTGCTCGAAACCATAGAGGATGGACTGTCATATGAGGATTTTATCACAACGCACGACAAACCCTTTGATGAGCTCAGAATCTCGATTGTCACACTCTCGGGTACTGTGGTTTATGATAATACTATATCGCTCGATTCGCTTGATAACCACCGTAATCGCCCCGAGGTGATAGATGCTTTGGCAAAAGGCGAGGGGTATAACATCAGCCGACACTCGTCAAGCGATGGGCGTGAATATTTCTACTCTGCTACAAGAGGGGAACGAGTCGTTGTCCGCACAGCCATTCCATACTCCAACACTCTGCGAGACCTGTTAGCAACCGATTGGTCATTTCTTATTGTGATGATTTCTATTAGTCTTGCAATGAGCATAGTGGCATACTTTACCACTCGTAAGCTCGGCAAAGATATTGAACGTGTAAATCGCTACGAGTCCGAACAAGAGAGAAATCGCCTGAAACGACAGCTCACAAATAATATTAACCACGAGTTGAAAACACCGGTAGCATCTATTCAAGTATGCCTTGAAACATTGCTGTCAGGGATTGCATTGAGCGAGGAAAAACGGCAGAAACTTATCGAGAGATGCTATGCCCACAACGACCGCTTACGCCGACTGCTTAATGATGTGTCGCTTATTACCCGAATGGAGGACGGGAGTGCACTTATCAACCGCAAAAAAGTGGTAATCAACGAGATAATAGATGAGATTGCAGAGGAGCTGGCTGTAATGCCCGAAGATGAACGCCTGAAGCTCCATACGGATTTTGGAGAGGAGGTTGTCGTGGATGGCAACCCTTCGTTAATTGGCTCTATCTTCCGCAATCTAACCGAAAATGCGATTGCCTACTCCGAGGGTAAAAATATCTATATTTCACTGCTTGAAAATTCCGAGAAGGCATGCCACATCCGCTTTGAGGATGATGGCAAGGGCGTTGAGCCAAAACATCTGCCACACCTCTTTGAACGATTCTACCGCGTGGACAAGGGTCGCTCCCGCCAAAAGGGGGGCACAGGTCTCGGTCTTGCAATCGTAAAACATGCCGTTCAGTTCCACGGCGGCACAATCACCGCAACAAACCGCCCCAATGGCGGATTGAGGTTTGATTTTACCCTAAGCAAACACAATATAGCATAAGTCATAATATAGCACTGGCAACCGTATTAAGTGGTCGCCAATGCTGTTTTTACATAAATTCCGTATTTCGTTCAGAAATTACCTCCGCACACTATATTATAAGATATTTTAAGATAATACGATTTTCATTCTCGTAAAAAGGAATGACTCAGGAATGAATAGTTCTGAATTTTCGAAAAATTCTCAAACCTGTGCATTGTTTTGGCATACCATATTTTTATTTTTGTCTAAAAAAATAGTTGAGGTATGTCGAAAAATCTTCTAAACAAGTATGCATGGTTGGTAGAAACCATCTATAATTCCAACGGAATTACGCTGAGTGAATTACAGGAAAAATGGCGTGAAAACGATTTGAGCATGGGCGAAGACCTCCCTCGCCGCACGTTTCATAATTGGTGTACAGCCGCACAGGAAATGTTCGGTGTGAATATTGAATGCGATGTGAGGGGCGGTTATCGTTATTATATTTCGAACGAAGAGGAAATTAAGCAGGGCGGATTGCGTTCATGGCTGTTGCAGACGCTTTCGGTGAGCAATATGCTTATGAATAATCAAACCTTGAAAGACCGCATTTTGTTGGAAACAGTACCTTCGGGACAAAAATTTCTTACAACAATCCTCGATGCTATGAGAAACAACAATATGATAAAAGTTTCGTACCATAGTTTTTGGAAAGATGAAGAAAAAATTTATTCCTTGCAGCCGTATTGTGTCAAGCTATTCAAACAGCGTTGGTATTTGCTTGCCGTCAATCCTTATTTTGAAAAACCTGCTCCGTTTGTTTACGCTCTTGACCGTATGAATGCCGTTTCACCGCTAACCGACGAGAAGTTTTTCGTGCCGACGGATTTTAATGCCACGGAGTTTTTTGACTCATTTTATGGCATTATCATTTCGCCAAACAAAGTGGAAAAAGTTCGCCTGAAAGTATCTTCTGGACAGGCGAATTACCTTCGGTCGCTGCCGCTTCATAAAACACAGAAGGAAGTTGAACGAAACGATGAATATAGTATTTTTGAATTACGGATTCGTCCTGAATTTGACTTTCAGCAAGAAATTCTGTCACAGATACCCGATGTGGAAGTTTTGGAACCTACGTGGCTTCGTGATGAAATTGTTGGAAAAGTGGATGAAATGTGGAACACATATAAAAACAACGTGAAATGAAAGATTTTGCAGCAATAGATTTCGAAACGGCAAACAACTGTCGCACAAGCGTTTGTAGCGTTGGCGTGGTGATAGTGAAGAACGGCGAGATTGTCGATACGTTTTATTCGCTCATCAAGCCTGAGCCGAATTATTACATATACTGGAACACGCAGGTCCACGGACTTACCCGTGCCGATACTGAAAATGCGCTGATTTTCCCCGATGTGTGGAAGCAGATTGAACCGAAGATTCAAGGTTTGCCGTTGGTCGCACACAACAAGATGTTCGACGAAGGTTGCTTGCGGGCTGTGTTCCAATGTTACCAGATGGATTATCCCGATTACACGTTTTATTGCACGTGCATAGCTTCACGGCGACATTTTGGCAAAACGCTTCCCAACCACCAGCTACACACCGTGTCGGCAGCTTGTGGCTACATTCTCGAAAATCACCATCACGCCCTTGCCGATGCCGAGGCTTGTGCATGGATTGCGAGGAAGATATTGTGAAATGATGTCGTTCAAAGATTTCTTTTACCTTACGTGGAATTCTAATTTTTTTTCTAATTTTGCAAAAAAATATTAATCATGGCAGAAGCACAAGACATTAATGCTATCAAAGCAGAAAAATTAAAGGCGTTGAAATTGACGCTGGACAAGATTGACAAGTCGTATGGCAAGGGGGCTATTATGAAACTTGGCGATCATGTAGTTGAAAATCTTCCGTGCATATCGTCGGGTTCTCTCGGCTTGGATATGGCTTTGGGTATCGGTGGATATCCGCGGGGGAGAGTTATTGAAATTTACGGTCCTGAATCTTCAGGTAAGACGACGTTGGCGATTCATGCAATTGCCGAAGCTCAGAAAAACGGCGGTTTGGCTGCATTTATCGATGCAGAACACGCATTCGACCGTTTCTATGCTGAAAATCTCGGCGTAGATGTGGACAATCTCTACATTTCTCAACCCGACAATGGTGAGCAGGCGTTGGAAATTGCCGATCAGCTGATTCGCTCCGGAGCAATCGACATTATTGTTATAGACTCTGTTGCCGCATTGACTCCGAAAGCGGAAATCGAAGGCGACATGGGCGATTCGAAGATGGGGTTGCATGCACGACTGATGTCGCAGGCGTTGCGTAAATTGACGAGCGTGATAGACAAGACAAGCACGACGGTGATTTTTATCAACCAATTGCGCGATAAACTTGGCGTTATGTTCGGAAATCCAGAAACAACAACGGGTGGTAATGCGTTGAAATATTACGCATCGGTTCGCCTTGACGTTCGTCGCGTTGGTCAAATAAAAGACGGCGACAGTGTGGTAGGAAACAGAACACGCGTGAAAGTTGTGAAAAACAAGGTTGCACCTCCATTCCGTAGCACGGAATTCGATATTATGTTCGGCGAAGGAGTTTCTAAAATCGGCGAAATTATCGACATGGGTGTGGAATTGAACGTGATAAAGAAAAGCGGCTCGTGGTTCAGTTATGGCGAAACTAAATTGGCTCAAGGACGTGACGCTGTTAAGGCGCTGTTAAAGGATAATGATGAACTCCGCGAGGAGATAGAAGCAAAAATCCGCGAGATTTTAGAAGCGAAGAATTAATTATTGTAGTTTGAAAGGCGTTACATCTGCTGTCTTTTAGAAGCCTTTTTGTGTGTAATTCCTTTCCGTAAGAACAGACGTTTCTGTTCGGGTTTTATATATGGATTTATACACAGAAGGTGGCTTGCTGTCAAATGAAGTTTTGCAAGCCATAAAGGAGATGGGTTTTGAAAAACCCACAGACATTCAGAGTCAGGCGATTCCTTTCTTATTGCAGGAAAATCGCGATTTAATCGGATTAGCACAAACGGGAACGGGAAAAACGGCAGCTTTCGGGTTGCCGTTGATTTCGCAGTTGGATTACGGAAAAAATATTCCGCAGGCGTTGGTGATTTGTCCCACGCGTGAATTGTGTCTTCAAATCGAACGTGATTTGACGAATTACGGAAAATATCTTCCGTTGCAGACTGTTGCCGTGTACGGCGGTGCCGACATTATTCGTCAAATTAAGAAGATTCAGGCGGGAGTGCATATTGTTGTCGCTACTCCGGGGCGACTTGTCGATATTATCAAGCGTAAAAAGGTTGATTTGTCGCAGGTGCGTAATCTTGTTCTTGACGAAGCGGACGAAATGCTCGACATGGGCTTCCAAGAAGATTTGGACGCAATTTTGGAACAGACTCCGAAGGAAAAACGTACGTTGCTATTTTCAGCAACCATGCCGAACGAAGTTCGTAGAATCGCGTCGAACTATATGAACGATCCGTTCGAAATTACAGTCGGGACAAAGAATTCGGGTGCGGTTACTGTTTCGCATCACGCCTATGTGGTGAGCTCGAAGAACCGCTATATTGCACTGAAACGTATTGCAGATTTTTATCCCGATATTTATGGAATTGTTTTCTGCCGTACCCGTGAAGAGACCAAGGAGGTTGCCGAAAAATTGATGGCGGACGGCTATAATGCCGATGCGCTTCATGGCGATTTGTCGCAGGCTCAGCGTGATTATGTGATGAAAAAATTCCGTAACAAGAATTTGAACATGTTGGTTGCCACCGACGTTGCCGCACGCGGTCTCGATGTTCACGATTTGACGCACGTTATCAATTACTCCATCCCCGACGATTTGGAAACGTACACGCACCGAAGCGGTCGTACGGGTAGAGCAGGGAAGGAGGGAATCTCCATTCTTATAGCAAATCTTCGTGAGAAAGGAAAACTCAAGAGAATTGAGCAAATAATAAAAAAGAAGATTGAGATAAAGAAAGTTCCTGGCGGACAAGAAATTTGCGCTGTTCAGTTGAAAGGTCTGATTCAAAAAGTGCTTTCGACCGAGGTGAACGACGAAAAAATCAGCGAATTGCTTGCTCCGATTATGCCACAGTTTGCAGAAATGTCGGCCGAGGAGATTTTGAAACGTTTTGTGTCGTTCGAAGTGAACCGCATTTTGGAATATTACGAAAACGCACAGGATATAAATCTTGACGTTGAAAAAGAAAATGAACGTCGTAGAACTTTGAGCGAACGTAACCACGAACGCAACGAGCGTCGTCGTCGTGAACGCGAACGCGACAGAGGCGAGCGTAGTTATGATAGCCGTGACGAACGTTCTCGTGAACGGAGAGATAGGGGAGGCGACCGCCGCGACCGTCGTGGAAGAGTTGATTCGGGAACAGAATATACCCGTTTCTTTATGAACATTGGTAAACGTGAACAACTTGACCAAGGTAAACTGCTGAAACTCTTGAACGAACATGCCAACGACCGTGATATTCACTATGGCTCAATCGACATTATGCGTTCGTTCTCGTTCTTCGAAGTTGAATCGAAATATACAGACAAAGTCTTACGCAGTTTGGCGAATGCAACATACGACGGATTGCCTGTTTCAGTGCAGGTGGCACAATCTACAGGTCCGGCAATGTCGGAAGGAGGCGATTCTCGCCGTGACGGCCGCAGAGATTTCCGTCGTCGTGAAGATATTCGTGGAGGAAAAGATTTTGGCAGAAGCCGCCGTGACAGAGAACGCCGTTTCGACCGCGACAGAGGTAATCACAAAGGTAGACGGAAATAATTTCCTCACATTACAAAAAAGACAAATGATGAAAATCATTTGTCTTTTTTGTTTCAACTCTCAACTTTCGTCTCTCTATAATACTCCCCAAATTTAGGACAGCGAGTTAAGAGTAAAAAAAATTAAATTTGCTGTCATGAAGACAAAAAGAAAATTCTGTGCGGAATTCAAGGCAAAAGTTGCATTGGAGGCCGTGAAAGGTCAGATGACGTTGGCGGAGCTGTCAACGAAGTACGAAATCAACCAGAACCAAATCTGCAAGTGGAAGCAGGAGTTGCTGAAGAATGCGTGACGAGGATGCGTGTGGAACTGAACAGGCGTGGTTTTGAGGTCGGAGACAAGAAAGTTCGCAGGATGATGGGCGTAATGGGGATCATTTGTATATATTTGTAGAAAGAA
>JAFXAU010000006.1 GCA_017516865.1 Bacteroidales bacterium
GAGGACGAACAGCCAGGGCTATGTCTCGAAGGAGACGAGCGTGGGCACGTTCCCGTACTATGCGTCCCAGACAGTGGGCGGCTGCGAGAGCCAGACGGCAGTTGCGAAGTTTACGATAAAACCGTTGCCGAGCGCGCCGGTATATACCCCACAAGCAAATTTGTGCGAGTACGAAGATGCTCCGACATTGGTAGCTGGTGGTATTAATGTGAAATGGTATGCAATAGATCAGACGACTCTTTTAAATGAAGGAGAATCATATCAAGTAACCGATATGTCTGCAGGAAATCATAAATATTATGTATCTCAGACAATTGATGGATGTGAAGGTTCTAAATTGCCTATTTCATATCAGGTAATCAGAAAGCCAGACATGCCATCTGTAACAAACGCACGTGTCTGCGAAGGTGACACTGTGATTCCTTCCTTGTCAACAAATTTGATCACAGATGTGTGGTATGCTGATGAGATGGCCACAACAAAAATTGGTACAGGTTATACGTATACTCCGAATGCAACTGATGTAAAAGGGAACGACTTGCCGTTCTTTGTTCGCCGTGAACAAAATGGATGTGTAAGCGAAGTGGCTACGGCTTGGTTGTATGTAATACCCAAACCTAATTTTGTAATAGGGAACGATACTACTTTGTGTATATATGATGATGTATTGACAATCCAAGCGGAAGACTTTTCTCCTGCAATGACTTCGACATCGTATATAAATTGGACGGTTTATAGTGAAGATGCATCGAAAAAGTATATGGACAATGCTGAACATAATATTCAGCCTTCAAATATGCTAAATGCACCTGGGACGTACACCATAAGTGCTGTTTATACATATCGTTACGATGCGGTAACGTGTCAAAGCGAAGAAAAGATAATGAAATACAAGTTGGTTGATAGAGCACGTACCCCGATTGTGTTCTCGTCAGTCATCTGTCAAGGTAACGATATAGATGCATTGTCATGTCTTGGTACTCCGAATGTCGTTTGGGAAAGTCTGAGCGGAACGTTGCCTTTAGTTGATCATGGATTGAAATATCATTTCCAGAAAGGTCAGGTACTTGATACGGGAACGTATTATTTCAGGATTTATGACGTAAAGATGATAGATAGTGTAAACGGCTGTTTGAGTCTTATTGATACAATTTCATTGACGGTTGCCCCTTCTGCTAAAACGAAATTATTCGGTGCAGATTCGGTCTGTGTTGGGTCTAAGGAATCCTATTATACACAATATACCGAAGGCAGCAATTATTTGTGGAACGTGACGGGCGACCACCTGAACTACTCGAGGGATGCCGGTTCGTCGTCGGTACGCTACGTAGACTGGAATAAATCTGGAATAGACACGTTGACGGTGTACGAACAAACGTGGGCGGGTTGCGAAGGCTTCGACACCTTGTTAGTGAAGATTGCAGCACGTCCGAAACCTGCATACTCATGGTCAATGCCGGGCGCGTCGAATATCATCGAGTTGATGGACAGCACGGTACAAGACAGTCTGTGGTACATGGGCAAGGACGGCGAGATGGTAGGCGAACCGATTCCATATACAATGTATTGGAACTATGGTCACCAAGGCGAATCCGAAGACGTGATAGATACGGTGATGGATTACTCGAAGAGATTCTTCGCAATTCAGGAAGGCGACTATGTACATGGATACAACTGTCCGATACTGACTGTAGAGAACTCGTTCGGATGTAAGGAGGTATACAAAGATTGTATATTCTTAGAGCTTACATCGTCATTGTACGTTCCAACCGCGTTTGCGCCGATGAACCCTGCACATAGTGTAAGGACGTTCCAACCTAAGGGTTACAACTTGAAGACGTGCGAAATCTCGGTATACGACAAGTGGGGCAACTTGTTGTGGTACTCGGATGCTGTAGAAGACGGCAAGTTCGTTGGCTACTGGGATGGAAGATACGAAGGCAAGATGATGCAGTCAGACGTATACATCTGGAAGATGGAAGCAACGTTCTTGGACGGTCTGCCTTGGGACGGCTTCGATGTCGGAAACGGCAAGAAGGCTAAGTTCGGTAGCGTGACATTGATTCGATAAGAAATCATAACGAACGATATGGAAAAGGAGATGCGATTTTGTCACATCTCCTTTTTTTGTGCCATGTAGAAACGCGAATAATCGTGTCTTTACTGCGTTCTCGGAATTATTTCAAAACATTTCCTAAAAAAAAATATAATGTGAATATCATAACAATAATTTTACTATTTTTGCAAGGTTTGAGATTTTCCCTCGACCATAGTTAGTTAAGTATTAATTCATTTATAAAGGTCAACAAAATGGCAAATTTAGATTTAACAAAGTACGGCATTACTGGTGCAACAGTAATCGCTCACAATCCTTCTTACGAATTCCTTTTCGAAGAAGAAACGAAAGCTGGTCTTACAGGTTTTGATAAAGGTCAATTAACTGAACTTGGTGCAGTTAACGTGATGACAGGTATTTACACTGGTCGTTCTCCTAAAGACAAGTATATCGTAATGGATGCAAAATCAAAAGACACTGTATGGTGGACTTCTGATGCATACAAAAACGATAACCACCCAATGTCAGAAGAAGTTTGGGCAAAAGTAAAAGAAATCGCTAAGAAAGAACTTTGCAACAAGAATTTGTACGTGGTTGACGCATTCTGCGGTGCTAACAAAGATTCTCGTATGGCAGTTCGTTTCATCGTTGAAGTTGCATGGCAAGCTCATTTCGTAAAGAATATGTTCATCCAACCAACTGCTGAAGAATTGGCTAACTTCGAACCTAACTTCGTAATCTACAACGCTTCTAAAGCAAAAGTTGAAAACTACAAAGAACTTGGTTTGAACTCTGAAACTTGCGTTGCTTTCAATGTAACTTCACGTGAACAAGTTATCATCAACACTTGGTACGGTGGTGAAATGAAGAAAGGTATGTTCTCAATGATGAACTACTACTTGCCACTTAACGGTATGGCTTCAATGCACTGCTCTGCAAACTGTAACATGGACGGTAAAGAAACTGCTATCTTCTTCGGTTTGTCAGGTACAGGTAAAACAACTTTGTCAACTGATCCAAAACGTCGTTTGATTGGTGATGACGAACACGGATGGGATGACAACGGAGTATTCAACTTCGAAGGTGGTTGCTACGCTAAAGTTATCAACTTGAGTAAAGAAAACGAACCAGACATTTACGGTGCAATCAAACGTAACGCTCTTCTTGAAAACGTTACAGTTGACGCTAACGGTAAAATCGACTTCGCTGATAAGAGCGTAACTGAAAACACTCGTGTTTCTTACCCAATCAACCACATCAAGAACATTCAACCAGGTTCATCTGCACCTGCTGCTAAGAACGTAATCTTCTTGTCGGCTGATGCATTCGGAGTTCTTCCTCCAGTATCAATCTTGACTCCAGAACAAACTCAATACTATTTCTTGAGCGGTTTCACTGCTAAATTGGCTGGTACAGAACGTGGTATTACTGAACCAACTCCAACATTCTCGGCATGTTTCGGTCAAGCATTCTTGGAATTGCACCCAACAAAATATGCTCAAGAATTGGTTAAGAAAATGGAAAAATCAGGTGCTAAGGCATACTTGGTAAACACTGGTTGGAACGGTACAGGAAAACGTATTTCTATTCCTGATACGAGAGGTATTATCGATGCTATCCTTGATGGCTCAATCCTTAAAGCTGAAACAAAACAAATTCCTTTGTTCAACTTTACAGTGCCAACGGCTCTGCCAAAAGTAAATCCTGCAATTCTTGACCCACGTGATACATACGATTGTGCTTGCAAGTGGGAAGAAAAAGCAAAAGACTTGGCAGCTCGTTTCATCAAGAACTTCGAGAAATACACGACTAACGAAGCTGGTAAAGCATTAGTTGCAGCTGGTCCGAAACTTTAATAAAAGTTTTTTTCATAGCGGGAGGTCTCAGTCGAAAGGCTGGGACCTTTTTTTGTGGAAAATATGGTTAAATCTTCTTTTGTGATTTTGAAAAATTTTGCAGCGTTTTCCCGAAATTTGCAGACAAAATGGTAGAAATGGACGAACAGCAAGAGAACAATGTATCTTCCGAAGAACAAGGGATAGCTCCTGGTCCGTCGGTGCAAAATATTCGTTATGTTGGTGATTATTTTCAAGACTGGTTTCTTGACTATGCGTCGTATACAATAACAGAGCGTGCTATTCCATATCTAGAAGACGGCTTGAAACCTGTTCAGCGTCGAGTCCTGCATACTATGAAAAAGATGGACGATGGTCGTTACAATAAGGTTGCGAGCATCTGTGGTGAAACAATGAAACTTCATCCTCATGGTGATTCGAGTATATACAAGGCACTCGTGGGTTTGGGGCAGAAAGAATTACTTATAGACACACAGGGAAACTGGGGAAATATTCTTACTGGTGACGAGGCTGCTGCTGGTCGTTATATAGAGGCTCGTCTTTCGAAATTTGCGTTGGAGGTCTTGTTTAATGCAAAAATTACAGAGTGGACTTCTTCTTATGACGGCAGAAACAAGGAACCGATAACATTGCCTGTAAAGTTTCCGTTGCTGCTCGCTCAAGGTACCGATGGTATTGCAGTTTCTATGGCGACCATTGTTTTGCCGCATAATTTTAATGAGTTGATGGATGCAAGTGTGGCGTATTTGAAAAATGAGCCATTTGAGTTGTATCCAGATTTCCCGACGGGCGGTTTGATAGATGTTTCCAAGTACAATGACGGGCAAGCTGGAGGTCGTGTACGTGTACGTGCAAGAATCAATAAAATAGATAATAAAACATTGGAAATCACAGAAATTCCGTATGGTGAAACCACGTCATCTGTGATTGATTCTATTTTGAAGGCAAACGAGGACGGAAAAATTAAAATAAAACATGTTGACGATGATACGGCGTCAACAGCCCATATTATAATTTCTTTGCCGGCAAATGTTTCGGCTGACGAAACTATCGACGCACTGTATGTTTTTACAAAGTGTGGCGTTTCCATTTCTCCAAACACAACGGTTATCTTTAATAAAAAGCCAGTATTTCTCGGCGTGTCCGACATCCTTAAACGTAACACCGATAGAACTGTTGATTTGTTACGTAGGGAATTGGAATATGATTTGGCAGATTTAAAAGAAAATTGGATAAAAACATCGTTGGAGAAGATTTTCATCGAAAAAGAAGTTTACGAGAAAATTAAGCCTTGTAAAACCGAAGAAGATATTCTGGCTACCATTGACAAAGGATTGAAGCCGTATGTGAAGGATTTTTGGCGTGAAGTTACTCGCGAAGACTGCGTGATCTTGTCGAATATTCCAATCAAACGTATTTCTAAATATAATGCCTTTAAAACCGACGAATATTTGAAGTCGCTCGAGGTCGATATGGAAGAGGTGAAAAACAATCTTGAACATATTATTGATTACGCAATTCGCTACTTTGAACATATAAAACAGAAATATGGCGCAGGTAGGGAGCGTAAATCTGAAATACGTAATTTTGAACAGATATCTGTCACTCAGGTTGTTAATGCAAATGTAAAATTGTACGCAAATAGGGAAACAGGTTTCGTAGGCACGAGTCTCAAAAAAGATGAATTTGTGTGCGATTGTTCTGATATTGATGATATTATCGTCTTCATGCAGAACGGTAAATTTAAAGTTTCGAAAGTTTCAGATAAGGCATTTTTCGGTCCTGACATAATTCATATAGGCGTGTTCCATAAAAATGACGAACGCACGATTTACAACGTGGCATATCGCGATGGAAAGACTAATGTTACGTACATCAAACGATTCCCTGTTATGGGTGTGACTCGCGATAAAGATTACGATTTGACATTGGGAACACCGAAGACAAAAATCCTTTATTTTAGTGCAAATCCTAACGGAGAGGCTGAAATAGTTAAGGTATACCTTCGACAGGATTTACATCTTCGAAAGCCGGTGTTCGAGGTCGATTTCAGTACGTTGGGAATAAAAGGCAAATCGTCGAAAGGAAATATTTTGACGAAACATCCTGCCTACAAGATTGTGAAGATTGAGGAAGGGGTTTCTACTTTGGGTGGCCGTAAGATTTATTTCAACGAGGAAACTAAGCGATTGAATGACGCAGGCTATGGCAAGTTCCTTGGAGAATTCAAAGGCTCTGATAAGATTCTTGTAATAACCGAAGATGGTAAATTTGTCTTGAAAACATTCGATTTGAGTAACCACTTTGAATGTTCTATTTCGAGAATTGAGAAATTTGACGAAAATAAGATTTGGACGGCGATTGTCTTCGATGCCGAACAAAACTTATATTACATTAAGCGTTTTAAGATTGAAGAAACGGCTAAGTTTGTCAGTTTCTTGCCAGAAGCGGAAGGCTCGTATTTAGTAAAACTGAACGACGACAAGTTCCCGCAGTTGTGCATCAGCTTTGGCGGAAAACATGCAAACCGCGAAATGGAGTACGTCGATGTAGATGAATTTATTGGCGTGAAAGGCTACAAGGCAAAAGGGAAACGTGTTTCACCGTATACAATCGACCAAATGGAATTTGTAGAACCATTGGAAAAGGAACCTCCTGTAGAAGAAACCGAAACGCAGCAAGAACCTGACGAACCACATTCTTCATTCTCCGATGACGATGATACTCCGTCGGATAATCCGTTGTCGGGAAGTCAGATGTCGTTGTTTTAAATGAAAAATTATTTTTCTTCATTATAAGCAATTTCCAATAGGGCATTGCCAATAGTTGTTTTCGTTGATGCAGTATATGGAATTTTAGGAGCGCCAATACCACTACCAAATGTTTCTTTTGTAGTAAAAACTCGTGCTTCGTCCCATATTCCTGCATTGATGAATGTTTGGAGCGTTTTTGTGCCGCCTTCTACAATTAGCGATTGTATGCCTTGTTCGTACAAGTATTCCAATGTTTTTGTCAGCAGAATTTCGTGTGCGGAAACAAAGACGTATTCGAGATTTTTACAAGACGAATTTTTAGAATTTGTAAAGATGACCGTCGGGGTTTTCGTGTCTTTTAAGTGCGAATCGGCAGGGATTTTCCCATGAATGTCCCATGCAATGCGGAGCGGATTGTTTCCAGAAACTAGTCGTGTCGTAAGACTTGGATTGTCGCAGACGGCAGTGGTGGTTCCGACGAGAATAGCCTGCTCTTCGGCACGCCATTGGTGGACTAATTTCTGACAATTCTCGTCGGTTATTCGTACTCCGCATGGACTATTTTTCTGTTCGGGAAGTTTGTCGATGAATCCGTCGGCGGTTTGTGCCCATTTCAGAATAATGTATGGTCGTTTTTTCTCGTGAAATGTAAAAAAACGTCGGTTCAAAAACCGAGATTCCTGTTCCAATATTCCTGTTGTGACGTCAATACCTGCGTTCTTAATTTTTTCAATGCCTCTTCCGCTGACTTTGCTGAATGTGTCGATGCAACCGACCACGACACGCTTAAAATGCTTAGAAATAATTAAATCGGCACAAGGCGGGGTTTTGCCGTAATGTGAACAGGGCTCCAGACAGACATAAATTGTGCTTTCGGACAGTAACTCCTGATTTTTAACAGAACGTATGGCATTTACTTCGGCATGTGGTTCGCCTGCTTTGTGGTGAAAGCCTTCTCCTATAACTACGCCATTGTGGACGATGACGCTCCCCACCATCGGGTTGGGGTAGGTCTTCCCTGCCGCCGTTCGGGCGAGTTCTATGCATCTCTGCATGTATTGTTCGTCTTCTTGTCTGTTCGCCATAAAACTGTATATTTGCCGTAATGACAATTGATAGTGTAAAAATAGAATTTCGGCGCGAATTGGCAACACTTTATGGGCCAAAAGAATCGTTGTCGATTTTCGAAATGATTGCCGAAGACGCAGGTTTTAGTAGAAATTCGTTGCTTTTGGAGGGGAATCAGGAACTTACAGATTCTCAAAAAACGTATTTTGAACGGTGTCTTAACCGGTTGAAAAGTGCTGAACCGGTGCAATATGTTCGTGGCAAGGCTGAATTTTATGGTTTGCAGTTCGCTGTAAATCAGTCGGTTTTGATTCCTCGACAAGAAACGGAGGAATTGGTTGATTTAATTATTCGTGAAAACCGAGATTGTCGTGGAAGGATTGTTGATATTGGTACGGGGAGTGGTTGTATTGCCGTTTCATTGGCAAAAAATATTCCTTTGGCTCAAGTTTGTGCCGTCGATATTTCCGAACAGGCGTTGAATGTTGCTTGCGAAAATGCGCGAAAAAATGGCGTCGATGTGGATTTTTTTCTTGGAGATATGCAGGACGAAAGTTTTATGCGTCAGTTGAATGACTGTGAAATTGTGGTGAGTAATCCGCCGTATGTCTGTTTGTCGGAAAAACCGCAGATGCGTCCGAATGTATTGGATTTTGAGCCGCATTTAGCTTTGTTTGTAACCGACGAAAATCCGCTTCAGTTTTATGAATCAATAGCACAGTTCGCTTCGAAAAATCTTGTAGAAGGTGGAAAATTCTATTGCGAGATAAACGAAACGCTTGGAGTGGAAACAAAGCGTTTGTTTGAACAATTTGGATTCACCCAATGCGAAATCATTAAAGATTTATTCGGAAAAGACAGGATTGTGAGAGGAAAGAAAAAATGATATTTGAGCGAGAAACGGGACTCGAACCCGCGACCCTCAGCTTGGGAAGCTGATGCTCTACCAACTGAGCTACTCTCGCTTGGTTTTGCAAATGTAAAAAGTTGTTTTGAATTTTTTATAATAATCGGATAAATTCTCGCATCGTCAATAATCTATTATCCATAACCTCAATTGTACATTGTGCATTATGAATTGTGAATTTAAAACTCAGGCGTTTCTTCTTCCTCTGCACTTCGGACAAATTCCTTTTATCACGTATTCAGCTTCTTCCACATTCCAGCCTTCGGGAATGGGGACCGACGGAATCTCCACCTCTTGAATGCAGAACGTCTCGTGGCATACTGTGCACGAAATATGGATGTGTCCGTGGTGGTGCTCTTTGTCGGAACAATGACAGATACAGTATTTTTGAATTCCTGAGCCGTCGTCGATTTCGTGCAGAAGATGTTTCTCTGCAAAGAGCGATAGTGTGCGAAACAGCGTAGAACGGTCTATTGTGGGGAGAAGGTTCTCCGTATCGGCGAGCGAAAACACGCCTGAGGATTTTGTGTCGATAGTTCGCCAAATAAGTAATCGGACTGCGGTAACTCGTATACCGGCCTCATTTAGCATTCTTTCAAAGTCAATATGATGATTTTCTTGTTCCATGAAGAATTTTATCTATACAAAATTACTTTTTATTTGGTTTGAATTCTCGTTCTATATGAGAATTTTGTACAATTGTAGGTAAGTGGCATGTCACTATTAAGTTGTATGCAGGGTATTGTTCGTTCCTCTCAATCCTTTATGGATGGTGTATTTCGTACACTATCCATAATGTAAAAAAACATGGTTTTTGAAACGTTTTCCCGCAAAATTTCCTACCTTGCACTTCAAATTTTTCCGTAAAGACGATGTGCACATCGTCTCTACGGCGAAAAAAATGAAAATTGAAAAAATAAATGATTATGAAAAATACATTTACAAAAATTCATTTTTTTTGTCAACTCATACATTTTATTGACCTAAATTAATGTGCTTATGAATACACCTTTATGTAAGTTATGTAGCCTAATAGCGGGCACAATATCCCTAATTTTTGTAAGTTATACAAGTGCTATGGCAGGCGAAGTTATTAGTGTAATAGCGCAAGGAAATACCTTTATTATATCACGTGACGATGCTACTGGACCATGTGTAGCATACTACCGCACGGTAGATGGCAGTGCAATAGGTGGCGTACACTACATAGAAACTTCGGGTGAAATAACCTTTGCCGATGGTGAGAAAACTAAACGTATAACCGTTACCGAACTAAATGTAAATAATGGCGTAGGTCAGTTTTATACATCAGGCGTAAATCGTAGTTATAGTTTTGAGGTTTGGAACGATGTTACAAGCAAAAAAACGGTTACACGTAACTTGTACAATGCCGATAAAGTGGTATCGTACGCAAATGTATACAGTAATCCTGTATATGTAAACCACTATAATTCGCAGAATAAATTAAGAGCTTGGGACATGGAAATTATAGGAGATGCCGAAAAATATGAGAATGGTGAATGGGTTAATGATAAATACTATGGATTTACCGACTATCCAGGTATAAAAACGGGCATAACATCATGGACAAGCCAGTTTACAAACCTACGCAGAAGTTATCTAGCAGCCGTTGGACAAACTTATAACTATGGTATAAAAACAAATTTTACTACCGGCAGTTACATAGAGGACGATGCCTATATGGGAGTATTTCAAATCTATGCTGAATCTCCAGCAGAGTTTTATGTGGATGCCGATATGGATCCAGGGGCTATAGGTGAAGCTACGATGAGTGGCTACAGCTATGGCGCAACATACACGGTAAATGCAAATAGCGAATATTACCTACCAACCATTCCAAGTGGATATTCGGGAATAGATGAAAGATATACAACAATAGATAGAGATAACGGGGAATGTATATATTTAAACCCTGAAGAATGGGAGGAGGACGGCAATGATGCTGAACTTATAGCAGAAGCATGGTCTGACAAGGTGCGTATGGGGGACGATAGAGTGTATTTCCCTAACCATATTGCAACCATAGGTATTTGCATTAACGGATTTCGCGATTATCCAAGTGATGATGTTGGATTTGATATAGACTATGCTTCTACATCTCTTAATGTAGAAGACCTTACTGCACCCCAAATTGTAGCAGTACATACTAACACTACCAACACCTATGCCAAAGGCGAAACTATGACCATTGCCGTAGAATTTGACGAAATTGTAACCATAAGTAGTACAGCTACAGCAAGCGTTAAATTTGGTACGTCAAGCACTGTATATAGCTTTAGCTACGCAGGAGGAAGTGGTACCAACGTACTATACTTTAGTGGTATAGCAGGTTTAACCACTAGCACAGGTATTACGCTTAGCAAAATATCTTCGGCAGTATCGGACTTAAGTCGTAACAGCAAAACATTTAGCTCTATAAGCGTAAAGAACTCTAATGTAAAAATTGCTAACCAATACGCTGTAACTTTAATCACAAATGGTGGTACTATATATGGTGGTAACGTAAGTTCGTATATATATGGTGTAGAAAAGAATTTACCTACTGCAATTACTAAAGATGGTTATACATTTGGTGGTTGGTACACTAGTTCAGACTTTACCGGAACAGCTGTAACAAGTATTACAAATGGATCGAGTGACAAAACATACTATGCAAAGTGGATACCTAATGTGTACAATGTGGTACTTAACACCAACGGTGGTAGTATTACAGCAAACAATGTAACATCGTATACCGTAGGTACAGGGGCAACACTACCAACTGCAACAGACTTTATTCGTACAGGTTATACGTTTAACGGTTGGTATACCAAAACAGATTTTTCTGATGCTCAAGTATTGAATATCGATAATGAAACATATGGAGATAAAGAATTCTATGCACAATGGATACCCAATAACTTTACAATAACACTAAATAACCAAGAGGCAAGCGCTACTGGTACTACAGAAGTTATAGATGCTACTTATGATGCTGTCCTAAGTGCTATTACGGTACCTACTAAAGATGGCTATACGTTTGGCGGATACTACACTGCTGCTAATGGTCTTGGTACACAATACTACACTGCAGAGGGCAAATCAACCAAAGCACTTTGCGACCTTACCGAAGCTACTACACTCTATGCTAAATGGACACCTAATACATACATGCTTACTTTAGACAATGGTAACGCAACCGTAGCAGGCAGTTCAAATGTAATAGTAACATACAACAATACTTTACCAAGTATTGCTGTTCCAAACAAAACGGGCTATAGCTTTGGTGGATATTATAGTGGTGTTAACGGCACTGGTACTAAATATTATACTGAGTTTGGTGTAGAAAATGGCAACACATGGTCTACTGCCGATAATGGTACTCTATATGCATGTTGGACAGCCAACACATACAATATTGCGTACGAAGTTAACGGTGGTAATATAGTATTGGGCAAGGTAGAAAGCTACACTTATGGAGAAGGAGCAACCTTACCAAAAGAAGTAACTAAAGAAGGTTATAGCTTCCAAGGTTGGTATTCAACATCGTACTTCGAAGGCGAAGCTCGTACGCAAGTAACTAATACCGACTTAGGAGATAAGACATTCTACGCAAAATGGAACGTGAACACATATAATGTTACTTTGAACGCAAACGAAGGTTCAATCAACAGCGGCAATATGACGAATTACGTATATGGAAGTACGGTTGTTTTGCCGTCAGACGTAACCAAGACGGGCTACACGTTTAATGGCTGGTTCGATAATGAGAACTTTGACGGTGAAGCGATAACGACAATTGCCAACAACGAAGTTGGTGACAAAGTGTTCTATGCAATGTGGGCAGCAAATGAATATACAATCACGTACGAAGTCGCAGGCGGCTTGATAGAGGATGCGAATTACAAGACTTCGTACACATTTGGCAACGAAACCACACTTCCTGCAACGATGTCAAAGACTGGACATAAATTTGCAGGTTGGTTTACGAACTCGTTGTTCGAGGGTAGTGCAGTGACAGGAATATCTGCTACAGAATACGGCAACAAAACATTTTATGCAAAATGGAATGTGAATAATTATAAAGTTACTTTGAACGCAAATGGTGGAACAATCAATAACGGCAAAGTATCAAGCTATATTTATGGAACAACAATTCTTCTTCCAATAGATGTTACAAAGACAGGTTACACCTTCAATGGCTGGTACGATAATGCCGAATTTGAAGGCGAACCGATTTTGACGATTTCCTCAACCGACCTCGGCGACAAGACGTTCTATGCGAAATTTAGCGTAAATACGTATAATGTAATCCTTGTGACCAACGAGGGCGTAATAAACTCTGGCAACATTGAATCATACGAGTTCGGCAAAGGCGCGACCTTGCCGACCGACGTAACTAAAACTGGCTACACATTCTCTGGCTGGTACACCAACTCGTCATACATAGGCGGCTCGGTGGCATCAGTACTTCCGTCAGAGACGGGCGACAAGACGTTCTATGCGAAATGGACCGTTAACGAATACAAGGTGTCTGTCGACTACGACAAAGTCATGGGAACCGTCACGGGCGAGGACTACTACGAATACAAATCGACGGCGACCTTGAAGGCAATCGCAAACGAGGGCTACGAGTTCGTGGGCTGGAATGACGGAGAGCTGAAAGACGAGAGAATACAGTTGACCGTGACGAAAGACACGACATTGACTGCCAACTTCAAGGAGAAGGAAAAAGTCCAAATTTCAGGAACTCTTGAAATTCCAACTCTCAAAACCGAGCGTGAGGCACAGTCAATCGACCTGAACGGTCTGTTCACAACTACCGAAGGAGGCGAGGTAACCTATTCTGCCGCAAGTTCGTCACCGAACGTGGTAGCGGCAACGGTGAGCGAGGGCAAGCTGTTCCTTACGGTGTATGAATACGAGGGCGAGGCGGAAATCTCCGTCACGGCTACGCTTCCGAACGGGGAGAAGAACACGGTGAAAGCGACGGCAACCGTCGTACTTGCCTGCAACATCCAAGTAGAGGAAACAATCACGAACATTTCTTGCTACGGCGAAAGCGACGGCAAAATCGCCCTGAAGGTGACGAACGCGGCAGAACCGTATACGACATTGTGGACAGGTGATGCAACAGAAGACACGCTAAGAAATGTAACAGCAGGCAACTACACGGTCGTGATAACCGACAACGAAAACTGCTCGTTCACAAAGACATACACTGTCACTCAGCCAGAGGAAATGAGTCTGTCGGCAAAAATCAAAAATCCTACGTGCGAGAACGCCGACGGAGCAATCACCGTAACTTTGACGGGAGCAGAAAGTGCCGCATTTGCATGGAGCAACGGGGCAACGACGCAGAATGCCGCCAACCTTGCAAAAGGCGACTACTCGCTGGTTGTGA
>JAFXAU010000007.1 GCA_017516865.1 Bacteroidales bacterium
TGTGTGTGTGTGTTTATACAAATATTTGGATTTTCCAAATAATTTGTCAACTTTTTAAAAGAAAAAACACTAACGCACATCATTTTTTTGCATTTGAATAGACAAAATTATAAAAATAATTTTTTAAAACCAACACATATTTCTAAAAAAACGAATTTTTTCGGTTTTGAATAAATAACTTCACATTTTTTTATTGTAAAAACGGTGTATTGATTTTTTACTTTGCTTGCGTTTTTCTCAAACTTGTGTATATTTGAACACATTAGAGAATGACTGTATTAAAATTCAAAGAAAACAAATAAATATGAAAGAAATAAAATGCCCCAAATGTCAAAGCGTATTTACTGTTGACGAAGCAGACTACGCATCAATTGTAAACCAGATTCGCACATCGGAATTCCAAGAGGAAGTCAACCGCCGAATGCAAGAATTGGAAAAGCAAAATAAGATTCAACGCGAAGCAGACAATCTTGCAGCGGAAAATAAACTTCAAGAACAAATTAGCATTAAAGAACAGGAACTTGGGAAGAAGGACATGGAAATTTCCAGCCTAAAGGAACAAGTAAAAAGTGCCGTGCAAGCCGAACAGTTGAAGAACAAAGAAACCATAGCCGGCAAAGATTCTGAAATAGCACGTCTTAAGGAACAAATTAAATCTGCGGTTCAGGAAAAAGAACTTTTGTTTAACCAACAACTTTCGCAAAAAGATGCGGAAATTTCAAAATGGAAGTCTGGCGTTCAAGTGGCCGTTTTACAGGAACAGAACAAAGCAAAGGATATTTTACAGGAGAAAGATCAAAAAATAGCGGAATTGCAAATTCAAATAAATTCCGAGAAAAAAGAGGCTACCATCCGCGAACAGAATCTAAAGGAAGGGTACGAAAATCAATTAAAACAACAGCAGGAACTTGTAAACTATTATAAAGATTTTAAGAAAAAACTTTCCACAAAAATGATTGGAGAGTCGCTCGAAGTGCATTGCAGCAACGAGTTTAACAAAGTGCGCACTTCAATGTACCCTACTGCATATTTCGAAAAAGACAATGATGCACGGACAGGCAACAAGGGGGATTTCATTTTTAGGGATTCCATCGACGGTGTGGAATACATTTCAATCATGTTTGAGATGAAGAACGAGATGGACGACACGGCAACAAAACATAAAAACGAGGATTTCTTTGCAAAACTCGACAAGGACCGAAATGAAAAAGGTTGTGAATACGCAGTCCTCGTCTCGCTTCTCGAACCCGACAGCGAACTATACAACGAAGGCATTGTAGATGTTTCATATCGCTACCCTAAAATGTATGTAATTCGCCCACAGTTCTTTATGCCAATCATTTCGTTGCTGGTACAGACATCTAAAAAAAGTCTTGAATACAAAAAGGAATTGGAAATAGCCAAGCGTCAAAATATTGACGTGACAAACTTTGAAAACCAACTGCTTGATTTCAAAGATAAATTTGGAAGAAATTATAGAATCGCAAGCGAGAAATTCCAAAAGGCAATCGAAGAGATAGACAAATCTATTGACCACCTTCAAAAAATTAAAGACGCTTTGATTGGTTCGGAAAACAATCTTCGGTTAGCAAATGACAAAGCCGAAGAACTAACCATCAAAAAACTGACTCGAAACAACTCTACAATGAAGGATATTTTCGACGAAGCAAGGAAAAATTCACAAAATAAGGAAGACTAATCACCCTCTTCTCTTAAACTCCGAACAAATAACGGCCGTCGCCACAGCAACATTGAGCGATTCCGACGTGCTACCCGTTGTGTTGAACGACGGAATGTGTATAGTTCGGTTTACAATTGCCGAAACCTCGTCACTTATGCCATTGCCCTCGTTGCCCATTACGACAATTGCGTCGTGTGGCAAATCAGCCGTATACAAGTTCTCGCCGTCCATATCGGCAGCGAAAATTTCCACATTTTTTTGTTCAGACAAGAATTTTGGCAAATCTACATAATGTACTTCCACACGAAACAACGCCCCCATCGTCGCCTGCACCACTTTCGGATTATACACGTCGACACATTGGCGGGAACACACCACATGCATAACGCCAAACCAGTCGGCAAGGCGAATTATTGTACCCATGTTTCCAGGGTCTTGTATGCCGTCCAACGCAATTACCAAGCCTTTCTCGTATGCAAATAGTGGATTTTCCTTATAACGAGCCAATGCCCAAACATCCTGTGGATGTTGCTGTAGCGAAATTTTTGAAAGTTCATCGTATGTGGCTTCGAAAACCTCACACGACAAGTTATGCGAGGCAATCCAGTCCTTGGTGGCAACGATACTGTCAATAGAAAAATCAGACCGCAACAGCTCTTCCACCATTTTGTTGCCTTCGATGACGAACAATTTCAATTCATCACGAACTTTCTTCTTCGCAAATGATGAAAAATACTTGATTTTGTTTTTACTCAGTTCCATGCGGAATGTTAGAGCATTTCCTTCAACTTTCCGTCTTTCTTGGCATCGATATATTTTTGAAGTTTGCTTGAAACATCAACTTTGTATTTTTTGTACATACTATATCGAACGCATTTGTCAATTGCCTGATACTGAAGGTCTTCTTCCTTTATATCAAAATTATTTTCGATTGCCGTCTGGCACAATCCAGCAAAATAGCGGGCTGTCAAAGCTGCATCGCCGCTAATCACCTTGTAGAATTTTTTATTTGTCTGGAACGTATAGAACGGATTATTGTTCAGCCATTCTACTAGAAAATCTGAGGCAATCAGATTATTTTCATCGTTCTTTGCCGACGAATTCAGTAAAAACTCACAGCATTCCAATACTCGGGGTTTCAACTCGGCATATTCCGCTGAATCTTTCAACAATTTTCCTTTTAAATCGGAAAAATCTTGAGCGCACACATGACCAACTGCCATTGCAAGTGTCATAAAAGTTATCATCAATCGTTTCATAGCCATATCTTTTAAATTTAGTTTTGCAAATTACAACATTTTATCAAATTTCATTCCTTAATTTTTCCAAAACGAAGATTAAAGAATAATGTTACAAAATACCACGAATTTTCATCGTTGCACATAATCTCCAATTTTCTCATAAACGCCTGCACATTTGTACCTATTTCGGCAGAAGTAATGGTCGTGTTTTTTCGAGAAAAATTAAATTCCGCACTTGTCGACGCAATAAGTCCCGGGACAAATTTCAACTCGTTCAAACCATATACAAACGAAGCCTTCCCGTATTTTGTATAACTTGTTTTGTCGAACGGTTCTATAACATCCTTTCCGTTAGGATACATTACATGATAATATGTCGGTTTTTCTATGCCGAGAGCTAATCCGCCATCGTAATTCCAATAAATTGCTACGGAATTTTTGTCGAATTTGCTGAATATTTCATTCCGTTTTCCGTACATACATTGCAACACTCCCACGTTGTTTTTTTTGCCGTAAATCAAAAGCCCCATCGACGAATTGAGGCGGACTTCTTTCGGTGAACGAAGCGTGGAAAACTGTATTCTGTATGACGTCTTATGCAGATAGTCGACATATTTACCATAACGAAAGCCGAGTCCTATACCATTGGTATTCAAACCAATATGGAGACTATAGTCGTCGGAAAACAAAACTTTCGACTGATTATCGACTTCGCCCTGCCCGAGTACAGACAACGAAAAAATACAGAGCATGAAAATACCCTGTATTACAGATCGAAAAAAATGTATAAGTACCGAGTACTTATATTCTTGCGTTGTCAATTTGTTCTATGCTTGATTCTCCTGGATATGCAGGACATGGATCAACTGTTTTACATGCAGAAACAAGAGCCGCCAATGCAGCTGCGACAACTAAAACGATTCCTAATTTTTTCATACAAATATATTTTAGTTCAATTCAATGTTCAAAAATAATCTTTTTCTTGTAAACACACACACTATTGAAGGTATTTTTTACAAATTCGCCAATAATACGTTCATTTTTGGTATAAACATTGTACCTTTGCTCGCATTGCAAAGATAAATGACATGATACAAAGAATACAAACAGTTTACTTATTGATTGCCAGCATTCTACTTGCTTTGGCGGCATATTTCCCTTTAATTGAATTTCAGATAGAAGTTTCAGAATTTGTCGGGCAGACATCCATTCCCGCATATACGCAAAATGCTCATTTACACGCATTTTCGGTTCAATTATGCGACCAAACGGGTACATGGACAAAATTATACACAATTTGGTCGTTGGGTATTGCCACAGTCATTGCAGCAATAGTCGACTTTGTGATTATTTTTCTATATAAAAACCGAAAACTTCAAATAAAAACGGCTCATTATTCGTTTTTGGTAAAAGTTGCTCTTTTGGCGGCCATCGGATATTTTACATATATAATGCAAGGTGTTGATGTAACAAAGACAATCCCACAAATCGGAACATTGTTCATTGTAATTGCAATGATATTTGACTGGCTTGCCGTTAAAGGCATCAGAAAAGATGAAGCGTTAGTTCGTTCGATAGATAGAATTCGTTAATAGATAGTAAGATTATGAAAAAATTAGTAAGTATTTTCGTTCTCTTTTTTCTTTCGGTGTCGCTGTTTGCACAAAAAACACCACACAAGATTGAAGTAAAAATCAACGGTGTGAAAGACACTACATTATTATTAGGCTACCACTACGGACCAAAGAAATTGGTTTCGGACACGATTTGGGTTGACTCGAAAGGTCGAGGAACTTTTGCCGGCGACTCGCTTCTCGACGGCGGTCTGTATTTGATTTTAACCCCCGACTACCGCTATTTCGAAGTCATGATAGACAACCCAGACCAAACATTTAAGTTGGAAACCGACACGACAGACCTCATCGGAAATCTTAAAATCGAAGGCAGCGAATCAAATTCAGTATTTCTTCAATACCAGAAAAAGAGTTCTGAAATGTACAAAATCCGTAAGCCTGCCATCGAACAACTCAAGGCTTTGCATGCCGAAGACACGAGCAAATTCAACAAAAAACGCCTCGAAGCACGCCGTGACTCAATTGAGAGATTCAGAAAAACCATTGACTCGGTTCGCGATGTAATGACTGACTACGAAAACAACATCATCAAACAATATCCAACATCGTTGCTCGCATCAATCTTAGGTTGCACCCACGAAGTCGAAATTCCCGACTATCCACGTGACGAGAACGGAAACATTACCGATTCGCTGTTCAAATACACTTACATGAAAAATCACTATTTCGACAACATAAACCTTGGCGACGAACGATTGCTCCGCACTCCCGTCTACGAATCGAAACTTGATGATTATTTCGACAAACAACTGTTCCAAATTCCAGATTCTATCATTCCGCAAGTCGACTTTTTAATGAACAGAATTTTGAAACAGGAAAACAAAGGGTACGAGGGCAAAATGTACTACAACACTCTGCACCACCTGTTTATGAAATACCAAAATCCTAAATACATGGGACTTGACAACATTTTTGTCCATATCATGGAAACATATTACATCAATGGTCATGTACCCGCAAGAGTCGCAAACGACACTGCTTATATGAACAAAATTAAGGACAGATATGCGAAAATGGTTCATAATCAAATTGGCGTGAACGCCGTTGACATGCTTCTTTACAAGATGGGACAAGACACACTTGACGAGCACATGGGTTGGACGCGGTTAAGTTTAGTCAAATCAAATTATATTGTATTGTATTTCTGGGACACTGACTGCGGTCATTGTAAAAAGATTATTCCAGAATGGCACAAACTTTATAGAGAAAACGAATTCAAGAAAAAAGGCGTTGAATCATTTTTGGTTTACACTCAGACCGATATGGACAAATGGAAGAAATTCATAGCCGAAAAAGACATGTTCGATTTCATCAACGTGTTCGACCCATATCAGAACACGAATTTCAGAACATTCTACGATATTTACAGTACTCCAGTAGTTTACGTGCTGAATAAAGAGCGAAAAATTATTGCAAAGCGACTTCCGCCTGAAACCGTTGTAGAAGTTCTTAACAGAGAACTCGAACGAGATGCTAAAGAAGCAGAGAAAACAAAAAAATAGCACTTATCTCGATAAGAGGAATATTATAAAAGGAATCAGAAGGAAATTTATTCTGATTCCTTTTTTATTGGAATTTCATGTAATGTTGCTTTGCTATTTCGGTGGTTAGGCGGGATTAGTTTTTCGATTTGGGAAAAACTAATTCGCCCCCAACTTGGGGGTGAATTGCTAATGCTTGTAAATGAAGTTTATTGTTTTTCAAATACCCAATGCCCAGTTTTTGCTGGTCCCGACCATTTGATGTGTAATGATTTTAGGTCACGATAAATTGTTGGCACAGACACATCCATTTTTTGTGCTAATTCCTCTGCTGTAATAGAGCTATTCCCATCTATTAAACGAAGAATTTTACTTTGTCTTTTACTAAACTTTTGCCTATCATTTTGCCTATCATTTTGCCTATCATTTTGGTTGATATTCGTATTTATATCAGTCTCAGTATCAAGACGTTCCGCCCTCCATAATATTGCCCTGAAATCTTCATCTTGATAAAATTCAGGAGTCTTTAGATTCATGGCTTCACAACTTCAGTTGTTCCATTATTCCGTTGTTTGCGATTCCTTGTTATGTTGCTTTTTTATTTTGTTAATTTACGGCATAACATCTGTTAATACGTCAAATAAACCTTTCTCAACTATCCAAGTATCATTTTTTCTACCTCTCTTTTTGCTTCCTCCAATATTGCCTTCCCTTCTTCTTGCAATGCTTTTGCTTGTTGGCGAATAGCTGTAATATGATTAACTATTTCTTGTTGCTTTTCTAATGAAGGAAGTGGAATTTTTATGGATTTTAATGCATCTTGCTGTATTTCAGGTATAATTCCACCGTTATTATTCCTGAATATTTGATTCTGACAAATTTTGTTGCGTAATATTTCTACTGCATACTTGGGATAAATTGATTTAGGATTTAGTTCCACTTTAAAAATATGTGAAGATAAAACATACTCAAGCATGTCTTTGTTTACTTCACTTATTAATCCCAAAGAACCAGAACGAGATACAAGAATACAATTTTCATTCAATTTTATCCTATTAGGTATATTAGCGATGTTTATATATTTGACAGAAGCATTATTTAGTTCATGTTTGCCCATATCGGTTACACGCATGTATCTGTAACCTTTTTCAACATAATCCCTTACTTCTATTCCATTGTTTAAACTAATTATAACATCACCCAAATTGCATTTATTTGGAAATATATTAATTATATCATCAATTACTTTATATTTAGTTTGATAATAAAATGGATCCAGTCTCTCATCAACTTCACTGAAATTCACTGTAAAAATTCTATATTGCAAAGTTTGTGCTTTCTTTTCTGGCAATTGAATTCCTAATTCTCCGAGCAAAAAATCATCGATGCTATTTAAAATATCTTCGGCTTGTTGTTCTTTTTGTTGCTTTTCAAAATACGCATTACTTAAAAAATCAACAATCTCTTTTTGCTTGGGTAAATCGGGAAGAGGAATATCAAGAGATTGATATTCTTCCGCATTGATGTTCGGCTGAGCACTAGGACGTTGGATTGCATTTACCCATTCTTTATATGAGTTTAATTGGGTATAAGAAAAAAGATAGTCTGGGAGTATTTTTTGGGGATTAACAAGAAAACGTATCAAATAACCTGCAAAAAGACAAGTATATGGTAAATCTTTGTGAATATATGATTTTCCAACAGTAGCTCCACTTCTCGCAATCAGAATGTCATCTTTATTGAGAATATATTTTCTTTCTACATTGGCGACAGTCGCGCCCAATTCATCAGTTGATAGTAGCCCGTTCTCATCAATATCTGTGATTCTAATATATCTTGGTTGTGTATTATTCAAACGATCAAGACCTGCTTCATTTGCTCCATATTGAGGTTTACTCAAAAGCAAGTTTTTGAGTTTGACCATAGGGAATAAAGCATGTTGCACTTTTTTATTGTAAAGTGCCATTTTAGGATCTAATCTTCCCTCAATTTCTGAGCGATTGACAAGGAAGATTTTGTTTGTGTCAATATGTTGAGGTACTTGGTATGTCATATTAATCTTCAATTGGGACAGAATAATGCTTTTTCAAAATCGCTTTGATGTTTTTGTCAACAGCTTCCTCCAAAGTAATGTACGCATCCTTTTTATATGTAGAATAGAAATCTAACAAATAATCAGATTTTGGTTTTTCTGCATCCTCCTCCTTCAGAATTACGACATATTTATTTAGAGCTCTTGCCCAACCCATTTCATATGTAACATTAGGGTTGTTATCTGTAATGTCACAAAAACATATGTCACAATTTCTAATTCGATTAAGTACATCATTGACAATATTAACCGTGGAACCTTTATAAGTCATAATGTCCCCAGGAAGTGATATGTCAATATTATATTTGTCTCGAATATTCCGAATCACACGAGAATATATGTTATTAGTTGACCGTAGTATTTCATCGCTATAATATGGCATTGCAACAAACACTTTAATCTGTGTGTTTTGAGATTCATCAAACAGTTCTATGATTGAATCAATTTGAATATCAATTAATCTGTAAACTCGATTAGAAGAAACCCACTGTTTGAATGCCCTATAAATTGTGATACCCTTACAATAGTAGAAGACAAATGCACATATTAAATTAGTATTATTATTCCATTTGATTAATTCATCATTATTTGTAAACTCAATTTCTACAGCCTTGAAAGCAGATATTAAACTTGAATGATTGATAATAATATCATGCACAGCACATAGTTTTGCGACTTTAAAAAGGCAAGAGTAATAGCATTTTGAAAACTCTTCTCCTAAATTGGGAAGTATATCAATGGGCAAATGTTCAATCGTATTTTTTATAACATCTATTTGAATATCAACATCAAATATACTTTTAAGTTCTTCTCGACTAAATAAATCCTTTTTCAGCAAGGATCTAAGATTTTCTTCTTCTGTTAAAGGCTGTGCTTTTGCATTAATAGTATAAAAAATAGCCGATTCAAACTTATTTGAATCAACATTTTTTTGCTGAATTAGGATTGAGAATGGCACTATTAAATTTCCTAGCTCTTGTTTAAGAATATCATCTTCCGATTCAAAAACCTTTTCAATAGCACTTAATCGGTGATTTCCGTCTATCCTTGACAGTTTGGTTGCGTTATTATCATCAAATTCTAAAGAAATTACTTTTGTTGTAGGGTTTTCTCCTATTGTGTTTTGAAAAGTAAATTTAGACTTAACAAGTTTGATATTGTCTGTGAATTTAATTCCACCCGGAATTGTCTGCTTATTCAATTGCAAAATTGCATGTGGGTCATCGAGTTCCAATCCGAATAACAATTCAGAAAAGAATCTAAACTTATCGTTACGTAAATACTCTATAATCTTTTCAATTCTTTTATTATCAAGTGTCCGTTGATATGTGTAATTAGCAGTTGAGTATTTTACTAGATTAGAAATAGTTGCAAATCCTCTAAATAAATACCTGCCCCCGAAAACTGATTCGATTATTCCTGTAAGTTTCATATTAATTTGATTTATAACGAATTGATAAACTTCTTTAATTCTTGACCAATAATAGATAATTCATTAACTGCTGTTTTCTTTCCTGTTGCATCATACCCAATTTCTTCTGCAATGGCCATGAAAATAGGATAATCAGGAAGTTCGCGTTGTTTCTTTTGTTGGTATTCTTCTATCAATTGGGTTTTAAGTACATCTACTTTGCTGGCATATTCGGCAAGCAGTTCAGAATTAAATGTTTTATACTCCTCGGTTTGCTTTGCTGCTGTAACTGTTATTCTTTGCTTATTTTTTATTTCTTCCGATTTTTCTTTTTGCTTTTGCTTGATTTCCAAATCCCAAGTCTGTCGCTGTGAAATATAATTACTGTCTTCCAGCAGTTTGTTTTCAATGTCCTTCTTTGCATCTATCAGCCCTTTGGTCTGTTCCTTTTTCCACTTCTTAAGGAACAATACCGAACTTTTCACACCAGCACCATTAGCCATAAATGCAGTTTGAGGCATACTAACAACTGCAACAATGCGGAACCAGTCTTCTATCTGTGTTCTTACATATTGCATAGTGCTATTGGTCAGTATACCATCTGGTAGAACAATTGCTAAGAAACCCTCTTCTTTCAAAAACTTATAATCTTGTTCTATAAACAAAACTTCTGTACTTTGCCCGTCACGGATCGTTTCTGGTTGTGCTTTAACAGCCAGCCAATCTTCTTCTTTTTTGCCTAACTGATATGTCTTCAGATAAGCCTGCTCACTCTGTCGTATAGTACTGCCAAATGGTGGATTGGTTATAATAAAGTCAAACGTTCCATACTCAAACCCTTTATTGGCTGTGCGTTCAAAAATGGTGGAATCTGAAACCAAACCATCAGAAGTAATGACATTAGTATGACCATCATCATGAATAATCATATTCATTTTTGCTGCACGAGAAATTTGCTCACTGATTTCAATACCATATAGATTTTTTTCAGCAAAATCATGCCAATGTTTGAACCAACGTTCATGTTGTCTTACATCATTGAGGTGATTTGGATAGAATTCACTGGCTTGATTACGAACTTTATTTAGAGCGTACAAAAGAAATCCACCGCTTCCGCAGGATGTGTCCAAAACTTTGGAGTCGTTTTTTATAGGTAGCACATCAACAATAAAATCGACTATTTCACGAGGGGTAAAATACTGACCGAAATTGCCTCGAAAAAATGACCCCATAAAAGTTTCAAATGCACGACCTTTACTGTCAAGATCTGTATCTCCCAAATTTACACTCTCTAAATAACTCACAACTGTTCTAATCTTTTCGGGAGTTAATCTAATATTGTCTCGAAAGACTGCGGCATCACGTTTCCTTCCTTCCTCATAAAGAGCTTTCACACGATTATAAAGATTGTCATTCTCAATCAAGCGACGTTTATGCTCATCCTTCTCTTCTGCTTTTGAAACGGTAATAATTTGAAAATCATACGGTTCTCCAAAATTTCTATCTTTTCTTTCGTCCCATATTTTGCAGAAAATCAGTTTATCCAATTCATCAAAGGCTTCAGAAGGATTCAACTGACCGCCTGCCCACAAAGCTTCATGAGCCTGCTTGAATCGGCGTGTTAATTCTGATTGGTCAATGACGGAAAGATCAAAAAACTTTTGTTTTCCTTTTTCTTCTGGTAAATATTGGGCCCCATATACATATTTGTAGTTAGCAATGTTCTCAACTCCAAACTGAGGAATATCTGGCAATTGGTTCCTTGTGTTTTGGCTTTTGTCAACTTCAAAATAATCAGATTTGATTCCAGATGTTACCCAAACATATTTCACATCGGAAGGTAATGCAAAAGCATAACTATATGCTTGTTCAATTGCTTGTTGATATTCCACTTCGCTAACTTCCTCACGTTTACATTCAACCAAAATATGTGGGCTTAGGCACATATCATCTGCATAAACAACAATATCAGCTTCTTTAACTTCTCGTCCCATAGTTACTGGAACAAATTGCTTAATTCTGCTGACAGGATAATTGTAATCAAGAATCAATTTGAGAAAGGTTTCCGCTTGTACTTTTTCTTCTGGATTGTTGTAATTACGCTCTTTCTTTTGATTGACATAGGTTATGCGGGATCCGTCTTTATTAAACGAAATATATCCTTTTGCTATGCCTCTTTCTATTAATGATTCCGCCATTTTTGAATGATGTATTTACTTGCTATTGCAATTTAATTATTTGTTACAACTGTTTTTTGTTATCTTTATTCAACATATCAACCATTTTTTCATCCGCCTCAGCCTTGGAGATCAATTCATTCTTTTGTTTTTTATTTTGTTCCTTCTCTGCTAAATGTCTATAACATTTTGCGCGTTGCATTAAAGAATCCTTATCTTTATCAAATAATGACAATGACCTATTAAAATCAGCTAATGCTTCTTCATATTTACCCATTGCCATATATATTTCACCTCTTGTTTCATAATAACTATGTTGTGAGCCGTTTTTTTCTATAGCAATATTTACATCTCTCATAGCATCAGATACATTACCTATATTCAATAATATATAAGCTCTATTATTATACGCATCTGCATCTTCAGGATTTAGTTCCACAGCTTTATTAAAATTCTTTATTGCATTTTCTTTATCTCCCACTTCATAATATCGGATACCTAGATTATTATATGCACCATGATCTGGTTTTATTTTTATTACCTGTAAATACAAGTCTATCGCTTTCAGAGCATCTTTTTCTGAATACGCTTGAGCGAATAATTTATTAAATTGTGCGTCTTTGGCTGCACTTTCTGCTGTGTTAGCATCTTTATTTATTTTCTCTTCTATTTCTTTCACTTGTTTTTTTAGTCCTTCTATAGCCACAACTGCCTGTTTTGCTTGCTCCGCTTGCTCTGTGGCAAATCCCACTTGTTTCTTAACAGATTCTACTTGGTGTTGTATGCTATTTAACGCTCTTCCCGCTATTTCCGCTTGTGTTTTTGCTGAAGATGCTTCTTGTTTGGCATCAATTAACTTTTCTTTAATATTCTTTTCATTTTTATAATTTAGAAAAATAGGGGTTACAACGCCAAGTATAATGCCTATTAGAGCCATGACTATTCCTAATAAGGTTAACCAACGTCCTTGCGATTCATCCAATTCCGCAACTTTAGTTCTTACATCCCCACGATATAACTCAATTTCTTTCTCCATTTCCTCCAATTGCTTTTGTGTTGCTTCAATTTCATTTTGCAATCGCAAAATATCTTGTTGGTTAGCATCAACTTGTACAACAGTATTTTTTGACTGTTCATGTACAGCAACGGGCTTTGATTGTTGTTGCCCCCACACACATAGATAGAAAAACAACATCAAAACAGTAACAATATATCGTGGTTTCATGTTTACTTTTTTTATTTAAATGTATAGTTCTTTTTTCATCAACAAAAACTTAGGGTAAAAATAACATTTTTTTAGTTTCCAACCATTTTTCAAATTAGGATTGTTACACTAATATACGAAAATCAGTCGGTTAGTATTGGAAAACAACTAATTTTATTCTTTCAATCGTAGATTCTGTTGAACCACTTCCCAATAGCCGCCTTTGTCTGGCCCGATTCGGCGAATCTTACCTTGCTCTTTTAGTTTTCTGATATTCCAGTTTATGCCATCACGAGTCAGGCCACAGGCTTCACACAAATAATCTATTGTTACAGAAGAATTAGATTTCATTATATCTAGAATTTTCAGTGTAGTTTTCTATGTAGTTTTTGATTTTATTCTCTCACTCGTAGAAACCGAATAATGTGACACTAAAACGACTCCTCGTTAATGGGCAATTCTCCTAGAAATTTGTCAAAATCGCTTCGGAATAGTTTGTCTTGTATGATTCGATATTTTTCAAATTCCGTTTCGGCAAATTCTTTTGCTTCCTCTGCCGACACGTTCCCCGCGCTTTGTAAGACGGCATCACCTCCTGCCTGTAAGATTGTATCAATTCGTTTTGCCCAGTCTTCCATGGTCATTGGAATATGCCTTTTCGCCATACGTTCTGCTATATCAAGTACGCCGTTCACCAAGCGCCCCATGTCCTCGAGTTCTGCCTCTTTAAGATAATTCTTGGCAATAGCAACATCTGTCTTTACAATTTTTCCCGAAGGTGCATTTTCCCACGACGTCAGTCCCATGTGTTCCTTTCCCGCATTGGCTCTATTTACGATTAATTCTGCGGCGGTATGACCGTGTACGGCATAGTGCATTTTATTTTGTACCTTTTTGAAAAATAACCGAGTAGTTGGAGCATCTTGGTTATAATCAATGGCAGTTGCATAAATATCGGTCAACTTTTGATAGAAACGACGTTCGGAAAGTCGAATCTCTCGGATTTCAGCCAGCAAATGCTCAAAATAATCTTCACCGATGAAGCTGCCATTTTCCATTCTTTTTTTGTCAATAACATAGCCCCTAATTGCAAATTGACGAAGCACATACGTTGCCCATTGTCGGAATTGCGTTGCACGAACTGAATTAACTCGATAACCAACGGATATGACGGCATCGAGAGAATAAAATGCAGTATTATACAGTTTCCCATCGTCGGCAGTTATTTCCATTTTGGAAATAACTGAATCAGCATTGACTTCACCCGATTCCACAATATTTTTAAGATGTTTGCTAATAGCAGGAATACCTACATCGAATAATAAAGACATTGCCTTTTGTGTACACCATATAGTTTCGTCTCTATAGAGTACCTGCACACCGTCTTCTTTCCCTTCTATTTGAAAAATTAGGAATTCTGCGGTACTGTTACGGATTTCTAATGACTTTGACATAATTGACTGATTTTATTTTCTGTTTGCTATATTCTTTCCAAATTCTTTAATTAACCAAACTCTTCTAATTGTTTTTTATTCATATCTTTTATCAATTGGTTATGTATATTTATTTTTGTTTATAAATTCTGTAACTATAAGACATTCACTTAATTAAATGCTAAAATAATACTTTTTTGAAAGACTGCATTATTTTCTTTGTTGTTTTTTCTTCTCCACTTTTTTGAAATTCTTGCAATGCAGAGTAGAGGCAATGAAGCATAAAAGAAACAAAAGGAGTACTTTCCCCTTGTTTGTCGCTAAAGGTTATAGCATCATAGTATTCTTGCTGATGCTCTTTTACAATAGTTTCTAGTGTTATTTCAGCATTTCCTTGCAGAACACTCCCGAACAGATTTCCTCAACGGGACCAGTCATTTTAATGTTCCATTCCTCGTCAATTGAAATCTGAAGTTCGCCACCCGGCATACGGATTGTCACATCCTTGTCAACCAGATTATTTTTCCGCATTGCCGAAGCCACGGCACACGAAGAACTTCCCGAAGCCAAGGTGTTTCCAACACCACGTTCCCAAATCTTGATTTCCACCAAATTACGGTTTACCACGTGGGCAAACTGAACATTGGTGCGGTTCGGAAACATTTTGTCGGTTTCTATAATCGGACCATATTTCAAAAGTTCCTCTTGATTCAACTCGTCGCGGAACACCACACAATGCGGATTTCCAACCGACACGCAATTGATTCTGAATTCCTTGCCGCCAAACGTAACCGGCTCGTTGATACATTCTTCTTTCGGGAAATTCACAGGAACCTGTTTTGCCACAAAATTCGCCTTACCCATATCAACACGGACTTTTATGGCTTTGCCAGCCGCATTTTTCTCCAAAATCTCGCAATGAATCAAACGACCAAGAATGTCAACCGTGAATTTGTCAGACGAAAGATATCCGTAATCGTGCAAGAACTTACTAAAAATACGCAGACCGTTACCACAGTTTTCGGCGATTGACGCGTCGGTATTATAGATTTTCAATCCGAAATCGGCTATTTTCGAAGGCACTTTGAGCAAGATGCCGTTGGAACCGACGCCAAAATGCAAGTCGCAAATACGAATGACACGTTCGTCGGTCAGCTCAAAATCAATTTTATCGGAATCAATCACGATGTAGCAGTTGCCCAAACCGTGAGATTTTACAAAAAAGTTAGTTTCCATTAAAGTTCCACGTTAAATGTTTTTGCAATGTCTTGTAAATCTTCCACAACAGGCATCAACAAAGGAATACCCGATTTCATACGTTCAGCCGTCATTTCACGTTCCGGGTCGCCAGGAATGATTACGTGGTCGTGACCCGGAGTTGGTTCGCATTTACGCATTGCTTCAATCCAAATATCAAGGTTTTTCTTGAAATCATCAACAGGACGGAACGCATCAACACGCATAGCGCCCACAAAGTGTCCGATACCCTTTCCTACCAAATCCTCGCGAGGTTGCAGGAACGCGAGGAACGGAGGCACCCACGGGCCATAATTGGCACCCGAAAGCACGGCACACATAATATCGACGATAGAGCCAAGGCAGAATCCCTTGTGGCTGCTGTGTTCGCGGTCGGAACCGAGAGGAAGCAACATACCGCCTTTTTTTAGACCGAACGAGTCGGTTGTAGGATTACCATCTTTATCTTGAATCCAGCCTTGCGGAGCGTCTTCACCTTTGCGTTGCAAGATTTCCAACTTACCAACGGCAGTTGCTGTTGTTGCGAAATCGGCAACCAAATCAGGTTGTTTTCCTGCCGGGAATGCTACGGCGATTGGATTTGTTCCCAACATTTTTTGTTTTGCGAACGTCGGAGCAGTCGTCGGCGTGGCGTTTGTCGAGGCAAAACCAATCATATCGTGCGGCAACGCCATCATAGCGTGGTAGCCGGCAATACCAAAGTGGTTTGAATTGTTGATAGCCACAAAACCGCAACCAACATTTTTCGCCTTTTCTATTGCAATTTGCATTGCCTTAGGAGCCACAACAAGACCGAGCCCGTTGTCGCCGTCGATTGTTGCCGTAGAAGGCGTTTCGTGTTCAATTTTCAGTTTTGGTTGTGGATTCATACGGTTTGCCTTCCACAAATTTATGTAACCACGAAGACGAGCGACGCCGTGGGAGTCAATACCACGCAAATCAGCCGTTAAAAGCACGTCCGATGCCAATAAAGCATCTTCGTGGGAATGTCCGATTGCTTCAAGAACTTTTGTCGTAAAAGTTCTGAGTCGTTGATAATCAAAAGATTGTGCATTTGCCATTTTATTTATTTTAAAACGATACTATTTCTGCACAAATATACATTTTTACCTTGCTTTTGCAAAAGAAAGCTTTGCTACGATTTTCTTCCAGTCAATCGCCATGGCAAGTGTGGTGTATAAAAATGGGAATATTGGTATTTTATAGCGAACAATACCACCTATTACTGGTGTAGAAATGCCAATCTCCCACAAAAGAACGAAAGAGAAACATATGCAAAACCAAAAGAAATTACGATTTTGTCCGTTGATTTTTTGAGGGAAAAAACACAACAAACCACAGAGAACAAAAAACAATGCCGATTCCAAGGCAGGAACGAACTGCACCATGCCGTTCCACTTCCACAAATATGGTACTGCAAGCGAATGCCACAACGCAGACGGCGTTTCGACAATGAAATTCCACGGAGTTGACTGTATTTTTTCTATTGGCAACATGCTCCGGGCTTCGTTAATTATGGCTCCATTTATAGAATCTCCACGTTTGCCAGCAAACGATTCAAAAAATGGCATGGCATGAAAACCAAAATCCATAATTCCCAATAATAATACGCCCCCAAGTAATATTAGCCCATAACAAGACACGGGTTGTTTTAGGTTAAAGAATTTTATGATTGTAAACGCCGTTATTGCAGGAAACAAAGCGACGAAAATAAAGAACTTCAGCACAAGAAGCATCAAAATCCCTATCCCAAACAAAATGCCGTAAGACACCGATGGTTTATGAAACAACGAAAAAAATCCATAGACAAATGCTCCCAACGCAAATGTCGTCAAGCATTCCTTTAGTATTCCCGATGTCCACAACAGCGACGACGGCATGAGAAAAATCAAAATGAAAACCACTGTATTTTTCCCATAAAACATTTCGAATGTCTTGTATATCAACAAGAAACCTACAAGTGAGATAAAATTGGCAAATACATAATGTACGGCTATATTCCCTGCCGAAACGAACAGAATAATCATATTCGTCCGAATAATAAATCGATTATCCAAAAACGGTGCATACTCGTACATACGCGTCCAATGATTGGTGTTATCAAAATAATGCTGAAATTCAGGTATGTCGCAGTTTATTCCGAACAATATTCTGAAAAAATCGCTCCATGACTGGTCTGTCACTGTAAACAAGCCAACCGCATCGTCAAAATATTTAAAAATATCTGCTGTCGCACGGTCGGGATAATAACGGGTGTACATATAATGTAACACACAGGAAGAAAGCAATTTCACACCAAACACGAGCATAAGCGACCAGCGAGGAAACCCTTTCACCTCGAAAAAAGGAAGCTTCCATATTATAAACAGGAAACAAATTGTCCACAAAACAGGAAGAATCACACTCATATCCACCATATTGTATGCAAGTATACAAAAATTAATGTTGTTTTTCGACAAACAACGACATTAAGAGAGGCTCATTTCATTCTTTTTGCTAATTTTGAACTATTATGAATACAGAAATTTACATTGGACTTATGTCGGGAACGTCGGTTGACGGATTAGACGTGTGTGCCGCGACGTTCGATGACGGCAATTATTCAATTCTTGCTGCCGAAACGTATGAATATCCCGAAGAATTACGCAATCAGTTATTGCATGCTCACGAACTCAGTGCCGTAGATTTGGCGCAATTAAGTGTTGATTTTGGCAAATTCTGCGGGAAGAAAGTCAAAGAATTTGTCAAAAAAAACAGTATCACAGCATCGTACATTGCCAGTCACGGTCAGACGGTGTTTCACACGCCACAGACAGGTTTGACGCTGCAAATCGGTTCAGGAGCACACATTGCCGCAGAGAGCGGAATTCCGACCATCTGCGACTTTAGGACACTCGACGTAGCCATGGGTGGTCAGGGAGCGCCGTTAGTGCCAATTGGCGATGAACTCCTTTTCTCGAAATACGATTCCTGTCTGAACATTGGAGGATTTGCCAATGTTTCGACAAACGTGAACGGGAAAAGACTGGCATGGGACATTTGTCCTGCCAACATTGTTCTGAACGATTTTGCACAACAATTTGGACAACCATACGACAAAAATGGAGAAATCGGCAGAAAAGGACAAGTGAACATAGAATTATTCAACGAATTGAACGATTTAGATTTTTATTCAAAGCAAGCCCCTAAATCACTTGGCAGAGAATGGGTTGAGCAAAACATACAACCTCTTTTCAAAAAATACAATTTATCACCCGAAGACGCAATGTGCACGTACTACGAACACTGTGGATTCCAGATAGGTCGCAGTCTAAAAAAATATAGTCTGACGCTGTGTACAGGCGGCGGAGCAAAGAATAGATTTTTGATTGAACGAATAGCCCAATACACAGGAGCGGAAATCGTCATTCCGGCACAAAAACTTGTTGACTTTAAAGAAGCATTGATTTTTGCGTACCTCGGCCATCTTCGCATTCACGGAAAACCGAACTGCCTTGCTTCGGTTACAGGAGCGAAAAAAGACGTTTGCGGCGGTGTTGTGTGGCAGGTTGATTAAATAAAAACGCCATCCTTTTTAAGAATGGCGTTTGGAGAAAGAAGAACCCCTTTAGCCCCAACGCATACTAACCGTCGGGGCGATAGCCACTGCCTGGTCATAGTAACCCGCAGTAAGACTAATTCTCTTTCACGGGGGTATAAAATAGAGTTGCTTTCCAAACCCCAGTACAATTCCGAGGACGTTAGAAAACAACTCTTTGTTTTGTAAAATTTTCATTCAAACCTCAATAGACATTCGGCGAACCAATTTCGCCGACGCTGCCTATCAAAGATTTGAACGTTTGGTCGCCAGTGAATGGGTGACTCCAATTGTCGCCAATTATAACAACCTGTTTTCTGTTTGCAAAGATGAAACACTTTTCCCCGCTTTGCAATAGTTTGCTGTAAGTTTGTTTCTTACAAGGTGTAAGAAAATTTCACTTTTTTGTTATCACAATTTTATTTTCTGTCACTATCACCTCGCACCAGTCAGGCGAAACGGTTGTCTGGGTTTGCGAAATGACTTGCAAAAAGTCTTTGTGAAGCACTTCCGAAACGTCTTTCAGCCGTTCCACGTCGATGTTGGTATGTTTGAGCATATCGTACACCGTCTGGCGATGCACGTTGAGCAGTTTTGCCAATTCCGAAACCGACATATCCTGTCGTTTCATTTCCGCTTTTATAAGCGAGCCAATGTGTAATTTATTCATTGTTGTAAATTTTTAACGTTAACACTCCGTTGACGTTTTGCGCAAAATCAACAATGCAAGTATAAACTCGGATTTGAGTAGGAAGGATGTAGGATTTGAAAATAATTTCACCCCACAACCCTTATAAATACTGGCTTAGCTAAAAAATTTTTGTAGGACGTAAGAAATCGCCTTACAAATTCGGCGGATTTTCGACTTTTTGCTGAAAAAAGATGAAATTGAAATGTACTATTTTTTCGTAATCCCCAAAATCAGTACAATTTTTAGGTTTATTGAAAATCCTGGGAATTTTTAAGAGAATCCGAACGGAATCGACGGTTATTGTATATGGGCATTATTCTTCGTCAATCTCAACTCTTTCAATGTAATACTCCATTGTGGAAAGTTTCTCTTCCGTCGAAAGCATACTTTTTATGAGCCGCATTGCGTGCCGTTCCTCAAAGTTAAGGTAATTCAAAAATTCAGGTTGGTTTTTGTGGATATCCAACACTTTTAAAAATACCATGTCCTTGTCTTTCAGAATTTCCTGTTGCTTGAATTCGTGGAGTTTATTAACGAATTTTCGTCGCGAAATCGGGAGTTTTTTCCTCTCCTCAAAATAGAGCTGGTAGGCCTCGTCGCTTATAAAGGCGGTTCGTTCCAAGCCAATTAAATGACGGATTATCTTCAATTCCGCTTCAATCATTTCCAATGGCTCGTTGATGTATTCGCTAAATGCCTGAAAGTCTATTACTTGTCCAGAACGAATCAGTTTCATGGTTTCGCCAAATGGAGCAACCATTTCTGCTAATTTGGGATAGGCAAACGTCCGTTCCTGCAATCGTTTCACGGGAACGAGGAGTTTGTCGTCCATGTGGTTTATGTGGTCAAGATAAGAGAGCCGTCGTATTTTCACATATTTTTCAGCCGCCTCTATTGCTTTTCGAAACGAAGGATAGATAATTTCAAATCCGTCGCGGTTGGTGATTTTTGCCCCGTTTGCCAAATCTACTCTAAACATACGCAATACAATTTTATTCTGCGTTGTGCCACCTTTCGTATTCAACACATACGACCAACAAAAAACTGCGGGCAAACTTGCTCGCAGTGTGGTCGTAGGAATTGCACCATTAGAAAGGCAAGTCGCCCGCAAAGCAGGGCTTCGCACTTGTATCTTTCTTTATTTGCATATTCCTGAAATTTCCTACGTTTCACTGCGAATAGACAAATAGCAAACGCTATGGTATTATGTTATTATTTCCTTTTCTCTACATATTTATTGTATTTTGAATTATTTCCTCTAACCGCACAAAAAAGTATGGAATAGAGGTCGTAAAAATAGAAAAAAATGAAATAACTCGTTTTTCTACAAATAATAATTCTTGATTTGCTTGAGAGTTTTTTCTCCGTTGGTGGTCTTGAATGCTGCCAATTCGCCCCATTCGTTGCCTAAAAGCTTGGTAAGTTCACGCAGTAGACTACAAATCTTTTTGGTTTGTCCCTGTTTATAGAATAACGACAGATTGTGGTCGGCAACAAGACGTATCAGTTCGTGATTCGCCAAGTCAGTTCCTATTTTGTATTTCTCTTGAAATAATTGAAATAATTTAAGTATTTTCGCTTCTTGGCTTTTATCAATTGTAATTCGTTGTTCTTCGGCTGAAACATGTTCTTTCCCCTTCCATTTCCCATTTCTCTGTTGCTTCAGACGAGCAATCTCATTCTCAATCACCACGGCAAGCAAGTAGGAACGCTTGTTCTCGGTGATTTCCTTAATAGTGTCGTCAAACATCATAGGAGCCACAAGAACCTCTTGCACGGAGTATAAATTCAAAATTTCTTCCGAAATCAGCATATAATCTTGATAGAAGAACGAGGGCGCTTCCAAGGGATAAATCCTTTTGTCCTTTAAAAAAATCCGTATCGTTTTCCACGGAGTAAGATTCAACCGTGAACGAAGTCCTTCCAATGAGGAAAGTTTTATCTCTACGGAATTTTGTTTGAGCGTGGTGGCGATTATATTTTCAAATTCGTGTAATTCTTTGTCGGAGAATGCCATAGTTAAATTTATTTTGTCAAAGGTATTCAAATAGTTCTATAAATTGCAAATTTAGGATTCGTAAATTTTGTTAGCATAAAATCCTCGTAAAAACAGTACAATCATAAAAAAACACCGTATGCTTTTTTCGTAAATAATTTTTATCGTACTTTCGTAAAAAATAACGCACAATGGAACAAGAAAGGGAGCGGGCAATTTATAAAGTCACAATCGTGGGCTTTGTTGTAAATGTGCTTTTGGCTGTGGGGAAATTTCTTGCTGGATTTTTCGGAAACAGCGGTGCCATGATTGCCGACGCAATTCACTCTGCATCAGATTTTTTAACGGACATAATAGTTCTTTTGTTTGTCAAAATTTCGGTTAAGCCGAAAGACGAATGTCACGACTACGGGCATGGAAAATACGAAACGCTTGCCACTGTCATGATTGGTGTTTTTCTTGCAATCACGGGCATAGGCATTTTAATTTCCAGCATCGAAAAAATCATTACCATCATACAAGGAGAATCCCTTCCAAGTCCAGAACAAATTGCCTTATGGGCTGCCGCAATTTCGATTTTGGCAAAAGAATGTCTGTTTCAATACACTCGCCGCGTCGGCGTAAAAAGCGATTCGCCTGTCGTTGTCGCAAACGCATGGCACCATCGTTCCGATGCTCTTTCGTCAATTGGAACTTTAATAGGAATTGGTGGAGCATATTTCCTCGGCGGGAATTTTATCATTTTAGATCCTCTCGCCGCGATTTTCGTGTCGATTCTCATCTGCAAAGTCGCCTACGATTTGTGCATTCCCGGAATACAGGAACTGCTCGAACATTCTCTTCCACAAGAAATAGAAGACGAAATTCTCTCCATTGTCTGTACCGACCCGCTTATCAGCAATCCACACAACCTAAAAACACGTAAAATCGGGAACACTTACGCAATTGAACTGCACATACGCATTCCCGACGAAACCACAATTGCCGTCGCTCATGACAAAACCGACGAAATTGAAAAAAATCTACGACAAAAATACGGCGAGAAAACACAAGTCATCATACACGTAGAACCGCTTTCGCAACAGAACGTGGATTTGCATTGATGAATTAAAAACTTATATTTGTCTTAAAATTTAGAAGTATGAAACATTGTACCCCATTCATTTTTGTTTTAGGAATTTTGACTTGTGTCGCGTGTTCGAATTCAACAGGGCAAACACAGAAACAAATATCCTTTGATTCTGTAACAAATGATAGTGCGATTTCATCGTCTGTTAGTAATAAGTTCTCTATTGATTCGGTGATATTTGCAGATTCAATATATATAGGAAGAAATGACAATCGCGATTCTGTTTGGGCTCATGTTGACATTAATTGTTCTTACCCTTACACAGATAATCCTAACTGGCAAATGGCGAAGAAAAATATTTTATATTGGATTTGCGATATATTCGATGATTCTACACATTACTATTGGAACAATTGTGCGCAACTTGTTTCAAAATATGGACGAAAAGAACTGAATAGAATAAAAGAAGAATTTTCTGAATTATGTATAGAGGATACTTGTATGATATTGAACAATTATCTTGAGCATAATATCGATTGTAAACTTTTATTTGAAAACGACAGCTTAATAACTTTTGGCGTCGGTGTTTATGTATTTATGGACGGTGCACATGGAAGTTATTTATACGAAGGCAAAACTTTCAACAAAAACACAGGACATGTGTATAATTTTGACTTATTGTCAAAATATGATAAAAATACGTTAAATAATTATATGCTCAAAGGTTTATTGGAGTACTTTGGTTCAGAGGATGAATTGTCATCGTTGTCTGATATTTCAGATATACATAATATCCCTCTTCCGTCTGCCTCGTTATACGTGACAGAAAAAGGAATCAATTTCATTTACCAGCAATACGAAATTGCTTGTTATGCGGCAGGAATGCCATCGTTTGTAATACCCCTAAAATAATTTGTTTTGAAATTACTTGCGACTACATTTTTATCAATAATTCTCCTCTTTATCGGCACAACGCAAAGTCGGGCTTCGTATTCCGAATACCAATATTGGGAAACATTCGGGCAATACGTTCCGTTTGTATCTGCGGGATTTCTCGGCTGTTTTGGTGTCGAGGCAAAAGACAAATTTCCAATGCGTGTATTGAAAATAGGTACATCAATGGTAACCGAAGGAGTCATCGTAAAGGGATTAAAACTTGCAATTAACGAGGAACGGCCAGACGGCTCGTCGGACAACTCGTTTCCGTCGGGACACACGGCAACGGCATTCAACGGTGCAGAGTTGGTACGATATGAATACGGCACATGGTGGGGATTAGGGGCTTATACGCTTGCAACTGCCGTCGGACTTTCGCGAGTTTACCACAAGCGTCATTATATTTGGGACGTGGGCGCAGGAGCTTTATTCGGCGTTCTCTCTGCACGAATTGGCATTCAAACCATTTCTTTAATCAAAGAAAAACGAGACCAGAAAAAGAACAACCTCAACGTGTCTTTTTCTCCTGTTTTTTATGACAATGGGGCAAAATTTGTCGTAACCGTCGATTTATAACTTCAAATTAGACAGCAACTTGACGTACGTTTCAAGTCCTTGTTGCAATTCGCTCTCAAAGATATATTCATTTGCCGTATGCGAACGGAGCGTATCGCCGGGACCAATCTTCATCGACGGGAATGTAGTCATGAACACTTGGTCGGACAAGGTCGGAGAACCGAACATTTCCAATCCAAGACTCAAACCGCTTTGTACCAGTGGATGCGATGTCGGAATTGAAGAAGAATTGAGTCTAAACGAACGTGCTGAAACTTCGCACTGAACAGATTGATTTATAATGTCGAACAACTCCTGATTTGTATACATTTCATTGCTTCGGACATCTACTACAAACGAACATTCTCCAGGAATCACATTATGTTGTGTTCCCGCATTGATAACCGTCACGCTCATCTTTACCATTCCGAGATATTCCGAAGTCTTTGGAAATTCGTATGTCCGAAACCAACGAATGTCGTCCATCGCTTTATAAATTGCATTGATGCCGTTGGAATGTGCCGCATGTCCTGATTTTCCTATCGCCTTGCAATCCAGCACCATCAAACCTTTTTCGGCAATAGCCATCTTCATGCCCGTCGGTTCGCCGACAATTCCAAATGCAATTTCCGGCAAGATCGGAATTACACATTCCAGTCCGTTCTTTCCAGAAACTTCTTCTTCGGCCGAAGCCACAAGAATCAAATTGAAGGGATTGTTTTCCTGTTCGTTGAAATGCAAGAAAGTAAAAATGAGCGAAACCAACGACGCACCCGCATCGTTACTTCCAAGCCCAATAATTTTACCGCCGTCGCAAATTGCATTGAACGGGTCACTGAGCCAACCGTCCGACGGTTTTACCGTATCGTGATGAGAATTTAATAAAATTGTCGGTTTTGACTCGTCAAAATTCTTTGTACGGACAATGACATTATTTTCAATACGTTGATATTCAACACCTTGTTTTTTAAAGAATTTACAAAGTAATTCTGCCGTTCCAGATTCTTGACGACTAATCGAAAAGGTCTCAATCAACGAGACTAATAATTTTTTTGCCTGTTCAAATGTTTCTGTCTGCATAATTCCTTCTATTTTATTTCTTGAATCTTACCATTGTATAGGTGTTTGTCCCTGAGCTTGCAAAATTTCGTTAGTTTTCGAAAAATGTTTACAACCTAAAAAGCCGTGATACGCCGACAACGGAGACGGATGAGCGGCTTTCAGTACATGATGTTTCGACGTATCAATCAGAGCAGCTTTATCTTGTGCAAAACGTCCCCACAGCAAAAACACTAATCCCGTCTTTTTCTCCGACAAAATTCGTATGACGCTGTCGGTGAATTGTTCCCAGCCATGTTTCTGATGAGAACCAGCCTGATTGGCACGAACCGTCAATGTTGCGTTCAAAAGCATGACGCCCTGTTTCGCCCAGCGCTCGAGATTGCCGCTTTCGGGAATCGGAGAACCTATATCGTCATGAACTTCCTTGAAAATATTTACCAACGAAGGCGGTTTCTGAACACCTTCGGGTACAGAAAACGAAAGCCCATGTGCTTGGCCTACACCATGATAGGGGTCTTGACCGATTATCACTACTTTTACAGAATCAAACGGCGTATAGGCAAAAGCATTAAAAATATCGCCACCTTTGGGATAAATGGTGTATTTCTTTTTTTCTTCGACAAGAAAATCCTTGAGTGCCGAAAAATATGGTTTATTGAACTCATCAATCAGCACGTTCTTCCACGATTCTTCTATTTTCGGGTCAATCATCTCCGTATTTTTTTCTCAACAACAATCCTTTTGTCACATTCCAGCGAAAAGCCAATAATGCGAACGCCTTACTATATTGAAACACAAGTACATAAAAAATTGACAGCACAAATGTGCCGCCCCATTTTACGCACTCTTTAAAAAGAGAACACACATATTGAATAGGTTTGCCTGAGCAGCGAACTTTTTCACTAACACCAGCACCAAAGCCAAATTTCTTTACATACGCCAATGTCGTTCGCGAAGCAGGAATAACATGTTGAACAACAACACGAGGGAAATACATAATTTTCATATCTCGCTGTCGAAGCCGTTCAAAAATGTCTTTTTCCTCTCCACCGAGCATATTCTTTTTTGTCCTTCCCAATGCCGTATTAAACAAACCGACTTGTTCAATACATTCTTTTCGGAAACCCATGTTTGCACCAATGGGATACGAATTTCCCGAAAAGCTCGTTATATTTTGTCCTTTGTCTAATGTTGAGATAATCGGCATCAAAAAGCGGCTCATCCATTTTGGTTTTTTCCCGGATTCAAATAAAGGAAGGATTTTTCCGCCGAATGCCATCATGTCGGGATATTCGCTGACATGAACTTTTAAATATTTCAAATAATTCGACTGAACATACGCATCGTCATCGACAAAGACATACACATTGCCATGTGCTTCCGCAATTCCTCTGTTCCGGGCATACGAAAGTCCCTGTTGCGTTTCTAAAATATATGAATAGTTTACGTTTGGAAAATCTTTGCGAAACCGACGACATTCCGATTCCGTATTGTCTGTACAATTATTATTTATAACCAACAGTTCGTAATCTTCGATTGAAACATCGTTCAACGCAATTGCTTCAAGCGTTTTATAAATATACGCATCGCGGTTATATGTGCAGACAATGACAGACAGCATTTATTTCAGAATAAGCATTGCATCGCCGTAAGAACCGAATTTATATCCTTCCTTAATTGCCAACTCGTATGTTTTCTTCACAACGTCGAATCCACCGAATGCACAAACCATCATCAACATTGTTGATTGAGAAAGGTGGAAATTCGAAATCAATCTGTTTGCAATTGTGAAATCGTATGGCGGGAAAATGAATTTATTCGTCCATCCATCGTATGGCTTCAAAAATCCGTTCATGGAAACAGAACTTTCCATAGCACGCAAAACTGTTGTTCCACAGGCAAATATGTTCTTTTTCTGTTCACGGGCGTTATTCACAATATCGGCAATTTCGGGAGTGATAATCATTCGTTCCGAATCCATTTTGTGTTTAGTTAAATCTTCGACTTCAACAGCGCTAAAATTGCCTAAACCCATGTGCAATGTCAAATATGCTAAATCCACGCCTTTTATTTCAAGACGTTTCATCAACTCACGGCTGAAGTGTGCCCCAGCGGCTGGTAAAGCTACGGAACCTTCTTCCGTTGCAAAAATATTCTGGAATCGATTTTGGTCGTCAGCTTCAACCTTACGGCCATCCAAAATGTGGTCGGGAAGCGGAGTTTCGCCTAATGAAAATAAAATTTTCTTAAACGTATCGTAATCTTCTTCGCACAAAAAACGAATTGTACGTCCACGAGAAGTCGTGTTGTCAATAACTTCTGCAACCAATTCCTCATTGTCACCGAAATACAATTTGTTACCTATACGGATTTTTCTTGCCGGGTCGACCAATACGTCCCACAAATATTGTTCTCTATTCAATTCGCGCAACAAGAACACTTCAATCCGTGCTCCAGTACGCTCCTTGTTTCCATATAACCGAGCAGGAAAGACTCTTGTATTATTCAGCACAAGCACGTCTTTGTCGTCAAAATAATCAACAATGTCTTTAAAAATTCTGTGCTCAACTTTACCTGTTTTTGCGTCCAAAACAAGCAAACGAGCCTCGTCACGATTTTCCGACGGATACAATGCGATTGATTCCTGAGGAATCTTCAACTTAAATTCTGATAACTTCATAACACCTATTTTTCCTGTTCTATAATTTCCTGTAATTGTTCTATGCTCACACATTCCGACAAGGTGACATCGCCCACCCGTGTCCGTTGCAAATCGGTCAGATACGCACCTGTCTGCAATGCCGTACCAATATCGCGGGCAAGTGAACGGATATATGTACCTTTACTGCATTCTACGCGTATACGTATCAGCGGCAACGCAAAATCAAGCAATTCAATTTTTTCGATATGCACGCTGCGAGGCTCCAAAGCGACGTCGCAATTTTTACGAGCCAATTCGTAGGCTCGTTGTCCCCGTACACGTATTGCCGAGAACATCGGCGGAACTTGCTGAATATCACCTTCTAACTGACGAAGAACAGACTCCACCTTTTCTCTGTCGATATGTTCTATCGGAAATTGAGCATCTTCGTCTGATTCCAAATCGAATGTCGGCGTCGTTGCACCTAACTTTATCGTTGCAACGTATTCCTTATCTTTATGCAGATACGTTTCTATATTCTTCGTCTCCTTTCCCGTACACAAAATCATGACTCCAGTAGCCAACGGGTCAAGCGTGCCTGCATGTCCGACTTTGATTTTTTTTACACGAAGCGAACGGCACAACATGTATCTCGTCTTATTCACAACGTCAAACGAGGTCCACTGCTGTGGCTTATTTACATATAAAACCGCTCCTTCTATAAAATTCATATTAACGAATAAATCAAAGTTACTACACCTACAATGGCACAATAAATGGCAAAATATATGAGTTTACCTTTTTTCACAATATTTATCATCAAACGGCATGCGAAGCAGCCTGCCACAAAAGCGGTTATAAAACCGACAAACAAAGCCATTGGAGATATTCCTGCAGCGACAGATTCGTAGCCACTTTTAGCAAATTTTAATACGTCGAGTAATGCTTCGCCCAATATTGGCGGAATTACCATAAGGAATGAGAATTGTGCCAAAGATTCTTTCTTATTTCCAAGTAACAAGCCCGTTGCTATTGTGGAACCCGAACGCGAAAGTCCCGGCATTACCGCACAGGCTTGGGCAAGCCCGATTATAAACGCATCGCTTTTCGAGATTGTTTCTTTTTGTCTCGGTTTTGAAAAATACGAGAATGCCAACAATGTGGCCGTAAGCAACAACATACAACCCACTATCAGCAAACCTGTTCCAAAAACTTCTTCAACATAATCTTTAAAGAAAACACCCACAATTCCGATTGGAATCATCGAAATGAGAATGTTAATCACATACCGCATTTCGTCATTCATCTGGAATTTGAAAAATCCTTTGAACAACCAAACAATTTCTTTCCACAAAATGACAAATGTACTCAAAACCGTTGCCACGTGTACAGCTACGGTAAACATCAGGTTCGATTCACCGTCTTCCAAACCAAACAAAGCCGCTCCTATGGCCAAATGTCCACTACTGCTGACGGGCAAATATTCCGTCAAACCCTGTATTAAACCAAGTATAAACGCCTGTAAGCAATCCATTATTTCTCGTCTTTTTTAGATTTCGGGTTCCACAGAATTGCAAAAATTTCAAAGAAGAAACCAACCAACAACACGATTGGAGCCAATGTCAATCGTCTAAAGTTAAATATTTCCGGCACTTTTGTCTGGTCGCCGTCAGGATAAAAATCGTTCGGATTCGACACTGCACCGCCCGAAAGCAAAATAAATCCAATAACCAATATTCCCACACCGATGAGAACCAAAATATAATTCACACGGCTAAACGTGTAGTTTTCATCTTCTTTCGATGATTTCAAATTCATCATATTCATTATATATATAACTCTTCTTGATTCAACTTCAAAAACTTATTCAACGCAAAAAATGTTGCGACAAACGTCAGGAACATTCCAATGAGAATTACCGACAGGAACACGATTCCTAACAATTCCAAATCTAAATATTTAATTATTTCGTAAGACCCCATTTTGAGTACATACAAGATTCCCGAGGTAATCAAAACGGCAATCAAACCGCTTAAAAAACCTTGAAAAGCACCTCGCAACAAAAAAGGAGAACGAATATAATGATTGGTCGCGCCAACCAATTGCATAGTCTTTATTAAGAAACGTTTTGTGTACACCGTTAGACGTATTGTATTATGTATCAACACAATAGAAATCAGCAACAACAATCCGCTCAACACGAGCAAAAACAAGCTCAATTTCTCGATGTTTAAATTTAAATTCTGCACATGCGACTTATCATAATGTATAGAATCGACCAACTCATGATTTTTGTATTGTTGTTCAATTTTTATGAAATTTTCTGGTGTCGCATAATCAGCATAGAAATGGACTTCCAACGACGGCGGTATCGGATTTCCGTCGGCAAGGTCGATATAATTTTGCCCGAGTGTTTCCGCCAGCCTGCGACTGGCTTCTTCGGCAGAAACATATTCCGTTGATTTCACCATCTCCATTGCATCGATTTTTTTCCGCAACTCAAACATGTCCGATTCCCCCACATCGGGTTTCAAAAACAATGTAAAACCAACCTTTTCTTTCACATGATTTGACAAAGCCCGTTCGCTCGTCAACAAAATTCCAACTAAACTTAAAACGAACAATACCAACGCAACACTAATCAAAGTCGACGTATATGAGGTATATAATCGCTGACGGATAACTTTATTTTGTTTCATTTATTCCCTTTCTGAACTATTCACGCAGGTGGCACGCGAACCAAACGGGCATACCATCCCAACATTAAAAAAACTTGGCAAATATACAGTTTTTCTCAAGCAAATGCAATGCTATTTGCTTTTATTCCTATATTTTTCAAATAGTTCTGCTTCTAATAATTTCTATTGACAAGTTCGTTCATAAACGCTGTCAATTCGCCTTTGCGTTCGTCAGGTAGCTGAATAGAATCAACCAGCGACATTGCATTTTTGAAATACTCTTGAATTTTGTCTATCGTCTGTTTTTTTACGTTTGCCTTGTCGTATAATGCAACAACTTTTGAATATTTATCGGATTCTTCTAACGAATTTGTTTGCATCAAGTTGATTAACTGGTCTTTGTCTTTCCCCTGCAATGTTTCCAATGCTTTAATCAGCAAATATGTCTTTTTATTTACTTGAATGTCGCCACCGATTTTTTTCCCAAATGTTTTTTGGTTGCCGTAAGTATCAAGCAAATCATCTTGTAACTGAAAAGCTATGCCGATTTGCCTTCCTATTTCATACATTTTTTTCTCATCTTCCTTCGACGCTCCGCCTACTATTGCACCAGCATTCAAGCACGCGGCAAGCAAAACGGAGGTTTTCAACTCTATCATTTTAATGTACATTTCTTCGGAGACAAACGAATCGTCGAGAGATGATTTTTCTAAATCAACATCGTATTGTTGTCCTTCGCAGACTTCCAAAGCAGTCTTATTCAGTAACTTAAACAACTGCGGAACATATTCGCCCGATTCTTCAAAAAAGCGATAGGCAATAATCATCACCGCATCACCCGACAAAATTGCAGTATTTTCGTCCCACTTAACGTGTACGGTTGGTATTCCCCGACGAATAGACGCCTTGTCCATAATGTCGTCGTGAATCAGCGTGAAATTATGGAATGTTTCAAACGCCAACGCGACAGGCAAGGCTTTTTCGAATTCGCCAGAAAACAATTTTGTTGCCATCAGCACCAACGATGCACGCACCCGTTTCCCGCCGTTTTGCAAAATATACTTACACGGTTCATACAATCCAGCCGGTTCAGCAAAATCGGGATTCTGCAAATGTTCGTCAATTGCTTTTTGAATGTACGGTAAATACGACTCTAAACTTTTCATAACTATAAATATCCAAAATCTTCCAATGCACGTCTGTCTTTTTTGGTTGGACGCCCTGTCCCTTTATCACGTATCACTGGAAAAACCATTTTTATATCTTGTAATTTTTGTAATTCCGACTGCGGTGTCACGTCTTTCACAAAATCAACTACAACCTTTGCAGATTCTCGTTGTGCCAACAGTCCAAGAACTTCGTATGAACGGACAATCGGAGGACGCTTTACGTTTACCACATCGCCAATTTTCACGATATGCGAAGGTTTTACGCTTTGTCCTTCAATCGAAATCTGATTGTTTTTACAGGCAGTTGCAGCAAGGCTCCGCGTCTTATACAGACGTACGGCCCACATCCACTTGTCTATCCGTAAATTTTCCTCAGTTTTCGGCATGACTACAATTCAATAAAGTTCTGTAAAATTTTTGCACCGACAACGCCGCTCTTTTCCGGGTGAAACTGGAAGGCAAAAAAATTATCTTTTTCAATCCCAGCACTAAAAGGAAGAACGTAATTGCACGTAGCCGTCGAATGCGGGTTCATTTCGGCATAGTAACTATGTACAAAATACACATAACTTTCGGCTGGAATATTTTTCAGCAACGTACCGTTCAGGTCGGAAATCGTATTCCATCCCATGTGTGGGACTTTTTCAATACCCGAAGGAAAACGTTTCACATTCACGTCGAAAATTCCCAGACAGTCCACATCGCCTTCTTCGGAATGTTTACACATAAGTTGCATGCCAAAACAAATACCTAAAAACGGTTGTTTCAGCGAAACAAGAACTTCGTCGAGATGTCGTTCCCGTAAATACGGCATGGCAGTTCCAGCATCGCCCACGCCAGGGAAAATCACCTTGTCGGCTTTATACAACACATCGGGGTCGTTCGTCACAATTGGCTGAATACCTAATCGGTTCAAGGCATAGCTGACCGATTGAATGTTTCCAGCATTATATTTGACTATAGCTACTTGCATATTTTCAAAATTTCGTGCTACAAATGTACGATTTATTTATACAATGACAATTATACCAACCATCCTACATCGAAATAAAAAAAATATTTATATTTTTGCACTGTTTAACTAACGTATATAGAATATGAAAAAAATATTATTTACAGCATTACTTTCAGGGTTGACAATCCTGTCATTTGCCCAAGTCACTGACAACGAGGCAGCTTTACGTGCCAACAACGTTGCTGCCGATTCGACTTCGGGCTGGAAATTCGGAGGTATGACCAATGTACAGTTTACAAACACAAGACTTTACAATTGGGCTGCCGGAGGTGACAATTCCATCGCAGTGAATGGCGTAGGAAGCGTGTTCGCAAACTACAAAAAGAATAAAAACGCATGGGACAACAGTTTGACTGTGGGTTATGGTATTATGCGTCAAGGCGACAAGACATTTGTAGCGAACAACAAAGAATACGACAGACCTTTCAAGAAAACCGACGACAAAATCGAATTTGTTTCAAAATATGGTCGTCAGGCGTTCAAGAACTGGTACTACGCCGCATTGGTTGACTTCAAGACGCAAATGACAGAAGGTAAGAATTACATTGGAGACACAACGTACGAGGTAATTTCAAAAGCAATGGCTCCTGCATATCTTACAGGCGGTATCGGACTTGACTTTAAACCAGACAACTATTTCAGTTTGTACATTTCTCCAATCACTGCACGTTTCATTTTCGTGACAGACCAAGATTTGGCTGATGCAGGTGCTTTCGGCGTTGATCCTGCAGAATACTTTAAAAATGCAGCTGGAGACGCTGATTCTCTGAATACAGATGGAACTAAATTCAAAAAATTGACCGATGGTAAAAATATGAAAACCGAATTTGGTGGATACATCCGACTACAATATACTCGTACAGAATGGAATGCAGAATGGATGAAAAACATCGGATTCACGACTAAATTGAACTTATTCTCAAATTATCTCGAAAACCCTCAAAATGTCGATGTTGACTGGGAAACTTTGATTACGTGGAAAATCTATAAATTCTTCAATATCAGTTTCAATACACACTTGATGTACGATGACGACACAAAGACGAACGTCACCGACGACATGGGTGTAACGACAGTTCGAGGTCCTAAAGTTCAATTCAAAGAAATATTGGGCATAGGCTTCAATTACAGTTTCTAAAAAGTTTTTCTTCGTAAATCATAAGTTTTTTCAAAAAAATCTTGTGTTTTATGAAGACACTTTTGTATCTTTGTAGAGAGTAAATTTTCGGAAAAATGACAGAAGAATCAAAACAAATCATAGAAGGCATAAAGTCGAAAGTGGTTGTTCTTACGTCTATGTATTCCGTATTGAAATCACAAAACGAACAATTAAAAAAGGATAACGAAGAATTAAAACAAACAATAGAAAAACAACAAAATTCAATATCAGAATTAGAGCAAAAAGTTAATACATTACAATTAGCAAAGGCTGTATCTGGAAATTCGGACGAGGTGAGTGACACGCCAGCTCGAAAATATATTGAAGGAATTATACGGGAAATTGATTCTTGTATTGCATTATTAAATAAATGATGAACGATAAATTACCCATACGGTTAACAATTCTTGAACGAGAATATCCATTGACGATTCCGCCAAGTGAGGAAGAGAAACTTCGCGAGGCAAGCAAGAGAATCAACGAAATGGTTTCTAAGTTTCGGCAAATTCACAAAAACGCCGACGCACAAGATTTACTCGTAATGGCTAATTTACAGTTCGCAAGCAAATTACTTGATTTAGAGCAAACTCTTCAGCAAAACAGCGAAGAAGAAGAACTCAAAAAAGTATACGAAAACCTTGATGAATTTATTAAAATAAATCAATAAAGAAAAAAATAGTTCAGTTCTAACTCGTATTGTTTCTTTTACTCGCGGAAAACTCGACATTTAATTTCGCAAAAAAGAGATCAGTTACAGCCGCCGATGATAGGCCTCATTCCTTCGGGAATCCTTTCGGACAGTGGAAATCAGAATCGGCTTACCCTCTAACCCTGTTGATTTTTGGGGTTTTCTGGATTAGAAACAATATGAGTTTTTTATTTAATATATACTGAATTATTATGTTAACAACAATTATCATCTCCGTAATTACATTCCTCGTAGGCGTTGGACTTACGTTTGTAATACAAAAAATATTCTTAAATTCTAAGGCAAAATCTATTCTCGACAAGGCAGAAACCGAAGCCGAAGCTATCAAAAAAGAACGGATGCTTCAGGCTAAAGAAAAATTTCTGCAACTAAAATCAGAGAACGAAAAGATAATCAATGAGCGAAACAACAAAGTCGCTCAAGCCGAAAACAGAATTAAACAGAAAGAATCATCATTACAATCAAAGTTCGAAGAACTACAGAGAAAACAACAGGAACTTGCTTCTCAAAAGGAAATTCTAAACAATCAAATTCAAATCAACCAAAAGAAGACTGAAGACCTGGAAAAACTTCACAAACAGCAAGTTACGCAGTTGGAAACTATTTCTGGTCTGTCGGCTCACGATGCGAAAGAACAACTTATCGATTCTTTGAAAGCTGAAGCAAAAACCGAAGCCATGTCTCTCATCAACGAGATTATGGATGAGGCAAAAATGACCGCCAACAAGGAAGCAAAGAAAATCGTTATCCAAACAATTCAACGTACCGCTACAGAACATGTTGCAGAAAACTCCGTATCGGTATTCAACATCGAAAGCGATGAGGTTAAAGGCCGTATTATCGGTCGCGAAGGTCGTAATATTAGAGCGTTGGAAGCGGCTACAGGTATTGAAATTATTGTAGACGACACACCCGATGCAATCATTCTTTCTGGTTTCGACCCAGTACGTCGCGAAATCGCCCGTTTGGCGCTTCACCAACTTGTAACGGACGGTAGAATCCACCCGGCAAGAATCGAGGAAGTCGTTGAAAAAACGAAAAAGCAAGTCGAAGACGAAATCATTGAAACCGGGAAACGTGTTGCCATAGATTTGGGAATCCACGGTCTTCACCCTGACTTGATTCGTCACATAGGTAGAATGAAATATCGTTCTTCATACGGTCAAAACTTGTTGCAACACGCCAAGGAAACAGCAAAACTTTGCGGTATTATGGCGGCGGAATTGGGACTTAATTCAAAGGCTGCAAAACGTGCTGGTCTGCTTCACGATATTGGTAAGGTAATTGAAGACGATGGCGAAATGCCACACGCATTGGCAGGTATGAACCTTGCAGAAAAATGTAAGGAACGTCCTGAAATTTGTAATGCAATTGGTGCCCACCACGAAGAAATTGAGATGGAAACGCTCATTGCTCCAATCGTTCAAGTTTGCGATGCCATTTCCGGTGCTCGTCCGGGAGCCCGTCGCGAAATCGTTGAATCTTACATAAAACGATTGAAAGATTTGGAAAACATCGCTCTTTCATACCCTGGTGTGTTGAAAACATACGCAATCCAAGCTGGACGTGAACTTCGAGTTATCGTAGGTGCTGAAAAAGTAAGCGATTCCGAAGCAGAAGTTTTGTCAATGAACATTGCAAAACGTATTCAGGAAGAAATGACATATCCTGGTCAAATCAAGATTACAGTCATTCGAGAAACAAGAGCTATAAATTACGCGAAATAAAATATGCCAACAAACAAGAACATATTAGTTACTGGCGGAGCAGGTTTCATTGGTTCAAACCTTATTGAAGCACTTTTGCAAAACAATAATACTGTTACTTGTTTGGATAATTTCTCTACGGGTTATCGGAAAAATATCGATCGTTTTTTCGATAACCCCCATTTTTCGCTCATCGAAGGTGACATTCGTGATTTAGACACGTGCCGTCAAGCTGTCGAAGGAAAAGATTTAGTGTACCATGAGGCGGCATTAGGTTCTGTTCCCCGCTCGATTGAAAATCCTGTATTGAGCACTCACGTGAACATTTTGGGATTCGTAAACATGCTCACGGCTGCGAAAGACGCAAAAATTCCACGCTTCATTTATGCAAGTTCTTCGTCAACATACGGCGATGCGACGTATTCTCCTAAAGTGGAAGACAAAAAGGGATTTCCACTCTCGCCTTATGCAGTAACAAAGCATGTGAACGATATGTTTGCAAGAAACTTTACTGCATTGTTCGGCATTGAAACAATTGGATTGTGCTATTTCAACGTGTTCGGACCATATCAAGACCCCAATGGAGCATATGCCGCTGTTATTCCAAAATTCATAAATCTGTTGCTGGAACATAAGCAACCGACAATTTACGGAGACGGAAAACAATCAAGAGATTTCACATTTGTGAAAAATGTAGTCAATGCCAACTTGCTCGCTGGCGACGCTCAACTGATAGAAAACAAACATGAACATATAAATGTGGCATGCAACGAATCAATTGACCTGACATCACTCACTAATGAAATTATTCAATCGTTGGCAAAATACGATCCTGCGATAGCGTCCATACAACCTGCGTATGCTGATGCACGAAAGGGCGACATCCGTGATTCCATGGCTTCGATAGAAAAAGCAAAGCGCATTTTGGGCTATTCCCCGAAAATTTTCGTCAAAGAAGGCGTAGAAAAAACCACAGAATGGTTTTTCCAACAATTCTCCGAAAAGGCAAAATAACCGTCGTTACAAACAATAAGAACACGATGGTTCCGTTTATACACAAGTAACAAAGCAATTCCTTTATGAAAGAAATTAAAATACTTTGGGCAGACGACGAAATTGAACTGCTGAAACCACATATTTTGTTCCTTGAAGCAAAAGGTTATTCTGTATTCCCCGTGAACAACGGAAACGACGCCATTGCCGAAGTCTCAAAACAGAAATTCGACATTGTTTTTCTTGATGAACAAATGCCCGGACTTAGCGGTATAGAGGTTCTCGAAGCCATAAAGGCCAGTCATCCCGAACTTCCTGTCATTATGATTACCAAAAGTGAGGAAGAAAACATAATGGACAAAGCAATTGGTTCACGAATAAACGACTACCTCATAAAACCCATCAATCCGAACCAAATTTTACTTGCACTCAAAAAAAATCTCAATCAAAGTGAATTGCTCACGCAAAATACTACAATGAAATATCAGCGTGAATTTTCGCAGTTGGGAATGGAAATTGCGAACGCAAATTCGTACAACGACTGGATTGAAGTATATCGGCACATTGTGTATTGGGAAATGCAACTTGCCAATTCAAAAGACCATAGCCTCAACGAGTTGCTTCTTATGCAAAAGAACGACGCAAATGTCAATTTTGCGAAATTCATTAAGAAAAACTATACCGACTGGTTTCTGCCGAATGCAAACAACAAGCCAATGCTTTCGCCAAACATTATTCGTGAAAAAGTTTTTCCCGAAATTCAGAAAGACAGCAAAACATTGTTGCTCGTGCTTGACAATCTACGCTACGACCACTGGGTGGCACTTCGTCCGCTGTTGAGCGAATATTTCTCGGTTGAAGACGATTCTCTTTATTTCAGCATTCTGCCAACCACTACGCAATATGCTCGTAATGCACTATTTTCAGGCTTAATGCCTGCCGACCTTGAAAAACTCTATCCCGATTTGTGGGTTGACGACGAAGATGACGAATCTAAAAATCTTCACGAAGAAGAAATGCTTGTCACACAACTTAAACGGCTTGGCTATTCTGAACGGATTTATTTTGATAAAATCACAAATATAAACACGGGCAAAAATCTCAATGACAGGCTTGCACATATTAGTCAAACCCATTTTTCGGTATTAGTCCACAATTTTATTGACATTCTTTCGCACGCTCGTACCGAAATGAACATGATAAAGGAACTTGCTAACGACGAGGCTGCGTATCGTTCGCTTACTGTTTCGTGGTTCACTCATTCTCCACTTTTTGAGATGTTACAAGAACTTTCACGTCGTAAAGTCAATATTCTCATCACCACCGACCATGGTTCCGTGAACATTCAAAATCCAATAAAAGTGCTGGGCGACAGAAATGTTAACACAAATCTTCGCTACAAACAAGGCAAAGCATTGCAATACAACAAGAAAGAGGTATTTGAAATTACTCGTCCGATTGACGCGCGATTACCGCAAAGCCACCTCAGTTCTGCATATATTTTTGCAACAAATCAAGACTTCTTTGCCTATCCGAACAACTACAATTACTATGTAAAATATTACAAAGACACATTCCAACACGGGGGAATTTCATTGGAAGAAATGATAATTCCATTCGTGTCATTGAAAGCGATATAAGAAGTAAATTCTACTCTTATTTCTTTGTTTTTGTAGCTTGAGAAGCGTTTGTTTTAGGAGTTTTCGTTGCTTGTGACTGACTTGTATTTGTTGTTGATTTTTTAGTCTTAGTTGCTTGATTTCCGTTAGAACTTGTATTGTTCGTTGTTTTTTTAGTCTTTGTTGCCTGTGTCCTCGTTGACGGAGTTGTTCGTTTTGGATAACAGATTCCGCAAGCCGCTTTACCATTTCGCTGCGCAGTCGAAAGAGTCGATTTTTGTGCCGTTCCAGAACATTTTTTCACTTCGATACACGAAGGAGATTTGTGATATGTTGTTCCATTAGGACAAACCCATACAGTTGCATTTTGTTCGTTGATGCTTGTGGTAGTTGTGATACAGAATGAGCATAAAAATACTACCGATAGAATAAGAATAATTTTTTTCATAATCATATAAATTTAATTGTACAAATATAACATTTTTACAAATTTCATGCCTGAATATATTCTTTTCTTGCAAATACATAGTGTAACATATACACCAACTAAAGGCAAGATTTTAACCTCTTCATTCTTTTATACTTATACATTTCAACACTATCATTTCTACCTACCGAACATATAACTTTCAGTATTTTTTCATAAATTGCAAAAAATATTGAATTAACATGGTGTATTTTTTACACTAAGTTATATATTTGTATTTCAAATCTTTTGGGTTATGAAACAAAAAATACTACTAATCATATTCTTTCTGTCTTCTGTAACGGCAGTGTTTTCACAAGGTAGCTGGAACCTTGTTTGGCGCGAGGATTTTGGTGTCGTGGAAGATACTGTGATAAAGGATTTCCCTGATCCGACAATGAGTGTTCCGAATCACAATTTTGCAACAACTTGCGGTACTATCAACGATGGTTACTATGGTATTGTGAACAGTTCGTGGTGGGCATTCAACCGATTCAAGAGTTGCAACTCCGGCTCGCAATGGCACCTTATGGCCGGCCGCGATCATACGGGAAATGAGAAAGGGGCTATGTTGCTTGTAAATGTCGGAAGTGCGGGTCAAGGAGAAAAAATTTACGAGCAAGAAATAAATTTTGATTTGTGTCAAAACAGATGGTATCGATTTAAAATTTTTGCCGCAAGTATTACCAACCAAAGTTATTGCGACGGAAATCCCACGAAGGCAAATCTTACCATGAATGTGATAAACATAAAAAATCCGTCTAATCCTGTTATTATCCAGACAATAGAAACTGGCGGTCTGCCATTTTGGAATTTACCTTCGGGAGCAGAGATGTGGAGTACTACCGATGGCGGATTTGGCGATGTTTTTGCAGAACGTGATTGGACAGAGTTTAGCGTGGATTTTCAAGCCGGTGACGGAGATAAATTATTGTTACAAGTATTGAACCATAGTCCTGGTGGGTGTGGAAACGACTTTGTGATAGATGATATTTCTCTCTATCGTTTGGATGACAAGCAAATAATAGACCCGACAATTTCTACAAACACCTTATCGGCCGAAAGTACTACGAGTGCGACGGGCTGTACGTATTTTGCCCGTTTTTCCGTGCCTTCAGAAGTTCTCACAAGTTGGAAAACTATTTATAGCCAAGTTTACTTCTTGTGGCAGCGTTCTACCGATGACGGTTTGACGTGGACAAATATGAATACCGTCAGTGGAATAGACAAACCTTCTATAGAATGGGAAGTCCCCAATACGGGACGGGAAGTCTATCGGGTGATTATTACAGGTTCCACTTCGGCTATCGATGCAAAAACCGAGGCCGAATATATTGCAGTACACGGCGGCCCAAGCAATGGTTGTTCGTATTTCTCAATTTCGAATACGCTCGCTGGTGTTTCGCCTGAACCAGATTGTTCTCTGAAAGACGGATTAAAAGTTGTTTGGAAAGAGGATTTCGGCGTGATAGATTCTACGTTGACAAGAACTTTCGACGGAGCTTCTACTTTAACGTATTATACGACGACAAGCACAGGAGGTATGGAAAATGCGGCTCCTGCATATTCGGTAACTTGTGCACCTGATTCAGCTCTACCAAGAGCAAATCAATGGTCAAGTTTTGAAAAACGTTTAAGTGAATTTTTTACTCCTCTTCCGAATGATGCATTGTTGTACACTCGGCTAAAAGGAAAGAATCTGGTCGTTGATAAAGTTATTCAAGGTCCATTTTGTAATTGCAAAAACTACATCTTCTCATTCAGGACGTTTACGCTCAATTCGTGGACGACAATGAAATACAAGGCGTATATCAAAAATTCAGCGGGAACAATTTTGGCTTCAACTGACATAACCGTTGACGGTTCTGGAACTCCGACGTGGCATACCTACAGCATTCCGTTTTCTGTTGATTTCAATTATTCAGGGACAATTCGACTTCAAATAGAATATCAAGGTAATGAATCTTGGGCGGTACCAGTGGCTTTCGATGACTTACAAGTCGTCGTTTGTCAAGAGAAAACGCCACAAGGAACTTTGTATATTGATAACTCAGTCACAAAAAAATACTTGAGTAATTTTGATTGTGGAGTAACACCACCTCACGTTGTGAACTTAACCGACATTGCTGAATGGGCTTCTGCTTATCCAAATTATGGATACGTGTGGCAATCTTCGGTTGATGGCGGAACCACGTGGCAGACCGTAACTGAAAATGGTGTTTCACATTATTGCGAGGATTTATCGGATGGAGAGACCTTATTCCGAGTCGTTATTGGCGAAACAAAAACAGTTGCTCAACAAGTTGCCCAAAACGGAAAACCTACAAGTCCGTGTTCGGTGTATTATATTACAAATCAGGTGGGATTTCATTGCAAAGGCGTGACGTGCGTTGCCCCCGACGACATCGCCATCACTTGTTCCGATGCCGACAAAGTGTTGTGTACTGGTGAATCGGCAACATTGACGCCGACAAAACAATCTTCTTCGACTCAATTTGCGCAAGAATGGTATTTGAACAATACCATCATTTCTGGTTATCCAAAAACAACAGACCAGGCAGTTTACACGGTAAATGGGGCGGGAACATACAAAATCAAAGTATATGATGTGGAAAATCCGACGTTGCAAAAATGTACGAAGACTGCCGAAATAGAAATTTCCGAAGCCGAAAAACCAACGGTAACTATTTCGGGAACAAACGATTATTGTTACGGAAAAGAAACTGTTTCGCCAGCAACATTTACGTTTACGGGAACTGCTCCTTATACGTTCTCGTATTCCGACGGAAACCAAACGTATAGCAATATTTCAAACTCAACAGGAACATTCAATCCTGCAACACCTTCTACACAAGGCACATACACGTATTCCGTCAGTGCTTTGTCAGACAAGTATTGTACTGCGTCGTCAACCAATGGCAATGCAGTCATCACAATCAAACCCGTTCCAACGGCGATTGCGTCGAACAATGGTCCAATGTGTGCTGGAAATGCTGTAAATCTAACTGGAAGTTCTGATCAATCAAATGCAAGATTTAGTTGGACTGGACCACAAAACTACACGGCAAACACGGCTTCGCCTGTTTTAACATCAACGACGACGGCAATGTCGGGTACGTACACGTTAACAACCACGCTGAACGGCTGTTCAAGCACTGCCACAACCGCAGTCACCATAAATCCTGTTCCGACAATAAAAACGTTAACTGCTTCTGCAACAGAAGTTTGTAGCGGAACGGAAATTACATTTTCGGCTACAACCGACGACAATGGTACGGGAACTGCGACGTGGACTACCGATGAATCTACGCAGACTCTTACGTCGTCGGGATTGACGGCATCGTTAAAAAAGAACGTCACCACCAAAGAAACCATAAAAGTTACATTATCGTACAAAAATGCCGACGGATGCGAGGCTACAACGAAAACAATTACTGTTGTCATAAATCCAATTCCCGCCGCTCCAACTGTGAACGACCGCTCGTATTGCGTTGACGCTCCTTCTTCTGCATTGACGGCAACAGCCACGGGAACATTGAATTGGTACGGGACTTCGGCTACGGGAGGAACGGCGTCTGCAACAGCACCAATACCAAGCACCGCTTCTGCAGCGACAACGACATATTACGTCAGTCAGACACAAAACGAGTGCGAAAGCGAACGTGCCGCAATTACCGTTACGGTAAACGATAAATTAACTCCTTCAATTGTAATCTCAGATGGCGATTTATGCGTCGGAGAGTCGGCAACGGTTTCTCTCGGCGACCAAGTTTTTGAATCAATAACGTGGTCAGGGGATGCAAGCACATATTTTGACGGAACTACATTAGACAAGCCGAAATTCACAGCCCCTTCGGTCACATCAAAAACGACGTATAAAGTAAACGTTTCGGTTGTTGACGAAAATCAATGTGAAGGAAGCGGGGAAGCTTCTATTGTCGTATTCCCGTTACCTACGGCAACACTGACGGCATCGCCAAATTCAATCTGTAACCTGACTTCTACTACAATTACCGCCACCCCGAGTCCTGCAGGTGGCACAGGTACGTGGACAAATGCAACGAAAATTGACGATGTGTCAGCAACATTTACCGCTACCGAAGTAAAAACGGAAACCATATCATATTCATACGTAAGTCTTGATGGTTGTACGATAGCGGTTCCTGCAACAACCACCGTGATTGTGAACGCCATTCCATCGGCACCGACGGTAAGCGATGTAAAATACTGTCTCGGAGCTACGACGTCGGCCCTGACGGCAACGGCGACGGGGACATTGACGTGGTACGACTCTGAGAAGCAGCAATTGACGGGAACTCCCACCCCATCTTCATCGTCAGCCACAACGACATCATATTTTGTAAGTCAAACGACAAACGGCTGCGAAAGTGAACTTGCTCAAATAAATGTGACGGTAAACCCATTGCCAACGCCAGCCATATCTGCCTCCAAAGACGAAGCGTGCAAAGGAACTGCGATAACGCTTGGCCTTGACAAGACATATTCGTCGCAGACGTGGACTTGCACGCCGACAAACGTGCTCAATTCAACCTCATTGGCTTCGCCGACGATTCAAGCCACCGCCGAAACAGGTACGTATTCCATTTCGGTTACGGTAAAGGACGCAAATGAGTGCGAAAACGTTTCGGAAGCGAAAACAATTGAAATTCACCCGATTCCACAAGTAACTCTGTCGGATTTGACACCAAAATGCGAGTCGGAAAACGTGGCACAGACAATTACTGCGACAATTACACCCGACGGAGTTGTCGGCAACGGTACGTGGAACGACAAAGTGACAAAGTTGACGGAATACACAGCGTCGTTTACTCCAAGTGTTGTTAAAAATGGCTCGCATACGGTGACGTATGATTTTGTGAGCGACAAAGGTTGTCAGGCAGAGCAGGTTTCAAAAACAGCCGAGGTGTACGCGCTGCCGGAAATCACCCTTGCACCAAGCCAAACAGAAGTCTGTCAAGGTGGAAACAACAGCGACGTGGTCACTATGAGAACAACGGGAACCGCCGCAACGGGCTCGTTCGCATATTCAAGCCCGACACTGACAACACTCAATGCGACAAACGGCTCGTTCGACCCGAAAAGCGAATCGACTGAAACACATACGATTACGTTGCTTTATACAGATGAACATTCCTGTCAGGATGAGGCACAGACGACGGTAAAAATCAATGCGCGCCCAGTAGCGGACGTATCAATGAATATCACGGAAATATGTGACTATAATCCTGCAATCTCCCTGACAGCAAAGGTTGACGGCAATGCGGAGACAGGAGGAGCGTTTGCAGGGACGGGCGTCACAGCAAGCACATTCTCGCCAAGTGTCGCAGGTGCGGGAGGCCCTTATACGATAACGTACAACTATACCGACGCCACAACGCAGTGCTCTGCCGAAGAGGTCTCATTCGCCGTAATGGTTCATCATACGGAAGCACCTGTCATAACTTCGGCAAGCGATTCCAAGCTGAATGTGACAAATCAGGCATCAGTTCCCGCTTTGACTGCGACGGGTACAGCCATAAAATGGTATTTGGCAAACGACACGACATCGGCTGTCGTGGCAACGACGAATGAATACCGGCACACATACGTTGATGATGGCGGATATATGGCTGTAAATCAATATGTAGCATTTGCCACACAA
>JAFXAU010000008.1 GCA_017516865.1 Bacteroidales bacterium
CATGTCTTGTTACGATTTACGCTTGTTTTGATTTGCAACACTAAGATAAGTGAAAAATCTGACATGGCAAAATCCTGAGCAACTTTTTGTTGCTCAGGAACTTATAAATAAAGTTAAATCAAAGTGTTGCGGAATTAAGGATTATTTTAAAATTCTTCAATACTGTATTCTTTTTACAAACATTCAAATAATAGACACCCGGAATATAGTTCTGCATTTGAATATACGTCTTAGCATCAGTAATTTCCAGAACCTGGAGTGTTTTTCCTGTAGCATCATATAGTTTTGCCGAGCAACCACCTATTTCTTGCGAATCAGCCATAGACAATGACACTCCAGAAACGGTAGGATTCGGGAACACTTCCATTTGCAACGAAATCAACGGATAATTATCAATGCCGACGGTAAGCACATCATATACGACTTGCACACCTTGACTAACGCTGCCGACACTCGATGTAGCATATTTTGTCGAGACCTGTCCTATGCTTCCACTCAAACTGCCTTTCGGCGAAGAGCTATCGCCTCCTGCCGACACAAACGATGACTGAGAAAATCCACATAAAGAACTTCCTACAAACATCATCAACAATAGTATTTTTTTCATATTACTTATAAATAACAACCGTTTTTACTATTGTTACACCTTCCAATGTAACTTCTACTATAAATAGTCCTTTTTTATTCAACTGAATAGATACATTATCGTTTACATTGTTCATTTTTGTAACAATGCTTCCGTTCACGTCGTACACAATCACGTCGGCACTTGCCTGAGAATTAAAGGAAATAAAGAACGTACCGTCCGACAATGTTGGGTAAACCGAAACATTGCCCTTTTCTACTTCGTCGATTGCTACATCAATTGTAGGAGCCGTAAACTGATATTTTGCCCAATCGCTTGACTCGCAACCCTCTGCACCAACGCGAACATATAATACTAACTCTTTCGCTACATTTTCATATTCCGTATATGACACATGAAAACCAGGATTTGTAATGCGTTGAATGTCATCTGCACCAACAGTATTATCCATACCTTCTGCAAATTCATATATTGCTACATCGAACCATTCATATTGTGGATTAGTTTCAGGATTTTCCCAAATTAATTCAACCGCACCACAGTTGCAAAGACAATTGCACCCGTTATAATCAGCTATAATATTTTGAACAACAGATTCAAACTTACATTCTGGCTCAATCACAATTTCTTTTTTCTCATATTCAAAAGAAACCTTTTGCCATTCGCTTGGAGTATTTTCGTCGGAAACCGCCCGAACATACACATCGTACGTTCCGTTTTCCAATTCTGGTATTTGATAATTGTTACCCGTAATGTGATATGACACAGCAGTATCTATGTCAAATCCCGACAATCCGTACGAAATCTCATATTCATACTGCGAGTCGTTCCAAACAACATAATACGTTGAGTCTTCGTGTATTACGTTCAATCCTTCTACAGGATTCACCTGAACAATAACAGGTTCTGTCTTTTTCGTCGTAAACTCATATTTTGTCCATTCGCCGTCAGCATATCCTTCTTTGACAGCTCGCACGTAAACCACATACGACGTTTCTGCCAATAAGTTGTTCAACTGATATGAAACGTCCGACAAGACAATTGGTTGCGACAAGTCGTATGCTTCATCAGACGGGACAAACACCAACTGATACGTGTATTCCGAAAGTGGAACAGAAATTATTGCTGATGTATCGGTAATGGCAGTTACTTCTACACTGGAAACAGGTGCACAAGTTATCTTTTCTGTCACAAACGACACATTTTGCCACTCACCGTTGTAAGCACCTTCGCGCACCGCACGGACATATACGTCATACGATGTATTGGCTGACAAATTTGCCAAAACATACGGCGAGGTTTCTATTTTGAGAAATTCAGCATCGTCAATAGATACACCTTCTTCGCCAAAATATATCTCAAACGTGTTTCCTTCTTCGATAGATGTCCACGAAACAACTGCGCCATTAGTAGTAACATCAGAAATTGACACTTCAGAAACAGTTTCGCACGTTGGCATATCAAGCGTGGTGAATTCTATCTTTGTCCATTCGCTCGCGTATGCATTTTCGTTCACAGCACGGACATACATATCGTAAGCCGTATTCATTACCAAATCTGACAATGTGTATTCGTTTTCCGTAACTGTAACAAATTTAGACTTTTCCAACACAAAACCGCTTTCGCCAAATGCTATCTCATAATTATTCGCTGATTCTGCCCAAGATACATTCGCCCAATTCTGTGAAACCTCAGAAACGACAAGTTCCGCAACCGATTCACACGTTGGCAAGTCAAGCGTAGAGAACGATACCTTTGTCCATTCACCGTCATAATAGCCTTCTTTTACTGCACGCACATATACGTCATACGCTGTATACAATGACAGGTTTTCCAACACGTATGTATTTGTCGTCGGTTTTACGACTTCTGCCTGAGCAACATCAAATCCGCTTTCGCCATACGCAAGTTCATAGCCAAATTCCGATTCGCCCCAAGAAATTGTTGCACCATATTGAGAGATTTCAGAAACTGACAATTCTGAAACAGCATCGCACGTCGGCAAATCCAATGTTGTGAATGAAACTTTTGTCCATTCTCCGTCATAATAACCATCTTTCACAGAACGAACATACACATCGTATGACGTTTGTAATGACAAGTTTTCCAACGAATATGAATTTCCTGTCGGCTTTATGATTTCTGCTTCCGACAAATCAAATCCGCTTTCACCATACATAATTTCATAGTCAAATTCCGATTCGTCCCAAGAAATTGTTGCACTGTATTGAGAGATTTCAGAAACTGACAATTCTGAAACAGCATCGCACGTCGGCAAATCAAGAGTGGTAAAAGAAACCTTCCCCCACGCACTTTTCAATTCATCAGAACAAACATTTCGAACATATACGTCATAATCAGTATTTGTTTGCAAATCCGACAACGTGATTTCATTTCCAGTTATCGATATAACTTCAACATCTTCAAAAGAAAAATCTTTTTCGCCGCTCACAACTTCATACGACGACCCCATATCGTTCCACGACACCACTGCCGACGACAAAGTAACATCTGTGACCAAAACATTTGTTACTGGTTCACATGCTGACAGTTGTGATTCTTCTGTTATAAATTCCACTTTTGTCCATTCGCTTCTATTGGTTTCTGAACAAACGGTTCTCACATAAAACTCATATTCCGTAGCAGACTCCAAATTTGATAATTCCACAAAATCATCTTCAATAGAAACAGGAACAGCTTCCTCAACATTGAAACCTTTTTTACCATAAGCATATTCCCATGAAAGATGACGGTTTTCGTCCCATGACAAAACAGCAGAATTTGACGTCACCTCATTCGCTACAAGATTTTCAACCGCATAGCAATCTGAAAGCAAATAAAAATCATCCAAATACAATTTTGATTCATCGGCACAATTCGTCAGTCCCGACGACATACAAATAATTACCAGCGAATCTGGTTCAACATCAACAAACGGTCTGTAATACACATCAAATTCTTCGTACGCAGTTGTAGCTGTATTCAAATCATTTTTATATCCACCTCCAACAATCAAACGTTTTTTTGCCTGTGAATCGTAATGAGTTCCAATCAAAATAACTTCGCCGGCATCGGACGCACTGTTGGACTTGTACATATATGAACCATGCAGCCGGGTTGGATAGAAGCCATTCAAGGCAAGCCCCCCTTCGACATACTTATTCATATCGTAGTTTTTGATAGAATCATATAGTTCTGCTTCATTTTTTTCTCCTCCACAACCAAGCAACCCAAAATTTACAATCTGCTTAATATACGTTCCGCTTCCATTTCTCGTAAGATTTCCCGTACTGATAATAGACGCACAAACCATATCTGTCGTCAATCCATAACCTGCCAAGTTATCTTTCCCATATTGAATAGCAGTACTCGAAATCACATCATTTAACTGAAACGATGACAAACAGGCAGCTGCAGAACCTTCGGTAACTTTTTTCGTATATTTTGAAAAATTATGTATAGGCACATCTGTATCAATCGTTGCCGTAATGTTTATAATAACTTTTTTTGTTATTGTTTTATTCATATGGTAATATGCCCTATTCCATTCTGATGGACGAACGTAACCACCGAAGAAATTCAAATTCGCATCAATCGGAGAGGTGTGAACTGTATATCCACTTTCATTTATCCAATCCTCAAATCCTGAATTGGCGAAACGAAGCGTGTCTTGGGAATAGACTCCAAAAACGCCTAAAAAACAGAATAAAAATATACAAAGAAGAAACTTTTTCATTATTGTAAATTTTGAACCAAACGAACCGAACGACCATAGACACGATAACTACGATCGGTTGTAACACTTTTATCGTTAAACGAAATACTATAAGCAGAATATTCTCCCGAAGCCGTCGACGACCAATAAAATCCAGAAACGCCACCTTCTTTCACATTGGTATTGTAACGATTTCCGGCAGCAGGCAGAAATACAGCCCCCTGTTTTTCCATCAATAACCACTGTAACGTTGAATAAGCATTGTCGCTATACGAAGTTGCCGAGCTCTCAAAGTCACATTCTTCGGGTTGCATCCAATTATCAGGTAAAATCACCATACCGGCAATCCCCGCCACCATAGCCAATCCTCTCAACGCTTTTGCATTTGGACGGTTAAAAAGCAAATACATCCATTCCGCACAGGTCATTGTCCGCCATTCACCCGAGGTACCCCCGCCTATAGCATTGAAAACGCCCCAATCGTAGCGTGTACCAGCAATGTTTCGTTCCCCATCACCATATACGGAATACGAAGGTGTAACTGTATATGGAGCAACATCGCTGCCACTTGTTCCCCATCCGAACAAATCTATCCAGCCATCATACGAAGACGACGCCATTGAATTTTGTCCTCCAGCCATATCAGACTGAGTTTCTGCAAAACGCCACGTATTTGTTGTTGCCTGATATTGCAAATTACCTTTAGAAAAATACACCTGCGATGTGTCGTTAACTAAAAAACCTTTTGCTATTCTACCCTCCTTTTCGGTTATTGATTTCGTAACAAATTCTAACTGCCGACCGTAACTTGTGCCTTTTTTATTTTTTGCATACGAACGGACATAATACGTTGTATTTTCTTCTAAACCAGAAATGACCGCAAACGTATCTACAGTAGCAATATACATATCGTCGATGGTAGGATTTGTCGTCGTACTCCAACAAAATCCTTGCTCCTTAACCGGATTACCATAATCTTCCTTAACCGACATACGACATTTAACCGATGCCGATGTCACACCCGACACATAATTCGTGATGTCTGCCAAACCCGATTTCTTTATGCGAGGAGATTGCTCTATTTTTACTTGTTGCATAACACCATTTGTCGTTTTCACTGTCAAAATCGCCTCTCTGTCAACATTTGATGCCATAGCCAAGACAGTAATCTCCACTTCGCCATTCCCTTTCCCTGAAGAAGAAGAAAGAGCAATCCAATCTTCAAGTACTATGGTTTCCCATTCTTTATTAGACGTCACATCTATGTGAGCAACTCCACCCACAGAATCAATATAAATAGTTTCCACAGATAGTTCTAAGACCGTCGGGTCATTTTTCTTACATGAGGCCATTACGACTATCACAACAAGCCACACAAGAGCAAACGAAAATCTTCTCATAAAAAAACTTTTTATACTATTTACGGCACAAATATATATAAAAAACATTTCCACAATCATTTTTTACCCCAAAAACACAAACGTTATCGACAAAAATAGACAAACGATATACTCTTAATTATCAAGAACATACAATATATAGTTATATAATGCCCACCACACAGGCTCTAACACATACAACCACGTAATAAATCACCTTGTTTTATACAAGTTCACAATTTAACGGAGAAGCAATATTTTGTTTCCGAAAAGTATTGTTGACCAGGGGTTAACAGCACAGACGGGAAATTTTTATGGTGAACAGAATCAGAAAAATGCTGTGTCTCGAATGCAAGTCCCGAATATTTTTGAAAAGTAACACCTCTTTTGTCTGATTGACCGCTTTGTAAAAAATTTCCAGTATAGATATGCACGGCCGGCTCCGAAGTGTAGATTTCCAAGACCCTTCCCGTATTTGGTTCTTCGCAACGCACAACTGGTTTCAACGACGACGACACCAAAAATTCATGATCGATACCACCTGCCAGAACAATTTGAGAATCTTTGCTCGTCAAAACCTTACCAACATGTTTAGGCAGAGTAAAATCAAAATCTGTTTTTTCTACAGGATTAAATGTTCCCTGAGGGACAAAATCTTCATTCAAAGGCAAATAAAAACTAGAATTCACTTGCAGCAAATGCTCCGTTATTGTTTCGGTTTGACCGGCCGATAGGTTAAAATAAGCGTGATTCGTCATATTTACGACCGTTTTTTTATTACATACAGCGGAATATTTGATAATTAGCTCATTTTTTTCAGTCAATATATAGAGTATCTCCATATTTAATTTTCCAGGATAGCCTTCCTCTCCGTCAAGACTGGATGCGGTCAAGCGAAGGGCATTCCCTTCTCTAACCTTTTTCTCTTGAATATGCCAGATTTTCTTGTTAAAGCCATTTTTCCCACCGTGTAGAGAATTGTTTCCTGAGTTTTTTGACAACCAATATGTTCGGCCGTCTATCTCAAACTGCGCACCCGCAATTCTGTTTGCACATCGTCCAACAATTGCACCGAGATAATTCGAGTCGTTCAAATACCCATCTAAATTATCATATCCCAAAACTACATCGTCCATATTGCCGTTCTTATCGGGAACTATTATCTCAGTTATGACTCCTCCGTAATTTATTGCAGACACAACCATTCCCTGACGATTTATCAAAGTATATTTATTTATGACATGTCCGTCGTCTAATGTCCCGAAATAGGTCGTTTCCATAACTAAAAGAATATTGTATAAATCACAGCCAATAAAACACAAATAATATATGCACAAATGTTGAATACCTTGTCTGTCTTAAATAAATCGGCTGTCAACGGAATACCTTTTTCGTCCTCTTCGGTTGGACAAGACGTTAGACTTACCATCATAATAATTACCATCGTGAACAAGAATGTATAGAACATTTGGTCCATAAACGGCATTTCAAATGGTAAAATTTTAAAAGCCAAAGCAATAGGTATCGAAAGTAAGATTCCCCATACGGCACCTTTATTAGTTGCTTTTTTCCAGAACAATCCCATGATAAACACCGCCAAAATTCCTGGACTTACCAAACCCGTATATTCCTGAATATATTGGAACATTTGATCCATACTACTCAGTAACGGAGAAACCACAATTGCAACAAACAATGCGACAACTGCAGTTATTCTACCCACATTGACATATTTCTTTGATTCAGCAGTTGGATTTACGTATGGTTTATAAATATCCATAGTAAAAATCGTAGAAATTGAATTGAGCATCGACGCCAACGACGAAACAATTGCTGCCGACAAGGCTGCAAGAACAAGACCTTTCAATCCCGTAGGCAACAACGTACTTATAAGCCATGGAAACGCTTTATCATTATTTAATGTTCCATCGGGCAATTCAAATGCTTCTGTTGCACCAACATAACCTTCGCTATACATTACCCATGCAATAATTCCCGGTATGACAATAATGAATGGTATCAGCATTTTTAAAAAAGCTGCGAATACAATTCCATGCTGTGCCTCAGAAATAGATTTTGCCGCCAACGTGCGTTGAATTATGTATTGATTAAATCCCCAATAATACAAATTGGCAACCCAAAGTCCACCAATAAGCACATAGATTCCCGGTAGATTAGAATATTCAGGGTTATCACGAGACAAAATCATGTCGAATTTATCGCCAGCGACATCAGTTACATGCGAAATGCCGTTTACAATTGACGAATCTGGAGAAACAGCCTTCAAAGCAAAAACTGTTGTAACAACACCTCCAAGTACGAGCAAAATCACTTGAATCACATCGGTCCACGCCACCGCCGAAAGTCCACCGTATAAAGAATACGCCACCGCAACTATCGCTAAAATAAAAATTGCAGGCATAATCAACGAGCCGTCACCTGTTCCTACTATTGTATCAATCGCCTTCCCTCCTAAGAATAAGATAGAAGTTAAATTCACAAAGATGAACAATGCCAGCCAAAACACAGCCAAAATAGTTTTTAAATTTGTGGAAAATCTTCTTTCAACAAATTCTGGAATTGTATAGATTCCTTGTTTTATAAAGATTGGGAGAAAAAACTTTCCGACTATTATTAGTGTAAGTGCCGCCATAAATTCATACGATGCTATAGCAAGTCCACTGGCAAAGCCAGAACCCGACATTCCAATGTACTGTTCCGCAGAAATATTTGCCGCAATCAACGAAGCTCCTATTGCCCACCACGGCAATGATTTTCCTGCAAGAAAATAATCCTCGGTACTCTTTTCCTTACCTTTTGAACGAGAAAAAAAGAAGCCCAAACCTATAATCAATACGGCATAAACAGCAACAATAACAAAGTCCAATACTGCAAAGTTTTCCATAATATATTATTTATGAATACACCTACAAATATACATGAATTTCCTAAATGGCAACAAAAAAGAAACGGGCGATCAGCACGACCTCCCGTTTCCCTCTGAAAAGTATTTTTATTTTATTTTTCCTCAACTACTTCAAGTTGCTTAAATACAACCTTGAATTCGACACGGCGGTTCTTAGCCTTTCCTGCTGCAGTCTTGTTGTCTGCCACTGGTTGTGTATCACCATATCCGTGAGCTACCATACGGTAATCATTTACACCTTTGTCAATCAAGTATTTGCGTACTGATGCAGCTCTATCCTCAGACAATTTCATATTCTTTGCAGGATCGCCGACATTATCGGTGTGACCGTTGATTTCCAAATTGTATTCAGGGTTTTCTTTCATTGCTTTCACAACATCGTCAAGAATCTTGTATGACGTAGGTTTGATTACAGCCTTACCAGTTTCGAACTGAATACCAGTCAACGCTTTTTCGAAGATTCTCAAAACTTCTTTCTTAACGGCAGGGCAACCCATATTTGTCTTCAAACCTGCAACTTTTGGACATTTGTCTTCATTGTCAGGAACACCGTCACCATCTGTGTCAGGACAACCGCCGAAATCTTTTGGACCAGCAACTTCAGGACATTTGTCTTCTGTATCAGGAACGCCATCGCCATCAGTGTCAGGACAACCTTGGAATTCAGCCAAACCAGCTTCCTGCGGACATGAATCCTCATTATCAGGAATACCGTCACCATCAGAATCTGGACAACCGCCAAATTGAGCCAAACCAGCTTCTTTCGGACATTTATCGTCTATATCAGGAATACCGTCGCCATCGGTATCAGGGCAACCTTGAAATTCTGACGGACCTGCGACATCCGGACAACGGTCTTCGAAATCAGGAATTCCGTCACCATCTTTATCGAACGGGCAACCTTTCTCATCTACTGCAATTCCGTAAGGAGTGTCAGGACATTTGTCTTTTCTGTTTACAACACCGTCCTTATCGCAGTCTCTAAAGCCAAATTTATAGACAAATCCAACCGTTACCGTACTGAACATATCTTGTAAAAATTTGTCGTTGTTGTCAGAAACGCAAGCATCAACCTTATCTGACTTCACCAACGTCATTGCACCATCTAGTGTAAACGACAAAGCATTGCTTACTTTCCATTCTGCACCAACACCAATAGGGAATTCCAATTCATGAGTAGGTGCTTTCGATACATTACCTTTATATCCAAATGCGGCTATATCAGCTTTTGTTTCTGAATTTTTCAACTTGCTTCTGAAATTCATCAAGCCAACTCCGGTATACACATACGGAGCCACTTTCTTAGCACGCAAATTGTCGTTAAAACCAAACAAATCCAATTTCAAAGTAGTATTGATTTCTGTAAATTTATTTGTGAACGTCAAATTTGCAGGAGCACCGCTTTCATATTCATCTTTTGTCCCGCACAGATTACCATACGAGCCATTCAATCTCCAATACAAATAAGGAGTCAATTCCTTTTGAATACCAATATTAATTATGGCACGAAGGTCCGAAGCCTTGCTCATTGACACATCGCCAAAGAACATTGTAGGACCAAAACTTGCGTTCATGCCCCAACCATTAGAAAACCATTCATCGAATTTAGTCGGTTCTTTCTCTTGAGACTGACATGCCTCTTGTGCATTTGCGAATGAAAAGCCCGCCAATGCGAAAATCAATAATGTTTTTAACCGTTTCATAACTACATATTTAAATTTGTCACAAAGATATACAAGTTTTTTTTTATCAAACAGAAAATCTTTATTTTTTGAATGTCACCACTTTAAAATAACAAACTCTATCATTTTGTTTTTAACATTTCTTCTAATGGAATGTCTGTCAATTTAGTGGTTTGTTTAAAAATATGAAACATCACAACAACCAGTATAATCGTGCACGGTACAGCAATAATAGGAAAACTCAATCCTGTCAACTTTCCAATTTCCTCTGTATACGCCTCTGTGCCAGGTTGACTCTGCAAAATAATTCGAGCAAGTGTAAAATTTAAAATGGAGGAAAGCAAAAACGATACAACAACCCAATATGAGGACGAACGAAACATTTTATCGAATTCTTCACGGCTATTGCGTTCGTCCAAAGCACTATAAATTCGGTCCACATCAACAATGTCTTCATTAAAAAAGAGGCTGTACACCACGTTTTTATCTAATTTTATTGAGACAAAAACAACCACGGCAATAATAAGTGGGACTGATGCCTCCTTAATTGTCATGACAACAGGACTCAGTTCCATTAGCCCAAATACACCTGTCAGTAGCACGCTCACAAATCCTAACACCGAAATAAAATTTACTTGTCTGCTTCGTACAAAGTGAACTATACCATATATCAAAGGGAACGAAACTGCAACCGCAAGACTAACTTTCGGACCAAGAGCAAACGAACCTTCGGTTCCGTTCATTTTTGTCATCACTATTACAGGAATGACAATGTTAAACAAAATGCTTACGAGCGAGTTTTCTTTTTTCTTATTAGATATTTCTGTACCCATTTCCATACATAAAAAACACACCTGTCAAATACTGGCAGGTGTGTTTAATTAACAAATACTAAATACTATTTATATTCTTTTGCTGAAAATACGTATTCTTTGGTATATTCACTTTTAACAATCTTCGATTTATCGTTAGGATATGCCTCATCAGCATTTGTCAGATAACTTGTATAGCCTTCTTCAACAGCACTCTGAGATGCTAAAACTAAAGTTTTAGGTGATGACAAATCAACATTCCAAGTATACGTACCAAATTTAACACTATAGGTTATAGTACCATCTGAAACAAAAGGTATACAGTTATTGACCTTAAAGATTACTGATGCCTTTGCAGGATCCTTTCCCGCAGGATATGTCACACAAACACCTGGTTTTATACCTTTCTCGGTATCCTCATATATCAACTCATACGAACCTTTTGCACCAGTTGAAGTGCTAGATATAAGAGATCCAATTTTAAAAGATAACGAATATTTCTGATAACCGCCTGAGTTATACGGATCAGCTGCATTCCATAAATCAGTCTGTGTATCAATTACTTCAATGGAGTATGGACCTGCTTTTACCTCAGAATAATCTTGTTTCTCGTAATCATAGTTGCGAGCAGTTCCATACATTTGAAACGGACTACCTGCAGGAGAGATGGTAGAAAAATTATAATTCTTATAAAATCTACCCATTCCATCCTTCGATGCAAGAGCAACACCTGCCGCTTTCTTCGAAACATTGTTCACAGTATCCTTTATCAAAGAATCTGGCAAAGAACGCATTGAATATTCATGACCAACTTCACCAGTCCAAACTACGTACGCAGAAGCATCTGTCCCTTTTGCAACAAAAACCAATTCATCACTTAATTCTATTGTAGATGGATTTGCATTAGCTTTAGACAAGTCTAACATATTTGCATTATAATCCTCAACGAGATACCAATTAAATTCTGCGGTATCGGGTTCCTCTACTTTATTTTTACAGGAACTTAAACTTGCTACTAAAGCAATTAAAGCAAAAATACTATACTTTTTCATATTCATATTCCTCCATTTCATTAATAACCAAGATTCTGTTTCAAATTACCGCCAGTATGAAGAATGATTTCAGACTGAGGAATCGGCCAACGACCAAGTGTGGCTGTATTAAATTTAAATGTGTTACCAGCTAAATCTTTTTCTCTAAACGTGTAAGTATTTGTCGCCAATCCCCAACGAACAATATCCCAATAACGTTCTCCTTCACCATACATTTCAACTCGGCGTTCGTGTTTTACCGCATCTAAATCAGCAGAAGCAATATCCGCAGGTGTAGCAGCAGGAGTGTATGTATAACATGCGGCAGACGATCCAGCAACTTTATAATCTATAGTACGAGCACTATTACGAGCACGTTTACGTAATTCATTGATTAAGGAAGTCGCTTCCGTTGTATGTCCGCTTTGTACACCTGCTTCAGCAGCAATCAACATCACATCAGCCCAACGTAATAGAATATAATCCTTTCCAGCAACCTGAGAGTTAAATCCACCATTACACAATAACGAGTTAACTTCAGCCTGCTTCATATTATAATAGCCTGTATTACATTCGTGTTTGCCAATTGCATACCATTTATCATCACTCGAAAGGCTTGTAATTTTACACCACACAGCAGTATCAAGATTTAATTTTGTAATCGTAGCATCTATTGTTGCATCTCCGTGAGGACTTGCGACAATCATTGTAGCACGTGCATCGCCAGCTTCAAATTCATCCAACAGATTCTGCGTAGGAATGGCAAATCCATATCCAATTTCAGAATTCTGCATAGTAGCTTTTTCTGCAGGATCCCAGAAATAACGAGGAGACACATACAAGCAACGGATAGAACCATTACCTTGACGATTATACATTGTACCACTCATAAATTGAATTGAGAACACAACCTCTTTGCTATTTTCATGCGTTTCACCATAGATATCGAACACATCTTGATAATGTTCTTCCAACGCGTAGGTGGAACCATTAGCTTCGGTATACAACTGGTAGGCTGTTTGATATGCATTTTCATAATCAGAACTATTGCTGCAGAAATCTGCTCTGTACAAATATGCTTTTGCCAAGAATGCACGTGCAGCACCATTTGTTACCTTTCCTACCGCAGACGCCGTCTTTGGTAAATCATCTTTTATTGCTTCAAGTTCATCAATTATAAAATCATACTGTGCACGAACCTGTTTAGAACCAACATTGTCATCTCCTGACGCACGGTTACCCAAATTTTCAGCATCAGCAACCGAAACCGATTGTTTTACCAAAATAACAGGACCGAAAATTTTCGTCAATTGGAAATAATACCATGCACGTAAGAAACGAGCTTCGGCACGCATCACCTTATATTTTTCTGCATTATCACCAGAAGTCAAGCTCTCTGTTCCATTTAACAATGCATTAGCACGACCAATGGCAATATACAATGATTGCCAAAGAGACTGCATTGCACCACTTCTGTCTGTTGCAGCGAACACTGCCAACTGACCACCTTTATTCCAGTCATCTGCAGTAAGATATGTTGACTTTACACCGTCACCACCACGTTCACAGTCATCAGTACAGATGTCGCCAATTTTCCAAATTAGCTCATCATGAATTTCTTGCCATCCAAGTGGGTCATACACTGCATTCAGAGCAAGCTGACATTGGTCAGGATCATTATAATACGATGCGCTACTGGAAACTCCTAGAGGATCCTTGGTTATAAAATCTTCTGAACAAGAATATAACCCGAGCGTCGCTATCAATATAATTGCTATCTTTTTCATTATTCTATGCCTATTAAATTAAAAACCTAAATTAACACCAAACACAAATGTTCTTGCTTGTGGATATACACCACGGTCAATACCAAATTCAGGACCTTCCCAGTTCAAACCAGAATCACCAGTACCGATTTCAGGATCGAAGCCCGTGTATTTCGTGAATGTCAGCAAGTTTTGACCTTGAACATAAAGACGAAGTCTTTGTAATTTGATTTTTTCCATCCACTTTTTCGGGAACGTATATCCCAAAGTTAAGTTTTTCAGACGGAAATATGAACCTTTCTCTACGTATGCAGAACTTGGATAATACGTACCAGTAAACCACGACGCATCAGTCGGTTCAGAAGAACCTTTATTGTCACTTGACCATACATCCAAACGACGTGTTGACATATTAGAACCCAAGTTTCCACCATCCAAGTAATACTTCATGTTGTTAAAAATTTCATTTCCTGCAACACCTTGGAATGATGCACCGAAATCAAATCCTGCATAACCTAAATCAATATTGAAACCATAAGTAAAATCAGGGTTCGGATTTCCTATACACGTAATATCATTTGCTGTGATTTGTCCGTCGCCGTCAATATCAACAATTTTGAAATCACCAGGTTTAGCACTTGGCTGTGCCGATTTGTTGATTTCTTCGTAATTCGAGAATACGCCATCTACTTTATATCCCCAGAATGATGCTATCGGATAGCCTTCCAATGTACGACACGCGTATGTCTTACCTCCTGAACGGTCTACGTTACCACCATAAAGAACTGAACCACCTAATTCAAGAACCTCATTATAGTTGTGAGAGAAGTTCACTCCGACACTATATGTAAATAAGTATTTACTTGAATCGCTGAATTTGAAATTATCTTGATAAATCAAATCCATTTCATAACCACGGTTCAAAATCTTACCAGCATTTACAATTGGGTTGTTACCTTTATCACATCCGACAACCGAAGGAACTGCGATAGAAACAAGGTTGTCAACATTTTTCTTCACGAAATAGTCGAAATTGAATTGCAATTTGTTTTTAAAGAATGCCATATCCGTTCCTATATCCCACGAAGTTGCTTCTTCCCAGTGCAAATCTTCATTTGCAACACCCTTAGCCACGGCACCAGTAACTGCATTTCCACCAAAGTTATATCCTGATTCAGGATCTTGTACAACAGATGTTACATATTGATAATTTGCAATGTTTTCATTTCCAATCTTACCCCAACCACCACGGAGTTTCAACAAGCTAACATTTTCTCTCAAGAATTCGTTTCTTTGGAAGAACATTTCTTTATTAACTTTCCATGCAAAACCTAAAGATGGGAACATACCATATTTATGAGAAGCTCCGAATCGTGACGAACCATCTCGACGCAATGTGAAGTTAAACAAATATCTGTCTTTAAATGAATACTCCATACGACCGATATACGAAATCATAGAGTGTTCATTTGGCGCCTGCCATGTTTCCGACCATACCGGTTGGTCAGGATCGGCCTCACCAGAAATAATGTAATGTTGATAATCTTCAGTACCAATATTAATTACTTTCGTATTATATGCATTTTGTTTATCATACAACGCTTCGTGACCTAACAAGAAACGGAACCCATGATTAACCTTATTTGTATCTACCTTGTCATAGATATTAAATTTGTATGTAAACATGTTCGAAACATTCCATCCACTACCACCTTGTACAGTATTTTTCAGATAAGGGATTGTGTTTCTTTGTCCATCTGATACATAATAATATGGTTCATAGACTTCTTGTCCATTTTCCCACTTGCTATAATTGAATTGTGTTTTATATTCAAGACCGTCAAGCAAGAAGTCTAACTTGTAATTCAACCATGCGCCACCACCTATACCATAACCAGTCTTTTCGTTATCATAATACTGCAAACTTACAAGCGGGTTGCCATAGGTCTGTCCAGAAGAAGAGCTTGCTTTTCTATCTGTACCAGTCGCATCTGCAGGTATTGTTGGGTCAAACAACAAAGACTGACCAAGTACTGTGTATTCAGCTTGAGCACCTTCGTTAATAACATCTTGCGTATGTTGGCTATAACCCAAGTTAGCACCAATATCCAAACGTTTGTTTACTTTATACATTGATTTCAAACCGAAATCGTATCTGTTATAGTTCGTTTTTTTCACGATACCATCTTGGTCTTGATAGCCGGCATTGATACTCCATGAACTTTTTGCAGAACCACCTTCAGCCGACAATCTATATTTTTGAATAACAGCTGTACGGAATATTTGATCTTGCCAATTTGTATTTGCACCACCGAAACCTTCTGCTGCCGTATTAGTTTTGGTACCACCTGAAACAATGTCAGCATATTCATCACCAGAAAGCACATCGATTTGTTTCCACGCTTTTTGCAAACCGCGATAACCATCGAAATTGATGTTTACATATTCATAATCTGCAACCGAGTTACCACCTTTTGTCGTGATAAGCACAACACCGTTAGCACCACGAGCACCATAGATAGCACACGAAGAAGCATCTTTCAAAATGGTTAATGATTCAATATTTCCCGGGTCGCCACGGTATTCATATCCTTGAGGTATACCATCAACGACGTACAACGGACGAGCATCACCAGTAGTACCACGACCACGGATAACGATATCCATACCTGAGCCTGGTGTACCAGAGTTAGAAGTCACACTCACACCCGACGCCTTTCCTTGCAACGCCTGGTCGATTGCCAACACTGGAGCTTTTGAAATTTCGTCACCGCCGAAATTCTTGTTTGCACCCGTTGCGTCTTCCTTCCTTGCAGAAGCATATCCAATTGCGATTGCTTTGTCAAGCACAATGGCATCTGGAGTCATCGTCACATTGAAAGACTTTTTAGAGCCTACTTTAATTTTTTGTGTTGCCAAACCGAGGTACTCGAATTCAAGTACCGCGTCAGCACTTTTCACAGTCAACGACCACGATCCGCTACCGTCTGTATACGTACCATTTGTCGTTCCTGCCTCAGAAACCGTACCTCCAATTACTGGTACTCCGTTCTGATCGACTACCTTTCCCGATACTGCAATCTGAGCATTGACATACCCTGCAGAAAAAAGCGTAATCACAAAAATGGACAAGCATTTTTTGAGTTTAAAGATTTTTCTCATGAATACATTTTTTTATTAAACATTACTTTGTTACTTGTTCTTTCAAACAATTTACACTATCCAAAAGAACGCACAAATTTACAAAATTCATTCTTTTGAGCAAGAAAAAATATACGAATATTTCAAACATTTAAAATTTTTGCCAAAACATCTTGTAAATCAGCAGATTTGTATGGTTTTGACACATACGTATCGAATCCTGCGTCGAAACATTTCAATTTGGATTCGTAATTACTATACAATGTTTGAGCAACAATAGGAATCTGCTTATCAAACTTTCTAATTTCGACAACTGCCTCGAATCCATTCATACGAGAAAGCTGGACATCAAGAAGAATGACGTCAGGAACGTATTTTTTTTGTTTTAGGTCTTCAACAAGCGTCAGCCCATCGGTTACGCGCAAAATAGATATATGCGTCGGAGCCAAGGCTTCGGTAATCAGCGAGAAACTTTCATCGTCGGAATCGGCGACAAGAACAGTTTTAGAACTCCAATCATAACGTTCCACAGATGGTTCATTAACAATTTCTTTTTCTGCAACCCGAATTTCATTTTCCGATGTTGGAACCTCAACGGATTCAACTAATTCAAGACGGAACTCCAAAGCGATGATTGCACCTTTCAGATCGGTTTCGTATCGAGAATACTGACGGACATTTTTCTTATTGCCATCTTTGTCGAGTATTGTAAATTGAACTATTTCAGGTATTTTCCCTTCCATAACCAATGTACGATACTGCTTGACATTCTTTTTCTCCTCGTCGAGAAGCAGTGAGCGGAACGAAACTTGATTTTCCAAAAAATCTTTATCAGAATAACCCGTTAAATCTTGAACAGACGGACTTACATATTCTATTTTTTCTGACGGAAGCATCATTTTGAACACCACATCGTCAACATTGTTTTCATACAAATCGACTTTACGTTTCAATACAATTCTATCGTGACTGAGATTGACCGTCCTCTGTTTCAAATCTTGAATCAAATCCTCACTTTTTTGCAATTTACCCAGCAAGACAGACAATTTCTTTTCCGCTCCCTCTCGTTGGTGTTCAGCCTCGGAACGTTGACGTGTTGCCGCATCGCGTTGCAGTTTAATCTGCATATTCTGTAATTCTATCTGCTGATTCTTCTGCTGAATGTCTTTTATACGAAGTTCAACCTGTCGTTGCAGGCGATTTCGCATGCGAATCACACGTTGCATTCTTCTCATAAAGAACACTACAACCAGCACAAGCACGAGCAAAAATATGGCAATATAGAATGACTTCATTTCCCACAACGCCTTGGCCTTATGAATTCGCAATTCTATTTTAGAATCCGATGAATCCATAAGATGTTTCACCCAGAAAACATAATCGCCGCCAGGTAAATTAGCATAACTGACGGTGTTTTCATCTTGCAGAAGCCGCCAATCGTTCTGAAATCCATCTAATTTGTAAAGATAATCCTTCGGTCGGGTTTCATCAAAATAGAAATCCGAAAACTTTATCGTAACATCACCCTCGTCATATGGCAAATCCAAATAATAAATGCCATCTTCATATTTAAACGTATATTTCTTTTTCCCACACGCAAAAATCGAGCGACCATGTAACAGAACATCTGTCAACCGGAGTTCCTGTAACCTGTTGTCTGACACAAGAACAGGAACAAACAACGATTTCACGTCTCTGTCGGTTCCGACATATAACTTATTTTCATCCAAACAAAGTGCATTTCGTTGAAATTCACCTTTTGACAGTGCTGAAACAAATACAAAATTATTCGTCGGCAAATACACATACACCGTTTTCGGTGTTACAACCAACATGGAAGAATCTACCTGTGGAACTATGCTACAAATAGCCAATCCATTCGAAATCTGGCCATTACTCAATGCGCAAATGGTGTCCTTATCTGCATCATAATAACTCAAGCCCTGCAACGAGCCGAACCACACCCTACCGTCTACGTTTTGAGTAATTGTTGTCACCACGGAACTTCGCATTCCGGGATAGGCGTCGTACCTATATATTTTAGTCGTACCCGACTCCGAAATTTTTGTAATGCCATAATACGAACCTATCCATATATTATGGTATGCATCTTCAAAAAAACACGTTGAGCCATTACACGAAATATTTAAATTTCCGTCGTCTTCGTAACCCGTATAATGTCGTATAAACTTCTTCTGTTCCTTGTTAAACACATACACACCGCTTTCATACGTTCCAATCCACACATCCTGCCGTGAGTCAACATATATAGTAGCAATACCTTTCTCCGGACATTGAGCCAACTGCTCCTCATACTGCAACGTTCCCGATTTTACCGAATAAGCATACACACCATGATTATACGTTCCAATCCATAGACAATCGCCGTCGGCAAACAACGAAGTAATCACATTGTCGAACGTTTTACCTTCCAGTCCTGTATTAAAATTAAAAACTTTACGACTACGAGTTACTCTGTCGTACATATATAATCCTGCTCCATCGGTTCCTTGAAAATTCTTTCCTCCACACTCAGCGATAGCCAGAACCTTGCAGTTGGGAACATTTTCAATAAAATCTTTGGAATTAAAATCGACCGAATTTCCTACTTTCAAAGAAACCCCGCCAAAAGCGTGACCGACCCAAATATTTCCGAAAGAATCAGCCAACAACGACGTACAATTGTTATTGACAAGATTTGTCATATATCTTGATAAAGCACCGTCTGTCAATGACAACTCAAAAACACCGTCGGAACGAGTTGCGAGCAACAATGTAGAATCGGTCAGTTGCATTACATCATTCACACACGGATCTTGCAGATTTTTCAACGTATACATGCGCTTCTCTCCTTTTTTGAGTACCACTACAGAGCCATCTATAAAGCAGACGCACACCGACGAATCACGCAAAGAGCACATGGACGAAACTGATGACTTTCCATCATACATCAAGCGGAATTCAGCATTTTTCGAAATAGAAGCAACCCTTCCCTGCTTATCTCCTATCACAACATAGTCGGCACTGTTTCTTACCGCAGCCATCACAAACGACTTCGGATTGTCATTCAACGGAATAATCGGACGAAGCGTGTCGTCGCCTGTTGCACAATAATACAAATACTTGTCGTCGGTCAGCACAAAACAGTCGTCATCGTTTGGGAAAACCTTCAACGCAGGCTTCATATTTATAGAACCCGACGCATTGTAAAAGTGGAAATGTTCAAACGAACCTTTCACTGGATTGAATCTATCCAACCCAGCCATTGTCCCTATCCAAATCGACTGGTTTATTTCAGGAGAAACTGCATTCACAAAATTGTGAGAGATACTATTTTCCTCGCTGGCAGAAGTCTGAAACACACGATAATCAAAGCCATCGCAACGAACCAAGCCGTTTTCCGTTGCAAGCCACACAAAACCTTGCTCATCCTGCGAAATCTGATGAATATTTCCATTTATAAGTCCCTCGTCAACAGTAAGATGTAACATTTTAGGATTCGACGCGGCCCACGAGGGCTGTACTGCGGCAAACCCTATACATAAACATACTATGACTATGATCAAAAACATCATCTATACACTTTTCGCAAATATACCAATGTTGCCCCAAACTTATACTTTTGGAACGACGCATCTTGATAATAATACTGTGGATAGTCCCTATCTAAACACCCTCTAATTTTCGCCTTGAGAATGCCATTTCCGACACCATGAATAAACACTATTTTTTCAATTCCGTCCTTCACTGCCTTTGTCAACTCGCGTTCAAACGTTTTTACTTGCAAGTCGAGTTTTTCGGCAGGCGACATTGTTTCTTCATTATCAACCAGTTCGCCAATATGTAAATCTACTTCTCGTACCGATTCCTCATTTTTCTTAACCTGCGGTTTCGGATTTCCCTCAGATTTTTGTTTTTCGACCATTGCCTCGCGAATTTCTTCGACATTGACTTGCCGCAACTGCTCACGTTGTTGCTCTTTCACAACTTTTTCAGCATCGTACAAATCAATCACATACGCGTCTTCGTCAAAAAAATCATTCACTACAAACACGCCTGGTTTGTAAAACTTGACAGGATTAATCGCCACCTCCGCATCAAAAACAGACTGCGAAGCGTAAGGTTTATTTTTATATAAAATACCTTGTAACTGCACTTTCGACAATTTCGAAATTGCATCATACGACAAATCAGCCACTTTGATTTTTGCATTTGCTTCCAACATTCCCGAAGCAATACATTTCGACAATTCTTCCGACGGAGTGTACAATACATATAATAAATTATAGTTGCAGTCATTTATCAGATATGTCTCGAAAACTGCAGAATCTTTTGCATTTCTAACAAAAGCGACAAAAAGATGCGGATTGTCGTTACCTTCTATTTCCTCATCTTCGACTTCTTCAACTGTTTCCGTAAAACTCTGCGTAGTTTTCGCAACGGTTTCTTTTTTCGGAGTATTCGGTCGTTCCACCAAAACCAACTCCTGTACACGAACTGGCATATCGAACCCAGATTCATCATGAATTTCCACAAGATTTTCGTTCAGAACCTTTGTCACCGTTCCGCCTCCAACCGCATTCAGATAACGAACTATATCTCCTACTTGCAATTTCATAGCCTACCATTTTTTTAGAACTCAAAAGTACGTACTTTTGTCAAAATTTCGTAGAAAATGTTGCCAAAGAATTTATCCACAAAAATATCGGATTTTTCGTACACTCTTCCCGATGACAGGATTGCCAAGTATCCGCTGCAAGACCGCGATGCGTCAAAATTGTTAGTTTACAAAAAAGGAGAAATTATTGACGAAAAATTTACAAACTGTCCGAATTATCTTCCAGAACAATCACTTGTGATTTTCAACGACACACGTGTGATTCATGCACGAATCATCATGCAGAAAGCCACAGGCGCACGAATCGAGATTTTATGTTTAGAGCCTAATTTTCCTGCCGACTATGAACAAAATTTTGCCCAGACAAATCACTGTTCGTGGAAATGCGTAGTGGGAAACGCAAAAAAATGGAAAGACGGTGTTTTGACCGCGACCATCGGGAATGAAGAAAAAATTCATTTTTCGGCAGAAAAGAAAGAACAAACGGACGACGGCTTTATTGTTGAATTCCAATGGGATAACGGGCAAACATTTGCCGAAATTCTCGAAACGATAGGAAAAATTCCAATTCCACCATATTTGAACCGCGAAAGCGAAGAAAACGACAGCGTCCGCTATCAGACAATTTTTGCAGAACGAAACGGTTCGGTAGCCGCCCCGACTGCCGGACTCCATTTCACGCCATACGTTATTGACTCTTTAACGAAACACAACATTGAAATTGACAAAGTTACCTTGCACGTTGGTGCGGGAACATTCAAACCAGTAAAAACAGAACAATACACCGACCACGTGATGCATCAAGAATTATGCATTGTAAAAAAAACGCTCGTAGAAAATATTTTACGTCATTTACCAAACATCACAGCAGTCGGGACCACATCGGTGCGGACGCTTGAATCGCTCTATTGGTTTGGTGTGAAATTATGTTGTAAAAAGACCGACTTGTCAACGCTAACGCAATGGGAAGCATACGAACTCGCCCAAAATATTTCCGCACAAGAATCATTGGAAGCCATTGTTGCATACATGGAAAACAACCATTTGAACGAAATACAATACCACACGCAGATTATGATTACGCCTGCCTATAAATTTCGTCTGGTACAATCAATGTTCACGAATTTCCATCAGCCACAAAGTACATTATTATTATTAATCAGTGCATTTATTGGCGACGCATGGCATTCCATATACGACCATGCACTTGCCAACGGCTATCGATTCCTAAGCTACGGTGACAGTTCGCTACTAATGCCGTAAAACCAAACATTTGTCACAATTCTTCACCTCGTAACATTTACATTTTCTTACAAAGCGAAAATCTCATTTTATAATTTTAACACATCTCTCTTAATTCTTAATTAAAAACATATCTTTGCAAAAATTTTGAAGCGATGAACTTTATTGAAGAATTAAAGTGGAGGGGCATGCTCCAAGACATCATGCCAGGAACTGAGGAACAACTTCAGAAAGAAATGACGACTGCATATTTGGGAATTGACCCAACAGCAGATTCTTTACATATTGGTCACTTGTGCGGAGTGATGATGCTTCGACATTTTCAACGATGCGGTCACAAGCCTATCGCATTGCTTGGCGGTGCAACCGGAATGATCGGCGACCCTTCAGGAAAATCGGCTGAGCGTAATTTGCTTGACGAAGAAACTTTGAACCACAATGTGGCTTGCATAAAAAAACAGTTGGAACATTTCTTGAATTTCAACAGCACTGAGCCGAATGCTGCCGAATTGGTCAACAATTACGAATGGATGAAGAACTACACATTCCTCGATTTTGCCCGAAACGTCGGTAAGTTGATTACGGTAAACTACATGATGGCGAAGGATTCCGTGAAGAAACGTTTCAATGGCGAGTATTCCAATGGAATGAGTTTCACAGAGTTTACGTACCAATTGCTTCAAGGCTACGATTTTGTGTATTTGAATGAACACAAGAATTGCAAATTGCAAATGGGCGGTTCCGACCAATGGGGAAACATCACCACTGGAACAGAATTGATTCGCCGTATGACGGGCAGAGAAGCATTTGCACTCACTTGTCCGCTTATCACCAAAGCCGACGGCACAAAATTCGGTAAGACAGAAAGCGGGAACGTTTGGTTAGACCGCCGTTACACGTCACCTTACGAATTTTACCAATTCTGGCTCAACGTGAGCGACGAAGACGCAAAACGCTATATCAAAATCTTCACAATGCTCTCGAAAGAAGAAATTGAATCCTTGATTGCAGAACACGAACAAGCGCCTCATTTGCGTGCATTGCAAAAACGTTTGGCTCAAGAAGTTACAATAATGGTTCATAGCAAGGAAGACTACGAAAAAGCTGTTGACGCATCGAATATTTTGTTCGGAAATGCAACAAGTGAATCGTTGCAAAAACTTGACAAAGATACGTTCTTGTCTGTTTTCAAAGGCGTGCCATTATTCCAATTACCGAAAAGCGAAATCGAAGCAGGAATGCCGATTTTGACGTTGCTTGCAGAGAAAACAAATATTTTCCCAAGCAAGGGCGAGGCACGAAAAATGATTCAAGGCGGCGGTGTGAGTATGAACAAATCAAAAATTGAATCTGTTGATTTTCAAGTATCTGCCGATGCAATTTTGAATGGTTCGTACATTCTTCTTCAAAGAGGTAAAAAGAATTATTATATCGTAGAGGTCAAATAATCCTATTGAATGACATTTGACGAGTTCAATATAGACGAGACGCTTCTTGATGCAATTTCGTACATGCATTTCGAAAAAGCGTCTCCCATACAAGAAAAGGCAATTCCCGTTGCTTTGGAAGGTCGTGACGTATTGGCGTGCGCCCAGACAGGAACAGGGAAAACTGCCACGTTTCTGCTTCCAATTTTGCAAGATTTAGTGAAAAACGGAGCACACGGCACAACATCGTTGGTAATTGTCCCCACACGTGAACTCGCAATTCAAATAGACCAAGAATTACAAGGTTTTTCGTATTTTACAAATACAAATAGCAAAGCTGTTTATGGTGGAGACAAAGGGAAAGATTGGGACGAACAAAAAAAAGCGTTTACCGAGGGGACAAATGTCATTATAGCTACGCCAGGTCGCCTCATTGCACATTTGCGGTTGGGCTACGTAAATTTCCGACATTTGCGTCATCTTGTTCTCGACGAAGCCGACAGAATGCTCGACATGGGTTTTATTGACGATATACGTCAGATACTGTCGTACGTGCCTGCAAAACGCCAGACCATGATGTTCAGTGCAACTATGGCTCCGGAAATTCAGAAATTGGCAAAAACAATACTGAACAATCCCGAAACAATTCAAATTGCAATTGCAAAACCAGCCGAAGGTGTTACACAATCGGCTTATATGGCTCATCCACATCAAAAGATAGGACTGATTACACATATTTTAGCACAACATCCCGATTTTGAAAGTGTTCTTATTTTCACTTCGACCAAAAAGAACATTTCTTCGATTGTTTCTGCTATTAAACGGGCGATTCGGGGAATTCAAGTTGAAGGAATTTCTTCGGATTTTGAACAGAACGACCGCGAAGAAGTTCTGCTTCGTTTTCGTGCTAAGCAAACAAAAGTGTTGGTGGCTACCGACGTGTTGAGTCGTGGAATTGACATAAAAGGCATCAATTTGGTGATAAACTTCGATGTTCCCCGCGATGCTGCAGATTACGTACACCGTGTCGGTCGTACGGCCCGTGCCGATGCAAAAGGCGAAGCAATCACCTTTATCAGCGAATCGGACATACCACGATTTGTACGCATTGAAACATTGATAGAACGTTCTGTTGACAAACTGCCGTTACCACCAGAATTGGGTGAAGCACCCGAATGGAAAGTTGTGGAACGGAAACCTCGAAAGAAAAAGTTCTACGGCAAAGGCAATCGGAACAAAAAATCCAGTGGAAACCACAAACCATTTTTCCGCAAGAAAAAACAAAACACGGAGAAGTAAGAGATTGTTTTTATCGGTTCTCCTTCAAATATACTATCAATTAAATTATTTTGATACCAACTAATTACCACTCTACCGTGGTATCAGCAGAGACATTGATGAAATAAGCCTTCCCTGACTCTAACTCTGTTATTGGAGAATCAGTCAAATCCTTGACTTGTGTTACAGAAGACGGCAAATCAGAGACTGCCTTCGACGTTTTTTGCGGCACGCCGACCAAATTCCAACCTGAGTGTAATTGAGTAATGTAATGCTCAAGCGGCGTACCCTCCACCGTCAATTGACTTGCTTCGTTAATATAGACAAGGTATCCTTCTCCTGCCTGTATCGTCGTTAAACTCTGCAAATGTAAGTCATTCCACGTATAATAAAAGCCGTCAAGATTTTTTATAATTGAAAAATCAACGGTTAGCACAGACATAACTTTATTATCGTCCGGTTCCACATACAACGAAATTAGATTCCAACCTTTCTGTAGCAAAATTGTCTGTGTTTCAATTTTTCGAACAACAGATACGGATATTTCCACCAGCTCACTTTCGCAACCAAGAATAGTTTGCGAAACGTAAAACACATACTCATCAACGTGGTCGGTCTGAGGCACTGGTGCCGATGTCAAAAGTTGTTTTTCGGCATCGTACCATCGTAAATTTTCTCCTTCCGCCGTCAGTGCAATTGACTCATCTCCGACGTTATATGTTATCTGTGTGGTAGTTTGTGGGACATCGGTGCCTATCGTCTCAAATGTTCCAGAGAGAAAATCCGAGAAATTTCCCGCCTCGTCGTATGCCCGCACACGGACAACATATTCCGAACGGCACGCCAAATCCTCCACCGCAAACGATGTTTCCGTAGTTGTATATGTTTCATCACCAACATACACTTCGTAACCTACAACGCCAACATTGTCAGTTGCCTGAGTCCATTCAACCGTAAAAGCATTTTGTACGATATTTCTGGCTATTAACTCTCCCGTCATCACAGGACTTTCCGAGTCGGTAACCTTGTCAACTACACCGCAAATCACACCACGGCCGACAGTACTCATAAACACGGTGCCGTACACCGCCATATCGCCCATCACAAATTGTCCGTTACCCGGTCCGCCAAACTGATGCAAGTCATCATTTATGCGAACCCAAGAACTACCAGCGTCGTCGCTTCTAAACAATCCTGTAACCCCCGAAACCGTTCCCCATATATACACGGCAGGAAACGTTTTTCCTTCGGCTGCTTTACCAAAACCAACCGCATCGCACGACGCCACACTTGACAATTTAGAGAAACTCGTTGCCGAGTTGGTGGAACGATACAAACCATTCGAGCCGCACGGAGCCCATATATCGCCTTCGACACCCGGAACCGCCCTCATTTTGTAATAACTCGTATAGCCCGTAGAACCTTTTGCCGAGAAATTCCTTCCTCCGTCGGTGGAAACATACACGGTATTGCCGTTCGTAATATAAAATTTATTGGAATTTGCTCCGTCAGCGACGGGATAAGCACCATTTATGGAAATACCGTTGCACTGTGTCCACGAAGTTCCCCTGTTCGTAGAATAATACACGGTGCTACCCGTTCCGTCATACGAATATCCATTATAACTATTCGGACAATGAAGAATTATGGAGCCGTTTGCCGAAACCGCCACATGTCCGCTTCCTTCTTTTCCTCCCGAACAGTAATTCCACGTTCTTCCCTTGTCGGTTGAATACTGAACAAACGACGACTTGCTCCCCGCACGCACCACCAACGAACCGTCAACCGAAGCTGCTATGCCGTGGGTCGTTCCCATTTCGGGCGTATGAACCGTTGACGGATACACATCGTACGAGCCATCCTGAGCCATATACAAACCGCCATCGTAGTCACCCACCACGGTAATGACTTGTCCCGAAGGCAAACTCACCATATCCAAAGGAACGGTTTCTTCCAAACCCTTCACCATAAATTTCAAATCAAACGTGTTTGTGCTGAGATTATCGGACATAAACAAACCATTTCCCGAAATAAAGAAACATCTTTTCGAATCGAAAGGATCCAAAGTAGCACAGCCAGTCCAGTGCATTGCGTGGTCTTTCACCCAAGGAACGGAATTGGCGTCAAAAGTGACTTTACAATTCGAAAACATTGCATTCCACGAAGAACCGAGATTGTCGCTCACAAAAATTTCGTCGCCCCACGTCGCCGTCTGCCAATCACATCTGCCGTCCCACGACTGCATTTTGTAACAACCGACGCTCGTTACGACGATTCTATTTCCTACAATTGAAATACCTCCATAATTGTAATCCGAAGTATTGTTCGACGGAGAAATATTCGTCCACGAACCATTGTACTTATACACATAACCTCCCGCCGAGCCGATTCCCGGACCTGCACCATTGGCATACGTCACGAAAAGCGTACCATTTTTCATTGCACAACGATGTGGAATGTACTGCGTCGGCTGTCCCGACACCGCCGACCACGAATTTCCCCCGTTGGTCGAGACATAAATGGAATTGCCCGTTTGCGCTGTTCCAACGTATATTTTTTGCGTCACGCCATTCGAAACGCTCGAAGATTCGTCAAATTGCACAAAATTGATTCCTACACCGTTGCTTGTAGTTGTCACAGGAAAACTCACACTATTCCACGTACGTCCGCCATCGGTCGATTTGAAAAGGCCATTTGAGCGTGTTCCGCAATAAATCACGTTGCTATTTTTAGGGTCAACAGCCAAACGCTCGCCCATCTGACGACCATCGCCGTTTCCGTGTGCCTTGAATTTCGACGTGACATCAATAACCGTAAAGGTCTCACCATAATCATCAGAAATCAAAATGGCAGTTTTTCCGTTGCTATAATACGACGTTCCCACCAAAGCATACAACATTTCTGGTTTCTGCGGGTCAACGGCAATCGCCTCAACGCCGTACAAACCTTGGTCGGCTACAGAAATAAAGTCCGTCAACGGTTTCCACGATTTTGTAGATTCTATCCAACGATAAATTCCACCCACGTCAGTACGGGCATAAAAAAGATTTTGTTCAGTGGGATGTGCAATCACGGCAGTCACAAAACCACCGCCGCCAAGTGGGAGACTCCCCCATTCGTATTTTTCATCTGCCATCGAACGAAAAACCGACAACAAACATAACACGCATATTCCAACAATACGAACAATCAATCTCATTACTCAATCTTTATCATGCCAAAAATAAAAAAAATAGCGACTTCTTTATATCTTGAAGTCGCTATTTTTCAACTATTTTCAAATAGTGTTATTTTAACACTATCCTTGTGGTTTTTCTACCATTCTTTGTTTCAATTGTCACATAGTAGATTCCTTTGTCGTATTCGCTTAAATCGAAGAAGTATGAATATTCTCCATCAACGAATACTGATTCCGAAACAACTTTTTTACCTGTTGTTGAATAAATCTCAACCGTACAATTTTCGGCAGATTCTGTTTCAAAGGTAACGTATACAGGTCCGTTTGTCGGGTTTGGATATACTGCCAAATTGCGAATGTCAATAGTTTCTATTGCATCACCACCGCCACCTTGTCCTTTACCGATAATAGTAAATGAGACTTTCGCACTTGTCTGCAACCCTGCACTATTCTTTGCATAAACCGTCATTTCTTGCGTGCCACTCCACGTTGAATCGACAATTAAGAAGGTAACAATACCCGCACTTGTTACTTGAGCCTTGATATTATCACCACCTTGATCTATTGACCAAAGTAACTCATCACTTTCATCAACAAAGTAATCATTCAAATCTATTGATACCAATGTTTCTCCGTCATTCAGATTTACCACTTGTTCAGGAATTGGCATAATTTGAATCGGAGCATTTTGTGAAGAAACAATACATGAAATTTCGCAATAAACACCACTTGATGCTGTTGCACGTATAAGAGCCTGACCATCGCCCAAAGCAGTCAATTTACCATTTTCAACGCTTACAATAGATGGATCCGATGATTTCCATGTAATTCCATCAGTTGAAGCATCGGCTGGTTCTATAGTCAATTGAACTGTCACAATATCGCCTTTCTTCATGCTCAGATTCGAAACAGACGGTATGATTTTCGTAATCGGATTATCAATCACCGTAACCTCGCACCAAGCACTCTTATTAGAGTTATCATTTGCCGTTGCGGTAATCATTGCCGTACCAACAGATTGGGCATATACAACACCATTTTGACTTACATACGCAACAGACGGATTCGATGACGTCCATGTTACCGTCTTACATGATGCGTTATCAGGATTTACTGTAGCCGTCAATGACTCTTGTGAGTCTATTACAAGTTCCATTGCAGTTTTATTCAGACTTACACTTGTAGCCAAAATCGGACTTACAACAATATTGATTGACGTACTTGAATTCGAAGACAATGCCGTTGCCGAAATTGTAGCCTTTCCTGCAGCAACAGCCGTCAACATTCCGTTATTGAGAACCACAACAGCTGGAGCTCCATAATCGGGAGTTTGTTTTGTTATTTCAAACTTCATAGACTTATTTGTCGCATTTTCAGGAACAAATACTATTAACGAAGCCAAATCTACCACATCACCAATCTCAACTTGAGTAACTGAATTAGTGTAAATGTACTTAACAGGGATAGCCGTTGCCTGAACTGTAACCTGAGCCGTACTCTTCACTCCATTCGATGCGCGAGCCGTCACTGTTGTAGTACCTTCGGCAACGCCAGTGATTTTACCAGTATTTTCGTTAATTGTAGCAATTGACGCATCACCGACCGACCACGTAAGAGTCTTATCAGTTGCGTTACTTGGCGAAATTTGCACAGGAATAGTCTGCGACTCGCCAACAGCAAGTGACACATTCGACATCGTTATTGTTTCAACCTCAATTTCTCTTACCGTGACGATACATGTACCATAAATATTATTTGTCGCCGACGTTGCCGTAATTGTAGTTGTTCCAACTCCGTTAGCAGTTACATTACCGTATTGGTCTACCGTTGCCACAGATGTAAGACTTGATGCCCATACGAGAGACTTATTCGTGGCATTAGTAGGAGTAATGACAGCCGATAACGAGGAATTTTCATTTATATGCAATACCATTGACGATGGTTCTATCGTTACCTTTGAAACCGCAATGACATTTCTTGTCACATTCACAACGCAACTTGCAGTCTTACCGTTTGACGTAGTGGCAATAATTGTAGCCTCGCCAATTGATTTTGCTGTAATCTTTCCGTTTACATCAACCGAAACAATTGACGGATCTGTTGACGACCATTCTACAGATTTATCAGTTGTTTTTTCTGGTAGAATCGTTGCAACAAGTTGTTGTTGCTCATTTTCCAACAATGTTGCAGTTGTCGTATTCAACGAAATAGAGGTTGCAAGCATAGGATTTACCGTTACAGAAACTGTCTTTTTCAACCCGTTCCCTGTAACCACTTCAACTATTGTAGAACCTGCGGCAATCGCCTTTATTACACCTCTATTGACCGTAGCAACATTTTCATCTTTTGAAGTCCACGTTAAAACCGTATCCGTAACATTTGCAGGAGCAAGTGTAGCAGATATTTCCTTAGTTTCATCGATTTCCAACGTACAATTAACAGGAGACAACGTAATCGATGTCGGTTCTATATGATTTACGGTCAAAACACACGTTGCAGTTTTTGCATTCACCGTTGTAGCTGTAATTTCCGTAGTTCCGACCTTTTTAGCCGTTATACGTCCATTTACTACAACTGCAACCGCTTCATTCGACGATGCCCATGTGATTGTTTTATCGGTAGCATTCGACGGAGTAATGGTTGCAACTAAATCTTCTTGACCATTTACCAACAATGAAAGTTCGGAGTAATTCAACACAATTTTTTCAACCTCGACAGGTTTTGCTGTTATGACGCACGATGCAGCCACACCATTGTTAGCCGTTGCTGAAATCGTTACAGTTCCTGCCGCAAGAATTGTAACGTTACCATTATCATCAACAGTAGCCTTGGTTCTATCCGACGTCGTCCATGTCAATGTTTGGGTTGTAGCATCGTCTGGCGACACAGTCGCTGATATCTGGAAGTTATCACCAATATATTTCACAGCTGAAGTCTGATTGAACGTAACCGAAGATACAGGAATTATATCTTTTATAACCGAAACTCTCACCATTTTTTGGAATGTTGAATATCCATCGGATACAGTTACTGTTATGATAGTATTACCTTCTGCAACAGGTGAGATTTTACCTGTTTTTGTAACCGTAGCACAAGCTGCATTTGAGCTTTCAAACAACGTATATTCCGTACAAGCGTTTATTGGAGTTATAGAAACATTTACTTGTGCAGAACCTGTTTTTGTAATTTCAATAGATTCATTATCAACACTGATAGAAGAAATTCTTGTAGTACAACCTGTCAAAACAACTGGAATTGTTGCAGTTTTCTTAGTTCCATACATATCGGTAACCTCAGCAGTGACAATCACGGTTTGGGTACCGTACATCAAGTTGTTTGTTATGTCGCCATCTTGGTCAACTGTGGCACCTGTACCAGAAACGCTCCATACTATAGATTGTGTAGTAACCGATGTCGGATTCAACACCAACAGCTTTAACAAGTCGGCAGACTGATTGATTGCCAATGCCACCGACGATTCTGAGAACGTAACCGATGTAATGGCTTGGTAATCAACCGTGACATTAACATCTTCCGTAACCTCATTTGCCGAAGAAACAGTTATTACAGCCGAACCTTGACCAACGGCCTTCACAACACCATTCGACACGGTTGCGACTTGCGGATTTGAAGAAGACCACGTCAATGTCTTGTTTGTTGCATTATCAGGGTTAACTACAGCAGTCAAAGTCTGCGTATCGCCTATCTTCATTGAAAGCGACGCTGGCGTTACGTCAATTGAACTAACGGCAACAACTTCAGATTCAACATTAACAGTAATTACTTTTGTGACATTATTCTTGGTTGAAACAATAATTGTTGTAGTTCCCTCTCCTACCGCTTCAATCAAACCGTCAGCCGTCACAGTCGCTTTAGTTTCGTCTAACGACGACCAAGTTAATTCCGTGTTTGTCGCATTTTCTGGTTCAAAAGACACCGTAACTTGTTGTTTATCACCTATAGTCAATGTAACTTCTTCGATATTTAACACAATATTTGTTATTTCAATATCCAAGATTTGAAGTGTATAATAATCTGAAACTCCGCTTGCTGCAGTTGCGGTAATAGTTACATTTCCGCTTGCCAATGCCGTAACAACACCTTTATCCGAAATAGTAGCCTTTGTCAGATCTGACGACGACCATGTAATTTTCTTATCGTCTGCATCATCAGGTGTAATTGCCGCCGTCATTGTTTGTGTCGAGCCAACATACATCATTTTTGCCTGTGGAGTCACACTAATATCGGTAACCTCTTTTTCTGCCACAGTCAAATTACATTCTGCGTATGAATCTGCATTTTGTCTTGCAGTAGCACGAATCACAGTAGTACCATATTTTAATGGTGTAATTTGACCATCTTCAACGGTAGCAACCGTTTCATCTGACGACGACCACAGAATTTCTTCGTCACAAGGATTGTTCGTTGTGATTTCAGCCGTCAATTTAAGCGTTGACGTCTTGTAAATTGTTTTTTCCGTCTCGCTCATCACGACCTCAACCGCACCTGAATTACAATCAGAAGAAACATTTACCGTACAAGTCGCCTCGGTAACACCGTTACCCGTCGTTGTAGCTGTAATTGTCACAGGTCCCACGCCCACCGCATTGACAATGCCATTCGACACTGTCGCAACTTGCGTATTTGAGGAAGTCCACGTCACAACATTGTTTTCCGTACATTCATCATTTGGAGTAATTGTAGCAATCAACTGTTCATATTGCCCTTTTACCAAAGCCAACGATGATTTGTTCAAACTCAATGTAATATCGCCAGAACAGTCTTTTGACACATTTACGCGACAAACAGCGGTCTTAACAGAAAATCCATCGTTTACCGAAATGGTAATATCACTGTATCCTTTCGTTGTCAAGGCAGTCACTTCACCTGTTTCCGACACAGTTGCAACCGATTTGTCAGAACTTGAATATGTCACTGATTTAACACACGCGTTCGATGGTGTTAATGAATACGACATTTGTGCCTTTTCTCCATAGAACAAATTAAGATTTGCATCTGTGCTAACCAATGCAACCTCCGTAGGACAACCTGTAAGAGTAGCTTCTATCGTTTTTGTATATAAATTACCACTCTTGTCTGTTACAACAACTGTAATTATAACATCCTCAGTTCCATACGCCAATTTGTTTGTCAAAACACCAACACCATTCACCGAAGCAGACTGAACATCGGAAACAGACCAATCATACGATTCTATCGTAGCATTACTTGGCACAAGCGACAGATAACTTGCTAAATTTACTGTTGCATTTTCCGAAACATATACTTTCGATTGCGAGAACGAGACAGATGTCAGAGGAACTTTCAATTCTTCTACTGCGAATGTAATGGAAACAATAGAACTTGCACCTTCACTATCTGTAGCACGAACTTTTACTATGTCGGACCCTATCCATTCGTCATCTTTTGCAGTTACCGACAAGACACCCGAAGTGATTGTCACATTAAGATATTCCGACGGATTTACCAACTCGTATGCCAGAGCCGAAGATTCTGTAACATCGTCGCTTGCAAAGTTCGTCAAGTTAATATTTATGAACGAACCACCTTGCTGAATTGTTTGCTCAGGAATTTCAGCCCAAACAGGAGCGGCGTTTATCGTAATTTCAACATCTGTACCAAAACGTAATTCATCAATCGTGATTGTTCCCGATGCCGAAGCGGAAGAACCTTTATCGAAATACAACTTCATACCATATATTTCAGACGAATTTGCATTTGCAAATTTTCCTGTAAAATCAAATGTGTACGTCGTATATTCGTGACCAGCAGAACATTGTGCGGCAGCAACCGAAGATGCCGTTGTTTTGCCATTGGCATCAAACAATTCAACATAAAGCGATGTTGGTACTGTTGTTTTCAACGTAACCGACGCATACGGATTTGAAGACAGATCCAATATCTTATAGTCCTCATCTACAAGATTATACGTAATGGCATCAGAACCGGCACCTGTTCTGCTATACGCAACTTGCATATCGCCGCCATTGTAGTGCAAAGCATACAAATCCGACGACTCGCTCCACCCTTTCACAGCAGGACGAACAACGTAATCCGTATAACCATCGATAACCGAAGGAGTTACAACATATTGAATCTCATATTCATTCACATTGGTCAAATCCTGCGAAATAACTTTCACGTATGCTGTTCCGTCAAGACTTGAGGCCTGTGTGACTTCCAAATAAGCAGCATCATCCGAAGCCACTGCCGAAACAGTAGGAATCGTCTCCGTACCTGCTGGCAACGTAACCGTATAAGAATGAACGTCTTTGTTAAATGCCAACGACAATCCTCCATTCAACGAGATAGACTGCAAATCGGCATTGTCAGACAATGTAACAACGGTTTGCTGACCTGTAGCAACTCTTGGCCCTATTACCAAATTGTCTATGTACGCAGCTTTTTTACGAGCTTTCCTTGTATCGCCAGGACCATACAAACCAAATCTAACCGCTACAATTGCTGTTTTTGTTATATAACTTGCTGTTGCGAAATTCAACGTTGTTGTTCCTGTTGTAGAAGAATTTATTGTTTCGGCTGGTGTAATATAATCCGACACGTTGCCATACACATCGACCAAGGCAACATTGAACGGGAAATATTCATTATCTACTGTTACTCCGTTCAATGTTTTTCCATTTGCAACGCCAACAATATCTAAAGAAACATTCAATGCAGAAGAACCATCTAACACATAACCTGTTGGAAGGTGATATTCTACATAACCATATTCTTGTTCTGTTCCCTTTTCATCCAATGCAACTCCAAGTTTGTATTCTTTCGTCGTGACTTGACCTGGTCCCATTCCTGTTGTTGTCGTTATCGTTTCCCAACTAACTTTGTGTATGTCATTATTGGTACTTACATTTCCAATACCTGTCGTAAAATCATCAGACCATTCTGTCACAATATTTTGCGATGAAGCGGCAGTATATGTTATCTCATACTGCTTCGTCGAACCATTTTCTGCCGTAACAGTAACAACAGTTGCCTCAGCAAGCGTTTCCGCATAATCAATATCAACCATTGCATTCGGGTCGGTGGCTATGGCAGTAAGATACGGCACATACGTCGTGTATAGTCTTGCAACATATTGATATACTGTAGGCGAGAATGCAGGTGAAAGTTCACCACCACCAAGTTCAAGTGTTGCAAGCGTTGCATCCGAAGAAGCAGCAATCTTGAAACTTACCGTATATGTTTCACTGTTATATCCATTTGCAGAAATTACCTTCACAATTGCCTGTTCGCTCAACGATGTTGCTTGTGTAATCGTTACCGACGCTCTTTCGTGAACCGTCGTTGCAGAGATAGTAGGAACCTGTGTTGTTCCTGCCGGCAACGCACATTCATACGCCAAAACCGAAGTAGAAACAGAAGGAGTAATTTCGCCTATCGAAGCCGTCAGTGTTTTGAGAGCCACACTGGAATTTACCGACTGGTTTTTCGCCTTATACGTCGGCGACATTTCTTCCCAATTATCAGCCAATTCCGGATAACGACCATAACTTACGTTTTCGGTCTGAACGTCAAATGAGACTTGGTCGATTATTTCAATTTCTCCATTAGCATTAATCTGGCTCAAAACCACATCTTCGCCAGCCGAACCACTTAAAGAAAAATCGAGGTGATTTGCACCAAGTTCCGGCTTGCCGTCAGCCCAGAAGGTAATCCATTTTCCTGCCTGGACAGTCGTAAGTGCAGAATTTGTCGTCGGGATTCTATAACGCAACGAATAACCTAACGAATCGCTGACAAACAAACCTCCGAGGTCTATTGCCGAATTTGTTCCATTGTAGAATTCAATGTAATCGCTATATGCGCCTGTTTCGTCAGCCACAATCGAAGTATTTACGGCAAGAACTTCGTTGATTGTCACGCCCGAAACTTCGTGTACCGAAGCCGTATTTGCATTTTGTGCATTTGGAGTCGGAGTCAGCAAATAACGGAACTCAGACTGAGGGTTCGGATACCGTCCGTAAGCAATGTCATCACCTTGGTTTGAATACGAAATTTGGTCTATGACATAATTTTCGGAACCACGCAACTGCACGATGGCAATATCACCTTTTTCGGCAGGCAATTTAAAATCAACGTGATTAGGATTGATGGCCGTCTGCTTATCACACCAGAAAATATAATATCCGCCAGCTCTAACCGTTGTTTTTGTCGGCTCGCCTTTTGGTATCATATATTTGTTCAGGTTGTTCAAATCGTTTGTCACGAACAAACCACCCAAGTCAATATCTTTATCTGTTGTATTATAGATTTCGAACCAATCGGCATACGAACCTGTTTCTTCTCTCACTGTCGAGCTATTCTTCGACATAAATTCATTGATTACCAAACCATCGACGTATGTGTCGGAAACAATTGTATTCGATGCATTTGGAGTGGTCTGAGTAAAGATAATCAAATTTGAGTTTCCATCAGGATAACGACCGTATGAAACGTCTGTATTTTGTTGAGAATAACGGATTTTGTCAATAACAGTCATTGCTCCCGAAGAACTTTTCTGCGACAAGATAATAACACCTTCTGAACGGTCTAATTTAAATGGCAGATGTAATGCTCCGTCTTGCGGTTCATTGTCGGCCCAGAACAAAACATATCCTTTTGATGGAATCCTCGTTTTATCCATTGAACCATACGGAATTTTATATTTTTCAAGATTGGTAGTATCATCTGACAAATAAAGACCAGCCAAATCTATAGTAGAACTGCCGCCATTATATATTTCAATCCAATCTTCGTGTTTGTTATTTTCGCTTAAAACATCGGTGCTATTTGAAGCAAGGAATTCATTTACGTACAAATTCTTTTCTGTCGAACGATTAGAGAAAACAGCCGTAATTGATGTAGTATTTGTTATCGTTACAAAATACTCCGGATCGGTTGAAACGGTCGTATTTCCATTTTTCCAAGCCGAGAACACATATCCGTCTTTCGGTTCGGCAGTCAGACGAATTGCACGGCTTTTCTGATGAGTCGCCGAATATCCATTAGAAACTGGAATTGTACACACGAACACTTGTCCTTGCGATTCGGTGTAACTTATATTTAATGTAGTAGTTCCTTTTGAGTCAAATTTAGAATTGACATAATCTTTCATGTGACCAACACGACTGTCGGCCCACGATTTCATACCTCCTGCTCCATAGCCCCAAGAATCGCCGCCGTTTAACGTACACGTCCATTCATCCATCAATGCGGAACGTTCCGCAGACAACTGATTTTCTATATTGTTGACAATAGACTTAAAAATAGAAGATTGGTACACTGTTGCCATCATAGCATAAAAACGCTGTACAAACTCCGCTTTAAACTCTTCATTTTCAAGCATATAATTCAACATCGCAACAGATGTTTTTTTCTTATAACCCGATTTATCAAAATTGTCCCATGGATTGGTTGATGCCTCACCACCCCACAAGCCATAGCCAAAATCGGCATCGTACCACGGAAACCGGAATTTACCATTTTCCGTACGAGGTCGCCACATTCTCATATTGTTCGTCGGCCAGTCTGTATTTTGAGAGAACAATTGAGCTATATAGTAGTTAATCATATTATCAACATCAATATAATGATTCTTCACATATTGATAATTCGCGTCATCGCTCATTGAGTTATTAGCCAAATATGTCATCAATTCACCGAGACGTTTGGTATCGCCTTTTTGTGCACGGAAGTTGTACGAACTGTCATTACAATACTTCAACAAGTCAATGTCATCGGCATAATCATAATACCCAGCAAAGTAATCTTCGCCAAATCGTTCTCGCATGTTTATCAAGCCCCAATACTCTCCATTAAGATACATGACAACTGGCTGAAAATCTTGAGTTTCCAAATCAACTTTTCCTCTCAACACTTGTTGAATAGCAGCATCACGATACTTGCTTCCCTGCTCCCAGTCATTTCCCGCATTACGCAAGACAAACGATTTATACGTAGAAAGACCATCGTCGCCAAACAGCGGATATGCGATTTCTCCGTCCTCGTATTTTTTCTTCATCACGATATTCAGCGACTTCATATCGTAGTTCCGCGATACAGCTCCCATGGTACTTGCACCTGCCGAGACACCAAATTGACGGTTCCCATTCATATCGAAGTATTCAACGAATACCTTTCTCTCCCAATCCTGACGCCAGTTTGCCGTTACATAGCCATCATAGAGTCCATTTACACCCTGAATATAAATACCAGTATCTTTATTGAAGAAATTATCGAAATCTGTTGAGATAGCAACGACAGGAAGCGAACGAGCATTTATGTTTATAAAATAAGTATTCGCCTCAGTCAAACTCGGCACATAATCGTCGTGAAATACTTTTGCCTTAATCACAAAACCATAATCGCGATTTCCTGTATATTTAGATGATGGATAATCCAAAGTCGATGGATAGCCATAGTGTTGAACCCCAGTTTTATCCTCCCGATTGTGACCATATTTTTGCGTTACCTTGGTTTCTTTTTTTGCAGTAATTGGACCCGAATAGATAGGAGAATTTTCGGTCGGTTCCGAGCCGTCGGTCGTATAACGAATAACCGCACCACTCAAAGTTGTTGACAACGAAACTGTCTGTTCCTTGTTAAAATAACCACCCTTAATTGAAAAGACCGGCTTCGGAGCCAAACCTTTCACCGTAGTGGATACATTCGCTGCTCCCGGTGTCGGTCGCGAAAGCGATGCCCACGCACCCGTTCCATTCACCTGACGACCATACGTATAATCAGTTTCAACATCCACAATGCTTACAGAATCCAAAAGCAACATTGACGACGAATACATATATAATTTGTCACCGCTTGTCGACAATTTGAAATTCGTGTGCATAGCCTTACCCGTCACATCCTCTCCATCGCAATAGATAATGACGTATTTACCAGCGCCAATCGACTGTCCATTTGGCACCTGCCATTTACGTGGCTTGTCTTTGTTATCGGTAATGTAATATCCACTTATATCAACCGACGACGAAGATGTATTATACAACTCAATCCAATCTTTATACTTATAAAAATCAGGATCCATTTGAGTTTTTGAATTCGACGGCTGAACTTCGTTGAACTTTACCTGAGAATACGAAAGCATCGAAAATCCCAGGATACACACAATTTGTAATATAAATGATCTCATTTACTTTGTTTTATTTAAAAGACAAAAAAGAACGAAAAAACCCTAAATAAAATCCATCAAGACCTAAAAATGAAAAAAAATTAGGGCATTTCTTTCAAGGAAACAAAAATATAAAAATATTCATTCCACAAAGCCGTTTTTTTCTAAAATTTACCAAACAGAAAATAAAAGTCTCAAAACAAATCTTGTTTCATTTTTCTTTCCTATATTTGCAAGGTTAAGAGGTTTTTCAAAAAAATTAAAATTCGTAATTATGAAACATTACAAAACTCTTTATTTACTTATAGTTAGTGTAGTTTTTACACTTTCGTCGTATGCACAAAATGAAATGCATAATTTTATAAATCACCGTGGTCAGGATTTATTTCTCAGTGGAATAAACGTAGCATGGATGAGTTATGGTAACGATTTAACCGCTTTCGACAGCAAAAAATGGGAAGCGATATGCGACGATGTAGTTGAAGCAGGAGGAAACTCCCTACGTTGGTGGATTCACGTGGACGGACGTTCTACACCAACTTACGACGCTGAAAATGACACTGTTATCGGCATCAGCGAAAAAGCTCTTGACAATCTTGCTCTTGCTATGGACATTGCTGCCGCCAAAGGCGTAGTCGTTAGTTTGTGTTTGTGGGCTCACGGAATGCTCTGCATTGACGACGGCGACGGAGGTACAATCCAAGCAAAAAACCGTATTCGCAGAAATCAATTGCTTTTAACCGACTCGGTTGCAACGCAACGTTACATTGATAACGCTCTAATTCCTATGGTCACTCGCCTGAAAAACCACACGGCTATTCTTTGTTGGGAAATCTTCAACGAACCCGAAGGAATGACGGAATTTGCACATTGGAGCAACTTTGTTCACGTTGACATCAGTGACATTCAACGATTTGTAAACATGTGCGCCGGCGCCATACACAGAACCGACCCAAAAGCAAAAGTTTCTAACGGTACATGGAGACTCGCCTACGTTTCGGACTATAATGGTGGTACAAATTTTTACACCGATTCTGCATTATTTGCAAACGGTAAAGATAAAGACGGATACCTTGACTTTTACATGTTCCACTACTACCCTAACGAAGTCGGTTCAGACGGTTCGCCGTTTCACAAAGATTTTTCTACTTTCAACTTGGAGAAAAATACTATCATCGGTGAATTTCCGGCTTATGGAATTGTCAAAAAACCAGGAAATACGTTTATTCCTCGTAAACAACTTACGACTACAAATGCAATGCTATGGCTTTACAACAACGGATACTCCGGAGGCTGGGGTTGGACGTACACCGCCCACGATGGTAACGGAGGACTCGACGACATGCGCGAAGCACTTGACACATTACGTAAATTATATCCCGAGCACATCATAGTAAAACACGATCCTGAATTCAATTACATTCCTCGTATTACGGCAACTATGCCTGACACCGTTTTATTCAAAAATTCAGCAACGGTTTCAAATTACTTGAATGCTAACAATTTCTTCGAAGATGATGAAAACGATGTCTTGACTTATAGCCTATCATTCACAGGAGAAATAACAGCAGAATTGTCGGAAGACGGATACGTCAACTTTACACCGATAGCAGACAAAACTGGCTACGGAGATATTACAATAACAGCGACCGACAAGGGTGGAAAAAGTCTTTCGCAATCATTCTCCATTTTAATTCGCGAAGAGGTTAACTCTTCTGACAACAAATTATTGAACGCTTTTGTAACATATTCCAGTTTGGAAGACGAAGCTTACAAGCAGTATTATGCAAACGACGGTGACTACAACACGCGTTGGAGTTCTAAATACAACGACGATGAATTTATTTGCTTTGACATGTTGAAAGAAGAGGAAATCCGCCGCATTGTACTTTATTGGGAATGGAACGAAGATGAGAAAAAAGGCGCTTACGCTCAGGCTTACACAATTGAGGTTTCTTCTGACAACAAAAATTGGGAAACGGTTTTCACCGTAAAACAAGGGCAAATTATTAAAAGTAACATCGTTCTCCGCAAAGACGACGAAGAACCAATAAAATGTCGATATGTAAAGATTCACTTTACCGAACGTGCCACTAGTTGGGGATATTCGCTTACGGAGGTTGAGGCATACGATTTCGACGACCATGCAAACAATGCTTCAAAAATAACGATTTCAACACGTACACGCTATCAGGCAGCCGAAGCAAATCAAGAATTTTATTATCAAATTCTGCGTTCGTTCTTTGTTGATGAGAACAATGATATCTTAACAATTTCTGCATCTCCGCTTCCTGACTGGCTTATGTTCGACCAACTGACATGTGCTTTTTCAGGACTACCTTCTCCGAAAGATACGGGAGAATATTTGGTAACTGTAAAAGCGGAAGATTACTTTGGCATAAATAAAAGTTACGACTTAAGAATAAAGGTATGGCCGTCGCAAACTGGTATAGAAACTATCGACAATATTTCGAGCATTTTCCCGAATCCATGTAAAAACGACTACGTTACAGTATCAATTGGAAATTACAGCGGAAATGTAAGTATTTCGTTCTGCGACCTTTACGGAAAAATTCTTACCGAGAATACTATTCAAAGTTGCAACGGTGCGGCAATCTGCAATGTGGCAAATCTTCCGAAAGGATTGTACATAGTAAAGATTTCGGCTAACAACAGTGTTTATTATCAAAAACTTATTATTGAATAATGCGAAAGACACTGCTCTTTTTTTTCTCGTTAGTTCTTTCCCTATCGATTAACGCACAACGGATTTCCATCCAAGGAAATTCGTTTGTCTGCAATGGGGAAAAAATATTTTTTGTTGGAACCAACACGCCGTGGGACAATTGGAACGATTTCGGAGGAAATTTCAATCCTCAATTTTGGGCTGACGAGTTTGCAAAACTTGAAAAAAACGGCATCAATAGCAGCAGAATATGGATTAGTTGCGACGCCGCAGGTCAACCTTTTGTTGATGTCGAAGGTGTTACACATCCTGCCACGCAACAATTTTGGGACAATCTCGACTATTTGATGAATTTGGCGACAAAACATAAAATCTATGTCATCGCCACCATATCGTCGTTCGATAATCTTGACGAGACAAAACCTGCCTCAAAAAATTGGATGGCGCTGCTGAACTGTACCCAAAAACTCCAACAATACTGCGACACGTTCCTCAAACCTTTGATAGAACGATACAAGGACAATCCATATTTTTTTGCAATCGACATCTGCAACGAACCAGAATGGATGCACGAACATAAAAAATACGGCAAAATGGAATGGGATTTTATGCAGATGTTCGTGGGAATGTGCGCGGCGGCAATCCACTCCTATAACACACAAGTGCTTGTAACTGTGGGCAGTGCGTCGGTTAAATGGAGTTGCGACAAATTTGAAGGCAACAAGTGGAGCGACGCGATTTTACAAGATATTACAATGAATCCCCTCGCCTATCTCGATTTTTGGCAGATACATTATTATGAATGGACAAACCAATTCGGTAATCCGTTCCACGAAACGCCCGAACATTGGGGACTGGACGACAAGCCGTGCATTATAGGCGAAACGCCTGCAAACAATAAAATCTACGGATTCCCAATCTCTTACGACGAAATCTATTCGCTCCCCTATTCGCTCGGCTACGACGGCGTGTATCCGTGGACATCGAACGGAGCAGGAACGGGAGATTTCGGAACACTCAAGAATTTTGGAGATGCGGCAAAAAGAATGTCTCAACAAGTAAATAACTCTAAATCTAAGAAATAATGGAATTAAACGACGGTAAACTTTCATTCAGAGAAAAATTCTGCTACGGATTCGGCGACTTGGCTTCGTGTCTGTACTGGCAAACATTTATGTTGTACTTCACGTACTTCTACACCGACGTATTCTTGCTTCCAGCGAGCATTGCAGCCACAATGTTCCTCATAACCCGAATCTTCGACGGCGTGAACGACCCTGTAATGGGTATGATTGCCGACAGAACTGAAACGAAATGGGGAAAATTCCGTCCGTATCTACTCTGGTTCTGCATTCCGCTCGCCATTGCAGGATTTCTCACATTCACCACGCCAAACTTTGGCCTGACGGGAAAAACCATCTGGGCGTACATCACGTTCTTCCTTGTGATGATTATCTACACAATCATCAACATTCCTTATACTTCGCTGCTTGGCGTGATTTCGCCGAACTCCAACGAACGTACGAGCGTGTCGTCAATCAAGTTCATTTTTGCATTTGCCGCAGGAATCATTATTTCTGCCACATTGTTGCCTGCGACGCAGAAACTGGGCGAAAACGACGAATCAATCATTCGTGCCGAAGTTGTTGACAAAACACTCACCATCAACGAACAAGATTCGCAAGGATTTGCAAATCTCACGCTTGACAATGGTCAAACCACCAAAATTATTGACGTAACCATTTTCAACAAAGAAGACAACTATGACAACGATACGCTTTACACCACGCCTACGGGCATGGTCGTAAAACTCAAGGAAGGATTTGGCACAAAATCCATCGCACTTGATGAAGTTTTTGCCGAAGAATCACCGATTTCTATTTCAAAAATATCGGTTCCAGCCAAAGGTTGGTCGCGGTTCTTTATGATTGTCGGCGTGTTTGCGGTGCTGTTTTTCTTCATCACGTTCAAAGGCACGAAAGAACGCGTTCACCCGCCTAAAAATGTTGCAAAGAATTCCGTTGGCAAGGATTTGAAAGAACTGTTCACCAACAAACCATGGCTGATTTTGGTATTCGCCACACTTACATTCATTCTTTACACAGCTACAAAAAGTAGCGTGACAGTGCATTACTTCAAATATATTGTTCAAAATCAAACACTTACACTTCCGTTTATGGGCGAACAAACGTATGACTACAACACGCTCGTTTCGATTTACAACGTCATCGGACAACTTTCGTCGTTGCTTGGCGTGCTTATCGTAAGTTGGCTTGCAGCGAAATTCGGAAAACAGAAAGTGTTTGTCGCATTCTTCGTGATTTCAATAATATCAACGGCTTCGGTGTTCTTTTTAGACGCAAGTCAATTGTTCTTATTGTATTTCTGCCAATTCTTAGGTTCGGTAACCGGCGGTCCGCTAAGCGTGCTTTTGTGGGCTATGTACGCCGACATTGCCGACTATTCGGAGTTGAAGAACGGTCAGCGTGCCACAGGATTGATTTTCTCGGCATCAACCATGTCGCAGAAAATTGGTTGGGCAGTTGGCGCATACATCGCACTTACGTTGATGGCATCGGTAGGATTCTCGCCAAACGAAGTACAGACGGCAGAGTCAACACGCGGTTTGCTGATGATGTTCACGATCATCCCTTCTATTCTTGGCGTGATTTCCATCATCATTTTTTTCTTCTACCCTCTTTCAGACAAGGTTGTTGCCGAAAATGAAAAAATATTGAAGGAAAGACGAGCAAAAGAAAACGAGACGGAAGAATAAAGTTTCCATCTCAACTTTTTATAAATATTCGATTTCATAGGGGAAGCATTACGAGACCAGCAAACACAAGGTCAAGTATTCTGAAAACAAAGAAGGAAACGACCACATCGTTTCCTTCTTTATTATAAACTTGTACGTTAGTCTATCGAATAACGAAGTGAAAATTCTTAGTACGCAAACAACGGATATTGTGCCATCATTTCGTTTACTTGTTTGCGGACAGAAGCGATATTGTTTTCGTCTGTCGGTTTTTCCAGAACTTTGTCAATCAAGTTTACGATTGTACGGATTTCGTTTTCTTTCACGCCACGAGTTGTGATTGCTGGTGTGCCAAAACGCAATCCCGAAGTTTGGAATGCGCTACGAGTATCGAATGGAACAAGGTTCTTGTTCGTTGTAATATCGGCAGCGACCAATGCTTCTTCAGCAATTTTACCCGTCAATTCTGCATTTTTCGGACGCAAGTCAACCAACATAGAGTGGTTGTCGGTTCCATCGGAAATGATTTTGTAGCCTTTTGACATAAATGATTCAGCCATCACTGCTGCATTTTTCTTAACTTGTTCTTGGTACGTTTTGAATTCTGGAGCGAGTGCTTCACCAAACGCAACGGCTTTTGCCGCAATCACATGTTCAAGCGGACCACCCTGCATTCCTGGGAATACAGCGGAATTTATCAATTGACCCATAGTTTTTACCACGCCTTTCGGTGTTTTCTTTCCCCATGGGTTTTCGAAATCCTTGCCAATCAATATAATACCTCCACGAGGGCCACGCAATGTCTTGTGTGTCGTAGACGTAACGATGTGAGCATATTTCACAGGGTTTTTCAACAAACCTGCAGCAATCAAACCAGCAGGGTGAGCCATATCGACCATGAAAATAGCACCAACTTTATCGGCGATAGCACGCATTCTTTCATAATCCCATTCGCGGCTATAGGCAGAACCACCACCAATAATCAATTTTGGTTTTTCTGCCAATGCGATTTTTTCCATTTCATCGTAATCAACACGACCAGTTTCTTTGTTCAAGAAATATGGAACTGGATGATAGATAAGTCCCGACGTATTTACTGGAGAGCCATGAGACAAGTGTCCACCGTGGTTCAAATCCAAACCCATGAATTTGTCGCCAGGATTCAAAATTGAAAGCAGAACCGCACCATTAGCCTGAGCACCAGAGTGAGGTTGCACGTTTACAAACTCGGCATCGTACAATTTTTTCAGACGTTCTATTGCCAATGTTTCAATTTCGTCAACAACTTCGCAACCGCCATAATGACGTTTGCCTGGGTAACCTTCAGCATACTTGTTTGTGCAGTACGAACCCATTGCCTGCATAACTTGGTCACTTACAAAGTTTTCCGAAGCAATAAGTTCTATGCCCCGCATCTGTCTTTGATGTTCTTTTTCGATTAAATCAAAGATTGTATTGTCTCTATTCATCCGTGTAAATTTTTATTTTGACGTCACAAAAATATTAAAAATGAGATACCATATAATATCTGAACGAACGAAGATATTAACAATTTTATGACGAAATTCATCATATTTCGTCGATATCGACTCGCAGGTTTTCCATAGTGAAATTCTGTCTTTCTGGAGTATTGTCACCCATGTAGAACCTCAGAATATCGTTAATTGGCGTGTCGTGGTCAATTACCACAGGTTCCAAGTGTATATCTTTCCCGATGAATACCGAGAACTCATCCGGCGAGATTTCACCCAAACCTTTGAATCGTGTAATTTCCGGATCCGAAATTGATTTCAAGGCAGCCAAACGTTCTTCTTCCGTATAGCAATATTTTGTCGTTTTTTTATTGCGGACACGGAACAACGGAGTCTGCAAAATGTACACGTGTCCTTCGCGAACAAGGCTCGGGCAATATATTAAAAAGAACGAAATCAACAACATACGTATGTGCATACCATCAACATCGGCATCGGTGGCAATTACAACTTTGTTGTAACGAAGATTTTCCAACGAACCTTCGATGTTGAGTGCCGCCAAAAGAAGATTTAACTCTTCGTTTCCATATATGTCTTGTTTCTTTGCCTTGTACGCATTCTTGGGCTTCCCTCTCAAACTAAACACAGCTTGCGTCGACGCATTTCTTGATTTTGTAATCGAACCGCTGGCCGACAAACCCTCGGTAATGAAAAGACTCGTCTCATCGCGGAGTTCATGATTTGTATTGTAATGCACACGACAATCGCGGAGTTTCGGATTATGCAAACTTGCACGCTTTGTCATTGCCTTGTTGCGCACGACATCGATGGCCTTTCGTTCTTTTTCGGAATCTTGGATTTTCTTCGCCATCACCTCGGTAATTTCGGGATGTTTGTGCAAGTAATCGTCAAGTTCCTGTTTCACAAAATCGTTCACAAACTTGTTGACGGAGATACTGCCCTCGGTAGGTGCCATATCGCGCGAACCAAGTTTCACCTTAGTCTGACTTTCGAAGACTGGTTCCTCCACATTGAGTGCAATAGCTCCGACCACGCCGTTTCTAATATCAGAAAGTTCTTGATTCTTGTTGAAAAACTCCTTTATCGTTCTACCAATAGCCTCTCTATACGCCGCCTGATGCGTTCCTCCTTGAATTGTATGCTGACCGTTTACAAATGAAAAATACTCTTCGCCTATCTGTTCCGTATGAGTCAGTACAATTTCAATATCTTCGCCTTTAAGATGGATAATCGGATACAAAGGTTCTATCTGCTCTTTCGCAAAATTCTCGGTCAGCAAATCCCACAAGCCATTTTTTGAGTTGAACTTCTGACCATTATAATTTATTGTCAATCCCGTGTTTAGATACGAGTAATTGCGCATCATCGGTTCTATAAACTCGTCACGGAACGCATAATTCTCAAAGAGTCCTTTACTTGAATCCGGCTCGAATTCAATAAGCGTACCTTGTGGAACGTTACCATCAGCTTTTATAACTCCCGAATCAGAATCAAGTTTCCCCTGCTTGAACTCAATCCTACGCGTCTCCCCGTTACGGAACGACTGAGCAGAGAACTTCCACGAGAGTGCATTGACAGCCTTAGTACCAACACCGTTCAATCCGACTGATTTCTTAAATGCCTTTGAATCGTATTTAGCACCTGTGTTCAAAATCGACACGCAGTCAAGCAGTTTTCCCAACGGAATACCACGTCCATAGTCGCGAACAGAAACCTTGCCGTCTTTCACTGTCACATCAATCACCTTTCCCGCCCCCATGCGGAATTCGTCAATAGAGTTGTCGATAACTTCCTTTATCAACACGTAAATTCCATCTTCAGGATGAGAGCCATCGCCAAGTTTGCCAATGTACATACCCGGACGAAGCCGAATATGTTCAACACCCTCGAGGGTTTTTATGTTTTCTTCGGTATATTCTAAGGTTTCTGCCATTTGCTATCTTCGGAATTTTATGGCAAATGTACTTTTTCCTCCCGAAACGAAAGAATTTCTCGAACAGGAATAATTTACGAGTTATGAACAAGTGAAAATCGTTTCTTATTGACTAATTATTTTTCTGCAATATGGCACTATAGACTCGTTTTTACCAATTTTTACACCTGTAATCCCCGCACGACGGGCAGCTTCAATGTCGCGTTCTCCGTCGCCAATGAGGAATGAGGATGAACGGTCGACGTTGAATTGGACTACGGCATCGTCAATCATTTTTGTTCCAGGTTTACGACACTCGCATGGCCCTGATATTTCTGGATAATGCGGACAATAATACACGGCAGCAATTTCAATTCCACGTTTTTTTAGTTCGTCACACATATACGCATGGAGATTTTCAACATCTTTTTCAGTATAAATCCCCTTGGCAACGCCTGCCTGATTGGTTATGACAATAAATATAAAGCCGGCATCGCGAAGCATACGCAAACCAGTAAAAATGCCTCGATTGAATTTAAAATCTTCTTTTCGATACGTATAATATAATGTACCGTCGTTAATAACACCGTCTCTATCAAGAAAAATTGCCTTAACTCCCATAACTCATAATTCTATTGTAAGTCCATCATACGCCAGATGCACATTTTCGGGAAGTCCCCGACTTGTTTCCACATACAAACCGATATCGTGACTGCAATGTGTCAAATAAGCCTGTTTGGGCTTAATTTTTTCTATAATTTCCAACGCCTGTGCAACACAAAAATGAGAATAATGTGGTTTGAACCGAAGAGCATTTATCACCAAAACCTCAACATTTTCAAGCAGTTTCATTGTTTCATCGGAAATACTCGAAGCATCGGTTATATAGGCAAACTGTCCTACTCTATAGCCAAAAATCGGCAATTCTAAATGTTTCACCCGCAACGGCTGAATCTTAATTCCCTTATAATCAAATGCCTGCTCCGTTATTTCATGAATATCCATCATCGGAACGCCAGGATAGGGATGATCGGAAAATACATACGAAAATTCCCGACGAATTGCATCGGCGACACGTTTTTCGGCAAAAATCGGCATAGGCTGCATTCGCATGAAATTAAACGGCCGAATATCATCAAGTCCAGCAAGATGGTCTTTATGTTCGTGTGTAATCAGCAGAGCATCAAGCGATTCAATTTTATGCGCCAACATTTGCTGACGAAAATCACAGCCTGTATCAATCACAAAATGTACCCCATTGACGTCCAAATAAAACGCCGTACGAAGACGACTGTCACGAGGGTCGGAAGATTCGCACACTGCACAATGACAACCAATCACAGGAACACCTTGCGACGTTCCGGTTCCGAGAAAAATTCCGTGTATTGAATATCGTTCCATTATTTCTTATCTTCATCTTCGGGATATGGGACACGAGCATGATACAAGTTTATCAACTTCTCGACGAACACCGATTTTACAATATCTAAATCCTTGAGCGTGATGTCGGCATATTCCAACTGCTTACTTTGAATTAGATGGTCGACGATTTTTTGCACCAGGACTTCGATTTGTTCACGTGTTTCCAAGTGCGCACTCCGCGAAGCCGCTTCAACCGCGTCTGCTATCATGATAACCGCAAGTTCTTTATTCACAACCTTCGACGTTGGATATTGGAACATTTTTTCGTCAAATTCCTCACCCGGATGCATTTTTTTGTACTTGTCAAGGAAAAACATTGTCTTTGAGTTTCCGTGATGACCGTAAATAATTTTCTCCAATGAATACGGCAAGCCATTTTTCCGAGAAAGTTCACGTCCATAAATCACATGGTTGATAATAATCTCCGCACTTTTCTCAGGAGGAAGGTTATCATGAGGATTTTCCTTAAATGTCTGATTTTCAACAAAAAAAGCTGGATTTTTCAATTTACCTATATCGTGGTACAAACCGCCAATTCGTCCTAATAGCGCATTTCCTCCAATTTCACGTAATGCGACCTCAACAAAATTTGCCACCTGCAACGAATGTTGGAATGTTCCTGGAGCCTTGTCTGACAATTCACGCAACAAACCACGACTCGTGTCCGACAACTCAAACAATGTTATGTCTGATGGGAAACGGAATATTTTTTCAAAAATAAAAATCAACAAATACGTTGTCAGCAATAGCACACAACTTGCCAAGAACCACAACAGCTGAGTCCAGTCAATATCGGAAACACCACCCAATTTGACTAGCGAAAGTCCGAAATATATAATTGTATACGAGACAAAACTCAAAATTGCCGTCCAAAACAAAAAACTACGCTGATAGTGGTTTCCCAAACTATAAATGGCTATGGCACCGACGGAAATTTGCAAGAAAATAAAATCGAACGGATTCGGTGCGATGAAACCGATAATCATCATTGTGACTATATGCACGAACAATGCCACACGCACGTTCATAAAGTTTTTTATCAGTATCGGCAATGCCACATACGGAATCAAATAAATGCTGATGTGGTTGAATTTGAGCGTTGCCGTAGCCAAAGCCACGAACATCACAACCACCGTGACGAGGAACAATGAATTTTTCACGCTGGTGAATGCTTCAAGGTCGGAATATTTTATCAGCAGCAGCAGCACGATAAACGAGACGAGCAACAAAATCAGATGCCCCGTCAGAATTGCAATTTTGCCGTCGAACGTAACATTTCCCGATTCGTATTCTTTTTTCAAAGAATCAAGAATTTTCTTGTCTTTTTCCGTCACAACGGAGCCACGGCTGATTATTCGCGTGCCTTCACTCACGTAACCGTGTTTTTCGGAGACCGTCGAAAGCAATTTTGCCTTTTGTTTCGACGATTCTTCTTCTTCATATAATGTATTCGGCACAAGCGAAGAATAAATAATTTCCTTGAAACGAACGCGCTGGAGTGAATCGAAAGACGCAGGGATTTCCTGCATCAAGTCGCCATGAGCTTCGGGCAACGTGAGGACCGAATTGATTGAAATTTTCTTCCGCAGCGGAATTTTTTCAACAACAAGCGTTTTGTATGGTTTCTGCACATCAATGATTCCATTAGCATAAATCGTCCGCAACTTTTTCTCAAAACCGTTCATCCCCTGATTTACCATCAAAGAATGAAAACTCGGAACATCAACCGTATCTGGAATTTGAGAACCGAAAACACGCATATACTGCGAATAAATTGAATCACACACTTTCGCATAAATTGTCGTGTCGAAAACGTAATACGGCGAAAAAGTTTTCATCACACTATCGCGTTGCGACTGAATTTCTTCTTCAGTTTTGTCTATCGAAAACGTAAACGGCGCGTACAAATCGTCGTGAAACCACACCTTGTTTTGCTGATATTCATACTCAAATTTCTTTTCGTTTGGCAGCAGCAGAAGTATCATTGCCATGCCGAACGAGAACAAAATGACCGATAAAATTTCGACCTTGTTTTTCCGTAAAAAGAAAAAAAATTTCCTCATTGAAAATTTGTTTTAAAATTCGCAAGTAAAAATATATATTTACGAGCAATTTTTAAGCATAAATCGAATGACAAAATTACGATTAGTTTTCAACGTAGAGGAAGAAGTACTTACAAACGAGAAGTATTTCATTCAAAAAGACATGTTAAACCACATTGCAATGGTGTTGTCGAACATTCGCAACAGCGAGAACGACGTCATACTCGTCACGGCTGGTGCAATTGCCTCCGGTATAGAACAGGCAAGGATTTCAAAGTATCCAACGGAGTTGAGTGACAAACAGGCTCTCGCCGCAATCGGGCAAGTTGAGTTAATCAAACGCTATCAAAATATTTTTGACGAATATACTCAAATGATTGCCCAAGTTTTGCTTGCAAGAGACATTATTGACAATCAAAAACAGCAATTCAACGCACGAAACACGTTCAAAAAATTACTTTCGTTAGGAATAATTCCCGTCATAAACGAAAACGACACTATTTCGACAGCCGACATTCAACAAGAAAACAACTATGATTTGACGGTTCTTGTGGCAAACATTATTTCTGCTCATGCCTTAATTCAAATCAATAAAGACTATTCTTTCAACGTACTTTTCAAAGGAAACAACTATTATTTCCATTGCAAAGACAAAGACGAATTGTTCCGTTTCATTCGCGAAACGAATGCGAAAAAGACTATCAACAAGGCATTTCAATATCCTGCGGTATTCCCGACACAAAGCAAGAATTTTTAACGGTGGCAAAAAATTTCTGCATTTATAATAATGAATTGACGAAAATCGAAACGCTCAACAAGGCACCGATTTTCGTTGTGAACGAATGTGAAAAAGAAGACATCAGACTTTACAACACACGTCCGTTCTGTCTTTCGGCACACGTCGAGAATATTTGCAAAAGGCTAAAAAAAAGAAATGTAGAAATTTCCAATGCAATTACCACCCAAAACATTGACCATCAAATTCATCGATTGCTTAATGTAAATAAAGTTTACAAAGGCGGATTTTGTCAATTGCTTGTGTTTTGGCAAATTTACCCTGAAAAAAGTAGCGTAAATTATTGTCTGTTCGTTTCCCCTTTAGACGAAGAAAAATATTTTTTCAACCGTGAAGGTCTTGTCATTCAAATTGATACAACGGCAAAGACGATCCAAACAACCGACAGAATTTCGTCATTCACTTTGCCAGAAGAAAAAAATTTTTCGTGTTATTGCGACAAAACCGACAGACTTTCGGACATTGAAGGTGCCGACATTCTTTTTTTACAGAACGACACTATTTTCGTCACCGACAACACGTTACCGTTCACAAAATTATACGTCAGTTTTCTTGAACGAAACAGCTGGAACGTTTCTCGGAAAGAATTTCTTACAAAAAACGATTTACTGCAATGCAACGACATAGTATTATGCAGTTCGTTCATCGGTCTGCAATGGGTAAGCAAGGTGCTATACTGTGAAAACAGCACAATAGCCACGTCGTATCACAGTTATGATTATGCCCGGACATTACATGCCGAAATGCAGAAGTTTATCACGGAATTATAACAATCTGTTTTTCACCAGTCAGAATAAATTCTATCTTTGTCAAAAATTAGTCTGTGCAGTTCGAAGTTCAACATACAAGCAGTCATTGTAACGCCCGTGCAGGACGCATTACAACCGACCACGGAGAAATCCTTACGCCGATATTCATGCCCGTCGGAACGGCAGGAACGGTTAAAGGCGTTCACATTAGAGAACTGAAAGACGAAGTAAAAGCACAAATCATTCTTGGAAATACATACCACCTATATCTTCGACCAGGGTTGAGCATACTTAAAGAAGCCGGTGGACTCCACAAATTCAACGGTTGGGACAAGCCAATATTGACCGACAGCGGCGGTTTTCAAGTCTTTTCGCTTACCGAAAACCGAAAACTTACCGAAGAAGGGGCCCATTTCCGTTCGCACATCGACGGGTCAAAACATTTGTTCACCCCCGAAAATGTTGTCGACACCCAAAGAATTATCGGTGCCGACATTATCATGGCACTTGACGAATGTACACCAGGAACCGCCGACTACAATTATGCGAAAAAATCTCTCGACCTGACGCACAGATGGCTCGACAGAGGAATCAAACATTTCGACGAAACAGAACCGCTCTACGGTTACAGTCAGACTTTTTTCCCGATAGTTCAAGGCTGCACATATAAAGATTTACGCATAAAATCTGCGGAATACATTACCTCGCTCAACCGCGAAGGGAACGCAATCGGCGGACTTGCGGTAGGCGAACCTGAAGACGTGATGTACGAAATGATTGAAGTTGTAAACGACATTCTTCCGAAAGACAAGCCCCGCTACCTTATGGGCGTAGGAACACCTGTGAACATTTTGGAAGCAATTTACCGTGGCGTTGACATGTTCGACTGCGTGATGCCGACACGAAACGGGCGGAACGGCATGCTGTTCACATGGGACGGCATTATCAATATAAAAAACAAGAAATGGGAAAACGACTTCTCGCCCATCGAAGAAAACGGAGCCACGTTTGTCGATACGGAATATTCCAAAGCGTATCTCCATCATCTTATTAAATGCAACGAAATCTTAGGCGCGCAAATCGCCAGCATTCATAATTTAGGTTTCTATCTGGCTTTGGTTTCGGAAGCACGCCGACACATTCAAAACGACACATTCTGTGAATGGAAAAATAAAATGGTAATTCAATTGTCTCAACGAGTATGATAAAACGACTTGACTGGTATATTATCAAAAAATTTCTTGGAACTTTCTTCCTTTCGATGGTTCTCATAATGGCAATTGCCATTATTTTTGACTTTCAAGAAAAATATGACGACTTTATCTCGCACAAGGCGCCAATAAAAGCAATCATTTTTGATTATTACCTCAATTTTATTCCATACTACGCCAACATGTTTTCGTCAATGTTCGTGTTTATTTCCGTCATTTTCTTTACGTCGAAAATGGCTGCGAACAGCGAAATCATTGCAATGCACGCAGGCGGCATCAGTTTTCACCGTTTTCTTGTCCCATATATGATTACGGCGGGATTTCTGGCAATTATATCGTGGGCTCTCATTCTTTACGTCATTCCAGAATCGAACAAAGTACGAATAGATTTCGAAGACAAATACGTAGGAAACAAGTACCAAAACTGGGAAAAAAACATACATAGGCAAGTGCGACCTGGAATGTTCGTTTACATGGACAGCTACAACGTTGACTCTGAAAATGCTTTTAGATTTGCAATAGAGAAATTCGAAGACGGCAAACTTATATCAAAACTTACCAGCGACTATGCCCGATGGGATTCCACAAAAAACGTATGGACTGTTTATAATTACTTTATCCGCGACCTGAGCGGCGACGTGGAAAAACATATTAAAGGAGCACGCCTCGATACTGCCTGCTATTTGGAGGCAAAAGACTTGAAAATGCGCGACTCCTATGTCGAAAAAATGAACATTGTCGCACTAAATGAATTTATAGAAACACAGAAATTACAAGGAACCGACAATATTGAGAAACTCATGATTGAAAAGCACCAACGATGGGCCTTGCCGTTCTCGACATTCATTCTCACACTTTTGGGTGTATGTCTGTCCAACAAGAAAAAACGAGGCGGAACAGTCATAAATATTGTTATCGGAACCACACTGTGCTTTACCTATATTTTGTTGTTGCAAGTTAGCACGACATTCACGCTGAATCTGGGCTTCAGTCCGTTCATTTCTGTATGGATGCCGAATTTCTTGTACGCAATAATAGCGTTCTTCCTTTATAAGAAAGCAACAATTTAAACTATTTTGTATTTTTACATCAAATTTAAATTTGACATATTATGATTGACAATCCACTTATTGATGCTGTAATCGACATCGCATTTAAAGAAGACATAGGCGACGGTGACCACACAACCCTTTCGTGCATTCCTCACGACCTCGAAGGACGTGCACGCCTTTTGGTTAAACAAGACGGCATTCTCTGCGGTGTGGAATTGGCAAAAAAAATATTTGCAAAATTCGACCCGACACTTAAAATGACGCAATATTTACACGACGGCGATGCAATTAAAAAAGGCGACGTGGCTTTTGTCGTAGAAGGAAAGACAATTTCCATTCTTCAGACAGAACGCCTCGTTCTTAATTTCATGCAACGATTGAGCGGAATTGCAACACAGACACACGAATACGTAAAAATATTGGAAGGAACGGGAACAAAAATTCTCGACACTCGTAAAACTACTCCAGGACTTCGCCTTTTGGAAAAATATGCAGTAAAAGTCGGCGGAGGCGAAAACCACCGTATCGGTCTGTACGACATGATTTTAATTAAAGACAATCATATTGACTACGCTGGTGGCGTTACAGCTGCAATCACAAAGACGAAAGAATATCTCAAGGCAAAGGGTAAAAATCTTAAAATTGAAGTTGAAGCCCGCACCCTCGATGAAATCAAGGAAATTCTTACTTTCGATGTAGACAGAATACTGATTGACAATTTCACTCCCGAAGAAACAAAAACTGCCGTTGCTCTTATAAACGGAAAATGCAAAACTGAATCGTCAGGAGGAATCACAAAAGAATCTATCCGTGCGTATGCCGAAGCTGGCGTAGACTATATTTCGGTCGGTGCGCTCACTCACCATATCAGCAGTTTAGACCTTAGTCTCAAAGCATTCTAATGATTCGCAAAACTGCCCGATTTGTACTTACAATCCTGCTTTTGGCGGGATTGTTTTCGTTCGGGTACGGTCAATCGAAAAAGCCCGAAAAACCTCGATTGGTAGTTCTCGTCATTGTGGAACAAATGCGTTACGAATATCTCGAGCGCTTCAGTCCACATTATTCCAATGAGGGTTTCAAAAAAATCATGTCGTACGGTACACAATGCATCGATGCACACGTGAATTTTTCCTATCCAAGCACTGCAAGTTCATTTGCCTCTATTTCTACTGGCACCACACCATCGCAGCACGGCATTATCGGAAACCAATGGTACAACAAAAATAATGGTTCTCAAATACACGCCACAGCCGACAAGAATTATCCCAACATAGGCTCGCAACCTCATGCCGAATACGCTGTCTCCGCAACAAACCTCATTGGTTCGACATTCGGAGAAGAACTTACTACACAGACATTCGGACGTTCGCGTTCGTACACCATAAGTCTCGACCCGACAGCCGCAGTACTTTGTGCAGGACACAACGCCAACGGCGTGTTCTGGTTAGATGAATATACGGGTGAATGGACAAGCAGCACCTATTATAACAAAGTACTCCCTGCCTGGTTCTACGCATTCAATAAAAAAGGACTGGCGAAACTCTACATAAACCGCACATGGAACACTTTCCTACCTATCGAAAAATACAAAGAATCGGCTAACGATAACTCAAAATACGAAATAGGCTTCCGAAATCAATCAACATTCCCCTATAATCTACAAAAATTCAAGGATTCATACAAACCTTATAAAATACTGAAAACCACACCGTTCGGCAATACATACATTAAAGATTTTGCCATAGAACTTATAGAACAGGAGCGCTTAGGAAAAAGTGCGAACAACACTGATTTTCTTACAATTGCATACACTGCGACCGAAGAAATAGGAAACAGGTTCGGCTGTCTTTCCAAAGAAGTTGAAGACACGTATATCCGCCTCGATTTTGAATTGACATTTCTTTTAAATTATTTGGAAACGCACATTGGGAAAGACAACTTTCTACTTATTCTCACATCAAACCACGGTATGTCTTTTTCTCCCAAAAGCGACCAACAAAAAGCAACGAAAACGGGCATTTTCAAACCGAACGAAACAATGTATCTTCTTGACAAACACCTTGATGTGACATTTGGCGAAGCTGACTGGATTGAACATTATCAAGATTTGCAGATATATCTCGATAAAAAGGCCATAAAAAAATATAACCGCACAATTGCCGAAGTCGAAGACGACTGTGCAACCTTCCTACTGTCGCTGAATAGTGTGCAATCGGCTGTTGGAGCAACGTGGCTTTCGTCACACAATTTCTGTTCCAACGAAACATTCCGATTGGTCGACAACGCTTACCACGGAGGTAGGTCGGGAAACGTATTCATTACACTCAAGCCTGGCTGGTGCGAGCAGTCGGTGGAAAGCGTCGGCACACACATGTCGCCCTACAACTTCGACACACACGTTCCCCTCATCTGGTACGGATGGAAAATGGAACCAAAAATCATGAGACAACCAATAGAAATTACCGATATTATCGTAACTTTGTGCGATTTAACAAAAACGGCTAAACCGAACATGGCAACGGGGAAAGTCATAGAAAATCTTATCAGATGAAAAAAATTATTACATCGCTCCTTATACTCATTTCGACTTTTGCGGCTTCTGCCCAAGAGAAAACAAAACGCGTGTATTTCACAGAACCGCTTGAATGTATTCTGCAAATAGCACAAACATCATTTTCAGATAACAACCCCGCACGCGACGGAGTTCGTGCTACATGTTTCACAAACTTCCCCTATTACATGCACTTGGATTTCGGCAAGACGTTCGGCATTGTTCCTGGTATTGCGATAAAGAATATCGGTATTAAAACTAAAGACGAAGAAATCACTCAAAACAGCGAAACAACGCAATATAAAAAAATAAAACGACGTGTTTTTGCCGCAGGTGCGTCACTTGCAATCAAATGCGGTTCTCTGAAAAAAGAAATGTGGGCATACGGCGGCGGCGGAATAGACTGGGCATTTCACTATCGCCAAAAATTATACAAAAATGGAAGTTCTCGCGATGTTTCAAAATCGGGAGAATGGACAAGCAATGCCACCCCGACATTCATTCCATCGGTTTTCTTTGGAATACAGACTCCGTATTCTATCAACATAAAAGGAACTTATTATTTCAACGATTTTCTTAATCCAAACTATAATGGTTCCCTTGGGAACTTCAGCAATATCACTCAATCACAGTTATTTACATTGACAATTTCACTCGTGTTCAATACAGGAAACGATTCTAAAAGCAGTAACACTACCGAAGTTGACAATCAGTCCCCAAAAAACAAAATCTTTGAACTATGAGACGTATTAAATTTCTGATATACAAGATATTTGGGCTAAAGAACTATCTTCGGATTGTCAGTCGTACATATATTCGTCTCATCTCGTTGGGATACGGGAAATCGCAATATCCCGAGATTCACTACCTAAAAAGCATTATCCAGCCTAGATTCTCATGTATTGACATTGGAGCAAATCTTGGATATTTTTCGTATTTTCTTAGTAAATATGTCGGCAAAAACGGCAAAGTATATGCAGTTGAACCTGTGCCGTTGTTTGGAGAAATTTGGAAAGGCAACGTAGCACGGACAAACATGAACAATGCAGAACTTCTTCCTTACGCTCTCGGAGGCGAGGAAACAACAGTTCAGATGGGAATGCCAGTTGTAGAAGGGACTGTCCATCACGGCATGACAAAAGTCATAGAAAATAACGATAGCTCCTACGAACAGACTTTCGAGGTGACAATGAAAATTCCCGACGAACTCTTTAAAAACATTGAACGTATTGATTTTCTAAAAATTGACGTGGAAGGCTACGAGCACAACGTATTTGCCAATATGCGTCAGACGCTTGCAAAACATCATCCTATGATACAAGCCGAATTGGGGGGCGAAGAAAACCGAAAAGAATGCTTTGCAATTCTCACTGAACTCGGCTACAAGCCTAACATATTAAAAAACGGAACACTACAAGAGATTTCTCTCTCCGAGATTGACACACACGGACAAGATTTTTATTTTGTGTAAAATTAAGTGTCTTCAATGATTATTTGCTAGCTTTACCAACAAAGGAAAATCAAAAGAATTGACTTACTTTTTACCCTTTCCCCGAAGATAGCGAACAACAAATATTGCCGCAACTACGCAAACAATGATAAGAATACCATAACCAAGTTCGTGGCTATATTTGTTTATTAAATCCTGTTGACCATGGGCGAAATAGCCCAATGCAGCCAACACTGTGTTCCAAATTCCTGCACCAAGCGCTGTAAATGTTATAAATGTCGGCAATTTCATCCGCGACAGTCCCGCGGGAATCGAAATCAACTGACGAACAGCAGGAATCAATCTTCCTATAAATGTGGAAACTTTCCCGTACTCGTTGAAATACTCCTCGGCATGTTGTACTTTCTCTCCACTCAACAGACACAAATGTCCGAATTTACTATCGGCAAACTTGTAAATAATTGGTCGTCCAAGCCAAAGCGAAAGAAAATAGTTTATAAGTGCACCAAGCAGTGATCCAAGCGTTCCGAACAACACGATGAGAATTATATTCATATCGTTTCCTTCGTTGCAGGCAACGTATGCCGCAGGCGGAATGACTATTTCCGAGGGAAATGGAATGAAAGAACTTTCTATGGTCATCAACGTGGCTACTGTCACGTAGTTCATATTCTGGCTATACCAATCCTCTACTTTTGAAAATACTGATTTATTCGCATTTACCGTGTCAATTTGCGAAAAACTGCCGAATGCAATTAGCGAAAGGGCTACAATTAAACAAATACGTTTCATTTTTTTCTCAAAAAAATAGAGACGTACACCATAGCACGCCTCTATTCTCAATTAATTAACCTTTTAAATTTTGCTTTCTCATGTTTTCACATTATCCGCCGAAGTTATCGAAGCGAATCATGTTGCTTTCAACACCAAGGCTATCAAGCAAATCAAGCACTGTCTTAGCCATCATTGGAGGACCGCACAAGTAGTATTCAATATCTTCTGGTGCTTCGTGCTGTTTCAGATAGGTGTCGCCCATAACTGGAGCAATGAAGCCCGGAGTATATTTAACGCCCATTGCGTCAGCCTTTGGATCAGGACGGTCAAGAGCCAAGTGGAAGTGGAAATTAGGATATTCTTTTTCCAATTCCAAGAAGTCTTCCATAAAGAACACCTCATCGATAGCACGTGCGCCGTAGAAGTAGTGCATTTCGCGGTCGCGGGTATGCAACGTTTTAAGCATGTGCATAATCTGAGCACGCAACGGAGCCATACCGGCACCACCACCAACCCAAATCATTTCGCGTTTGCTGTCGAATACTGGATGGAAATCTCCGTAAGGACCGCTCATCATTACCTTGTCGCCTGGTTTCAACGAGAAGATGTACGTAGAGGCAATACCACAAGGAACATCCATAAAGCCAGGGCCTTGGTCTTTCGGTTTGAATGGAGGCGTTGCAATACGAACTGTCAACGTCATAATATCACCTTCGTCAGGATAGTTGGCCATAGAATATGCACGAACTGTAGGTTCCGTGTTCTTCTGATGCAACCCAAACAATCCGAATTTCTCCCAAGCAGGGATATACAAATCGCCAATCAAGCTCTTGTCGAAATCAGCATAGTTGATGTCGTATTCAGGAATTTTAATTTGGGCATACGAACCAGGAAGGAAATTCATGTGTTCGCCAGCAGGCAATTTAACCTTGAATTCCTTGATGAATGTGGCCACATTCTTATTGGAAATAACTTCGCATTCCCATTCCTTAATACCAAGAACAGACTCTGGAATCTGAACATGAATGTCGTTTTTAACCTTCACTTGACAAGCCAAACGCCAGTTATCACTTTGCTCCTTACGGCTGAAGAAGTCTTTTTCTGTCGGCAATATATCGCCGCCACCTTCAGTTACACGGCAACGACACATACCGCAAGCTCCTTTTCCACCACAAGCAGAAGGAAGGAGGATATTTTGTCCTTGCATAGTACTCAACAAAGAACTGCCAGGATTTACTTCCATCGGCTCTTTGTCGTTAATGAATAACTGAACTTTTCCCGATGGTAACAATTTTGCCTTTGCAAACAAAAGCAACGCTACCAACAATATAATTATGAGCAGGAATACAAGAACACTTGTACCTATTACCAAACCTGCTGAAGCATCACATAATATCATTTCAGTCTATTTTTTAATTATAACTTAATTCCCATAAAACTCATAAACGCAACACCCATCAAACCAGTTACGATGAAAGTGATACCAACACCTTTCAACGCATCGGGAACGTGCGAGTATTTGATTTTCTCGTTAATTGCGGCAATGCCGACTATAGCCAAGAACCATCCAACACCAGAACCGAAGCCGAACACAGTTGCTTCGCCCAATGTTTCATAGCCACGCTGTTGCATAAACAACGATGCACCCAATATAGCACAGTTTACAGCAATCAACGGCAAGAAAATACCAAGAGAAGAATACAACGCCGGAGCGTATTTTTCCACAATCATCTCAACCAATTGCACAAACGAGGCAATCACGGCTATGAAGATAATGAAACTCAAGAAACTCAAATCAACATTGGCAAAACTGTCGCTCAACCATGTCAAAGCTCCCGCTTGCAAAACATATTTATCCAACATGTAATCAATAGGAACTGTAACTGTCAATACAAATGTTACTGCAAGACCAAGACCAGCCGCAGTACTTACATTTTTAGAAACAGCAATGAATGAACACATTCCCAAGAAGAATGCGAACACCATGTTGTCTATAAAAATTGATTTAACGAATAAGTTTAACAAATCCATAATCGTAATCTTTTAAAATTCCTACTTCTTAATTAAATCTTTGTTGCGTGAACGTTGAATCCAGATGATGATTGCAACGATAATCAACGCCATTGGAGGCATCAGGAAGAAACCGTTGTTTTCGTATCCGCATTCGTATAATCCCTGTGGAATTATCTGCAATTCACCAATACCCGGCAACGTGATTGTTCCTGCACCAAACAGTTCACGAACAACAGCGATGATGACCAAAATCATACCATAGCCCAAGCCATTGCCAAGACCATCGAGCAACGAAGGCCAAGGTTTATTTGCCAAACCAAATGCTTCCATACGCCCCATCACAATACAGTTGGTGATAATCAAACCAACATATACCGAAAGTTGTTTGCTCACGCCGTATGAGAATGCTTTCAAAATTTGGTCAACCATAATTACCAAAGTGGCAACAACCAACAACTGAACAATAATACGGATTCGGTTAGGAATTGTATTTCTCAGCAACGAAATCGCCATATTTGCAACACCGACAACGATAGTCACAGCCAATGCCATAACGATTGCCGACTCAACCTTTGCCGTAACAGCCAAGGCGGAACAGATACCCAACACTTGAACTGTGATTGGGTTTGATGAGCTCAACGGCCCAGTTAATAATTTTAAATTGTTTTTAGAAAACAATGATTCTTTTTCTTCTGCCATTGCCTTACTAATTTAAAGATTGAACATTTTTTACTGTATCAGCTGCCGCAGCCTCAACTTGAACTGAATCAGCCACCGTTTCAACTGGAGCAGCAGAGCCACCCGCAACTGATTGGAAATATGCGGCATAGCCATTCAAACAATCGAACAACATTGCTGTAACGCCATCGCAAGTTTTTGTAGAACCTGAAATAGCATCAACTTCGTTGTAATCGTTTGTGGCACCACCTTTCACAACCTTAACCGAAGTAAATTCACCATCTTTAAAGATGTGTTTTCCTTCGAATTGGCTGCGGAATTTTTCTTTCACGATTTCAGCACCCAAACCAGCAGTTTCGCTGTCGTGGTCGAACACCGTTCCAAGAACAGTGTTGCAGTCAGCTTTCGCAATCGAAATAAAGCCACGGATTGGTCCCCAAAGTCCGTTACCAGACAAAGGGACAACGAAAGAACCAACGCCGTCGTTTTCAATTTCGTAGATTGGCAAGAAATCGCCGCCAGCTTTCACGTTGAATGTGTCAGTCATTCCCGCATCAGCTGGAGAAACAACTTCAGCGGAACCATTCTTCACGAAGAAGAAGCCTGTCACATGTTCGTTGAACTTAGCCACTGCATCGCTCGATTCCGATTCGATTTTTGCGGCATTCAAGATATTCTGCATTTTCTCAATTTTAACATTTGCCTGTTGTGCAGGTTTCAACGAGAATGCAGCCACCGACAACAATGTTGCGATTATCACAACCATTGCCACCGAATATATAAATATGTATGTATTACTCTTTTCCATCGTCGTACCGTATTAAGCGTTAGTAACTTTTGCACGTTTCAATCGTCTCTTGATGTTTGCCTGAACAACCATGTGGTCGATAAGCGGAGCGAACACGTTCATCAACAATATTGCGAGCATCATTCCTTCTGGATAAGCTGGGTTCAAACAACGGATAAGGATTGCGAACGCACCGATTAAGAATCCGTAAATCCATTTACCAACATTCGTTTGAGCCGCAGTCACAGGGTCTGTTGCCATAAACACCGCACCGAATGCGAAACCACCAATCAACAAGTGTTGGAATGCAGGGAAATTCATCACCATGTTTCCTTCAGGAGCGATAGCGTTCATTGCTAAGCCCATCAAGAAACCACCAGCAAACACCGAAAGCATAATTCTGTAGCTTGCGATTCCCGTGTACAACAATATTACTGCACCAATCAAGATTGCAATAACTGAAGTTTCGCCGACGCAACCAGCATAATTTCCAACGAACAAATCGCACACTGACAATTGACTGTTTGCACCAACACTGTGGATTGCGTCAACTGGAGTTCCTGCGTTCAACTGACCAAGAATAGTTTCACCAGAGAAACCATCAACAGTAGCAACATCAGAGCTGTGCACCCATACCGACGAACCCGACATATTGCCCGGATATGCGAAGAACAAGAACGCGCGAGCCAAAAGTGCAGGGTTTACAATGTTCATACCTGTTCCGCCGAATGCTTCCTTGCCGATAATAACCGCAAAAGCAACCGCGATTGCAAGTTCCCAAAGAGGAATATCAACAGGAACAATCATTGGAATTATCAATCCAGAAACAAGATAACCTTCGCTGATTTCATGTCCGCGGATATAGCAGAATGTAAATTCAATGCCAAGACCCACAACATACGAAACCACAATCAAAGGCAACACTTTCAAGAATCCATAGCCAAGAGCACACCACATTGTGTAGTCCTGACCGATTGAAGTGTAGTATAACGAACCTACATTATACATACCAAATAATAATGCAGGAACCAACGCAAAGATTACAATAATCAATGCACGTTTCAAATCTATCGCATCACGTACGTGACTACCTTTTAACGTTACATTTCCGGGAACATGCAAGAATGTCTCGAAACTTTCGTAGATAGGAAGCCATTTTTCATACTTGCCACCCTTTTCAAAATTAGGTTTGGTTTTCTGTATCCAATTTTCTATCGCTTTCATATCTTTTTTAATTAAGTTCTTTTCTTATCAAATCCAATCCCTGACGGAGAATAGTTTGAATTTCTATTTTCGAAGGACAAACATATTCGCAAAGAGCGAAATCTTCAGGAACCACTTCGTAGATGCCAAGTTGCTCCATTTTGTCGATGTCTTCCGCCAGAATTGCCTTCAACAACTGCATTGGATAAATATCCATTGGCAACACTTGTTCGTAGATTCCAGTGAACACAAACGCACGAGGTCCGCCATTATAATTAGTATTCAGCACAAATTGTTTCTTTGGCTGCAACCAAGAGAAGAATGCACGACTGAAACTATATTTTCCGAAGCCAGGAGCCAACCAACCCATAAATGTAGGTTTATTACCTTCTTCAATTACAGTAACTTGCGAATCGTAGTAGCTAATGTAATCTTCCTTGCCAAGTTTTGTACCCGTCAACACATTGCCACTAATCACACGCATATCATCAGAAACTGATTCCGAAGCCAAGAACGACTGAACGCTTGAGCCAAGCACTGTCTTGTAATAACGAGGTGATTTCACCGCACCAGTAAGTGCGACAACCACGCGGGCGTCGAATTTCTTTTGTGAGAACAAGCGACCTATTATTGCAACTGCTTGTGGATTAACAACCCAAACGACATCACCTTTGTTAATCGGGTCGATGTGGTGGATTTGCACACCCACGTTACCAGCAGGATGAGGACCAGTGAAATAATTCTGTTCAGCACCCGTAATTTGCGTAAACGTTGTTTTCGCACGGTCTTCCTTATAAATGTTTAAATTCACTACCCCGTCGGTCAATTTTCGCAACGCATTCACACCAACTTGGAAATCGGCAGCCGATTCTTCAAGTGCGAACGTGTAATCGGGAGCCAATGGAGCTGTGTCGAATGTGGAAATGTGAATAGATTTCGGTTTCTCATTCGGATTTGCGATAATGTCGAACGGACGTTGTTTAATAAACGGCCAAACGCCTGCCTCCAACATAGCGGCAACGACCTGTTCGCGGTTCATACCATCCAAATCGCCGAAGTCGAACGATTTATACTTGATTTCAGCATCGGGTTTCACAACCACGTTCAACAACGCACGTCTCGCACCACGATTTATAGCAGAAACAACACCACTTACTGGTGATGTAAACTGAACTTCTGGGCGATTTTTGTCAATGAACAATGGCTCTCCAGCCAAAACCGTATCTCCTTCCTTAACGGCCAACTTAGCCGTCAACCCGACAAAATCCGTCGGTTTCAATGCCACTGAATCTGGCATAGGATTTTGAATAAAAATATGCTCGGCAACGCCTTGCATCTTTATATCAAACCCCTTTCGTAATTTGATTGTTTTTGACATCTGTATAATTTTTCTATAGAAACTTTGCAAAAGTATATTTTTTTACTTTACAATTTTCAGTTTCTCTCGGAATTTTCAAAAACTATTCAACAAAATATAACACCAACAAAATTTCTTCAATGTCATTCTTTTATTTTTTTAGTTTTATACATAACAATTTGTATTTTTGTCCGTTTTATATTTTGATATGAACTTAATTATCGACGCAGGGAATAGTTTCCTTAAATATTTCGTTTTTTCAGACGACACACTCGTCGAACACGACATAATTTCCTATGCCGAACTAAATCATTTTGATTTTTCAAACCTTTCGTGCAAAAAGGCAATAATCTGCAATGTCTCAAAAATCGACACACAAGAAATCATGTCTCACTTTCCCGGAGTATCGTTTTTAGAATTCAAACATGACACCCAAACACTGATTTCCAATAAATACGAAACACCTGCGACACTCGGCCTCGACAGACTTGCAGCAGCAAATGGAGCAGAAATAATTGCTCCGAAAAAAAATAAACTGATTATTGATTTAGGGACTGCTATCACAATAGATTTCGTTGACAAAGATGCCAATTATATTGGCGGGAACATTTCCGTGGGAATGAGTTCTCGTTTCAAAGCACTCCACGATTATACTCAAAATTTACCATTGCTCTCCCCTACCGAAAAAACAAAATTGACCGGAAAAAACACAATCGAAGCCATTCAAAATGGTGTCATTATCGGAATTTGCAATGAAATTGACGGATATATTAAATCTTATTCATCTATTTATCAAGACATTACAACTTTTCTTACAGGAGGCGATTGTCTTTTTTTTGAAAAAAGAGTAAAAAATAGCATCTTTGCACAGCCAAATTTAGTGGCAATCGGATTAAATGCAGTTTTAACGTATAATGAGACGATTTAACATACTGATATTCCTAATGTTCTGTTGTATGCAAGGTCTTTTTGCACAAAGACAGACCACTTCGCCATTTACGCGTTATGGATATGGTGATTTATTCTCAAACTCAACTGCATATAATCAAGCAATGGGAGGAATCGGCGTAGGACAACAAACGAAAACGCAAATCAACTTCCTTAATCCTGCACATCAATCTTCAGTACAAAAAGAGACATTTCTATTTAACGTCGCCCTCGGAGCGAACATCCGACACGCAAAAGAAGAAGACGTTTCGGCAACATTCTCCAGCGTTGGATTGGAATCGTTTTCGATGGCATTCCCTATCATTCCCGACAGATGGGGTTGTGCAGTAGGGCTTCTGCCGTTCAATAGCGTTGGTTATTCAATGAATTATAAAGATTCGCTCGCCGAATACACCTACACAGGCGACGGAGGTATAAACCAAGTTGCATTAAGCACTGGATTACGCATATTCAAAGGATTATCGTTAGGTGTACACACAGCATTTGTATTTGGGACAACCGACTACACTGGCGAAAATAGTTTTACCGACAATTCCTCGTTCCATGCACGAAAAAGACTTGAATACAAAACCAAAGGATTTCTTTGGAACGTCGGCTTACAATATAATTGGGAGATTACTGATGGGAAAACTATCACGGCAGGAACAACATTCCGTAGCGAACAAAGTTTTTCTTACAAACAAACAGAGTATTTCGGCTCATTCTTCACAAACGGGGTATTAGAATATCAAAAAGATACGGCAACACTCACCAATTCAGAATCTGACACCGACATACCGTTAGAAATAGCCTTCGGATTGGGTTACAAATTCGACAATCACTACAGTTTCGGCATCGACGCAGGCTTGCAAAATTGGGAAGGAATTTCGTGCTACGGAACGACAGATTCAAACTTAAAACAAACCAAATACCTTAAATTAGGCGGAGAATGGATTCCTGATTACCGTTCGTCAAAATTTTACAAAAAAATGCCCATACGAGTGGGATTTCATTATTCCGACCTACCAATTATATTTACATATAATAATGAATACGCCCAAGCAAAAGAATTTGGCTTTACACTCGGTTCGCGCATCCAATCTAAACAGACAAGAAACAACCTGTCGTTTGCCGCAGACTTCGGTGTGAGAGGCAATTCAAGTTTGGCAAAATCTTTGCAAGAAACCTATTTACAAATAAAATTAAATATAACTTTGCAAGAAGTTTGGTTCACAAAACGAAAAATTAATTAATTATGAAACGAATAGCAAAATTTCTTACAGTCGGTGCTTGTGCAGTTTTTGCACTAAACACGTATGCACAAGAAAAAATCGATTCGGTATATTGTCAAAAAAATCAGACAGTATATCAACTTCGTTACAAAAACGAATCAAAAACGGGTGAATTCACACCTGAAACATTTGCCGCATGGCGTAACGTATTTATGAACTGTCCTACACAGTCCAAAAACATGTACTACCCTCACGGTACGACAATGTTCTCAACTCTGTATAAAAAAGAAAAAGATGCAGCCAAGAAAAAAGCATACTTGGACACAATCATGATGATTTATGACAAACGTATTGCAAGTTTCGGCGAAGAGTCAAACTACATTGGCAAGAAAGGTGCAGATTTATATTTGCTCGACAACAGCCAATATGCTCAGGCATACGAATATTGCCGCAAATCTGTCGACGCAATGGGAAACAATGCCGAACCTAAAACAATGTACGTGTGCATGCAGACGGCTGTCACTAAATTCCAGAAAAAAGAAATGGAGAAAGGCGACGTCATTCTGCTCTATCAAAAAATTAGAGACGTGTTCGACTTCAACATGGCTAAATACAAAGACAACGAAAAGAAATACACTCCTTTCGAAAAGATACTTCCGACAATTGACCAATTGTTTTTGAGCATAAAACCGGACTGCAACGATTTGATAGCGTTGTTCGAGCCTCAATTCAACGCAAACCCAACCGATGCTGAATTGCTCAAAAAAATTACGGAAAACCTTGGTAAAGAATGTGCTTCGAGCGAACTTTACTTCAAGGCTGCAATTGAATTGGACAAAATCGAACCATCTGCACAGTCCAAACGTGCAATTGGCGACATGTACGTGGCAAAACGTCAGATTTCACAGGCTATAAACTACTATAAAGAGTCTATCGAGATGGAAGAAGATGCTTCGAAAAAAGCATATACATATTATAAAATGGCATATAACACAAGCGGTGCGACAGCAGTTGGATATGCCAATAAAGCATTGTCACTCAATCCGAATTTAGGTTCGGCATATCTTGTAATTGCCAACAAATATGCCGAAAGCGCAAGTTCATGCTCAAGTGGAGCCGAATATCCAGAATTAGAAAAATGGAAAGTTTACTGGCTCGCATACGATATGTGTCAAAAAGCAAAAGCAGCCGATCCGTCGATTGCTTCGCAGGCAAACAGCAGTGCAGCAAGCTTCAAATCGCACTTCCCTGACACGGAGTCATTGTTCGGATACAACGTAACTGCGGGTTCAAGCCAAACAGTAGGATGTTGGATAAATGCGACAACAACGGCAAAAGTCAAATAAATTGACAAGCGTAATCAAACATATTATGTATAACAGTATGATGGCAACTGCCGTCATACTGTTTTTTTCGTGCAGCAACGACTTCGAGAATGTCATAAAAGTTTCGGAATTCGAAAAACTTCCCGAACTAACTGGCGACAATATTCATTTCACCCAAACAGAATATGGCAAAAAAGTCATCAGTATTTACACCCCGAAACTCATAGAAAGCAAAAAAGACGACGAGTCGAATGCGAAACAAATGGAATTTCCGCAAGGAATCAGCGTTTTGCAGTATTCGTCGTATCCAGACACGCTTTCACTTTTGACGGCAAATTATGCAATAAATGATGAAGAAAAAGGCATTTGGGAAGCAAGAGGAAATGTCGTTGCCAAAAACGTAAAAAGTCACGAAGAATTAAACACCGAATACCTTGTCTGGGACCAGAAGGAAGGCATAATTTATTCCGACAAAAAAGTTCGTGTCATCACCCCCGACGACATCATTATGGGAGAAGGATTTTCGTCAGACGACCAATTCACCGAATGGCAAGTGGAAAAAGTCACGGGAATCATCTCGTTCGACAGCGAAGAAATTGGAGAGAACAATGGAGAAGGAGAAGAATAACAACAGATACAATCTTTACCTTTACGTGATGGAATACGCATGGCTTGCGATATCTCTTTCATCATTATTTACAGCAGGAACCGAGTTTTATTATCATGGATGGGACAACGAATGTCTCAAATTCATAATCCTATTTATATTATCGGGAGCGATGTATATTTACCGACGATATAAAAGGAAACACCAAAGCAAAAATTGATTACACATCAAAAATATTTAATTAATCATTGGCAATTCACCTTTTTTATTAACTTTGCCAACTCGAAAATATGAACTTAACAAACTAAATAATATGGCAGCTATACAATCATTACGAAAGAACTCATGGATTCTAACCATAGTTATCGGATTAGCACTTTTAGCATTTATCGTAACGGGACTCGACACATCGTTGTTTAACTCTAAGCAGAGCAACGTCATTGCCGAAATTGACGGAGAGGAATACACGTACGACGAATACTATTCTGTATACGAAATGTTGGAAAGTCAGCAAAACAATGGCGATATGTCGTATGCACAAAAAGAAGGTATTCACACAAATGCATGGAGAAGTTTCTTGACTGGCAAATTATTCGAACATTGTTACAAGAATCTTGGATTGAGCACATACAAAGAAAACCTTGGCATTCAAGGACTTTGCGACGATGAAATCGAAGACATTACAATCGGAGAAAACCCTGATCCTGAATTACAATACTATTTTAGAAACCCACAAACAGGACAATTTGACAAAGACGCTCTTGTAAATGTATTGAGCAATTTGAACGCATACAAAGAACAAAATCCTGAATTTTACAACAACTGGATTTTATTCGAAAAAGCATTACACGACAACACACTTCGTCGCAAATATGTCAGCCTTGTTTCTAACGGTGTGTATATGACACAATTGGAAGCACAAGACAATGTTAACAGCAAAAACAAACAATTCGACATCTCTTTTGTAAAAGTTCCATACGAAAGTATCGCAGACAGCACTATAACTGTTACCGATAGCGAAATTACAAAGGAATACAAAAAAGTTCGTAAAGAGAAACGTTTCCAACAAGAAGACGGAGTTTCTCTCGAATATGTTACTTTCGACATTGTACCAACCGAGAACGACATTGCTGCAATAGAAGAAAGTGTTTCGGCAAAAGCCGACGATTTCAAGAACAGCAAAAACGACCTGTTGTTCCTCAATCTCAATTCAAGTACGAGATTCAATCCTGAATACTACAAAAAAGGTTCATTGGCTCCAAACCTTGATACATTTGCATTCTCGGGAAACATAGGAGACATAACACCTGTTTATTTCGAAGACAATTCATACAAAATTGCCAAAATTTCGGATATTCGTCCATGTGCTGACTCTGCCCGCGTTCGACACATTTTGGTAAATTCAGAAAACGCATACAACACAATTGACAGCCTTAAAACACTCGTTGAAAACGGTGCTGACTTTGCAGCATTGGCTCGTCAATATTCTGTCGACTCTGTCTCGGCAATCAACGGCGGTATAATTGATTGGTTCAAAGAAGGAGAAATGGTTAAGTCATTCCAAGATTCAAGTTTCTTCGGCGAAGTTGGCAAATTATATATCGCACCGTCAAATTACGGAGTTCACTTGATTCAAATTTTAAATCAAGGTCCAAAATCTAAGAGAGTTCAACTACAGGTATTCTCGAAAGAAGTGACATATTCACAGGCAACTCGTTCAAAAGTGTATCAGAATGCGGTAAAATTCGTTTCAGAGAACAGAACACAGGAACAATTCAACGCTGCAATCGAAGCAGATCAATCGTTGGTTAAACGTGTGGCAAACAACACAGAAGAAAACCAGAGAGTTATTCCAGGCATTGACGATTCACGTCAGGTAATTCGTTGGGCACATCAGAACAAAGACAAAGTCGGAGAAGTTTCGGAAATATTCCGTTGCGGAGACAAATTCCTTGTTGCAGTAATCACAGAGGTGAATGAAGAAGGTGTCATGCCGCTTGAAAAAGCTAAAGACGCAATCACCGACGACATTAGAATGGAGAAAAAGAAAGCACTTATTCTTGACGAGTTGAAAAACATTGATTGTTCGTCATTAGAATCGGTTGCACAAGCAAAAGCATTGAACGTACAAACATCATCGAATCTTTCATTTGCATCGACGAGCGGTCCTGGAATAGGAATCGAACCAGTTTTATTCGCGACAATGGCACAAGCGGAAAAAGATGTTGTTTCAAAACCAATCGTGGGTGAACGTGGGGTTTATGTTGCCAAAGTGACAAACACGACCGACGCAGAAGTTTCTACGATAGAAAACGAAAAAACGACACAAGCACAACGAGCTGCTTCGATGTTCACCAACAACATTTATAAAATATTGGAAGACAAAGCTGACATTACCGACAACAGAATAAACTTCAACTAATTATAAACTCTCTAAAAAGAATCGTAAGTCGAAAGATTTGCGATTCTTTTTTTGTAAGACAAAGAAACTTTGACAATTATATTGTTTTTGAAAATAAAAAAACTATATTTGCCCAATTGTTTTATTTAACGAAAGAATTTTTACTATGAAGAATCATATTTCGACAATCATCTGCTTACTAGGATTTGCAGCATTGGTAGTAACCTCGTGTAAGAAAGACGAAGACTGTATAGATTGTAAAGCAAACGACATTATTAAAACAACAATACGTTTAGGTAGTGGCGACAGCACAATCACCATTTATCCTGTGATGACACCGAGTAACCACGATATGTGCGATTCAATGGTATACCATTCCGTTAAAGGAGCATACGTACGTCCGTATGACGTATATAAATACCAAAAATTATGTTCTGTAGAAGAAGCCATAGATTCTTTGAAAGCTGGAAACGATTCAGCATGTCCTTGCCGAAAGAATTTGGATACGATATACAACGACCAAAAGAACTCGTACTTCTACATTGAGAACATCCAAAAATTCCCATACAACAAACTGTTAATTAAAACGGTCAAGGATTCAACTCAAATGAGAACATATTTGAACTACGATAACAGAAATGACTTGTTCATTGGCGAGGTTCCTATGGATACAACTTTGGGATACTACCAACACAACGACACAAGACCTTTGGCGTCAGGCATATTCGCTTACTATCTTATAATCTACAAAGATGAGATGCACCAGACCATTATAGGCGACACTATCAAAGGAAAATTTGCTATCGTTCGTAATCCTAAAGTTAAAACTAGAAATTGTAAAGCACAGGCTCACGACGAAGATGATCCATTGCTAAAATAAGCAAAAAAATACGGGCAAATCGTTTGATTATTAAATATTAAGTGTACATTTGCACGTCAAAACAAAGACACAATAGAATAACTATAATAATAAACTTTTAAAATAAATTAAAAATGACAAAGGCTGATATCGTAAACGAAGTTTCTAAAAAAACAGGAATTGAAAAAGTTGTTGTACAAAAAGCGATAGAATCTTCGATGGAAGCAATTAAGAAAGCATTAAAAGAAGGTAACAACGTATACTTAAGAGGATTCGGAAGTTTCGTTGTAAAAGAACGTGCTGAAAAAACGGCTCGTAACATTGCAAAGAATACAACTATCATAATCCCAGCACACAATGTTCCAGCTTTCAAACCAGCTAAAACATTCATCTCTGTTGTAAAAAATAACAATAAATAAATTTTGGAGGATTAAGTTATGCCAAACGGGAAAAAACATAAACGCCATAAAATGGCTACTCACAAAAGAAAGAAACGTCTAAGAAAGAATCGTCACAAGAAGAAATAAAGCCGTTTTCTTGATTGTATAAAGTAAATAATCCATTATTGTGTTTCAATAATGGATTATTTTTAATAAGGTACGAAGTGGGTAAAGAAATTATAATTAGAGGCGGAGACAAAGTAGTAGATATTGCATTACTCGAAGATTCCAAATTAATGGAATTTATATCGAGCAGTAATGAGATAAATTATGCCGTTGGTGATATTTATTTGGCAAAAATTCAAAAAGTCAGACCTTCTCTTAATGCAGTTTTTGTTGAATTAGGATATGAACACGCAGCATTCTTACACTACAACGACTTAGGTCCACAATTTTTGTCGCTACATACAACCCTTAAAAACATTATAGCAGGAAAACCTGTTCCTCCATTTGAGGAACTACAGTTACTTCCCGACATCAATAAGAGCGGAAGCGTTTCCGATATTCTTCAGGTAGGCGACTACATTTTAGTGCAAGTCGCAAAAGAACCAATTTCCACAAAAGGTCCGAAATTATGTTCCGAAATTTCATTGGCAGGCAGAAACATCATACTTCTACCCTTCTCCAACAAAATATCAATATCGCAGAAAATTGAGTCGAATGACGAACGCAATCGGCTCCGGAAAATTACAAAAGACCTTATTCCCAAAAATTACGGTGCAATCGTAAGAACTGCAGCAAACGGCTGCGAGGTTTCTGTAATTGAGGAAGAAATCCGTTCCCTTGTTTCTAAATGGGAAAACATCTTAAAAGCAATAAAAATCGGTCGAGACAAGACACCATATCTTGTACAACGCGAAGTTGACAGAGTTTCGTCTCTTTTGAGAGACGTTTATTCTCCATCATATACCGATATAATTGTCGAAAACAAAGAGTTGTTCGAAGAAGTCCGCGAATACATTTCGTTGATTGCACCAGAACAAATCAATACCATACGGTTATACAGCGCAGGTCCTCCTATCTTTGAACAATACGGCATTGAAAGGCAGATAAAAAGTTCTTTCGGAAAAACCGTACCAGTTAAAAGCGGAGCTTATCTTATCATAGAAAAAACTGAAGCGCTCCATGTGATTGACGTCAACAGCGGAAACAGAGCCAATGCAGATAGAAATCAAGAAAGCAATGCTATAGAAGTAAATATCGCTTCGGCTCTTGAAATAGCTCGTCAAATCAGACTTCGCGACCTCGGTGGCATTGTTATTGTAGATTTTATTGACATGAAAGAAAACGACAATAAAATCAAATTGTTCGAAACCATGAAAGAGGCCATGGCAGAAGACCGTGCGAAACACAACATTCTACCATTAAGCAAATTCGGACTCATGCAAATCACAAGGCAACGCGTACGTCCAGAACAGAAAATCAACACGAACGAAAAATGTCCGACTTGCAACGGCACGGGAATCGTCACACCGAGCATAAACGTCGTTCAAGAAATCGAAAACGAATTAGAATATATTCGGAAAAACACCGGCAATAAAAAGGTGACAATAAAAACACATCCATATATTGCCGCATATATCAAAAAAGGGTTATTTTCAATAGAATTCAAATGGAAACGAAAATACGGATTCAACACCCACGTTGTTGCATCGCACGAAAACACGTTCCTTGAATATAAATTTGAGACAGACAATAACGAGCCTATATTACTCTAAATCATATCGATATGAAAAAGATTAGTTTTATTTTCCTTGCAATGTTGCTGACGGCAGTACAAACCGTACTTGCACAAAAAGACACATTGAATTACATGGATGCCAATGGGAAGAAACAAGGTCACTGGATTCAAAAATATCCTAACGGAAACGTGCAGTTCGAAGGATATTTTAAGAACAACAACCCTGTTGGGCAAGTAAAAAAATATCACGAAAATGGGAAATTAAAGTACGACATGTACTATAATCCCAAAGACTTGAACCAAGTAACCGTAACAATGTACGACATCGCTGGCGAACTTGCGGCAAAAGGAGAATATTATGCTAAAAAGAAAAACGGGTTGTGGCAATATTACGGGGCGTCAAACCAGGTAATGCTTTCCGAAAATTACAACCACGGTCTGCTTGACGGGAAAAGCGTTGTATATTGGCAGACCAATCCGTCACAAGAAATGGAAATAAAATTCTGGAAAGACAGTTTAAAACATGGCGATTGGATTTGGTTCTACGAAGACGGGAAAATCCGTCAAAAAGCACAATACAAGGAGAATAAATTAAACGGCGACTTCTTGGTTTTCTTCCCCGACGGAACTAAACACATTGAAGGAAAATATTTCGAAGACGTAAGAGACGGTGTTTGGAACTATTTCAAAGAAGACGGCTCGCTGAAAATCAAAATTATTTACAACAAGGGAAAAATCGAGAACGAAGACGAATTTGAACGCGCACAAACAAAAATGATCAACGAAGAATATTTAGAGCAAGAAGGGAAACATATCGATCCACAAGATTTTTTAGACAACCCCGAAGCCTATATTTTCGGCGACAGAAGCGAGGAAAATCAAGCACCTTCGCCAAAAGATAAGAAGAAAAAAGAGAAAAGGAAAAAATAAGTTTGAAACTTAAATAATTTATTTATCTTTGCCCCACGAAAAACAAAGAGTAATTTAATAGTTATATACAATGAAAACAGGTATTCATCCAGAGAACTATCGCTTAGTTGCATTTAAGGATATGTCTAACGACAAAGTATTCATCACTCGCTCTTGTGCACCTTCAAAAGAGACAATCAATGTAGACGGTGTTGAATATCCAGTAGTAAAATTGGAAGTTTCAAGTTTCTCTCACCCATTCTTCACTGGTAAGATGAAATTCGTTGATACAGCTGGTCGTGTTGACAAATTCCGCAACAAATACAAAGCTCACTACGAAAAAATGGCAAACAACAAGTAATTGTTGTTATTATGCATACACAACACGGAAAGCCTTGCAATTGCAAGGCTTTTTTCGTTTGGTTTTATTGCTATTCAAAAAAATATACTACTTTTGCGGTGGGGTAAGTCTTGTACGACCAGCTCCTGCTGAACCCCCCCAGATCCGGAAGGAAGCAAGGGTAGGCGGTTGTAGCGGTGCGATGCAAGTAGCTTACTCCTTTTTATTTTGTTTCTATGGCAGAATATTTCAAACTTTATAACGAAAATCCAAACGAACGATTCATAAAAAAAATTGTAGAAATCCTTCGTTCTGGCGGTGTCATCATCTACCCTACCGACACGGTTTACGGTTTAGGTTGCGACATCTACAATCAAAAAGCAATTGAACGAATCGCACGAATAAAAGGACTTAAATTAGAAAACGCCAATTTTTCCTTTATCTGCTATGATTTAAGCAATCTTTCGGAATTTACGAAAGCGGTCAACAATCAGGTTTTCAAGGTAATGAAGCATAATTTGCCGGGAGCTTTTACATTTATTCTCAACGCAAATTCAAATGTTCCAAAATTATTTAAAAGCAAAAAGAAAACTGTCGGCATAAGAATTCCCGACAATAATATCTGCCGCGAAATTGTAAAGGAACTTGGAAATCCAATTTTAACAACTTCAATAAAATCTACAGACGAAATTCTTGAATATCCTACCGACCCGGAAATCATAAAAGACGATTACGACAAATTAGTCGACGCTGTTATCGACGGCGGTTTCGGGAACAATGTTCCATCAACTATTGTTGACTGCTCCAACGACACAATTGAAATTGTCAGACAAGGATTGGGAGAATTGGAAGTATGATTCCCCCCTTCTTTTAATATTATAATTTTTCTCTAAACAATGAAAGACGTTACTATTATCGGCGGCGGAATTTCCGGTCTCACGGCAGGAATCTACGCGCAATTAAGCGGTCTTCAAAGCGAAATATATGAACGCCATACAATAGTCGGCGGACAATGCACATCGTGGATGCGCAATGGTTTTCACATTGACAATTGTGTTCATTGGATGACAGGCACCAATCCTAAAACCGAATTATATCAACTTTGGACCGATGTTGGCGTACTGGGAAACGGACAAGAGCTATTAAAACACGATTATTTCCTTCAAGTCAATATTGACGGTGTTAAAGCACACGTTTGGCGGGATTTGAACAAAATGCAAGACGAACTTCTCGCCATTGCCCCCGAAGATGCAAAAGAAATTCGTTCGTTCATCAAAGCAATAAAAGATTTTCAAGCCATTTCAATACCAGCTTTGAAACCCAACGAACAAATGAATTTTGGGGACAAAATAAAAATGCTGTCAATGATTAAGGCCTTACCTGTTGCTCGAAAATTTGGAACAATGAGCATTGACGATTACATAAAAAGATTCAAGAATCCTACGATTAAAGCACTCATTTCCAATTATTTGCCAAAGCAATATTATGTTCTCGCCACATTTTTCATGTATGCAATGTTCACCACAGGCAATGCAGATTTGCCACTTGGTGGTTCCGATATGATTACCAACAGAATGCGAGACACGTATCTGTCGCTTGGAGGGGAAATTCATTGTAGGAAAAAGGCGAACAAGTTTGTTATTGAAAATCAACGGGTAACAAAGGTTGAATTCGAAGACGGATCGGCAACAGAGACGAAAAACGTGATTTGCACTACCGACCCATCCGTTTCGTTTGCGTTACTTGGCGAAACATATATGGATGCCATTTTTAGAAAATGCTACGCCGACAAAAAAAGTTATCCTATTTTCTCCGAAGTCAACGTGTACTTTTCCGTGGAAACCTCAATTGCGCACCTGCCAATTATGGAATTGTTTAATTGCGAGCCTTTTGAGATTGCCAATAAAACGCATTCCGTACTATGCATGAACAATTACGCAGATGAACCGAATTTCGCCCCTGAAGGGAAAGGTCTGATGCAAATACTGGTCGTGCAGTACGAAGAGGACTACGAATATTGGAATAATCTATACACAACCGACAAAGAAGCTTACAGACAGGCTAAAACAGCCCTGGTTAAAGAAATTCAGTCAAGGTTGGAAAAGCACTATCCTGAATTACAAGGAAAACTGACTGAAATCGAATGCGTCACCCCAAAAAGTTTTAACCGATTCACGGGTGCATACAAAGGTTCATACATGGGATTCGTTCAAACGCCGCATGTTGAAAAGATGACGCACACGGGAATTATCGACGGATTAAATAATTTTCATCTTGCCGGCCAGTGGCTCCTTACGCCAGGTGGACTTCCTAATGCCTTGATTACAGGTCGATGGGCGGTACAACGTTTACTACAACGTGAAAATCGATTACATGATTTTTGTTGTAAAAAGAAATAATATTGTACTTTTGAACAAAAGAACAATTTATGGTCTTCTCAAATTTAGTCAAAGTTGCTTGGAAAGCGGTGATTCTCAACAAATTGAGAACTTTCCTTACTATGCTTGGAATCATCATCGGCGTGGGTGCGGTGATTACTATGCTTGCCATTGGCGAAGGTTCCAAGCAGAGCATCAAGGCACAGATTTCGCAGATGGGCTCGAATATGATTACCATCCGTCCCGGCTCGGAACGCGTCGGCGGCGTGCGAATAGACGACGGCTCGCAGCGGAGTATGACGCTCAAAGACGTGGAAGCCATTCAAAAAGAAGCACAATTCGTTGACCACGTCTCCCCCATCGTTCAAAGCGGCGGACAGACAATACACGAAGCAAACAACTGGCCATCAACAATTTATGGCGTCTATCCCGATTATCTTGACATCAAGAAAATGGAGGTAAAAAAAGGCAGCATGTTCACCGAACGGCACGTCAGCCAATCGTCGAAAGTTGCCGTAATTGGCCAGACGGTCGTAACCAACTTGTTTGGCACCGAAGACCCCATTGGAAAAACAATCCGTTTCAAAAATACGCCGTTTCAAGTCATCGGCGTGTTGGAATCGAAAGGTGAAAATACGTGGGGACAAGACCAAGACAATGTGATTCTTGCACCGTTCACCACCGTGCAGAAACGTATTATGGCAATCACCTACGTCAATTCCATCGTGGCTTCCGCACAAGACGAAAGTGTCGCCCAACAAGCCGTGGAAGAAGTGACGCAAATTTTGCAACGCGTCCACAAAAGCGACGGCACCAACAACCCGTTCCGCATAATGTCGATGGAAGAATTACTGACAACGGCAAGCTCCACAACCGACATTCTTACGACTCTGCTTGTCGTAATTGCAGGAATTTCGCTGCTCATTGGCGGTATTGGAATTATGAACATAATGTACGTGTCGGTGAAGGAACGCACCCGAGAAATCGGTCTGCGAATGGCCGTGGGAGCGAGAAGCAAGGACATTCTGCTGCAATTTCTTACAGAAGCCATTTTCATCAGCGTAACTGGGGGACTCATAGGCGTGGCGTTCGGCATAACCGCCGCCAAAGTCACTACAATATTCACCGAATGGCCGACCATCATCACTGTTTCGTCGCTCGTCATCTCATTTTTCGTGTGTGCGGTGACAGGCATATTTTTTGGTTGGTATCCTGCAAAAAAAGCTGCAAATTTGGACCCGATTGTAGCACTTCGCTACGAATAACAAAAGAATAATGGAAATTACAATTAATTCGATAGACGAGATAGCCCAAGCGGCACGAGATTTCAAGGCAGCCATCGGCGAACACCGCGTCATTGCCTTTCACGGAGAAATGGGTGCGGGAAAAACCACGTTCATCAAAGCCCTGTGTGCAGAATTTGGCGTTACCGACAACGTTGCAAGCCCCACATTTGCCATCATCAACGAATATCTTGCAGGCGACGGTTCCACAATCTACCACTTCGACTTATACCGCATGGAAACCATTGCCGACTTGCAAAACATTGGCGTAGAGGATTATTTTTATAGCGGTAATTTCTGTTTGGTGGAATGGCCCGAACTTGCAGAACCATTGTTCCCGAACAATGTTCTAAACGTCACCATCACTGTTTTACCTGATAAGACACGAAAAATCAGTTTCTAAATGCGAATAGCCGATTTATTATTTTTCAAAACTATTCGCGGAATATTCTATATCGCATAGACTCAATCCACACGCAGATATTGATTGGCCAGCATTTTGACGGTTTTTACTCTCCACTATGTCGGCAAACTGTTCAACCATAATCTTTTTTTGACCGACATCAAGCAATGTTCCAACAATTGAACGCACCATATTGCGAAGAAAACGATTGGCGGTTATCGTAAAAATAATTTGACGGTCATTTTCTTCCCATTGAGCTTTCGTAACAGTACAAATATTGTTTTTCACATCGGTGTGCAATTTGCTAAAACTGGTAAAATCATGAGTGCCAATCAATAAAGCACACGCAGCATTCATTTCGTCGACGTTGATTTTTTGCGGAACATACAATTCCGTTTCAATTGCAAAAGGATTTTTCACTTTTGTAATTGTATACGTATATGTTCTCGACAGCGCCGAAAAACGTGCGTGCAAATCGTCTGCAACGGGGAAGACATTGTAAATAACTATGTCACGCGACAAAATCCTATTCAATTTATACACGACATCCTGCAAGTTCAGTGTTTTTTCTGTATCAAAATGAGCAAAAAAACAACTTGCGTGCACGCCGGAATCGGTTCTACCAGCACCGACGGTTTCGATATTTTCGCCCAAAATCCGCGAAAGCGCATCGTTCAATTCGCCCTGCACCGACAGTGCGTTCGGTTGAATCTGCCAGCCACAATACCGTGTGCCGTTATATGCCATGTGAATAAAATATCTCATATCTGCAAAGATAAAAAAACTGCATAGAAATTCGTTTTGATAAAATTTATCAATAAGATTTTTTTCTTTCCATTTATTTTTTAATTTTGCAACTCGCAAAGTTTTATGGAATTTCAATTTGCTCTGATATTACAGAATACTGATTCCTTAGGCTGGATTCTCTCTCCTTTCGAAATTGTGAAAGAAGACGGGAAGACTTTTTTCCAAGTTTCGGAATATTTGACCCCCGAGACGAATAAAAAATATTTGGCTCCGCACGAACAGAAAATTGTCTCTTTATTGGCGAATTGCGAGGAAAGCGCTTTATACAAGCGATATAACGTAAAAGACGCGTCGTCAACGCGAAAAATGGTTCACAAAAAAGACGAGCCCAAGGATTTTTTGTTCAAGATAAAGGAACGCGACAAAAAACTGCCGCTCAAAGAGCAACAATTCGAAGGAATTATCCGTCCATACGTCGAAAAAAATCTTGCCGAGGCTTTTTTACTTGCAAAAGACAATAACGTACCGATTTACAACAAGATACGTGGTGCAAACTTCTATCCGGAAGACAAGATTGAAATCTGTATGGACAAACCCGACGTGACATTTATTTTTGAAAAAAGAGCCGACGGTTTCTTGGAACGCTATCTACGAATAATCGTAGGCGGAAAAGAATTGAAATTGTTCAACCAGCAATATCTCATTCTTTCAAATTCGCCTAACATAATAAAAATCGGAACGGATTTTTACTATTTCCCTGACATTGAAGCAAGTAAGCTGAAAGCATATTTCACAACAGAAAAACCTGTTACAAGTCCGTCGTATCTGCAACAGACGTTTGACGGATTTGTTCTGAACTGTATAAAAAATTATAAAGTCATCGCCAAAGGTTTTGAAATTACCGACGTTTACGAAAAACCAGTCATTTCGGCGGCAATCGTAAAAAACATTAAAAACGACGTCGGCATTTCATTTAGTTTCCGTTATGGGAATTGGATTGTGACCGACGCATCTTCGGAACGCAATTTCTTTGTCGATTACCAATACATCAGCGGAAATCCAAAATATAAACGCATACAACGCGACAGAGAACAGGAAAATATTTTCCTAAAAGACGTCGAAGCGACAGGCTTAGTCGGTCACAAAGGATTCTGGATTTGCAAAAATGCCGACGGCGACGAATACATGGCCGTTCTCGACTGGATTCAAAAGAATAAAAAACTGCTTGACGCATATCATGTGGAAGTGTTTGACGAAGCCGACCAAAAAATTCAAAATTTCCAAGCTCGACTGGAAATGGACGTTGTTTCGGAATCTATCGACTGGTTTGACGTTCACGCAGTTGTGATTTTCGGCGAATATAAAATCCCGTTCAAAAAGTTGAGAAAAAACATTCTCAACGAAGACCCTGTCGTGCAACTTCCGAACAATCAAATTGGAATCATTCCTACGGAATGGTTTGCAAAATACAAAGAATTGTTCCTATTCTCGACCAAAAACGGAACACAGGAATATTTCTCCGTTCGTGCCGTTCATTATAAGACAATTCAACGATTGCCGATTCAGTTGTCGGATTCGCTCAAGACAAGATTGCTGCATATAGAAACCAACGGTCTGAAAGACAACGATGTACCAAAGGAAATCAACGCTCAGCTCCGTCCGTACCAGATAGAAGGTTACCGCTGGTTGTGCTTCCTACATGCAAACAAATTCGGAGGTTGTCTTGCCGACGATATGGGACTTGGGAAAACGCTACAAACAATTGCCCTGCTCCAGAAAGTCATAAACATACAAAAAGAAACGGGCGAGCACAAACCGTCGCTCATCGTTTCGCCGGCATCAATCGTGTATAACTGGTACAACGAATTTGAAAAATTCGCACCGAACATAAAGGTTTTCAAATACGTCGGCAACGAACGAAATAAATCGTTCATGTACTTTAACGATTACGATGTGATTTTAACCACCTACGGACTTTTACGAAACGACATTGAGAGTTTCGAGGAATTTGAGTTCTATTACATTGTGCTCGACGAAAGTCAAATGATTAAAAACCCAGGCTCAAAAATTTATTCCAGCGTACTGAAACTGAAATCTGTCAACAAGCTTTTGTTGACGGGAACGCCAATAGAAAACACGTTGACCGACCTCTGGGCTCAATTGAATTTCGTTAACCGCGACATGCTCGGTAGCCTGAAATTCTTTAAAGAATATTTCGTAAAAGGCATTGAACGACACGACGAAAATGTTTCTACACAACTGAAACGAATCATCAAGCCGTTCATCTTCAGACGTGAAAAGCAGGAAGTTGCAAAAGATTTGCCGGCAATGACGTCGCAGGTTCGTTATTGTAAAATGTCCGACGCACAGGCGAAAATCTACGAAACCGAGAAATCAAAAGTTCGTAATATGATTTTTGAGACGATAGAAAAAGAAACGTTCCAAAAATCTACAATCAACGTGCTTCAGGCACTTATGAAACTTCGTCTTATTGCAAACCACCCTATGTTGGCTGAAGGCCACGGCAGTTCGGGCAAATTCGACGAAGTTCTTCGTATGCTTCCGAACATTATACACCATCATAAAGTACTGATTTTCTCGTCTTTTGTACGCCATCTGGACTTGTTCAGAGACCATTTCAAAAAAGAAGGAATTAAATTTTCGTATCTTGTGGGAAGTACGCAGAACCGAGAATCTGTCATAAAAGATTTTCAGGAAGACGAAAACTGTAAGATATTTTTAATCTCGATAAAAGCCGGCGGCGTGGGACTTAACCTAACACAAGCCGACTACGTTTTCATTCTCGACCCGTGGTGGAACCCTGCCGTCGAAGACCAGGCGATTAGCCGCGCCCACCGAATCGGACAGAAAAACAACGTGACCGTATACCGATTCATTTCCGAAAATACGATTGAGGAAAAAATCCAAATGCTTCAACAACGGAAATCAATGCTTGCCTCGAATTTCGTGCCTGACGAACAGACCATTCCATTCTCACAAGACGAAATTTCGTTCTTGGTAGGATAATGCATAATGCTCAATGTGTAATGCTCAATGCGTAATAAATGGCTGCCGTAATACGACAGCACTACCGAATTTCTTTCAAACAAAGAGATTGTGCCATTAGGCACATTGGGATATTGGGAAAATCCAAGAGACCCAACTGCTTTTGAAAAATTCTGTATATATTTGCAAAAATAAACACCCAAATGAAAGATTTGAACATCATGCAATCCAATTTGATTGCTGAACAAAACAAGAACGAAATTGTTCTGTATCAACCAGATGAAACCATTCGCTTGGAAGTTCGTATGGAGAACGAGACTGTGTGGCTCTCCCAACAGCAGATTGCAGAATTGTTCCAAAAGGCAAAGTCAACAATTAGTTTTCATATAGCGAATGTATTCAAGGAAAAAGAACTTGATGAAAAAGTGGTTGTTCGAAAAATTCGAACTACCACTCAACATGGTGCTATGGCTGGAAAAACACAGGAGAAAAACTTGTGCCGTTAGGCACTTTATATCGGTAGAATACGAACATTTATCTTTTTATTAAACGTGCCGTAAGGTACGTTTTTGTATTTTTGAAAAAAAATTATGCCCAACACATATACACAAATCCACATTCACGTTGTCTTTTCGGTACAAAATCGTTTGTCTCTCATTTCAAATTTATGGAAAGACAATCTATATCAATATATTACGTCCATTATTCAATCTAATGGGCATAAGGTTTTAGCAATTGGCGGAATGCCAGACCATATTCATATCCTAATAGGGTTGCGACCTTCGCAAGCATTATCAGAATTAATGAAAGCCGTAAAAGGTGACTCTGCAAGATGGATAAATAAAAACAACTTTGTTAAAGGACAATTTTCTTGGCAGTCAGGTTTTGGAGCATTTTCTTATAGTAAATCACAAATACCACAGGTTATTCAATATATAACATCTCAAGAAAAACATCACAAAACGACAACGTTTTTAGATGAATATAAGGACATCTTGAGTAAATTCGGTATTGATTACAATGAATGGTATATTTTTAGGGAAATAAAATAATTTCGTACCTAACGGCACGAAAAAGAATATGGAATTTTTGTTTCTACCAATATTTTGTGCCTAACGGCACATTTGGATTTGGGAAACGCTTGCTCGCTTCCAACAAAATGGGATTGGGAAAGGAATTGATTCTTTCGTCGGTGAGATAACAAGATTTCTTGCCTCGCTTTGCTCGGCTACGAAATGACGCAACTTTGGGAAAGGGGGAAAAGAGAAAGGGAAAATTGCTTCGCAATTTTCCCTTTCTTTCCTTTTATCCCATCTAAGCTCCGTCATGTCGAACGAAGCGAAGCGGAGAGAGACATCTCTTTACCGTACGACAACCTTCAAACTATTTCCATCCACCACCACAAAATACACCCCTGCTTTAAGGTTTGCATTTGCGATTTTTTGACCTGAAACGGTTACCACGAATGCTGGTGCTTCGCCGTTTACAAGGATTTGACGGTTAACGATTGTAATGAGTAATTCATTTGATATGTCATCTATTGCAGTTGAATTAGCCTCGAAGTATGCTACAAATATCTTGTTTCCAGAAACTTCCACTGTGCGAGCGGCTTCCTCATTTCCATCACTCCATTTCACAAAATGAAAACCTGATTTTGCAGTAGCCATAAGAACTATTTCATCTCCATAGGTAAAACTATCTCCAAGAATCTTAACGGTTCCCATTGTTTCATCCAATGATTCAGCAGTTATATTATAAACTGCTTTCTCAAAAATAGCTTTATACGTTGTATTGTCTGTAATCGTCACAACACGTTCTTCGTCAGTAACGCCATCGTCCCATTTCACAAATGTATAATGATCGTTTGCTTCGGCTACAAGTGTCGCCTCCTGACCATACGTATAATCTCCCGCACCTTGAATTGTTCCCATTTCTGATTTGTTTACCGAAACAGAAACTGTAAACGTGTCTATGGCAAATTCTGCCGTTAAGTTAAAATCTTCTTTGATAGTGACATTTCGTGGATTTTCAACATTTCCATCACTCCATTTCACAAAATGGTAATGTTCTTTAGCTACAGCATCCAATTGTATCTCTGAATCATACACCATTTCGCCAATTACGGAAACTGTTCCTTTTGATTCATCGTTAGAAACAATTTTCACATCGAATGTTGCATTCTCAAACTGTGCTTCCAATTGAACATTATCGCTTACGACGATAGAACGGGTAGCATCCTCAACTCCATCTGACCATTGTTTGAATACATAACCGTAATTTGGAACGGCAGAAATATCAACTGTTGTACCATACGTATAATTGCCTATTCCTTGAACAGTTCCCATTGTTGCATCTGTTGACAAAGCCACAGTAAACGTATCTATTGCAAATTCGGCAGTAAATGAAGCGTTTTCCGTAATTGTCACTTGTCTTGGATTTACCGTTTCTCCATCGCCCCATTTTATGAAATGATAATGTTCTGATGGAACAGCAGTAAGTGTTGCTTCTGTATTGTAAGCATATTCCCCAGAACCAGTAATTGTACCATTTTCACATTCTCCGATTGTAACTTCAAACGTGTCTATCGCAAATTCGGCAGTAAGATTCATATCTTCTGTAACTACCACCGTTCTCGTGGCATTTGCATCACCATCGCTCCATTGGACGAAATGATAATGTTCCTTTGGTGTCGCTTCCAATTGGATTTCTGATAAATATTCAGGTTCTCCCATTACAGAAATGCTACCTTTTGTTTCGTCATTAGAAACAATATTTACCGAGAATACTGCTTTCTCAAATTGCGCTTCTAATTGAAGATTTTCCGAAACAACAATCTCTCTTGATTCACTTGTGTTGCCATCACTCCACTGGGTAAATACATATCCATATTTTGGTTGTGCAGAAATTGTAACAATCTGACCGTAGGCATACGTATCGGCTCCTTGAACAGTTCCCATTGTTGCATCGGCAGATAATGAAACATCAAATTCATCTATTGCAAATTCAGCTTTGTATGTAGCTGATTCAGTAACAGTTACTTCTCTTGGGTTTATAGTTTCTCCATCTGACCATTGTACAAAATGATAATGTTCATTCGGAGTTGCCGTAAGCGTTGCCGTTGAGTTATACGCATATTCGCCGTCTCCGCTCACCGTTCCATTTTCACTTTCTGCAATGTTCAATTCAAACGTGTCGATGGCAAATTCCGCCGACAAATTCAAATCTTTCGTTACCATTATAGTTCTTGTTACCTCAGTATTACCATCGCTCCATTGAACGAAGTGATAGTGTTCTTTTGGCGTTGCAACCAATTGAACTTCAGACAAATATTCCAGTTCTCCGCCTGCCGAGACCGTTCCTTTTGATTCATCGGTAGATGATACAGAAACGGTGAAAATATCTTTTTCAAACATTGCCGTGTATGTGGCATTCTTGGTTACCGTGATTGTTCTTTGGGCAGCAGTTTCGCCATCTTTCCAATTTTTGAAGACATAGCCGTAATTTGCCGTGGCTTCTATGTCTTGCTCACTGCCATAAATGTAATTTCCTGAACCTGTGACCGTTCCCATTTCTGAATCGTTTGCCACTGCGGAAATTGCAAATGTGTCAATGGCAAACACGGCAGTATATGAAGCATCTTTTGTGACCGTTATGGTACGTGGATTATCCACATCGTTATCGTTCCATTTTACAAAATGATAATGCTGTACGGCATTTGCAGACAATATCGCGTCAGTATTATACGGATATTTGCCTGAACCTGTAACTGTTCCTTTTTCTACATCATTGCTTGATGCTGTGATATTGAACGTGTCAAGGACAAAATTCGCCACATAATTTGTGTTTTGAGTAATGACTACCGAACGAGGATTATCGGTATTGCCATCGTTCCATTTCTTAAACACATATCCATAATTTGGTGTTGCCTGTGCTATTGCCAAACTATTGTAGGCATAATCTCCCGAGCCCGAAGTCGTTCCCATTGTGGCATCGTTTACAGTTATTGCCAAGGCGAATGTATCAAGCACAAACGTTGCCGTGTATGTAGCCGTTCCTGCAATTGTTATTGAGCGAGGATTTTCCGTATTTCCATCGTTCCATTTTTGGAAATGATAATGTTCGACAGGAGTTGCGCTAATTGTTTGCGTGGTAGCATATTTGTATGAACCACTGCCCGATACCGTGCCAGTGCTCTCGTCAACAGAAAGAACCGTTATATCATACGAATTCGCCTCAAACGTTGCCGTATAAGCGACATCACCCGTAATAGTAACCGAACGGCTGGCGTTGGTGTCGTCATCATCCCATTTTACAAAATGATAGCCTGTCTTAGGCGTTGCTTTTATTGTAACCGATGAATTATAATCATACGTTCCACTACCTGTAACCGTGCCCATAGCTGTATTTGCCGAAGTTACCGTTAGTACATGCGTGTTAATTGCAAAGGTTGCCGTATAGGTTGCCGCACTTGTTACCGTTACAGAACGACTTGCATTGGTGTTCCCATCACTCCATTTTACAAAATGATAGCCTGTTTTTGCTGTAGCGGCAATTGTAACCGATGAATTATAATCATACGTTCCGCCTCCCGTAACCGTACCCATAGTGGTGTTTGCAGATGTGACCGTTAATGCATACGTATCGATTGCAAATGTTGCCGTATAAGTGGCATTTCCTGTTACCGTTACTGAACGGCTTGCATTGGTGTTTCCATCGTTCCATTTCACAAAATGATAGCCTGTTTTGGGTGTGGCAGCAATTGTAACTGCTTTATTATAATCATACGTGCCACCACCTGTAACCGTACCCATGGTAGTGTTTGCCGATGAAACCGTCAGCACATGCGTATCTATTGCAAAGGTTGCCGTATAGGTTGCCGCCTTTGTTACTGTTACAGTTCTACTTGCGTTTGTGTTTCCGTCGCTCCACTTCACAAAATGATAATGTTCCTTGGGAGTTGCTTTAATTGTAACCGAAGAATTATATTCATACGTTCCGCCTCCTGTAACCGTACCCATCGTCGTATTTGCCGAAGTTACCGTCAATGCATAGGTCGCAACAGAAAAAGTAGCGGTATATGTAGCAGCACCTGTTACGGTAACTGTTCTACTTGCACTTGTATTTCCATCATTCCATTTCACAAATTGGTATCCAGTTTTTGGTGTCGCGGTTATTGTTGCCGTCGCTTCATATTTATAAGACCCTCCTCCTGACACGGTTCCCATTGAAGAATTATTTGTTTTCACTGTAATGGTATAGCTTTTTCTAAAAATAGGGAATCCCCCATTTTCGTTGTTAACATCCATTTGATAAACATCACTACCATTATTTAACAATGTAACAAATTCGGAGGATTTCATATATGTCTCTGTTTTTTGAGACGAAGATGAAGTTGTCCCCGTAGTAGAGATATAATAACTATTTGTTCCTGACATACTATATCCAGAGTACGTATAACTCCCATTTTTTGTCAATAAACCTACATTATAACAATTTTCACCGCTTGATACACCAACATAATTAGTATTATTGCGATTTGAATATACACTAATCTCTGCATTATTATAACAATACTTTATAGTTACACTCTTATTACTTCTATTCCATCCGACAAAACCATCCGCTCTTGATGAGTTACTATTATTAAAATTATCCAATGAAACTGAAACAACTCCTTTATTATAGCATTGTGTAACTGTAACAACCTTATCTCCTTCTCCTATTACACCTACGATTCCCCCCCCACAAGGGTAACGTTTTTCTTCTGTTGATGAAACTGTAACATTTCCTTTATTTCCACAATTTGTTATTGTAACCTTTCCCGTACAACGGCCAATAATTCCACCAGCATATTCTACATAACCACCATTTTTCATTCTTTCCAATTCATTGTAAGTTGCATCTTTCGGTGTATAGTAATAACACGAAGACTCGCTACATGTTCCTATATTTATACAATTAGATATTGTTATATTTCCGCCTGATCGTACAATTCCACCACCAACTGCATTAGATTTATTTGTACAATTATTTATTGTTGCTGACGAGGCTTCCACAACTAAACCACCAGTGCCTGTCATTTTTGTGCAATTATCCATAGAACCACCAGATAAAGAATATACGAGGGCTCCTGTTCCACTATATGTTACATTCTTAATAGTAGCATTTTCTGTGTAGTAAAAAAGATTATTAACCGCATTAGAGATAGAAAAATTTCCACCATCAAAAGTTCCAGAGAAGGGGCAAGAAGATGCAGAACCTATAGAACCTGTACCTCCATTAAAATTTATATTAGTTGTTAACTTAAAATATTTTCCAGAATAACTAACGCCACTGTTTACCATATCCCGAAAATACGCCAAATTCGCTGCTGATTCTATTAAATACGGGTCAGAACTAGTACCAGAGCCTTTTGTCCAACTACTTATCGTTGAACCATCCCATGTGTCGGCATATCCCCCAAAGGCATATACCAATAACATTGAAATAATTAATGTAATCTTTTTCATACCTATTAAAATTGAATTTTTACTTTTGATTTTATTGATTGGTAAATCGGATTATATTTATCCGCAATAAGAGAATAATTTTTATTATTTCTTATTCTCATATCTATTTTGGACATCTCTTTCCATACTTTTGATACTTCATATTCGGAACAATTCTTTACATTGTTCTCCGCAATAGCTAAAACTGTATTAATACTACCCATAAATCCGTGTATATCATTCATTTCCAATAAATCATCTAAAGACGAAAGACACAATTTTACAACAGACATGGGGTTCCCTCCTGCTAATAAATTTGGTATTAATGCCATTCGCCACACGAACGTAATTCCAGTTTTAAAATCTTCTTTTATTTCTTCTTGTTGACGTGTTAGTTCTTTTTGCGTTTCCTGAATTTTGTCTTGTGCTTTCTTTTGCTGAGATTCTAAATCCTCCTGCTTCTTTTTAAACTCAATGATATTAAACACTTGCCACCCAATTGCAATAGTTACTATTATTGCCAATAGTGCTACCGACACACTGATAAATGTACCAGCATCAATAACAGAAAAAGAAAACACATTAAAAATCCATAACACAATTTCCAACAAGAAAAGGAATGACATTACAATACACCATATAATTATGCCATTCTTCATTTTTTAGATACTATTTAAAACCTATGACAATGTGTTTGAACTTTTTAAATACGTTCGAACAACATTTTACCTAATGACAAATTTCAAGTATTTAATCGAATTGTTTAGTGTTGTAATATGTCCATTATTTTCTCAAACTGTCACCAATTTGTTCACAAATCGTAGGGCGGTTTTTCTTCCGCCAAATCTTTGAAAAAGTTGTGGTTCAAAAGAATAGAGATTTTCTGCAGGAGTGCGGTGTCAATGCTTTCTTTTTGAAAGATTTTATAGATGTTTCGCCTGTCGTAACTCAGCTTTTCGGCAAACCATTTCACGCTGCGTCCTTGTTCCCGAAATATTTTCTCTATGTGTTGTCCTATATGCATAAAAAAGGCGTCAATTGTTCGTTTTATACTTATCAATCTGAAGGTATCGCCAAACACCTGTTACACAATAAGCACGAAACAATCCACGCCACGCGTGAACATATCGCATTCGTATTCTGTGTAACCTTAAAATTTTGGCGATTTCTCAGATTAGAGAATAGATGCTAAAGTTCAAAATGTTATTTCAAATCTTTCTGTTTCTTGTTTTTGTTTTACGATTATACTTTGCAAATATAGGAATTTTGGAAGAAAGTGGATGAAATCACCAAAAGAAGCACGACAATTCTCTCACAGTTGACGGAATCTCGCAGAAAAATTCTATCGGAATTATACTTTTTGCGTAAAATACTCTGTCACGAGGTATTGCAATTTATTTGCAATTTATATATATTGCATGCGATTTTACTTAAACGATTAAAAATGAGGTTCTTTCAAAGAATTCTCCTTTTATTTTTTGCAGGTTTGCAAATCTCGTTAACGGCTGTTTCACAGATAGATACAGCCGAGATTTATCGTTTTTCCCGACATGTTCCTTTTTGGAAATCAAAAAATGTAGAAAAATTGTCGGCGACACTGGCAAAAGATTGTTCGAGCGACGAAGAAACCGTTTTAGCATTTTCGCATTGGATTTGTAAAAATATTAAGTTGGATTATTCCGCCATGGAAAAACGACCTGCGGAAAATAAAACAATCAAAAAAATTCTTTGGTCAAAAAAAGCTCTGAGCGACGGATATGTGAAACTGTTCGTAGAAATGTGTAAAACGCAGAAAATACCTGCCATATACGTCCCCGGCTACACCAAAGACTACGACTTCATGACAGGCGATACACTTTTCCGCACGGAATACGCATGGGCTTTGGTAAACTTGTCCGAGAATTGGTATATTATGGACTTAACAGCGGCTTCCAGTAAAGTCGTTGCATGGATGAGTCCGATGTCGAAATTTTTCTGGACACTGTTCAAAATCCCCTACTCTTCGCACCTACGGGCAGTAAAATCGTACAACCCATCGTATTTGTACATGAACCCTGCCACGGCACTCAAAAACCATCTGCCAGCGGCTGAAATTTTTCAGCTCATGCACTACCCTATGACCATTTCTGATTACATGGGCGGCGATTCGCTCATGCAGGTTTATTTTGAAAATTATCCCGAAACACAGACCGCAAACCCGGTTATTGACGAATTTTATCAGAAAAACGCAATTGACAAATATATCTACGTCGCCAACGAAAGTGAATTTACCAACCCCGCGAACCAATACACCAAGGCTCTTTACTACTATTTTGCCTTAAAAAATTTTTTTAACACATATTATATTGAATCAAAAGGGAAAATTTTCGCACCGCTCGAAGAATCCGAAAAAGCATGGAAAAACGGGAAGATAGCAGATTCCCTATTCACCATAGCAGCACAGAACAATATTCGCGAAATGGAGACCAAACAGACACGGAGCGAAAAATGGAAAAACGACCTCATCACATCGAACAAATTGCTTTCGATGCAGCTGAGCACACAGGCGAAAGTCAACTCGCAGCAAATCAAAGCAATAGACAAAATCAACTCGCAAAACAAAAAAATATTGGCATACATTGCGAAAAACAAAGACAAATATGCACTCCGCGACATTGTGGATTTGCAAAAACCGATGATTCAAAGCAAAGATTTGCTCGACGGCGGCACGCAACTGATAAACAACAGCTATGAATCGCTCGAAAAAAAGGACATGATTTTGAAGGAATACGATTCTCTCATTCTTCGTCCGCTCTGCAAGGCAAACCTCGACACGCTATACACTCAGCAGCAAAGCGCGTCAAAACTTTGTAACACCGAACTTGCAAGTCTTTCGAGGTATCTCGACAGAAAAGGCAGCAACCTTTCATTGGTCTATTATTCAGACAAATACGTTCTCAAGAAAAGCTATTTCGACGTATTTTCCGTTGCCGGCGAAATAAACGACACCTACACCGACCCGGCGTTGGAAATGTTGGCTGAAAAAACCACGCAGTTCTACGAACTCATTCAAAACTACGTGAACGAAAACGTTTCGGCTTTACAGTCGCTCAAAAAAGCAAAAGTGATGTTGGCAAACGACTACGGCGAAGATGATTTGTACGAGAAAACCGCACTGGCATTCAACGCACAATTGGACAAATTCACCGAGCAAATAAACGTCATTACAGAATTCAACGAAAAACTTTCGAACTGCCTGAGCGACGACGTAACCCTGTACAAAGACGTTGTAAGCCTTTTGCAAAACGACAATTCCATGGAAAATTACCGCCACAAGGAATATTCCGACTACAGAAAAGGCGTCAAGCAAGCCGAAAACGACAAGATTAAATACTACCAAGGAACAATCCGAAACTATCAGAAGTTCATTGCAAAATCAATCAATGTGAAATAACAATTATCACAAGAAAGTTTATAGATTTGCACCGTTTCGGAATTACAAATAGCAGATTGGATTTATGCACACGTTTTTAGCAGTACTCGTTCTTGTGGCAATAGCCTTCGTGGCATTGGCCGTCAATATTTTATTTTTCAACAAACCATTTCCTGAAACCGAAATTGGGAAAAACAAAGAAATGCGGAAACGCGGAATCAAATGTGCAAAATCCGAAGAAATGCTTCTTCACAGAAAACGTATGAACGTCAAAAACCGCCTGAGCTCCGTCACGTTAGATGTTGAAAAACTACAGAAATGAGCATTGATGCAAACATTTCGAAATTGTACATAATCCGTTGTGCCAAATGGTTTATGCTCTATATGCCGATTATCGGCTTATTCTATGATTCTCACGGACTTTCGGCTACGGAAATTTTCTTAATTCAAGCCGCATATTCATTTTCGAGTGCGTTATTTTCGGTTCCGTCGGGATATTTTGCCGACGTGCTTGGGCGTAAAAAGACATTGATTGCAGGAACAATCTTGTCGGCTTCGGGATTTTTGATTTATGCGAACCTCCACAATTTTTGGGCGTTTTTCGTCGCCGAAGCGATTATGGGCGTGGGAAACAGCTGCATTTCGGGAACCGATTCCGCCATGCTGTACGATTCATTGCAACAATCACAAAATCAGGAAAAATACTTAAAGTACGAAGGACGCGTCACGTCGCTCGGCTGTCTTGCTGAAACCACGGCGGCACTGTTCGGAGGGGCAATCGCCGCACTCACCTCTTACAATTCGGTATTTTGGATACAGTCTGTCATTGCCCTGACGGCAATTCCGGCAGCATGTATGTTGGTGGAGCCGTCACGAGGAAAATTGCTGCACAAATCGCTCAATCAGATTTTCGAGATAGGATTTTTTGCATTGTTCAAACACAAAGGACTGAGTAGAACGACAATGCTGTCGTCGGTTACCGGCATTGCCACACTGACTATGGCATGGACAATACAGACCTATTTCGTCATTCAGGATTTCTCAGAAATACAGACGACCACAATCTGGGTTTTGCTTAATTTGACCGTGGCGCTATCTTCCTTGTTTTCCAACAAATTGGAAAAAATCTTTGGCATAAAACCAATGATATTGATGATAGTAATTCTCGTGCCGTTCGGATATTTTGCATTGGGCATTCCGTCGTTGGTTGTTTCGTTGCTCTTTGCATTTCTGTTTTATTTTGTACGAGGCTACGCTACGCCAGTTCTCAAAGAACTCATACAAAACTACTGCGACACCGAAATTCGTGCTACGGTATTGTCGGTCAGAGATTTACTCATCAGACTTGGATTTACGATAGTCGGACCAATTCTCGGATATCTATCCGACACGTACACATTTTCGTTTGCGGTGACGGCGGCGGGAATACTATTTCTCATCACAGCATTGAGCGGTTATTTTTCTTATTTACAATTGCTTAAGTATGAAAAGACAATGAATGGGCAAAACTTGTAAATGTTTTTTGAAAAAAAAACTCGTAAACGATTGTAATTAAATAAAAACGTGTACTTTTGCGTCTTGAAAAAACAGATTTAAGAGAAAAACAGAATATTATGTATTTAACTACAGAAAAAAAGGCTGAATTGATAAAGAAATTCGGCAAATCAGCTAACGATTCAGGTTCTACGAAGTGTCAAATTGCTATTTTCACAGAAAGAATCAATGCGTTGACGGAAAAATTGAAAGAAAATCACAAAGATTTCGTTACACAACGTGCATTGTTGCGTCTGGTTGGTAAAAGACGTAGTCTTTTGGACTATTTAAAGAACCACGACATAGAAGAATACCGTAGCTTGATTAAGGAATTAAATATTCGTAAATAATTTTACGATACAAAATCTATTAGTGGGAAGGCAATTTTTTCAAGTTGCCTTTTCCTATTTATAATAGGCGAATTATATACACAAAATAAATAGATATGTTACAAGTTTTTAAGAAAGTGATCACGTTGAGTGATGGTCGTACCATCGAAATCGAAACGGGAAAATTGGCAAAACAAGCCGACGGTTCCGTTGTGGTTCGTTTGGGTGACACTATGCTTTTGGCTACTGTTTGTAGCGCGAAAGACGCTGTCCCGGGTACTGATTTCATGCCACTTACCGTGGAGTACAAAGAGAAATTCGCTTCGTTTGGAAGATTTCCGGGTGGATTTACAAAGAGAGAAGGAAAAGCTTCAGATTATGAAATTTTAACTGCTCGTTTGGTCGATAGAGCCTTGCGTCCGTTGTTCCCAGACAATTATCACGCTGAGACATTCGTGAACGTGTTGCTTATCTCGGCTGACGGAAAAGATCAACCAGATGCATTGGCAGGTCTTGCCGCATCGGCTGCCTTGGCAGTGTCAGACATTCCTTTCGGCGGTCCTATCGCTGAAGTGCGTGTTGCACGAGTTGACGGCAAGTTGGTCATAGACCCGACTTTCGAGGAAATGGAACGTGCCGACATCGACATTATGGTCGGTGCAACTTACGACAACATTTTGATGGTTGAAGGCGAAATGAACGAAGTTTCGGAGGCAGAAATGCTCGAAGCGTTGAAATTCGCCCACGAAGCTATCAAACCTATGTGCGTTGCTCAAAACGAGTTGATGGCAGAAGTTGGCAAAACAGTCAAACGTGAATATTGCCACGAAGAAAACGACGAAGAACTTCGTCAGGATGTTTGGAATAAATGCTACGACAAGGCATACGCAGTCGCAGCGTCGGAAAATACAAACAAACACGAACGTGAAGCAAACTTCTCTGCAATCAGAGATGAATATTTGGCTTCGATGACGCCAGAGGACGCAGAAGCAAAGGCAGAAATGGTAAATCGTTACTATCACGCTGTTGAAAAAGAAGCTATGCGTCGTTGCATTTTGGACGAAGGAAAACGTTTGGATGGTCGTAAAACGACTGAAATCCGTCCTATTTGGTGCGAAGTTGGCTATCTTCCTGGCCCTCACGGTTCTGCAATTTTCACCCGTGGTGAAACTCAATCATTGACGAGTGTAACTCTTGGTACAAAACAAGACGAAAAGATTGTTGACGATGTATTGAATCAAGGAAAAGAACGTTTCTTGTTGCACTACAACTTCCCTCCGTTCTCAACGGGTGAGGCAAAGGCACAACGTGGTGTCGGCCGTCGTGAAATCGGTCACGGACACTTGGCTTGGAGAGCGTTGAAGAGAATGATTCCTGAAGATTATCCTTACTGCGTCCGTGTGGTTTCCGATATTATGGAATCGAACGGTTCTTCGTCAATGGCAACAGTTTGTGCCGGTACGCTTGCACTTATGGATGCAGGTGTAAAAATCAAGAAACCAGTTGCTGGTATTGCAATGGGTTTGATTACCGACAAAGGTAACGTGAAATGGTCGGTATTGTCGGATATTCTTGGCGACGAAGACCACCTTGGCGATATGGACTTCAAGGTAACTGGTACGGCTGACGGTATCACTGCTACGCAGATGGATATCAAGGTTGACGGTTTGTCATACGAAGTTTTGGAAAAGGCATTGAATCAAGCAAAAGAAGGTCGTTTGCATATTTTGGGCAAAATCACCGAAACAATCGCCGAGCCACGTGCCGACTTGAAACCACATGCTCCACGTATCGAAACGTTGAAGATTGGCAAGGATTACATTGGAGCCGTTATCGGTTCTGGCGGTAAAAACATTCAGGAACTTCAAGCCCGTACGAATACTGTTATCTCTATCGAGGAAGTTGACGGATTCGGAATCGTTGAAATTTCGGGTAACAACAAAGAAGGAATGGATGCAGCCAAGGATTACATACTTGGTATTTCGCAAGAACCAGAAGTTGGCAAAGTTTACAAGGCAACGGTTAAGTCAATCGTTGAATTTGGTGCATTCTGCGAATTTTTGCCACAAAAAGACGGTTTGCTTCACGTGTCGGAAATTGCTTGGGAACGTGTGAACAAAGTTTCCGATTACTTGAAGGAAGGCGATGTGATTGAAGTGAAATTGATTGGCATAGAGAAAGGTAAATTCAAACTATCAAGAAAAGTTTTGATGGAAAGACCTCCTCGTCAACCAAGACCAGAAGAACAAAAGTAAAAATTCTTCATAATAGCAGAAAGGGCTGTCAAAAGTTTTTGACAGCCTTTTTTTTCAAACATGTTCCGTTGATTCGATGAATATGTTCCACAACCACATGACTTACAACAATTGATAGTTACGGTAATAAAATTCTCAATCCTCGTAAAGCAAGGATAATTTTACCCTTACTTTATTACAAAATATTTGAAATTTTACCGTTACTTTGTTGCATTTGTACTATAAATACAAATTCTTATGACTAGTATTGTAAATATGTAAACTTCCCATTTTTAGGACAGTTTTTTTAAAGTAACTTCTAAATAGATTCTAATTTGTTCGTCTATTAAAAAAAATTGTTTATGTAGAGGGGGAAAAAGGACCTTTCAAAAAATGATGATAGACAAGGAATGCAGTGAATAAAATTTATTCATATCGTTCGTTCATCATTTTTTCGGCAAGGAAGTCTGCCACGCGTTTGCTTTTCAGAACCTCAACGATTTTGAATGCGAAACGGATTGCCGCCCCTGCCCCATTACCTGTAATGACGTTTTGCGAAACGACAACGGATTTGTTGACAAATTCCGCTCCGAGCAATCTATCTTCGTATCCAGGATAGCAAGTTGCCTGTTTGCCATTGAGAATGTTCAATTCGCCTAAAACATACGGTGCCGCGCAGATGGCTGCAATCCATTTGTTTTCGGCATTGTGTTTTGTCAGAATTTCTGCAAGTTCCTCGCTTGCCGCAAGATTGTCGGAACCGGGCATTCCGCCAGGTAGAATGAGCAATTCTGCAAGTTCGGGAGAAATCAAGTCGATGGTCGTATCGCAAAGGACGCGAAGTCCGTGAGAACCAACAACCTCTATCTCGTCGCTTATTGATACTGTTTCTGCTTCAATACCGGCACGACGAAGAATATCGAGAGGTGCGAGTGCTTCTATTTCCTCAAATCCGTCGGCAAGAAATATATATGTCTTCATTTCCATCGTTGTCAAATTTTTACGTGAATTATTTCTGTAAATCGTAAATCAGGCCTTTTATATATTCAAAATGTTTGTCCGTCACAGGAACCAACGGCAAACGAAGATTGTTTTCGACAATTCCCATAATGGAAAGTGCCGCCTTAACGCCAGCAGGACTACCTTCGGTGAACAGACTGTCGGTAAATTCGATAAGTTTGAGATGAAGTTTCAATGCTTCATCGTATTTATTTGCAATGCACAATCTCACCATGTCGGAATACATTTTCGGCATTGCATTGGCGGTTACCGAAATTGCACCGTGGGCGCCAAGCGACATGTGCGGAACCACGATTGAATCGTCACCGCTAAAAATCATAAACCCTTCAGGCAAATCTTTTTTGATATAGGTAAACTGCTCAACCGACGGCGACGCTTCTTTCATACCAATCACATTCGGAAGTTCGCAGGCGATTTTCACAGCAGTTTCTGCCGCCATATTGCATCCAGTTCTTCCCGGCACGTTGTACGCGAAGACAGGCAACGCGCTTGCTTCGGAAACAACTTTGAAATGTTCAAAAATGCCTCTCTGATTCGGTTTATTGTAATACGGAACGACAGAAAGTATCGCATCGCAACGAGTATCAACTTTTTCTGCATTTTTAGCAATTTCAGCAGTATTGTTGCCTCCGCAACCGACAACGATAGGAAGATTTTTGGTATTGTGTTCGAAAACAAAATCCAACACCGCCTTCTTCTCGCCTTCGTCCATTGTTACGGGTTCGCCAGTCGTTCCACAAACGACCAAAAATTCAACACCGCCGTCAATAACGTGGTTCAGCAATTTTCCCAACGATTTAAAATCCACCTTGTTATCAGCTGTAAACGGAGTTATGAGAGCCACTCCCGTACCACGAAATTTGTCTTGAATATTCATTATTTTATTGTTTTGTTTTTATCTTGGTCAAATATACGTTGATTTGCGTAATTAAATTAGGAATTGTGTTTTCTTCTTTTGTGTCGAGCATCAAATCGTACTGCATATCGTCTTCGATGAAGCGTCCAACCTTATACGACGCATTCGACGCACGTACTATGTATTGTATCGGATAAACCGTGTCGGTTGTAATGTCGAGCAAAATGTCGAATTTGTGTGATGCAAATTGCTTAACGGCGTCGTTCACCAATTTGCCCGACCAACTAAAATCTTCGGCACTGAAAAATTGAATTTCCTTTTGTTGAGAAAGACGTTCGCCTAATTCCTCGTCGGCCACGAAACCAAGTATGCTTACCTGTATGTTTGGATGCATACGAGCGATGAGTTTTGTGAACTCCAAAATGTCCCGACACGTTTCCTCGTTCTCAATATTACATAAAATTCCGATTGTTTTTGCATTTGCAAACGTGAACACTTTCGGCGTACGTCCGTTGCTTTTTGCCCGAATCGGAAGCAGTATCGAACCGAGTTTCTTCTGTATGACGTTTAAATCTTTCATCGATTGCAAATGTATAAAATTGCAATCAGTTATTCTTGTCTGAAGAAAAAAAATTGCAGTTCAGATAATTATTGATACATTTGTCACCTAATGTAATAACAATGAGAGTAGAAAAAGACAGAGTGGTGTCGCTATCGTACACCTTGTACAAAGACGATGAAAACGGCGAAGTATTGGAAGTTTGCAGTGCTGAAAAACCGTTGGAATTTGTATATGCGTTCGGCGATTTGTTGCCGAAGTTCGAAGAACAGATTGCAAATTTGGAGGAAGGAGACGATTTTGACTTCGTCCTCTCTCCTGCCGATGCTTACGGCGAACGAACCGACGATGCCGTAGTTGACGTACCGATGAATGTTTTTACAATTGACGGCGTTGTTCAAAAAGACCTTTTAGTTCCAGGAAACGAGATTCCTATGCGCGACAACGTAGGTCGTCCGATGAACGGCGTAGTCGTTTCGGTTGACGAATCGCAAAACACTGTCCGTATGGATTTTAACTCGCCATTGGCTGGCGTGACGTTGTATTTCAGCGGAAAAATAGAATCTGTCCGCGAAGCCACCGAAGACGAAAAACAAAACGGCATACGACGCGGCTGCGGAGGAAACTGCGGCGGCGGTTGTGGCGGAGATTCGTGTGGCGGAAATTCTTGTGGCGGTTGCGGCGACGACGAAGGTTGCTGCGGAGGATGTCATTAGGAATGCTCAATGTGTAATGCTCAATGCTTAATGCTCAATGGTCAATGAAATTTCGCACATAATCGAGGCGGCAAAGCCATATATAAAAGAACAGGAGCGTGATTTACCAAAAATCAGGCAGGCATACGATTTGTGCGAACAGAATCTGTCGGCAGACGAGGTTCAAGCAGTTTTGAATCAGGCAGAAATTGCAATCACCATGATTGGTCTTGGCGCAAAGGCTTTGATGGCAATTTTCCTCAAACCATGCTTCGACAAAGAGAAATTGACGGAAAAAGAAATTTCGAAAGATTTCGGCGAAAAAGTTCTTGGCATCGTACTCGGCCTGCGGACGGTCGAGAAAATCGACACGCGTCGCTCCCGCCTGCAATCGGAAAATTTCATAAAATTGATTCTCAGTCAGGCTGACGACGTGCGCGTCATTCTGATTTTGATGAGTTCAAAACTGAACCAGCTGCGGAACATTCAGAATCTGCCAGAAGCCGAACAACTACAACTCTGCGAAGAACTCGACACCTTGTACGCCCCGATGGCCCACCGTTTGGGACTGTATCAAATTAAGACAGAAATGGAAGAAATGTCGATGAAGTATCTTCACAACGACATTTACAAAACCATAGCCAAACAACTCGCCGAGAAAAAAGCGAGCCGCGACGAATATATCCGAAAATTCATAGAACCGCTCAAGGCTTTATTGGAATCGAAAGGTATTCCACCGTTTGAAATTAAAGGCCGTCCGAAATCAATTCATTCCATTTGGAACAAGCTGCAAAAAGGCAAGGTCACATTCGACCACATTTATGATTTATTCGCAATCAGAATTATTATTGACTCGGAGCCGGAAAATGAAAAACGCGACTGCTGGAATGTGTACTCGATAATTTCCGACTTGTACCGTCCGAATCCGAACAGACTTCGCGACTGGATTTCGTCGCCGAAATCAAGCGGATATGAATCATTGCATACGACCGTTCTCGGTCCCGAAAACCGCTGGGTTGAAGTACAGATACGGACACGGCGGATGGACGAAGTGGCAGAGAAAGGTCAGGCGGCACACTGGATTTACAAAGAAGGCGATTCTGCGTCGGGTTCAGTACACTGGCTGGCACGAATCCGAAACATTCTCGAAAATCCATCAGACGACAGCCTCGAAAACGACAGCAATTCCCGTATGGAATTGTATTCCGACGAGGTGTTCATTTTTACTCCGCAAGGCGACTTACGCAAATTACCTGCACATTCGACTGTGCTTGATTTTGCCTACGAAATTCACTCAAACATAGGAAATTCGTGTACGGGCGGTAAAGTGAATGGAAAAATCGTCACATTGAAACAAGAACTGAAAAACGGCGATTCCGTTGAAATCATCACTTCGAAAAATCAATCTCCAAAGCAAGACTGGCTTTCGTTTGTAAAGACTTCGAAAGCACGGCAGCACATCAAAAAATATCTTCGCGAAGTTCAGTACAAAACAGCCGAAGTGGGAAAAGAAATGCTTGCCCGAAAGTTCTCGCAGGCCGAAGTCAAATTTTCTGATGAAAATATTCGGAAACTGATAAAGGCTTTGGGCTACAAAGAGCCGTTCGACTTATATTTGGCGGTAATGGACAACAAAGTTGACCTGTCGATTATAAAAACGCTATACGACGAAAAAGCCGAGGACAAGAAGCCCGTAAGAATTGATTCCGAGGACTTTAGCGGGAAAATTAGCAGAAAAATTTCTCGTGACTCCGACAATCTTTTGATTATTGACGATTTGTCGGACAATCTTGATTATAAATTGGCAAAATGTTGCAGTCCAATCAAAGGTGACGAGATTTTCGGCTTCGTAACGGCGGGCAACGGCATAAAAATTCACCGCCTGAATTGTCCTAACGCAATGAATATGATGGAGATATATCCATACAGAATCATAAAAGCCCGTTGGAGCCAAGCCGACGCCAACGTCGATTTCAACGTTGGCGTGCGTGTGATAGGCAGCGACGAAATCAGCATTGTAAGCAACATTACCGAATTGCTTTCGAAAGACCAACTTGTGAAACTCCGTGGATTCAACTTAAATTCAAAGGACGGCAATTTTGAAGGCATTCTAACTCTTTCGATACGCGACATTTACCATCTCGACAAGATTTTGGAGAAAATACGTTCCATAAAGGGCGTATACTCTGCCGAACGATTCGATATGCAGAAACGGTAATTTTTGTGTATTTATCTTAATTTTTTTCATCCTCTGCACTGTTTTGGCACACCCCACCTTTTCTTTTGTACCAAAAAACGGTATGGAAAAAAAAGTTTTGTTGTTGGCTGTGGGCGACGGGGCAATCAACATTGTGGAGCAAAACAAAGAAAAACTGTCGAAACAGTGCGCCGTGGCGACAATCCGCAAAGATGGCTATCAAGAGTTCGAGGACGAACAGTGGGATTCGATACTGAAATTGATAGTGCCGAACGGCACGAAACACATTTGCGTGTTGAATTGTCTAGGTGGCGACGACGCGTTTGCGGAGTGGACAGTGACAGAGGTTTTGACAGCATTGAGTGAATCATTGCATAACAATGTTTATCTGACAGGTGCTTTTGTGTTTCCGTTCTCATTCGAGGGAAACTCCCGCTACGCAACCGCATATTCGAAAATGATGTTCATTGAAAATGAGATATATCGTTTCCAATCGGCGAAGAAATTCTTCAACGACGATATGTTTCTGCATTTCCCAAACCTCACGTTTGACGCGGCGTTACGAAAATTCAACGAGGAGATTTGCGACGGAATTATTGCCCACGTACAGGAATTTGTGTGCGAACATCGCCCACTTATGCTGACAAGGTGGTAAAAATAGACGAACGTAACGACGAAAAGAAGATTTTACAGGTGAGAGAAAAACATTTTTTTGTAGATTTGACAAACTGAATAATTTTTGAAATTTATTAAATAAATTAAAACTGAAAGTATTATGCCACAAATGATTACTTACGGAAGCGAAGTGCTTCGCATTAGTTCCAAAGGTATTGAGTATTCCACAAACAGCGGACGCACGTGGATGACACGCTATTCCAGCTCTTCGTGCGGAACGTTCATAGACCTTCTTCCCTACGGCAAAGAATTACTGGCAGTAACGTCGAAAGGCATTTATTATTCCACAAACGAGGGCCGTACTTGGATGTCGCGTTATACGAGCAGTTCCTGCGGCACATTCCAATCGCTGATGGACGGCGGCAAAGAACTACTTGCCAACACCAGCAAGGGCTTGTACTATTCTACTAACGACGGTAGAACGTGGATGAGGAGAGGGTAAAAGATTAAATAGAGTAAAATATGGAAGGGAATCGATTACTAGAAATTAAACATGTAGCAGATTTGCTTACAATGAGGTTTAATATACCAAATTACCAGCGTGGGTATAGATGGGAACGAAAACACGTGGAAGCTTTATTAGACGATTTGCTGGATTTTAGCAAAAACATTAAAGAATACCCCAAAGGGAAATTTTATTGCATACAACCACTTGCCGTTGTTGAAAACACACAAATAGGGACAAAAGATAAACCTATCTATGATGTAGTGGATGGTCAACAGCGACTAACAACTTTATATTTATTACTATCGTTTCTTGAAAAAGCAAGAGAAGATATCTATTCCGGTTCTTTAAAAGATGCTATTTTTACATTGCAATACGAAACGAGAGATTCAAACTTTTTTGACGAAAAGAAATTTAAGACTACAGACGAAAATGATGCTATTGATAATATAGATTTTTTCTATATGACGAGGGCTTATAATGTTATCAAGGAATGGTTTGACAAAACAGGGACAACTAAAAGTTTGATTTTAAAGTGTTTAATTCCTGAGGAATACACTCTTGTTACTGATGAAAATGATGAAGTTAAAGAACAAAATGACACATTAAATGATGTACGTTTCATATGGTATAAGGTCCCAGTGTCAAAAGCCGAAGAATCAATGGAAGTTTTTTCTCAATTGAACTATGGTAAGACACAATTAACATCTACAGAACTTGTCAAAGCATTGCTCTTTCAATGTGACATATATACTCAAAATAAAGATGTATTGCAAGAAATAGCATTTAGACGTTCTTGTGAGTGGGATGCTATGGAGAAACAACTTCAAAATCCTTTCATGTGGTCTATGCTAATGCAAGAAGATTTACCATCTCATATAACTATAGTTTTTTCATTGGTGTGCAATGAATTATACAAAGAGTTACAGGGGAAAATTATAGGCTACAAACTGCAAGAAGATGCTGAGGATTTTATATATCAAGTGTGCAATAAATACCTTTCGCTTAGTAATGATTATGCCAAGAATGTAGATTATATCTGGAACAAGGTTCAGAAAACGTATACTGCCTTATATAATTGGTATAAAAATTCTGATTTCTATCATCTAATTGGACTTTTGGTTTGGTTATATGAATTTAAAGAGAAAAAGGCATTTACAAAACAAAAGAGATATGAACTCATTCAAGAATTGATAGGTTTGTATCTTTCAGATATTACAGATGCATTTGAAAATAAATTGAAGGAAAAAATAGCATCTATTATTTACGTAGAAGAAACCAAATCAACAAAAGAAGGGAAAATACCTTGGGGACTTTCTCGTATAAACTATCACGATAGTGCAGATTCTTTGATTAAAATTTTAGTTACTTTTAATGTAGAAGATATACGAAAAAATCAAGAAGAATCTTCTCTCTTTCCATTTCATTTGCTTCGTGAGCAGAAGATAACAAGTTTGGAACATATCCATCCACAACATCTTGATATAGATAGTATAGATTTAAAAACACTACAAAAATGGGTGGAAGTGAAAGAAGAAAACCTTGCATCTATGGATAAAAAAGAAATATATGAAAGTGATATTATACAATTAAAAGAGTATTTAGAAAATCCTAACAATTATAAGGACAACAAAAATGCTGCTCTTAGTATCATAGATAAAATAGACAAGGAGTTTGATGATTTAGCTAATATGAGTGAAGAACAAATGCATACATTATACAATATGGCATTGGTTGATAAAGATACCAATGCCGCTTTGAGTAACAACCTATTGGACGTAAAAAGAACTATTCTTAAAAAACGTCAGACGGAAGACTCAATGTATATTTTACCTGCTACCAAAAAAGTATTTAATAAATATTATTCTGATTCGAAAATCTTGAATGAATCTCCAAAACTTTGGACAAAACCCGATCGGAATAAATACTTTGAAGCAATAAAACAAGTTTATACGGATTTTATCTCTCATAAAACAACGAAATAATTATGGCGACAACATTTGAATCATTTATAGGAAAACAACCAATAGAGATTCCCCTTATTCAAAGGGATTATGTTCAAGGAAGAGGAGTTACTATTGAAGAACAAGATAAACGAGAGACTTTCGTCAACAAATTGATTTCTACTCTTTCATCTGAAGAATCCAATGTGTGTCACCTTGAGTTTATTTATGGTGCAGCAAATAAAAAAAGTCCAGATGGTAATGCCTTTGTACCATTGGATGGACAACAACGACTCACGACACTGTATTTATTACACTGGGTAGTTTGGAAAAAGAGTTCCAAGAAAACTCAAGAAGATTATCCATTAAGTATTATTAAAGCATTTTCATATAAAACGAGATTAAGTTCTCGCAGTTTTTGCGAACATTTAATGGATAATTTTTTGGAATATAATGGTAGTTTAAAAAAACAAATTGAAAAGCAACCTTGGTTTTCAGAAGATTGGAAATATGATCCCACTATAAATGCTATGCTTTCTATGATAGAATGTATGGAAAAAAAACTATCGGTATATGATGAAAATACTATTTCAAAAATGTTAGTAAAGCTATGCAGTGAGCAAAATCCTATCAGTTTTGATGAGTTGAATATGGCTGATTACGACTTGACAGACTCATTGTATATTAAGATGAATGCCAGAGGAAAACAGCTAACAGCATTTGAAAACTGGAAATCTGATTTTATAAAATACTTAGAAGAACAATTTGGTGATACTGAATTTGACAGTGCAGATGAACAAAGAAAGGATTATAAGACATATAAAAATTATTTCAGTCATTCAATAGAACACGAATGGACAGATATATTTTGGATATACTTAAAAGAGGAGTATTTGTCTAAGTCGGCAGAAGAACGACAGGACTTTTATCCAAGTATTGACAATATGTTTATGCAATTATTTCATTTCTTTTGCTTTTTTCAATATTATGCCGAAAAGAAAACAGAGGATTTTTTCAAAATACCAGCGACAGAAAAAAGACGTCTATGGCAAACAAAGGATTTCGTTGATTTCTTTTTTAACTCTTTGGATTCTCTACATAGAATAGACCACAAAACATTTTTTACCGAGTTGTTCTATATAGATGACAAAGAAATTCCCTCTGAAAATAAAGAACGAAAGGTGAGGTTGTTTAGGACAACAGATACAAATCTGTTCAAATTATGTGTTGGAAATGGTCCTAATATGGAAATAACAGATATGTTATTATTTTATGCGCTGTTGTGTTATTGTAACAACCATAAAACAACTTTTGTTGACAACAATCTGAAAGCATATATGCGTACAATTCGTAATCATTTTGAAAGTAAAATACAAAATTTGCGAACAAGAACTTCTATACAATTGAATTTGCGTGTTGCGGATTTTTATATCTATAAAAGTGAGATAGAGAAGTTTGCCGTTAGCGGTGCTTCATTACCAAATGAATCGGATTGTTTATTGGAGGATTGCTCAATTACAAACGGTCAGATTACAGTATTTGATACGGCAAAAGAAAAGTACGGAAGTGAAATTGTTGTAAAAGCATTACAGTCATTTTGTGAGTTATCAACAGATGATAGGGTTTGCGTATTAATAGCCTGTGGATTCAGAGGTACAGATTTGAATGGTTGTATGGGGCGACGTAGATATTTCTTTGGAAATGATGGACGGTGGAATGTTCTTTTTGTTACAGACTCGAAACAACTTTCTAATTGTTTTAACAAATATACTTCAGAAATAATGAAAAAACGAAATACTAAAGATATTATAACTGAAGAATTGGCAAAACATAATGATGATCTTGTATATTATATGCTGAAATATGAAGCATTTCGTCAAGCAAACAAAAACGAATATCATTTTGCGGTAACGGACACAATTGACGATGTTGATTGGATAGCATTGAGTTCTTATAGTGCAAATCCTGGAACTGCATACCATACAGATCCTTTGGCAATTGCAGTAGAACATCGGGTGAAATCGCTTTTCCCTGATTTGAGTAAGTTGTTTGTATTATATAAGCAATATAGTGGGAAAATGCATTTTGTTATACGAAAGAGTGAAAATGATTGGGACTGGAAGTTTGCGATGCAAAGTAAGAGAGATGGGTGGCATATAGATTTTGGTGCGGAATTTATTTCTGAAGAAATGAAACGAAGTCTAAAGTTAACATCTTATACAGACGCTAAAGAATCACTTCATTTTAAAGCAGAAAGAAGAACAGAAATGGATATGGTTGAACTTGGTACTAAAATTATCCAAGGCGTGTGTGAAAATATAGTTTCCTCAAAGTGATTATACCACCAATATAACATCATAACTCTATCAAATGTCGTAAAACAAAGCATGGGGTAATTTTTGGATTCAGATACAATGAGAATTGGCTCAAAATTTTTTCAATCAAGATAAAATATTCCTTGATTTTCCCCACCACTACTTCACATTTCCCTTGAAAATTCGCAGTACTGTTGTAACAATTTTCAAACGTGAAGTAGCTTGTGTAAGTTGTTATAGTTCAAGAGATTTACTTCGGATTGGGTATTTTCGAAATCGCCACCATATACCACTGCTCTTTTCACTACAGGAGTTTTTATCCAGTTCGTGAGTTTCATTTTTATGCAATTATGGGATCCAATTCCAAAAATACATAAATTTCATACAAACGAAACTTTTTTGTTAATTTTATTTTGTGTCCTTAAATAAAATCTGTTCAGAAAGCTGACGATTTGCGGAAGCATGACTCGGAGACGTTCAACAAAAATCATTGAATTTTCGCACCGCTACTTCACATTTTCCTTGAAAATTCGCAGTAGCGATGCGAATTTTAACAAAAAATCAGAATTTTAAAACCTCTGCTTCGATATGGCACATCTTTGTTGTTTGTTTGTGAAAAATTAAACAATGTACACAAAATGTAATAGCGAAATGGACTTGACAGGAATGGACAAGCAGCTGAAAAAACTGATCGCCACTTCGTTGGGCGAAAACGATTTTGAAACCATCTCGTGTTCCGAGACGAGATTTGTGGCAAATCAAATCTGGAATGCGTGCGTAAAAACGTCTGTCGCACCTATAGATTTTTATGATGTAAGAAACTTTCTTATTGGGAATCAAAACACGTGCGATAAGGCAGTTTTTGCGTCGGTAGGTCGTGGGGAAACACTTGAAATGGCAATGCAAGATGTTTATACAAAGCCCTTTATCAACGAATTGTCATTCACAAACACACCAGATTTGCTGTGTCGCATTATGGTTATTGTCACCTTGAAAAACGAAGATTTGGAACCAACAGGCGCTGAACTTACACATGCAATTGCAAAAGTAACAAATGCGGGGACAGACTTTTTATGGCAAATTCTTGTCGATTCCCAAATGCAGGAAAACGTGCGGGTTAGTTTGATTGTAAAGAAAAACCGATTTACTGCATCTTTTCCGACAAAGCTATCAGTTCAGCCGAATCCGGTTTTATCTTCAAAGCACGTTCAATAAGACCTTTAGCCTCTTCTTTCTTATTCAATTCAAGATAGATGTCGGCCAAATTTCTTAATGAATGGAAAAACGACGGGTCAATTTTAAGTGCCTTTTGATAATACGAAACGGCATTATCGTTGTCGTTCAATTGCTTGTAACACACTGCTGTATTGTGAGTTACCATCACATTCTGCGGATTGATTTTGAGTGCTTCGAGATATAATTCTATAGCTTTGTCGTACTTTTCAAGAATACGGTAACAGTCGGCGAGACAGAAAATAGCCTCTTCGTTCTCAGGTCTGATTTTGCGTGCAGACGAAAACGACTCAATCGCCTTCTCTATCTCATTGATTTCCATATAGTTCACACCAAGTGCGAACACAATTTTAAATTCATTTCCTCGTAATTCCTGATGTTTCAAAAGACAAGCTATCGCTTCGGAGTGCATTTTAAGAGCATGGAACGAAACACTTAGTCCATAAAGTACTTTTTCGGAATTTGGCTTGATTTCCAGAGCCTTGATAAAATACGAAATTGCCTTTTCGTGATTTCCCTGTAAGCCGTATGCCGTAGCTAAATAATGCCATGCAATATGCCAATCGGGATAAGCCTCAACAACCTCTTCGGCTAAAGTCAATAATTTTTGATATTCGCGTTTTTTGGCGAATTCCACCAATAATCGTTCGTAACTAGTTTTGTCCATTATCTTACCGTTGAGGCTTTTCCTCTGTTATCAACTTTTACTTTTTTAACTTTTCCTTTTTTGTACTTGGCGTAATACGTCAAATTTCCTTGCGGAGTATACGATTTATAGTTTCCGTTCCGCTCGCCGTTCTTGTAACTGCATTCCTCCTTGAGCGGACCTTCCTTGTATCGGATTACCCAATTCCCATCGGGACGTTCGTCTTTGAAGTTAATGTTGCGTTCGCAAACCCCCGATTCATTGAAATATTGCCAATTTCCGACCATTTTTCCTTTATCATACTGACCTGAAATATTGAGTTTGCCATTCAAGAAATAAGTATTCGACGTGCCGTGTAACTGACCATAGGCGTAGTTTTTCTCCGACTGGATTTTTCCTTTCTCATTCCAATATGTTGCAGTACCATGATTTACTCCGTTTTTATATTCAACTTTGTATTTCATTTGGTCTGGATTTTCTTCGTACCAACCAGTCCACGTGCCAGTCATAAGACCCTTGTCAAAATATCCAATGGTCATTGTTCTACCGTTTTCGAACCATTGCGTAAACTCTCCTTGTTCCAAGTTATTCTCGAAAGTTCCTTCGTGTTCTTTTTGTCCATTATCGTAATAGAACGTCCATTTGCCTGTTTTCATGTCATTGTCATAATCGCCTTCCTTCCACACAGAGCCATCGGCATAGTACCAAACCCAATGCCCCGTTTTCTTGCCTTGTGAGAATTTTCCCGTATTCCCAACTTTGCCATTGTCGTGACGATAGTAGGTCCATATTCCATCTTGCAAATCATTCACAAACATGCCGCCCATGTCGATTTTACCATTTTCGAGCCACCACTGTGCGAAACCGTTTTTCATATTACTTTTATAGGTAATAGACGACAACAACTGCGCACCGTCTTCGGTCCACACTTTTTGAACTCCGTCGAGACTACCTTCTTCGTAGTGGTTTTCTCTGATTACCTTTCCGTTTTTGTTCCACGTAGTCCAATCGCCGTGTTTTTTCTCGTTACGGTAAAATCCCTTTTGCCGAGGCTTGCCGTCTTCAAAATAACTTTCGTAAGTACAGTCGGTCATGCTGATTTTCTCGCGGATGTTTCCGTTCTTATAGTATTCAATCCAGTTGCCGACTTTTTCGCCATGTTTGTAACAGCCTTTCGATTGCAATTTGCCATCTTCGAATTTTGTAACCCATTCACCTTCTTTATAGCCATCTTTGTAATCTCCTTGTGTTTTAACACTGCCGTTGCCCCATGTATCTTGGTATATTCCATTGCCGTTTGAAACTGTACAACCGCCACGCATGTAACATTTGTTCATCAACAGCACAGTGTCGCCTTTATATAGATATTCAATTTTCAATTGTCCCGATGGGTAATAGTATTTCCACGAAGAATCTTGTTTGTTACGTTTATAGAAACCTTCCACCATTTTCTTTCCTTCGTCGTTCCATTCGGTATAGGCGCCAGAGCGTTCATTAAGAATATACGTCGTTTCTTGAATTTTGATTCCATTTTTGTAGATAATGTCTTTCCCGTTCAGTCTACCACGTAAGAAATTGGATTCCTGCACTTTATTACCGAGAGAATCCCAATACGTCCAAAGTCCCTGTTCGGTTCCGTCAACCCATGCACCCTTACATTTGATTGCACCGTTTTTCCAATAATATGTCGAATCTTGCGCAGATGCGACAGCACTAACGCAAAACACTATAAGTGTCGATATATAAGCGATTTTCTTCATAAAACGTATTCAGATTTAATTACATGTTTTCTTTCAATTCCACAAGTTTAGCACGGATGGACGTCAGTTTTTCTACAATATGCATAGTTGACTCCCCTTCGCTTCTACCCTCTCTAAGTTTCTTCTTTGCACCTTCCAATGTCATTCCGAGGTCTTTCACAAAATAGTGAATGAGCTTAAAATTCTCAATGTCTGCCGGTGTAAAAAGACGATTTCCTTTTGCATTCTTTTTCGGCTTGATGATGTCGAACTCCTTTTCCCAAAATCTTATGAGAGAAGTGTTTACTTCAAACATGTCGGCAACTTCGCCGATACTGTAGAATAGTTTTCCAGGTTCTAATTCAATATTTTTCATAAAAACGAAATTTACTGCGGTGTAAATATACAGATTTTTTATATTTGTAAGTCATATTATGTATAACTAAATTTTAAACTCTAATTATATGAAAAATAATTTGTTACGATTTCTAAAGACAATTTCTTCTGTTGGATTTTTAGGATTTGCACTCAGTGTTTCGGCACAAATCACTCCTTGTAAGATATTTCAGTCGGGAATGGTGCTACAACGCGACGTGGTTGTTCCAATATGGGGAACTGCTTCGGCAAATGCAGAAATAACCGTTGTGTGTAACGGCAAAGAAGCTTCGGCTACGGCTGATTCCGAAGGGAAATGGAAAGTCAACTTTCCTGCAACGACATACGGCGGACCTTACGAGATGACAATCACAAGTTCGGTGGAAGGTGAATTGGCAAAATCGTTCACCGACGTGTATTTCGGCGAAGTGTTCTATTGTTCGGGACAATCGAACATGGAATTGGAGGTACAAAGTTGCGACGACTTCGACGCAGTGAAAGCTGCGGCAAACGACGAAACCATCCGTCAGATGAAAATTTCCAAAGGTACATCGTATGAATTAACCGACGAATTACCTTCTGTTTCGTGGAAACCGGCAACCTCGGCAAATGTCGGTTCTTTCTCGGCTGCCGCATATTTCTGCGTTTTGGAATTAAAAAAACTTGACGAATTTAAGAATATTCCGTTTGGAATCTTGAACGTCTCTTACGGTGGTGCACGTGTCGAAGCTTGGATGAGCAAAGCCATGCTCGGCTACGATGCGTACGACATTACACTTGCCCAAGGCGAAAAAGAACGTCAACCGACGCTGATTTACAATAAAATGGTCAACCCTATAATTGGAATCCCGTTCAAGGCAATGTTGTGGTATCAAGCCGAATCGAACTGCGACAGCGAAAACGACGCGAAGGTTTACAGCGAGCAGTTTAACAATATGATACAGACATACAGAGAGTTGTGGAACTCCGATTTTCCTGTTGTTTGGGTTCAATTGCCTAATTACAAATCCGAAAATCGTTCCGAAGTCAATAACAGAGAGACTAACTCGCTGTCATCGGATGCGTGGATTACCATGCGAAACGAGCAGACAAAATCACTTTCTGTGTTACCGAAATCTGCCGAAATCGTCACAATCGACGCTGGCTTGGCAGGGAACATTCACCCAACTGACAAACAAACAATTGGAACACGATTGGCTTTGGCTGTCCGTAAATTAGTCTACGGCGACGAATCGGCGGCATATTGTCCTCAATACAAACGCCACACACTCAACCCTGACGGTTCTGTGACAATAGAATTCGACAATGTAGGGGACGGATTGGTTGCCAAAGACTCTACCAACAATCTTTTAAAATGGTTCCAAATAGCCGATGCAAGCGGCAAGAGTGCTAAAGCAACGGCAACATTGGACGGGAATACGGTAACAATTTCTAAAGGCGACTTCGACATTGCAACTGTTTATTATGCATGGAACCGCTGTCCGGGCGGAATGAATTTGTATTCAAAAGTTGGAGACGTGTATCTGCCTGCGGGTCCGTTTAAATTTGATGTTCAGCCATCAGAATTTGGAATAAAAAGTTTCACAACGACAAAAGGCAACGGCTCTCTCACGGCCGAAGGTGGCACATTCGTCATTTTTACATGGCAAACCGGCGGCGACGTGACTGCTTATTTGAACGACGTTCAAGTTGACCCGAACACCTCGGCAAAAATAATGCTGAACGAAACAAAAGATTATGTCTTGAAGATTGTGGACAACAACAACGACGAAAATATTGAAACGGCAACAATACATTTTGACGTCGTTCCAGCAAAACCGACAATCAAATTGTCTTCGAAATCGGGCGTGCTGGCAAATCCAAACGACGAAATGGAAATACTTTCAAACGCAACTGCACTAGGCGGTTTCAACGTAACGAAAGTTGAATTTTACCTGAACAACGAATTATTGGAAACTGTAACAAAAGCACCATTTTCGTACAAATGGACGGCTCCGTCAACAGCGGGCGATTACACGTTCTACGGCATAGTGTACAACGACAATGACGATGCACAATACAATTCTGCGAAATCAGAAAATTTGGTTCTGACAGTCACAACAAAGTCAAAAACACGTTTCGAAGCAGAGAAAGCAGACCTGAAAGGCGGTAACGGCTGTACTATAAAAACTGACGAGTTTTGCAGCGGCGAAAAATATTACGATTTGCAAATCTTTAAGCAATTGATTTTCAAAGGCATAATCGCGCCAGAAGATGGTGATTATCAGCTATGTATAGCATACATGACCAACTACAGCGAAGAAGGCGAGATAAAAGAACAGGTTTTGTATGCGAATGCAAAATCACTCGGCTCTATCGAATTCTCCTCTAAAGACTGGGCAATCTACAAAACTGTGATTCCTTTGAAAAAAGGAGAAAACACCGTCACAATCCTTAACAGTTGGGGATGGATGTCGTTCGACTACATTGAAATTTTAGGTGTGACAAACTCACAAACAGCAGTTCCTGATGTTCAAGACGAAAAAACGTCAATGTCGGCATATTGCGATACGCAATCGGCCGTGGTTGTGCAATATACGACAGAAGCACCGAAAGTTTCGTTTGAGTTGTTCGACACCAACGGCAAAAAAATATTCCAATCCGGTTCGGTTGATGCATCAGGGAAATACACATTTGGGCAGACTGTACAAAACGGCGTGTATGTGGTGAAAATGTACGCTGGAAACGATGTGATTGTTCGACAGGTAATTGTAAAATAATTGAATATTTGTAGAGACGCGATTAATCCGCGTCTCTACAAAAATAAAAGAAACATGATAGAAATAATTCCCGCAATAGACATAATCGACGCCAAATGCGTACGACTTTCGCAAGGCGACTATGCGCAAAAAAAAGTGTACAACGAAAATCCTTTGGAAGTTGCCAAAGAATTTGAAGCAAACGGAATAAAACGCCTTCATTTGGTTGATTTGGACGGTGCCAAAAGTAGCAGAATCGTCAATTACAAAGTATTGGAAAACATTGCAACACACACAAATCTGACGATAGATTTCGGAGGCGGATTGAAAACCGACGAGGACTTGCGTATTGCGTTTGAATCGGGAGCAAGCATGGTCACAGGCGGAAGCATTGCGGTGAAAAATCGAGATATGTTTCTTTCGTGGCTGAAGAAATATGGCAGCGAAAAAATCATTCTCGGTGCCGATGCCAAAAACGAACAAATTGCCGTTAGTGGCTGGCAGGAAGGCACTTCGCTGAACTTATTCGATTTTTTGAAGGATTACGTCGCCGAAGGTGTCTCAAAAATAATCTGCACCGATATCAGCAAAGACGGCATGTTGCAAGGCTCCAACGTCGACTTGTACGTAAAAATTAAAACGCAGTTTCCAACATTGTACGTGATTGCCAGTGGCGGAATTTCATCGATTGACGACATTCTAAATTTGAACGACAAAGGTATCGACGCTGTCATTACGGGAAAAGCCATTTACGAAGGAAAAATTACGCTGAAAGATTTACAAAAATTGCAGATGTAGAATTTGTTTTCCGCTAACTTTTTGTAAATCATTCAAAAAGTGTAATTTCGCACTAAAATTTTGAAAGATGTTTGTCGAAATAATTGATACAACTCTCCGCGATGGCGAACAGACCAACGGCGTGGCGTTCACCGACAAGGAGAAACTTTCCATAGCGAAGCATTTGTTGACTGAAGTCAAGGTCAATCGGATTGAAATTGCCTCGGCACGCGTGTCGAAAGGTGAATTCGAATGTGCTTCGAAAATTATTCAATGGGCGAAAGAATCTGATTTTCTTGACAAAATCGAAATTCTCGGTTTTCTCGACAAGCATATTTCCATAGACTGGGTGAACAATGCGGGCGGAAAATACATCAACCTGCTGTGCAAAGGCTCTTTGCGGCAGCTCGAAGGACAGTTACGTAAAACTCCCGACGAACACATTGCCGACATAAAGGAAAATCTTGCATACGCAGAAAGTCTTGGCATCAGCGTGAACGTGTATTTGGAAGATTGGTCGAACGGAATGCGGAATTCGCAGGACTATGTATTTTATATGCTTGACAATCTGCAAAATACGTCAATCAAACGATTCATGTTGCCCGACACGCTCGGCATTTTATATCCAAAGGAAACATACAAATATTGTAAACAAATCCGCGAACGCTATCCGAATCTTCATTTCGATTTTCACGGACACAACGATTACGGTTTAGCGGTGGCAAACTCTACGGCTGCGCTCACTGCTGGTTTCAACGGCATTCATACCTCGGTGAACGGACTTGGCGAACGTGCCGGAAATACGGCTCTTTCGACTATCGTGCCGTGCATTCACGACCATTTGCACATGGAAACGACGGTGCAGGAAATCACGCTGAATAAAATCAGTAAGATTGTGGAAACAATTTCGGGCATACGTGTGGCTTCGAACATGCCAATTATTGGCGAAAATGTGTTCACGCAAACGGCAGGCGTACATGCCGACGGCGACAAAAAAGGCAATTTGTACTGCAACGAACTGATGCCGGAACGCTTCGGACGTGTCCGTAAATATGCGCTTGGAAAAACTTCGGGGAAAGCAAATATCGAGAAAAATCTTGAAGAACTCGGACTGGAACTTGATGCAGAAACAAAGGCACTCATTACAGCCCACGTGGTGGAACTCGGCGACAGAAAAGAGTCAATCACAACCGAGGATTTGTACTACATTGCCCGTGAATATTTGGACAACAAGAAAATAGAAGAAAAAGTTGAAATTGAGAACTACTACGTCTGTAACGTATTGGGAATGAAGCCCGTGGCAACTATCAGCCTAAAAATCGACGGCGTACGTTACGAACAAACTTCGTCGGGCGACGGTCAGTACGACGCGTTTATGAAGGCTTTGCATAAAATCTACGACCAACGTAAGGTTGCAATCCCGAAACTCGAAGATTATGTGGTTACCATTCCTCCCGGCGGAAAAACCGATGCCTTGGTGGAAACCGTCATCACATGGAACGACGGCACACATTCTTTCAAAACACGAGGCTTGGATTTAGACCAAACATCGGCGGCAATAAAAGCAACGCGTAAGATGTTGAATATCATCGAGATGTAATAAGAGTTGAGAGACGAGAGTGGAGAGTTGAGAGAAAAATTCTTTGCTAGCAATGCAGTCTTTTTACTTTTTTCGGACTATATAAGTTCTTACAAATATATACAAATTCCTTAAGCCACATACTTCGAATAAAATATTTCATCGGGACACTTGAAATCAAGACTCTGATGGGGGCGACAGGCATTGTAAAAGTGAATATAGTTCTTTATTCCTTGACGGCCTTAACCATCTCCGTATCTTTGTGAATCTTTTTCTTCATACCATTCCTGTTTTTACAAATTTATCGTTTTATTTGTCTAGTTAGACATTGTCCGATTTTTGGGGAAGGGTACATTTTTTAAAACTCTATCTTCGGCAATGTTATCTTCACGGGAACTCTTTTCCCTTCAATCTCGTATGGAGTAACGTTTGGCAGACTTTTGAACACGTTACCGATTGCTTGTAATTCTTTTGTCATTGTAGCAATATAAAAATCCTTATAGCCCGAAGCAAAATTTAATTTGACCCTTGTTATTTCATCGTCAATAAAGTTGCTTCGTTCAACATAAACAATTTTTCCTTCTTCGTTTATAATAACATTCAGCGTTACGGATTTTCCCATCAACGACTGCGGTTTGTTAATCTTTCCACGCACGTTGTCAATCATTGTCATATATTCTTTTTCTCGTTGATTGTCAATTATATTCATATCGAATATTTTTTTTGAAAAATCGAACGCTCCGATTTGTACGCCTTGTGAAAAAATGAATATAGAGTCTTTCGTATTGACAGGCTCGTCTTTAAAAGGAGATTTTGCCGGGGTGTATTTTATGTTTTTTACTGCTTCCATGACTTCGCTTGCCGAAGAACTACAGACATCCGTAGTATCAGTATCTATTGAAATATTGTACACGTTTCCTTTTTTGGAGACTAAATACTTTATGAGAAAAAGTTTGTTCCATACGCTGTCATAGACAGGAGTAGTCGGCAAGACACAAATTTGGAACACTGATTCGGAAACAACATTGTTCTCCTTTATTTTTGCACTATTTCTTCCTAAATTGTAATAAATTGTATCATAGAGGGTATTATAACACCAACCTAAGTTGTTATCTTTAAGACATCTTGGAACTAATTCACGATATGGCCATTTCCGTTCCCCCCACTCATCTTGAATCTCTTTTTTTGTATTTTCTTTATACTCTTTGAACTCATATTTTTCTGATGAGGATTGGTATGGTTTAAAGTCATCCTTATACGTCCGTAAAAACTCTTGTTTAGACTTCCCGTTTATTGACGTAATCCTATACTTAAACGACGAGGTGGGCAGAAACAAAACGTGTGGTATGTAATAAAACTCAACAGGACTTTCCTTGTCTCCGTTACTTACTATATATTCATTCGTTCCTTTCCTGCGTATCACATATTTTGTGTCGTAGGTGACATTTTCACTCCATGGTAATCCATGTGGATACACCAAAGGTCTGTTCAATTCAGAGAGACCAATGGGAAGGACTTCCTTGCGACCATATAATAAATCACTTCCATAACCGAACAAAGAGTTTGAAATCTGTCTTTGAATCAATGATTCATTGGGTATATGCTGTATTAAAAAAGAATAATCACATATATTTTTGTAGATGTTGAAATTATATTGTGCGTAGTTGTCGTCGCAAGACTTGCACCATCGGAATATCCGCATCCAATAATATTTATAGAGTTGAACGGTTTCACCTTTGCGTATTCCTAAATATTCGTAAGAAAACAAATAATCAACCCAACTGCTTTCGTACATGGCTGGACTACGTGTTTCATCCACAACGTCTATGACATCAGTATCTTCCCAATCTCCTACATCCATATTGCGCCAATGAAAAGCGAGATAATATATGTCCTTTGTCTCCCCATATTTAGGTAAGTCACTAATAGGAATCGTTTTATACGGCTTTACTAAAATAGATATTGCAAATTCGGCGTGCCACAGAAACAACACGGTGTACCTGCAACTTACTTTTTGAGGCGTATGGATAGTTGGAGCAAGGTCCTTGTATAAATATGTTTCAAAATTTGGAAATACTTTCGCTATCGAAACGGTAGTATCAACCGCTAACTGAACTGTGTACAATTTGTCATATTCATCAACCATCAAAACTCCACTTCTTTGCCTGTGTGCAAGAGACGTAAGAGCAAGGTTTAGCAATAATATGAAAAGAATGATTTTTTTCATAGATTAAAAACATTAGGATTAACAAATTTAGAAGTATCATATAATAGTTGCTCTAAATCTAATACAGAAGTAACAACAGCAACAGGCACGCTGTCTTTCGACAGCAATGTTGACACCGATGGCAGAAATGTTTGGTCGTTCATATTGTTCACTATTTTATTAGTTTTATCGAAGATTATATTTTATATAGTTTGCACTATTCCTTATATAACATAGTTGATCTTATCAACTTAAAATAAACATAAAAAACAAAAAATATAATTATTGCATATATGAATCCATATATCGAATACTCTCCGTTTATTTTTCCCCACATAAACGGAGAGTATGTATATAAGTACTCACGACCTCCTTCTTCAAATATAATACATCTTCCTTAAATAATAATACCATAAGCCAAGATGAAAACGGATAAACTCCGCTCAAAATGATATTTGGGACATCATTACTAATCGAAAATATTTTATAAATACCTATTAGAGGCACTGGCATATTCAGTGAAACTAACAATTTGAAAAAAATAAATTCTATATGCGATTGAAACTTAAAATCAAAAGTTTTCGATATATATATTGAGAAAAACCAAATACAAAAAACTATATAAAATGCTGTGTAAATATATCCTGTCGCATATAACATACCTTTTATGTCTATGGCAATAATTACGATTATGCCCAAATACAACATAAAACAAATAAGAATATAGAAACAATATTGTTGGATAATTTTTATCATATCTATATAGTACTTCCCTTTTTTGGACAGTTAAATTTTAATTTATAGAGTATTTTAGAAAGAAGAAGTTCGTTTGTAAGAGCCCCGTTTTTCTGAAAACGCCCATAATTTTCTTTCTACAAATATATACAAATGATCCCCATTACGCCCATCATCCTGCGAACTTTCTTGTCTCCGAC
>JAFXAU010000009.1 GCA_017516865.1 Bacteroidales bacterium
CGTGGTGATCCGCAAGTCGGTAGTCCGCAAGGTTGTGACGATGGACACGATAGCCTACCTGTCGTCGAACAACAACACGTACACCGACACGTTGCCGGCGAAGGGCACGCAGGCATACTACGTGGGCATGGTGTTGCCTGAAGAGATAAATCCAATGACGCAGTTCATGAAGGCAGAATCGGGACCGTTCTCGATAGCGTTGTCGAACATAGCGGAGGTTGAGAGCGACGGTCCGGATGCGGTATACGACCTGAGCGGAAGCAATGCGAAGGCGTACGCATGGGGTCATACGATATACGTGAAGGGAGCCAAAGGCGAGGACGTGGCAGTATATGACGTGAAAGGCCGCAAGATAGACGCGGCAGAAGGTCAAGATGAGTACGAATTTAACGTGAGACTTGACGGAGTATACTTCGTGAAAGTAGGAGAGTACACGTTCAAGGTAGTTGTGGAATAATCTGTTTGGTAGAGATGTACATGTCTCTACATGAATGGAAGAATAGAAAAGACTGTCGTTATGGCAGTCTTTTCTATTAAATGTGTAATGATTTCTCTAATTGTTCTACCGCAGATTTCATATCTGTTTCAAATCTCGAATGGTCGCGGAGAAAATCGTTTTGACCACTGGCAAGCAGTTGGTATAACTCTTTAGGCATGGTTGCAACGTATGAATCAATGGCATATTCAATGTCATCTTTTTGCCAATCAAGTGTGGAATGTTCAAATACTTTGAGTTTTTGATGCAGAAAACAATATGCAGTTTCTATGCTTGCTTGGGAAATCATTTTCTACGCGTTATAGCCTACAGGACGAAATTGCTTTTGCTCCGCACTATATACAAAATCGTATTTTGCCAAATAATTCTTGATGTCGTTTGGTTTGCAGTCAAAGCTGTTGCACAAAGATTCAAGCGAATCAAATTCTTCGTCGCGAAGAAGCATATTTATGCTTGATACCAAAATATGAGGATCTTTGGGTAAATAATCCATTTTTCTTGTTTTTAAGGATGTTATTCAAATACAATGGTCTTGTTGTTGTACACCAACGTTTTGTGTTGTATGTGCGACCAAATTGCCTTCGAAAGCACTATTTTCTCCAAATCCAAACCTTTTCGTTTCATATTTTCCACCGTGTCTTTGTGCGAAACTTGCGTAACGCCTTGTGCGATAATTGGCCCAGCGTCAAGTTCAGGAGTTACATAGTGACTTGTGGCACCAATCAATTTTACGCCGCGTGCGTATGCCGATTCGTAAGGTTTTGCCCCTGGAAATGCAGGCAAAAAAGAATGGTGAATATTGATGATTCTATTTGTGTAATCCTTTATAAATGAATCTGATACAACTTGCATGTATCGGGCAAGGATAATCAAGTCTATATTGTTTTCTTGCAACAGTTTTTTGATTTTCGCCTCCTGGTCTAACTTGTTTTCTGGTGTAATTGGCAAGCAATAATAGGGAATATTGAATTCCTCGCCGATGTGACGAAGCTTCTCGTGGTTGCTTATGATAAGCGGAACTTCAATGTCCCATTCGCCTGAGCGGGCACGCGAAAGAATGTCGTAAATACAGTGGGACAAATTTGATACAAATATTGCCACTCGTTGTTTTGTGTTCGAGAAATAAATTTCAAACTTCAGTTTCGACGGTTTTGCCACCAATGTAGTGAAGTAATCTCCGATTTTTTCGGCTGGAATGTTGAATCCGGCCAAATCCCATTGCACACGCATAAAGAACTCCGATTCTTGGTGGTCAACGTGTTGGTCAAGATACAAGATGTTTCCGTTATTTTTCAATATAAAATCGGTAACCGCCATTACAATACCTTTTTGGTCCTTGCAATGCACCAGCATTGTGGCGGTTTGTTGTCCTTGTTGTTCCATGTTATAAGTTATTGGCTAATTCGTCGGTAATTTCAAGATTGTGATATACGGCGCTCACGTCGTCGAGTTCTTCCAATGCATCAACGAAATTCATCACTTTTTGTGCTTCTTCAAGTGGTAACTCTTTCATTGTATTAGGAATACGTTTCAATTCTGCGTTGTCAATTTCAACGTTCAGTTCTTCCAATTTTTTCTGAATGTCGCCGAAGGAATCGTACGGACAATATAATGTTACGATTTCATCGTCGTCGGCATCGAGTTCGTCCAAACCAGCGTCAATAAGTTCAAATTCAAATTCGTCCATCGGCATTGAAATGGCAGTTTTCTTAATTTCAAACACACCTTTGCGGTCGAAAATGAATGCAAGCGAACCATTGTTGCCAAGACTATTGTTATATTTCTTGAAAACCGTACGTACTGCGGTGAATGAACGATTGTTGTTGTCGCTCAAACATTCTACGAAGACGGCAATTCCACCGTTTGCATACCCTTCGTATGTCAGTAGTTCAAAATCGGACTTGTCTTGTTTACCCTTGTTGATAGCACGTTCAATAACGTCTTTCGGCATGTTCTGACTTTTGGCATTCTGAATGCACAGACGCAAACGTGGGTTCATATCGGGGTCGCCGCTTTGTCCTTCTTTTACTGCTATCGTAATTTCTTTAGAAATACGTGAGAAAATCTTACTTCTTTTTGAATCGTTGGCTCCTTTATCTCGTTTGATTTTAGCCCATTTACTATGTCCTGACATACAATTCTATTTTTAAGTTAGGCAAAAGTACATTTATTTTTTGAAGTATGCGAATGTTCGTTGTGTCAATAGTAAAAAACATTGCTTTTTTCTGTATGCAGTATGTAAAAAGTTTACATTTGAATAAAATTTGTGTTGATGAAAAAGATTCTTCTCATTTCCGATACGCACGGTTATATTGACAATGTGATTGTGTCGCATGCCGAAAAAGCTGACGAAATTTGGCATGCTGGCGATATTGGTTCGCTTGCCCTGTTGGAGCGGCTTGAGAGCATAAAACCAGTTCGGGCGGTTTGGGGAAATATCGATGGTCAAGATTTGCGGATTCGTATACCCAAAATAGCTCAGTTCGAATGTGAGGGAATGAAGATTATGATGACGCACATAGGTGGTTATCCTGGTAAGTACGAACCATCTGTTGTTTCTCAAATCGTTGATTACAGGCCTAATATATTTATTAGCGGTCATTCGCATATACTTAAAGTGATGAACGACCCGAAAATGGGTTTGTTGCACATGAATCCTGGGGCGATAGGGAAATCGGGTTTCCATCAGAAACGCACGATGCTTGAATTTGAAATTGACAATGGGATTCCTAAAAATCTTTCTGTTATTGAATGCGATAAATGGTGAGAATATGGAGATAAAAGAATTTCACGAGGTGTTCGCAGATGTTTTAAAGGTGTTTTCAAATCCTTTATTGTTGCGTTATACAGATTTGGAATTGTGTACTTCGCTGAATGATAAATATTTGCAATCGTGGACAGAAGATAACGATAGATTTTCTTTGGCAGGATATGTTGACGGAAGTTTTGTAGGTTTCGTTTCGGCTCATTTGGTGAAAAAACATTTGACGGCTTCTATCACTATTGTGATTTTACCTGAATTTCAGCGCCGTGGTTATGCAAAAGTTTTATTACAGAAAATCTTGTCTGTTTTGTTTAACAAAAGTTTTGCCCGCATAGAAGCGCAGATATGTACGGAAAACCAGGATTCCATACGTTTGTTTGAATCATTGAATTTTGTCTGCGAGGGGCGTTTACGTAAGAATTTTCTAATAGAAGGAAAACTTTACGATTCCTATATGTATGCGTTGATCAACCCCGAGATATAAGTTACTCTATTTTCCCGAATTTTTTGTTCGTAATATCGTCTGTAAGCGAAAGTAAGATGTAGGCGAGTATGATGAACGAAAATCCTTGTAGTTGGAAGATGGCAAGGAAAACTATTGCTAAAATGAGAAAACAGTAACGTAATTTATTTTCGCTCCACGAATATGTTTTGAATTTAAGCGAAAACATAGGAATTTCCGAAACGAGTAGGAGAGAAAAGATTACCACAAGGCTTTCAATAAGCCAAATAGGGAAGTAGTCTAAATTTGGTAGAAAAGCGAACGAGGCGAAAAATATTGCGTTTGCTGGCGTTGGTAATCCAATGAATGAACATGTTTGTCTTTCGTCGAGATTGAATTTAGCCAACCGTATTGCGGAAAATGCAACAATCAGGTATGGTAAGAAAATCAGTACATAGTGCCAAAATCCAATTTGTTCGTTGTCGAGAATTGTTCCGGCGTACATAAGATGTAGTATAATGGCAGATGTGATTGCGGCAGGAGCAAAGCCAAACGTAATCAGGTCGGCAAGGGAGTCAAGTTCTTTCCCGATAGGCGAAGCGACTTTTAGCAGACGTGCGGAAAAACCGTCAAAAAAGTCGAAAACGGCACCGCAGAATATTAGTGCGACAGCCCATTCCAACGAAACAAACTGTGTGGTTGAAATAACTACCGAGAATACACCACAGAGTAAATTGCATATAGTGAGGAAGTTGGGGATATGTCTTTTCATCTTTCTCTATTTTTTATTTTTATGCAAGGTAATTATTTTTTAGATTGTTATGATAATTTTCCGACTAATTTCCCTGCAATTTCGTGGAACTGTTGGGCTATCATTGAGTTATCGTTCAGTGCAGCTGGTTTCCCTGAATCGCCACCTTCGCGAATGCCCATGACAATTGGCACAGAACCTAAAAACGGCAACCCTTTGGCGTATGCAAGCGATTCTATGCCGCCCTTGCCAAAGATGTAGTATTTGTTTTCAGGTAGTTCTTTGGGCGTAAACCAGGCCATGTTTTCTATCAGTCCCAAAATAGGCACCTCGATTTTTTCTTTCGAGAAAAAGTCTATAGCTTTTACTACGTCGATTACGGCAACGTCCTGTGGCGTTCCAACCATAATTGCTCCCGTAATATTGAGAATTTGGCAGAGTGTGAGTTGAATATCGCTGGTGCCTGGAGGCATGTCTATTACAAGTACGTCAAGTTCGCCCCAGTCGGAGTCTTCCACAAATTGTTTTAATACGTTCCCTGCCATTGGACCTCTCCATGCCAAGGCATCTTCGGGACGTACAAAAAATCCTATCGACAAGAGTTTGATTCCGTATTGTTCAATCGGCATAATCCATTCTTTGTCGCCTTCTTTTTTTGATAATGGTTGTGCATGTTCTACGCCAAACATTTTAGGAATCGAAGGGCCGAAAATATCTGCATCAAGCAGACCGACTTTATATCCCATTTTCGACAAAGAGACAGCCAAATTCGCACTGACAGTAGATTTTCCTACTCCGCCTTTGCCCGAAGCAACGGCAATTACGTTTTTAACCTTTGAAACACCACCAGTTGCTTCCGTGTCGTTTGCCTTGATAATGTCAATCAAGACTTCTACGTTTTGCACATTGGCAATAGCACGTTTAACTGCATCTTGAATTGACGAAACAAGTGCTCGCTCGTATTTGTCGTATTTTTGCGGCAACCCCATGCGGATAACAACAGAACCGTCTTTTTCTTCAACATTGCGTACAAATTCCACTACTGAACCCTTTTCGCCAGGAATAGGAATTTGCATAAGGATTTTTACAATTTGTTCTTTCATCTTTTTCCTGCTTGTAGAGACGCGATTATCGCGTCTCTACGTAAACACAATAATTGTTATTTCAATGCTTGTTCCAAATCGGCAATAATGTCGTCGGCATTTTCAATTCCTACCGAGAAGCGGATTAGGTCAGGTTGAACGCCAGCTTCGAGCAGTTGCTCGTCAGTCATTTGTCGATGTGTGTGACTTGCTGGGTGAAGCACGCACGACCGTGCATCGGCAACGTGTGTCACGATAGCGATGAATTTCAAACTATCCATGAACTTAATCGAAGCCTCACGACCACCTTTTATACCAAAGGTTAGCACGCCGCACGTTCCTTTCGGCATATATTTTTGAGCACGTTCGTAGTATTTGTCACCTTCGAGTCCTGGGTAATTTACCCACGCAACTTTATCGTTGTTTTTCAACCATTTGGCAACTTTATAAGCATTCTCGCAGTGTTGTTTCATACGTAAATGCAAAGTTTCGAGTCCTAAATTCACGTAGAATGCGTTTTGAGGAGATTGAATTGAACCGAGGTCTCTCATCAATTGTGCTGTTGCCTTCGTAATGAATGCAGCTTTCCCAAATCGTTCTGTATAGGTGATTCCATGATACGATTCATCGGGTTTGCACAAGCCAGGGAATTTGTCGGGATATTTAGTCCAGTCAAAATTCCCCGAGTCTACAATCGCTCCGCCAACGGCGACTGCGTGACCGTCCATATATTTCGTAGTTGAATGTGTTACAATATCAACGCCAAATTCAAACGGACGGCAGTTTATCGGTGTCGGGAATGTATTGTCCACAATGACAGGAATTCCGTTTCTGTGGGCAACTTTTACAAATTTGTCAAAGTCAAGAACCACGAGTGACGGATTCGAGATTGATTCTGCCAAGATACATTTTGTATTTGGTTTAATAGCCTTTTGCAAATCTTCTTCGGAAATTTCTGGGTCGACAACCGTTGTTTCGATACCCATTTTCTTCACAGTCGTCGTCAGTAGGTTGAAAGTTCCTCCGTATACTGCCGAAGAAAGAATCAAATGATCGCCGGCTTCGCAGATGTTGAATACGGCGAAAAAGTTGGCTGCTTGTCCCGACGAAGTAAGCATTGCAGCAACACCGCCTTCGAGGTCGCAAATTTTTTGTGCTACAAAGTCGTTCGTAGGATTTTGCAAACGAGTGTAGAAATATCCTGACGCTTCGAGGTCGAAAAGTTTTCCCATTTGATCGGAGGTGTCGTATTTAAAAGTTGTACTTTGATAAATAGGAAGTACGCGTGGTTCGCCTGTCGTCGGCGTCCATCCTGACTGTACGCAGATTGTTTCTAAGTTATTCTTTTTCATTGTTTCAATATTCTTTTGTGTCGTCAAAGATACATAATTTCTGAAAAGGATATAAAAAAAGCCCGCCGAAGCGAGCTTTTCATTTTGTATGAAGAAATTTATTTTACAAATTTAGTAGTTCCTTCAGCTGTTTGAATGAAGTAGAATCCAGCAGGAAGGTCTTTGATGCTCAATTCTTCTTTTCCAGATTTAACCTTATGTCCAAGAACGTCGAATACTGTGATTGCACCTGCGGAATAAACCACACCGTTAGTGATTTCGACAGCTGAGTTTGCTTCAACAGATTGAATTGCTGTGAACTCGGTAGCATTGTCTCTTGTAAGCAAGTTACCTACTGTCAAGTCTTTGATGTAGATATCTGAAGACTGCCCTTTTGTTGTTACGTCGCAATTTATGTATATTTCCAAACCAATAATTCTTGACGGATCGAGTTTTAATTCAAACGAAGGTGTGTTGCTTCCAAAGTTGATTCCGTTCCACCATGAGTTGTTGTTGCAACCATCGGCTAATTCACCCTCGCAAGTTCCGTAAAAGTATGTGTTAAGGAAATATTCTTCAAGTTCTTCGTATGTTTTAGGATCATTTTCGTCGGAATAGATAATTACGAAATCATTCCATGCGTTTTCATCATTAAGTTTAAAGTTACTTACGTTCTCAAGTCCATCGGTGCAGATAAGACCTTTAGTAGTTGTTTTTCTACCTTTTATATCCCAAAGGTCAATACGAAGGCTTATAGAAGCATCGCTTTTGGCTTGGTATTTAAAAGAAACAATACGGTTTGCAGGGTCGCTAAAATCTATACTATATCCTTTTGCTGTACGGTGGCAGTCTTTTCCAGCGCCCCATGGTTCGCCGTTGATAGGGTTTACCAACTGCCAGTTGTCCTCGCTACAATCGGCTGGATATTCCCATTTCATCCAGCTCAATTCGAACTTCTCGTAACTTGTTTTTTTGTCGTAGTGAATTTTGAATACATCGCCTTCAGTTGTGAGTGTATATGAATTGTTCCCGCTTGTTTCCGTTGCTTGTAACCCATTTTTAGGGGTTAAACCTGTAAGAGCTTGGACATTTGTGGTTTGGTCGTCAACTTCCCACCAACTGTCATATAATTCGTAGTTTTCTGCGAAATCTTTCCAATATGTACTTGGAATGTCTGTTTGCTGAGCAGATACACTCAATGCAAAACCAATTGCCGATGCGAATAATAAAACTTTCTTCATAATATACATTTTTAGTTTAACTCTACAAATATATGAAATTTTATTGTGTATATTGTACACTATCTCACAATTATTTTCTTAACTGCTATTTTCTCACCGTCATTTGTGATTATTGAATATGTACCTGGCTGGTTAAGAGATATAGTTGTAGAACCTATGAATGAGCCTGATTTTACAGATTGTCCGTTTGCCGAAATAACAGAAAATGCTATTGTTTTTCCTCCGTCGGAACTTGCGATGACAAAATTCTGATTTACAAATGCAGGAACTGGAGATACCATAATTTCATTCTCATTAATTTCGGATACGGCGTCTGGAATTGGAGGCACGTATGTTTGTGAAGATTTGTTATTCACGGTGAATGTTGTGTCTTTCAAACTACCGCCGTCTGCTGAAAGAAGTTTCGAAGATGATATGGATAACTTAATGACATCGTTTTTGTAAATAGTTGTGTCAAGATTAATGTTCAATACGGAATTCGAGTTGAAAGTAATACTTTCAATAGGAATAGAAACGGTGTCATTGCATGTCAATGTAAGTTCATCAATAGTAGGAAGTTCGTCAATTATTGTGCTGAAGAATAGGTTTAGCAGATTCCCTTTCGCTGGAATAGAGTTTTTGGTGATATTTACAAATGGGTAGTTCTCTTCGTCTTCGAATCTAAAATAGTTGACGTTGAACCCTGCAGATATAATATTGAGAGTTATTTCGTGTTCTCCAGCTGTGAGTGGAATTACACGATATGCGTCAATCCATTTGTTATAGCTTTTCGAAGACGGGATAGTTAAATGATATGCTATGTCGTCAATTATGAAGTTAACTTCGCCAGAGGAAGTTGAAGCATATCGGAAATATACTGTATAATTTTTGTCCTCTGGAACATTTATCTTATAAGTATAGTTGTCGCCAGAAGAAATATAACCAAGATGTTTGCCTGTTCCGAGTGATGAAGTGTCAGAACATTCCTCCACAACAGGGTCGCCGATTCTTGTCCAATATTGTATAGCCTGAACAACTCCAGGAATATTTACAATTTTTGCTCCGGTATCCTCAATTTTATTGTCAAGAATCATCTCGAAACTATCAAGAACACCATTATGTGTTGTTACAACTTTCCCCTCGTCTTTGTATGAGAAAATATATTCTTTACCTGTCATGAGTGTCTCCTTTGTTGTGATTGTAAGGATATATCTATTTTTATTGTAACTTGTGGTGTAAGGAATTGGGTTTTCATTCTCCGAAATGACAAATCCAACATTGTCGTAATCCGTTTCTGGATTCATGTTTGCATTAAAATACACAAGTATAGTGTAGTTGTCGAATAATATTGCAGAATCAATTTCAGGAGCGTAGTTCGCACCTCCAGTAAGTTGTATCGTGAAATCAGCAAGACCGCTACCATCAGCAGCTAGTAAATCAGTATTGTTTATATTTGACAGAATAGTCGGCTGGTAACGGACAATTCTTTCTGCTGGGTAGAGATATAGTTCATAAGGATTTTCTTTAGAGATTTTTACGGAGTCAAGTGCTATGACTTGCTCGTTTTGCTCTATCGAAATGCCGGCGTTGTTGTTTACCGTTTGTAATTCTTTTGAAAACGACAATTTGACGTTTGTTCCGATTTCGCTTATATCAGTTCCAAGAAGGTAGATTGGTGCGTTGTCAAGTTCGTTGTATACATAGATTGTGTCGAAAATTTCGATAGGCAGATCTGATGCTCCGATTACGTTCTCGCCATTATACGAAACTGAAATATTTTTGTCAGTTGCGAGAATGGCATTTGCTAATTTTATTATTGCGGTTTTACCCGAAACAGATACTGTATTTATGTCATATTCCGTATTGTTTACCTTTACGGTGAACTCATCTTTTGCTTCATTAGCCGAAAGAAGCGAAAGTTCGTCTTTGAATGATATTACGATTTCGTCGGCATTCGGTTCCACAATTTGTGCTTTTACAATTTCGGTTTGAGGAATTACGTTCAAAATAATATGTATTGCCGAATATGCTGGTACTGTATACGAAAACGATGAATTCTCAATGTTGCCGATAGTTCCTAATTGTGAAATGTTTGACGAAGTTTGTCCGAATCCGTAAACAACGCCGTCAGAATACAGTCCATTTTTGATATTAAATGTTGTGTTTTGTTCTAAATGGGTTTTATTTACAACAACAATATGCAAATTCTTGTTTTCGTCAATTGATGCAAACGAAGAAAGGGAAACTGTATCGCTCTGCATTGCGTATACCGAAGTTTTTCCGTATTGACTACCGTTCCCGTCGTAGTTCAAATAAAGATTATATGCTGCGATGGAATATTTTTTGAATGTATCCCATTTGCATGCAAGGTACACATCTTCGCGTGCAAATACACCCAATACGTCTACGAGACAAAGACCTCCCGACCAATGATCTTCGGCGTCGTATTCAAATTCAGTGAATGCGATTTTTGTACCCGGATAATAATTGTTGATTGAGTTCTTAATTTTTGAGATAATAGCTTGGCCTCCTTGTGTACATACGTATGATGTTCCACCGTTGTTCCCTAAGTATGTGTATTTAGAATCCCACAATGCTCGTGGTGCTTGGAGACGTGCCTCAATCATGTCGCTTGAAATAAGTTCTGCATCGCTCGATTCGTTGTCAAGGTCAACAATACGTTTTTTTGTTAATGGGCCGTAAGATTCCGGATACCAATGGAATGCAATGGCATCAATTGGACGTATTCCTGTTTCTTCTTCAACTTTGCGAAGTGTGTCAAGGTAATAGTCGACAAACCATGCGTCGTTTCTATTTAGTATGGCTTTGTTTAATTTGGTAAATTGAATCGCACTTAGCCCCCAGTGGTAAGCGTCGGTCCAACCAAAGAACATCGGCCCATAAATATCAGCTCCTGGCGCTAAGTTTCTAATTACCGTCGAAAGTTCTACAGTTTTTTTTATTAATTCATCAGGACTTGTCTTCTCTGGGTGAAGTCGGGCATGTGTCTGATTCCAAAGATAGGGCTCGTTATCAATAGCGTATGCCGATACGCCGCCGTCACCAGCACGACCAAGTTTAACAGACAAATAGTTTATCAATTCATCTATATATACTGTATCGTCCGTTAAATCAGGAGTTAATGTGTATGGATATTTTTCAGTGTCTTTATGGAACGAAATTGCTTTCCAACGGTCGTTTGGTGCAATTTGGTCGGTTGTTACAGCTCCGTTTTTATCAGCTGCGACATATCCTGCAGCTTGCAGAGAAACAAGATTGTATTGCCCTTTGCTATCGGCTTGTTTGGTGGCATTTACGATAGGAAAAGCGGGCATGCTGTTACCCGTGTAATCATAGAAATTGTCAGAAATAAAATTGTAGTCGTTTCCACCGTTCGAAGCATTGTTTTCCCAGTTATAGCTCGTACTGCGGTTACCGCCCCAACGGGTTGCCGTCGCACCGTCGTAACTTTCGTTTGTTCCGTATATGTACGGGCTAATACTATGTACGTCGCGTTTAACGTCGATTGAAACTGTCTTTTGAGAAAAAGCCCAACATGGGACTAAGCTAAAAGCGATGATAAGTCCTTTTGAAATGTTCTTCATATTCTAAAATTTAATGCCTGTTTTATTTTTTAATGACAATTGGGGATTAAAAACCCTACACGTATGTGTGGAAAAATTTCCTCACAGAGGTTATCCTTTTTCTGTTTTGAACGGACTGTTAGTGGTAATTGTCCCGTCTGCCAATTCGTAATAAATTTTCCCGTCAACGGAGTATACAAGTGGAATACCTTTTTTTCGGTTCTCTTCCTGCGCCTTACGTACAGCTTGATTTCCGATGGATTCTATCTCGAATCCTTTAAGATATAAATTTAAGTCTGAAAATTTTTTAACTTCCATACAGTATTTTCTTTTATCCTCGAAGTGCTTTAGACTCGTAAAATCGTAAAATAGAAGATTTTACACGTTGTAGTCTTCCGCAAATCATTGCAAATATATTAAATAACTTTGAATAAAAAAATGAAAAATTTATTTCGGTCGCCGACATTTGCATTCTCATTATAGTACCTCTACCTGAAATCCGTTTTGCACCTGATTTTCTCCTGTTGATAACTATTTTAGGAATAAATTTTAAAGAAGCCCAAGTTTCAATTTCGCCTCTTCCGTCATCATGTCCTGATTCCATTCCGGCTCCATTACAACATTGATAGCAACATCGTCAACTCCTTGAATCAGTTTTACTTTTGTCTGTATTTCGTATGTTAGCACGTCGGTCATCGGACAGTTGGGCGATGTCAGTCCCATGTCAATTTCAACAACGGGCAGTTTGTAGTTTATCTTGTATATCAACCCTAACTCATATACGTTGACTGGTATTTCGGGGTCGTAGACGGTTTTTAATGTTTCTACAACTTCGTCTTGTATCCGCTTTAATTCTCTTTCTTCTTGATCCATAATTATTTACTTTGCGTAGTGAATGCAAGTGCGTATATTTTCATTTGTTTTATCATGGCAAGCAGTCCGTTCGAACGTGTCGGAGAAAGATTTTCTTTGAGTCCGATGCTTTCGATAAAATGTAAGTCACAATCCAGTATGTCTTGCGGCGATTGTCCCGACAACACACGAATCAACAACGAAATAATGCCTTTGGTGATTATGGCGTCGGAATCGGCGGTAAAGAAAACCTTTCCATCTTTGTATTCCGCAGCCAACCACACTTGCGACTGACATCCTTTGATGAGGTTTTCTTCCGTTTTGTATTTTTCGTCAATCACGGGCAAATTTTTGCTCAAATCAATAAGATATTGATATTTATCCATCCAGTCGTCGAAAAGACTGAATTCGTCAATGATTTCGTCTTGTATTTCGTTGATTGTCATGAATGTATATTCAAAATATTAGTCTCTGCTACTGAATTTTGCCAATAAACGGAGCATTTCCAAATACAACCATACTAATGTAGTCATCATACCGAATGCACAGTACCATTCCATATATTCTGGTGCTCCGCGGCTAATGCTGTCTTCCACGTTTTTAAAATCAAGAATGAAGTTGAGCGCAGCCACAGCCACAATTATCAAACTGATTCCGATTCCTACAATTCCGTTGCTATGAAGAAATCCGACTGACGAACCGAAGAATCCCATGACAATATCTACCAAATACACAATTGCAATCGCACCGGTAGCGGCAATGATTCCAAGCATGAATTTTTGTGTCGGTTGAATTATGCGGTTTTTGTATAGATAAAACATCACGAAAAATACGCCAATTGTCAGCATTACAGCGTTGAATACAATACCGTTGCCCAATAACGAACCTGATTCGCTCTCTGCTGTCGCAAGTTCGTAGAATGCCGAAATTGCTCCAAGTACAAGTCCCTCGCTGATTGCGTATATTATTGATGTGAATTTTGCTTTTTCGGGTTTAAAAATCGTGATAAATGAAAAGATGGTGCCGACAATCAATCCGCCAATCATCAACGGAGTAACGAGCGCATTGCCGGAAAAAGTCATTTTCCACGTCAATATTGCTGCTGTAAAAATGAGTGCCAATAAAGTCAAACTTTTGTTTATCGTTCCTTTAAGTGTCATTGTGTTACTTACTGCGTAACCGTATGACGCATTGTTGAATGCTTCGCTTGTGAAAGCTGGATTTGATGTTTTTTCTAACATAGCTGTATGTTTTTAATGTATTAACAATATTTTAAAATTTGAATCATTTCACGAATCTGTAACTCAAATTCTGTACCTTTATTTCGTTCGCAAATATAATTTGTTTTTGCAATTATAGCATCTTTTAAATCTTGTCGACGAAAAGCAAGTTCTTGAAATGCTTTTGTGACAGACTGATAGAGTAATTTATCGTGAGAAACGAGGTCTGTTTCGTACAGAGAAAAAATTTCGTTCAAGTCGTCGGCGGTTCCGAATTTCTTTAGAACGGCCAGGCGTGCAATGGTTAAATATCCTGCCATTTTGACATATCGTTCGTCCGAACGAATCCACTGTTTTGCATATTTGAGTGCTTCGTCAAGATGCGAAAATAGATATAGTGCGGCAATTTCAACCATTTCGATATTCGTACAACCGTGAACGTATGTGTTGATTTGGGTTTCGGAAAGATGGTTGGGGTCGGCAACCATGAACGTTGTTAGTTTTGCCTCGCGGAAGTTTTCTTTCCAAAGGGCTTCGGCTAATTCTTGATTTCTGCCTGTTTTTTTTGCATAGTTTGCCAACAACATTGAGGAAACGCCATAGTTCATGTTGTAGCCAAGACCGCTGTTTCGGATTTTCTCGGCAATTTCACCATCTTGGTGATGACGGATAAAAACTAATGTGTCGGATAATAAAGACATACTCTTTAGAAAGAAATACCTACAATTAAAATATCATCAGTTTGTTTTTCGTCGCCTTTCCACGAGTCAAGTGCGCGGGAAAGGTGGAGATATTGTTCCGACATGTCCATCGTGTGCATGTCGGCAATCATATTCTCAAATTGTTGAGATGAGAATTTCTCGTTCTTTCCCGCTCCAAATTGGTCTATAAATCCATCGGTATACATATAGACTGTTGTATTTTCGGCAACTGGAATGATTTCGTTTTTGAATGTCGCTTGTTTGTCTTGTTTGTGTGTCGTCAGACCGCCGATTGGAAATAGCGACGTACAATATGTCTGTGCTTTCCCGTCAGAAACAACAGTGATTTTTTGACCTGCTCCGGAGAAACATATTTCGGATTTTTGTCTGTCGTAGCGAATCAGCGAAATCGTCATGCCGTCTTCTTGAGTATCGGTCTCCACGTCCTGTCGCAATGTTTTTATAATTTCGTCGTCGAGTTGTTTAAGAATTTCAACAGGGTCCGACACCTTCTTTTCGTTGATGATTTGATTCAGAATCATATTTCCCACCATCGACATGCACGCGCCGGGAACACCGTGTCCCGTGCAGTCTACCACGGCAATGAATGTTTTTCCGTCGACTTCTGACAGCCAATAAAAATCGCCGCTCACAACGCCTTTGGGAAGATTAAAAATGAAGTTTTTCGGAAAAATCGTCGAAATATCCTCCTGCGACGGGAAAATGGCTTTTTGTATTCTTTTTGCGTATGTGAGACTGTCGTGTATCTGTGTATTTTTTTGTTCTAGCGTTTCGTTTACGGTCTTAATGTCTTCGTAGGCTGCCTCAACTTCAAGTTGTTTCTGATAAAGCATGGCGAATGCTTTCTTTTTCTGAGCGTACATTCTGTACAAAAGGAGCGAGAATGTTACAATGCCGAGCAAAATTATTGACAAAACAATTATGAAATACTTTGATTGAGTCTGTTTTGAAATTTCTTCGTTGAGCTTCAGTTGCTGATTTTCGTTTATGTGTTCCAGAACTTTCATGTCGGATTCAAATTCTAATTCGGCAATTCGTTCTTTATTTTTTGCAGCTTCAATTTCGTCGTTCAATGCGACATATTTTTCATAGTAATTCAGTGCCTGTTCCGTCTGTCCTTGGCTTTTTTTCAGCAAATACAATGAATGTGTAATGTCGCATACCAAAACCTTTTCTTCGCAATTCTGGGCTTTCGCCAAAGCGTTGGAAAGATATTTTTCGGCTTCTGCACTTTTCTGTTCTGCAAGAAGTTTTCCTTGGTTGAACAATACATAGGCTTGTCCCAATTCATTTTTTGCATACAGACCATAAGCGGAGTTATACAATTTCATTGCCGATTGAAAATCGCCGAAATCTTTGTGTAAGTTTCCGAAGAAATTGCTTATGCGGGCGGCATTTACAGAGTCGTTAATGCTCAAATATTCCTGAATGGCACTATTGTAATATTTTACCGCAAGTTTATACAGAATCGGGTTTTTGTTTGTCATTGCTGTGTCGCGACAAATCATGCCGAGTCGTTCGTATGAACTTGCAATAGCTTTTCGACTTCCGACTTTTTCGTTTAGTGCAAGTGCGTCTTCGTAGTTTTTGAGAGCTTTGCCGTATTGTTGCTGATTTTTGTATGTTCCGCCTATTGCGTTCAAAATCAGAGCCTGTGCTTCTTTGTTATTCGTTTGTTCGCGGAGTTCGAGGGCGTTTCCATAGTATTTGAGCGCTTCTCGGAAATTGCCTAAATCACGATGAACGGTTGCAATGTTGAACAGCGAGGCGGCAATGTCGTTTTTGTCTCCCAATGACTGACGGAGTTCGAGCGATTTTGTGTAATACTCTTGTGCTTTGTCGTAAATTCTCAACCTGAAGTAAAAATTTCCAATGCCGTTTAACGTATATGCCACACCTTTTTTGTCGCCAATTTCGGTCTGTATGTCTACCGCTTTTGTCAAATACGACAGTGCGTCGGCATAACGATTCATTCCGACGTATGCGGAACTAATGTTGTTGCACAACGATGCTGCCGATTTTTTATCGTCGGAAAGTTCATATTCCTCCATCGACAATTTGTAATAATCAAGAGCATCCTCGTATTTCGCCATTTGCATATACACGTTGCCAATATTTTTGTAGCAAACGGCAACTGCATCGCGGTTTCCCAGCACTTGTTGCAGTCTCAATGCCTGATTGTGGAACAGCAGCGAAGAGTCGTAACTGCTCAAATCTTTGTAAATTGTTCCAAGATTGTCAAGTATTTCGGCGGTTTGAGCATTTGTCACACTGGTTTTCAATGCCTTGTTCAGATAAATTTTTGCCGAATCAAAATCGCTTGTCTTGAAGTGTAGTATTCCTAATGTAAAATACGAATCGGAAAGAATTGACGAGTTGTTGGTGAATGTTGCATAATGATATGCTTGGAATGCGGTTTTGAACGCCTTTTGCGATGATTCATTCAGATACAGCGTAGAAAGTTTCTGCAATATTTCGATTTTTTCGTTGCCTTTGGCACGTTCCAAAACTGATTCCAGACTATCGATTGCCTTTTGCTGAGCGGAGACTGTGCTAACTAAAGCGACACACAGTCCGAGTAAAAACGCTTTTAATTTCATATACGAAAATTTACCTGACAAATATAGATAAAAATGCAGTCACAATTCATTTTTATTGAAATTGTGGTAAAAAGGTCTATCAAAAGAGTGATTTACTCTATTTTTGTCTGTTCAAAAATGAAATTTTCCGTTTTTTGTCGAAAAAAATACGATATGACAAAGTTGATGATTTTAGCTTCGTTGGTGCTTGGATTGGTTTTGGCGGTAATTCCGCATGTGTTGTGGGTTATCACGTGGATTTGTTCAAAGTGTTTCCATTTTTCGGTCAGTTACGCTCCGTTTGGAATCTCTGCACTTGTGTTGGTGGTGCTTTTGTGGCTTATTCTTGCGTATGGGTTTTTCATCGGTCGCTTTAGGCTTGACGTGAACCATATTGAATACGCCAACAAAGATATTCCTCAATCGTTTGACGGATACAAAATAGTACATATCAGCGATTTACATTTATCTACTTTTGACGACAGACCTTCGGAACTGCAAAAGTTTGTTGATAGCATCAATGCACAGAATCCTGATTTAATTTGCTTTACGGGCGACTTGGTTACAATCGGCGTGAGCGAGGCTGAACCATATACGTCCATTCTCCGTGGTTTGCGTGCAACCGACGGTGTGGTAAGTGTATTGGGAAATCACGATTTTCTGATTTATGCCCGCAATTTCAATTCTGTCACAGAACGAGAGAATGCTGTTATACAACTTGCTGAATATGAGAAAAATGAACTGAATTGGAACTTGTTGCGAAACGAAAATTACGTAGTTCGACGTGGAGACGACAAAATCACCATTGTCGGTGTTGACAATCAATGTAGTTCAAATCAAGGCTTTCGGACAATTTCGCGAGGCGATCTACCACGGGCAATGCAGGGAACCGACGGATTCCGTATTTTGCTTACTCACGACCCGAGTCATTGGCGGGGCGAGGTTCTTCCTAAAACCGACATTCCTCTTACGTTGAGCGGGCACACTCACGCGGCACAAATAAAATTATTCGGGAAAACACCTGCTTCGTTGTCGTTTATCGAAACAGACGGACTGTACACCGAAGGCGACCAATCTCTGTACATAAATGTTGGGCTTGGTTGTACGCTCCCCGTGCGGATTGGAGCAAATGCGGAAATTACAGTTGTCACCTTACATCAAAAATGAAAAATTAGGTATAACAAATGAAAATATCGCTACTTTTGCATTCAACTAAAATTGACTGACAAATGCAAAACAAAATTACTCCGGTAGTGCTTCTTACGGGTTATCTTGGCAGTGGAAAGACAACCTTGGTAAATCATATTTTATCAAATAAAAAAGGAATAAAATTCGCCGTAATCGTCAACGACATTGGCGAAGTGAACATCGATGCAAATCTGATTCAAAAAGGTGGCGTGGTGGGCAAAAAAGACGAAAGTCTGGTCGCGCTCCAAAATGGTTGTATCTGTTGTACGCTCAAAATGGATTTGATTGAGCAGCTGAACGACATTATGCGTTTGAATCGTTTCGACTACATTGTGATTGAGGCAAGTGGAATCTGCGAGCCAGAACCGATTGCTCGAACAATTTGCTCAATTCCTCAGATGGGTGGAGAATATACTCAATATGGCATTGCTCGTCTCGACTGCATTGTGACAGTGGTTGACGCTCTCCGTATGCAAAGCGAGTTCTCGTGTGGTGAAAGTTTGACGAAGAAAAATATTGACGACGAGGATATTGAAAATCTTCTCATTCAACAGATTGAGTTCTGTAATATGGTGATTTTGAACAAGGCTGCCGAAGTCACTTCTTCGGAATTGGAGAGAATCAAACAGATAATCAAGGCGTTGCAGCCGACTGCCGAAATCATCGAGGCAAACTATGCCGATGTTGATTTGGAAAAAATCATCAATACGGATTTGTTCAGTTATAATCAGATAGCCGTTTCGGCAGGTTGGATAAAGGAAATCGAACGACAGGCAACCGATGAGGAAGAACGCGAGGCAAAAGCCGACCATCATCACCATCACGAACACGAAGAAGAACATCACCACCACCATCGTCACGACCATGACGATGATGATGACCACGACCATGACCACGATCACTGCGACCATAGTGCCGAAGAATGTCACGACCCACATTGCCACCATCACCATCATCACCACGAAGGCGGCGAAGTGGAGGAATACGGTATAGGTACATTTGTGTACTATCGTCGTAAGGCATTCAATCCGAACAAGTTCGAATCGTACGTAACACAACGTTGGCCAAAGTCGGTAATTCGTGCAAAAGGCGTATGTTATTTCTCCGACAATCCAGATATGTCGTATCTTTTTGAGCAGGCGGGCGTACAGAAAAAACTCACCGAAGCAGGTTTGTGGTTTGCCACAGCTCCAAAAGATGAATTTGAAAAATTGGTAGAGCAAGAACCTGGCATTCTCCGTGACTGGGACGAAACTTACGGCGACCGCATGGAGAAAATTGTCTTTATCGGACAAAAAATGGATAAAGAACAAATTATTCGTGATTTGGACGATTGCTTGGAAGAGTGATTTTGTTGTTTTCCAAACGGAAGGACTTGGCTTAATAATCAGTAAATTATGCTTGAAAACAAAAAAGCAGATGCCGAAAACATCTGCTTTTTGAGGTTCCTGGCGGATTCGAACCGCCGTACACGGTTTTGCAGACCGCTGACTAAGCCACTCATCCAAGGAACCATGAGTGGTGCAAAAGTAATATTTTTTTTGATTTACAATACATTTTCCGAAATTATTCTTTGTTTTCTTTTTTTGCTCGTAATCGGTAGAATTGTAAAAGAGAAAAAATATCCATGCCAGTTTTGTCGAAAAGTTCTTTAGCAGCAGTGTCGATAGGAATTTTCTGAAACCCGTTGCCGCACGAAAAATTCAGGAATTTATATACCTGCAATCCGTTGAACCAACGGAAAAACCGCTTACAAAACTGTTTGTGTGTTTTGGTATTATGTTGTATCTCAATAATTTTTTGCTCAAAATCGGAAGATGGCAAAAACTTTTTTAAGCAAGTATGAAGCGATTCGTATGTGTCCCGAATTTCTTGTGGCGAGGCATTTTGCAATGATTTGGCTCGCACAAAGAAATCTTGAAGAATGTCGAAGCATTCTGTGGAATATGTCATCAATTCTTGTCTGCTTTGTTTGAGTTCGGCAATTGTCGTTCCTGTTCCAAAAGGAACTCTATCTGATTGCCGCGACGATGGATAGACCGTGGTAGTGTTTATTTCGCCAAAACATTCGGCAGGAAACAGTTTTTGCAGAAAATAAAAATCCTCGCCTGCCTGTCGTTTATTCATTCCCCCTTGGCGGCAATAGGTTTTCGCCCGCACCGAAAAGCATGAGCCTATGGTATGAAATGCATACGGAAACCCAATGCGTTTTAGTTGCTCCACATAATATCTTAAATACAATTCGTATTGCGCAATTGCTTGATATTGTTCTTGTTGCAGGTCGCCAGTTAGAGGGTGTTCAAAATAAATATTAGCAGCTGAACATTGTGGATTATTTCGATAAAACGTTTCTATTTCTATAAAATAATTCTTGTCCACAACGGTATCTGCGTCGCATGAGACAATTACACCTTCGGAATTGTCGATTTGGGCAAAACGGTGAACTGCCTCGTCCATTGCGAGTTTACGGGCATATCCAACACCCGCTTGTTTCTTGGAAATATTGAATGCCGCAAGTGGCAAAAATGAAATTGTTCCCGTCGACTTTGCGGAACTGTATTCACAAAGTTGTTCGAAAGTTTTTTGATTGAACTGTTTGATGCTGTTATCGGCTGTTTCGCTGTGATTCACCACAATGATGACTTCTATGTGGCAACTCGGCATTGTGCAGTTTAATAGATAATTAAGCGTTTGTAGAATGTCGGGTTCGTGGTAACAAGGAATTGTGACAATTATGCCAAGATTTCTGTCGACAGGTTTCTGTGATTGTTGTTCAAATGCTTCAAAACGGGTGAAATATGTCTCAAAAATCGGATTCATTCAGATTGAAAATTTTAAGAGCATTTTCCGTTGTAAAGTCCGCAACTTCTTCTGTCCGACAGTTCAGTATTTCCGCCATTTTTTCGGCAACAAGCGTCACGTAGCCTGGTTCGTTTCGTTTGCCACGGTGCGGGACAGGAGTCAAATATGGATCGTCGGTTTCCAAGACGATTTTCTCACGGGGAATTGCTTTCACTATTTCGTCAAGATGCGATGTCTTGAATGTAAGTACCCCGCCAATGCCAATGTGGAAGCCCATGTCAATTACTTTGAAAGCCTCTTCTTTCGAACCCGAAAAACAATGAAAAATCCCCTTGAATTCTTGTGTTGGAACGGTGCGCAACGCTTTGTACGTCTCGTTGAATGCCTTTCTGACGTGTGTCACAATTGGTAAATTTCTTTCTTGTGCTACAATTACTTGTTGCGTGAAAACTTCAATTTGTTCTTCTAAAAATATTTTGTCCCAATATAAATCAATGCCGATTTCACCAATGCCGACGATTTTTCTCTGTGGCAGTTCCGCAAAAAAGGTGTCCAATTCTTTTTGAAACCCTTCGCCAACCGAAGTCGGGTGAACGCCCAACATAGGGAAACACGTCTGCGGATATTGTTGAGCGACCGAAAACATTCGCTCCCGCGACGTAGAATCAATGTCGGGAAGAATAAGTTTCGTAACCCCCGAATCAATCGCTCGTTGAATAACCTCGTCGCGGTCGTCGTCGAAAGCTTCATCGTATACGTGACTATGGGTATTGACTATGTACATTGGGGTATAAATTTTATGTTTACAAGAACAAAAATACAAAAGCTATCTTGTTTTTCAAGAATTATCTAACTATTTGTTGAACAAATTTGTAAGGTCGCGCCACGCCACGTTTCTACAGAATTACTGTACCAGATTCGCATTGAAAAAAGTACCACTTTTGTTACGTGCCTCTGTCATTCCATTTTCTACGGCAGAAAACAAGATTTACACCTTTCACATGAAATTTATATGAAATAGTCCGCTTCCTCAAACTGTGGTTCGATGACGATTTTGCCTGTCGTGTCTATGTATCCCCATTTGCGGTGTTCGTAGTCACCAAACATTACGGGAGCCAAACCACTTTCATTAAAATAAGAAGCAGAATCAAATTGCGGGGAAATGCGTACATGTCCCGTATCGCCCATATACCCCCACTTTTCACCAATTTTTACAGGTGTGAGACCGTTTCCTTCAAAACCTATGTCGTCAAATTGAGGTTCGATAATTATTTTTCCTGTTCTATCTATAAAACCCCATTTCCCATCCGATTCCATTTTTATGGGTGCGAGTCCATTTCCCCTAAAACAAACTGCTTCTTCAAACAAAGGGTTGATTACCATCTTCCCCGACGTGTCAATATAACCGCACTTGTGCCCTTCATCAGCAAGTACCACTCGGGCAAGGCCATAACAATAGTCATCAACAGAATAAAATTGCGGTTCAACGACAATTTTTCCCGCAGTGTCAACATATCCCCATTTACCACCTATATTCACGGGAGCAAGACCGTCTTTAACAAAATATTCCACATTTTCAAATTGTGGTTCGCACACAAACTTACCCGAAGCATTGATAAAACCCCACTTGTCCTCCACTTCCACACGCGCAATACCATATTGGAAATCATCCGCCCATTCAAATTGAGGTTGTATTACGAAATTCCCGGTAGTGTCAATGTAACCCCATTTGTTGTTTCTTCCGTCACCGACATTTACCGCGGCGAGACCATTATCGGCAAAACCACGTGCTTCGTTAAAAAGAGGTTTTATAACTATTTTCCCCGAGGTATCAATGTAACCATATTTGCAATCCGAAATACTTCCAAATCCAACAGGCGCAAGATCAAACGAAAAATCCCATGGCTTATCGTAAACATCGCGAGCGGCTATATACCGAGGTTCTATAATGAATTTTCCAGTACAATCAATCCACCCAATTTTCCCGTCATTTTCCACAAGAGCAAGACCACTTTCGTTGAAAGCATAGGCACAATCAAACTGCGGTTGTACAACAATTTTTCCTGTCGTATCTATATATCCCCATTTCTCTGCTATTTGCACCGCAGCCAACGGTTTTGTTTTCGGAGAAATTGAAAGGCTTTCATTACGGGTAAAACCAAAGATTTTGTTAATGAGATTATTCATATATTGTACATTTTAACTATTTCATATTTTAAAATATTCCATCACCCTTTTGTATTCATCTTGTGCAGTCAGGCAAGTGTCGTGCAAATAGCCGTTTATCCGTCCCCAGTTTTGCAGACCACGATAATAGAACATTCGCAGTTCTTCCGTTATAATAAATGGCACGATGCCATTTTGCAGACATAGCCAAAAGATGAGAAGCCGTCCCACTCGACCATTTCCGTCCTGAAACGGATGTATGCGTTCAAACTGCACGTGAAAATCAAGAATGTCGTCGAACGTGACGTGTTTGTTTGCGTTGTATTCGGCAAGCAATGTTTTCATTCGTTTATGCACGTCGTGCGGCTGTACGGTTTCTTCTCCGCCAACTTCGTTTGCCAGCCGCTTGTAGTCGCCCACGGCAAACCACGACTTTTGGCTGTCGGATGTGTTGTTTTTCAGGATCGAATGCAGTTGTTTCACGTGTGGTTCCGTTATTTTTTCGGTAGCGTGAACAATAATGTAATCAATGCAACGGAAATGGTTGACCGTTTCCAAAATATCGTCAATACGAGTATTTTCGGCAGTTATGCCGAGAGTGTTTGTCTCGAAAATATAGCGTGTCTGTTCTTTCGTAAGACGGCTACCTTCAATATGATTGGAATTATACGTTAAATCTATCTGCGTACGATGATAGATGCCGCCTTTCAGACCGCTTTCCTTTTCTTGACGCAAACGATTGAGCAAAGGTGATATTTTCAGTTTCGTCTTTTGTGGCAAAACTGCATCGGCGGGAATATTCCACGTTTTCCCCGTGAGGAACGCACCCTCTATCTTACCAACAGCACAGTAATTACGGGCTGTTCGTTCGCTAACGCCATACTTTTCGGCAAACTGACTGACAGAAATAAATTCCATACTATCGGCAAGTTTTTATCAAAATTTGCCGTAAAACTAACAAAATTTGCCGTTATCGGCAAGGAAATCATCAAAATTCCGAAAAATGTTTGTCAGCATGAAATTTATTCACACACAGAGTTCCAAACTTTTTTTGAGTTTTGCTGAAGAATGCCCGAGCCAAACATTCTGACTACCATAGCGACACAAAAGTCTGGTTTGGTAACTTTATATTTCCTTCTGCGCAAATGCACTTACGCCCATTACCACGCATACAACTAAAACAAATAGTTTCTTCATACGTATTCTCATTCAAAACTGTACCAGATTCGCAGTGAAAAGTGTACCACTTTTTGCAGATATCACGGAACTGCGTCTATGGATTTGTAGGCAATTATTGAATAATTTCCCAATGACCGTTTTTGTCAGAACCGACACGTCGTATTTTGTCTAATCTGACCAAAGTTGCCAAGGCTCTTGTAACTGTAGCTCGAGATTTTCCTATTTGCACTGCAATTTGTTCTTTTGACAATTTGGGCGATTTTGATATTGTTTCTAATACAAGTTTTACAGTATCATTTACAGGCTCATTTACAGGCTCATTTACAGGCTCATTTTTCTCCTCATTCTCTATCTCAAACGCAAATGGTATTGTTACACGCAAGAAGAAATCCAAAAATTCAAAAGCGTTTTTCCCGTATCGTTTTGTTACCAATGGTATTCCAAAACCTGTTTGCTCCATTAAATCTAAACGAATGAAAATCTTTGCAAGTTCTTCGTTAACGGGTTTGGAAACACCTCTGTAAAAATCTTCTTTTGAAAGATTGTGAGGTAGTCCGCCCGTTGAAATTATCTCCAAACGGTCGGTATAAATATAGATGGCAGGTGGAGTTCCGTCTGCCCAATTGTTGTGCAGACAGGCATTGAACCACACTTCGCGAAAAGCAACATTGTCGAAAAGGGGCATATCGTTACGGACACCTTTCGTAAAACTGGTATGCGTTTCGTTTATCACATCGGAACAATACTCAAATGCCTGTTTCATCGCAACCACAAGACACTTTTCTCCATATTCGTTCCGAATGGCTATTCCATCTGCCTTTTCACGTCCTTTGAAGCGGACAACTTTGATAGAAACCTCATTCTTGTCTGCCAAAAGTTCTGCCATTTTATTGTATTTGCCGTCGTGGGTGAGCAGATGGAAGTTCTCGGCAAACGTCTTTTCGTTTATCGTATATCCTTTTTCGGTAAGCAAAAGTTTCAGATATTGGAAAGTTGGATTCTTTATTCCACTTTCTATTTCGGTAATCTTTACCTGCGAATCAAGATATTTATTGTGGACTTGATTTATTTGGGCTTCGGTCATTGCACGGCTTGTTGACCCTACACGAAGAAAGCATCCCTGTGCACTTCTGCCATATTTCTTAATGTAATAAAGTCCTTCGCCTTTTTGAATCTTTATTTCTATAATATGTTTCTGCTCAATGAATTTTGTACCGAGTTCAATGAACGCACGTGGGTCGGGCAGAATTTGGTTCTCAATGATGTCGGCAATTTTTTTGAGTGAATCATCAAGGTTTTCCACACCGCAAACGCTTCCGTCATCGTTCACGCCTATGTAAACCGTGCCACCGTCGGTATTAAGGAATGCCACGATTTCTTTAGGTATAGCATCAGTATATCGTTGCTTCAGTTCTGTCCGTTCGGTTTCTACAAAATTCACTTTGAAATACTTTGTTTTATTTTGGGTAAAGTTAGACATTTTTACGGAACTGCGTTTATGGCACGCTAAATAAGTTCACAAAAAGGTTCACATAAGAGTTCACAAAAGATAATTGATTGCACTCAACAAAATCTATCTGTATCTATTCTCATTCAAAACTGTACCAGATTCGCAGTGAAAAGTGTACCACTTGGGGACTGTTTTGATGAACTTTATGATTAGTGGAATGTTAGGCAGCCAACCATAGTGGATAAGTCAAGACTCGAGGAAATAATTGTTGGTTTTAGTTATAATAACAGGACTTACACTCAGGTCTATCGAAACATATTCCGTAAGAACTTTTACCACATTGGTGACAATAATTCTCTGAATAATATTCGTAGCCGCCATACTTATTCCATGTGTAATAACATTTTTTACAATAGGGAATTTGTGGATTATAAGAAATATCCTTTCCACATCGTATGCAATACCCGTCTTGTTTGCGTATTTTTATTCTCTGAATTGTTTGTGGTGCAGGCTTCTCCTCCTGTTTGACTTCATTGTCTTCTAAATCATCAAAATTGAAGGACTTTTGTGTATCAACAATCTTTTTTGAATTAATTATAATTTTTCGTAGTTGTTCATATGATTTCACAAAAGTATTTGAAATCATTAGGAATTGTAACCCTCTCTCATGACAGAGTTGCCTTTTTTTTGTGTCGGCGATTTCCCGATTCCGATCTCCAAAATGTTCTCCTCCGTTTATTTCGATGACAATCTTAGGTATCAACTTCCCCAACTTCTTTTCATATAATACACAGTCAAATTCACTTTTTTGTTTGCATAAGTCATCATCATCTGAAAATATCTTACTATATGCAACATTTCGTTTTACCTCAAATGAAGTATGTACGGAACAAAAATGTGATATTGTGGTATAAAATTCATTTTCATATATGCTACCATTTGATTTTCCAATTTCTATTTTGACAGATTCATTCATTGGAATAGAAATCTTTCCATTGCTTTTCACATAATTCACCAAATCCAATATATCGGAAGATTTGTTACCAGAACGTATTTTTAAGATGTCTTCGTCGTAAGCAATGACAAATTTATTTTTAGCCCTTGTCATTGCCACATTTATTAGTTCGGTATTATTTTTTAACCAATCAAATGTTCTTTGACTTGTCCTTTGGGATAATGCTGTTGAAAGTATTATTGTGGATTTTTCTCCCCCTTGCATTGCATGTACTGTACAACACTCAACATCAGATAGCTTATTTTGTTTTAGCAACGAATTAATTAACTCTTTTTGGTTCACGAATGGAGTAATAATTGTAGCTTCATGAATGTTATTTCTTTTAAGATAGTTAATTATAGCCAATCCTTCATCTATTGCTGAGTTTTTATCAAGAGTATTTGTGTTTTTTACCGGAATAGAGATTAAATCTCCTATTTTCTTTTCAACCTCCGAAAGCTTTAAGCACTTGTAGTATTTTTGATTTGAAAAATCAATTATTTTTTTTGCACATCTGTAATGATACCTTAATGTGATTTTGGGTGAAATAGTATCATGCTCTCGCATTATTTCCAGCACAGAATGATGTTTGTAATCGTAATCTTTAGGAATTGAAAATTTTTTTCTCAAAGTCTCGTTTATGGAATCCTCTAATACAACGATTGGTTTGAGTTGAAGTGTGTCTCCAACCATTAATAAAGAATTTGCTTTAGTTATTGGAATTAAAGAGTGTGCAACATTGCATTGTCCTGCTTCATCCATTATTACCAAATCAAACATGTATTGTGGAGAGCCGAGTCGTTGTGCAGAAATGTTAGTTGTAAATATAATTGGAAAGACTTTAACGAATCGCTTCATATTTTCGTCAATTGACAACCATTTATTAAATTCTGCTACACGTTCATTTTCATCTTCTAAATAACAGATATTTTTTAAGTCCTGATACGATGGCGTTTGTAATGTTTTTATGTACTTAATTGAGGAATAATATAGTAGTTGTTTTAAGTAATAATCCTCACTCAATGGGGTAAATAACTTCCATAGTTCTCTATTATTCACTTCTGGATTCTTCCATATTTCATTACTTAATACATCAATTGTTTTGCGAATGTTATCAGAAAATTGATTTTTTTCTCCGTTGTTTTTTTTTAAGAGTTTTTGAGCACATTTTAAATCTTCTTCAAGTTGAAGATGGTATTCTTGCGACTTCAATATTTGCTGTAATCGTTCATTCTTTTCATCGGTCGTTTCCTTAATTTTATTCATTTTTGTTTCATCAGGACTATTTTCTGTTTGAAATTCAAATAGTTTTCTTAATTCTAAAACAGCCAATTTTACTTGTTCAATATTACCCAATCTGAGAAATGGGAATCTGATTTTTTCTCCTTTATAATCAATAGAAAGTTTTTCAATAATTCCATTTACAGGTTTATTGTTAGCAGAACATACAAGAATGGTTTTGTTGTTATAGAAACCATTCAAAACCACATTCAATATTGTTTGCGTTTTCCCTGTGCCTGGAGGTCCTTGTACAAAAGTCACGGGTTGTTTCATCGCATTGTAAAGAACACGTGTTTGATCCACATTTATCTTTTCGTCTGCAATAATTATATGAGGTTCTTTTCTTCTTTTATCGTTGGATGTTATTCTTCCAAATAATGATTTTAAAGGAACATTTAATTTGTCGGATTGTGCTCGTTCAATAATTTCATTATAGGTTGGTTTTAGATCTATGTTCAAATCTCGTTCCAACAACATTATATTGGGACGAGTATTAATGATTTCTCCTTTCCTGAAATTAGATTCCAACATGGCTATACTGTGTTCCTCGTCATCTTGAAATTGTTCTATAAACTCATCAACATTCATTTCTGTGTATTGAAATAATGTCGATTTGCAATCCCCAATAAGTTTGTTTTTTTCGTATACTCTGTGTATAAACGATTTATTGAATCGCAATGTATCATCTATGTTCAATGTACTTTCAATTGGATTAAATCTAACATTATAAAAGCAAACAATATAATGTTTTTTCCCAATGTCAATAGATAATTTAGATAACGCCAGTTCCTCGTATTGTTTTCTCTCATTGTCAAAGATTTGCTTGTAACAGATTTTCAGAACATCTTCTTTCTGCTCTTTATTCAATATAATTTTTTTATGTTGCATTAAGTATGATACATCTATACCCGCTATCATACCCATGTCACAGTCTTTTTGATAAGGATCATTATCAAAATAATTACAGGTTTCATAATAATCAAGCAAATATTTTACATCAGTATCATAGTCCAACCAAGAATATTTGCTCATATTTTCCGTAATCTTTTTTAACAAAGACTCTGGAACTTCATAATTTGAGAAATCAATTATTTTTGCGGTTTGTATCTTATGTAAGAAAAGTCCATCTCCGTTTACAAGTGACGCTTCGTCATTTATAGATGGATTGTAAATGAAACACTTTAAACGTGGTTCATGCTCGTCAAACTTTATATCTTGTATTGCTATCCAATACTTTGTTTCTGCATCTTCGGGTTGCTTCTTGTAGGTTATATAAACCCATTTGGCTTCACGAATTGCTTGTATTAATGTCTTGCATACTTTATTATCAATCATAGACAAATATAAATATTCACAAATATAACGAAACATCTGATATGTTGTCTATGCAAAAAAGTGCATTTTCAATAAGAAAAAACATTAGAATCTTCTTCTCAAGAAAATCCATTTTAAGATTCCCCTAAACTTTCGCCAACCTCTTCCCCCTCCTTAGTTTCCTGCATTTTCAGGATAATTTTGCTATATTCATTAAATCATAATACATTGCTACAGTGTCACCTTTGCTCTTTTCATAACGGATACGTTCTTCATTTCCCATAAATTCAAAACCATTTTTTTGATAAAAAGGAACGGCTGACAAATAAGCATCAACCGTTATAAAACGGCAACCTGTTTTGTTGTTTTCCAACATCCAGTGTTTTATGTAATCAATAACCAACGAACCCCAGTGATTACTTGTATTCTGAAAATCTTTATGTACGGCAAAACGACCTATTTTTACGGCAGGATAATCTTTTCGGTGCTTTGAATGGGGAAAAATTGATTTGATTTTTCTCCAAAATCCATTAGTGGTTTCTATAGCAGTGATTTTATCGTTCGACAAACTAAAGAATAGAATTGTTTTATCCTGTTTTTCAATAAAATACGTTACAGAAAGTAATTGTTTTTGATAATCAAACGAATCTATCAACAAAAAAGAATTTAAATCATCGTCACCACAATCAAACTGACGGAAAATATGATTTTCCGTCAATCTTGTAAATATGTCAAAATCCATTAGTGTTGGGAACTTAAAAGAGATTGTAACTTCAAAATGCTTTTTTCTATGCGACTGCGTTCGGCAATACGTGCATTCAAGTCCTTACATTTTTGGGAATTCTCAATAAAAGCGGAAGCATCCTTTCCGTACAATATTGGGGTATTTCTAATTGGTTTAGCCATAAATTGTTATTTTTGTGTTATGCAAAGATAACAATTTTCCTATAAAGAAGGATTAAAGAGAGAAACTATTTCTAAACCCCTCGCCAAAATCCCCCCGTCTTTGTTTCCTGCATTTTCAGTATGGCGAACCATTTCTTGCCCAGGTTCTTGAGCGAGTCCCAACGTGCCGTCGTACGATACGCGATCCTTCTTTTTAAAATAAGAATTTCGAGGGGAAATATTATTCTTCCTCTTCATCAAGGTTGATGGTGTCGTCCTTTCCCGCCACAAGAAGTACGAACTCGCCTTTGGGCTGTTTTTCCTGAAAATGTTTTATGACGGTAGGAATGCTGCCACGGACAACTTCCTGATATATTTTTGAGATTTCGCGAACGACGGTCACATTGCGTTCGCCGATAAATTCTTGAATTTGCGTCAAAGTTTTTACGACTCTATGGGGCGATTCGTAGAAAATGATTGTGCGTGTCTCGTCTTTTAAAGCAAGAAGCCGTGTTTGACGCCCTTTTTTGTGCGGAAGAAAACCTTCGAAGCAGAATCTATCGGTAGTGAAACCGCTCATTACGAGAGCTGGCACGAATGCCGTGGCTCCTGGAAGACATTCCACCTCAATGTCGTTTTCAATACAGTTTTTGGTAATCAAATATCCTGGGTCGGAAATTGACGGCGTTCCCGCGTCGGAAATCAAAGCCGTGAGCGAATTTTCACGGATAATGTCGAGCGTTTTGCCAAGTGTGGCATGCTCGTTAAATTTATGGTGGGCAATCATTTTTGTCTCAATGCCGAAATGTTTCAGAAGATTCCCCGAAGTGCGGGTATCTTCGGCAAGAATCAAATCTGCTTGTTTCAGAACTTCGACGGCTCTGAATGTCATATCTTGCAAATTTCCGACAGGTGTCGGTACGACCACTAACTTTCCCATATTACAAATATCTGCGTTCCACAATGGCAAGAAAATCAGTCACGTCGGAGCTTTCGTAGTCCAAATCGAAAGTGTTTTTCAAATATGAAACAGCTTCTTCGTATGAATTGAGATGATTCAAAAGCGTGACGGTGTTTTCGAACAATTCCTGATTTTTCGAGAATAAAGCCGCCCGAAAACGGATGCGGTCGTTCGGACCGATTGCACTCATAATGTCTGAAATCGGTTTTTTGCCAAGTATGCTGTTGAGGTCTTGCCGAGGCTTTGCGGCAAACAAATCTTGCGGAGTTTCTTTGGGCTCTTGCTGAATCGGTGCTGATATGGGTGTTTCTATTCTTACAGCCGTATTTTCGGGCTGGATTTGAACTTGTGGCTCATCAACTATAGGTTTTTCAACGACCGTTGGCTGTTCCGCAACAGAAATTGTCGGAGTAGGTTGTTTTACCTGTTCACAAGCAGTATTTGCAGAAAAACAGAGAGAGTCATACGCAGAACGAAGTTTTTGTAAAATTATGTCACGTTCAATGGTTGGAATCTCTTGCAGTGATTGATATTTGCCGATGAATGAACTAATTTCGTCGAGCAGTTTTTTGATGTCAGAATAGCTTGCCATAGAAAATGAATTTGTACAAAAATAATAACACTTTCTGTTGTAATCGTCGTAGTTCTTAGAAAAAAATGTATTTTTATGCAAAATTATTTTAGAATGAAATTCTTCTATCATTTAGGACGATATGTGCTGTTGATGAAAAAGGCGATTGGCCGTCCCGACGGAAAAAAAATGTTCCTGAGGAACATCGGCAAGGAGATTGTTGCCGTCGGTTACGAGTCGGTCGGCATTGTTGCGTTGATTTCGTTTTTTATGGGTGGGGTCATGGCAATGCAGTTTGCAATCAACATGGAGAACCCGATTTTGCCTCAATATTTGGTTGGATTGGGTACCCGCGACGTTGTGATTTTGGAATTTTCATCGTTGGTGATTGCGTTGATTCTGGCGGGAAAAGTCGGTTCAAACATTGCCTCGGAAATAGGTACGATGCGAATTACGCAACAAATTGACGCTCTTGATATTATGGGCGTAAATTCTGCCAATTACTTGATTTTGCCAAAAGTTCTCGCCGGTGCGGTATGTTTCCCTGTTCTCTGTTGTTTGAGTATCATTACCGGTATTGCCGGCGGTTGGATAATTGGCGATGTGACGGGACTTGTTCCGAGCGGACAGTTCGTACTTGGTCTGACATTCCTGTTTCAGCCGTTTTATGTAGTTTTTACGAATATTAAAATGTTCCTATTTGGGATTTTAATAACGTCAATTTCAAGTTATTACGGCTACTATGTCAAGGGTGGCTCGCTGCAAGTCGGACATGCAAGTACGACGGCGGTGGTTGTCAGCAGCGTGGTCGTGTTGTTGTTTGACCTTGTCCTTACCACAATTTTATAAGATATGATAGAAGTTCAAAATGTCTCAAAATCGTTTAACGGTACTCAAATTCTCAAAAACGTGTCGACAGTTTTCGAGGAAGGGAAAGTGAATTGCATCATAGGGAGAAGTGGTTCTGGTAAAACTGTTCTGATGAAGTCGATAGTCGGTTTGCACGAAGTTGACGAAGGTAAAATTTTGTTTCACGGCAGAAATTATACCGACATGAAGGACAAGCAGCGCAAGGAAATCCGCAAGGAAATCGGCATGGTGTTCCAAAGCGGCGCGTTGTTCGATTCCGAGACATTGGAAGACAATGTGATGTTCCCGCTTCGTATGTTTTCCGACATGAGCGAGGAAGAATGTCGCGAACGGGCGAATTTCTGCTTAAAACGTGTCGAGGTCATCAATAAAAATAAATTGTTTCCTGCCGAAATTAGCGGTGGTATGCAGAAACGTGTGGCAATTGCCCGTGCCATTGCGCTAAAACCCAAATATTTGCTGTGCGACGAACCAAATTCCGGCTTGGACCCGATTACGTCTATTGTGATTGATGAATTACTTCACGGAATTGTAAAAGAGTACAACATCACGGCTATTGTCAACACGCACGACATGAACTCGGTGATGGAAATTGCCGATAAAATTATTTTTATCTATCAAGGACAGAAATGGTGGGAAGGCTCGAAAGAGGAAATCTGGAGTACTGACAATAAGGAATTGAACGACTTGATTTTTGCTTCGCCGTTGACTAAAAAAATAAAACAATATATATGAAAAAATTAGTATTGATATTGTTTGCATTGGGCTTGTCGCTGTCGTTGTTTTCGCAAGAAATTGTGGAATATAAAGGACATAAAATTGAGGCAAACAAGGTCATTTTTAAATATAGACCTTCGTTGCTGAAACGTGCTTCGCAGTCAAGTGTGGACAATTCGAGAATGCAGGTTGCAACGTTTTTGAATGCCATCGGAGCTGAGGAACGACAGAAATATCCTGTCGCTAAAATGCCCGAAAACTGTGCTCAATGCGTGGATATTCGTCAGATTTACGAATTTCGTTACACTGCCGACGTGCCAATGGAATACGTCCTTGCAAAATTGAATGGCATGCCCTGCATTGAATACGCCGAGCCTTCGTATGTCGGTGAATTGCTATACACTCCCGACGACCCAGAATATACAAATGGAAATCTTTGGCATCTGAATACCTGTAAAGTGCTCGATGCGTGGGATGTTGAACAAGGCGACCCTTCGGTAGTTGTGGCGGTGGTCGATGCAGGAATAGACATAATTCATTCCGATTTGATAAACAGGATTGCGTATAATACCGAAGATCCGATTAACGGCGTAGATGACGACGGCGACGGTTTTGTTGACAATTATCGTGGCTGGGATGTGGCAGGAAACGATAACAATCCGTCGAATAGTTCGCTGGAACACGGAACGCACGTGGCGGGCATTTCGAATGCCGAGGTGGGTAACGGTATAGGTACTGCCGGAGTAGGTTACAATACCAAGTTTCTTCCTATAAAGATTTGTCCCGATGGCGCTTCGAGTGTTACGGCGGGTTACGATGGCATTGTGTATGCAGCCAATCACGATTGTAAGGTGATAAATTGTTCTTGGGGAATGAACGCGTTTAGCTCCTATGAATACGACATTGTAAAATATGCGACATTCAATTGCGATGCATTGATAGTGGCTGCCGCAGGAAATTCTGCAAATACCGAGGAGTTGTATCCTGCGTCTTTCCCCGAAGTGTTGAGCGTAGGCGGAACAGTTTCGGGCGACTATGTATGGTATAATTCGGCGACATCGGGTACGAATTACAATCGTTTCATCGACATTTGTGCCCCGGCAAAAGGCTATCATTCGTTGACGAACAACGACAATGTTTTGTCTATGTCGGGCGGCGGCACGTCGTTTTCTGCTCCGATAGTTTCGGGAGTGGCGGCTCTTGTTAGAAGTAAATTCCCCGAAATGACGGCCTTACAGGTAAGCGAACAATTACGAATGACTTCCGATGACATTTATGCCTTGAATCCTGAAGAAATGTACGTCAATAGGTTGGGAATAGGTAGGGTAAATGCGTATAAAGCACTTACAAATACGTCTGTTCCAGGAATTAGAATAAAAGAAATGACACAAAAGGTCGTTTCTGACAAACCGCATATTTCTGCTGATGATGAGATTGAAATTACGGTGACGTTTGTGAATTATCTTGCAAATGCGTCGAATGTTGAATTGGTTGTCTCAGTGGAATCAAGTTTACTGCAACCTGTTAAAAATGATGAATTTGTGGCTTCGTTCAGAAAGAATGACGAAAAAACAATTACATTTTCGTTCAAAGCTACTGAAGATTTGCCAGCTAAGTACAAGACGTATTTAAAATTCTCTTATTCAGCCGATGACGACTATTCTTCGTATGAGTATGTTAAGCTTGAGTTGAATACGAATTATTTTGATTTTGAGTTGGGAAATATCAAATCAACGGCGACGCAGGACGGAAGTATTGCAGTGTACGAGATTGACGGTGCTCAGAATGGATTTCAATATAAGAATTACGGAAATTGTATTTATCAGGCAGGCATTGTTATGGCGGAAAGCCAATCTGCCATTTTTTCAAGAAATTATTGGAATGCGAATTTTACAACTTCGCAGGCAATGGATATTGTCGATGTTGATTCGTGCGATTTGATGATAACGTCTGCCTTTTCGGCAAATGATTTGTTGATACAGGAATACTTGTATGGTTGGAACGACGACGATGCTTTGATGTACGAGTTTCGTATAGAAAATCAGCGCGATGACACGGTGACAAATCTTCGTTTTGGCACATTCATCGACTGGGATATGGATTTGTCTTCGTACAACAAAATATGGTATGTCGACAGTCTCCGGTTGTCTGTTGCGTCAAGCGTGCTCCCTGGAGCATATTATGTAGGAATAATTCCGCTGGATTCTCTTGTGTCGAATGTCTATGCCTTCGATGTCAATTCCGATGTGATATACTATCCCGATGGGTTCAATAAAAATGAGTTGTGGTATATTTTGAATAACTCTCAGAAGTCTGTTGCGGCAAATTCAGCGACAGGTGCGGAGGTGGCAATGTTCCACTATTCGTTGGTTGACACAATTTTCCCTCAGGATTCCGCAATAGTCCGAATGGCGTTGATTGCTGCCGATACACCCGAAGAATTGTACTCGCTCGCATCGAAACTAAAACAGAAATATACGCCGACTATAATAACGGAAGATACGACAGTAGCTATTGCTTCTGTGGAGAAAAATCTTGTCAGGCTATGCAATAATCACGGAGAATATAAGGTTATATATCCTCGGACTGGTGCTCGTGTTGCCATAACCGTGTCGTCATTGGTTGGAGCTGTCGTGGAACAAATTGTCCTTGACGCTGACGAACAAACAGGAAAATTTGTGTTGAAGCACCTACCGATGGGTGTGTATGTAGTTGTCGTTCAGCAAAATGATGAAACAACGACATTTAAAATGATTGTTGATTGATGAGAAGATTTTTGTTGTCTTTCTTGGTGATTGTCGCATCGTTGAATTGTTTTTCGCAATCCAAGGATTTTAGTATGGCCGAGTACAATCTCATTGCACTTTATTCAAAAATTTCGCGTTTCGCCAGCGAGGAAGATAATGTTGAAAACAATAAAATCTTCATGCAGATGCTTGATTCTGTGTTGAAAATCCCAGAGTCGTTCCATTATTCGTTTAACGATTTGAAAATGGGGAAAGTCACCGCTCCCGACGAAACATTCAAGATTTTTACATGGTTCATGGTGCATGTCGACGGTACGTACGAGACGTTCGGACTTTTGCAACGATACGATAAATCGACAAATAAGGTAAAAGTCTATAAACTTGTAGATTGTGCGTCGTCGATGAAAGACCCTATGATGGCGAATTGCACGGACAAATATTGGTATGGGGCGACGTATTACGAAATTCGTCAGGAAAAGTACGACGGTGTGTCGACATACATTCTGTTAGGTTGGCGGCCGAATACTATTTATACACAGAAAAAGGTTATTGAAACATTCCGATTCGACAAAAAAGACAAGCCGACGTTTGGTTATCAAATAATTGAACTGAAGGGCAAAGGATTCAAAAAACGTGTTGTTTATGAATATTCGGCAAAGCAAACTATGATGCTACGGTATGAGAAAAAGAAAAAAATGATTGTGCTTGACCATATTGCCGCCTCAGACCCTCGCTACGAAGGCATTTATGAATTTTATGGTCCCGATTTCTCAATCGACGGATATAAATTTAAACAAGGGAAACTTCGCTATAGCTCTGATATAGATTTACATAGTCCACGTCAGAAATTTTCCGAATACGTTCCGGAAAAGTTGAAACGTAAAAAGAAACGTGCCGAATCGGGACTTTAATGGTATGTTATGCTGGTAGAAACCGACGCCATAATTCTTCGTACGATAAAGTACTCCGAAACAAGTGTAATTGCACATATTTACACGGAGCAATACGGCAAAGGTTCATATTTGATGAACGGCGTGCGTAAAAACCATTCAAAAATGGCGATGTTCCAACCTATGTCCATTGTGCATATTACCGCATATCGACAGAAAGATCCTGCCCAAATACATAGAATTAAAGATGTTTCGTTCGTCATGGTTCCCACATCAATTGTTTCCAGCGTGGTAAAATCTACGGTTGCCTTGTTTGTTGGAGAAATTACCGACAAGGTTTTTCGTGAGGAGGAACATTCTTCGGAGATTTTCGATTTCATAAAATCATTTGTTCATGCGTTGGAATTTTCCGAGAACGATTATGCGAACTTACATATATTGTATCTGCTGAATTTGACTCGATATCTCGGTGTTTTTCCATTAGATAATTATAACTCTGAAAATCAGGTCTTTTCGATACTTCGTTCTCAATTCGTCCCTCTTGATTCCGAAGATGGATTGCTAACAATAGAACAAAGTTCTTTGTTCCGAAAAATATTGAATGTCAATGATTTGACTGAAAAAGTCAGTTTAACGCAACAAGAACGGCAGACGTTGCTGTCGCTGCTTCTGTTGTATTACGATGTGCATATCTGTAAGACCGAAACGGTAAAATCTCTCGAAATTCTTAAGATGGTTTTTGAATAATTAGGGACAATCTCCTTGACGGCCTTAACCATCTCCGTCTCTTTGGGAATCTTTTTCTTCTTACCGTTCCTGTTTTTACAAATTTATCGTTTTTTGTCTAGTTAGACATTGTCCGATTTTGGGGAAGGGTACACTCTCGGAAAATAGGAAAGTTATAATTCAATGCCTATAAAGACTAAGGAACAGGGTCGTATCCGTGTCCGCCCCATGGATGGCAGCGGAGCAGTCGTTTCAGTAATAGCCAGCCGCCTTTGAAAATGCCGTATTTCTGAATAGCCTCAATGCCGTATTGCGAGCACGTCGGCGTGTATCGGCATGCGTTTGGCAGAAATGGCGAAATGCACACTTGGTAAAGCCGTATGGGTAGAATGAATATTGACTTAAAGAGATTTCGCATTGCTTAGTATTTTTTGAAATCCGGCATCAATCTGTTTTTCAATAAGATTTTGCGGTGCAATGGACTTGTCGCAATAAACTATTAAAATTTGTATTGCGAATGACGAAAAATCCTTTTGTGGATAAATGTGTCTGACACCTTCGCGGATTCTTCGTTTGAGCAAGTTGCGGTCGACTGCGTTGTGAAACCGTTTTTTTGCCACGCCCACTGCAACTTGAAAGGACGGAGTCGCGTCGTTTTTTATGGTGTAAATAAACTTAAGGGGGAAACATACTGTTGTTTTCCCCCCTTGTAAAAGTGCGTCAAAATCGTTCTTACGCGAAATTTTATGTTCGTGAAGAAATCCCACGATTATTTTAATTTTTTGACAAAATCCTCGAGTGCCGCAGTCATTGATGTACATTTCACCGTTGGTGCAGGAATGTCGAGACGTAGTCCGGCATCTGTCACAGCCTTCCCTGTAGCAGGACCGAATGCACCGATGTATGTCTCGCCCTGTACAAAGTCAGGGAAATTCTTTTTGAGCGAGGCTATTCCCGATGGACTGAAGAATACGATAATGTCGTAATCCTTGATGTTTACGTCCGAAAGGTTGCTGCTGACGGTTTTATAAAATATTGCTTTTGTCCAGTTGAACTTTGCTGCCGTAAGTTTTTCGGGAATTTCCTTTTTGTGGACATCCGAAAGAGGAACTAAAATCTTTTCGTTGATGTATTTTTTAGAAATCTCGATGAGCGAGTCGAATTTTCCGTCAGCGAAAATAATTTTCCGCTTGCGGTATTGTACGTATTTCTGAAGATAAACAGCCGTAGCTTCCGAAATACAAAGATATTTCATTGTGTCGGGCATTACTACGCGGAGTTCCTTGCACAATGCAAAGAAATGGTCTATTGCCGTACGGCTGGTAAATAAAATTGCCGAATGGTCGAGAATGGAAATTTTTTGTTCTCTGAATTCCTTTGCCGAAATACTTTCAACGTGAATGAATGGGCGGAAAATCAACTGAATGTTGTATTTTTTCGCAAATTCCAGATACGGAGAGTTTTCTGTGTCGGGTTTCGGTTGCGAAACTAATATTTTCTTTATCTTCATAGACTACTAAATTCAACAAATACAATGCTCGTAAGCACTTTTATCAATAACAGTATCGGTAAAATTTCGAGCGTGCAAAAGTACAAAAAAATGTAAAATAACGACACTCTGTTTTTCTTGCTAATTTGAAATTCTCGGAATATTCTAAAAATATAGAAGAATCCGATTATGACGTAGCCGATAATTAGTAACGTCTCGGATGAAATAACCGTTGGTTTTACGAACGCCAGCGCAATGTTGATAGGGAACAAGCAGATTCCGAGTACGCGGTTTATCAGATAAATGTTGAATGAACATTCTTGGGCATACGGTTCTCTGTCGAAAATGATTGCCACAATGCGGTAGAATTGCTTTTTGAAGAAGTAAAGCAGCAGGAAGAATAAGGTGAAACTCAGCGTGAAAAGAATTTCTTTTATGGTTGAAAATTCCCAGTTGTAGTTTATTTTTAATGCGAAGAATGCGAACAACCCCATGCAGAAAGCGAAGAGGAAGTTCATGACGAATGTCACAATCTGTGAGTTTTCGTTTGATTTGTGAAATTCTTTTTCGGCAAAATTATATTGAAGTGCATGCGAGAACACCGATTCCATTCGTTTGGGGAATATGATTTTTGTCATGCAGTATGTTACAAAGCAGAGTAGTAATCCCCAAAACATCCAGCCGTTGTCAATGTCGCCGATTTTAGTGTAATTGATGCGGAATACTTTCTCGTCGAATTCTGTAAACGGTTTTTGCTCTTCAACAGCAGGTGTTTCTGCAACAACAGTGTCGATTTGAGCAGTTTCTTCGGCAACGACAGTTTCAATTTTTTGAACTGTTTCGGTGTCGGTGTCGGGAATTTCTACTATGGCAGTTGTGTCTGTCAGAGTTGCGGTTGTGTCAACCTTGGGCTCCATAAAGTCTTCCGGCACAATTTCCAACGTGTGGAATCCTTTTTTCATTGGAAATTCCACAGGCGTGGTGGTGTCAACAGCATGCAACAACGAAATAGTACCAAAAGTGTTGGTCATATCATTCACATTACCATGCGATTGCGCGTTTCCGATATTTGTACCGTTTGGCAAAATTCCTTACATTTTAATTCTTGGCAAAGGTAATAAATAGCGTATTTCTTTTGCCGTATCTCGTGTTTCTTTTATCAAATATTTGTAAACAACGTGAGCCCGATAAAAATGTGTTTTTTGAATCAATAATTTTATATCTTTGTATTTACTTAAAATGTATTGAAAATGGCAGTGCAAATTGACGAAATTGATAAGAAAATTTTAAATCTCTTGTCGGCTGACGCCCGTACACCTTTTTTGGAAGTTGCCCGGAAATGTGGAGTTTCGGGAGCGGCTATCCATCAGCGTGTGAGCAAGTTAGAAGCGGCAGGCATGTTCAAAGGTTCATGTTATCTGATGAACGAAATTGCTTTGGGATATACGACTTGTGCGTATGTCGGCGTGCATTTCGAAAAAGGTGGCTTGTATCAAAGTGTGTTGGAACAGTTGAAGAAGATTCCCGAAATTGTTGAATGTCATTATACAACGGGGAATTTAGGTCTTTTGATGAAGATATACGCCCGCGACAATAGTCATTTGATGGAGATTTTGAGCCGTCAGATACAAGAAATTCCGGGCGTGGCGAGCACCGAGACCTTCATTTCTCTTGAACAGCCTATTCAACGTCAAGTAAGCATAAAATAGTTATATGGTAAAACCTTTTTCTACAGAAATAGAACCCGAGACAGCCATAATCGTCGGGGTGGTTTTGCCGAATCAGACGGAACTTCAGGTAAAGGAATATCTTGATGAACTGGCTTTTTTGGCCGAGACGGCGGGTATCGTCGTCAAGACTTCTTTTTCGCAAAAGTTGCCGCAAGTTTTGTCAAAGACGTTCATCGGTGCGGGCAAGATTGCAGAAATCCGTCAATATCTTGATGAAAATGAAACCGATATGGTCATTTTTGACGACGAACTTGCCCCGACACAGCTTCGAAATCTTGAAAAAGAATTGAATCGTCCCATTGTTGACAGGACGAAACTGATACTCGATATTTTTGCACAACGAGCACAGACGGCGTACGCAAAGACGCAGGTTGAAATGGCTCGTCTGCAATATATGTTGCCTCGTCTTTCTCGAATGTGGACGCACTTGGACAGACAGCACGGCGGCGGAACCACGTCGCGTGGTATGGGTGAGTCGCAGATTGAAGTCGACCGAAGAATCATTCAGTCGAGAATTGCTTTCTTGAAAGACGAACTTGCCAAAATCGACAGACAGATGGTGACGCAGCGGAAAAACCGCCAAAGCCTTATTCGTGTCGCGTTAGTCGGATATACCAATGTGGGCAAGTCAACTATAATGAACTTGGTAAGTAAGTCGGAAGTCCTTGCCGAAAACAAGCTGTTCGCCACGCTTGATACGACAGTCCGCAAGGTCGTGATAGATAATCTGCCGTTTTTGTTGTCGGATACGGTAGGGTTTATCAGAAAATTGCCGACAACGCTGGTGGAGTCGTTCAAATCGACGCTCGATGAGGTTCGCGAGGCTGATTTGCTACTTCATGTGGTGGACGTTTCGCATAAGAATTTTCAGGAACAAATTCAAGTTGTCAGTCAAACAATTGCCGACATTGGTGCGGGGGATAAGCCGGTCATTCTTGTTTTCAATAAAATTGATTCGTTCAGTTATACCGAAAAAGACGAAGACGATTTGAGCCCGAAGACCAATGAAAACTACTCGTTAGACGATTTTAAGAATATGTACTTTGCCCGTAAGGAACCTTGCATTTTTATTTCGGCAAAAAACAAAGACAATATCGAGGAATTTCGTAAAATGTTGTACGACAAGGTGAAGGAAATGCATGCAATCCGTTATCCGTACAATAACTTTTTGTATTGAAATATAATACAAGTCAAGAGTTTCAAAAAAATAGTTGTTGGTTTCCATGCTTTTGAAAAAAAGTATCGATGCTTTTTTTTAAGAAATAAGGAGGGAAAAAAAATTTGATAGAGAGGGAAAATTTAAAAAATAGGGAGAGAAAAATTTTTCTCTTTCGAGAGAAAAAATTTTAGGTCTTAATGTTGCCAAAAAGTTATCTCAGAAAAAGAAAATTTCTTACGAGAAAAAAATAATTGTTGTTTTGGGTGCTTTTTGAAAAAAGTATCGATGGAATTAAAACGAGATGGGATGGATAGTCCGGCAAATTTGAACAGATTTCTTCGTAAAAAGAGCTGATTTTAGATAGTGGAATCTTTTAACTTTTTGAAATAATTTGTCGTGGAAAATCCGTCGACAAAATCAATAGTTTGCACGGTGCCTCCGTTTGCGGTAACTTCTTTTGCACCAACGATGTCGTCAATTTTGTAGTCGCCGCCTTTTACCAATACATCGGGCAATAGGGTGGAAATGACTTTTTGCGGGGTGTCTTCCGAAAACGGAATTACCAAGTCAATGTATTCGAACGAGGCAACCGTCAATGCACGTGATTCTAATTCCTTTACGGGTCGATTTGCGCCTTTTAGGCGTTTGACGGATTCGTCCGTATTCAGCCCGAGAATCAATTTTGTGCCCAAATCGCGTGCTTTTGCCAAATACGAAACATGTCCTTTGTGAATAATGTCGAAGCAACCGTTTGTAAACACGATTTTTTCGCCTGCCATTTTCCATTCTGCAACAATTTGCTTGGCTTCGTCAAGCGTTACGATTTTTCGGGTTATTGATTCTAAATGCGTCATATTAAATACATTTTATTATAAATCGCGTCTCTACAGGATTATGATTTTTGTTTACGAAAGACGAAAAACAGCGATGCCACACCCAAAACAATTTCCACAATCATTTGCGATTCGTGGCTGATTGTTGCATACAGCAATCCTGTCGTGTCGAAGTTGAACCCATATATTGTCAATGCCAATGCCACAATGTAGTGAAATGCACCAATTCCGCCTTGAACAGGCACTGCCATGCCGATGCTGCCAACAATCAGTAAGAATAGTCCGTCGATTGCTCCGAGTCCCGATGTCTGTGGAATGGCGAAACAGACTGCCCACGTCATTGCCCAATAGCAAATCCACAACAAGACGGTGTACAGTAGGAACATGCCACGTTTTTCAAGTTTATAAACCGATTTCAGACCATCGATAAGACCGTTTATAAACGAGGTTGCTTTTTGAGAAATTGCATTTTTCTGTCGTGTCTTGTACAAAATGACGAACAACGCCACGGTCGCAATAAATAATAATGCAAGAATTACCCATAAGGTGACTGAGGCGAAGCGTTCTACTGTGGGAGCAATAACTTTGTCGAAAATGAATGCTCCGAAAAAGTCTATTTTTATGCAAAATGTAAGAAAAGCCAGAAGAAGCATGGTTGCCACGTCGATGACGCGTTCCACGATGACGGTTCCAATCAGCCTGTCGAACGGAAGTTTTTCCATTCGGGCGAGTGCTCCGCAACGGGTGATTTCGCCTATGCGTGGCAAAGCCATATTGGCAAAGTAACCAAACATTTCTGCCCAAAATGTATTGAAAAGTTTTGGCATATGGTCGCAAGTTGCTTCAATTAGCAGATTCCAGCGGGCGGCACGGAACACGTATGCTATTATGGAAAATGCGAGTGCAAGACCAATCCAGCGGAAATCGGCATGAATAATGTCGTCCCACATTGCCGCCAAGTCAACGTCTTTGAATACAAAGACAAGCAAGCCAATCCCTATGACTGCAAAAGCTATGTACGAAAGAGCTTTGGCAAGGCGGTTGTTCATTCTATATCAGTTTATTTGTAGCCGTGTCGGGAAAAATTACCGTAGGCGTGAATGATTTTGCTTCTTCAAAATCCATCATTGCGTACGAGATAATGATGACAATATCGCCCACTTTAAATTTATGTGCCGCAGGACCGTTCAGACAAATCACGCCGCTATCGCGTTCACCCTTAATGACATAGGTTTCGATTCGTTCGCCTGTCGTACGGTTAAGTACCTGAACTTTTTCGTTCGGAATTAAATTTGCAGCCTCCATCAAACTTTCATCCACGGTGATACTTCCCACGTAGTCTAAATCTGCTTCGGTCACCGTTACACGATGAATTTTCGATTTCATTATTTCTATCATCATGGCCTTACTTTTTTAAGGTGATATTATCAATTAAACGTACGTCGCCGACGTTTACTGTAATGCAGCCGACAACCCATTCTGCCTCGTTCCACGAAGGAATTGTCTGAAGAGAATACCCATCAACAATTTCGAAATATTCCACATCGAGCAGTGGCACGGAATTGACCGTAGAAATGACAAATTCTTTCACTTCGTCAACCGATTTTTCGCCAACTAAGCCAACAGCCTTAAATAATGTCTGTGAAATTTGTACAGCCTGACGGCGTTGCTCTTCGTTGAGACGGGTATTACGCGAACTCAAAGCAAGTCCGTCGTCTTCGCGGACGATTGGACACGGAATAATTTCTATATTGATATTGCACTGGCGAACCATTTCGCGGATGATGGCAATCTGTTGAAAATCCTTCATTCCGAAATATGCTCTGTCGGGTTTCACTAAATCAAATAAGCGATGTACCACAATCCCCACGCCGTTGAAATGTCCCGGCCGTGCCGCTCCTTCCATCACCTGACCGATAAATCCGAAATCGTACGATTCCGTAACATTGTCAAGTCCTTCGGGGTACATTGTTTCGACCGACGGCACAAACGCAATGTCGGCACCAGTTTCCTCAAGCAGTTTCACGTCGGCATCCACAGTCCGCGGATAGGTCTGTAGGTCGTGTTTGTTGTTGAACTGCGTCGGATTTACAAAGATACTTACCGCCGTGCAGTCGTTCTCGCTCATTGATTTTTTCACCAGCGAAAGGTGACCATTGTGCAGGGCACCCATTGTTGGAACGAAGCCCAGTGTCTTGTTTTGACGACGTAATTCTGCAACAGCGGCAGAAATTTCGTCTCTTGTTTTACAAATAATCATTTCTACAAAATTTGTCGCACAAAAGTACGGAGAAAATTATACATATAGTGTAGAGGTGAAACATTTTTCGCCCGGAACAAATTCCAAAATTCCTTTATTCTCTGCTTCGTAGTTCGTCGCGAATGATGGAGGCAAGTTCGTAGTCTTCGTTATTGATAGCGTCTTCGAGTTTTTTCTCCAGTTCTTCTTTGCTGTCGAAAATAAATTCGAGACGTTTTTCCTCTTCGCGGAGTTCTTCTTCGGTCATTGACGATTCTTCTTCTTCGGGTTCGTCGTCGCTTGAAATATCGATGGTGATTCCTGCCCGCGAAATAATGTCTTCGGTAGTGTAGATAGGGCAGTGGAACCGTGTGGCAAGCGCCGCTGCGTCGGATGTGCGGGAATCAATTTCGTATAATTCGCCGTTTTGTTGGATTGTCAGGCGGGAATAGAACACTCCGTCTTCGAATTTATATATGAACACTTCGGTTATTGTAAAGTTGAGTCTGTCGCCGAGCAATTTAATCAAATCGTGGGTGAGCGGACGGGGTGTTTTTAGATTTTCCATCTCGATTGCAATTGCCTGAGCCTCGCTGCTACCGATGATTATTGGTATACGACGCTTCCCGTCAATCTCTCCAAGAATGAGGACATACGCATCTTTTTGAGATTGACTGTACGATAAACCTACTATGTCAAGAGCAACACGATTCATAATATTTCAAAGATAGGAAATTTTTCTTCGATATGTGTTCTTTTTCCGTACTTTTGACAAAAAAATTGGTGTATGAAAAAGGTTGTCATTATTATAATGTGTGCCGCATCGTTGATTTCGTGTAACAATTCGCAAAAAACGGAGGCAAAACAACAAGAGCAAAAGGTTGCGGCAGCGCCGGTTGCAAAGGTTTCCGCTTTGTCGGAGGAGCAGTTCCGTCAACAAGTGTTCGACTTTGTCGAGAATCCTACGCAGTGGGTTTTTAAAGGCTCAAAGCCGTGTGTCGTGGATTTCTATGCCGACTGGTGCCGGCCGTGTAAGGCAATTGCTCCGCATTTTGATTCGTTGGCAAAATTGTATGCCGGAAAAGTGAACTTTTACAAGGTGAATATTGACAATGCCCGCAATTTGTCGAATCTTTTCAGAATACAGTCTATTCCGTATGTGTTGTTTTGTTGGGACGAGGCGTTTGTCTATTCCAGCGGGGCGTATCCGTTTGATTTCTATAAATCGGGAGTCGATAGTTTGCTGACGCGAGTAAAGTAATTCTATCGGGAACGGCAACAAAAAAGGCGGACAAATTTGCCCGCCTTTTATTTTTGTATGAATGACTTATTAGATTACACCCAAAACAAGAAGTAATGCGTAAATCATACCTGGCAACCAACCAAGGATAGTCAAAATCAAGTCAATCCAAAATTCAGTTCCAAGACCGTTGTTCAAGAATACTGCTAGCGGTGGAATGAAGATAGAAAGAAGAACCAATACTACTTGGTCTGCTTCAGTTGCGTTAGCAACAGCAGGATTGTCTGGCAAGTTGTTGATCAATTCTGCACGTTCAGAATCGTTCATTTTCTTAACTTCTTTTACGAAGTTTTTAACTGCCTTCTTTTCTTCTTTAGTGAATTTTACTTTCTTAGAAGGTTTGTTTGCAACTGTTTTTTGTGCAGGAGCTACAACTTCTTCAGCAACAACAGCTTCTGTTGCTACTTGTTCTTCAACTACAACAGCTTTTGCTTGTGATTCCAATGCAAAACCGTGATTGTTTGTTTTTGGCGCACTTGCGAAACCTAATGTGCAAAGTGCTAAACCAGCGATGAATAAAACTGTTTTTTTCATACTAATTAATTATTAGATTAAAATTACTTGTTGTTATCGTTCGATAACATTGACAAAAATAGAAATTTTTTTTTATTCTGTTAATCAAAAAGTATAGTTTTATTGTGGCATTGAATTTTTTATTACATTAGGGCGATTTTTTGTTGAACAATGAAAATTATAATTGCAGGAGCAGGAGAAGTCGGGCAGCATTTGGCTCGGATTTTGGCGGACGACCATCACGAAGTGACTGTCATAGACGTTGATTCTCAAAATCTTAAACAACTTTCGCTCCATCTTGACATATTGACTGTGCAAGGTTCTGCCTTGACGATTTCTGTTTTGAACGAAGCAGGCGTGGCTGCGTGCGATTTGTATATTGCAGTGACGCATTTCCCTGAAATGAACGTTGCCTCGGCGGTGATTGCAAAGCATCTTGGTGCACCTCACACGATTGCTCGTGTCCGTGACCCTGAATTGTTGCAGGGAAAAAACATGAAATTGTTCCAAGAAATGGGAATAGATTCCATTATCTATCCTCAGGCACTTGCTGCTCAGGAAATTGCCATGTTTGTCGAACGGGCCGCCACTCGCGAATCATTCGACTTCGCCGACGGCTTGCTGTCGTTGTTTGTGCTAAAAGTAGAAGAGACTGCGTCGGTCGTGGGAAAATATATGCAGGAAATTATTCCTACGCAGGAAGAATTGCAGAAATATCGTGTGATTGCCATTAAGCGTGGCTTTTCTACTATTATCCCGAAAGGCGACGACATCTGTCAGCCGGGTGATATTCTCTATGTGGTGAGCAACCGTCAAGGGACGAAAAAAATGCTCGAAACATTCGAAAAGAAGGAAATCGCTGTCTCTCAGGTTATGATTCTTGGCGGAAGCCGTACCGGTCGTGCGACGGCAAAAATTCTTCAGAAACAGTTCGATGTCAAGTTGATTGAAATTGACCCTGTAAAGGCGAAGAAGCTGTCGGAACAATTGGAAAACACAATTGTGATAAACGGCGATGGTCGAAATATGGACTTGCTTGTGGAAGAAGGCATTCGTAACACCGATGTGTTCATTGCAACGACCAGCAATGCCGAGACGAATATTCTCTCGTGCTATTTGGCTAAGCGTGTCGGGGTGAAACGTACAATTGCCGAAGTTGAAAATGTCGATTACATCGGTCTCGCTGCCGATATGGGTATTGATACGTTGATAAACAAGAAAACCATTGCCGCCAATAGCATCCACAAGTATACAATGAGCAACTCCGCCGATATTTCCTCTACACGTCATCTGACGCAAAGTGACGCTCAGATTCTGGAAATTATCGTACGCGATGGAATGAAAATAACTCGAAAATCGTTGATGGATATGCGTGATTTCCCGAAAGATGCAGTTGTTGGTGGAGTGGTTCGTGGTAAAAATGCGTTTATCCCATCAGGTTCTACGCAGATAGCCGACGGCGACAAAGTTCTTGTGTTTGCTCTGCCTGCTGCGGTGAACGAGGTGAAGAAATTTTTTGAAAAATAATTATGAGAACAAAAATCTTACTTTCGGTCGGAATGGCACTTGGAATTGCCGCATTGGTCCTTATGCTGATTGATGCCGCGGATTCAAAAACTGTGACGACTTTGCTTGTAATAGGATTGGTGTGTGTTACTATAGAATTTATAGTAGGACGGAAAGATTCTGACAATACCGAACAATGAATTTCAAAGTAATATCGAGAATAATCGGCATGTTGGTGCTGTTAGAGGCAGTGTTGATGATGTTGTGTCTTGCAGTGGGCGTATCGTACGGCGAAGATGTGAGTGGTTTTGCCATTTCCGCAGGTGCGACAGTGCTTATTGGATTGCTGTTTTATGCCCTTTCGTATGGGGCATCGAAAAGTGTCGGCCGTCGCGAGGGTTATTTTGTCGTAGGAAGCGTGTGGCTTGTTTTTTCGTTGATTGGAACATTGCCGTTCATGTTGACGAATAGCACCAATTCGTTTGTCGATGCTTTTTTCGAGTCAATGTCGGGGTTTACTACGACGGGAGCGACGATTTTTGCCGATATTGAAGTGCTTCCGAAACAAATTATTTTGTGGCGTAGCCTGATGCAGTGGATTGGCGGTATGGGAATCATCGTCTTGACCGTCGCCGTAATTCCGATGATGGGCATGGGAGGAATGCAGTTGTATACAGCCGAAGCATCGGGTCCGTCGAAGGACAAAGTGCATCCACGAATTAAAGACACAGCCAGCAGACTCTATTTAATATATGTAGCATGTACGATTTTAGAACTTGTTTTGCTGATGGCAGGTGGAAACAATTTCTTTGAGTCGCTCATACTTACGCTTTCGTGTATTTCGTCGGGTGGATTTTCGAGTCAGAATGCAAGTGTTGCTGAAATGTCACCGTATACGCACTATGTGGTGATGTTTTTTATGTTCATTTCAGGAGTGAACTTTGTGCTGATTTATATGGGTTTACGAGGCAAATTCCGTACCGTCGCCCGTGACGAAGAATTGCGAAATTATATTTTTGTAATCGTTTTTGCCACCGTCATAATTTTACTTGTCAATCTGTGGAAAATCGGCTCGTTCGACAGCATTGAGGAACAAATTCGAATAGTATTGTTCCAAGTAATTGCATTTCTCACCACGACAGGTTTCACAATTACCGACTACTCGCTCATGCCGAACGCTTCGATGATGTTGTTCTTTATTTTGACATTTTTCGGCGCTTGTGCCGGTTCCACGACGGGGTCGATAAAAATAGTGAGGATTTCCATTTTGTTGAAAAACAGTTACTTGGCATTAAAACAAATTTTACATCCCAATGCAATACTTACGTTACGATATAGCAAAAAACCAGTCGAAGGAAAGGTCATTTCAAATGTGTATGCCTTTATAGTAATGTATATTTTGATTTTCCTGATAGGAACTTTGGTTCTGTCGTTTTTCGGACACGATTTTTACACGGCATTTTCAGCGTCGGCATTGTCAATTTCGAATGTGGGAATTGGTTTCTGTCCGTCGGGCATGATGGTTGAATTCAGTTCGTTCCCCGATATGTCTAAAATACTGATGTCGGTGCTTATGCTGATAGGAAGATTGGAAATCTTTACAGTTTTGTTGCTGTTTGTCCCGGCATTTTGGAAAAAATAACCCTGTAGAAACCTGTCATGGCACGTCTCTACAAAGAATGTCTATTTTATTTGTAAAATGCACAGCTTTTTTGTTTCTTCGTTGCAAAAATAAAATAATGTCAACACAGGTTTTTGCGGTTACCGGCAATCCGATTTTACATAGCAAAAGTCCGAATATGTTCAATACCATGTTTCGGCACTGCGGGCTTGATGCGTCGTATTTATATTATGCGGCAGCGTCGGCGGAAGAGGCAATGTTTTTGTTCCGTCAGTTGGGAACAAAGGGAATGAATGTGACGTCTCCATTTAAAGAAACAATCGGCGAATATCTTGATGTGATTCACGACGAGGCGGATATTCTCGGCAGTGTGAATACGGTTGTTTCCGTTGATGGCGTACTACATGGATATAATACTGATTTTTATGGTGTTACGCAGAGTTTCTTCGATGCGGGAATTACGCTGAAAGGCAGAAAATGTCTTGTCGTTGGTGCTGGCGGAGCAGGAAAGGCTGCTGCCTATGGTCTGTACTCTGTTGGGGCGGAGGTGACGATGGTGAACCGCACGGGCGAAAAAGCCCGTAAAGCGGCAGAACTTATTGGTTGTAAGTGTGGAGAGTTTTCCGATTTGGAACGTTTGGTTTCGCAAAACGAAATCATTCTTTCGGCTTTGCAACAAAATGTAAATCCTGTTGATGCTCAGTGGCTTACAAAGCAACATATTATTTTTGATGCAAATTACAAAGGTTCGTTGCTTGTTGACGAGGCAAAAAAACGAGGCTGCACGATAGTTTCTGCCGAGGATTGGCTTTTGAATCAGGCTGTTGCTTCGTACAAATTATTTTTAGGTTCCGAACCCGACAAGGAGGTCATGCGGTCGGGATTGCGGTTGCCAACACTGTCGCAGAAGAATCATGTGCTTGCGACGATAGGAATTATGGGAGCGGGAAAGACTTCGCACGGTAAGGTGCTGGCGGAAAAATTAAACTATCAGTTTAAGGATATTGACAAGGAAATTGTTCTTCGCGAAGGTATGCCGATTACGCAGATTTTTTCAGAGAAAGGAGAGCCGTATTTCCGTGAATTAGAACGTGATACGTTGCAAAAAACATTCTCTCCCGACACGCAAAATATACTTTCTTGTGGCGGTGGAATTGTGGTGAACGAACCCAATCGTACATTATTAAAGGAAAACGCCCTTGTATTGTGGCTCTATGCAACCCCTGAAGCAATCATAAAACGGGTGAACATATCGAAACGGCCGTTGTTGCAATGCGAGAATCCACAGGAAAAACTTCGTCAGTTGTTGGTGGAACGGAAAGATATGTACGTTAATACTGCTCATGTGGTTTTTAGTACGGAGAAACGTACAAAATATGAATCAACAGATATTTTGAAAAACGAAATAGAAAAAATATGGGGACACAAATAATATATCCGTCGGCCGTTTCGGGAACCATTGTTCCTCCAGCGTCAAAGAGCGTCATGCAACGTGCAATAGCAATAAGTATGCTGGCAAACGGAACTTCGCACCTTTACGGCTATTCATCGAGCAACGACAGCGATGCAGCGCTTAAAATTGCCGAAAATCTTGGGGCAGAAGTCGTTGTAGAAGGCGAAAATGTTACGATAACAGGAGGAATGAATCCGAAAACAACGAACTTGTCGTGTGGCGAAGCAGGATTGGGAATACGTATGTTTACGCCTATTGCGTCGCTGTGGCACGAACCTGTTACGTTGCAGGGTGAAGGTTCGTTGAAAACCCGTCCAGTCGATGTGTTGGAACATCCACTCAGGCAGTTGGGTGTTACTATTTCGACAAATAATGGATTTGTTCCCGTCACTGTTTGTGGCCCGATGCTTGGCGGTTTTGCCGAAGTTGACGGTTCTTTGAGCTCGCAGATTCTTACTGGTTTGCTCATTGCGTCGCCGTATGCGAAAAAGGATGTGAATCTTTTAGTGAAAGACCTGAAAAGCAAACCGTATATTGATATTACTGTCGACATGATGCGCAAATTTGGCGTGGTGGTTGGCACAAAAGGCTACGAAGCCTATTGTATTCCTGCCGGACAAACATATAAGGCACAGGATTTTGTCGTTGAAGGCGATTGGAGCGGAGCGGCATTTTTGTTGGTCGCAGGAGCGATTAACGGCAATGTTCTGGTAAAAAATATTTCTATGGAATCTCATCAGGCCGACAAGGTTATAGTTGAGGTTCTACAAAGTGTCGGGGCAAATGTGGAAATTTGCGAAGACGGCATACGGACCTCTTGTTCTAATCTTCGTCCGTTTAATTTTGATGCGACCGAGTGTCCTGATTTGTTTCCGCCGTTAGTCTCATTGGCTGCACATTGCGAGGGCGATAGTACAATTCAAGGAGTTTCCCGTTTGGCACACAAGGAAAGTAATCGGGCGTTGGTTCTTCAGACTGAGTTTGCCAAATTGGGCGTTGTGATTGATTTAGATGGCGATGTCATGACTGTTCATGGGGGAATTGTGAAAGGTGGAAAAATGCATGCAAACAACGACCACCGTATAGCTATGGCTGGCGCCGTTGCCGCGTTGAAGGCTGAATCTGCTGTTGAAATAGAAAATCCCGAATGCGTGGCAAAATCATACCCGGGATTTTGGAACGATTTGGAAATGTTAATGCGTTCGTAATTTATTGAGAACCATAAAATGGGTTTTTTATATTTCCGTTGTGTGGAAATATACTTTTGTATTTCGTATAGAAAACATTATTTACTCAACTGAAACAGTTTTTCTACAAAAAATCGTATATTTGGGGAGAAGTAAGAATGAAGTATAATTAAAATTCTAAAATTATGAGAAAATTATTTTTGTTTTGGGGCGTTGTTTTGCTCGCTTTATGCGTTAATGCAGAAACAATGACGGATTATGCTTCGGCCGAGGTGTATTCGAAATCAACAGAAGGTTTGGGTGAAAATGAAGATGGATTGTATGTGTGGAAAAGCGTGGGTGCGAGAACCATGCCATTTGAAGCAACCGATGCGATTCGTTTTACATTTACTGGTGTGACACCGAGGACGTCTCAGGCATACGCTATTCAAATACAAACTACAAATGGAAATATTCAGATGAATACAAATTCTTTCATTTCTGATGGTTATATTTTCGAAATAGAGTTGGCGGAAGTATATGCCGAAGAAGTCGCTCTGAAAGAAATTGGCATAATGAATACAAAAGTAATAGAAGGCGACGGTACGCCTTTCACTGTAAAAGCAGAATTGATTTCTGGCAGGTCGGCATCCGATCCGTCTTTTACGTTGGCGTATAATGAAATAGCCCAAAATTATCAAGCTGAAGTAGGAGCAAAGCTTACCGAAGTTCCCCTGTGCGGAAGCAGTGTTAAGTGGACGATAGAAGGATATGCAGACGAAGCAGTTAACGATATTCAGGTGTTATTGGTTAGTAAGGCAAAAAAAGACGATTGGTGGAAAGAAATGTCTGCGGAAAGTACAGAAGAAATTTTATCTACTTCTGGCGATGGCAATCTAATTGAAAAAACAACGCTTACGTTGAAAGTGAAAGACGATGTGAGTGTTTCTTCCGAGACAAAGGCTTCGGATTTGTTTTTTATAGTTTATTCTGGAACGGCAACAGACGTTATACGAATCTATTATACGACTTTTGAAGTGGAAGTTGAAGGCGGACATCCATGTCCCGAAGAACAAGATGCTGTAAAAACTGTCTCGGCTGACAAATTCGCTGTGGTTGACGGCATGGTTTATTCTGCTGGCGAAATCGTGGTTTACAATGTTGTTGGTAAGGCAATTGCCACAGTTTCGCAATCATTCGATGTAAATTCTTTGGAAGCAGGTGTTTATTTCATCACTGCACAAGAAGGAACGATTAAATTTGTGAAATAATATCCTTAGAGCCGCGATTAATCGCGGCTCTACAATAAAAAATACAAGGTAAATAATGTTTGTAGAGATGTAGTATGCTACTCTCTATTTTTGGTACATATCAGTTTGGTTTTGGTATAGTTAAGCAAAAATTTCGTACAACTTTCAAAAAAAAATTTTATCTTGCTTCGCAAAGTGTAAAAAGTACACTTTTTTATTTAATAATTTGTATTATGAGAAAATTTACTTTAGCGGTATTGACCGTTTTGTTCTCTACTGGTTTGTTTTCGCAACAAACAATTACGATGAATAAGCAATCGTATAATGGCGAATATTATTATCAGGGCGAGTATCAGTTGACGAGTTATAAAGATGACCCGGAAAATGGATTTTTGCCAGAAGTAGGAATGGTTACGAAGTTTGTGTACTCAAACTTTTCGTCGTCGGTTTCGTTGGAGGAGTTTGTGATAAATATTGTCGATCGTTCCGATGTGGCGAATCATTGGACAGAATTGAGCAACGAATATGCTTTGTTTGCAGAAAACGTAGTGGCAAACGAAGTTACTGAAAGTGGAGTTGTTCGTATCCCTGTTGAGAAAACCGCTGCAAATCCAGAATATGGAGATTATACATTGGTGATTCAAGGACGCATCTCTATTGACAACATAGAGTCGGTGGTGCTTTCGTTCAGCGATTTTTCTGTGGTGAAGGACGAAGAACCTGCAATATATTTTGTGGAATGTCCTGCTATGATGAAGACAATTCAAGCAGGTTCGACTATGAATTTGGCTCCTCGTTTAAAAAGAAGTAATGTTGATTTTGATGGTACTCAGCAATGGAGCTCGTCTGACGAATCGGTTGCTACTGTCGATGAAAACGGTGTTGTGACTGCGGTTTCTGAAGGAACTGTTACAATTACGGTGCAAGAAACTGATGTTTTGAAGGTTATTTATACCACGGAGGAAAATGGAGAATCTGTTACTTACGAAATTGGTTCGAAACACGATTTCAAAACGTCGTTTGTTATGTATGTGACGCCAGCTCCGATTGTTCCTGATTTGGTCATCCCGTGGAATCAATATGGCGAAGATGTTCAAGGCATTGGCGTTGATGGCATGAGCGATTATTGGCAAAAAGGAGATTCAAAGATAATTACAGATGCGTTGGAAGCATATCAGGAAGGTCTTTCGACGACGTATTCGCCAACGTTGAAAGACATTTTTATGTTACATATCGCAGGAACGGTTAACTGTTCTGGACAGTTTGACTTTGGTCTTGCCGATGAACGCGAACAGGTTTCGTATTGGGGAGATATGTCTGTTTTCCAGAAAGGGTATAAAGTCGTTGCTGATGAGTCATTTGATTTTACGATTGCTTTGCCGATAAGCGCGGTTGTACAACATACAGAATATGGTGATGTCCCGCTTGCAGAACCACATCTTATGTTTGCATTCATGCCAGAAGCAGGTAGTTTGTTGGGTATCGAAAAAAATATTGAATGCTATTTCGATAAATATACAATGGAATTTATTCCTGCTGGAACGGTAGATGTGTCGTTATCTCAAAAAGAATATTCACTTGATGTTGCTGGCGAATCGTCGGTTACTTTGTCGTTGAATTTAAAAACTCTTTCGGGTAACGGCGAGTGGAAGTCATTGAACGAAGATGTCGCAACTGTTGCAAACGGTGTTGTAACTGGTGTTGCACAAGGTGTTGCGGAAATTGTGTATGTTGAAAAATACTATGGCGCTGATTTTTCCGATACATGTAAAATTACCGTGCTAAATAGCACGCGCTCACCTTTGCCTGAAACAGAAACGAATATTTCATATTGTATGGGCGACAAGACTGTTCCGTTGACGGCAAAAACCGTTGATGGAGGTACATTGACTTGGTACGATGCTACACTTGCCGTGTTGGAGTCGGCTCCGACTCCAAGTGCCGATGACGCGGGAGAGTTAGTATATTATGTTTCGCAAACAATTGGCGACAAAGAAGAAAGCGAAAAAACGTTGGTGACTGTGAAAGTCGCTCCTATTCCTACTTTGAATGTCACAGCACCGCAGGCGGTGTATGTCAATTCATCGTTTATGGTTTCGGCGGTTGCGTCGGAAAAAGGTGCATTTGCTTGGTTGCATGAATCATATACCGATGAAGGACAGACGGAAAGCTCGTTGCCTTTGACGTATGCAGAGACGGGAAATAAAATAGTTACGGTTGGTTTTAAAGACGTATATGGTTGCGAGACTTCTGCAACTGCAACGGTAAAAGTAAAAGCGATGCCTTCTATTTCGTTCGAAAAAGAGGAATACGAAGTGTTGGAAGGAAAAACAATCGTGGTTACTCCAGTGTTTGCCAATATGCCGGAAACCGTCGGTTCATGGAGTTTCGAAGGAAATACCGTCTTGGCAGAAGTGACTACTGGCGTCAGTGCTACGTACAAAGGTCTTTCGGAAGGAACAGGAATAGTCTCGTGTTCGGTGAATTATTCCGATAACGAAACGGGTTATTCCGATGATCTTAAAGCATCGTGCAAAATTTCTGTCATTCCATTTACTGAATCGTTGGTTTGCGATGTTGACGAAATTGAGATATATGTAGGAGAATCAGCCGTTATCAATGCGGTGGTTCATGCTCTTGGAGCCGAAACATACAGCCTTGTGCTTTCTGATTCTTCGAAAGTTGAGGTGACCGATAGAATGTTGACGGCTTTGTCTGCTGGCGAATTGGAGGTATATGCCGTATGCGATGGTAATTCAGAACTTCGCGATACAGTCAAGGTGACAGTTAAAGAATTTATTTCGGCAAAAGAACTTTCGTTGCCGAAACAAGTTACGATAAAAGAGGGAAGCGACACTACGTTGGTTGCGTCTATCATCCCTTCGAATGCAACGTATACCGAAGTGTTCTTCTTGGAAAAAGAAGATGAGGTTGTGAAAGTGACCGCCGATGGTAAAGTTGTCGGAAAATCTGCCGGTACGTCGGTAGTGACGGCTTCGACTAAAGAAGGTTTGCAGGCTCAGACGCTGGTATATGTGACTTCGAGCGAGGAGGAAATTGTGAAAATTCGTCTGAATGAAGGTTCCGAAAATGTGTATTTAAAAGTTGGCGAATCAAAGACAATTGCTTGTCAGGTTTCGCCTACGACAATCAAAGCAAACGATTTGGTATGGGCTTCGGGCAATACCGAAATTGCCGAAGTTTCGCCAAGCGGCGTGCTGACAGCGAAAAAGGTCGGCGAAATGTTCTTGTACATTTCGTATAAGACGGTGATAGACGAAAAAATAAAGGTTTTCGTTACAAATTCTGTCGCTCCAACTATTTCGTATATTCCGTCGGTGACTATGCAGCAACCAGGTGGGGCTGTCACAATTGATTTGGCAAATTATGTGAAAGACGACGCAACTGCGTTGGAAAACTTGCAGTTCTCGTTTGCAGAGAATGAAAATATTGCTACTTCAATTTCGGGAACGGTTGTAACGCTGAATTTGAAAAATGCTGAATTTATCGGAAAAACTTCAATTTCCGTGTCTGCTCAAGATGAGGAAGCACTTGTCTCTTCTCGTGATATAGAAATTGACGTTGTTCAAAAAGAAAACGAAGCTCCGCAGATTCTTACGGAGACAATTTATATTCCTGAAGGCAAATATGCTCAGATTGTTGTTGCCGATATGGCAATCGACGATTATACGCCGTCGGACGAATTGACTTTTGAATTTGAGGAAAGTGACAATCTGCTTGCCCGTTTGGTAAAAAATAACACGACACTTCGTGTCTATGCCATCGAAGATGAGTGGTCGGGTGACGAAATTTTGAAGGTGACGTTTACGGATGTCGATGGTCTGAGTACGACAAAAGACATTCATGTACTTGCGCAGGAAATTGAAAATCAGGCACCTGTATTGCTAGCAATTCCTACTCAACACGAAAACGACACCGTTTTGTTCCCTACGATTGACTTGTCAAAATATGTAACGGACGATTTTACTTCGTCTTCGGAAATACAATGGACTGCGTCGACTTCGGAAAATGTGAGCGTTGTCATTTCTGGAAATTATGCTGAAATTGCCGATTTGAATAAATATTGGCGTGGTGCCGAAGTGGTTACGTTTACTGCTATGGATCAAGGCGGTCTAACAAGTTCCATGGATGTGACATTCTATAGAGAAGTGGCTACAAGCGAAGTGGAAAAAGAATTTGGTTGGTATGGAAAACCGACGGTGAACATCATTGCTTCGCGTTACTATGGAACTCCGGGCGATGAATTTACGTTGATTGGTACATTCTACGGCTCCGACTGCTCTGGGAAATGGGAAGTTGAAGGTCTTGAATTGGAAGATCCGAATGCGTTGATTCAAAATCTTACATTCGATACATTGGGTAATTATAATGTGACATTTACCGTGATGTACGGCGAAGGCGATGTGACAAATGTCGGTGAGGTTCTTGGTGTTGTAGGTATCGCTGAACGTAACCCTGGAATTTGTATAGGTGATATTCAGGTTTTGACTGCAACCGAAGGAATGGATTCATATTTGTGGAGTACTGGTGAAACGTCGCAGTCAATTCAAGTCAATCCAAATGTGACTACGGATTATACGTTGCAAATGACAAAAGGGTTGACGACATTTAATGATGAAGTCAATTTACGAGTTTCCGTTCCAGTACAATTGATACAAGATTCAGTAATGTGCGAGGGAACGACGTATGAACTTGTTGCTCAAGGTGAATACGAAACGTATGCATGGAATACGGGAGCACAGACAAAATCTATCGAAATTCCTGCCGCAGTTGCTGATTATAAGGTTACGACGACAGATGACCTCGGTTGCGAAAGTTCTGCGATGTTCTCGGTAACAAAGGTTAATCCGCTTCCAACGTTGAATTTAGGCGAGGACAAAACTCTCTGTGATAAGGAAAAACTTGCATTGGATGCAGGCGAGGGTTATGTATATGACTGGAACATAACGAAATATGACGGCAGTCTTGTATCGTCCGACAATCAGTCTATTGTACTTGACTCTTCTGCGTATGTAACGGTTCAAATTACCGACAATAACATGTGTGAAAGTTTCGATACAATCAACGTGACGTTCACGTATCCGTATAAAGAAGAAATTGGCGTTGTAACTTTCAGTCAATCAAGTAAAAACATAATAATTGCGTGGGAGCGTACCGCTGATGTAAATACGAAGAATTATCAAGTAGAGCGTCAGTTGACCAACAATGAATGGGAAACAGTTGGCGACCCAGTTATGTTCGGCGAATTTGGTATAGTAGTCGATGAAGTTGCAAACTATGAAAAGAAAGCATACAAGTATCGTTTGGTTACAACCGACGAGTGTGGCAACCAAGCTGTGAGCGGTGAATATCGTTCTTCGTTCTTGCAACAGACAAGAACTGTTGATGGAAAACTTGCTTTGAATTGGTGGACGTACCAATCGCCACGCGAGGGCAATGTTGTTGCAAGTTATTTGTGGCGTATGCCTGCCGAACAACCTACTTCGGGCGATGGCGAAATAGAACAGAATGGATTCGAAACAGTTGAGTCGTTCAGTGCTACGGAGGATTTTGTCGGCTTTACCGATGATGAGAATGTTTTCCAAAAAGGAGATTTGGTTCGTGTTGCATTTGAACTTGATGAAACGGTTTATGAAAATGCTATAAAAGATGAAAGTGGCGAAGTTATAGAATATCAGAACAAGGCCGAGTCAGGTCCATTCTCGCTTGCGGTAAGTAATATTGCCGAAGTTGAAAGTACAAGCGACGTGGTAGATTTATTCCCTGCCGATGTTGCTGTGTATCCGACAGTTGTGAAGAATGTGATACATGTGGCTCTTGCTTCGCAGGCATACAATAATTATAATGTAGAAGTAATTTCTGCCGATGGTCAAGTTGTTGCACATACGCAGACTGGCGATGTAACAAAAGCATTGGTCGACATTCCAGCCGAAGGCTTAACGCAAGGAATTTATACAGTGAAGATTTCTGTAGGCGAAATGACAAAAACAATTAAAGTTTTGAAGTGATACATTATTATAATGTATAACACATAATCCTGTATGGGGGCGAATATTTATTCGCCCCTTTTTTTGTTCATAACTTTTTCTATACGAACTGTCATTTTTTGTCGCCTAACTGATTTTTATTTGAGAAAAAATTGTATTATTGTGCTCTATTTTGCCCTAATGGGCAAAGTGTGTTTTGTAAATAGATAAGTAACTAAAAATTATATGCTTATGAGAAAGTTTTTATGTAGTTTGTTATTAGTGCTTTCGGTATTGTTTTCGATGGCACAGAATTACACTTCCAATGGTGGCACATTAGAATTTGTTTCTGGTGGTAGTGGCAACATGGGATTGGTGGGGTGTGTGGGCAGTGATTTTTCGATCACTATTATTGACAATGATTCGGAAATTGCGACTATTACCGCTGATGACACAGGTAATCCAACGTTGACGTATGCGAACGGTCAGTTGTCTGGAAATCTGACGGGAACCGTGTCTGGTACACAATACCTATATACGGTAAAGGACAGTGATGGAGATGAACTGGGGAAATTTGTGCTGGTGGTTATGGATGCTCCAGAAACTCCTACTATTACTTCTACGCATACAACATTCTTGGCTGGCGAACAATATGTGTTCATGGCAAGTTCAAATACTTCGGGCGTTACCTATAAATGGACTCTTGCAGGTGATGGGGCTTCGATTGTTGGCGACAACAATATGGAAAGCGTTACGGTGGCGTTTAACAGTACGTTAGATCAGGGTACATTCCAACTCATTTGTGAGGTAAGCAACAACGGGTGTACGGTTGTTGGCAGCAAGAATATCGAAGTGTCAAGCGGAGCAACTCAGCAGGACATTACCTATACTGCTCTTGATGCAACGCTTTGTAGAGGCGATAATATGGCATACACCGTTACGGCTTCGGAATCGATACCGTCAACAACTACGCTAAAGATGACTGTAGGTTTGGAATCATTTACAGGTTACTCGAAGGGCGATTCTTACACATTCGACTTGTCGGGAATGACACCGACTTCTGGCACATTTAACGCCGAAATTGTTGATATATCAAACGGCACGACGATTGCCACGCCGACAATTACGGTAAATGCTTCTCCGAATGTTGTGATTTCATCTACGGAACAATCTTTCTCAACAGGAACAAGTTATGAGTTCACTGCAACTTCTGATGCGTCGAATGGCACGTATATGTGGAGTATGGGTACATATCCTGACGGTGGCACGTATGAATTTGTTAATGGATATTCTTCTCAAAGTACAACAATAAAATTCAACACTGCAGGTCAATATGAATTGTTGTGTGCTATAACTGATGCAAATGGTTGCTCTTCTAATAACTTTACGTATGTTACGGTTGAAGGCGGCTCATCTTCTCAAACCGCTTTCGAAACCATTCCTGAGAATGTGACATATTGTATTAACGGTTCTAATTGGGATTTCCGTATAAAGGCAACTTCGCAACTTTCGTCTAACGACAAGTTCTATATGGAAGACCTTGATAATTCGCATAGTATTATGGGTGCGGTGAGCGGCAACGAGGTTGTATTTGACATTTCAGAATTTGCTTGGACTGAGGGAACGTATTCTGTGAAAATTACCGACAGTCAAAGTAACCTAATTGGCAATTCAAACATTGCAATTACTTCTGATGGTCCGTATATTCGTGTTGCAATGAGTGGTCAAGCAGCTCTGAACACTGCGATAACATTTTATGACGAAGGTGGCAACGCCGGCGGAAACAATCAGTGGTCGGTTATTGGCGACAACGAAAACTACATGATTGATGGCGACGGAGCAACTGTATATATAACATTCTTCGAAGCGGGAATCTACACTGTAAAGTGCGAAGGTTTCTACGGTTTTTCTGAATGTTCAAACTACGATACATACGAAGTCCATATAGAGGATGGAACTAATCCGACAAATATTACCTATACTGCACAACCACAGGTATTCTGCTTCTATGAAGGAGCAACGTACGATACTGATTTTAAGGTAGAGGTAAGTGGAGGTGAAGTTCCAGAGGGTTCAACATTCCATCTTACAATTGGTAACAGCGACATTTTTACCGATAGAGCATCTAGTACAATATATTTTGAATTGCCTGATACTATTTCTGCAGGTACATATGATGTAACTGTATGGAATGCCGATAAGACAAAACAACTTTGTACTTCATCATTGACTGTTTTCAGCCAAGGTCTTGAGATTATTGGCTCTAACGAAGGAGTGGCAAATACTCCATTAGAGTTTTCTGTTCAAAATCCAGGTACTTCTGATGATGTTACGTACAAATGGAGAGTTCTCTATTATGGTAGCGAAGACCCTGCTGAATCTTCCGATTATACGTTCAGCAATGGTAACGAAGGTTCTACTATTAATGTTACTTTCCTAAACACAGGTGATTATTATATCGCTTGCCAAAGAGAAGGACAATGTGCTTCGGGTGAGAGTACACATTATGTAGAAGTAACTGAAGCTACTCAATCCGCTGTCTGCTCAATTAACGGTAAAAATTATACAACATTGGCAGCTGCGTTGGAAGCTGCTCAGTCGGGCGATGAAATTATTGTTTTAAATGATATAGACGAGGAAGAAGGGAATGTTGATGTTAATAAATCCTTTACGCTCAATACAAACAACCATACGGTTACTTTCGGTATAATTCATGGTATGGCAAGCCGCACCATAACAGGCGGTGGTGTTCTTAACACTGCATTGGAAAACTCTAATACTAATGGCTCTAATACGCTTACTATTGATAATGCCACTTTGAATTTAAATGGTTCACAATGGATGGCTAAAGGTCTGATTTCTCTTGTCAACGGTGCCTCTGTAACATTGACAAGCGAAATATTCTTGGGCGGCGGCGACGAAGACGGCTTCAATCTAAGCATTGATGGAACATCAAGTTTCAATATAAATGGACAAAATATCGGTGGCTACAATTGTGCACGTATTGCAGACCAAATGAGTCCGTACATACCAGACAATTATACGGTATCAGCAGATGGAGAAACTCTTGTATTTTCACCTGATGCAAATGTTATTTTGGGGGCTCAACCACAACAAATCGAACGTACATATTATGTATTTGGCAAAGCAGTTGCTTGTAACGGCGAAACTACTACGGTACAAATTGCCGCTCCGCAAGGATTTGCTAATGCGGCAAATTTGTCAATTACCAATGCAGATGAGTTGACATTTGAATCTAGTGTTGTCGATACGTTGCTTACTGTAGAGCTTCCTGCTGGTACATATTATTTATATGACAATAGTGACGATCCAGTATTGGAATTCTCTGTTGAGACAGTAACAATGTCAGATTTGGAAATAAATGGTTCGGACAATGTTGCAATTGTTGGGGAAATGGAACAAACCAATATGGGTTGGTCTTATTCTGTTCCATATACTGACGGTAATACGTATGACTGGACTTGTAGCGGTGATGTATCTGTTACTTCTGAAAGAATGGGTTCATCTCATTGGGCTACGGTACGTTTTACCACTCCTGGCAGCTATGTATTGAGTTGCACGGAAACAAATACTAATGGTTGCTCGCAAACTGTTACGAAAAATGTAACTGTTGAACAATATACATATACGATTCCTCAGGATAACGTGGTTCTTTGTTCGGGAGACGGAGCGTCTGTAACGGTAATAATTACTTGTAATACTGTAGAAGGTTTTAATGGACAATTTGCAGTTGCCAAGGATTATACTACTGATAAACTCGCTTCTTATACTATTGAAGAAGGCGATGGAATGGCGAAAGCACACGTTACGATTACCGAACCTGGTACGTATAACTTATATTATGGTGGCGATGAAGTTGATGACGTTTACTATCGCAACCAAATAAATTCTCTTTCATTTACAGTTACCGAAGAAACAATCACTGCTACAATCACTGGTCCTACCACGGCAACAGTAGATGAGGAAGTTACATATTCTGTTACTGCATCTTCAACACTTCCAAATGCAACATTGACCTATTCATGGGGCGGTGGTGTTGAAAACTCGCTCGAATCGGATTTGATGGCTGTGGGTTCTTTCAGTACAAGCGATATTGGCGAGGCGGAAGTTTTCTGTTTGGTTGAATCGGAAAACGGTTGTTCATACGAAGCAAAACTTGCTGTAACAGTTGAAGAAGCACAACCAGTTGTTTCGGTTTCATTCCCACAAGATGAATATGAAATAACGATTGGTGACAGCACGTATGTTTGTCTGAACATTACAAGCGAGGAGCCAAACTACAACCTTGATCTTGTAACAATTGCTCTTGACGACACCGAAGGTGGTGTTCAATTTATGGAAACACAAAATAAAGGTTGTTTCTATATAAAGGCGTTGTCGACAGCTGGAAGTTCAACAGAAGTTTCGGCTACTGTTACATATAATAATAAGGAATATTATGCTACCACATTGGTGCGTTTCAAAGAAGCTCCGTTTGAGTTGGAGAATTGTCCAGATGCTCCACTGAATTTTGAAGATGGTTCGTATGAATTGCAGATTAGCCAATGGTTCGACGTGTCAAGCTACTCTTATAGTTGGAGTTCAAACAACGAAGACGTTGCTACTGTTGGGGCTGACGGTACGGTTACATTCGTGGCACCAGGCTATGCCGAAATCCTTTGTACGGCTACAAATCTCTATGATCAAACAGGTGTTGTACAGGCACAATGTCCTCTGCATATCGAAGGAGAAACAGAATTTACAATCTCAGAAAAATCTACGTTGACTGTCTGCCAAGGCGAATCTGCTACGGTTGTTATCACGGCAGAACCAGCTGCTTCATTCATTGTTGTTTCAGCGGATAATGAGACTATTTACACGGCTGACAATGAAGACTATGTTACTCTTACTCCTACAATGACAACAGCGGGAGACTATACATATTATATTGTAGAAGACGGAACTCAAAAGAAATCCTTTACGATAGAGGTAAATGAAAAACCAACAGTTACTATCACTGCTCTGCAAAGTGTTGTTTGTGTTGGCGATACAGTTCAACTTGAAGCACACATGAATCTTTCAGATGGTTCATTCTTCTGGGGCGGTGCTGATAACTTTGACGACGCAACTTCTGGTAATCCGAAATTTGTTGCAACATACGATGGACATTATCCAATTTTCTGCCAAGTAACAGGAGCTGGAAATTGTGTAGGAACGGAAGAACTTTCATTGCAGGTTTATCCTAAACCTACGGTTACAATCAGTGGACCGACCGAAGCCACAGTTGATACTGAAGTTGAATATACTGCTACACTTTCTACATCAAATATACCTGCTACGGCAACATTCACGTATGCATGGGGTGGCGGTGTTGAAAGTTACGATACTGAAACAATCGCCAAAGGTTCATTCAGCGAATCTGATATTGAAGAAGGAGCTGAAGTATTCTGTATTGTATCGACAACAGATGGAACGTGTGCCGATACGGCAAAATATCCAGTTGTAGTTAAAGCAAATGTTCAATATTGGGTAACCGATACAGTATTCTGTTATGGTGCGGAAGGTTTTGTAACTATTGAATCAAGCGAAGCAATAAACACAGCGGCATTTGGTGTGCAAACAGCAGATGGCACGTCAGTCAACTTTGAACCTGTTGTGTCTCCAGACAACAATAATCAGAATAATGTTGTTGTTATAGAATATGAAAATTTGAGTAGCGGAACATATTACATAACATCGAAAGGGGAACCAGTTGGATCGTTCCAAGTTGTTGTGAATTATGCTCCTCGTGCTACATTCAGTTGTCCTACAAGCGATGAGGCTGTTGTGGACGAAACATGGAATGCTTCCGCTCCAATGGCCGAAGGTGCTACATATAATTATATGTGGTCTTCCGATGGAATCTCATTCAACGATGCAAGTAGTGCAACTCAATCTATAACATTCGAAACTGCTGGTCCAGTTTGGGTTGCTCTTTCTGTGGAAGATGCTGAAACAGGTTGTGTCGGTAAAAGCGACACTTGCCGCTTCACAATTGTCGAAGGCGAACAAAAATATATTGTTCCTGACGAAGTTACTTGGTGCCACGGAAAAGATGGCGGTCACGTTGCTTTCACGGTAACATCTAACAAGGATATTCCAGAATCATTGACGGTTAACCACGAATGGGCTTCGAACATTCAAGTAGATGTTTATGGAAAAGAAGCATCGATAGAATTTGATTATCCGTATGCTGGTCGTCAAGGATTCCAATTGATAACAATCAACGACGATGACAATGATGGAATCAACGACACGACAATTGTTGTTGAAAACGTAAATGCCTACGGAAAAGGATACTTGCAGGCAAATATTGATATGTACGATCAAGTTGACACTGTTGTAAATTTTGCAGAATCGCAAGAAATTACTCTCGAAGTGTCTTGTCTTGAAACATTAGATCTTTGTACATCGTGTGGTTCAGGTGCGTCATTCTCTTGGAGCTACGATGAAGAAAGCATTGATGGTGAATGTCTTGAATGGACAAATCCAGACTCGCAAGAATGTAATAATAGTAAAATGAAATTTACGTTCTCTCAAGCAGGAACATATACATTCGAGGCACGGACTCACCAAGGTGGTTGTTCAAGTGAATGGACATCGAAGACAATCTACGTTGTTCCGTTCAATCCAGCGTTGTTTGCCATTTCACCTGAAAAAGACACGATTGAAATTGGCGATGAAAGTGGTGTTCAGTTGACATTGTACTATGACGGCGAACCGTATCAAGGTGATTATGCTTTGAATACGTATGGTCATGTGTATATTACAGAAACAGGCAACATAGTGAAAGCTGTTGACCAGACTGGTACTTGCGAGGTGTTTGCCGAAGTAGGTGGTTTTAGGGTTGCCACAGCATTGATCACTGTTGTTGAAAAACCGATTGAATATACTGTTGCAAATGTATCGGTTTGCGAAGGTACCGATGAAGCTGTGGCAGTAATTAGTGCAAGCGGAAGTATTTATGGCAGAACAGTTACCGTACGCGACGAAGACGACAACACGTTCTACCCTGAATACAATGATGACAATGATGCTGCAACGGTACATTTGAATTATTTGTCAGTAGGAACATATACATATAAGGTGTATGAAGGCGATGTATATAAGACTGAATTTACCGTTACGGTAAATAGTCTGCCTCGTGCTTCAATTGAATGTCCGACAGACCCAGTTGTGGGTGACACGTGGTCACCGAACACTGCAATGGCAGAGGGAATGACATATCACTGGTGGTCTGACAACATTTCAAGTTTGGACGGAGCAACTTCTTGCTGTCCGCAGGTTACATTCACTGAAGCAGGTGATTTCTCTGCAACACTTGTTGTAAAAAACAACGAGACGGGTTGTTTGAGCGAGGGTGCTACTTGTACGTTTACCGTCAGCGAAGATTCAAAATCAGTTTATTTCTCACAAGGAACATTCGAAGTAGAGGCAGGTACTCCAACAACAATTTGTTTGACTGCCGAAGGTTTCGACCTTGCAAATGCTCAGATTACATACACGGTTTCGAATGAAAAGATTCTTTCTGTAGAACCGAGTACGGCGGCAACTGGTTGTGCGGTGGTAACTGCGTATAGCGAAACAACCGAAACTCAGCAAATCGATGCAATTGTAACGATTGATAATCATGAATACTATGCTACGGCAGACATTCATATTGTTGAACCATTTGTTTGCGACGGCACTATAATTGAAGGAGGAACACCGTTTGATTTGTCATTCGACGAAATGGCTGTAGGCGACCAATACAGACTCGTAATGTCGGGAACTTCTGCCTTTACTGGTGTGGTAAACATTATGGTTGAAGATTTTGCCGCTCCTGCTACAACAAGCAATATAATCTCAAAAATGGGCGAAAATCTCGAATCATATTATAACTTCGATGTATATGAGGGCGAACCGTTCGAAATCAATACATTGATAGAAATTGACAAAGCGGTTAGCAGCACTTCACACAATTATAAATTGTATGTTCGCCCAATGCCGAATGAATGTCCTACGGGATATGACGAGTTTGGTTCGCCAATCTGCTATGGTAAATTGTGTCAGACATACTTTAGTTTTAATAAAGAAGAATCGTCTAACATAGCAATGTGGTTTGACGAAGCGGGTTATGTATTTGAACAAGTTGGCGAGGAAAAGACAATTTGCTTGCAGACTACAGGTTTGAGTGATGCTCAATTCAACTATGAGTACAATAACGAAATTATTGAGATTTCTGATGCTTCGAACGGTACGAATTGCAAGCTTGTTAAAGCGTTGAAAGCAGGCAGAGCTATGGTTTACGTCTCTACTGAATACAAAGGAGAAACTTATACTGCTTCGTACGCAGTCGAAGTCAAGGCATCTACAAGCGATGACTACACATTGGCATTCTCTCAATCTAAGTATGAAATTACCGAGGGCGAGTCAATCTCTGCTTGTTTGACGATTGGCGAAGGATTTAAACAATTCAATCCTCAATTCAATTTCGACCAGACAGTGATTTCAATCGCTAACCCAACCGATGGTTCGGACTGCGGTACAATCACTGGTTTGTTGGCTGGTCACACATTTGTTGAAGTAATTGCTGCTGCACCTGACGGCAAATCATACTCGGCACAAACTGAGGTGATTGTAAATGCGAAACAACTTCCTTATTTTGTAAAACAATCTATTGCAATTGAAGTTGGAGAATCAGAACAAATAACAGTAATGATCTTCGATGGTGGATCAGCTCAGGCAAGTTTGTTCACGTTCGAAACTTCCGATGCAACAGTCGCTACTGTTGGTCGTGATGGTGTTGTGACAGCGATTGCGGTAGGAAATGCCGAAGTTTCGGTATTCTTTGAAGGTTCGCTTGTTGGTAAAATTGCTGTAGCTGTCGATGTTGCTCCTCAAATGCCAACACCTGGTTACAACACGAATGTTCTTACCATGTGTTTTGATAAATCTGCAACTACTAACGGTGGAACGTCGTTAGAAAGAATGGTTTATCCTACGTCAGACTTTGGAAAATTGAAATGGTACGACGCTTCGGGCAACGAATTGAGTGCCGCACCTGTTGTAAGTGCTGCACAGGCAGGTAAGGCCGTTTACTACGTATCTCAAATTGGTATGGGAGAATTGGCAAACTATCGCGAAAGTGAAAAAGTACCATATACGGTTGAAATAGTTTACGTGGCAGAACCTAAGCTGAATGTAACTGACCAATCAACGTGTCAAGGTGCTACGGCAGTTCCATTCGTTGCGACAACAAATACCGAAAACGTAGTTGAATGGACCGATGTTACAGGTGCTGTTGTTGCTCAAGGCACAGAATTCTTGCCGCAAGTTCCAACTTCGGGTTACTATATTTACAAGGTAACTGCTAAAAACACAATGGGTTGTGTAAGCAATCCTTTGACGGTAACCTATACAGTAGGTAATGCGGTTAAACCAGAAATCTTCGTTGCTACCCAGGCAGAATCATTCGTTGTTGGCGAGCCGGTAACGCTTGGTACAAGCAACCAGATGAGCGATGAGTACTCAGTTGTTTGGTCGCTTGGCGATAACGAATATGTTCACGGAACAGCATTCACAACGCAATTCGATGAAGTTGGTACCTATACGGTAACTTGTAAAGTTGTTGAAACCAACACGGGTTGTGCCGACAGTGCTTCGAAGGTAATAACAGTTGAAGAAAAAGTTATTCCGCTTCAATCAATTGTTGTTGAGCCAGAAACTGTGACATTGTACGAAGGTGAACAAGGTTACGTATCGTTGGCATTCGAACCAAGCTATGCTTCGAACATGGCTTACACAATCGAAGTTGAAGATACAGAAGTTGCCGATGTTGCTGGTTTGACAGTTTGGGCAGTAGCAGAGGGTACTACAAAGGCAACGATTACAAGTGTTGAAAATCCTGATGTTAAGGCAGAATTCAACATTGTTGTCAATAAGTTGATTAAGGCTAAAGAAATTTCAATGCCGAACATTATTACATTGGCTCTTAACGAAGAAACTAAGGTTGCCGCTTCGGTAATCCCAGCTGAGGCCTCATACAATAAAGTTGCATTCAAAGAAAAGACCGATAATGTAATCAGTATTGACGCCGAAGGTAATATCAAGGCTTTGGGCGAAGGTACTTCAACAATCGTTGCATACTCAAATGGTGGTTTGCAAGCAACAGCAGTTGTATATGTAACTGCTGCACAAACAGCAATTACTGATATTGCCGTTCCTGACGAAATTGAGTTGAAACTCCGCGATTCTGTTGTTGTTTCTTACAAGGTAACTCCAGTTACATTGGCTGCAAAATTGTTGGAATGGGCAATTGAAAATAACGACATTGCAACATTCTCTAACGGTGTTGTAAAGGCAGTTTCTGCTGGCGAGACAAACTTGACAGTTTCTATCGGAAACATTTCGAAGACAATCAAGATTAAGGTGACAACATCGTCTGCTCCTATAATCGGTACTGCTCCGAAACTCGCATTCGAACAAGGCAAGAATATCACGGTTGACTTTGCAGACTTTGTTTCTGATGATGAAACTGAACTTGCTAATCTAACTTTCGAAGCAGCATCTGATGATTTGAATGTTTCAATTGACGGAACGGTTGCGACGATAACTGCTAAATCTGACAGCTATGCAGGAACAACGAGCTTCGCACTTTCTGTAACCGACGAAGACGGCTTGACAACTTCTGCCGATGTTCCAGTTGAAGTTACCGAAAAGGCTAACCAAGCTCCAGTTGTCTTAATCGAAGATGTACAGATTAAATACAATGCTTGTACGTATTTGAAATTGAGTGACATATTCTCAGACGATAACACGTCATGGAAAAAGTTGAAATATACATTCACAGCAAAGAATGTTTCTGTAAAAGTTTGCATGAAGACGCAGTTGAGTATGATTTCAACAAATCCTGATTTGGAATACGATACATTGTTTGTGACGGTAACTGATGCCGAAGGTCTTACAACTGAGGCTGAAGTCATAATGTACGTAAATTCATTGCCAAACAGAGCTCCGAAGATTGCTGAAATCCCTGTACAGTCAGAAACAGACGATGCTGCATTCGGAACAATCGAATTGGCTAATTATGTGAAAGATGACTACACGGCTGCATCATCAATCAAGTGGACAACTTCAAGTTCTGACAACTTGTCTGTCACAATTGACGAAGGTGTTGCTTCTGTAGAAGTTCTGAACGCATTCTGGAACGGTGCCGAGGCAATTACATTCTACGCTGCCGACGAAGAAGGCTTGAAGGATTCTACGATTGTTTACTACTCAAGAAAAGTAACAATCAACGAAGAAACTGTCAGCTCGGGTTCCGATAATGAATTGACACCAGTTGTATGGGAAGGTGCTCCTGTTGTGAACATCATGGCAATGAAGTTCATCGGCGTACCAGGCGAACAATTCATTATAATGGCAAGCATGTCGGGTTACGATTGTACGTGGGCTTGGGAAATCGAAGGTGCCAACGGTATCGACCAAACATCATTGATGCAAATGGTATCGTTCGACAATCCAGGAACATACACAGTGAAATTGACAGTTCAATCTGCCGATGGTCAACATTCAATCGAAGTTGTTAAAGAAAACTTGTTGACTGTTGTGGGTATCAACGAAAGAACACCTGCTATCTGTAAGGGCGACGCTGTAACATTGACTGCAAGCGAAGGTTTGGATTCTTACTATTGGTCGACTGGTGATGTTAAGAACACGACTACTGCTCGTCCAGATGCAACAACATTGTACAAGTTGACAATGAAGAAAGGAATGTTTACATTGGTCGATACTGTGACAGTGAAAGTTTCTGTTCCTGTAGCATTGATGGAAGATTCTGTAATGTGTGCCGGAACAACATTCGACCTTGAAGCTATCGGTGATTATGTATCGTACGCTTGGAACACAGGTGATGTAGAAAAATCAATCACAATTCCTTCGGAAGTTGCTTCGTACACGGTTACTGCTGTTGATGGTATGCAGTGCGTCAGCGTTGATACGTTCAACTTGACGAAGGTTAATGACTTGCCTGCTATCGACCTTGGCGAAGATCAAACTCCTTGCGATGGAACAACTGTTACTCTTGACGCAGGTGCAGACTACGAATATTTGTGGAGCACTGGTGCTACAAGTCAGACTATCGATTTGACGGCTAACACCGAAACAGTATGGGCTCGCATAATCGACGCTAACAAGTGTATCAATTACGATACGGTGGTCGTAGCATTCACGTATCCATATCCTGAACAAATTGGTGTGGCTACATTCAGCGAAACAACCGACCACATTATCCTTGCATGGGAAAAGACGGCTGGTGTGAATACAGTTTCGTACGCAATTGAACGTGAAACAGGCGTTACTGGTAATTGGGAACAAGTTGGCGACGACGTGATGTTCTCCGAAGCAGGTATTGTTGTTGACGAAGATGTGAACTACAAAGAAACAGCATTCAAGTATCGTTTGGTAACAACTGATGCGTGTGGTAACAAAGCATATAGTGAGCCTCATCGTTCAATGGTTTCTTCAACAATGTGGCAGACGAATGGTTTGCAAACGATTCATTGGACTGCATACAAACCATTTGCAAATGTGACACAGTATAAGATTCTTCGTGGTTACGAAGCAACACAAATGGATACGGTAATTGATATTCCTGCAAGTGATGATGAGTACTTCATCTGGAATGAAACCGATCCTCAATATACTGATGACATAAATGTTAAGTATCGTGTTGTATTCCGTCTGAAGAGCGAAGTTAACGAAAATGCTGTGAATACGCTCGATGGTCAGCCAGTTGAAGGTTACTATACAAAGGCTGAATCTGGACCATTCTCATTGGCTATGTCTAACATTGCCGAAGTAGAAACCGATGTAAGTGTTTCTGAAATCGCATTCCCTGCCGACGTGATTGTATATCCGACTACCGTTAGTTCGTACATCAACGTGGCAATCGCTTCGCCTGAAGATAACAACTTCATAGTAGAAGTATTGAATGCAAACGGTCAGGTTGTTGCAAGAGTTCAGACTGGCGAAATTTCGAAGACATTGCTTCAAATTTCTGCCGAAGGCTTGAGACAAGGGGTTTACACTGTGAGAATCTCCGACGGTCAACAATCAACATCTGTCAAGGTTGTTAAGTAACATTGACAATAAATAACAAGATGAAGGGAATGTTTATGTGACATTCCCTTTTTCTTTTTCAACAATATTGTATCTTCGCATCAAAATCTGATAACTATGGCACAACCGTCTATTCCGAAAGGTACACGAGACTTCTCTCCAGCGGAGATGATGAAGCGTAATTATATTTTCGACACAATCCGTTCGGTGTATAAAACATACGGATTCCTTCCTATTGAAACTCCTGCAATGGAAACTATGCAGACGTTGATGGGGAAATACGGCGAGGAAGGCGACCGTTTGATATTTAAAATTCTTAATTCTGGCGATTTTAAAAGTGGAGTGGAGGCAAGTGAATTTGCAGAGAATTCGTCGCTTGCATTGGCAAATAAATTCTGCGAGAAGGCTCTCCGTTATGATTTAACAGTGCCATTCGCACGATTTGTCGTCATGCACCGAAACGAGCTGCAGTTGCCGTTTAAACGCTATCAAATTCAACCTGTGTGGCGCGCCGACCGTCCGCAAAAAGGCCGTTATCGTGAATTTTATCAGTGCGACGCCGACATTGTGGGTAGCACCTCGTTGTTGAACGAAGTTGAACTCGTTCAGATTATTGATACGGTGTTCTCGAAATTCGGAATCAACATAACCATAAAACTGAATAGTCGTAAGATTTTATCGGGAATAGCCGAAATTATTGGCAAACCGGACAAGATTGTTGACATAACTGTCGCAATCGACAAACTTGAAAAAATTGGCATTGAAAATGTCAATGCCGAATTGGCTGAAAAAGGGCTGAGCGAGGCCGAAATACAGGCAATTCAGCCGATTATTCTGCTACAAGGCTCGAACGAAGAAAAATTGCAGTCTTTGCGTCAGACGTTGGCCACGTCCGAAATAGGACAGAAGGGAATCGACGAGATGGAATATATTTTCTCAATGTTGAAACATGTTGATGTGAAAGCTGTCCTTCAGTTAGATTTGACGCTTGCACGTGGCTTGAATTATTATACTGGCGCGATTTTGGAAGTCAAGGCAAACGATGTTGAAATGGGAAGCATCTGCGGTGGCGGCCGTTACGACAATTTGACGGGAATTTTCGGTATGCCGGGCTTGTCGGGTGTTGGAATTTCTTTTGGCGCCGATAGAATTTACGATGTGCTGAATCAGTTGGACGCTTATCCGAAAGATACAAAAGAAGCGACGAAATTGTTGTTCGTAAATTTTGGCGAAACAGAAGTGCTGTATATTCTTCCGATAATTGCAAAATTGCGTGCAGAAGGCTATGCGTGCGAGTTGTATCCCGATTCTGCCAAGATGAAAAAGCAGATGCAGTATGCAAACGACCGTCAAATTCCGTTTGTGGCAATAGTCGGCGGCGACGAAATCGCCCAAAACAAGGTTTTGATTAAAAATATGGCAACAGGCGAGCAGGAACTTGTTGATAAAGACGCTGTTGCGGGGAAAATACTGTGTTAATTTTCTTCGTAATAATAGGAATAATCAATACCTTTCATAAACATTTCTCTGTCGTCAATTTTGTCGGTCAATGCGGAATTAATCAATTCTTTGATTCTGGTTGCGTCCACCACGCTTCGTTCCATTGCCGTTAGGTAATCGTTCTTGTTGATTTTGCTCCAGTCTACGCATTTTTTCAGCGACCGTTTCAGCATCAAATCCAGCCAGATACGTGTGCTGCGGCCGTTACCTTCCATAAACGGGTGGGCCACATTCATTTCCACGTACTTGTCAACTATCTCGTCGAGTGTGTTTTCGGGCATTTTTTCTATGCTTGGCAACACTACGGGGAAATGTAGGGCATTGGCAAACGAAAACCCGCCCTTGCTTATGTTTTTAGAGCGAATTTGCCCCGCAAAATCATACAATCCGCCGAAAAGATAGGCGTGGATTTGTTGCAGACATTTAACGCTTCCCGGTTCCAACGATTTCAGCAGGCCGCTTTCGTAAAGTGCGTAGGCCTTTTTGCGGCTTTGTCCATCAATGGTGTTGTCACTGTAGGTGAACCAGTCCAAGAAATCGTTCGCTCTATTATTGGGATAATGTTTTGCCAACATTTGTACACCTGCGTCGTCAAGTGCGTCGGCGGCATGTTTTTTCCCGTCGGGAGCCATGAACTTGAAGTCGTGAGTGACGCTCACGACTTCGTTTCCTTCATTTTTCAGTTTCTTTTTAATCCAACGCCAATAGTTTCCTGCCTTTACATAGTCTGGCTCGTTGTTGATTGCTTGCACAATGTCGGTTGCCGAAAACCACCATTTGTTTTGGTCTTCGTCCCATACGGCCCGCACTTCGCGGTCGTTAAAAAACCTGATAGATGTTTTCATTTTGTTTGCTTTATTTTCATATTGTTATACAATGCAATAATACAAAAAAAATCGGATTTGTCCACATTTGTCGTGCATATAAATACACAATCGGTTCTACAACATCCTGTGTCCATTCCGCACTATTTTGGTGTTTTTCTTCCTCATTTATTTGTGTTATCTCAGTAGAGTCAAATAATATTTCAAAAATTTCGTCGTATTTTTGTGTAGAAAATTTATAACCAATAAAAACCAAAAAGTTGCTTAACTTGTAAACTTTTTATATATTTGCAGAAATGGAAAGAGAGATAAAAGCATTCGGAAATTATTACAAGGAGTTCTATGACTCGCTTGATGCAGGAGCCCAAGAAAAAGTATTATATGGTATGCTTCTTCTAAAGACGCAGGAACGATTGTCGAAAAAGTATGTAAAATTCATTCGTGATGGTTTGTTTGAATTGCGGATACTATGGGAAGGAAATACATATAGAATATTTTTTTGCTTTGATGAAGGAAATATAGTGGTAGTATTTAATTGTTTTCAAAAGAAAACTCAAAAGACACCAATGAAAGAGATAAAGAAAGCGTTACAATTAAAGGAGGCGTATTATGAACAAAAACGAAAAAATGGAATTGTTTGACATTGATGCACAACTTGATGCAAAATTTGGCAAAAAGGGCACTGCCTCGCGTGCTGAGGCGGAAGAACGTGCGTATGCGTTCTTCACGGGACAGATGATAGAAGATGTTCGCAAAAACGCCCATCTCACGCAGCAAGAACTTGCTGAACGGATAGGCACGAACAAATCCTACATTTCGCGTATGGAACACGGACTGATTGACCCCAAGGTCTCAACCCTGTATCGAATTGCTTCGGCTTTGGGTATGACTATTGAATTGAAACCCCTGTAGAGACGCGATTAATCGCGTCTCTACAATATCCCGTGTCATTTTACACCAACCCCGTGTTTTTCTTCCTCATTTATTTGCAATAATGATAATTTGTTATCGTACGCAAAGCAAGATACAATGTTGACAAACAAAATTATTTGTAGTATATTTGCGTTTAGGTATTGAAATTGATTTTATGCTTCAAGAAGACACAATAGTACAGTCTATTCAGGCGTTGGCAGAAAAGGTTTTACCTGACGATGCTCGGCTTATATTGTTTGGATCACATGCTCGTAAAGATGCAAGAGAAGAGTCGGATTGGGATTTGCTAATTTTGCTCAATGACAAGCAGTTGCAAAGCGATGCGTTTGATGCATACGCATATCCTTTTGTGGAATTGGGTTGGAACTTTGGAACGTATTTCAGTCCAAAAATATATTCATTTACGGAATGGGCAAAGCGGAAAGGAACACCATTTTACCAAAATATTGACAAGGAGGGTATTGTTCTATGCTGACCGGTGATGAAAGAAAAGTTTTGGTAGCCAATAAAGTTCGTCGGTCGTATGAAACATGGATGGAAACCAAAGGAATTATTGCGAATGGATATTGGTACGCCGCAGCAAATAGGATGTACTATGCTTGTTATTATATGACATCGGCATTGTTGCTCAAAAAAGGTATTACGGCACACACTCATAGTGGCGTTATAGGAATGTTTGGAATGCATTTTATCAAGACAGGAGACGTTTCGGCAGAATTAGGCAAATTTTACAGTAAACTTTTTGAATTGAGACAATCTGGTGATTATGACGATTGGAAAATTGTTACTGAAGAAGATATAAAGCCTTTGATACCTACTGTAGAAACCTTTCTTAAAACCATTGAAAATCTAATTAACGCCGAAGGTTACTTAGATAATTAAATTTGTCTAAGTTAACGCAGCTAATTAATTATGAAAACCAATAGGATAATGGATGAAATACGTGCTTCTGTTTCTCCCGAGATGAAGATGAGGATGGAAATGTCGGTTGCGATAGCCAATCGGATATACGACATTTTGGAAAAGAAAAATATGACACAGAAAGAATTTGCTCGTCAACTTGGCAAAACCGAAACTGAAGTAAGCCGTTGGCTTTCGGGTACACATAACCTGACAATGGCAACATTGTGTAAAATTTCGTACGTTTTGGGAGAAGACATTGTTCGTATTCCTAAATCCCGCCATTCATTTGTGTGAAATATATCCCCCTGTATAGACGATTAATCGCGTCTCTACAACAAACCGTGTAATTTTTACACCAACTCAGTGTTTTTCTCTCTCATTTATTTGCATTTATATATTTAATATAGTATTTTTACGCACTATGCCCGAAGTGCGTTTGTGCACGGGTAGAGACGATGTGCGCATTGTCTCTACATTGCGTCACTACTGCATTTGCAGGCATGGTAAAAAAGTATGTTTAACCAAAAGCAAACGATTTTTTTCGCTTGCTCTTTAAAATATTAGAATTATGAAAATGAATTCTACATTTAAGTTTCTTCGAAATCTCCTGCTATTAGTAGTTGGTGTGATGGGGTTTGCTGTGAGTGGTGCGGGGCAAACTATTTATGTTGTGAATGGTTTTGATGCAAGTACCTTAAGGGAAACAGGATGTTCGGCTGGAGTCGAGAAAGTTTACGAAATTAAGGCCGAATGGAATGATAATCGTTATATTGCTATTAAATCAAATGGCGAATACGATTTGACTTGGACAGGTTCTGGAGTCACATTGGAAGACAAGTATGGAAATTGGGATGGAGATTGGACAACAAAAAAAGCATATAAATTTACAACATCAAATAACCGTAATCAATATATTACACTTAATACGTCTTCTAAAACGATTTCTTTTACAGATAATGTCCCTTTATGTGCAATCGATTTTTCTACAGATTTTCAAATTGCAGATAGAGCAAATTGTAATAATCCAGGAGGAAATTTTGTTAGATGTGGAACTTCGGGTAGGGTTTATTATAGCACTTTAACATGGACCGATCAGTATAATTGGCCGTGGTTCCACATAAAGCAGGGAAATACGAATTTCTCTGAGTTTTTTACAACTAAAACAGGATCCATTCAGGCAAGTGGAGATGCATTACAATTAAATTCATATACAACAGAGCCTGTTTATGTAATTCTTGATTTCGAGAACAAAACAATAGAGGCAACTACAACAGAACCCAATTGTGGACCGAAAATTACGTCAGCGTCTATAAATGTTTCTGGCTCATGCGCAGGAGCAAGTACTTTGACCGCATCGCCTACTGGATTGAGGGCTGCTGATGGCTACCCTCAATATGCATGGTATGAGGCGAGTGATATGAGTACTGTTCTTGGTACAACGAGTACCTATTCACCAACGGTTGCAGGAGATTATAAAGTTCGGATATATGCAAGCAGTACGGTATATGCGGATTCAGACCCAGAAACAATCTCTGGTAGTCCAACAATTTCTGTTGCTCCATCGCCAGTTGAATTTGTAAGAGAACCTGACCAAGCAAACCCTACCGCTACGGTAACAGTATCTACAGCGTGTTGCTCGGTTAGTTCGGCTACTCTTTCCGATAATACAAACTATTCCGTAACTAATAATAATAATGGAACATATACCATTACGTTCACAGGTACAGAATTAGGCGACCATGATGCCACTCTTACGTTTGATGACGGCGCAGGGGGTGCTTCTCCTTGTGTTCTTAATTTGAATGGTACGGTTGCCTCTTGTGTTGGACAAAATGTTGCAAATTTTGATTTTTCAACAAATACAATTGGTTCTACAGTTAATGGCGTTAACATTTCTACGTCTTTGAATACGACAGACCAACAATGGGCTGGTGACGATGATAGAAATTACTATAAAATTGCTAATTCTGTCTTTTTTGCAGGAAGAAATTTAGCATTGTCTGGAAATACAGGAGATTGTTTCCAATTTTATTGGAAAAAACATTTGTTTTCAAATACGACAGTGTTATCTTTATCTGGTATCCCTACAACTGGTGTTTATGCAGTACAATTTACGATTGGTAACTTAGGTAATCAAGTAAACGAATTGTGTACAACTGATGTAATGCTGAATGGAACGTCAATAGGAAGTGTCCCCTATCGTGGCACTACAACCTTGAATGGAATTGTGAGTGGTAGTAGCACCGCTGATATTGCTTTGACAACGGAAACTAATCATATAACAAATTCAAATGTATTTTTTATTGACGGAGTATCCATAACAAAAGTTTGTCCTCCCGAAATAGAAATTACTTCGGTAAGCACTGAATGTGAGTCTTCGGCTTCGTTCACTGCTACTGCTACCGCTGGTACTGGTGTCATTGCCTCGTATGCGTGGTATGTAAACAATGAGTTGCAAGAAACACATACGTCAAGTTCTGCAACCGACGTATTTGAACCTGGCGAGGTTCTTGCTAATAGTTCTATAGTGAAAGTCGTGGTAACCGATGCATACGGTGTGACTGCCGAAGCAACATACACTACCAACTGCGGTCCCGATGTGAGCGATATTACAACTCCTGCAAGAATTTGTGAAGGTGGAGATCTTACAATTGAAACACCTACCGTTACACCGAAGGCAGGAACAAGTATTTCTGAACAAGGATGGGAATATGCAAGTTCTCCGACATCTAATGAATGGGAAGAGTTCGATTTGATAGATGTAAAAACATACCCGACTTTATTTAAAGATAAATACATTCGCTATTATGCTATTGATAACACGGGTAAAAGGGGGAAAAGCAATGCGGTACAGGTAACTATGTTTAGACATCCCGAAGTCGGTTCCTTTGTTGTTGATGATATTTGTGACGGAGAGTCTTTCGTATTGCCGTCGGTTGGTTATACTGTTTATGCTGATTCTGATAAAGACGGCGATGCCGAAACAACTAATACGATATGGCAGTATAGTACGGCAAGCAACTTTTCTGCTTCCGTAGAAACATTGACGGACGATCAGACGTTTAACGCCCAAACATATCCATATTATATACGGTATGGAGTAACCGATGAGTGTGGTTTTACAGAGTATAGCCCGATAACGTCGGCTCATGTTAATAATAAAACTATAAAGCCAAGTTACGAAACCTATATGCGTGTGGCAGGAATGACAAACGTGGTAGTAGGTACGTCAAACACAACTTCGACTTGTGTTGATAATTTGTCATATTCTATTACCACTGGTAATGACGATGAATATTTTTCAATAAATCCGTCAACTGGCGAGATTACTTTGACAGGTGTGGCTCCTGCGGGCGATTATCCTATGACGGTGTCGGTGACCGATGGTAATGGTACAACTGCCTCAACAAATTTTACGGTAACGCTTACTGCAACACCTACGCTTACGGTTGACGATTGTATGCCGAGTGATGTGTACGTTTATACGAATCAGCCACTTGTCAACACGTTCTCTGTAGGAAGCGGTTATGTGAATGGGGATATACGAATTTCGTTGTCGGGTTCTGCCGCTACGTCGTTCAGTTTGTCACAGACTTTGGTTGATAAAAACACGGTACAGGGCGTTACCGCAACTCTTGCATCTCCGTTTACTTCGGCAGGTGATAGAACCCTTACGTTTACTGCCCACGATACGGATGACTCCGACAATGTGGACGATGAGACGTGTACGACCACTATTCACGTTGTGGAACTTTCGCTTCGCGACTATGTTGATGCACAGACAAGCTGTAACAGCACTGCCAACACGCTCCGTGTGGTTGCTACGGGTGTTGATGCCACACATTTGCCACTTACCTATCAGTGGTACAAAGATAATGTGGTAATTCCGGGGGCAACATCGTCTTCATACACTCCAACCAAGGCCGGTTCGGGCAATGGGGCATACCATTGTGTTGTATCTACAAATGGAAATGTGATACACACGACAGACAAGGCAAATATTTCGTTTGTCGAAGGTGTTCCTGAACTTACGTTCAATGAAAACACAGCAGAAGGCGGTGTTGAGATACCTTCAGAAGTGTTCTGTTCTCAAGAAGTCGGAGCTGTGATGAAGGTTACATTTGATGGTGAGGATGTGACTAACGACTACGATCGTTTTTGGTGGATAAACAACCACAGCAGAAGTATGGAAGGTATCACGGAAACTGGTGTTCACACCTATTCGTTCGATTGCGATGGTACACCATATACGGCTACTATTGGCGCCTATATTCGTGACAATGCGTCTGGCTGTGTTGTGGCAATAACAAAAGATGTGACTGTGAAGGCAATGGAGAGAGTCTTTTATTATTGTGGTCCAACAGGAGACGCTTCTGATGTAACAACAGCTTCTAATTGGTGTACGTCGCCTTCGGGGACTGCGGGTTCTTGTACGTCACCAGAGAATTTCACAACAGCAGGTAGCCAATACATTATTAATAAGGACGATGTCCGATTGAGATCAGGACAAACGTGGAATGTTTCTGGCGAGGGTTCTAAAATAACTATTGGAGATGGAAACTGGAATGATTTTACATCTGTTGGTAATGATTGGCAAAAATATTCTCCTAACGGAGGATATGGAATACCAAATTCTTATGGTGAATACATAGGATCTTTTACAGGACAAAGCATGCAGGGGCAGATGACAAAAATAGGGGAGCATGACTATCGTAATTTTGCAAAGGATTTTACCATTGAAGGAACGTTAAATACTTACGATGCCGTGAGTGTTGATGTGAAAACAGGTTCTGCTGTAAAGGTTACGACAACTGCTGGCAATTTTGCATTTGGCGAGTTGGCGACAGACGAAATAACTCACATGACGGGAAATGCAAACGGGTATTACAATATTGTGGTCAAACCAGGTTCAAGTGTCACCTATAGTGGTGCTGGTGCTAAAAACATACGTTCTGGTAATTATTCTCAATTGTATATCCAAGATGTGGCTACGGATAATTCCGGTGATATAACTTTTGGTTCTGGTGCAGTTGTAAATGTAGTGCAGGCTTTAAAAAATACTACTTCGGTATCTATTGACAATATGAATCCGAATGGTTCTACAATTCAATATATCGGGACCATAAATCAAGAAGTTGCTCCGCTGAAATACTATAATTTGCGTACCGAGTCTGCAAGCAATAAGACACTTGTGGGTGATATAGAGGTAACAAATTCTTTGGCTATCGGTGCTGGTTCTACTTTAGTTGCTGGTGATAATGATATTACTGTTACAGGTAGTGGCGAACATGCAGTTGAAATGGTAGGTCATTTTAATGCTGGCGTTTCCACATTTACGTATGCTTCTGGGTCGGAAACAACCGTTGCAGCGATGAATTATTATAATTTGGATTTGGGAAATGGAAACAGAACACTTTCTAATACTAACGTCATTGGCGTTGCCAAAGATTTGATTGTTCCTGAAACAGCTTATACATATGTTGTGGATGGTAGTACAGTAGAATTCAATGGAAAAGAAAAACAGATAATTCCTTCCTTTACGTTCTATAATCTTGCCATCAACGATACGGCAATGAGATCGAATACTGGCTCTTCTCTAAATGAAGCCTATTTTCTTGAGTTGGCAGGCGATGTTACTGTACAAAACAATGTTATACTTACCGAAGGAGTTCTTGATACTGACGGACATCGGTTGATTCTTACTAATCCTTCAAGTTCCGCAATTGGTCAGGGATATTATACATCTGCTCAGCGAGCGTGCTATATCAATGGTGCTATAACACATTCCCTTCCTGAGAATCTTAACAATTCCGCCACAATCTATTACTTCCCTGTAGGTGACGACCAAGATTATAAACCATTGATGCTCAATAGTATAACAACTACAACAAACCCTCAAGTTACCGTAGGAGTTGAATATGAAGGTGTTGATGGTCGTCTCCAAGAAGATGGTTCCGATGTAAAGACAAGCGATGCGTGGCACGTTGATGGCAATGAAGGATATTCCAGTGCGAGTGTTGGTGTTTCTGTATCTGGCGGATTGGGTGAAACTATTAACGCTCTTGCCTATGGACTCGAAAGAACAAGTGATAATTTTGATTTCGAAGACATTTATGGATCGCTTGACAATGGTTCCATTTTATTTTCTCAAATAAAACCAGAAGGATACTATGCACTTATTCATCGTACGATTACAAACAAAACGTATTATTACGATTGTAGCGGTGGCAAAGACTTAACCGATATAGAGTCTTGGCACGTAGAAGAAAATGGTGGCGGTGCGAGAGCTACACGCTTTGATGAAACCGATGCCAAATGGATTATCAAATGTGGAACTACAATTAGTAGCGGACTTGCCATAAACGGTTCAAATTCGATAGTGGAGATAGCCATTCCTAAGGGAGATGAATTGGTAATTAATGATACTGTTGAATTTGTAACTGCGACCATAAAAAAAGGAACAGTTAAAGTAGGAGGAAGAGGAGATTTGACTGTTGACTATGGCTTCAAAATGTCTGATGTAGCAGATGATAATTCAAATATAGGCAGTTATACCAATAGATCGACATTGATAAATAATGGCCGTGTGAATTTATATTTGGCAGATATCGTACTTACAAATAGTTATGTGGAAAACAACGGATATTTATATACTGAGAATGTCAATTGGGATTTGTCCTCACCGGGACTAAGCCAATCACCCGACAATTTGAATGAGGGTGCGAAGGTGCTTTTAGATGACAATAACATTTATCGTCACACTCAATTTATCAACAACTCAAAAATTGAAATGATAAACGCAAATTTGCATGTAACAGATGCAAGCAATGGAGCAGGAATGGTTCACGTACGTAATGCGTCGGATGCAGTTTGGTTGATTGACAATACAAACAAGGCAGGTGCAAGTTTCGTAAATTTTGAAGGTGTTGAATTTGCCCATTCAAATTATGGTAGAGATGTGGCGTATGTTGATTTCCAGTGTAATTCAACGTTTGTAGTAAAGCACACTGATATGACAATGAAGTATAAAGGTAATATTCTTGGTTCAGGTTTGACTTGTCCTGCGTGGATAGGGGGTGACATTACCGTTGAAGATGGCAATATGACCGTAGGACGTGGAGCTCAAGGTGGCGGTACATTTACTTTGGAGCAAACGTGCGGTAACATATACCTTAAAGATACCGACAATAGCGGCGACGGTATATTCTCTTGCTATGGTTCAGGTGGTTATACGGTAAATATTGCTGGTACATTGTATGCAATGGGTGTGACGGTTTCAAGTGGTGCGAGTGGTAGTTCCTTTAATATAAAAGATGATGGGACCGTGTTTATCGGAAATATCGGAGCGAATATTCCGACGTACACGTGGGTATTTTCTATAAATGTAGAGGACGGTGGTACCTTGTACTATTGTGGTAATCGTTCGTCAGGTGCCGACAACGTTGGTTCTAACAATGGTCAGTTGTATTATGCCGGTAACTATTACTATGGAACAGATCCTATTGCTGAAGCCGATTTTACAAATTCAGGTAATTATGAGCAAATGTATGCAAGTGAGGAACAGTGTATGGCCGCATATCGTCAAGGTCTTCCAGATACAAATCCGGGAAGTCTACTTCCTATAGAACTTACCCTGCTTTACGGAATCTGCATAGATGAAAATACGGTAGAACTTCGTTGGCAAACAGCTTCGGAGACCAACAATGATTATTTCACAATTCTTCGCTCATTCGATGGAATTAATTTCGAGGAAATAGGAACAGTCGCTGGTGCTGGTACAACAACTGAATTTCATAACTATGAATATTACGATACCGATGAGAAAGAGGGTGTTGTATACTACAAACTTCGTCAGACTGATTTTGATGGTAATACGACAGAATCTAAGGTCATTGCTGTTCAAACGTGTGGTAAGAATGCACATTTCAAGATAAAACAAGATGAAATAGAAGTATTCTTCCGCAATCCGCAGGCGAACTATGTGGTAATCACGTCGGTAACTGGTCAGATTTTCTATTCAAAGAAATTCACCAACGTGGAAGAAGCCCGCATAGCCGTTCCACAACGCAAGGGCATCTACATCATCTCGGTAATCGACAGCAAACAAATCACCAGCGAGAAATTCATACGGTAATCCTGTAGAGATGCGATTAATCGCATCTCTACAACAACAAACCGTGATGGTAATGTGTAGAGACGATGTGCACATCGTCTCCACGATAAATTTCCCATTTCATTTGTAACACATACAAATAATTGTATCTTTGGGCAACTAACCAATTAAAAATTTGAAATGGAACAAAACATCACGGATTCCAGCCCGAAAAGCGAAATTATCCTGTATCAACCCAACGAAATTGTTTCGTTGGAGGTGCGTTTAGATGCAGAGACTGTCTGGCTGTCGCAACAGCAAATGAAAGAGTTGTTTAATTCTTCTAAACAAAATATTAGTTTGCACATCAACAATATCTATAAAGAAGGCGAACTTGATGTTCAATCAACTGTCAAGGAATACTTGACAGTTCAAAGAGAGGGCTCGCGTTCAATACAAAGAAAGGTTAAATACTACAATCTTGATGTGATTATATCTGTTGGCTATAGGGTAAAATCTTTGCAAGGCACCCTATTCCGCCAATGGGCGAACAAAGTTTTGAAGGAATATCTTTTGCGGGGATATTCGGTAAACCAGCGGTTACAATATGTTGAAGAAAAGATAGACAGGCGTCTCTCGCAGCACGAGAAGATATTACAGGAGCATCAGGATAAAATCGATTTCTTTGTAAAAACCTCGTTGCCACCAGTGGAAGGTATATTCTTTGACGGTCAAATATTTGACGCTTACGAATTGGTGTGTCGCCTAATTAAATCTGCAAAACAACGTATTGTGTTAATAGACAATTATATTGATGAAACCACGTTGACAATGCTCGATAAGCGTTCCGAGGGTGTGTCTGCAACAATTTATACCCATAGTATAGGCGACAAACTGCGACTTGACATTGATCGTCATAATGCTCAATATCAGCCAATTATCGTAAGTCGTCTCAAAAAATCCCATGATCGTTTTCTGATTCTTGATGACGACGTGTACCACGTTGGAGCTTCACTCAAAGACCTTGGGAAACAATGGTTCGCAATTATGAAAATGAACGAAATTCATTCCGACGATATAATCGGGAAAATACGGTAATCCTTTTGTAGAGACGCAATTAATCGCGTCTCTACAACAACAAACCGTGATGGTAATGTGTAGAGACATGTGCACATCGTCTCCACGATAAATTTTCCATTTCATTTGTAACACATACAAATAATCGTATCTTTGGGCGAATAACCAATAAAAAAATGAAATGGAACAAAACATCACGGATTCCAGCCCGAAAAGCGAAATTATCCTGTATCAACCAAACAAGACTGTTTCGTTGGAAGTGCGTTTAGATGCAGAGACTGTATGGCTGACGCAACAACAGATAGCAGAATTGTTTGGCGTAAATCAGCCGGCTATATCGAAACACTTGCGGAATATTTATAAATCGGGAGAACTAGAAGAAAAGAGCACATATTCCATTTTGGAATATATGGGTAATGATGGGAAACAACTTTATAAAACAAAGTTCTACAATTTAGATGCGATACTTTCTGTTGGGTATCGTGTAAGATAACAAGTATTTATGAATAAAGACGGCTTTGTCTATATAATGACAAATAAAAACAAAACAACTCTTTATATTGGTGTCACTAGTAACGTGTGCAGGAGAGTGTATGAACATATAAAACATTTATACCGAAACTCATTCACTGACAAATATAATCTTGAATATTGTGTTTATTTCGAGGAATTCTCAAATATAGAATCTGCCATTGCGAGAGAAAAAGAACTGAAGAAATGGAATAGGAAGAAAAAAGAATTCCTTATTAACGAGAAAAATCCTAATTGGTCTATTCTTATTGATGAAAGAGGTTTCGTAAAATGAGTCAACGCATCAATCATTGTATTGTGATGAGATTCCTCGCCTTCGGCTCGGAATGACACGATTATAAGGTTTAAAGGGAAAGAGGAGGAGGAAGCGGCGTAGCCGCTTCCTCCTCCTCTTTCTTCCCCCTCCCTAATGCGGCATTGTCATTCCGAACGTAGCGAAGCGTAGAGAGGAATCTCATCATGAATGTAACTAAGCGTAGAGATAGAGAGGAATCTCATCCCGAAATGTAGACGTAGTAACAATCATTAAGGTCTTTCATAATTGCACGTTGGAGCTTCACTCAAAGATCTTGGCAAACAATGGTTCGCAATTATGAAAATGAACGAAATTCATTCCGACGATATAATCGGGAAAATACGGTAATCCTTTTGTAGAGACGTCATATTATGGCGTCTCTACAACAATTTAATTGTTTCCAAATAAATTATCGTTCAAAGCTATCAATGCTTTTTCTTTGTTTTTCGTGTCGATTAGCACCGAAATGTTGTGGTCGCTGCCGCCGTAGCAAATCATTCGTACCGAAATGTCTTTCAACGATTTAAGTACTTCGGTCGCATGACCTTGTTCTTCGGCAATCATATTACCAACAATGCAGATGATAGTCTGGTCCTTGTCGATTTCCACCGTTCCCAATTTTTTGAGCTCGTCGGTGATTTGCGCCAAATAGTCAACCTTGTCGATTGTAAGCGAAAGGGCAACTTCCGATGTGGTAATCAAGTCGATAGGAGTCTTGTATTTTTCGAAAATTTCGAACACGCGGCATAAAAATCCGTATGCGAGCAACATTCTTCCCGATTTTATTTTGATTGCCGTCAGACCGTCTTTTGCGGCGATTGCCTTGATTCCCGTACCCGTAACTTTGTTCGAAATTGTGGTTCCCTTTGCGTGAGGTTCCATAGTATTTTTGAGCAACACAGGAATATTTTTCACTTTTGCAGGAAGCACAGTCGATGGGTGGAGAATTTTAGCACCGAAATATGCTAACTCAGCCGCTTCGTCGAACGACATTTCAGCGATTGGGTGCGTGTTTTTTACAATACGAGGGTCGTTGTTGTGGATGCCGTCAATGTCAGTCCAAATTTCAACCACATCGGCGTTGATGGCAGCTCCAATGAGCGATGCGGAGTAATCGCTTCCGCCGCGTTTCAGGTTGTCAACTTCGCCTTTGTCGTTTGTGCAGATAAAACCTTGCGTAATGAACAGCGTAGTGTCAGGATAACGTTGCAGAACTTTTTTCAGTTCGCTTTCGATTTTTGTCATCACAGGTTCGCCGTCGCCGTCAACAAACATAAACTCAAGCGAGTTGAGCAGAACCGAAGGAATATTGTTTTCTTCGTGATAGAGTTGCACCAAGTTGGTTGACATAATTTCGCCGCGTGCGAGAATCATTTTTTCCGCCTGAACGTTGAATGGTTTATGGGCAAACGAGCGTACCACGTCGCATTCGCGGGTGATGATAGCCTTCGCCTTGTCGCGGAATGTCTGCGTCTGCAGCAAACCTTCAATTACGCCGTCGTATTTCTTTTCCAAAGCCGAAATCATATTCGACGCACCGTCGTCGTTGCCTTTTTTGTAGTAATCCGAAATTTCGACCAAATTGTTGGTAGTTCCCGACATAGCCGAAAGGACAACAATCTGTTTGTTGCCGTCGGTAATCAATTTGGAAACATTTTTCATTCTTTCAGGCGAACCAACCGAGGTCCCGCCGAATTTCAATACTTTCATAGACATATTTTTAGTGTCGCAAATGTACAAAAATTGCGAAATACAAAAAGGAGTAGGGAAATCCTTTTAATTATTTTTTCAATTCAAAGTTGCTACCGAGGTAAACACGGCGTACGTCGGGGTCGTCAGCAAGTTCTTGTGCTGAACCCGACTTGAAAATAGTCCCTTCGAAAAGAATATTTGCGTTGTCGGTGATTGACAAAGTTTCGTCCACGTTGTGGTCGGTTATAAGAATGCCTATATTTCTGTTTTTCAAATCTTTGACTATTCTTTGAATTTCTTCGACGGCTATAGGGTCGACACCGGCGAAAGGCTCGTCAAGCAAAATGAATTTCGGGTCGCTTGCGAGGGCACGGGCGATTTCAGTACGACGTCGTTCTCCACCCGAAAGTTGTATGCCGAGATTTTTTCTAATGTGAAGCAGGTTAAAGTCGGTCAACAGTTCCTCTAATTTGTCTTTTTGCTCCTTTTTGTTGCGTTTTGTCATCTCGAGGATAGACATAATGTTGTCTTCGACCGAAAGCGTTCTGAACACCGATGCTTCCTGGGCAAGGTAGCCGATACCGTAGCGAGCGCGTTTGTAAACAGGTTCCGATGTAATGTCCTGATCGTCGAGAAGGATTCGGCCACCGTCGGGATTGATAAGTCCCATAACCATGTAGAACGAAGTGGTTTTTCCCGCCCCGTTCGGCCCTAACAAACCAACGATTTCGCCTTGTTTTACACTAAAAGAAACACTTTGTACGACAACCCTGTTGCCGTATTTTTTCATTAAGTTTTCAGTTCGAAGTATGGACATGTCATCAAAATAATAGACGAAATTATATATTTTTCTCGAATTTGGCTTGAAAAAACTATAAAATGTATCCAAAAAACATTTACTTTGCATTGTAATGTATAGGTGTAAAAGAGGTATATCATTTTTGAAGCATTTATTACCGCTTTTTGTCGTGCTGCAAAGTGCGATTGTGTTGCATGCGCAGTCAATTGAGTGTGCCATATTGGGCAAGGAGCCGACGTGTCCCAATCCTTCCAATGCATCAATTATGTTCAAGCTGACGACAGACGGAACCGTCGAAGGTACGTATGACCTTATTATCAGCAGTGTTTTTGAGCATAATAAGGAAATTTGTAACGTATCCATCGATATGGAATTAGGCAAAACCGAATACATGTATTCAGTAGAAAACCTTGATTATCAGTATTATGACCCAGACAATGGGGAACTGAAAACTCATATTCAATACCTTGCGTATATTACCGACGGCTCACAAATCGTAAGTATCAAAACATTTAGTTTTAATAAACCAGAATATTCTGCTCTTACAAAGATGATTCGCGGTTCGGGTTGCGACAGTCAACCTGTGGGAAAGGCTTCGGTTTCTTTTGTGTTGGGCGTTCCGCCATATTCGTGGGAGTGGCATAAAATAGGAACACCGTCGTTCCCGACGCATGCGAACCAGGAAAAAGTTGAAGATTTGGGTCCAGGAAGATACTATACCGTGGTGACTGATATGGAGGGATGTGAGATAAATTCCGATACGGTTGAAATAAAAAATGTCGACGTTGCGGTTTCGGCAAAAGTTATAAAGCATATTCAGTGTAAAGGGGAAAAAACAGGCGAGATTTCTGCAACGATAACCAATGCCTATGAGGACGCCTGTACGATTTCGTGGAATGATGAATCTTTGGAAACGGTTTCCTGCGATACGCGGGGAAATGCGTCGGCTACTAAAGATGGATTTGCCGCTAAAACGTTGTTTGTGGCCGTTGAAGACGAGATAGGCTGTCGCGATACGTCTACGATTACAATTCTTGAACCAAAAGAAAAATTCATTCTTGAACTTGTCGATTCTAAGGATCTTAACTGTAAAGATATACCAACTGGAGTTGCAACATACACCGTTTTGAATGCAGTAGGAACGACAACGTATACGTGGTCGGATGGTGGAAGTGGTCGGTCGCGGTCGAATTTGTCGGCAAATACCGAATATAAGGTGGTTGCAACGGATGATAATGGCTGCCGTGATTCTGCAACAATAACTCTGTCGCAACCCGATACCGATGTGAAACTTTCTCTTGTTTCTGCCAAGAGACCGTCGTGTTATGGTGCATCGGACGGAAAAATAAAAGTTTCTGCGTCGGGTGGTAGTTCGCATGTGTATACGTATACGTGGAACGGCGTTGTGGGCACAAGCACGAATAATACGCTTTCGGCAGGGGTGTGTAACATTGCCGTGGTAGACCAGAACGGCTGTTATGCTGAACTTACTCATGAATTGTCGCAACCTACAAAAATTGCTTCGGCATTTATTTTTACAGAAAATTCGCAGCCTGCCGACGAATATTTGTCGTGTAACGGCGATGAGCTTACCGTTGCGGTAAATGTTACAGGCGGTGTGCTTCCTATAAAGTATTTTAAATGGAACGGCGGGGCGGAGTCCTCAAATTCGCAGATAACAGTAGGAGCGGGACCATGCAAGGTTGTGATGGAAGACACGAATGGCTGCCTTGATTCCGTTGAAACTGTAATACACGAGCCAGAAAAGTTGACGGTTACTATTGCAGAAACTTCGAGCATTCCGTGTGACGGAGAGTATGGGGAGTTGACGGCAAATGTGACAGGTGGAACAGGTGCTTATACGTATGCATGGTCGAACGCGGCAACCACGGCGAAAACAGGACAAATTACAGAGGGGACATATTCTGTAACAGTTACCGATGAAAATCAATGTTCGGCAAGTGCGGAATATACAATAATAAAACCTGCGTTGTTAAACGCTCGTATCATTATGTCGAAAGAGGCTTGTCGTACGCTTTCGGCGGGAACTTTGACGGTTGAAGTTTTAGACGGTACGGCTCCGTATACGTATTTGTGGAGTACGGGTTCTACCGAAGAAATGATTTCTGGACTAAAAGCTCATGAATATTCTATTACAATACACGATGCAAGCGGCTGTACGTTTAACGATAACATAGATTTGTCTAATGTCGGAAAATACAGAATTAAAACTTCTGCGACACGCGAAAAATGTCCTGGTTCTGCCGACGGAACAGCCACGGTAAAAATTTCCTATGGTTTCCGTCCGTATGATGTAAAATGGTATGATAATGATGACCATTTTATAGACGATACCACAACAATAGAGAATCTTGCTGTTGGAACATACAAGGTAAATGTGGTTGATGACAGAGGGTGTGAATTGAATGAAAAAATCACTGTTTCAACAACGACTCCTATGTATGTGAAATCATTGGTGGTGACGGAAACTCAGTGTGTTGAACCGACGGGAACGGCTACAGTGGCTCTTAGTAAGGGCTTGCCTCCTTATACTACCCTATGGTCGAATGGCGATACGAAACCTATGGCAGATTCGTTGACAGAGGGTAAATATACGTTACGTGTGACAGATGCCAATGGTTGTATACTCGATACGTCGGTTACTATAACGACAAGAAATACGTTGCAGGTTGCGACTCTCAGTTCCGATACGGTAATCCGTTGTGTCGGAGGAACACAGGGAGAAGCACAGGCTGTGGCTTCGCTTGGCACTGCACCATATTCGTTTGCATGGTCAAATGGTGCGACGGGAGAAACTGCCAGTGGTTTGACGGCAGGCTCTTATACGGTTACGGTGACGGATGCCGAAGGCTGCGAGGCGACAAGTTCTATCCGATTTGTAGAAAAAGATGTCTTGACGATACTGCAAAACGATATTCATCATGTGACCTGTAATGGTGGCAATGACGGACATATTGTTGTCGGTGTAGAAGGCGGCGTGGCACCGTACACTATTACGTGGAGCAACGGTGCGTCGTCGTATTCAAATACAAACCTGACGGCAGGAACTTATACGGTTACTGTTACTGACTCAAAAGGTTGTTCGGTTTCGAAGACATTCACGATAACCGAACCTGATGATTTTGTGCTTTCATTCGAAAATGTCTCGTCAATTCAATGTAAAGGTCTTTGCAATGCAACGGCAACGGTGAATATTGTTGGCGGCGAAGCTCCATACACCTACAATTGGTCGTCGGGCGAAAAAACACAGACGGCTTCGCAATTGTGTGTCGGTACGCAGTCGGTCGAGATTACTGATAACAAAGGTTGCTCTGGAACAAAGTCTCTTGAAATTGCAGGTCGCGACGAAAGACTGATGGTTACAAACGTGACAAGCACTGAGCCAATTTGTTCTGAAGTTACTCCTTCGGGTGTGTTGGCGGTAACGGTAACGGGCTCGTTGACAGGCTCCTATACGTATGAATGGAAAGACGAGGCTACCGTCATAGGTACGGAAAGTAGCGTTTCGGGCCTGCATGCAGGTGCGTATACGCTTACGTTGTCAGATGGAACATGTTCGTTCGATACTACTATTGCATTAAGTCACCAAATGACTGCTACTGCATCATTTGAACATCAATATTCTGACTGCGACGGCGAGGCTTATAAAGTGATACCGTCCAATGAATCGACGGCAAATTACACATACTTGTGGTCGAATGGTCAGACAACGCAGATAGCGAAAGGTTTGCGAAACGGAACATATTCGGTGATTGCAACCGATGACGAGAATTGTGTACTGACGGCTTCGGTTACGGTGGAAGAGACAGAAAGAAAGGTTGTGTTAGTTTCGAAAACTGATGCGAATTGCTTTGAAACAGCTACTGGTTCAGCTTCGGTAACTACAGAAAATACAGTTGGAACGGTAACGTATAAATGGCTTAATTCTGAAAAAACGGTGGTTGCCTCGGCTGCCACGGCGACAAACTTGTCAAAAGGAACATATTACGCAGTTGCCCACGATGCTACTCACGAAGATTGTCCCGATACTTTGCAAGTTTCGATAGACGAACCGAAACAGATACAGTTGTATTTTTCGGAAGAAAGACCATCGTATTGCCATTTGCCAAATGGTGCCGTTTCGGTTGACGTAGTTGGTGCCCAGGGTGAGTTGTCATACTCGTGGGAAGTGGCCGATGCTGTTGTGGGAACGGCGAGAATTTGTAATAAAGTTCCTTCGGAAGAAAATATTACGGTTACCGTGACAGACGAAGTGAATTGTAAGATATCGGGAACTACACAAATTTCCGATGTCTCGAATTTTTCTTTGTTTGGAATGCAGTCAAAAGTCGAAGATTGCGTCGGTTCGGCAACGGCAGAGTTGAAGATTTATACTCAAAACGGCTATGAACCGTTCACATATTCATGGTCGCACAACGCTGAATTAAATTCACCGGTAGCGTCGAATTTGAAAAAAGGTTCATATTCGGTAAGTGTAACCGACGACAGAGGTTGTATGGTGACGTTTGATTTCCCTCAAATCGTTGACCCCGATACGATTAAGGTGGAAATTAACGAAAGTGCTCCGATTATTTGTAACGGCGGAACAGGAAACATGTTAGCCGTTGTCGATGGCGGTGAATCGCCATATACTTACGAATGGTATTCTTCCGAAGATGTACTTCTTCAGTCATCGCCGAATCCGGAATTGGCAGACAAGTCGAAAGGAACATATAAAGTGCGTATAATAGATGGTTTTGCTTGTGTCAGCGACTTTGCCTCATATTCGTTGGTTGAGCCCGATGTGTTGGAATCTCGTTTCTCTGTTAAATTGACCGAGTGCGGCAGCAACTCCGAAGTCGGCGAAATTACAATTGATACGGTAATTGGAGGCTCGCCTGAAGATTCCTATCGGTTTAAGTGGGGACAAGTGACGGATATTGGAAGATGGACAACGTATGATTTGGAAGACAAAGCGACGCTCGCAAATCTCGCCGCCGGCGAATATATTTGTACGATTACATCGGCACGGGCACCCGAAGATTGTTATATTACCGACACTCTGTACACGTATCCTATAATGCCTGATTCAATTGTTACGGTGCGTAAACATGCCCACTGCAACGCTTATACCGACGACGACATTCAGAATAAAACTCCAGATGGAAGCATCGAGGTCGTCAATGTCTATACAAATACAGCCGACAAAGGAGCTTCGGAACGTGTGATGGAAGATGTGGCTAATTTTACGTATTTGTGGAATGATTCCAATGCCCAACAGACGGTGAAAGCCGGGAATCTTGTCGCAGGAGTTTATTCAGTACAAGTAACGGCATCTAACCAGTGTTCGGCGACGTTTGTGATCGATTCGATTGGAGCGTATGTGAATTTGGCTGCGGCAATATCGCCTGTCGATGATAATACGCCAGATAGAAAGGTTATCTGTCTCGAAGATTCTTTGCAGATGGAAAGTACGTTAAGTACAACATATTCATACGAATATGTGCCAGTAGACAATGTTGTGCGCTATTATTGGTCGTCGACAGAAAGCAACAGTCTTGCTTCGATAAACACTCCTGAAGAACGTACGACGTGGGTGAATCCACTGACGAAATATTATGCCGACAGTACGCAGATTGATTTTTATTACATGATTGACGGCTGTAAATCGCCAGTCGTCCACTATGAAATTTCCCATTTTGATTCTCTTTCATTTGGTCTGGAATTCTACGACACGGTGGGCGTTTATATAGGCGCAGATTCTATTTTGGCATATCAGAATACAAGATATGTTCTTCTTCCGACAGAAGAGCCGTGGTTTGTAAACAAGGCTTCTGAAGACGGTATTTTGTCGATTTCATGGAGTTCGTCTAAAAAAGACAGCCAAGAGCAAGGGGCTTTGAAAGATACCGTTACCGACGAAAAATCATACATCAATTCTGGCAGATACGGATTGCTTTTCAATGCAACGGAATCAAATTATATTTATGCAGAAGCCACGTCGACACAAGGTTGTAAAGAACGCGCCGTGGTTTATCTCGATGTGCAGTCTTCGGTGCTGGTTCCGTCGGGATTCTCGCCGAACGGAGATAATGTAAACGATACATGGATTATACCGTATTTGGAAAACTGCCCCGAAGCGAAAGTGAAAGTATTTAACCGTTGGGGCGTGAAAGTATTTGAATGTAATTCAGACTATTACAAAAATCCATGGGACGGTACTTCGGCAAATGGAAAAGATTTACCGATGGGTACATATTATTATGTTATAGAATTTAATGACGAAAAAGACACTCCGATGACGACGGGCTCTATTTCGATTCTAAGATGATGAAGAGATTATTGACATATATACTATTGCTATTGTCTGTTTCGCAAGTTTTTGCACAGCAGACACCGCTCTATTCTATGTATATGTTCAATGAACTATCGTATAATCCAGCTGTGGCAGGTCGAAACGATTATTGCGAGGCACAGGTGAACAACCGTTATCAGTTTGTCGGCATTGAAAATGCTCCAATTACTGCTACTATTACGTTGACGGGCAAACTTCGTCAACATCCTATGGGGTGGGGCGGAATGATATATAATGATAGTCAGGGCGCTTTCTCTAAATTTGGTGTATATGGCGCATATTCTTATCAGTTGAAAGTTGGAGAGCAGTCAAAATTGTCGTTCGGATTGAATGCCGGATTGGTGAAATATGCAGTCGATATGACTAAAATCCGCTTTTTGCAAACAGAGGAAAATCTAACGGAATATATGTATACTTCCGTTCGTCCCGATGCGTCGTTTGGCGTGTATTTCGATGCAAAGGATTATTTTGTAGGTCTGTCGTTAGACCAGTTGCTTAATAATAAAATAGAAGTGTACAACGACACGTTGGCGGTTGACAATACATTGAATCGATTCAAAAGTCATTTCAATCTTATGGGAGGCTATCGGTACAGAATTTCAAATTCTCTTTTGTCAGAGTCGTCAGTCGTCTTCCGTAAAGTTGCTGCTTCTCCGTTGCAGATGGAACTTTCTTCGCGGGTTACATATCGCGAAGTTATATGGGGCGGAATGTCGTTTAGAACAAGCGATGCAATTGTATTGTTTGTCGGCTACACATTCCGCGATTTGCTGTCGTTCGGCTATTCGTACGACATAACATATTCAGGCTTGCGTAAAGCTTCTCATGGAGCACATGAAGTGTTCCTGTCTATTAAGTTTAAGCAAAATGAATAATATGAAAAAAATTGTTGCTTTCTGTCTAATCTGTATTCTATTCTGTTCTTGTGCAAGAGAACGGAAAAAAATCGATGATAATGGCTTGTTGACCAAAGAAGGACTTGTCGATGTGTTGGTCGACATACATTTGATGGATGCAAAACTATCTACGTACAATTCTTTGAACAAGTCAAAAGTTGTACTTGAACCTCATTGCTACGACAGCATTGTGTTTGCCGGTCATGACTGTAACGACAGCATTTTCCGTGCAAGCATTGAATATTATACGCTTATAAATGAACTGAAGGAAGTTTACGATGCTGTGATTGACTCGTTGAATGTGTTGGAAACACTCGCTGAGCAAAAAATGAGGACTGAAAAAGCTGCTCAGAAAACCGACACGATGAAGGAGAATAATTCCAAAAAATAGGTTTCTGTTTTGTCATGAAATCCAACGACGAACAACGGCTTTCATCCATCCGTGAACAATTGGCAACCTTGCCGACTGACCCCGGCGTGTATCAGTATTTCGACAAAAACGGTACGCTCATCTACGTGGGAAAGGCAAAAAATCTCAAACGTCGTGTGTCGTCATATTTCAATAAAGAACAGACGCACCCCAAAACGAAGGTGCTTGTCAGCAAAATAGTGACAATCAGGCATTTTATTGTTAAAAGTGAACAAGATGCGCTATTGCTTGAAAATAACCTGATAAAGAAATACAAACCTCGATATAACGTATTGTTAAAGGACGACAAGACGTATCCGTGGATAGTTATTAAGAACGAGAATTTTCCTCGCATCACGCTTACCCGTCATTTTATACGGAACGGCTCGCAGTATTTTGGACCGTATGCCAACGTGAAAATGGCGAAATACCTGTTGGCGCTTATTAAGCAATTATACAAACCGCGCACGTGCTCGTTGGCTCTGAATACCAACGACATACAGAAAGGGAAGTTCAACGTGTGCTTGGAATATCACATAAAAAACTGCAAAGCTCCGTGCGTGGGAAAACAGTCGCAGGAGGACTATGCCAACGCCGTTTCCGAGATTCGCGACATTCTCAAGGGAAACATTGGCGAAGTCATTAAAATTCTCAAGGAACGTATGCTTCGCTATTCTGCCGAAATGAAGTATGAACTGGCAGGCGAAATAAAAGAGCAACTCGACGAACTGACACGCTATCAGAGCCGTTCCACGATTGTGAATCCAAGCATCACCAATGTTGACGTGTATTCCATTTTGGATGACGTGGACACGGCATACGTCAACTTCCTGAAGGTTGTGAACGGTGCCATAGTGCAACTGCACACGCTCGAAATCAGAAAACAACTTGACGAAACGCCCACGGAACTCCTTGGCATTGCCATTACCGAGATTCGGCAAAAAATTCCAAGTACTGCGAAGGAGATTATTGTGCCGTTTGAGCCCGATTTTTCTATCGAAGGCGTCACATTCCATGTCCCTCAGCGTGGTGAGAAAATGAATCTGTTACAATTGTCGGAGCAAAATGCCCATCTCTACAAGGTTGAGAAGTTCAAGCAAATGAAGCGAGTTGACCCTGAACGACATTCTTTGAAGTTGTTGGAATCATTGCAGAAAGCACTGCAACTTAACGAATTACCAAGAAACATAGAATGTTTCGACAATAGCAACATACAAGGTGCGTATCCAGTGGCAGGCATGGTTCGTTTCACCGATGGTAAGCCAAATAAATCGGAATATCGCAAGTTTAACATCAAGACCGTGGAAGGTCCCGATGACTACGCAAGTATGGAAGAAGTAATTTTCCGTCGGTACAAACGACTTGTTGAAGAAGGAGAGGATTTGCCACAGTTGCTCATTGTTGATGGCGGTGAGGGGCAAATGGAAGTGGCACGCCACGTTATTCAAGACCAACTACAACTCAACATTCCTATTGCCGGACTTGCAAAAGACCGAAAACACCATACCCACGAAATCCTATTCGGTTTTCCGCCCAAGGTTGTTGGAATTAAGCCCAACGACCCGCTTTTTCACCTTATGGAACGCATACAAGACGAAGTGCATCGCTTCGCCATCACATTCCACCGCAATCAGCGGTCGAAAAAGTTCACCTCTTCCGAATTAGAAGCAATAGAAGGTATTGGTCCAAAGACGATAGAACTGTTATTCAAACAATTCAAAACAGTCTCGGCAGTCAAAAGTGCAAGCGAAGAAGAACTGACCAAGGTTGTAGGAAAAGAAAAAGCACGGAAGATAGTGGAGTTCACCACTTCTGCTAATCCGTCTAACTAAAGAGAACATTTTGGCGGTCATTCCCCCGAAAAAGTGTAAATTTTCTTCGGCATTCCCACGAAAAAGTGTAAATTTTTAAAATTATTCCCCCGAAAAAGTGTAAATTTGCATTTATAAAAGAGTTGTTTTTTATATGAAAAGATTGATATACAATGATTTACTAAAATGGAAGATGTCGTCTGACAGAAAACCTTTATTTTTGTTAGGTGCTCGTCAGGTGGGGAAAACCTATATTTTACAAGATTTTGGAGAACGAGAGTTTAAAAATATGGTGTATGTCAATTGTCACCAAAATGAGTTCACAAACAACTTGTTTCGTGACTTGATGACCAAAAGAATCGTCACCGAGTTGGAACGTTTTTTTGAAACGCCAATCATCCCGAATGAGACACTTTTGATTTTCGACGAAATTCAGGAGGCACACAATGGCATAGCATCGTTAAAATATTTTTGTGAGGAAATGCCGCAACTTCACGTAATTGCGGCAGGTTCCTTATTGGGAATATCTCTTCGGAGCGATGAGTCATACCCCGTTGGGAAAGTGAATACCTTAAAAATGTATCCTATGAGTTTCAAGGAATTTTTGCTGGCCAAAGGCAGAAATGGCCTTGTTGACGTTCTTGAAAATCTTGAATGGGATTCAATGAAGGCAATGAACGAGGATTTTACCGAGCTGCTTCGACAATACTATTTCACAGGTGGAATGCCCGAGGCGATAAAAACATTCATTGAAAAAAATGATGTGAACTTAGTGAGAAACATACAGCACGAAATACTTGACGCATACGAGCGTGATATTGCAAAACATACTAAGTCTCAGGCAATCAACATACACCAAGTGTGGAATAATATTCCTGCCCAGTTGGCGCGGGAAAACAAAAAATTTATTTTTGGGGCTGTTCGCAAAGGAGCAAGGGCAGCTACATACGAACAAGCAATACAATGGCTTGTAGATGCTGGTTTGGTGTATAAGGTGGAAAGGGTTCGTGAGCCATCGATGCCCCTAAAGTTTTATGCTGATTATGAGGCATTTAAACTATATGCATTTGATTGCGGTTTATTGGCTTGTCTTGCCGAAGCAAATCCCAATGCTATGCTTTTGGGTATGAATCCGTTTGTGGAGTTCAAAGGTGCTTTTTCGGAAAACTTTGTTTTACAGCAACTTATATCGGCTGGTTGCAAATCAATATATTATTATTCAAAGGAAAAATCAACAATGGAGATAGATTTCCTGTGTCAAACTTCCGAAAAAATCGTTCCTGTTGAGGTCAAGGCAAAAGAAAATGTGAAAAGCAAATCATTTTCAACCTTCATTCAGCAAGAGTTTAAGGAAAAATCATTTAAAGGACTTCGTTGTTCAATGAAACCATACATTGACCAAGGATGGATGGAAAACATACCGCTTTATGCCGTTGAAGCATATATACAGGCAATGCGGAAAGAATAGGTTTTTACGCAGCGCATTGAGTAAAATAATGGGATGATTTTAGAGAAAATTCCCCGTTCCTATAGAGGTGGGACGGGGAATTGTACATATTACTTTTTAAATATATCCTCTAATACAGGTTTTAGTTCATTAAGTTCTTGAAAAATAGCCAATAGGATTTCTTGCGGATTACTTTTTTTATATTGAGAAAACAACTTTGTTCCTAATGATGTTTGATAATCTTTATCCCCATAGCCGAATCTTTTAAGTTCCTCTATTATTTCTTGAGTGTGTAAATAATTTTGTGGCGATTTTCCATAGTTGTTTTTTCCCTCAAAATTACTGTGACGAAAATTTACGAGGCCCTCATGTACATCGGTGACTCTTACGACAATATTGTTTGTAAGATAGTACCAATCCTTCATTCCTTCGTGTGCTTTCAATTGAGAAAATTTTCTAAAAGCTTCAGCTATCATAAATTTCGAAATGTTATCTGGTTTTATCTGCTCCTTTCGTTCTTCAAAAACTTTAATCTCATCTTTAAAACATTCTGCAATTTTTTCTTTGTCGGGTTCTATCTTTCCTGTAAACAAAGCAGATAAAACTTTTCCAATCATTTCACTTTCTTCATTTGTATAAAAACTGCTTGTGTGTGGAATTCCGTAGATAGGAATTTTTTTTGGCTCTTTATCCGTAGTATTTAATTCTCCATAAGTAAGTTCTCCTGCTATTAAATCTTGACATTTTATGTGTAATTTGTCAAAACAATCTTGTTTCCCTAAACATAGAACACGTTTTGGTTTTAAAACGTCTTTTATTAAGTTTAGGGTAAGATTTACTATATCTTTGTTATTTTTTAACTCCAGCGATAATTGTTTTGCTTTCAAAGTTCCAAAGTGATAAACATTGGTAAAAACAAAACGTGTTTCATCTTCTATCAAGTAAGAAAGATTCCCAAAAGCAAGGATTTTCTTTAATTGTCTCCATAAGTGCCATTTGTCTCTTTCAGAGAAGTACGTGTTACCTCTCATAAAGGTTTCAGCATCGATCTTATTATATGCACCTTCCGATCCAGGATTTATTCCTAGAATAAGTATTTCTGGAGATTGGGTGATTTTTGTTAAGTCGGATTGAGTGTAATAACTAATATTGTTTTCCTTCTTACTTGCAATAGGTTCATAGATTTTTATCACCTCTTCAGCCCACTTTCTAATTTCATTTTGCATAACTATTAAATTTAAAATTAAACTTTGTTTTTCTATTTCACATCTTTAACAAGGCGGACAGCTAATCCGCTTGACTTATTACTGCTCGTCACATATAAGTTTTCAATATAAAAACAATATGCCCAGTTTTCATCTATTGATTCAGCCAACCAATATTCTCCTCCATAATACATCGAAGCATCAACACCGATACCATTACGTTCTCCTGCAAAAGGGAGAAATACCGCGCCTGCTAATTCCATTTTAGCCCAATCCAAAAGAGAATAATTATTTTCAAGACCATATTCTGAGTCCGCTTCGGAAAAAAAACTTAATCCATCGGGCAATACCCAATTATCAGGTAATAGTATTGCTCCTTTTACTCCATTTACAGTGGCACTACCATTTTTCTTTGAGGCATCGGTTCTTTGTTGTTTTAGATAAAGGAATTCTTCACTAGTTAATGTTCGCCACAATCCAGCCTTATTACCGCCATTGGAAATCTTATTATATACACCCCAATCATAGTTTGTACCCGTAATGTCTTCTCCTTCTCCATATAGATTCACATTTTCCATCCAACTTAGAGTGTTATATGGCTTGGAGTCGTTGTAGCCACTTGTAGCCCATCCAAACAAATCAATCCAACCGTGGTAAGTTGCAGAAATTTTTGCGTTGTCGCTTCCCTCTACTGTACCTCCGTTATAATCCTCTTCTTTTGAACTGTGAGTTCCAACATAATCCCATTGATTTTCTGCAAATCTCCAGACTCTTGTACTTGCCTGATATTGTAAATTTCCTTGCGAAAAATAAATTTGTTTTGTTTCGGAAACAGAGAATGCTGCAAGTATGGCGCCATCTTTTATTGGTGATTTTTCAGTTGTAAATGAAAGTACGTCACCATATATTGTACCTTCATCGGTCACAATGTATGGACAATACATATACGTTGTTTGTTCTGTCAAATTGAATAGCGTATAGGTAAATAACCAAGTGTCAACCACATATTTTGTTCCATTTTCAATAGGATTGTTTTCTCCGATAAAGAATCCTTTTTCTATTATTGTGTTACTTTGGGGATTTTTAATAACTGCAGAAAGAGTTGCCGTTGATGCCGTTATATCTGTGACATTCCCAGTCACAGAGGCGTTCTCGTATATGGGAATGGGAATAAAATCAAAAACAATTTCCTCAGAATATAAAAATGAGGAAATGTCAAAAAACTGTACATCCGATAATCCGTTGTAATATCCCGTAAATCGTAGGTCTTCAACGTTGTAGAATGTAACAGTGTCATAGTATGATTTCAAAATATAATTGGAGGTCTTTTCTACGGCAATTTCTTCTATTCGAGCGTTGTCGTAGCCTTCAATCGACAATTTCAGAGACGATGAACGAACACCATCGTTTGCCGTCAGCACATATATCCCTATCGGAGCGGAAACGGAAAACTCATATTGTCCAACGCCAAAATTATTTACATAATCGGTGATTTTTGTACCTGAGATGTTGTACAACGCGAGGTGCAATTTTGCAGAGCGGTTCATAGAAACAGCAACGGTCGCTTTTGTCTTTTGACAAAGAAAATCTTGTTCCGCAGATTCATCTCCTATCGTGTTTGGTTTGTCAAGCCATTTCCCTATAATAGTTATTGATTTATCATCAGACAATTCCTTATGAATCATTTTACTATATCCCGATGCAAGATTTTCGACCAACACGCTATCTGGTGCGACTTTCTTATTCTCATCAATTTGAGCGTAGAAATTAATTCTTAGGTTTTGTGAAAATGCACAAAGTGCACAAAGCGTCAAAACCATTGTAGTACATGTTTTTTTCATCTTTCAATCCCTAATCCGTGCCGGGAGCAACCTCTAAATTTTCACAAACATAAATTCACCATGTGCCGTATCGAAGCATAGGTTTTTAGTTTTTCGCCGATTCCTAACAAAAAAGGATTATAAATAAAAAAGCGTGGAATCGTATCTGTTACCCGTTCCACGTGTAGAGGCTCTGGCATCGCCCTTCCTGTCAGAACGAGCAACGCAGAACCCACGCCGATATGAAAATAGCACGAGCGTACTATATAAATCCATATCTAATGGGCATCCATCGTTGCTTTGCGTTCGACAGGAATGTGTGTTGAAACTGCCAGATTTCTACACGTCTAAAACAAAGCGTTAGATAAACGCCATTTTACTTTTGTTTTCCCCTATGAAAAAATCATCAAGGAAACCCTTTTCAAAAATACTCTTTTTTATGGAAATAAATTGTATGTGGTTGAATTTTCTCAAAAGGAATCTCGAGCAAATGATTCTGTCAATGCCAGATTTGACACAAAAAAAGAGGGAAAAGCAACGCTTTTCCCTCCCTTTTTTATTCCTTACAAAATTAGTTTTTCGGTACAACCGAGTAACTAATTTTTAACGCATTTGCCTTACGCAATTCTTGTTTTACGTCAGTTACAATACCCATGCGGGCTTTTGAATCAACTTTCAACGAAACAGTCATTTGTGAACGGTCGTTTGCGGGCATTGATTCTCTTTCCAATTCTACGAATTTTGCAATTTTCGAAACATCTTCAATTGCTTCGTTTAACTGGATTACAGGTTGTGTACCATACAATTTCTGTAATGCGTTCGACGGAGCGGCAATATAAATATTGCTGACCAAGGATTTTTTCTCAAGTTTTACAAACTCAGTTGCTTTTGGCAAGTGAGGTTTTTTCACCAACAATGTACTTTCGCGCATAGTCGTCGCAACCATGAAGAAGAATATCAACATGAAGATAATATCTGGCAATGATTGCGTAGATATTGGCGGTGGAGTCTTTTTTTCTTTACTTCTAAACTGAGCCATCTTACTTTCCTCCAATATTTTTAGGTTCTGCTTCCGAAATCTTCTGAGGAATGATTTGCTTAATGATATCTTGCTGGTTTTCCTTCAAATCTTTGAAAGTTTTTTTGAAGTACTTCATTGAATAATAATCTTTTACCTCGTTATAAGCAGCAATAATCTCATTCTGAACCTCAATATACTTTTCATACGAAGTCTGCCTGTCGTTTTGAATACTTACGATAGCCTTGGTGACTTTTACCGTGCCGATTCCTGGAATAGTTTCCTCGTTGTAGCCAGGATACTTCTTGTCTTCGCTGTCGTTGTTCATGTTCATCAAGAATTCCTTGCAAGCTCTACGTAAGTCACGAGTATTCATAGGCTGTTTCTCAACCATCAGTTTGTCGTCTTTATTTACGAGAACCACAAACAAGTTTTTGTCCAATACTTTGATGTCTTCTTGTTGCTCGGTTGGGTCTTGATATGGAGGCAACATACGGAATAGACCCTTGTCTGTGTCCATTGTCGTTGCTGCCAAGAAGAATATCAATAGCATGAACGAGATGTCAGCCATTGAAGAAGCATTTATTTCTGGAACTTTCTTTCCCATATTTCGATACTTTAAAGTGGGGAATTGCTTCCCCACTCTTATTCTCTTACTTTCTTAAAAATTTAACTACAAATGATGAACATATAGCTAAAACAGCTCCAATCAATATGAAGTATGTTCCATACAACATAGTGTCGGTCAATGCAACTTCGAATTCTGAAATTGCCTTGTCATAGCCAATAATGTTCGGAATTACAATTGTCGAAACAGCCACAGCAATTGAAATAGCCAATACGACAATCAGGAATATAGCCGTCATCAATGTCGTCTTCGACATTTTCTTGCCATTGGTGAATGCCGAGTATACCGCCATTGCAACCATAAGAACGATAGCGATGATAATTAATGCTATTGCAAACCACAAATATGCACCTGTATAATCGAGACATTCTTGACTACATTCTGTAATATCAATTCCTTGCGTCTGTTCTCTTATTACTATTTCTTCATAAGAGAGAGCACATGAGTCGGCTGGCATCAGGTAAGAATCACCCGCAGGTGTAACGCCTTCGCAGACTGGCAATGAACATGCAAGACAATCCTTGCCGGCAGCGACAGTCCAGTACCATATTGTCGCAAGTAATGCTAATACCAATAATGATACGTATCCGACCTTAAATGTTTTATTAAAAGATTGATTATCCATTATTCGTGACTATTTTTGAGCATTATATTTAACTACCATGTCAACCAACGAGATAGAAGCGTCTTCCATATCTGTTGTTAAATCATCAATTTTTGACAACAAGTAGTTGTAGAATACTTGCAAGATCATAGCTACAATCAAACCACCTACAGTAGTCAACAAGGCAACCTTGATACCGCCTGCTACGACAGTTGGTGACATTTCACCTGCAATGGCAATATCGTCGAATGCCTGGATCATACCAATCACAGTTCCCAAGAAACCGAGTGAAGGAGCAAGACCGATACACAATGAAACCCAAGTCAAACCTTTTTCCAAAAGACCCATTTGAACACTTCCGTAAGAAGCAACAGTCTTTTCAACCATTTCAGGACCGTCAGAAAGACGTGTCAAACCTTGATAGAAGATGCTTGCTACAGGACCAGGAGTGTTTCTGCAGATTTCTTTTGCAGCTTCTTCGTCGCCTTTGTTCAAAGCCTCTTCAATGCTTGATAATAATTTCTTTGTATTGGTTGTAGCCAAATTCAAATATAAAATTCTTTCAATTGAAATTGCAACACCTAAAATCAAACAGATGATTACAAGTGCCATGAATCCAGCACCACCTTCGATTACTTTTTCTTTAAGTATTTGGTGGAAACCTTTTTCTTCTGGAACAAACTCTTCCTCACTTGCAGATTCTTCTGCCACTACATCTGTCGTTTTAGCTGAATCAGCTTGTGCAACAGTTTCTGTTTTTGCTGTAGAATCACTTCCTGCTCCAGCAACTTCTTGTGAATACGATGTCAGGTTTATCAAGCCCAACGCAATCACGAACGCAAATACTTTTTTCATAATTTTTACTTTATTAATACTTTCTTTTGTTTAGTTTTAATTATTTGTCTTTTCTACGTGAAGGCAAAATCCCTTGCACATATTTTTGCCAAATATACGCATTTTTTTAATTCCCAATTATAATGAAACAAAAAAAGAGACGAATTATTCGTCTCTTTTCTATTTAAAGGCTTGTCAACAACCTTATTCGTTGCTAAGAATCTTGAATTCCACACGACGGTTTTGTGCACGTCCTTCAGGAGTATCGTTCGTATCGATTGGCTCGTCGAACGCATAACCCTTGAATGTCATACGGTTTTTAGCAATTTTCTTCGAAAGCAGATAATTTACAACTGCTTCGGCTCTATCTTGCGACAACTTTTGGTTGTATGTTCTTGTACCGACATTATCGGTGTGACCGCCAATTTCAATCTTCAATTTTGGATTGTCGTTCATGATTTTCACAAGATTATCCAACTCGGTGTAAGACATGGCGTTCAACGTTGATTTTGCTGTTTCAAAGAATACGTTACGCAACACAATCTTCGAATCTTTCTTGATAGGCATCAAAGGAATGTCCAAGTTGATTTCCTGGTATTCCGAAGTTTGTGGCACGTCGAAGTTCTCCGAATGGAACAAATAACCGTCTTTCTTTACAGCGATACCGTAGTTTTTACCTGACGGCAACGGAAGCAAGAATTTACCAGTTGAAGAGTTCGCCGTGTTGGTGAACAAAATTTGTCCAGTCGCATTGTCGGTGATTTCTATGACAGCATCCAGGAATTTCTTAGGATCTGACCCTGATTCATATACGATACCTTTTACGACAGTCAAACGTGAAGTTTTAATTTCAACTTCTTTTTCCATTACAACTTCTTGTTCGATAGGATTTGCCATAATCGCAATCAGGTTGTTTTCTGTCGCCATTTTCAATTTCTTTTCAGGACCGAGGAATGTAATCATATAAATGTCAAGACCTCCGTGACCGCCGTTTCGCGACGACGAATAATAAGCCTGGCGACCACTACCTGCCATTACGAAGTACATGTCGTCTTCTGGCGTATTGATAGGGTATTTTAAGTTCTCTGGCTCAGACCATGAACCGTCGTCTTGCAATTCTGTCTTGAAAATGTCGTAGCCACCCATAGTTTTGTGACCGTCTGACACAAAATACATTGTACGGCCGTCTGGGTGCATGAATACGCCGATTTCGTCATATTCGGTGTTGATTGTAGAACCTAAATTGACAGGTTTGCCCCATTTGCCTTTGGCGTCCATTTTACACATGAAAATGTCGTGTTCGCCGTAGTTTTGCACTCTGTCGGTATTGTTACTACAGAAGTAAACCGTCTTTCCATCATACGAGAAACTTGCCGATGATTCGTGACCGTCTGGAGAGTTGATGGCGGAGAACATAGTTGGAACACTCCATTTTTCACCTTTCTTTTCTGAATATTTTATGTCGCCACCCTTTTTACCATAATATGTAAAGATTTTCTGACCATCTGGTGACAAACCGATTGTTGCATCGTTTTCTTTTGTGTTCAACGGTTCGCCGATTTCTTTTGCGGCTGACCATTTTGAACCGTTACGATACGAAATCCACAAGTTTTCGTCGTACTCTCCGTCGATTTCTACTTTTTTATTGTATGGGTTGTCGCGCGTGGACGTGAAAATTACCATTGATTGGTCTGTAGAAATAATAGGAGCGTAGTCTCGATATTTTGAGTTGATTGCCGAACCCATGTTGTCGATGAACACTCTGGCTGAGTCTTTTACAAATTCTTTACCGTTTGTACATTCATCTATGTGTTTCGTCAACAATTTACCTTTTGTCTTTTTCTCTTCGGGAGTCAGACGGGCCTGTGCCTTCTGGAATGCGTTGATAGCATCGTCAAACTGATACGTGAGTTGATAACATAAACCGACTGCCGCGTATGCGTCGCCGGCACCAATCGGGTCGAGCTCCAAAGCCTTTAAGAAGTATGGAATTGCTGCTTCCTGTTGATTCAATCGGGCATAACAACTACCTATCTTGTAATTCAAATCGGCGTTGTTCGGATTGAATTCCTGTGCTTTTAAGTAATTTGTCACCGCAGTTTTGTAATCGGCGATTTCCTCGTATGCGTCGCCTTCGTCGATTGCACGTAATGCGTTTTTCAAACCTTGTCTGTCAGTGAAGTTTTTCGTTGTGAAATCTACACTTTTTGACTGACCGAATGACAATGAGACCATCATTGTCAAGGCAATCAAACTGATGAAATATTTTATCTTATTCATTGCTAATATCATCTTTCAGGGTGAAACTTAATTACAACCGGCAGTATATGAAGCCGGAACATCAACACCGCAAGCGCGTGCTTTTACGAGCGACTCGCAACTTTCGTCGAATTTTCTGAGCATTTCCTGTGCTGCTGCCTGATGGTAGTACGCCATGCCGAACTGCGGATTGATTTCAATTGCTTTGGCGTACATTGCGAGAGCATCTTCGTAGCGTTTCTGCGTAGCAAGAATGACGCCCATATTATTGTATGCCATTGCAAATTGTTTGTTCAATTCCAAAGCTTTCTTGAAATCATTATATGCGGCTTTAATGTCTCCCTGCATGAAGTAAGCTTCGCCGCGGTTGTTGTATGCACCATAGAAATCAGGCTTTTTAGAGATTGCAAGGTTGAAGTTTTTTATTGCTGCTTGCAAATCGCCTTTTTTCGTCAATGCAGAACCGAGATTGTCGTATGTACTTGCCAATTGCGGGTCATACGTGATTGCTTGTTCGTAATCTTTGATTGCCTCGTCGTATTTTCCCAATTTGCGGTAGCAACTGCCTCGGTCGTTGTATGCGTATGCATACGAAGCATCAACCTTGATTGCGTTCGTGTACGAAGTAATTGCTTTTTCGTATTCTTTTAAGAAAAATAAATCAACGCCTGCGTAATAATATACATCGGCTGTTTTATATCCGTGACGCATGGCAACCAAAAAGTCTTGGTACGAAGCATTGTAAGCTGCTTTGTTGAAATTTGCCATTCCTCGTGAGAACCACACCTGACTTTGCGTAGAGTCAATTTCCAATGCTTTGTCGAACGCTGCGATTGCACCGTCGTAATCTTGCATTGCCGACTTCGCACTTCCCATGTTGACGTATGCCTGACGGAATTGTGCGTTATACTTCAAAGCTTCCTCGAACTGAGCAACAGCTTCTTTGTATTGTTTCTCGCCCATAAGGGAGATACCCTTGTTATAGGCCAACTCTGCTTCTTGATTCGCCTCGACAACAATTGTGTTCACCGTATCTTCTTGGGCAACGGTAAACAATACCGACGGAATCAGAAACACCAAAAACAGAAATGTTCTTTTCATCCTAATACGTATTTTGTTAGTATTTTTATTAACCGCCTCAAAAGTACCTAAATTTTTGATACTCTTTACCAAAAAAATCGAAAAATACGCAATATAATTTTGGGCTCCCTTACATTATTATAATGCAATTCTAAAAAGACGCCCGTTTATATATGTCGTCTTGATGGTGTAATTTTTACACATTTAGTTGTACGTATTCCAAAAAAAATATATCTTTGACAAATAATTATGAATGTTAAATTTAAATTTTAAGATTATGAAGAAAGTATTTTTACTATTGAGTTCATGTCTGTTGGGGCTTGCAGCAAGTGCAACAAACTATGACATTAAATTAGGTAGTTGCTCATTAGGTGCACAAGAACAAGGAGCACAAGCAATAGTTGACGTTACCAGCCAAATAGGAAAGGATGTCGTTTTAGCAAGTGGTGATGTTATCAATGTATCTATAAAAGGAACATTTTCTGCCGAATTAGCGGAAGTTGGTGTGTGGATAGTTGATGGTTCTGAAGCTGCTGGTTGGTGGAAAGAACTAAGTAGCAAGGAAGATAAAGCTACTCTCGGTTCTGCGACAGTAGAGACATCGGCTTCTATTGCTATTACAGCAGATGCAGTTGCAGCAGGAAGAATTCAACTTGTCGTATTTACCAGCGAAACTACAGAAGATGTTAGTTTCACTGAAGCAGGTGTTGTTTCCGAAGCGTATGAATTAACAGTCTCTAGTGATGTTACATTGTCCGTTAATGCTGGTGAAGATGGTTATCAAGGAGAATATTTAATTGGTGATGTTTGGGGAGAAAAATTGTTAAAGAGTGGTGATGAGGTTACTATTAACATTAAAGGTTCCGTTTCTCCAGTAGTAGAAGGAAGTATTGTTTTAATTTTGGTAGATGGTTCAGAGGCTGCAGGTTGGTGGAATCCATTGATCGGTTGGGGTAGCACAACGGCCACAATAGGTGCAGATGGTTCTATAGATGCATCTACAAAAGTGACATTGTCGGCTGATGCAATGGATTTTAGTGCATATAAATTAATTTTCTCATATCAAAAAAATGACAAAACACTTATAGATGGTGTTGAATCAATCGCTTTCACACAAGGTGGTTCCTCACAAGGTGGCGAAGGCGGTGAAGGTGGAGAACCTACTGCTGTAGAATCTGTTTCTGCCGATGCATTCGCTGTAGTTGGCGGAATGGTTTACTCTGCTGGCGAAATTACAGTTTACAACGTTGCTGGTAAGGCAATTGCTACTGCTTCGCAATCATTCAATGTAAATTCTTTGGAAGCAGGTGTTTACTTCATCAGTGCACAAGAAGGTACAATTAAATTTGTAAAATAATTGTTTGGTAGAGATGCAATTAATTGTATCTCTACGACAAATTCTATGATGTTTTATTGGTAGAGACGCGATTAATCGCGTCTCTACTTTTTTATTTTCAAATCAGGATAGAATTTGTCGCAAAAAATTTTTTAGTCTGCTAAAAGATTTATTTTTGCAACCATAATGAAAACGGGAAAAAAATCTATTTGGGTGAAATTGTATCGTTGGCGTCTGGAACGGATTACCGACAAACAGTTTATGTACTTGCTCAGCATTGTGCTTGGTATAGTTACCGGGCTTGTGGCGGTACTGCTTAAGTCGATGGTGCATGGCATCCAATATCTCGTTCATTATTGCTCGCCGACAATGGGTGGACAATACGTGTATTTCTTCCTTCCGATGATAGGAATTACGCTGACGCTTTTGGTGGTGAAATATGTCATAAAAAGTGATTCGAATATTGGCGTGCCGGGCGTGTTGCACGCAATTTCGCGTCGGAAAGGCGACATAGAACCGCACAACATGATTTCGTCTATGCTCGAAAGTGCATTGACGGTCGGATTTGGAGGTTCGGTGGGATTGGAGGGGCCAAGTATCGTGACGGGAGCGGCCTACGGTTCAAACTTTGCCAGAGTGTTCAAACTGAATTACAAACAGTGCGTAGTGCTGATTGGCTGCGGCGCGGCTGGCGTCATGGCGGCGATATTCAACGCTCCGATTGCGGCTGTTATATTCGTGCTGGAAGTTATTTATGCAAACTTCTCAATGTCGTCGATTGTGCCGCTGATTCTTACTTCGTCAATTGCTACGTTGTCGTCGTACTTCTTTCTTGAGCAGGACGTGTTGTTCCATTCGGTCGACATGTTCAGCCGCGATTATCGTTTTCAAGACGTGCCGTCGTTCATTGTCTTGGGAATCATTACAGGCTTGATTTCGGTGTATTTCAAGAAAATGTATGTGCTGATGAATAAAATGTTTTCGAAAATTAAGAAAAAGAAAAAACGGTTGTTCGTCGGCGGTCTTGGACTTGGTATTATTTTGTTCTTTTTCCCATCGTTATATGGCGAAGGTTTTAAGGAAATAAACATGTCGCTACGAGGCGATTATTCCTATTTGTTTGAACAGTCAATGTTCGAGCCGTATCAGGAAAGTTTTATGGTGATTTGTGCGCTGTTTGCCGCCGTAATTCTCATAAAAGTTATCGCGGCTTCGCTGACGTTCGGTGCCGGCGGAGTAGGTGGCATTTTTGCTCCGTCGTTGTTCATCGGAGCAACTATAGGCTTGTTTTTCTCATATTTGTTTTCGTATTTCAACATTCGCGTTCCCGAATCGATTTTTGTTTTGTTGGGAATGAGTGGAATGATTGCTGGAGTGTTGCATGCCCCGTTGACAGGAATATTCCTTATTGCCGATATTACCAACGGTTACGGACTTTTTGTGCCGCTGATGCTTGTTTCCGCCATTGCCTATGCCACGGTGAGAATTTTCGAAGATACGTCGGTTTACACCTACGTTTTGGCAAAACGAAACGAACTCCTGACGCACGACAAAGACAAGTCTGTATTGACTTTGTTGGACATTCGCAAGTTGATTGAAACCGACTTTTTGACGGTTGACCCCAATGCAACGTTAGGTGATTTGGTTGAGGTCATAAAACATTCAAAACGAAATATTTTCCCCGTTGTTGGCGAAGATGGAATTATGTACGGAATGGTAAAATTAGATGATATTCGTGATATAATTTTCTCTCCCGAGTTGTATGATAAAATTGATGTTCGAACACTTATGTATATTCCCGAATACTTTTTTTCTCCTAACCAAAGTATGGAGGAAGTAGTAAAAACTATACAAAAAAGTGGCCACTACAATTTCCCTGTAATCGACAATGGGAAGTACGTTGGTTGTGTTTCGAGAGCGAAGATATTCTTGGAATATCGCAATGTTTCGGCCTTTTTCGCTGAGGAATAGCACAATAGATTTGTTTTTTTTCAAAAAAATTTGTTATTTTGACCTTTTCAACGAAACCATTTGACGGTTTTTGTAGTCTTATATGTTGGTGAAAAATATACAGTGAAACGAAATATGAAAATACAAAGCTATATGAATGCTCAGAATAGATGGTACAAGCGTGTTGTTTTGCTTGTTTTTAGTGTTCTTTCTTTCGTGATGGGTGCATTTGCACAAGTTGACTTCGAATTCTGGTTTGCAGCACCATACGGTAACATGGACCATGCGCCTCAATATCCAGAAGGGTATCAATATAAGGTCGGAGGTCGTCCTCTATATTTGCGTCTTGCAACACAGGATGCAGATGCCGATGTGGTTGTAACCTTGCCTGCTTTGGGATTGACGATTGCAAATATACATATAGAAGCAAATGGAACCGCTTCGGTTGATTTGACACCGTTTATTGACAATATTCAGTGTTCTAAATCGGGAAATGAAATTGAGGATAAAGGTATTTATATCCGTTCAAATGCCTTAATTACTGCGTATTACGAAATTGCTTCGGTGTTGAATACCGATATTTTCTCATTGAAAGGACAAAATGCCTTAGGTAAAGAATTCTATACGCCGTTCCAAAACAAAATGTCGAACGATACGTACCATAATGAAGGAATGGGGGAAGAACGTCCAACATCAGAATTCCCTCATCAAGGCGGTGTGAACGGGAATCATATTTCGGACTCGGCATTTTCTTATATTGTGATTGTTGCCACTCAGGACAATACAGTAGTGAATATAACCCCGACCGCAAATTGTGTTGGTATTAGTGCTGGATCAACAAAATCTGTACGGTTAGACAGAGGACAGACCTACGTAGTTCGTGCAAAAGGTCAGGATGTTAATTCACGTCTTTCGGGAACACACATTGTTTCTACAAAACCTATTGCCGTGACTATTGGTGAAGACTCTGCATATCCTGATTATTACACTAAATCGGGTGACTGCGAGGACTATATCGGTGACCAAATTGTTCCTGTTGCTGTGACAGGACGTGATTATGTGATATTCCAAGGTAAGGGTTTTAAGAGTAGTGCACAAGGAGGAAATCAAGGAAATGATTTCAAGGAAATAGCAACAATTACCGCAACGAAGGATAATACCGTAGTGTCTGTTAACGGTGCTCAATATGGTCCTACGTTGAGTAAAGGTCAGACAATCTCTATTGAAATCGAGGAGAATGACTTGTATACGTTCATTCATGCAAATAATCCAGTTTATGCATTCCAGATTTCGGGTTATCAGTGTGAGGTTGCAGGTGCCATACTTCCTTCTATTGAAATGTGTACAGGTTCCTATAAGATGGGTTTTGTGAGAACGTATGGCTCGCAGAATGCTCAGGAGTTTTACATGAACTTGATGGTGAAGGGTGACGGTGAACATGATTTCTTGTTAAATGGTGCAAAATCTGATGTGATAGAAAATGCTACATTTGAACAAGTTGACGGCATGGACTGGAAAGTGGCAAGAATACCATTCTCACAGAGTGAGATGCCAGAAGGTGCCTATTTTATACAAAATACAACTTCGTTGTTCCACATGGGTATGATGAACTCGACGTCTCACGACTGGGGTGACGGTCAGGGTTATCGTTTGATGGGTTCCATGTACGGATATTTCTCTCGATTCACCGACAATAATCCTTCGTCAATTATTGTAAACAACAACGATACGATTATTACCGTTACTCGAAATACGAAAGTCAGTCTGCTTGCCGACGGAGGTTACAAGTTTAATTGGGTTGGTTATATGTGGGACGGATACGATTGGGCGGAAATGGATTCTCCATATTATCTGAACAAGACAAATGTGGAAAACCCGTATGCGGTAATCGACCCTGTTGGCGTGTATAAGTACACCGCAACAATTACTACCGCCTGCTATGGCGATGTAGAACGAAGCGTATTGATTCGTGTGGTTGAACCAGTTGATTTGAATACGGTGTATGATACGGTTTGTTATACTCCGGGACTTTCTCCTAACAACGACCAAAGTCAGTATTATAATCTGTTCAATTTGAACGATACAATTGTCGGACGCAAGGGACTTGTGACAGGATTCTATGTTGACCATTTTGATAAATTTATTGACGGTTCCGAAGTTGTTTGGGATGACTATGAAAGCAATAGAAAATACGTTGCAAAAGTGCCGACAAGTCCGTCTGGTAATGGAACATTGACGACGGCATCGAATCCTGAGCCGACAAGCCCGGTAAACTCATCTGAAACGGTCGGTCACTTAGTGCGTACAAGTGGAAATGGTCCTACTCAAACAGAACAATTGTCTGTTTGGTGTGATTATGACGTGTCTTCGGCACCGTTAAACTTAAATTATGGTTCGAAATTCTCATTTGATATTCGTTACGATAGTGTTTCCACAACGTGGTGTAATTCTGACCACCAGATTTATATGGAATTGTTCGATGGAAATGGCAATACGGCATCGTTGTTCTTGACTTCGCTCCCTACGGTTTCTTCAAATTCTGGTTATAGCGAGGATATGCCTCTTGAATGGCAACACTTGGAAGCTGATTTTTCACCATTCTTAGACCAACTCGGTCCAGTTACGACTGTCCGTATTCGTGCATATCTTTCGGGCGGTTGGGTATACAATTATGGTTACTATATCGACAATATGACGTACTATACGTCTCCGCACATGGAAACAATCCTTAACCGCGATGCGAAGGAATATACAATAACTGACAAAGATTCATTGTATGCAATTGTTCGGAATAACTTCGAAGTTACTCGTTCCGATACGTCAATGGTTTATTTGACAGTTCGCAATCCGGGTATTGAAAAACGTACTGTTCAGTTGGGCGATACATGTGCGACGGAAGGTAATTTGCTGAAAGAATTCAACTTAACGGATTATAACTATGCAACAGGCGGTGCTCTTGTTGCCGACAGATTGTGGTATTTAGATTATCAACGGACAAAACCTGTCGAAAATCCAGAGTTTGTCGATGTTCAGGCAGGAGAAACTATTTTCTACGTCTATGTCGACGACGAATGTGTGGATATCCCAGGTGAATTGGTACTTCATGTTTATCCAATTCCTACGGTGACAGACAATGAAATAACAGTCTGCGAAATTCCGTCTCTCGGTGGGGACCAAGGTTTAGTCAATTTGACAACGTCGCGTAATCTTGTCACAACCGACAATTCGGCAACGGTAATGTGGTATTCTGACTACGCATGTACAAAATTAGTGGCTTCGCCAGAATCTGTTCCTGTGACAGATAATACGAAATTCTATGCAAAAGTGTTCTATAGTGCCGATTGCTCTGCATTTGCAACATTAACGGTAAACGTAACTCCGTTGGATGATATTAAATTTGATAATTTTAGTATCTGTGAAGACGCTGAACCAATAGCGCTTACGGCAACTCCTTCGGGTGGTGAATATTCGGGTGCGGGTGTTACACTTGCATCTTTCAATCCTAAAACCGCAGGAACGGGCGACCACGAAATTTCGTATACAATAACAAATGATGGTTGCTCTGATACGAAAAAAGCAACTGTCACGGTAAATCCGCAGGTAACAGTTACGTTGGAAAATACGAGCGGAAAATTGCAAAAAGGGCAGACTGCAAACTTGAAAGCAACAGTTTCTCCAGCTTCATCAGATTACTCGTATACGTGGACTGACGCTTCGAAACTTGCGTCGACAAGCACGTTGACGCCAACGACAGTTAGCTTGCAAGAACCGACGTATTATACAATAGAAGTTGTAAACACAAAAACAACTTGTTCCGCATCGGCAAAGGTTTTGGTCGATGTTTATGCTCCTGTAAAGGTCGCTTTGGAAGTAGAACCGGTTTGTGCTGGTAAAGATGTTGAAATTGATGCAAACAGAACTGGTGGTACAGGACCGTTTACATATCAATGGACGTTGTCTCCGTCAGTTCCGTTCACACAGAAGAATGATTCGGTTATTGTAATTCCAAACGTACAGTCCGATGTTTCTGTTACCGTGAAAGTAACCGATAATACTGAAAATGATGTAGTTACAGATACAAAAACTCAAGTTGTTTATGCTAATCCAACTATAACACTGTCTGATGCAACTGTTTGTCAGGGCGATGCATTGGCTTTGAATCCTGAAGTTTCAGGCGGGACGCCGGCATATACATATTCATGGACTGGTGATACGGATATCCTCACAACAGCAGCTAGTGCACAAAATGCTACCGTCAATACTAAGGATAATGTTGGTTCTTATTACTTGACGTTTGGTGTGACGGATAAAAATCTTTGTAAAGACGAAAAACAAATTTCGGTAAAAGTAAACCAAAAACCTGTTGTTAAAGCTGCTGTCGATACGACGGTTTCTTGCTATGGTAACGAAGTTAAACTGACTGGCTCGGTTGTTACAGGAAGCAGCAATGGTGCAAAACATCAGTGGATTTCGTCTTCGATGAGTACAAGTTCGCTGTCGAGCACAGATGTTCCGAATCCAGTATTTGCGTCATATATATCGGGTGTACATTTCTTCCAATATATTATGGAGGATGCAAATGGTTGTAAAGATACTTCCGATGTTGTTTCGATAAGAAACGAGCCGCGTCCAAAAGTGACGATTGACGCAGTTGACGACCAATGCGTTTCGGATCTTGGTGTGACGCTTTCTGCAAATCCAAAGGTTGAAGGTGTTTCTTCGGCTACGTTCACCTATAATTGGACTGGCGATGTGACGTCGACAGATTCTAACCCAATTTTGGATATTTCTACTCCAGGAACAAAGAATGTCAGCTTGTATGTGAAAGCGAATAACGGCTGTATTTCTGATACGGCATCTATTCAAGTTGTAGTAAATGCTAATCCGTTGGCTGAAATTGTTACAAAAGACTTGTCTGTTTGTGCTCAGGATACAATCAATCTTCGGGCAAACACCTCGTCGGGCAATGTTACATATAAATGGGAAACAATGGCAAAATTGCTGTCGGACGAAGGAAGTAGTGTACAAGTGATTCCTGCTAATCCGTCGGACGACGAATTTGAATATACGGTCAATTTGACTGTCACAGACAACAATACAAACTGTTTCTCAAAAACAAGTACGAAATTGACGTCGCTCAGATTGCCGGAAATCTCTCTTGGTGATGATTTCTCTCTCTGCGACGGCGATACAATCGCATTGGTGCCATTGATTAAATATGCATACGGTAATAATTACACGACAAGTTGGTTCTTGGATACGTTGCAGTTGAGTAGTACCGACGTGCTGAATCCGATTTATACTCAAGTGGGTACAAAAACTTATACTATCGGTATTCAAATTAAAGATGGCAATGGTTGTGTCACCGATGATGAACTTCAGATTAGCGGTTGGCAAAATCCTACTGCAAATGCTGGGGAAGACAGAATTGAAGACTGGGGTACTCCGTTCACGTTGAATGGCTCTGCCACGGGTGGTACTGCTCCGTACTCATATTTGTGGAGTCCAGCCGACTCGTTGACTTCTGCGGCAAATATCCAAAATCCGACATCTTCTATATTGGAAACGACTATTTACACTTTGCAAGTAACCGACGATAATGGTTGTAAGGGTAGTGACGAGGTGATTGTTACAATTATTGGACAACCATTGAAGGTGACTATAGTTCAGAAACCTGATCCATATTGCTTTGGAAATACGGTTACGTTGGAGGCAATTCCTTCGGGAGGTACGGGAGAATATACATACGAATGGTACAATGTATCAGATCCTTCGACCATAATTGCTACGACAAAATCAATTGATGTTGCACCTACAGAAATAACGGCTTATAAAGTTGTACTGAATAGTGTCGGAATTAAACATTTCGATCCAACGTCGGCAACGCATACGGTAATTGTGAACGCATTGCCTGTGATTTCGGTAATGGGACAAGGTGATTTGCATGTTTGTCAGGGTAATACTATAAATATTATATCATCTATATCGGGTGTTGCTCCGTATAAGTATCAATGGATTGATAGCAATAGTCCAATTATTGTACAAACAGAAAATTATCTGTTCAATAACTCTCAAGTTGTTGGTAATAAAACTGTTAAGTTGATTGTGACTGATGCTATCGGATGTACCGATTCAATAGATGTAGTTGTTCGTGTTGACGATTTGCCAACTGTAAGTATTGCACCTGTTACAGAATGTATGAATGTTGAAGCGACAGCGCAGGCGGTTGCTGAAAAAGGACAAACACCGTATTCATACTTGTGGACTGGAATTGACGGTTTGTCATCGTTGGGCGATAAGGCTTCGTTTACAATTCCAACAGCAGGCTCATATAGTGTAAGTGTTCAGGTAATTGATGCAAATCAATGTACGGCCGAAACATCGGCAGATGTGATAATAAAACCAGAATCTGATTTGGCTTTGGATCCGACGTATTCTGTGTGTGCAAGTGAAGATTTGACGTTAGATATCAATCCACAGGGCATCCCAGGAAATTACACTATGCATTGGGTCGGTGGAGACAGACAACGTATTGTTGATTCTACAATTGTTACCCAGTCGGTATTCCGCAGCGATAGTCAAGGCGAGTATACATTATATTATACAATAGCTGACCAATACAATTGTCCAAAGAAAGAATCGACAACGGTTACTGTATTCCCGGCTGTAAAACTTGCCGACATCGAAGACAAAACTGTCTGCGCAGATGCTTCATTGGATATTACTGCTGAAATACTTACAGGTAATCCGTCGTCATTCTCATGGTTAGGTCCTGTTTCTCCTAAAAATGAGAAAACTACTACGTTCACATCTACAAGAGATGGCAAGTACGAAGTGACGGTAATTGCTGGAGACCAGCATTGTAGCGACGAAAAGAGTTTCAATGTCTCGGTACAGCCGAATCCGCTTGTGGAAATTGTCGGCGCTCCAATAAAAGTTGTTGATTACACTGCAACGACAATGTTGACAGCGCAAATCGTTAATTATACAACTTCGCCGTTTACTCATGCGTGGACTGATGAAGCAAATATCTTGGAAGGTGCAAACACGGCTGCAATAACAACGAAACCGATTTCGGGGACAACGGATTATACATATACGTTGACAGATAAATATGGTTGTACGGCAACGGCTTCCATTCGTGTGCAGACAGAGTTGTTGCTGCCGAAAATTATGAGATTCTGTGACGGGCGTGAATACGAAGTATCAGCTGATGAAATTGTGGATGCAAATGTTGTTTGTTTGACCGACGACGCTCTCAGTCTTTGTCTTGGCGAATCTGCTTATTTGATACCTCAGTTCATTTCAGGAAAGACAGAAAGTCTGACATACTATTGGAGAGATGATGAAAATAATTCGTTGGGTACTGACGTGAATATTTTGATAACTCCGAAAAAAGAAGTTACAAAATATACGTTGACGGTAACTAATGCAGCAGGATTCTCTACGGATGTTTCTTATACTGTTGTCGCTCATCCGTTGCCAACAGCCGAGATAACGGTTTCTCCTGAGTATAAAGGTAATTTCTATACAAGAACGAGCTTGGTGATTGATGGAAATCCGTCAAGTTCTGAATATGGCGTGGATTTCGTGTCGCACGCGTGGACAACGAGTGTTGATGTGAATATTGCCAATCCATCGGCACAAAAGACGGTAATCCGTTCCGAAGAGGAACTCCCTTCGGTAGTATTGAATTATGCTGTGGTCGATAACAATGGATGTAAGGCTGAAACATCTCGCGAAATCGCTCTTGTTGATCAAAAAATGCCTGTGATTTTGGGAGATAATGTCTGCGTAAATTCATCTGCTATATATAAGTTAAGCGATACATATTCTCCAGGCACTGAATTTATTTGGAGTGTGACAGGTGGAACAATATTGGGCGAGTCAAATACTTCAACTGTTGAGGTAAAATGGACTGAAACAGAAAACACTGTTATTACCGTAAGTGTTTATCCTCCTGACGACAAACCAGTTGAAAATATTGTAAGAACGGTATTTGTTACTCCTTATCCAGATATTACGATTAATGGCCAAGTTCATGTGTGCGTCGGCGAGACGGCAAATTACGAAGCATTAAATAATATTCCAGAGATGAGTTTGAATTACTCTTGGTCTATAGCCGACGATCATGGTGATTTGGTTGACATCAGTTATCCTGTTGCTGACATTGCTTCAATTTTATGGGATAAAGAAGGAAAGGATACTGTTATTTTAAGTGCAATGTATGGAACTTGTACCACTCGTGACAGTTTGACGGTGTACATTCATCCGACTCCGAATGCCGATTTTAAATACGCTGCTACCGAAGATGTGTACTTCCTTGAAGAAAAGCAACTTCGTCATACCGACAGTATTTTTGTTGACAAGGAAGTGACGTTCACTAACTTGACAGGAAAGAGAACAGATTATGAATATTATTGGGACTTCATAGGCGACGGCGTTTATACTGAAAATACGTATGATGCGGTATATGAATACGATGAAGCTGGTGATTTCATGGTTTCGTTGATGGTTGTTGAAAATACGTGGGGTTGTAAGAATGTGGTTGCCAAACCACTGACAGTGGTTCCAAATCCGAACTGCGGTCTTAAATTCCCGAATGCGTTTACTCCTGATTTGAGCGAAAATAACACGTTCTATCCTGTATTCAAGGCTGGCGTTTTGGAAACAGGCTATGAACTTCGCGTATACGACCGTTGGGGAACTTTGTTGTGGTCAACGACAGATTTGTTCGGTGAATGGGACGGCGTATATAAAGGTAGCATCAGCAAACAAGATGTGTATGTTTACCACTGCAAGGCAACGTGCGAAGACATTGATAAATCTACAGGAAAGCATAGAGTTTTGAATGTCAAAGGCGATGTTACAATCATTCGATAAATGATTTGTTCTAAATAATGAGCGGAACGGATTTTCTGTTCCGCTTTTTTTTATTTTTGCACCCAAATAATTACATATATGAATATTGCTGAAATAATTCGTAATACGACAAAACCGTTGTTCTCGTTCGAGGTGTTACCACCGCTGAAAGGAACAAGCATCGAAAGTATTTACAGAACAATCGACCCTCTGTTGGAGTTTAATCCTCAGTTTATCAATATCACTACACATTGCGAACAATATGATTCGACGGGAAAACGCACGCGGAAACGTCCAGGTACGGTCGCTGTGGCAGCTGCAATAAAGCATAAATATAATATTCCTGTGGTTCCTCATATTCTTTGTGGTGGTTTTACCCGCGAAGAAACGGAATATGTATTGATAGATTTGAATTTCCTCGAAATTCACAATTTGCTTGTCCTACGAGGCGATGGAAGAAATAAAGAACACTATCAGCCCGAAGATGGAGGAAACCGTTATGCGGTTGATTTATTGCATCAAATCAACGACATGAATCAGGGAAAATATCTTTCTGACGAAAATCCAAATACTTCGGTAAAAACATCGTTTTATTGCGGTGTTGCCGGTTATCCAGAAAAACATTACTCGGCAACGTCGTTAGATGAAGATATTAAGAATTTGAAAGCAAAGGTCGATGCTGGTGCTCAATACATTGTGACGCAAATGTTTTTTGACAATGAAAAATACTATGAATTTGTCAAAAAATGTCGTGCTATTGGCATAACTGTGCCTATCATACCAGGATTGAAGCCAATTGGGTTTAAAACTCAAGTCGACGTGCTTCCTAAAATATTTGCCTGTCATTTGCCAGAAGAACTTGAAAAGAATCTCCGTCAATGTAAAACTGATGCCGACGCCGCACGTGTCGGAACAGCGTGGTCAATTCAGCAAGCTAAAGAACTGATTAAATTCGGCGTACCGTCGCTCCATTGGTTCACGTATTCTGATCCGTCGCAAGTAGTTGAAATTGCAAAAGCCGTATATTGATGATTTCCATAAATAATTTAGCGGTACGATTTGGTGGTTTCACCTTGTTCGACGAGGTTTCGGTAATGATTTCCGACCAAGATAAAATTGGACTTGTCGGACGAAACGGAGCAGGCAAATCGACATTATTGAAAATTATTGCAAAACAGGAAGAACCTTCCGAAGGCGAAGTTGTAATTTCTGCCGATTGGAAAGTCGGCTATCTTCCGCAGACTATGAAAGTTTCTGATGGGAAAACTGTGCTGGAAGAAGTTAGAACTGCTTTTCAGGAATTGAATGCCATGCAGGCACAATTGGATGCCCTTAATGCCGAATTGGCGGAACGCACTGATTATGAATCAGATTCTTATTTGAAGTTGATTCACAAAGTCACTGAATTGTCGGATCAGTTGGAAATGCAGGGCGGAAGTTCTGTGGAAGGCGAAATTGAGCAAATGCTGATTGGCCTTGGATTTTCCCGCTCGGATTTCAATAGAAAGACCTCGGAGTTCAGCGGTGGCTGGCGAATGCGTATAGAATTGGTGAAAATACTGCTTCGTCGTCCACAGGTCTTGTTGCTCGACGAACCGACCAACCACCTCGACATTGTTTCCATTCAGTGGCTCGAACGCTTCCTGATGCAGTATAAGGGTGCAATTATTCTTATATCGCACGATAGACGCTTCTTGGATGCGGTAACAAAGAAAACGTTTGAAATTAGTTTGAATAAGCTGGTTGTGTACCCGGCTCCGTATTCGCAATATCTTGTGTTAAAGGAAGAACGCTACGAACAGCAGCTTGCAGCATACGAGAATCAGCAGAAAATGATTGCCGACACGGAAAAGTTCATCGAACGATTTCGTTACAAAGCCACAAAATCTGTCCAAGTTCAGTCTCGTATAAAGCAATTGGAAAAGATTGACCGACTCGAGATTGAAAAACCGGAAACGGGAACATTTAAAATACAGTTTCCTTCAGCTCCGCGCTCGGGAACGATTGTGGTCAAGGCCGAGCAGGTTACGAAAAAGTATGGTGAGAAAACGGTGCTGGATTCTGTTGATTTTTCGGTGGAACGAGGACAAAAAATTGCTTTAGTCGGAAAAAACGGCGAAGGAAAATCGACGTTGATAAAGTGTATTTTGGGCGAAATCCCGCACGAAGGTTCTATTCAACTCGGACATAATGTTAATGTCGGCTATTTTGCTCAGAACCAAGACGAAATATTAGACGAAAATGCAACCGTGTTCGAAACGCTCGACAAGATTGCGGTGGGTGATATTCGGATGAAACTCCGCGACATTCTTGGAGCATTCTTTTTCAGTGGCGAAGACGTCGATAAAAAAGTGAAAGTGCTTTCGGGTGGTGAGCGGAACCGCTTGGCAATGGCAAAATTGATGCTTCAGCCATATAATCTGCTCATTCTTGACGAACCGACCAACCATTTGGACATTCCTTCAAAAGAAGTACTGAAACAGGCTCTTTTAAAGTACGATGGCACGTTGGTGATTGTTTCCCACGACCGTGATTTTTTGAACGGTCTCGCTTCGAATATTTATGAGGTGAAAAATACTCATGTAAAGGAAGTAATGGGCGACTTGCAGGTGTATTTGAATATGCTCAATCAAGAAATGATGCAGTCGGCAAAACCTGTAAACACGGAAGAAAAAAAGGATTCGACCTCAAAACAAGATTATCAGCGTCAGAAGGAGAAAGAACGCGAAAGCAGAAAGTTGCAGTCGCAGATTGCTAAAATAGAATCACAGATTCAAGATTTGGAAAATCAGGTTCACGAAATGAATTTGAAATTCATAGAAGATTCGGCAAATGTTACGCAGGACGATTACAAACGTCATGCGGAACTACAGGAGCAGATTGATGTTCTTACGATGCAATGGGACGAATTGGTAAGCAAAATGTAGGTGTTACCACGTTCTTGCTCTCGTTCCTTTTTTCTTTCGGGCAGCTTCTGCTTTTTTGTTTTTTAGCACAATAGCGGCAAATGTTTCTTGAAAATTATCCGCAGGCGTCGGTGCCGAAATCATTTCGATTTTTCCAGTTTTATCAAGCAACATATATGTCGGCATGCCTCGTAGCTTGTACTGACGACCAATTTCGGGATTGTCGCCGGCATAGAGAAATGCCCAGTTATATTGTGGATTCGCCTTTTTGAATGAACGGAAATCTTCAAAAGTTTTCTCGTAACTCAACGTAACGACATACAAATCTTTTTTAGTTTTTTCGTTCATTTTTCTTAAAACCTTGTAATCTTTTATACAGGCATAATTTTCTGAACGACAGAAATTTAAATATACGTATTTCCCCTTGAATTTCTCCAAAGTGTACAATACGCTGTCTTGATTGTACAATTCAAAATACGGAGCGTTGTCGTGAAATTCGAGAGCCGTATGTTTTTGTTTTATATTTTCTGCAATTTTCTTGTGTTCGGGAATAGTCGACATAATTATGACTGAATCCAATGTTTGATAGACTGGCGCAGGCGGGAATACATCGGGGTCGCGGAGACAGTCGTCGAGACATTGGAGAAGGAATAGTTCCTTGAGCGTATCGTTTCTAAATGCAATGAATTTCTCCATCGATTTCTTGAACATAGTCGGACTTTTCCCGTAAATAATGTCGATTTTTAGATTCTTTCCGATGTCTCGTGTATGGTTATTGATAATGTAGTCTTTCCACATCATCTTGAATAGATTCATATACGCAGGGTTGTAGTAGTAAAATGGTTTGTTGAGATAATGTTTTCGTGTGACGCTCATATTGTCACGTTGGTAAACCATGTAGCGGAGCGAATAGAGTCGGTAATTTTTGTATGTTTTAAAAAATTCGTCGTCGTCGTAGCGTGAAAACATACTGTCTACTTGACTTTCAAACTCTTCAATCTTGCTTTTGTCGCGAAAAAGGAATGCGTCTTGTAGTTTTTCGGCTGTAAAAGTCTCAAATACAGAATTAAAAGACAAAATGAGAATGTTTATATCTCTGTCCGACAAACTATTGATGATTCCCAGACTGATGTCGGTCGGTTCGTAGTAAGGATTGAGTTCCTGTGCCAGTGTTTTTTCTTCGTAAGGTGGCATTGCAAGCTCATATTCCTTGTCGGGCGAGACGAACAGGAACGCACGGTAAATGCCAAGATACATATAAATTTCCCGTGTTGTTGGGCAATCGAATGAGAATGAGAAATATCCTGTTGCGTCGGTAGTGAATGTGCCGACCAATTCTTCAGTTTTTGTCAGATAGTCGCTGTATTGATATACGCTGATAGTTTGATTGGCATATTCTTCCGAGCAGCCGATAATCGTCGCCTGCTGGCAGAATCCTGCGAATGAAATTATAATCAAACTATAGAGCGCGAGAAATTTCCGCATAGTGAATTTCAAGTACATTTCAATTATTGCAAAGGTAATAAATTACCATAACGAAAATCTATGCGTTAGTATTTTGTGGAAATAAAAAAGCCCGATGATTTTTCATCGAGCTTTTTTGTTGTGAAATATCTGTTAGAATATTGCATTTAATGCTTGTGCAAGTTCCGAAACAGCTTGGATTTTGTCGGTTGTTTCCTCGCTTACAAGTGACTTATCGCTCAATACGTTAAGCACATCGGTTGCTGTCGCATTTTCGTCAATGCCAGTTTTGTCTTTTGCAAGAGCCGAAGCGGCACTTTTTGCAAATTCTCCTGCCCACGATTTGTCTTCCTTGTTGTTTTGGAAGTTTTTGTAGGAATTGTACATTGATAAAGCAGCCGTTGCTTTTGCTACTTTCCCTTCTGTTGTCTCAGCATCGGCAGCTGAATATGCTTTGTAGGAGTCATAAAGAGATGTTCCGCTTTCTGCTGCAGATACAGTTTCTTCTTTGTTGTCATCATTGTCATCACCACATGCAGTGAAACATACTGCCATTCCAAAGATTGCCACAAGGCCTAAAAGAAATTTTTTCATCGTTTTTTAATTTAGAAGTTAAACATAAATAAAATCAATTTTGTTTAGTAAGAACAACATCACGCAAACTGTAGTGGAATGTTAATTCGTCTCCATTGATGGTGAATGTGGCTTGAAAATCAATTTCTTGATTCTCATAATCTTCAGTGTCTGGGTTATAAACAGGAATGGTTGTTTTTCCTTTCATGGTTCCTTTCCCGTTTTTGTAAGTGAATGAACCGGTCATGATATTATCGGCACCGTCAATATTGCGGTTGAAAGACATAGTTTGAGGTGAATCGAAAGTGACTGTGTAAATTACCTTCGCACCATAATATGTGTCGTCGCTTTCGTTTGTACGTTGCCATATTGTTCCTGCAAGTCCTGTATTGTCGCAGTCGTTACATTGAGGATCGTCCTTGCTGTCGTCGCCACATGCGGTGAAACATACCGCCATAGTTAAAAATGCCATAAGGCGTAAGAGAAATTTTTTCATCGTTGTATAATTAAAATTCGTACTATGCAAATTTCATTTTTTTTTCTGAAAATACAAATACAACAGGTGTTTATTTTGCCAGTAATGTTTGAATCCCCCCAAAAAATTGTTTTAAAACAAATCAAGAACCCATGAATAATAAAAAATAGTATATTTGCCACCGACATCTGAAGATTATATACATCGAAAGCAAATGTGCTTTAGTTTTATTTTAGTAAAAGATTTTTTCACCAATCTTCAGATGTTTTAACAGTTTTAAATAACTCTTCTTTAGTTGTATTGTTTGCATTTTCTAAATTTGGCATGTACAGAAACATCAATTTATTGTGGAGCAACAAACATAAAAACTATATATTTTGATAGGAGAAGTGTCAAAAAAAATAAATATATTTGCTTAAGTAACTATTAGTATTTATAATTTGGCTTGATATGAAAAAAATTGTCTCTCTCTTGCTCGTTGTATTGGCTTTCACTATGTGTGCGTGTTCCCAAGATCGTGTTGTAAAATATAGCGACTTGCCCGAGAACGCAAAGAAAATTATTTCAGAATACTTTTCAGTAGAAGGGATTTCAAGTATTAGCATTGATAGAGAAAAAGGTGTAGACTCTGAATATGAAGTCCGTTATGATGATGGAATAGAGATAGATTTTTCTATGAAAGGAGAGCTAATAAAAGTTGATTGTAATCGGAAACAGGTTCCTGCAGGCATTCTTCCAGAAAAAGTGTTGACATACGTACAAAATAATTACCCGAGCTCATTTGTTACGGAATGGGAAAAAAGTGATAAAAAGACATGGAAGGCGGAGTTGAACAGCGGCATAGAGTTGAAATTCAACAGCAACTATCAAATTATTGGAACAGATAAGGATTAAAACATTTTACGTGAGTTAGGTTAAGTCCATTAAGCCCAGTTGGCATACTTGCATACTGTCAAAGTGTGGGAAACTTCAAGAAACGCTTAGTGTACACGTCGTTGGTGACTATAATTTTGGGGGATGATGAAATATTAAGAAGCAATATTCTTAATTCTTAATTCATAAATCCCAAAGATATTTTTTATTTTTGTGGCATGTTAGTTTCTGCTCAAAATATAACAAAACGGTTTTCAACGCATGCAGCTCTCGATTCGGTTTCTTTGGAAATTCCCGAAGGGAAAATTTATGGTTTATTGGGACCAAATGGTGCGGGGAAAACAACATTTATCAGGATTTTGAACCAAATGATTCAGCCTGATGAAGGACACATTCTGATAAACGGAAATCCTTTGCGAGACTCCGACGTTGAGAAAATCGGTTATTTGCCGGAGGAACGCGGTTTGTACAAAAAAATGCGAGTTCGGGAGCAAATTCTTTATTTCGCTTCACTAAAAGGAATGTCGGAGCAGGCGGCACGGCAGGAATTGAAAGAATGGGAAGACAGATTTTCGATAGGGGAGTGGCGGAATAAACGTGTTGAAGAACTTTCGAAAGGTATGCAGCAAAAAGTGCAATTCATCGCAACTGTCCTGCATAAGCCATCGCTACTTATTTTGGACGAACCTTTCAGTGGTTTCGACCCAGTCAATGCCCAACTGATAAAGGATGAAATTCTCCGACTTCGGAACGAAGGCACGACTATTCTTCTGTCGACTCACGACATGAATTCGGTTGAGGAACTGTGCGACAACATTTCGCTGATAAATAAATCTCGACAGATTATGCACGGCTCCGTTTCCGAAATCAAACGCTCGTATATTGGCAATATGTTTGAAATAGTCTTTTCTGGTTATTACAATAAACTGCTGACTACACTTACGCCGTCGTTCAAGTTGTTGGAACAGAAGACCGAAGGCGAGCGGACAATCGTCAAGATTGAAATGGTTCAAAATGTACCGACAAACGATGTCGTGCAGTATTTAATGAATTCGGGAACGATAGAATCTTTCAATCCTATAGTTCCAAGCATGAACAGCATATTTATCGAAGCGGTAAAACAACATAACGAAACAGTGCAGAATGGGTAAGACGTGGAAAATATTTAAAAGGGAATTTTTCTCAAGAATTCGGAGCAAGTCGTTCATTGTGATGACGATTCTCGGACCGTTGTTCCTTGCTGCGGTGCTGGTCGTTCCGCTTCTGATTGAAAAATATGAGCAGAACAGGGAAAAACGTGTCGCAATAATTGACGAATCAAATTTGTTGGGACAGACAATACGTGATTTTGAGTCGTACAAGTTTGTGATTGTAACCGATGTCACGGTTGACGAGATAAGCAAGGATTTCGCAAACTCAGGATTCGATGCGGTGCTCTTTATTCCGAATAACATTTATAGTTCGAATTCTGTGATAATATACTCCAACGTGTGGATAGACAATGCCCTGAAAGCCTACGTCGGATATGCGCTTCGTCGTGATTTGGAGTATATGGCTCTTTTGCACGAGAATGTCGCTCCCGAGACTATTGGTAAGGTTTCTACTCCCGTGTTTGTCGGTGTGCAGAAATGGAATGCCGATGGCGAAAATGTCGACAATGAGGCGTCGTTGGAGAAAAAAAGCATTGTTTCTACTGTGTTTGTCACAGTAATTTATTTGTTTATCATATTGTACGGTGTACTTGTACTGCGGGGAATTATCGAGGAAAAGACCAACCGTGTGGTCGAAATAATTGTTTCGTCGGTGAAGCCGGTGCAGTTCATGGTCGGGAAAATTACGGGTATCGGCAGTGTGGGACTTTTGCAATTTGTGTTGTGGATTTTGCTGACGTTTGGTTTAGTGTGGTCGGCACAATTGATTTTATTCCCAGAACCGTATGTGCCGTCGCAACTTCCCGAAATGGCAGAAACACTTGGTGCTACAACAGTTTCGGGACAGGTAATCGTTCCCGAGTCGGTTAGTGTGTCGTACGCTGTCGATTTGTTGCAGACATTAGAGGGAGTGAATTGGCTTGTGATGCTTTTGGCATTTGTGTTTTTCTTTATTTTTGGCTACTTATTGTATGCGGCACTTTTTGCAGGCATCGGTGCAATGTCTGACCAAGATACTGAAACACAGCAGTTTATTATTCCAGTGACGCTTCCGTTGTTTTTGCCGATAATTCTACTGCCGTTAATCATTTCAAATCCTAATGGCTCGTTGGCTGTGTGGCTTTCTATGATTCCGTTCACTTCGCCTATCGCAATGATGGCTCGTCTGCCGTTTGGTGTTGCGTATTGGCAGGTTGCATTGTCGGCGGGAATACTTTTTGCAACTTGTTTGATATTGATTTTATTGTCTGCCCGTTTGTATCGTTCGGGAATGCTATTGTACGGACAGAAATTGACTTTGCGGTCGTTTTTTTCAGTCTTGAAAAAGGCTCAATTATAAATTGGCACAATCATTGTAAAACATACGAAAAAAAGAAAAGTTATGAAACGGATAGTAATTTCAATGATGGTATTTACCATGGCTTGCACTTCAATTTTCGGGCAGGCAAACAGCGGCTCGTATTCAACGGGTGAAAAGTTAAAATATAGTTTGTTCTATGGTGTGATGGACGGCGGAGAAGCTAAGATTACCCTCGAAACTGCTCCAAACGGCGAATTCCATGCAAAGGCAACGGCAAAAACTGTGGGTATGGTTAAGTGGTTCCTCGACATGAGCGATGTGTATGAGAGTTTTTTCAATCCACAGACGTGCAAACCTTCAAAGTCAATTCGTAATATTAAGGAGAATAAGTACAAATATTACGATGAGGTGACTCATAATCACGAAAAGAATACGGTTACGAGCAAGAAAAACGGCGAAGTGAAAGTGCCGGTGAATACGTTTGACATTGTTTCGGCATTGTACAGAATGCGCTCCAGCTTTGGCAACATGAAGTATAACGATACATTGACTACGTCTATTTACTTTGCCGACGAGATTTATGCGATGCAAGTGGTTTACAAAGGCAAAGAAAAAGTTACGACAAAAATTGGTACGTTCAATGCCTTGAAATTTCAGCCAGTTGTTGAGGTCGGTCGTGTGTTCAGAAACGAGGACGATGTTCGTTTCTGGGTGAGCGACGATGCAAATCACATTCCGCTTCGTGCCGAATTCGACGTGCTGATTGGCTCTATCAAATGTGATTTGATTGGTTATTCAGGCTTGAAAGCACCTTTGCAGGAGGTGAAATAAGACATCGGTAGACATTTCCGTACGTTTTTCGTAGAGACGATGTGTCGTCTCTATTTTTTATATTTTCTTGTTCAAGACAATATGCCCAATGCTACAATGCACGCAATTCCCTTGTGTGCAGTATGAATTAAAAAGTTGTAAAAGACCTTGAGTCTCGAGAGCTGATTTTGTTGGTATTCCACATGCATTCCATTGATTGACAATGCGATTTTTTTCTGGCGGCAAAGATAGAAGTATCTCGTAGGCACGTTGGCAAAGTTCGTCGTTGTGATGCGCTTTCCCGTATGCAAACAAAAATGGTATGATTGCGTTTATTACAAGAATTTCAAGCATTGATTCACCTATTTGTGCGGAGTGCTTCGTCGAAATTGTTCCAAATGTGTAATGATGCTCCCAATAAACACTTGTGGAACAATATAAGAGAGATTTTAAGTCTTCGTAGTTTGCACAATTAAGAATTTTCGATGTCAATGATTGCGAAGAATTGACGAGTTTTGCAAACTGTGCTATTCGTATTGTGGGGAAGCTTGACGGCCGCATACGTGCAAATTTCCACCAAGTGGGACTGATAGGGGAGAGTCCGTATTTTTTTTGTAGAAATTGATATTCTTTTTTTAGAGATTGTTCGTATTCGTCAGCGTTGTTTGTCCAAAGATTTGCCTGTCCGAAAAACAAGGCTTCTACTTGGAGCAAATTACCTTTGTGTTTTGCAATAATCCGTTGAGGTAATGACTTTGCTAAAAGTTCAAAGCCTTCTTGGTTTTGCTTTACACCAAAATTTCGTGCAAGTAACTGATAGAAAGTTTCTTCCCAATCATTATTTGTGTTCCCAAATAATTCTGAAATATGTGCTGCTTTTTCTTCGAATCGTTCAGCAACGAGTCGTTCAAGGAACAAAGCAATACGACTTGAATCAATTGTTTGTATATGATTGTTGCAATTGATTTTTCCATTCATGTTGGCGAATGTCGTAAAGTTATTTTTCACGTGGGGCAGAATAGGGATGATGAGAGTAGGAATTTGTGTACCGTTTTCGGTGCATATTTCTTTGTCGTGAATTGCGACAACGTGTAGAATCACACTGTTATAGGATTTTTGTAACTGATGTCCGTGTGTATTCCAATCGCTTGATTTAATGTGAATTTCAACATCTCCAGCCCAGAGCGTTTCGCCGATTTTGATTTTTGCGTTGAGGAAATCGGGACCAGCGTTCGAGTTGAACGTACCAATTTTAACGACTTGAATTTGTTCGTTTGAGGTCGTAAATAGTTTGTCTTGGCACATCAGTTGATGTTGCCAGACGTATTGCAGAAAGGCTTCCGTCATATTAGAGCAGTTTCTTCGGGGTAGTTGCCTGAAATTCTTTGAGATAGAACGGCTCAAAATATGCTACGTCGGCAAATTCACCGTTGTCGAACATTGTGTCGGCAATGTCGCCTATAGTTTTTGCCGTAGCCTGAATGTCGGGGACGAACGTAATGTTTTCGCATTCAAGCAATTCCTTGCATTTTTCGCTTCCGTCGCCACAAAGGTAATAGTGCTTGTTTGAGTCGAAGTTTTGTTTGGTGTTTTCGTCAACAATGAGGGCGTATGTTTCCCGAAGGTTGGTCATCGCCTGGCTCCATTCCGCTGTGTAAACTTCCATTCTTCGGGCATCAATCATTGGCATATATACGTTGTCGGCATTGTCGTTTTTTACAGTTTCCTTGCACGACAATGCAATTGCCTGAAGTGTGTCGACCGTGATGAGCGGCAGATTGCAGGCATAGCATAGCCCTTTTGCCACCGAAGTTCCAATGCGGAGACCTGTGTAGGACCCAGGACCTTTGCTGATGGCAACGGCGTTGCAGTCAGATACTTGTAGATTTTTTTCTTTAAGAATTGACTCAATAAGTACCGTGAGTTTTTCTGAGTGAGCGTTTGGAACATTTAGTTCTTTAAGTGCGGTACATTTCCCGTCTTCGTGAATTGCGACGGAACAAACGCTTGTCGATGTTTCAATGCTGAGAATTCGTTTCATGTTATGTAGGTTATATGGATTGCATTCGAATCTGCGTTTAAAAAAGTGCTCAGAACGGGACTTGAACCCGTACGGCCTAATGGCCACATGCCCCTCAAACATGCTTGTCTACCAATTCCAACACCTGAGCATAGGTCTCGTGCTCGAAGCGGGACTCGAACCCGCATGTCCGTGAAGACACATGCTCCTGAAACATGCTTGTCTACCAATTCCAACATTCGAGCAAATAGACGTGCAAAAATAATCTTTTTTTGGAAATCAAAGTAAACTTGACAAGAAAGATGTGAAAATTCCGAAAATCATTTCAATTTTTCTTCAAGAAATTGAAACATGTTTCGCATTAAATATATCCGCGAACGATGTCCAGCCAAACTATGGTTGTCGTTGGGAAAGACAAGTGTGCGTATATCTTTCTCATTGTCAATGCAATTCCTAATTATCGCCATTGAATTTTGTATGCGTACATTGTCGTCGGCAGTGCCGTACGTTAAAAATATGCTCGCCTGAATATCGGGAAGATATTTCAACACACTCGTGTTGTCGTAGCCCTCGGCATTTTCGGCAGGGAATCCCATATATTTCTCGGAATAAATATTGTCGTACAAACGCCAGTCGGCAACGGGTGCAATGGAAACCACCGCCTTGTAGTCGTCGGGATATTTTGCGGCGGTGAGCAACGAAAGGTAGCCGCCAAAACTCCAGCCCTCAATCGCCATTCGCGAGCCGTCAACAAACGGCTGCTTTTTCAGATATTCGGCAACGGCGTGCATATCGTAGCTTTCCGATTCACCCAAGTTGCCATACGTATCTTTGTAAAGCCCTAACCCGTCGGAACTGCGGGTGTCGACCACCACGACCACATAGCCCTGTTGTACAAGATACTGGTACCAGAATGTTTCATAATTGTATTCGTCAACAACCTTCTGCCCGGTCGGACCGCCGTATGTGGTAACATACACAGGATATTTCTTCTTTTTCTTTACTTGTGGTTTTAGTATATAGGCATTCAAAGAATCTTTTCCCGAGGGAATTGTAATCCACTCGATGGGAGCAAGTTTCATATCGTTATAGTAAACGCCCCCCAACGTATTCATTTCGTATTTTATCCATTGAGGGAATAATTTCTCGAAGCCTGCGATTTCTTCGTCCTCGTGGTGCTTGATGCCCAATTCCGCCGATATGGTATATTCCGAATGAGTCGCAACATTTATTTCGCTGTGGTGCAACAACATATACTTTCCGTCGTCGGAAAATTTTGCTTCGTTCCAACCCATATCCTCCGATAATTTCGAAACCTTTTTAGTATAGATGTTCATAGCAAGGATTTGTCGGTCGCGCGATGTTTTTCCAAATTTCTGATAACGGACAGTGGAGTCAGACGGAAAATAGCCGTAACATTCTGTTACAAAGTCGTCTAAATAAACAGTTGCTTCTGGAGCATCGTCGCAGTATATCAGAACAGAGTCTGATTTAGGACAACCATTGTCAAAATTTGGGCGAAACATCACTAACAACCGCCTTCCATCGTACTCCCACAAGGCAATCAGATTATTGGAAGAATCGGGAATGGAAAATAATTTCGACGCATTTACAAACTGGTCAGTAGTTTCTTGAATGAAATATGCCTTGCCAGGTTTTTTCCCTATAAGAGGTACGCCAATTATGTTCTCATGATTCTGTGCCGTATTGATTTTTGAGGTTGCTAATTCATTGTCATTCAGCCATGTAACGGCAGGGATGTAATACTCGTCATTTCCCCCTTCTGAAAAAGATGCGACAGACACAATTTCTTTATCAAGCGATTCCAGATTGTCAGTTTCAAGAAAATACACCCAACAATTCGGCGTACAATTTGCCTGTCCGGCAAAACTGTATTTTTCAATCGAGGAATATGCCGACGCCTTTTCGGGCTGATAGCTTGTTATGGTGTCACCTTCAAAAACTTCTTTCTCAAACCAACCTTCCGACCCCGTTGGAATGCTGTCGTAACGCTGGATTGGCTGGTTTTCGATTGACGATTCGTCAAAGCTCAGGAAGCAAATTTTCTTTGAGTCGGGCGACCACCAATATGCCGTTGACATGTCAAATTCCTCTTCATAGACCATATTTGGCGAACCATTCCTGATTTTCCCCTCTTCGCCGTCTTCGGTTATTTTCTGGAACGTTCCATCAAATGTGGTGATACACAAGTCGTTATTATATACAAAACAGAGTTTCTCTCCATCGGGCGAAAACACTGGATTAAGAATTTGAATGTTTTCGTCGGAGAACAACGGCTTAGGCAGTGTGGAATCAGCATTTTCCGACATTTCGTAGTACATATACGAACCGATGGTGGAATTGCGACGAAACGATTTCTTGTCCTCGCTGTACAACAATTTTGTCCCCTGCTTGTTTGCAAGAATGTCGCTGTTTTTCGGGATGTTGGGAATCGCCTTCACCATCGAAGCAGGGAATCGCCATTCCTCCGACTCAAACGGAATTGTGTATTCGCCACAATAAATTGTATTTCCGTAGATTTGGCATGCGTCGAAAAACGGATAGTGGTAGTACGTGTAATGTTTGTAAATGTCGTCCAACGTGAATTGCTGTGCCATTGCTGTAACAGTACAAAACAAAAAAAATACAGATACTATTTTTCTCATTGTCCCACGTTTTAAGAACAAAGTAAATGAAAAATCTATAAAAAATGTATTTTTGAAAAAAATTATTTATGGAGAAACAAAGAACACTTGACGAAGTAGGCGAATTTGGCCTTATCGATATTCTTACAAAGAATTTTAATACGACAAAATCGACCATAAAAGGCATTGGTGACGATTGTGCCGTGCTTGAATATTCGGCTGACGAATATCAGTTGGTCACTACCGATTTCCTTTTGGAAGGAATTCATTTTGACCTTGTGTACACCCCTCTCAAACATATCGGCTACAAGGCTGTCGTGGCGGGGATTTCCGATATTTATGCCATGAATGGGACTCCGAAACAGATAATGGTCTCTATTGCTGTGTCGGCAAAGTTTTCTGTTAATGCGTTGGAACAGTTGTACGATGGAATCCGCACGGCCTGCCAAAACTACAAAATTGAACTTATCGGTGGCGATACGTCCGCTTCGATGACGGGACTTGCCATCAATATTACGGCAATGGGAACCGTCGGAAAAGATAAAATTACGTATCGTTCAGGGGCGAAAGTCACTGATTTAATTTGCGTTTCGGGCGATTTGGGCGGAGCGTACGCCGGACTGCAAGTCTTGCAGCGCGAAAAAGCGGTTTACAATCAAAATAAAGATTCTCAGCCGAAACTTGCCGGATACGAATATGTACTTCAGCGAATCTTAAAGCCCGAAGCACGCTTCGACATTGTTGAAAAACTGAAAGAAAACAACATCATTCCTACGTCGATGATAGACATTACCGATGGACTTTCGTCTGAATTGTTCCACATTTGTTTTGATTCGGGCGTGGGCTGTAAGATTTACGAAGAAAGAGTGCCAATAAACGAAGAAACGGGAACGGTCTGTGCCGAGTTTAATTTGGAACCGATAATTCCAGCTCTGCACGGAGGCGAAGATTACGAGCTGTTGTTTACGGTGCCGCTGTCAGCCTATGAAGCCATAAAAAAAATAAAAGACGTGGCGGTTATCGGCAATGTTGTCGAAAAAGAAAAAGGACTCGGCATGATTTCGCGTTCGGGAGATTTCATACATATAAAAGCACAAGGTTGGAATACTTCCGAAAAAAGATAGAAACAAACAATTGTATAGATATTTTGTTTTACTAATTTTGCACAAAAATCATACGGATGGAAAAAACATACAAACTTTGGAATAACATCCTCGGCTTTATCGCATTTTTCGGTGCTTCGATGGTATATTTGCTGACCATTGAACCTACGGTAAGCCTTTGGGATTGTGGAGAATTTATTGCAACAGCGGGCAAGTTGGAAGTCGGTCATCCACCGGGGGCGCCGTTTTTCCTTCTTTTAGGTAGATTTTTTGCCTTGTTCGCTTCGTCGCCCGAACAAATTGCGGCATGCGTGAATGCCATGTCGGCTTTGGCGAGCGGTGCAACTATCATGTTCTTGTTCTGGACAATCACTCACCTTGCAAAGAAATTCTTCGAAGGTAATGAATTGTCTCTCGACAATATTATTGTGATTCTGTCATGCGGCCTCATTGGAGCCGGAGCATACACGTTTACCGATACATTCTGGTTTTCGGCTGTCGAAGGCGAAGTTTATGGTATGTCGTCGTTGCTTACCGCTCTGGTGTTCTGGGCAATTTTGAAGTGGGAAGACCATTTCGACGAACCTGGTAGCGACCGATGGATTATCTTTATCGCATACATTATGGGCTTGTCAATCGGTGTTCACTTGCTGAACTTGTTGACAATCACAGCAATAGTATTCGTTTATTATTTCAAGAAATTCCAACCGACAATCAAAGGAATCATATTTACGTGCCTCCTTTCATTTTTGTTCATCGCATTTATGATGTGGGGAATCATTGCAGGTTCCATCGACGTTGCATCGTCTTTCGAACTTTTCTGTGTAAACACGTTGGGAATGCCGTTCCAGTCGGGCTTGCTTGCATGGTTGATAGTGCTTACGCTTGCGTTTGTCGCAGGAATTATTGTGACGAAAAACGATAGCATAAATAAGTGGGTGAAAGTCGGTGTTGTTACATTCATCACAATGTTGTTGGGTATTCCTACGTTGACGGAAAGTCCACTTGTGTGGTTGATAATTTTCGCGGGAATTGTCGGCGGTTTGTATTACATCAACAATAAGAATAAATATGTTCTCAATACTATCGTCAACGTGCTGATGGTCATTGTAATAGGATATTCTTCGTATGCTATGATTATCATCCGTTCGAATGCGGGAACGCCGATGAACGAAAATGCTCCGAAAGATGCATTTTCGTTGTTGTCATATCTAAACCGTGAGCAATATGGTTCAACGCCAATTATTTACGGTCCGTATTACAATGCTTCTCCAGAGTGGAAACCTGACGGCAGTGCCGAAGTTAAGGAAAAATTCACCTACACGCCACGTGACGGTAAATACGTCAAGGTAAGCAATGGTATTGAATATGTATGGCATTCCGAAATGTGTACGTTTTTCCCACGTATGTATAGCCGCGAGGCTCATCATGTGCGTGGTTACAAAGACTGGGCGGGCATAAAGGACGGCAGAAATACCAAACGTGTTCATTATGCAAGAGAAAATAAAGACTATGATGTTCCGACATTCGGTCAGAATCTCCGCTATTTCTTCTCGTATCAAGTTGGATTTATGTACATGCGCTACTTTATGTGGAATTTCTGCGGAAGACAGAACGACATTCAGGGACATGGCGGCATTCAAAACGGTAACTGGATTACAGGCTTCAATGCGATAGACAAACATTTGGTCGGTGACCAGTCGCAGATTTCCGAAAAAGCAAAGAATATTCCTTCGCGTAACGTGTACTATATGTTGCCGTTCATTTTAGGTTTAATCGGTTTTGTGTACCATCTTTCAAGAAAAAGAAACGACTCGTTTGTGGTTATTCTGCTTTTCTTGATGACTGGTCTGGCAATTATTGTCTATTTGAATCAAAAACCGTATGAGCCTCGTGAACGTGACTATGCGTATGCAGGTTCGTTCTATGCATATTGTATTTGGATTGGCTTGAGTGTCATGGCGGTTTTCGACATAGTTAAAAACGCTTTGAAAAATTCGCAGAAAACGGGAACGCTTGTAGCTATTTTGGCAGCATTGCTCATAACTGTGCCAGCTCCTGTTTTGTTGGCTACTCAGAACTGGGACGACCACGACCGTTCAAACCGATATACGGCTCATGATTTTGCATACAACTATCTACAAAGTTGCGACCCGAATGCAATGATTGTAACCGCTGGCGACAACGATACCTTCCCATTGTGGTACATTCAGGAAATCGAAGGTGTCCGTACCGACGTTCGTGTGTTGTGTACACCGTTGTTGGCAACGGATTGGTATGCACAGCAAATGAAATGTCGGGCGTATGAATCTGCTCCGCTTCCTATGAAGTTGACAAGTGAACAGGTCGGAAAGGGAATTCGCGATGTGGTTCCCGTGAGAGAATTTGGTGCTGTCAAAGGAAAGGTGATTGACATTGCTCAAGCAATGGACGTGGTCCGCGACGATAATATGCTAATTGATTACTACGGCGATAAATACAATTATTTCCCTGCGAAAAATCTCAAGTTTAGAGTCGACAAAGAATTGGCTCTGAAGAACAATGCAGTTTCGCGGAAAGATGCCGATTTGATTGATTCGCTCGTTCAGTTCACAATAAAAGACAACAATGTCTACAAGAACAAATTGATAATTTATGACTGTCTTGATGGATTCCAGTGGGATAGACCATTGTATTTCACAAGCCAGTCGTCGGCAGACGAAGTCGGTCTCGAAAATTATCTTCGCTATGACGGATTTGCATTCAAGTTTGTTCCTGTGAAAAACGACGACCCTCGTATACCTTACCTCGACACCGATGTGTTGTACGATAAACTTATGAACGTATACAGATGGGGTGGAATGGGTGAGAAGAATGTCTATATTGACCACTTCCACGAAAGAACATCGAAGGTTATTGGCATCCGTCAAATGTTTAACTCTCTTGCATTTGAACTTTTGGCAGAAAATAAGGTAGATTCGGCAAAACAGGTTTTGAACAAACTTGACCAAATAATGCCAGATTGGCAATTCCCATATTTCGACGAATCTGTTATCACTACTGCGATTGCGCACTATCAGGCGAAAGAATTCGAAAAGGGAAATGAACTTCTTACGACTTATGCCGAAAATCTTATCGATGAAATAGAGTGGTTCTCTTCGTTGCAACCTCAAAAAGACTTCTATAAGCAGGTTGAATCCGATATGATAGATTACACAAAAACTATTCTGCAGATTTATCATATTGGTGAACAATTCGGGCAAAAGGATTTGTGCAAACAGTTGGATTTAAGATGGACTGAAGCTGTTGGCTATGGATTAGATGTATATTTAAAGAATTAAGATAAAAGACTATGTCTCAAAAAACAGAAATAAAAGCTTTATTACAAGCTACGGAATTAGATACACAAGTGACCGTAAAAGGTTGGGTGAAAAATTTTAGAGGAAACAGTTACGTGATGTTTGCCGCAGTGAACGACGGTTCTTCGTTGCAAAATATACAAATAGTATTCGATACGGCGAAATTCAACGAAAACGATTTGAAGAAAATCACCGTTGGATGCTCGTTGAGCGTGAATGGAACCCTGAAGGCTTCCGAAGGTAAGGGACAACGCGTTGAGGTTGTTGCCGAATCGTTCGAAGTTCTTGGTGCCTGCGACCCCGACAAATATCCTATCCAACCGAAAAAACACTCGTTGGAGTTCCTTCGTGAAAACGCCCACTTGCGTTTCCGTACGAATTTGTTCGGTGCCATTATGCGCGTCCGCCACAATATGATTTATGCTATCCATACGTTCTTCACCGAACGAGGATTCTACAACATCCATACGCCGATTATCACGGCTTCTGACTGCGAAGGCGCCGGCGAAATGTTCCAAGTCACTACGCTGGATTTGAATAATTTGCCGAAAAACGAAGATGGTACAGTGGATTACAGCGAAGATTTCTTCGGAAAAATGGCGAACCTTACTGTTTCTGGACAGTTGGAAGTGGAACTTGCGTGTATGGCGTTGTCGAAGGTGTATACGTTCGGACCGACATTCCGTGCCGAAAACTCCAACACAACCCGCCACTTGGCAGAATTTTGGATGATAGAACCCGAAATCGCATTCGCCGACATCAACGACGATATGGATATTGCAGAAGAATTCCTTAAATATTTGATTCAATATGCGCTCGACCACTGTCGCGAAGATTTGGAATTCTTGCAGGAACGTCTGATTCAGGAAGAAAAATCTAAACCGGAATCGGAACGCACTATGCCGTTGATTGAGAAATTGCAATTTGTGCTTGCAAATGATTTCCAAAGACTAACCTATACCGAAGCTATTGAAATCTTAAAGAACTCAAAACCGAACCAGAAAGGTCAGTTCAAATACAAAATTGAAGGTTTCGGTGCCGATTTGCAAAGCGAACACGAACGCTATTTGGTTGAGAAACACTTCAAAAAACCTGTTATTTTGACTGGCTATCCGAAGGAAATCAAGGCGTTCTATATGAAACAAAACCCTGATGGAAAAACCGTTGCCGCAATGGACATTTTGTTCCCTGGCATTGGCGAAATTATCGGTGGTTCGGAACGTGAAGCCGATTTCGATAAGTTGAACAAACGTATCGAAGAACTTCATATTCCAATGAAGGATATGTGGTGGTATTTGGACACCCGTCGTTTTGGTGCGGTACCTCATTCGGGCTTCGGCCTTGGCTTTGAACGTCTTATGTTGTTTGTGACAGGTATGACGAACATCCGCGACGTGATTCCTTTCCCACGCTATCCAAAATCTGCTGAATTTTAATGGGAAAAGAATTAGAATACGTAAGCAAAATCACAAAGAACAGTTGCCAAGACCAGCAACTGTTCGATTTTGTGTCCGATTTCAGAAACCTTGGTACAATGCTTCCCGCCGAAGTAAAAGACAAGGTTTCCGTAACGAGCGAAACCATTACTATTCAGGCAATGCAGGCAATGAGCCTTACTCTTTCCATTCTCGAAAAAGAGCCCTACAAAACGCTCAAAATTGGTACGGAAGGGAACGATATGTTCAGAATATGGATTCAGCTCAAACAAATAGCACCATACGATACACGAATTAGAGTGACGCTTCGTGCCAATGTGCCGCTGATTGCCCGTCCAATGCTTAAAAAGGTGAAGTTACAGGAGTTTGTTGATAATCTTGCACTTGCACTCGGGCAGATTCCTGCATACGCATTCAAGGCGGCAAATATGAATTAAAAAATGTAGTGTCGATAGATTTCGGCACTACATTTAAAATCAACTGAATAGGATTATATCTCCAAATTTTTCTCGTCGTATTCGGCAATTTCGCGAAGACGGCCGTAATGTTCGTTGTGCTGGCTACGGTCGAGACCGATTTCCTCGCAATCGGCACCCACACGCATCGGAATCATTTTGTTGGTAATCCAATACAATCCATACGATACACCAAATGTATATACGAACACAATTACGACTGCAATCAAATGGTTTACAAAGAATTGCAGATGTGTTACGCCTTCCTCGGCAAGTTCGGGTTCGTATTTATAGACAAAAATTCCTGTCAGTAGTGTGCCTACAATACCGCCCAATCCGTGGGTTGGAAATACGTCGAGTGCATCGTCAACGGCAGTTTTCTTGTTTTTAATGTAGCATGCCATGTTGCAGATAAGTGTGGTGACAAACGCTATCAGCACGCTTTCCGAAGTGCTTACCCAGCCAGCCGAAGGAGTGATGGCAACCAAGCCCACGACGCCACCGACCGACGCACCCATAGCCGACGGTTTTCTGCCACGGATTCCGTCGAAGAACAGCCACGTAAGCATTGCCGTTGCCGCGGCAGTGTTAGTGTTCAAAAATGCTCTTACTGCCACTTCATTTGCGGCAAGACTTGAACCCGCGTTGAAGCCGAACCAACCAAGCCACAACATCGACGCACCTAAAACTACATACGGAATATTTGCCGGCTGCGATTCCAAATTACGACGTTTGCCCAAAAACAGCGCACCCACAAGGGCAGCCACACCCGAAGAGGCGTGAACTACTATTCCGCCTGCAAAATCCTTTACGTGCATTTGAGCGAACAAGCCGTCAGGATGCCATGTGCAGTGGGCGAGTGGACAATAAATGAACAAACAGAACAATGCCATAAACACCATATAGCCCGAAAAACGTACGCGTTCGGCAAACGAGCCCGTGATAAGCGACGGAGTGATGATGGCAAACTTCATCTGGAACAGAGCGTACAGAGCAAGCGGTATCGTCAATCCCAACTGCGTTGATAGTTTGTCGGTTGCCTGACCGCCCACGTTGTGCATGAAGAAATACGTTGCGGGATTTCCAACCACGCCGGCAACATCGTCGCCAAAGGCAAGACTAAATCCGCAGAACACCCAAATCACGCTGATAAGTCCCATTGCCACAATACTTTGCAGAATTGTTGAAATGATGTTTTTCTTGCGAACCATACCTCCGTAGAACAATGATAGTCCCGGAGTCATCATCAGCACGAAAATTGTGGCCGTCAGAAGCCATGCCACATCGGCAAGATTGATATTGTCGCTCAATGTCCAAATCTCTGGTTGCGATGGCACAAAACAGCCAACCACTGTGATTGCCAACAAAATACCCATAAAAACATACCATCTTTTTTCCATTTCGTAATAATTTACATTGTTATTCTTACATTCTTTAATTAAAACAATGCAAAACTATAATAAATTAAAATACTAAACAAAAGGATAGTTAGAAAATGTAACTAAATGTATAAAATTACGAGAAATTCGTAATCGTTATAGTGGTTTTGGTAAAAAAGTAAAATTTTTATTTCCCCAGTTCGGGCGGATTCCCTGTTGGGGCGGATTTGTAATCCGCCCCCCTTGTTCGGGCGGATTTCCCTTGTTCGGTCGGATTTCCCTTGTTTGGTCGGATTTGTAATCCGACCGCAACGAATATCATTTTTTTCTGTTACTTTCTGTCAACATTTGTTCCATTTCTTTCGGCGGCGAAAGAAACGGAACCCAAAGAAAGGCCGCCGACGGACCCGCTCGGCTAAAAATCAATGTCGTTCACTAAAGGCGTTGAAGTGCCACGCTGTCGTTAGACAACCCGTAGCGTACCAAGGCACCAACGCCTTTTTAACGCTCTCTCCATTGATTTTTTTCACGCCGCCCGGCTCAGTCGGACTGTCGTGCTGACCAATGTTTTTGATTAGTGGAACAAAGGCGACTGGATTACAAATCCAGTCGAACAGACTGTAGACAGAAAGTAACAAATATCATCCTACGATGACTTCTCCTAACCAGCGGCTATTGCTCACAGTGTCGTAGTCGGGCGATGCGAATGCAATGTACGCCTGGCATTGGTCGCCGTTTTTCCAGTGACGCGGACGGGCAACGGGTATTCCGCCGTCTTCGCGGTGAATGCCTTCGGAAACATACAGCGTGTCCTGCTGGGTTACGTTATACATCAGCAGCAGGGCGTTGTCGTTGTTGCGTGCCTCGGCCTTGCCGGCATTGTTTGTCCACGAAAAATGAAATGAATCGCTTACCTCGTCGTACACCGCACGGGCATCGTCTACATTGGTGAGCGTGCCGAGCGAGAAACTGAGCAGTTCCCAGTTCACAGTCACGTTTTCGGCAGTGGTGCCGGTGATGCAGGCGCGTATGTTGTGACGCATTGCCGCGTTACGGCAGGTCATTTGCACCGCATACTTCCTGAAGCCGATGTTGATGAGCGGCGTCATTGGTCTGAGCGTCTGCATTATGAGTTTGAACTTGGCACGCTGAAGCTGCTGTGCCTCGGTGTTCGGGTTGTGGACGCTTATGGGCAGTCCGCGCATATACGATATGCCTTTCCACGTGCTACCTACCACCGTTCCTGTTTTTCCTTTGAATCCTCCGAGGATTCCTTGTTTGATTACTCCCATTTTTAAAAAATTTAAGGTTATGTAAAAATTTAATTTCTCCACACAAAAGGCAGTCGGCTGTGAGCGTCGGCTTTTTGTGTTTCGGAGGCAAAACTATGTCGTTTCTCCGTTCCGCCAATGCGTTTGTCCAATAAAGTCCACTTTGTCCACATTTGTCCACTTATGTCCACTTGTGTCCACTTTGTCCAATTACGGCTGTAACGTGCTCATAATCAGTGGTGGCTATATGGCGAAGGGTGGTTTTCGCCGTACCAAAGCCGTAATTCGTCCGAGTCTGCTCCCCAATTTTGAGGACTTGAGTAAGACTTGAGTAAGACTTGGGTCGGAGGAGAGTCGGACAAGGTACGTAGAATGTCTTGCTCGGACCCCGTCCCACAGCGACGGCAAAAAACCTTTTTTTTCGCATCAGCAGTGGGTTTCAGAAGATTTTATTATATATTTGCAGTATAAAACTACTTCGCCGTTGTCTGCAAACAGATATACGGCGACCTAAAACATACTTGCATGATTGACGACAAGATCGTTTCGCCCGAAAGCGGCGAATTATTTCTTTACTTAGTAACAGCTTCGTGGTTGGCACAGAAGATGAACATTTCGTCCCGCACGCTCAAACGCTGGGTGGCAAACGGCGAAGTGCCGCTGTACACCTATAAATTCAGCGGCCGCCACTACTACGACCGTAAACAGGCTCAGGATTTTGTAGCACATTGGAGAACCCACGGCCAGACCAGACGCATACAGGGGGAATGCTACAGCGAACGGCTCAAATCCTTAGGTTCATAGGGACTGGGTTGTTCGGTCGGATTTGTAATCCGACCGCCAGCCGAACTGGGGAACTGGTTCATAGCGGCTGGATTGCAAATCCAGCCGAACTGGAGAACTGACGTTTAAGTGTTCGGTCGGATTTGCAATCCGACCGCAACGAATACCAGCATTTTCAATGCGAGAAAACAACAAGCAGCAAATAAACACAATTCCAAAATGCGGAACGTTGTTTATGTGACGGATTACAAATCCTTATATTCATAGCTGCTGGATTGCAAATCCAACCGAACTGGATTCAAAACCGTATAACACACCATACGTTTACTTCTGTTGCAGAGGAAAGGCAAAATCCCCCAAAATACGAATCTTTTCTTTGAATTTCAACGAGTTTCAATGCTCAAAGTGTAGAAAATACACTTTGAAATAATATAAGAAAATATTTTTAAAAATCAAATAGAAAAACAAAGAACAATAAAAATAGTTTACCATATTTTTGTAATCGTGATAATATTCTTTAAAATTAAAATAAAACTATATGAAACTCAAACATTTATTCTTAACATTTAGTTTTGTAGTTGGAGTCTTTAGTGTTTGCTTTGCTCAGCAACAACAAACGGCATTGAATGTCACAACTACCAGTACATCAGATACATTAGATTTTGCGGGACGAGAGCAAGCCCATTTTACGACTGATATTATCAATACAACACCCAATGGACTGTTTATTGATAATATGCAACTGCAAATACCCGATGGATTCGAGTTGTTTTCGTTAGAATTGAAGAAGAACGGAGTAATTTTGGTGAGAGATTCAACTTCAATGTACTTGAATGATACATTGCAATCTTCAGAGGCTTATACATTGGATTATGATATACGGTTGAGTTGTAATGCTATTCCAACAAATATTTCAAATCAGTTCTCAATACTTCATTCGAATAATCTTCAAATAAATTATGCAAAGCAAGATTCAATTTGTCATGATAATTTTCCGACAAATAGTTATAGATTTCTAATTCCCAATTTGTACATGACAGTTGGGAAATCAACTGTCAATACAAATTATAATATTAAAGAAATACAATGGCAAACCCCTATCATTGATACGATATCAATAAGAAATACGATTGGAGCAGGTTCAATCTCCAATTTGCGTGTGTCGATGTTACTTATGCAAAATATTGATGCGTTTTCCGAGATAAAGTTTAAAATCGCAAGCCAAGAATATGAACCCACATATGCAAGTGGGATGTATAGTATAGATCTTACGTCTTCCGATTTTCGAAATGCTGGATTAGAGGATTCATTTGATGGTGGAGAAGATTTGAAAATCTTAGTTTTTTTCAAGCCAACAAAGTTCTATTTACAAACTCAAGTGAAATACATTGCAAAAGTACAGAATGGATTTGAAAATTGTAATGAGCAAACAAACGCTTCTGCTATCTGTGATTATCAATGTGTGAACCCTAATGTTATACTGCATGCAGAAGCAGAAGTACAGCAAAAGGCTAATTATTGTGGAGAGGAGTTTATATGTAATGTAACAGTTTCAAATATATCAGAGAATATATTAACAAACACGTTAAAAAATGCAAGACTTAGATTTGGAAATTCTGGATACCAAATCACCTCTGTTGAATATAATGGTACTGAAATGAAAGAGCTTTCTCCTAGAATTTATCGACTTCCGATAACAGATATCGATGGTGATAGTATACCAGACTTGCTTCCTCAAGAAAGTTTTACATTTCAAGTAAAAGCAATAATTCCTACTCCAACAGATAATGTAAATATATCAATTTACCTAATAGGAGAAACTATTGATGGCACGTACCAAGAAGTAGGTGACATATTTTCGAGTAGTCTTACAAAAAGGCAGTTCTCACTATTGTCTCCAACGGATAGTAGAAGCGGAGATACTGCAACATATCATATTGATGTAGACTTAAATGCACAAAGATATTTTGAGACAAACGGTTTTATTGATGCAGAGTACATTAGTTTAATGTATAATGATAGCATAATAAAAGTTGATAATCAAAGAAGAATTGGATATAATAAAGATATTGATATTATTGCATCATGTGACAAGCCACAATTGTTTAAGTTGGCTGTAAAAACTAACGAATGTGATGTGTTATATATCGTTGATAGTATAGTTGGTAACACCGTTGTAGAATGTCCCGATACATTATTTAATTCATCTTGCATTTATGTGCATACAACAGAAGTATTACCTATAACACCTCAGAAAATAAACACTTGTGAAACTTTTTCAATAGATGCAGTAGGCGAACTTTCCTACTTAAGCAATGACACGTGTTCCCATCCACAAAGAATTATTGCACGAGTTTATGATTTAGATGGACAATTGAAATTTGAATCTGTAGCATGTTCGGTTTCTGTTAATGGATCTTCGTATTCTTTACAAAAAATAAGTGAAAACACAGTAAATAATGGGATTGTGTGGGCTTCTGAACTGCTGTCGTTTCCTTATGCAGAATCATTAAATCTTGTTCCATTGCAATTAACAGCAGAGGTATTTATTAAAGGTGACCACTCACTTCCTAATGTAAGCAACTGCAATATTCGTGTGGAATTTGCCATTGAAGATGACGAGAATAGAATTCATAATGCAAATAGTAAAGGTTCTATATTGTTGGTCTATGACCCTCAATTTCGTGATAATTCCTCTACGCAGTTTCCGTTTGAAGTAGAAAGTCCAATACATATAGCCTTGACTACAACTCCTGCCGCTTCTTCTGTAAAAGAACACCCTATTCATTTACTACACGTTGAACTTCCTGCTGTTGACGGATTTTATTATACGACTCCATCGGAAGTTGGACAATCTTATGAAGTAGATTTAGATTCGGTTGGTTATAGTATAGACTCCTCTTCTTCTACAATTTGGGGCCGTTTCTTCCCCAATGTACATGCACTCTGTGCCACAGACGGTAGGCCATATAACGATAGTTTACATGGTACATATACATATAGTGACTATTATGCTTCGTGTGATGAAAATGAGACATTTAGCCATGATTTTTTCTATATGCACCCAATAAATGCCCCTGTTATAGAAATGGATTCATCTATGGAGCAAGGACTTACTACATACACTACATGGAATGTGTTTGTAAAAAACACAGGGAATGCTAAGGCTCCCAATGTAACATTGCGAATAAAACCTAGTGAAAATAATGTAACTGATTTGAATATTGCATTTATTACAGTGAATGATACGGTGATTTCAAGGCCAAAATATCAAAAGAGAGGGAATGTTGCATACATAAATATAGGTGATATTTCTAAAAACCAAAACGACATAGTTAAAGTTACTGTAACTATGAGTGGCTGTGTAGATGAAGGAATAAGTTATTTAGATGTAACAGCCATTTGGAGTTGTGAAGATATTATGACTACAGATAATATTCCTGAGGAGTTTGAACTGAGGAACTGTAATAATTTCTCAACCCGATTAGCACTTGAAAATATGAAAGCTGAACTATCTGCGTCAGAAGTATTTCCAACACAAAAATATAAGTTATGTGAAGAAATCCCTATTCATGTGGATTTATATAATTCTGGACGAGCAAGTCTTTCCGATGTTGGATTTATAATATGTGAAGATTTCTTTTCATCTAATAATGTTATTTTAACCAATGATGCAGTTGATGTTTCATATCAGAATCATTTATTTAGAATAAATGATTCTTTTATAGGCAATATAACTACAACAAATGACCTTTTGTCTTCTACAGTGCTCTTTCTTACGGATTCAATACTTCCTTCTCGAAATACTGATGCAGATATCGTTTCTATGGATTTTTCAGTTATGGTTGAATGTGATTCCAATGTTGTGATATCACCGTTAATTTTTAAAACATCTGCAATAACTAATTGTGGACAACCTCAAGAAAAAACGTTTGTATATAATTTACCAATAGATGGTCTTGATAAAATTCAAATGTTGGAAATAACAACCTCAAGTACACAATTTATTGCTACGCAATCTGAAGGTATCGCAGAAGGGCAGCTTATGGTAACAGTAACAAATAATAGTTCTACCGAACCATTGGGAAATATTATTATAAAAGTTAAATTGCCAGATGGCTTGACTATAGATGAAACACGTTCAGATTTTCAAGATTTTTCATTGCGTATGTTATCAAATTACAACGAAACCACAGATATTGAACTTATAGCACCTTCAGGATATGAAATTCCTATAAATGAATCCCGTCTGTTTACGCTAACTTTGCAGGAGAACAAACATTGTCCAACCTCAAAATCAATTGCACTGGTTTCTGCGAGTATTCCAGTAAAAGTAGCAAGTAATTGTGGAACAGATTCTTGTGTAGTACGTGCACAAACGATTAGTGATTCTGTTGAACTTCAACGCTTACGACAACCTGTGATAGTTACCATAACAGGTGCCGATACAGTATGTGTTGGTAACGAAGTGACGCTGACTGCTTCTGGTGCTGATTCATACCAATGGAGCACAGGTAGTACAAATGCAATTACCGAAGTTACGTATCCTACCACAACGTACCATGTAACAGGTACTACTTCAGATGGATGTTCAGGAGAAGCGGAACATACAATAACCTTCGTTGAACGATTGACACAACCTCAATTGGTCTTGGTAGTTGGTTCTGATACGGTTACCAATGGAAAAATTCAATATTCAGATTGGAGTACATTAGGTGAACAGATAATTCACCCAATAACTGATACAGAAGGCATTCTGACACAAATCAACCAACCTAATGATGGAGGATGTGGAACGTATGAATATCAATATACCATTACAACTCAGTGTGATTCTCTTGCTGCAAGCATTACCTTTGAGGTTGAAAATTGTGATACCACAACGTGCGAAGACGGTGATTTGGTTGTAATAGAAGGCAAGCCTGGTTATACTTTGGAAGATTTAGACGTATTGAGAGGATATGTACAAAATGGTGCAACATTACAACCTGCTTCTGACGGAGGGTTTACGATAACACTTCAGACTAACTGCGGAGAAACAACCTATACGCTTAATGGTTGTTTTATTAACAACGCTGATATAAATAAAGATGGGGTTGTTAATAACGCCGATATTGATAGATTGGCAGAACTGATATTGGAGCAAATAAATTGTCAAAACAACCAAAATTTTTAGATGCCATGAAGAAAATTATTGTAACTTTTTTCACGCTAATTTCATCGTGTTTACTTTACTCTCAATCGTTTGATTACGAATGGTCAGAGGTGACATCAAAATTCATGAGAATAGAGCCTGTTTTGACAGCATATACTAAAGGAGGAGGAGTTGTAGTAGCGACAAAAGAAGGATGGCTCGCCGCATCGGTTGATACAGGTAAAAACTGGACAATGACATATGATGTAGTCGATGTTACTGAAGATTTATTTACAAAAGAGGCAGATTTTATATATAATCCTACAGTTCTGAACTTTGCTTCAGATTCCCTACACGGGTTGTTTGCCGTCACATATAAAAAAGAAAATAAATTCAAGAATGTATTTCTCTATACTATAGACGGTGGTTTAACGTGGAGTTCTCCTGCGTCCGACATTGATGGAATGGTTTTGAATGTATATTGGACAACAAAATCAGTGTTTGCTGTAATCTTAACAGATGACAACACATTATCTTTATACGCAAGTAATGATTATGGCGTTTATTGGGAGAAAAGGTATGAGAGCATATCTTCTACATCTTTTACAAACGATTCTAACGTATTTATTGCATTTGTTAATGATTTGTTGGGATATGTGTTTTCAGATGGATCTTATAGTATAACCCAAGATGGCGGTTTAACATGGGAAACAAAGAATATTGATATACGACCTGCATTCCTGTTCCAATTTAATAATGGGCAAATTCTTCTTGTTGTAAGAAACCATATTAATACAAACTTAATTGGTTGTCGAGTAATTAATATGTATGATAGGGAAGTGGGGAGTTCCGAATATTATAATATACCAAAATCAATGTATGATTTAGGCAATGGAAAGATTTGGGCTTCTGTTTCTGGTGGATACAATATAAACAATAATAAAATATCCTCAACTGATAGTTTGAAAACATGGGTGTTTACACAGGAAACCTATATTCCTCCGATTAATAAATTGAATGAATTTATGTCACAATATATTTATAATGGCAATATGACAAGTAAACTATTATATATAAAATCTGCTAACGAAATATTTGTGATAGGGACTCAAAATGGTAGATTATATCAAAGCAAAACAGGAGGAAAATCATGGGATTATAAAGATTTTAAATGTACTCTATCTCAAATGCAGTTCATATCTGATGATATCATATATATGTTAAGTACAGACTCATTGTTTATATCTTCTGATGGTGGCGATTCTTGGGTAGGTATGAAACTTCCTGATGTCAAAGGTTTACGGATGCATTTTTTTACAAAAGATTTTGGCTATGTATATGACGATACCTATATTTATATGACAAAAGATGCGGGTAAATCATGGTCTGAATTATATAATAAAAATCTGATGGAGTTTATTCAGAATGGAGGAACTTTCAATGGTTGTTTTGCAAATGAAAGATTAGGACTATTTAAGAACGAAGATTCTAAAGTTTTTTTATCTGCTAAAGTTGATATTGAAAATGAATCTGTAACAATATCTGCTATATCAAATAAAATAGAAGGAACTGGACGGTCTAATATTTTAATCAACTACGTGGATGGACGTTGGATTTTAAAAGATATTATTGTTGGTAACATTTATATCTGTGATACAAATTATTCATTCCAAAAAGTTGCTGATCGAGAAGACTATGGAATGGGTAATATAATGACCACATCATTGTTAGATTATGGTAATGGTATACTTGTGCAACCTGTTCTTGGAGAAACCGCAGGGAAAAACGATACTGCAAGAATCAGTCTTGATTATGGAGAGACTTGGAATGCGGAATACTTTCCATCTCCAAGAGCGTCTTTACTTGAAAAATCAGATAATCCTAATGTAATATACGCCTGTGAAACAAAACGTTATCTTCATGTATATAAGGGCGTTCACAAAATAAAGAATGCTGATTTTTCATTTGAGAAGCAAGAAAATGGTACAATAAAATGCTCTATAAGCAATGTAGAAAATCAAAACTATACAGCCAAGATAATTGTAGAGCAAGTTAATGGAACGAACATCGTTGTGAAAGAAAACTTGGAAATAAAATCGGGAGAATCGTTTGTGATAACATTACCCAAAAACATAGATGCAAATTATATAATAAAAGTAGTGCCAGAAGATGATGAAGTATTTGAAACTGTTCAGAGTCAAGAATTTATAGTAAACAACGGTGGTAGTGCCATAGACGCCATTTCTTCGGATGATATTCAAATCCGTGTAGTAAATGGCAAAATAGAATGCAGTTGTGAGGATTATGCAATATACAACGTGGCAGGGCAAAAGGTGCAAAATAACGCTTCTTTGCCATCGGGTACGTATTTTGTGCATTATGGAACGCAAATGAAAAAGGTTGTGGTACAATAAAAAGATAAAACTATGAGGTATAGAAAGAATGGAAAAATCCAATATTCCGATTGGAATACAATGGGAGAACAGATAATTCACCCAATAAGTGATGTAGAAGGCACATTGACTAAGATAAGTGAGCCCAATGATGGTAAATGTGGAATCTATGAATATCAATATACCGTAGCAAATCAATGTGATTCTCTTACCGCAAGCATTACTTTTGAGGTAGAAAACTGTGATACCACAACGTGCGAAAACAATGATTTAGTTGTAATAGATGGTAAAACTGGTTATACTTTGGAAGATTTAGATGTTTTGAGAGGATATATACAAGGTGGGGCAACATTACAACCAACTGCTGACGGAGGGTTTACAATAACCGTTCACACTAATTGTGGAGAAAGAACATATACGCTCAATAGTTGTTTCCTTGAGAATGCCGATATAAATAAAGACGGTGTTGTTAACAATGCCGATATTGATAGGTTGGCAGAAATGATGTTAGAGCAAACAAATTGTCAAAACAACCAAAATAATTAGAAGCCATGAGAAAGATTTTCGTATTATTCTATGCGACAATTATGTCGTGTGTACTTTTTGCACAACAATTTGTGTACGAATGGGAAGATGTTACTCCAGACTATTTCAGTATGACAATTACCCAGTCTGCCTGTACAAAAGGAGGGAAAGTTGTTGCAGCAACGCAGGAAGGTTGGCTTGCAGAGTCACCAGATACAGGTAAGACATGGAATCCTACCTATAATATAAAAAACATTGTAAGAAATACACTTACAGGTACTGTCGATATTGATTATCAAACGATAGGATTACAATTTGCAAAGGATTCTCTTCATGGTATATATACCTCTATGTATGAAGAAAACGAAAAATTTGTTAATAATATACTTTATACGTCAGATGGCGGAAGTGTTTGGAAATCTTCTGATCTTATATTGAATGAATCTGATAAAATTGTAAATACAACGTGGCGGGACGACGAAACGGCTTTTATTACGGTATATAATACAATATCGAATAGATTGTCTATATATAGAAGTAATGACAAGGGTATAAATTGGAGTGTCGTTACAACTGACGCATTAGTGCAAGAAATTTCACAAAATGCAAATATATATATGGCATTTGTAAACAACCAATTAGGATATATCTTTACAAAAGGCGCATATTGTGTGACTAAAGATGGTGGAGAAACATGGACTGCAGAAAAACTTGGCATAACGCCTGCACATTTTTTTCAATTTGCAAATGGATATATAATCTTGACTGTAGAAAATCGGATTAACAAAACATTAGATGGTTGCCGAATAATAAATATGTATGATGGTGGTAATAGTGTGGTTGCATATTACTATGTTCCCCAATCCATGTATGATTTAGGAGATGGAAAGGTATGGGCTTCAGTGTCTGGAGGGCAAAACGGAGATAGTAAAATTATGTCTTATGATAGTATGAAAACATGGCAAGTTACGAATGAAATATATACCCCCTCCTCGGATATAACAACCAAAGCTCTAAATAATACTCGTTATTCTTATATCTACAATGGAAACATGAAAGGGAAAGATATATTTGTAAAATCAAAAAACGAGATTTTTATAATTGGAGAAAAGAAAGGTAGATTGTTTTATACGTTTGATGGAGGGAAAAGATGGTCGTACAAAGATTTTAATACAACATTATATACAATGCAATTTATTTTCGATGATATTATTTACATGTCCAGTACCGATAGTTTATTTATATCACGAGATGGAGGAAAATCTTGGATAGGAAAAAACATGAATTTATATGGCATATATGGACAAACGAGAATGAAGTTTTTTACAGAATCGTTCGGCTATATTTATGACGAATACTATCTCTACCAAACATTAGACGGCGGTAATTCATGGAATCGTATTGGATTTATTGATGACGACGATTTCTTAAACTATGATGGAACGTTAAATGGTTATTTTGCAAACAATCATCTTGGATTATTTCGCAGTGCAAATTCAAAGACAATTTTAGTTACACATGTCAATTCCCCCAAAAGCAATATGACGTGTTCGTTACTTTCAGAGGATAAAGAAAATAGAACCCCTTTTTTAAGTATAATGTTTTATGATGACAAATGGATTTTAACAGATAAATTTTATGGGTATATTTACACGTGTGACACTATTAGTTTTGACCTACAAAAAAAATGGTATGGCGAAAATTACACACCTGTACAACAATATTCGTCAATATTGCCCTTTTCAAAAAATACATTAGTATTGCCGATGTTATCAGAAAATCCTGCATACACAAACGATAAAGTCATTGTATCTACAGATGGAGGTAACACTTGGAACATAGAACAAGCTTTATTCCCATGTGCATCAAAAGTTCAGAACGCAAATGATAATACTTTGTATGCAATTCCGACTGATTATAATATTCGAATCTATAAAGGTATCCATAAAGTAAAAAACTCCGATTTCTCATTTGAAAAGCAAGAAAACGGTACAATCCAATGCTCCATAAGCAATGCAGAAAATCAAACCTATACTGCAAAGGTTTTAGTAGAGCAAGTCAATGGCACAACTATAGTGGTGCAAGATAATGTGGAAATAAAATCGGGAGAAGCGTTTGTTATTACATTGCCACAAAATATAACTGCAAACTATGTTATAAAAGTAATTCCAGAGGACGAGGAGGTTTATGAGATGGTACAGAGCCAAGAATTTATTGTAAATGGCGGTGGCAGTGCCATAGACCCTGTTTTTGCAGATGATATTCAAATCCGTGTTGTAAACGGAAAAATAGAATGCAGTTGTGAGGAATATGCAATATACAACGTGGCAGGGCAAAAGGTGCAAAATAATGTTTCCATGCCATCGGGTACGTATTTTGTGCATTGTGGAACGCAAGTGAAAAAGGTTGTGGTACAATAAAAAGATAAAACTATGAGGTATAGAAATAAAATAGGAATAACAATCGTCGCACTACTTTTGGCGGTGCTCGGTTCGTATGCCCAAAACCTCGAAATAACAGGTTCGTCGATAGATTGCAGGGAATCTTCCTCGTCGGTTGATTATCTGCCATACGGGATTTTAAGACCTGGTGCTCACTCTACGTATGAGTGGAGCATTGAGGGCGGAGCGGATTTCATCACATCAAATACTGCAACTGGTACTGGCGTAATGGTTCGCTTCTTAGAGGGTACGGGAACAGTCACCATTCGTGTTACGGAACGTATCGGAAGCAGAATAGTGGGAACAACGGTAAAAGAAATTTCAAAGAATATACGCCCCACAATGGTTTCCGTTGACGGTCCCACAGGTTGGGGTGCAGTATGTTTAGAGCAAAAAGGAGTGGTTTATACGGCAACGGCAAACAACGCACAATCTTTCACGTGGACGGTTCCCGAAGGTAACACATTGGTGTCGCAAAGTGGCAATACAGCCGTTGTTGATTTCCACGGCGTTGCAGGAAATATGGTTGTATGTGCCCAAAACGGAGAGGGTTGCGTTTCGCACAATTGTCTGCATCCGTACATTGCTCCCATTGGCGAATGTCAGCAACCACAACAATGTGAAATGGTTATTTCGGCAGAAAACAAGTCGGTATGTCAAAACGATGTTTTTGATGTCGCACTTTCAATGTCCGATGTGGAATGCTATTGTGTAAACAGCATGTTTTTCTCGGTACGCTATAATTCGTCTGTTCTCCAACTTGAAGGAGTAAATTCCCAATCCAACTTTGTCCGTTTCAAAGATTGTGGCAATGGAATGGTAAGTGCAATAATCAGCGTGGAAAATGGAACAGGATTCAGAGGTGGCAATATTGGTACGCTACGGTTTAAGGCGTTAGAATCAGGAACATCTGACATTACGCCTATAAGTTTTGAATATACAGGTTCTGGCGATAGTGAAGAACCTACCGTTACGTTCGTCAATGGTGTTGTAACGGTTGCACCAAGCACAGAGGTTCAAATTTCACCAACCGTATCGGAGATTGCAAAAGGCGAAACCGTTGCACTGCAAGCCACACCGACAGGCGGAACGTGGCAAGGCGACGGCATTTCGGGTTCCACGTTCAACTCGGCTACTGTTGGCGTAGGCAAACATACGCTAACATACGTTGTAGCCCCCAACGGAGAAACGTGTGGTGGTCGTGACAGCATTGAAATTACTGTTACAAACGACTGCAATTTCAGATTTATACTCCCCGACACGGTACTTTGTGAGCCAGCGGGATTAGTTACCATACCTGTCCGAGTGTCGGATATTTGTGCCTGTATATCGGATGTACATTTTTGTTTGACATACGACACGGCCGTTGTACGTTATGTTGATATTGAAAGCAACAACAAGACGGTTTATGTAAGGGAAAATGGGAACGTATTGAGTGCCATAGTGTCAAATAACGCCCCTGTCACAACAGAATTTTTGGCATTGCAATTTGAGGTTGTCGGACAAGGCGAATCGAATATGACTTTGTTCGTAAATGACATTCTTAAAGACGGAAACCTACGGAGTTATACGGCAACAGGAACAATTACCATAGGACAATCTCCTGTTGTACAAATAGATGTGCCACAGACATTCTACGAACAAGACACGGCAATAGCACTTACGGCTATTCCTGCAAATGGTCAATGGGTGGGCGACGGAATAACGGACGGAAACTATTTCAACCCATCTTTGGCAGGAATTGGAACCCATACATTGAAATATGTGGTTTCAGCGTATGACGACTATTGTGCAGCAGAGGATTCGGTACAAATCGAGGTCAAGTCAAATTGCCGTTGGGAGGTTCTGCAACAAGAATATGACGCATTCGTTGGAGATACCATACAATTTGAATTTGGCTTGAATAACCCTGCCAATTGTGGTTGTGTATCAAGTTTGATAGCGACAATACAATATGACAATGAGAAATTGCAGTTTAACGGAGATACCTCATATTCGTATTCACAAAGTGGTTTAACTATTAAATCTTGTGAGGGTGGAATCCGATTATTGGTTTCTTCAACAGATATGTTGCCTATTTCGCTTCCGTTTGTCGCAAAAGCGGAAGGAAACGCCATTGTTCAAGCCGAAGTTGTTGATTTTATCGGCAATATACGTGATGTATTATCTGCACAAAGCAATGTACAGATTGAAGAAAAGGTTGTAAGAACAATAGAAATAGCCGGTGCTCGTGTTGTCTGCAAATCTAACCAGTGGGAAGATTACCATTGGTTAACCTACACTATTGCCGAACCAGCCAGCAACGCACAATATAGTTGGACGGTTACAGGCAATGCACAGATTGGGACACAAACTGCAAACTCCGTTCAGATTCATTTCCTTTCGGGAATGCAGACTGTTTCGTTGACTGCTCGTGAAATTGTGAATGGAGAGCAAACTGCCGAAACCACAATTGTCATTGAACAGCGCATACGACCAAACAATTTGAACTATCAATACTTGGGGGATAACAATGTGTGCAACACAGCCGAGAACGTGATATATACCGTTTCGGGCGACGCTTCGGAATATCATTGGGAAGTTCCTGCAAATGCAGAAATCGTTTCTGGTCAAGGAACAAACCAGATAGCGGTCAATTTCAACAGAACATCGGGTAACATTGTTGTTTACGCCCAGAACGGAGAAGGTTGCTTGAGTTATGGCGGTGTATACTTTCCTGTGAATCTCAATGGTGATTGTCCTCCGCAGGAATATTCTCTAAAATCCTTGACGTTGAGCGACGAGGAACAAGACGGAAATGAAGGTACGTCACTTGACGTAGCGGAAACATATTTGAATGTATATCCCCTACCTGTAAAGCATATTTTGACAATATCGACGAATGCAACCGTTCAACGAGTAATCGTATATGATGTAGTCGGTGGTATTGTTATGCAAAAACAAAACGTAACTCAAATTGATGTGTCCAACTTACTGGCAGGAAACTACTTTGTACAAATAGAGACAGACAAAGGCACGTTTACCAAACCGATAGTTGTGGTGAAATAGAAAAAAACATTTAACCTTGTTCAAAAAAACAGGCAGAAGATAAATCTGTCTGTTTTTTATGGTAGGTTGTCATTCTCTGTTCGGTCGGATTTGCAATCCGACCGTAACGAATACCAGCATTTTCTGTCTTCAGCAACAGAAAATCTGTTCCATTTCTTTCGGCGGCGAAAGAAACGGAACCCAAAGAAAGGCCGCCGACGGACCCGCTCGGCTAAAAATCAATGTCGTTCACTAAAGGCGTTGAAGTGCCACGCTATCGTTATACTACCCATAACGTACTAAGGCACCAACGCCTTTTTAACGTTCTCTCCATTGATTTTTTTAACGCCGCCCGGCTCAGTCGGACTGTCGTGCTGACAAATGTTTTCGTTTTGTGTAACAAAGAAGTACTATTTTCCACCAAACAATAGCGTGGCGACTTTGCAGATGAGCGTTAAAAATTTCTTTGAATGAAGCGTTAAGAACTCTCGGCTTGGCGGCGAGGCTTTGTGGGGGGCGCCATCCCCGAGAGTTTAGCGGAATGAGAAGAAATTTAGCGAAGATGCAGCGTCGCCGGCGTTCTTTGGTTACTTTCTGTCGCTGAAGACAGAAAGTAACAGAACAAAATGGAACAGAATAAATATGCTATATCTGTTGCGGTCGGAGGTCGGATTACAAATCCTCATGCACGCAGCGGCTGGATTACAAATCCAGCCGAACTGGAGAAGAATTTTAATAAAAAAAAGGAGATTTTTTCAATCTCCTTTTTTTGTTCTCATCATTTCGTAATCATCACGTTATATCCTTTCGAATCAATACGCACAATATATTGCCCTACCGAAAGTGGCAAAGAAAATGAATCTTCATCAACTTTGCGAGAAAAAATCAATTTCCCATCAATCGTAAAAATCGAAACGTGAGATTTTTTTACATGTTCAAAATGAATTTCTCCATTTTTCATAGAAAAAATCGGAGTTGAAAAATTTTCCGTAAAAGACACTCCGGATACCGTTCCCGTAATAACTTCCGTTGCATAATACGCAACATAACCGTGCGTTTCTGCACCAATTTGAATATCAAGATTGCTGTTGTTGTTTACTTTTTTGAGCGATTCACAAAAATAAAAAGCCTTATCGTCAATCAAAGTCAAACTACTTGGCAACGTTACAGATGAAAGCAACGAACAATGACTAAAAGCATAACTTCCAATCGTTTTTAAACCATTGTTTAATGTTATTTTAGACAAACATTCACAACTGGAAAATGCGGAATTCCCAATAGTTTGCAAAGAAGCCGGAAATTCTATTTCTTGCAAAGAAGAACAAGAACTAAAAGCATCTCTTTCAATAGAAGATACTCGATTTCCCATAACTACATTGTCCAACCAAATACAATTATTAAACGCACCATCTTTAATCGTCGTAACACTTTCTGGTATAATTACTTCTGTAATATTACAAGACTGAAAAGCCGAACTCGGTATTGTTGTAATTCCAGAATAAACCTCGATACTTCCACTTACTGCTCGTGGCACAAAAAACAAACTCAACGGATTTCGTTTATACATAACTTTATCATACATGAAAAAAGTCGAATTTCCTTCATCAATGTAAATTGTATGCAACGAATTACAAAGGGTAAACACTCCTGTACCAAATTCCGTAACCGTGGCAGGAATTACTAAAATTTCCAACAATTTACTACCAATCAACGCATCATCATCAAATCCAATAACGGTATAAGTGTCGCCCTCATACACAACCGTTTCGGGAACATTGAGAATTCCTACATATTGTTCCTCTCCGGTGTAGTCATACATCCAATCATCTTCAGCTCCTTTATACGTTACTTTTGCCGTAAAATTTGTTTTATCAAAATTATAATAAATCCCATTAACTGACGTTTCTGACGCAACAATGGAAAATACATAACAAAAAGTAAATACTACTAAAAAACAAAATCTTTTCATACGTAATTATTTTTTATAATGATTGATTTTTTTCAAAAATAAAATTGTCCCTCTTTGGTATTCTCTATAAAATTTTAATCTTTTAAAACTTTCGCAGATTCGTAAAATTCATTATCTACGTACAAAAATAAACAAAAATTCTCTAACGTTCCAAAATATTGAAATTTAATACAAATTCCTTTGAATATCTGGTATTTTATTTTCTAAACGTTTATCCCATCTTGAAAGTTGATTACAATAAACGCTTCACCAAACAAATCTTTTCGCAACACTTCATCATTTTTTATTGCTTCTGCATAAGAACCACATGCCAGAATAACTACTTTAAATTGATTAAAAAAGTTTGTTTCTCGCATCCAATCTAATCTTTTCCTAATATTACTTTCAATTTCCTTATGCTGTTCTTTTGTAAGATTCTTGTCATTAGGACGACATATCTCACACATTTCCGTGATAAAACAATCATTGAAAAGGCTGGATTGTTCGGTCGGATTTGCAATCCGACCGCCAGCCGAACTGGTGTTGATTGAAATTAAATAAAACCAGATAACTATATTATTATAGTTCATTTCAATGAGAACGACTATCTTTATGCCCAGATATGCATAAGATACTCTTTGGTGACATATGATTACTTTTTCAACAGATAGAAGAATAAGATGAATATAGAGGATTATCGTGAGTACTGCCTGTCGTTGGGTTCAGACGTGGAAGAGAAATTACCTTTCACAGCTTTACAGTATGCTTCTGGTGTTTTGGTTTTTTACGTGCACGGTCACATGTTTTCTTTTTTCGATTGCGATAATTTCAGCATAGTCACTCTCAAATGTCAACCAGATCGGATAGAAGAACTGAAAGCAAAGTATAGTTGCATTGGCAAACCATTCAATCTGTCAACTAAGTATTGGATAGGTGTAGACGCAAATACAGCTCCCGATGCACTCCTTCAGGAACTTACACGCAACTCTTACGAGATTGTAAAAGCAAAATACAAGAAATAAAAATTGACATACGCAGATTTTCTGTTCGGGCGGATTTGCAATCCGACCGAACAGAAAAGTGTACCATTATTTCTTTACGGCATAAATTCGATATATATGCCAAATTTTTCTATCTTTAGGAAAAGAATTATTGTTTTTTTCCTATTTTTACACCAATGCCTATTCAACAAAATAGGCTGATTAGAAATTAAAGTGGTCTTTCCAATATTATTAAAACTAAAGAGGAATTTTTAATAAAAGGTGTGTATGAAAGATGTATTAAAAGACTTTGTGAAAAAACTTTTGGCAGAAAAACATTATTCTGAAGAAGTTCAAAATATTTTGAACCTAATTTTGAATGATAAGATGTTTTTCCCTGAAATAAAATCAATTATTGATAAAAGTTCATCTGACAAGATAGAAATCAAAAAGGAACTTGCCAATGTAGTATATGACTATATTGAATTGTGTTTGGAAGATGGTCTTGTAACAAAAGAAGAATTTACAACGGTAAAAAAAATGAGATTGTTTTTTGACATCGAAGAAGGTGATTCTTATAAATTTGGCTTAAAAGCAAGAATAGAACAATTATTAACAATTGAACTTGATAAGATGTATGCAGACAAGGTTGTTAATGAAGAAGAAGCACTTACAAAAGTTGAATTACAGGCGTTATTCGGATTATGTTATGAAGATTTCTATGAAATAGATAAAAAGATTGCCCAAAAAGCAATCAATAATGGAGCAAAAATGAAAGATTTAGGAACGTATTTTGATGTGTAAATGGCTTGGTCTTTTAGAAAACGGATAAAGATTGCTCCTGGCGTTCATATGAATGTAGGGAAAAACGGACCCAGTTTCTCTGTTGGCGGGAAAGGAATGAGTGTAACCTATGGAAAAAACGGAACATATTTAAATTCAAACATACCAGGAACAGGATTGCGCAATAGACAAAAAATCGCTGATGGAAAAATAAATGATATCAACGCATCTCAATTTATGGAGAATAAAAAATCTGAAAACTCAGGATGTTTGCTTAATGCAGCTTGGCTTTTATCATGGATAATGTTGATAATTGTTACTTTACTTATATTTGCTTTTAGTTCTACTTGGGGAATAATTTTTATTCTTGGTATAGTAGGATTAAAAATTGTAATCAACAAAAAGGAAGAAAAGCCTTCGGAGGAAGTAAAACAAAGTACACCTCTGAAAATGAATATTTCTGATGAATTTGACAATAGAACTATTACGAAGGATTATTTTTTTGCTGTTACATCAGAAATTGAAAAAATAATTCTATTTCTTGATATTTTGTGCCAAGACCAAGATTTTTTTGTTTTTTTAAAAACCGTAAATGGTTTAAACATATCGATACAAGGAAGAACTGCAAAGACGGAAGAGCAACTGCGAGTTCTGATTTTGACGGATATGACAAAATGTCTTGTGGAATTGGATCACAAAGTGAATGTAAAAGAGAAAGAATGTTTTGGGTTATTTTATTTCTTTTGTCGTACAAACGGCATGGATAGATTTGAATACGATAAACTGGATTTTATCATGAAGAAAAATGTGTGTGAATCCGTAGAAGATGTAATACAACAAATAATTTCTTCTATAAATATGAATCAACCTGTAGAGGAAATATTTTTGTTATCCACTCTATTAAAAGATTATAACACTGATTTGAGAGATAAATATCTTGTTATGTTATATCGTTATGCGTCCTTAACCGCAAAGGCTGATGGCGTTGTTAATGAGAAGGAATCAGAATGGTTGAGTAAAATACTAAGCTTGTCGGAGAAAAATGTTAACAATACAACTGAAAATTCTTCGACAATTCAAAGGAGTAAGAATCAACAAAAACTACCACAACTAAAATCGTTAATAGGATTATTTTCGGTAAAAAAAGAAATAGAATCACTAACAAATCTCATAAAAATCCAACAAGAAAGAGAAGCAAAAGGTTTGAAAAACTCCGCCGTTTCATATCATTGTGTATTCACCGGAAATCCTGGTACTGGAAAAACAACTGTTGCAAGAATCGTGGCGAGTATATATAAAAAACTTGGTATTTTGAAAAAAGGACACCTTGTGGAAACAGACAGGTCGGGATTGGTCGCCGAATATGTCGGACAAACTGCAGTGAAAACAAATAAGATAATTGATAGTGCATTAGATGGTGTATTGTTTATTGATGAGGCATATTCTTTGATTTCGTCGAGTGAGAATGATTATGGGAAAGAAGCCGTTGCCACATTGTTAAAAAGACTAGAAGATAATCGGGATAGATTGGTTGTTATTCTCGCTGGATATTCAAATGAAATGCAACACTTTATTGATTCAAATCCTGGACTTCAATCAAGGTTTAACAGATATATAGAATTTCCTGATTACTCGGCAGATGAATTATATCAGATCTTTGAAAAAAATGCAAAAGATTTTGATTATACAATTTCAGAAGAAGCAGAGAAGCGGTTGAAAGCATTATTAATAAATGAAGTTGCGAACAAAGATAAGAATTTTGGCAATGCCCGTTTTGTACGCAATTTATTTGAACGGACTATAGAACGACAGGCAAATAGATTGTCAAAAGAAAGCAATCTGACTGACAAAAAATTAGCGGAGATTTGTTCTGTTGATATTCCAATGTAAAATGTATGTACTATGGCGTCTGTTGAGAAATCACTAAAAATCAATTGTTTTATGGTTGTAATCGGTACCATAATACTAATTTTTTTACTATCAAATGAAACAAATGATACCGATAAATTTGATTTTACAAGTCCAGGAGCGAATATTCAACATAATGAAAAGATAGAAATTCCCACAAAAATCAAAAATAGGACTGAACAAATCATAACTCATATAGGTTATACGGTAAGTTATAATTCCGATTGGAAAATCCCTAATTGGGTTGCATACGAACTAACAAAAGAAGAGGCAGAAGGCACTGTGTCACGTGCCACAGCGTTTGTCCCCGACCCCAAAGTCCCTTATGGTAAATCGGCGGAAACATATGATTATTCAAATTCTGGTTGGGATAGAGGACATATGGCTCCTGCAGGTGATATGAAATGGAGTGTTGATGCGATGAAAGAATCCTTTTACCTTTCAAATATCTGTCCACAAAATAAGAATCTCAATAGTGGTATTTGGAATGATTTAGAGGTACAAGTACGAGAATTGGCACGTCAAAAAGGGAAAATCTATGTGGTTTGTGGTCCTATTGTGTCGAAAAATCCTAAAACAATCGGAACTAACAAAGTTGCAATTCCCGATGCTTTCTTTAAAGCGTTGCTACAAAATGATAATGAAGAATGGTGTGCTATTGCATTTATGTTTGCCAATGTTAGTGGACGAAAACCACTTGCTTCGTATGCTATGAGCGTTGAAGATTTGCAGGCTATTACAGATATTGATTTCTTTCCTTCTTTACCCGATAGCATAGAACAAATGGTGGAAAGTAAAGTTGACTTCACGAAATGGAATATTAAATCAAATAAATAATCGGAATATGAAAAGTAAATTCAAAAGCATATTAGGTGCATTGCTTGTGACGGCAACAGCCAAAGTTATGGCAAATCCCCAAATAGACGCTTCGTCTGTTGCTACACAATCCGACAATAATAACGATAATAATGTGGAATTGAAAAAAGGGAAACAGAAACTTCTACAAAAATATATCATAAAATTCCATACTGATAATACTTACGGCATTTTCGGGCACCGTAGCCATAGTTCCCATCGTAGTCACAGTTCTCATCGTTCTTCAAGTTCGGGAAGTTATTATTCTCCGTCAAGTAGCTCAAAATCTTATTCGGGTAGTAGTTATTCGTCTGGCTCATCAAGTAGTAGTACATCATCCTCAAGCAAGACGACTACATCGAGTTCCTTTAAATCCTATAATGTCACTAATGCTTCAGAAGCAAAAATTTGTAATTTAGGAGATAGAACAATTTCATTAGGTTCGTGTGGTACTGATGTGAAAGTGCTTGCCTCATTGTTGGTAAAACACGGTTATCTTGCCGAAAGTGATATAGAAACAAATGCCGATGGTTATACAATCTGTAATGCGGCAATGGTAACTGCCATCAAAAAATTCCAAAAAGATGCAGGATTAACCGTTGATGGCTACGCAGGTGCTACGACAATAACAATGTTGAAGAATTGGAAGAAATAAAAGTAAAATGGTTCAGTCATTTTCAATAGAAGTGAATCGTAATGTGTACGATGACGTTGTTATAAGTCAAGTTGTGTATTGGCATTCCGATGACTTTGTAATTACTCGAAACGTGAATGATAATACGGAAACTATTACATTACATCCGAGAGATATCCATATAACAAATGAAGAAAAAGAAAGAGTTCTACAACAATTCCAACAAGATTTGAATGATTTTAAATTACGGCAAATTGTAGCACAGGAAACAAAAGATATTCGTACTATTCTGTACATCAAAGCATTTGCAAACAACGATGATTTTGTAGATTATGAGTAGTGCTTCGTATTATTTGTTGCCCTTCTATTTCCGACGGCTAAATCACAAGGAAATCCTTGTTAATGAAGTTGGGGATTATATAGTTGCCCCACAAGGGACTGTAGAACGAATAGTTTATCGAAAGATAGAAGAAAAGGAAGACTTGTTTCACGATTTATTAGCCAACTATATTATCAGTCTAACACCAATTCCCGACCTAATAGATATATACGCAGTAAGATTACGAACAAAGAAATCGTTTTTAGATGGTTTTACAGCCCTGCACATATTTGTATTGACATTGCGTTGCAATCAGAATTGTGTTTATTGTCAAGCATCAAGTCAAAAAGAAAATGCTTGTTACAAGGATATGCAAGTAGAAGATTTGAGAAAATCAGTAGAACTGATGTTTAAATCTCCTTCACAGCATCTGACAATGGAATTTCAAGGTGGCGAGCCAACTCTAACACCTCATTTGATTCGAATTGCAGCGGAATATGCTTCGCAAATCAATCTAACTCAAAAAAGAGAACTCACTTTTGTCCTTTGCACGAATTGCGTAAATTTAACTGATGAGGTCTTGGAAATCTGTAAGCAGTACAATATTCTTATTTCAACATCGTTAGATGGACCTGCAACATTACACAATCGCAATAGAGGTAAAAATGATAGTTATGAAAAAGTGATTGCAGGTATAGAAAAAGCCCGAACCCTTTTGGGTATGGATAAAGTTTCTGCTTTGATGACGACATCCATTGAAGCATTACAATACTCAAAAGAAATAGTCGATTCTTATATAGAAAACAATTTTCATAGCATATTTATTCGGGCGTTGAATCCATATGGCTTGGCTGTAGAAAACACCAATTGGGAAGATTACAATTCTCGCTTTATAGATTTTTATAAAACAACATTGGAATATATTCTTGAAATCAACAAAAAAGGAGTATTCTTTGTTGAGGAATTTGCTTGTCTTGTTTTACGAAAAATACTGACACCATTCCCTATTGGTTTTGTTGATTTACAATCTCCTGCAGGGGTGATAAATAGTGTGATAGTCTATAATTATGATGGATATGTTTACGCTTCTGACGAATCCCGAATGTTGGCAGAAAAACAGGATTTTACATTTCGTTTGGGCAAAATAAGCGATACATATGAGAATATTTTCTATGGGGAGAAATCTCAAAAAATATCACAAACTTGGTCTAATGAGTGTCTTGCAGGCTGTTCCAATTGTTCATATCAGTCCTATTGTGGAGCCGACCCAGTGAGAAATTACTCCACACAGGGTGATATGTATGGACATCGCCCAACGTCATTGCTATGTAAAAAGTATAAATCCATTATTGATTATATTTTTTTACTATTGATGGAAAGAGAAAACGAGGTTTTACCTATTTTTAAGTCGTGGATAAATAAAACTGATGCATAGTGAGAGATACCATTGACATACATTCAAATGACAATACTTTATTTGTTACAGGTCAATGTAACAATCGTTGTTTGATGTGTTGTCAGCCACCGACTAAAAAAGACGATATTGATTTCTTTTATCAAAAAAATAAAAAAATTATTGAAAGTGCTCCCGAATCATTAAGTGTTATTGGCATTTCGGGCGGTGAACCTACATTGTTGGACGAGAAATTATTTATGTTGATTTCGCTTATTCAAAAAAAAATGCCAAATACATATATCCATATTTTGTCAAATGGACGTAAATTTTCCGATTGCACATACACTGAGAAATTTACATATCTTGCAAAAGAAAAAATCACTCTTGGAATTCCACTTCATTCAGATTCTGCCTTGATTCACGACAAAATAGCCGGAGTAAAAGGTGCTTATACCGAAACAATGTTAGGACTATACAATTTGGCGGCAAACGAAATGGACATCGAATTACGTATAGTATTGAACAAACAAAATTATTTTCGCCTGCCACAGATGGCTCGCTTCATATCAAAAAATCTTGTTTTTATTTCAAGTGTTGCTTTTATGGCGATGGAAGATATTGGATATACCATAAAGAATAGGGATTTTATTTGGATTGAACCTATTGAGTATATTGATTATTTACAACAGGCAGTTCTGTTCCTGTCCCAATTTAATTTTGATGTTGCATTATTCAACCTACCGCTTTGTTTATTACCAAACGAAATAAAACCTTTTGCAAGAAAATCAATATCGGATTGGAAAAATACTTTTCTTTCTCAATGTAATAATTGTACATTACAGAAGGATTGTTGTGGACTTTTTTCGACTTCACAAAGTGTATATAAAGGACTAAAAACTATTAAAACAATATAAAAATGAATAATTGGAGAAAAACAATATTTGAGATTGTAGAAACAGATAGAGAAACAACAGCCAGTAGGATATATGACAAAATAATGCTCCGTCTGTTCGGGCGGATTTGCAATCCGACCGCAACGAATACCAGCATTTTCAATGCGGGAAAACAACAAGCAGTAAATAAACACAAATCCAAAATGTGGGGCGTTGTTTATGTGGCGGATTACAAATCCTTATATTCATAGCTGCTGGATTGCAAATCCAGCAGAACGAAGCAAATCCAGCAGAACAAGGTTACTTTCTGTTGCTGAAGACAGAAAGTAACAGAAAAAGAATTTGCTTTTTCCGTAAATGTTTGTACATTAGCGCTGAAAAAATCCAATTATGGAAGATAAAATCATACTATCGGGCTTGACGCTGGCTCAAATACAGAGCAAAGCACAGTATATACTTGAAACAGAAGTGAAGCCACGTTCCGAGTTGTTTCGGATTCGCAAGCGAGAAGGTCGTTTAAGCAAAGAAGTAATGGATCTTATAAAACAACAAAATGCCTGAACTAACCATTATCGCAGGGTGCAACGGTGCCGGAAAATCCACATTCGCAAAATCATTTTTGCCAGCAAATGAAACCTCATTTGATTACGATAGAAATTTCTTGGAATATTATAATTCATTGCCTGATAGCGAATTTCGCGACGCTTTTGCTCAAAAAAAAGTAAACGATTTGTTTCAATCCGAGATAGAATTTGCGTTAGCCAACAAACTGAATTTCTGTTACGAAACCAATTATGATGAATATCCATTGTATTGGGCTGAGAAGTTCAAAGAGCAAGAGTATTCTGTGACACTTGTCTTTTTCTGTTTGGAAAACACTTCGATTGCAACCGAACGTATTTTAATGCGTAAAGAGTTTAAAGGACATTTTATCGATAATAGAACCGTTGGCGAAAAATGGAAGAAGGGATATAAAAATCTTGATGAGACATTTCATTTTTTCAATAAAATAATTGTGGTTGACAACTCCGTGGATGATTGTATGTACAAAACACTTTTGTACATGGAACAAGATTCCGTTCAACTATTAACCGAATTACCCTCTTATTTTGCAGAACGTTTGCCAAAATTGTACGCAGAGGTTCAAAAAAAGAATTTGCTTTTCCCTTAAATGTTTGTACATTAGCACTGAAAAAATACTGTTATGGAAACAAATACTCGCTATTTAGAAATATTGCAGGCAAACAAATCATATCTGCAACAGCAGTTTGCAGTTGATTCGTTGGTCGTGTTCGGCTCGGTTGCCCGCAACGAGATGACCGAAGATAGCGATGTGGACATTTTCGTACAAATGCCTCCTAAAATGCTCTTGGTCATAGGCATAAAACAGTATCTGGAATCCCTGCTAAATCGACCTGTTGACGTCGTTCGCGACCACCCCAATATGAACCCATTGTTAAAGAAACAAATTGAAAAAGATGGAATTCGAATCTTTGGAGCAGCATGAACTGGTAATTTCAATTCTTCAACAAATAAAGAAAGCCATTCTCGATTTACAGGAATGGAACAACGATGTTGTATCGATTGATGGTTATTACAACAATTCGTCAGGTATGCAAAAACTAGCGGCAAGTTGTATGCTGTTGGAAGCAATTGGAGAAGGTTTCAAGAAAATTGACTCAATAACAAATCAAAAACTTTTAATTGAATATGATTCAATTCCATGGAAAGAAATCATGGGTATGAGAAATCATATTGCACACGGTTATTTCGATATTGATGCTGAATTGGTTTTATATACAATAAAGAACGACCTTTCTTCCTTGTTAAATGCCGTGGAGTTTTTTCTGAAAAAACATTGACAGAGACAAGGATAATTTCATATATTCTCTGTTCGGGCGGATTTGCAATCCGACCGTAACGAATACCAGCATTTTCAATGCGAGAAAACAACAAGAAGCAAATAAACACAATTACAAAATGTGGGGCGTTGTTTATGTGGCGGATTACAAATCCTTATATTCATAGCTGCTGGATTGCAAATCCAGCAGAACAAGGTAGAAGGATTTCTTTTCTGAACGCGGAAAACAGGTCACGAGTAAGTCGATGTAGTTTTTCGCGTAGACGAACTTTCCCGAGTCGATGGCTTTTTCGATGAGTTCCAGGTATTCCTGTTCGGAAAGTTGCACGTTTGGTTTTTGTGTCGGGATGGAATCTTGTCTGATTGTGTCGCATTGGTGTTCCGCTTCGGAACGTCCGCAGCCGACAAGAGAGGTTGCGAGCAACATTGCTGAAATTAAAATCTTTTTCATTTTGAATATGTAGTTAAATTTGTACCTTTAAGGTACGAAATTTTGGTGAATAAAACAAGAATAAATGGAACGCATTGATAAATCATTTACAGTACAATGGTTGGGACCTTTTGATAAATTAGAAGGTTTGAATGATTATTTTAAGGGTGAAAACGGTTTGGATAAAGGTTTGTTCAACTTTTATTATTTTGAAGCGAGAAAAACAATGCGTTCTAAACCTTGTTGTTATTTCGGCATTCACAAAAAGAACGATGGAATAACCAAACGATTGACAAAAAGTCATTCTCATTACAAGGAAGTAAAGGATTTCAAATATGTAAATATTTGGATAGGAAGTTTAGGGCGAAAAAAAGACCAAACAATAGCTAATGTTGACCTTGTGGAGACATTATTTATTCGAGCTTATAAAGATATTGTATCTGAGAATGACAGAAAGAAAAAGTCGCTTCCTGCAGAAAACGTCACCGTCATCAACTATTGGTATGATGAAGGAAATCACCTAAAACATCGAAAGAAAAATGAAACTTGCGGATTTCACGATGTGATTTGTTACGTAGAAAAAGAGTTTCATAAGGGGAATTTATCAAGAAAGAAGGATTTTTAATTGAGTCAATCTACGATAATCTTCACATCGGACACGGCAAGGGTCACGGCTGCTGGATTGCAAATCCAGCAGAACAGCCGAACAAGAGAACAAGAAATCCAGCAGAACAACAGGAATCTCCGATGCAATAAATATGTATGGCAGACGGGCGTGTAAGAAATGTTATTGATAACTTCATATTGAATGCCAGTATAATTGAAAACGATCTGTGGATTTATTTAGGGAATTTTCTATGTCTAAGGCAAATACACAGTAGAAAAAGGAAAATTTGTTTTTCAGCTTAAACTTGATTTTCAAAAGATTTTATATATTTACCCTCGCAGAAAAAAGTGATTATGCAAAAAACTCAATTGCATTCAACAGAACAAATGAGCAATGTAATTGCCAATTATTTCAAAACACAACCTGTTTTGAAAGCATGGTTATTTGGTTCTTTTGCTCGTGGTGAGGAAACGGCGAAGAGTGATGTTGATATACTCGTGGTTCTTGATAACTCACAACCAGTTGGTTTAAAGTTTTTTAGAATGTGGGGGGATTTGGAACGGCTTCTTAACCGCAAAGTAGATTTGGTAACCGATGGTTCGTTGCTCCCATTCGCTGTTGAAAGTGCAAATCGTGACAAAAAACTGATATATGAGAGAACCGCTTAAAGATAAGAATAGACTGGAACATATTGTATCTGCCATAGACTTGATTCTTGGACGTGTAGAAGGTATGAAATATGAAGATTTTGTGGCAGACAAGTTGCTGTTTGGCGGAAAATAGTTTATCACACAATGATAATTGGCGAAGCAGCCTATAAACTTAGTCAGGAATTTAGAGAAAGTCACGCCCAGACGGATTGGCAAAGTATTGCTGATATGCGTCATCACCTTGTTCATGGTTATTATCAAGTTGACCCTTCTATAGTGTGGTCTGTGGTTCAAAATGAACTTTCGCCGCTTCTGGAACAAGTAAAACAATATCTTGCAGAAACCAATTGGGAAGAATGGGAAAAACAAGAATCCCAAACAAAGAATTAACTACAAAATCACTCCTTTTATTCCTTAGAATAATTGTGCATTATGCATTCGTCATTGTGCATTATTTACACCGCAGAACAAGGGAACAAGGGTCTAAAGCAAAAACGCTTCCCCCACCTAAGCGAAGAAAGCGTTCCAAAACAAGTATAAGAATGAATGACTAATAACTGTTTTCGTGTACCGATTTCACCGCACGGCCCGAAGGGTCGTTCAGGTTTTTGAACGAGGCATCCCATGCCAATGCTTCGGCGGTACTGCACGCAACCGAAGGAACTGAAGGCACTGATTTTGCCGCCGATTCCGACGGAAAATGTTCCTCGAAAATGGTGCGGTAGTAGTATTCCTCCTTGTTCATCGGCGGATTTATCGGGAAACGTTCTTTGGCGTGAGCCATCTGCTCGTCGGTAACGGCTTCGGAAGTGATTTTCTTCAGCGTGTCAATCCAACTGTAACCTACGCCGTCGGAGAACTGTTCTTTCTGTCGCCACGCAACGCTTTCGGGCAATAAATCCTCGAACGCCTTGCGCACAATCCATTTCTCTATTTTGCCGTCCTTGCTCATTTTCTGTTCTGCATCCACGCGCATTGCCACGTCGAGAAATTCTTTGTCAAGAAACGGCACACGGCCTTCCACGCCCCACGCCATAAGCGATTTGTTGGCACGAAGGCAGTCGTACAGATAGAGTTTTCTCAGTTTACGGATGGTTTCGTCGTGGAACGACTTGGCATCGGGGGCTTTGTGGAAATATAGATAGCCACCAAAAACCTCGTCGGCTCCTTCGCCCGAAAGCACCATCTTGATACCCATTGACTTGATGACACGGGCCAACAAATACATCGGCGTTGAAGCACGAACGGTTGTAACATCGTATGTTTCAATGTAATAAATCACATCACGAATGGCATCGAGTCCTTCCTGAATGGTGTAGTTTATTTCGTGGTGGACAGTTCCAATGTGTTCGGCAACTTTGCGTGCCGCAATCAGATCGGGAGCACCTTTCAAGCCCACTGCGAACGAGTGCAGACGTGGCCACCACGCATCTTGCTTGCCATCGGTTTCAATACGTTTGTGCGCATATTTTTTTGCTATGGCTGAAATTACCGACGAATCGAGACCGCCCGAAAGCAGCACGCCATACGGCACATCCGACATCAATTGTCGTTGAACGGCGCGTTCCAATGCGTTTTTTACGTCGTCAACGCCCAGACTGCTGCCCTTAACATTCTCGTAATCAACCCAATCGCGTTTATACCACCGTTTCATTTCGCCTTCCTTGCTCCAGAAATAATGACCCGGCAAAAACGGCTCGTACGATTCGCAGTTGCCTTCAAGAGCTTTCAGTTCCGACGAGACGTAGATTGTGCCGTCGGAGTCCTTGCCAATGTAGAGTGGAATCACGCCAATCGGGTCGCGGGCAATGAGGAATTCGTCTTTTTCGGCATCGTACAACACAAAGGCAAAAATCCCGTTCAAGTCGTCTAAAAAGCTGACACCCTTTTCTTTATACAGTGCAAGAATCACTTCGCAGTCCGAGCCGGTGAGAAATTCGTATTTTCCCGCATATTGGGCACGAATGTCGCGGTGATTGTAGATTTCGCCGTTTACGGCAAGAATATGTGTCTGTTCCTTGTTTTTCAACGGTTGGCTGCCCGACTGAGGGTCAACGATTGAAAGGCGTTCGTGAGCCAAAATAGCCGATTTTCCTACATAAATTCCCGACCAATCCGGTCCGCGGTGACGGATTTTTCCCGACATTGTAAGTGCCTTGGTACGAAGCGATTCGGGTTTTGACTTTATATTGAGAATTCCTATGATGCCACACATAATTTGTCAATTTTAGAGATTGCAGTTCCGTTATTTTTGTTTCAAATATGCGTCGATTGCCGTAGCCGCCTTTCGTCCCGAAGCAATGGCACGAACGACCAAACTTGCTCCGCTTGCGGTGTCGCCTGCGGCAAAAACCTTGTCAACGCTTGACATTTGGTTTCCGTCAACAGCCACGTTGCCACGCTGGTCGTAGTTCACCTGCAATTCATCGAGCAAGCCCGTGTGGACAGGATGGACGAATCCCATTGCCAACAAAACCAAGTCGGCTTCGATAATGTGTGTCTTGCCCGTTTCCTTCATTCCCATCTTTCCTGTCTGCGGGTCTTTTGACCATTCAACTTCGGCAACTTCAACGCCTGTAAGTTTGCCGTCTTTTCCGATGAAACGCTTGCTTGCCAGACACCAGTAGCGGTCGCAACCCTCTTCGTGAGAACTTGAAGTTTTGAGAATCATCGGGTAGTTCGGCCACGGGGTAGCAGGGTTGAATCCGATTGGCGGCTTTGGCATAATTTCTATCTGCGTAACCGAAGCGGCACCCTGACGGGTAGCTGTTCCCACACAGTCGGAGCCAGTATCGCCACCGCCGATTACAAGCACTTTTTTGCCTTTTGCCGTGATTCGCTGGTCGGCAGGAATTTCCTCGCCGGCGTTCACGTGGTTTTGCTGTTGCAACAGTTGCAAAGCAAAGTACACGCCTTTCAAATCACGACCTTCGATAGGCAGGTCGCGTGGTTCGCCCGAACCCATTGTAAGACAAACGGCATCGAAATTCTTAAGCAGTTCCTTGCCTGTAATGTCGGTACCGATGTGCGTATTTGTGACAAATTCGATTCCTTCGGCACGAAGCACGTCAAGACGGCGTTCAATCACTTTTTTGTTCAATTTGAAATCGGGAATACCGAAACGGAGCAAACCGCCTATTGCGTTGTCTTTTTCGTAAACCGTCACGGAATGTCCCATTTTGTTGAGCAAATCGGCTGTAGCCAATCCCGACGGTCCCGAGCCGATAACGGCAACTTTTTTGCCCGAACGGTTTTTCGGCGGACGGGGGACAATCATTCCCTGATTGAATGCGTATTCAATCAAGGCCGCCTCGTTTTCGCGACACGTAACCGCTTCGCCCGTTTGTGCAAGCACGCACGATTTTTCGCACAACGCCGGACAAACACGTCCCGTAAATTCAGGAAAATTGCTTGTCTGTTGCAGTTTTGCGACAGCTTCGCGCCATTTCCCCTTGTACATCAAATCCTGCCATTCAGGGTTTTTGTTTCCGAGCGGACATGCCCAGTGGCAGAACGGCACGCCACAGTCCATACAACGCGACGCCTGCAATTTTCTGTCTTCAAGGTTCAGCGTCTGCTCAACTTCGCTGAAATCGGTAATTCTTTCGTGTATTGGACGATAGCCCGCCTCTTTTCTACCTATCGTCATAAATGCTTTTGGATTTCCCATAACTCTTTAATTTTTAATGATTAGTAGTCACGTTCAACTTCGGCAATCTTCTTGTTGATTGCGGCAATTCTTTCGTCGTGCAAGACTTTCTTGTATTCAATTGGAACAACCTTTATGAATTTGTCAACATAGTCGTTCCAGTTGGTAAGAATGCGTTTTGCAATCGGGCTGCCCGTGTAGGTGTAGTGATTGTAGATGAGTTTTTGCAGTTCGTGAACGTCGTTGCTGTCTTCGAGGAGCGAAAGTTCAACCATTTCCATGTTGCAGAAATAGTCAAAATCGCCCTGCATGTTGAGCACGTATGCTATACCGCCACTCATACCGGCGGCGAAGTTTCGTCCCGTAGAGCCCAAAATCACCGCACGACCGCCAGTCATATATTCGCAGCAGTGGTCGCCAACGCCTTCCACAACGGCAATCGCGCCGCTGTTTCGCACGCAGAAACGTTCGCCCACGCGACCGCTGATGTAAACCTCGCCCGCAGTCGCACCATACAAGATTGTGTTTCCCGCAATGATGTTCTTTTCAGGAGCGTAAGTCGTGCCTTCGGCAGGAACAACGGCGATTTTACCACCCGAAAGACCTTTGCCCACGTAGTCGTTGCTGTCGCCTTCCAAACGGAACGAAACGCCGTGAGTGAGGAATGCCCCGAAACTTTGACCAGCAGAGCCCTTGAACGTCACTTTGATGGTGTCGTCAGGCAAACCTGCCTCGCCATATTTTCTTACAATTTCGCCCGAAAGCATTGCACCAACCGTTCTGTCGGTATTTTCAATGGCAAAGTCAAGTTCCGTTTTCGAAGCGTTTTCAATAGATTTTTTGCATTGTTCAATCAATGTGCTGTCGATGTTGCTTTCAACCACGTTGATGCCTCTCTTCACGCAACGAAGCGGATTTGTCTTTGCCTCCTTCGGCATGTAAATCAGCTTGGAAATGTCGATTTTGCTAATTTTGGAATTGCAGTCGAACGTTTTCGGCACAATCAAATCGGCACGGCCAACGGCTTCGTTCAATGTGCGGAAACCAAGTTGAGCCAAATGTTCACGGACATCTTCAGCCAAGAAGTTGAAGAAATTCATCACATATTCGTGACGGCCCAAGAAACGTTTGCGCAATTCAGGATCTTGCGTTGCTACGCCCATAGGGCACGTGTTTTTGTGACATTTACGCATCATTACGCAGCCAAGCACAATCAGCACGCTTGTTCCGAAACCGAATTCTTCGGCACCGAGCAAAGCGGAAATGATAATGTCGCGACCAGTCTTCAGCTGACCGTCGGCCTGCAAACGAACCAAGCCGCGCAAGTTGTTCATCACCAACGTCTGCTGAGCTTCGGCAAGACCAAGCTCGCCAGGCAGACCAGCGTGTTTTACCGAACTTACCGGACTTGCACCCGTACCGCCTTCGGCACCCGAAATCAAAATCAGGTCGGCTTTTGCCTTGGCAACACCGGCGGCAATTGTACCCACGCCCGTTTCGGAAACCAATTTCACGCTGATGGCAGCTTTCGGGTTCACGTTACGCAAGTCGAATATGAGTTGTTTCAAATCCTCTATAGAATAAATATCGTGGTGAGGTGGAGGCGAAATCAACGAAATGCCAGGAATAGAGTGACGAGTTTTCGCAATCACCTTGTCAACCTTGAAGCCCGGCAACTGACCGCCTTCGCCAGGTTTTGCACCTTGAGCCACTTTAATCTGAATTTCGTCGGCGTTTACCAAGTATTCCGTCGTCACGCCAAAACGACCAGAAGCGACTTGTTTGATGGCGCTTCGTGTAGAAAGTCCGTCTTCGCGTGGTTTGTAGCGGTCGGAATCCTCGCCGCCTTCGCCCGTGTTGCTTTTTGTTCCTAATTTATTCATTGCCATGGCAATTGCCTCGTGTGCCTCGGCACTGATTGCACCGAACGACATGGCACCTGCAACAAAATGTTTCACAATTTCGCTTGCCGGCTCAACTTCGGAAATGTCGATAGGATTCCGTTTGTAGTCCATAAAATCGCGGAGCCACATTGGATGTGCTTTTTCGTCAACTGACTTTGTGAAGTCCTTGAACATTGCGTAGTCGCCCGAACGAGTTGCACGTTGCAATTTCGAGATAGTTTCGGGGTTCCAAGCGTGAAGTTCGCCGTCCTTGCGGAATGCGTAGTTTCCAGCGTTGGTAACCGTCCACGTTTCTTCCAAATCGGGAGCAAATGCCTGTTTGTGCGCTTCGGCAATGTCACGATAGATGTCGCTCATATCAATACCGCCGATTTTTGAGTTTGTGCCTTTAAAATATTTGTCGAGCACGTATGAGCCAATGCCAATTGCCTCGAAAATCTGTGCGCCGCGGTAACTACGTATAGTGGCAATACCCATTTTCGACATAATTTTCATTATACCTTTGGTGATTGCCTTAACATAGTGATTTTGAGCGCTTTCGTAATCAAGAGAAATATTTCCGTTTTTGATTTCTTCCTTCAAGACGGCAAATGCCATATATGGGTTCACAATGTTAGCTCCGTAGCCGAACAACAATGCAAAGTGCATAACTTCGCGCGGCTCGGCAGTTTCAACCACAATGGCTGTCTGCACACGTTTACGTTTTTCAACCAAATAATGGTGAACGGCAGAAACGGCAAGCAGCGACGGAATTGCGGCGTGTTGTGCGTCAACACCACGGTCGCTCAGCACAATGTAGTTCTTGCCTGCATCCACGGCGTTTTCGGCTGCCTTGCACAAATCGTCAACGGCTTTTTCCAATCCTTCGGCACCATATTGCGGGTCGAAGACCATTGGGAGAACGGTGGTTGAGAAACCTTTGTAGTTAAGGTTTTCAAGCAAATCGAACTGAATGTTTGTCAGAATCGGATTTTTGATTCTCACCATTTTACAAATTTCGGGAGCCGGTTCCAGCAAATTCGTGTGGATAGAACCCACGTAGCTCGTCATAGACATTACCAATTCCTCGCGAATCGGGTCGATTGGCGGGTTGGTGACTTGTGCGAACAGTTGGCGAAAATAGGCGAACAACCGTTGTGGTTTGTCGGAAATGACAGCCAATGGCGTGTCGTTACCCATTGAATTAACAGGTTCCTTGCCTTCCAACGCCATCGACGTGATGAGAAAATCAATATCTTCCTTGGTGTAGCCAAACTCCTTCACCATCGCCTTGTAGTTCGGCAACTCAATTTGTGCCGTACGACCCGACGATACAGTTGACAAGTCAATTCTATTTTTCTGCAACCATTCCTTATATGGATACGCTTTTGCAAGCGTGTCCTTAATTTCGGGGTCATAGTGGATTTCGCCTTTTTCGGTGTCAATCAAAAACATTTTACCCGGACGAAGACGACCTTTTTCGCGAATTTCCGACGCATTGAATTTCAGCACGCCCGTTTCCGAAGCCATCACTAACAAATCATCGTTTGTGATTAGGTAGCGGGCAGGGCGAAGACCGTTTCTGTCCAGCATACCGCCTACATAGCGTCCGTCGGTGAACATAAGGTCGGCAGGGCCGTCCCACGGTTCCATAAAAATGCTGTGATATTCGTAGAATGCCTTCAAATCGTCGGAAATTGGATTCTTTTCGTTCCAACTTTCAGGCACGAGCATCGAAAGTGCGTGCGGCAACGAAAGTCCAGCCATCATAAGAAATTCGAACACGTTGTCGAGCGAGGCGCTATCGCTCATATCTGGCTGAACAATAGGGAACAGTTCCTTCAAGTCGCCAAGTTTGTCGGATTTCAGCACGCTTTCGCGGGCCGCCATCCAGATACGGTTTCCTTTTATAGTATTGATTTCACCGTTGTGACCCAGCAAACGGAACGGTTGGGCCAAATTCCACGTAGGGAACGTGTTGGTACTGAAACGAGAGTGAACCAACGAAATGGCACTGGTGAAATTCGGGTTGGTCAAATCCTTGTAGTATTCGCGCAGCTGCGGCGAAGTCAACATACCTTTGTAAACAATCGTTTTTGTTGACAAACTATTGATGTAGAAATCGCTTTTGTGTTCCAACGGCGAATTCATAACGGCAATTTCCGTTTTCTTACGAGCAACATACAGTTTTCGTTCCAAGTCGTCCTGACTTTCGCCGCCAGTGACGAACACCTGTTTTACCTGCGGTTCGGTAGCAAGCGAACCCTTACCCAAAATGCTGCTGTCAACGGGCACATCGCGTACTGCAATCAGCGAAAGAGATTCATTCTGAATCTCGTTTTTGAAAATCGACATACAACTGTCGGCTTCGCTTTGATTTTTTGGTAAGAAGAACAAGCCCGTTCCATAACGACCTTTTTCGGGAACAGCAATTCCCTGTAATAGAATAAATTCGTGCGGAATTTGCACCAAAATGCCGGCACCGTCGCCAGTTTTTGCGTCAATACCTTCGGCACCGCGGTGGTTCATGTGTTCCAGCACTTGCAGACCTTTTTCAACTATATCGTGCGATTTTCCGCCGTGCAACTGTGCAACAATTCCCACACCGCACGCGTCGTGTTCATTTTCGCGACTGTATAAACCTTGCTGCTGATAAGAATCTTCCATATTATTTCGTTTTTTGTAAAAAGGACGACGGCAAAACCGCCGTCCCGCATTTCTAATTATCTGATAAACAATAACTCTCTGTATTTTGGCAATGTCCACATTTCATCGTCGACAATCATTTCCAACTTGTCGGCGTGGTAACGAATCTGGTCGAAGAACGGCAAGACCGTTTCCTGATATGCGAGTGCCTTTTTCTTTTCGTCTTTGATTTTGTTGGCAACTTTGCGTGCTTCAACCATCTGTTCAACAAAACCTTTCACTGCCGAAATGTGTTCCGACAAATCTTCAATGGTTGAATTGTCGTGAGCGGCAAGTTTCTTCGCTTTTGCAGCGCCATACACTTGCGATATTTTGAATACGTTGTCCAAAAGCATTGACTGATAACGAGTTGCTACTGGAATGATGTGATTCAAGACTAAATCGCCAAGTACACGAGCTTCGATTTGGATTTTCTTTGTATAGATTTCCCATTTAACCTCGTTACGGGCTTCCAATTCTTTGGCTGTGAATACTTTGCAATCTTCGAACATTTTGATGGAAGCTTTTGTAGTATAGGCGTCGTAGATTTTTGGAACGCTTGTTTCGCAGTCCAAGCCACGTTTTTTCGCTTCTTTCTTCCACTCGTCGCTGTAGCCGTTGCCGTCGAAACGGATTGCCTTACATTCTTTAATGTATGCCTTCAAAACCGAGAAGATTGCTTCTTCCTTGCCCATGCCCTTTGCAATCTTAGCATCGACGGCAGTCTTGAATTCCTTCAACTGAGCAGCCACGGCAGTGTTCAACGCAATCATTGCAGAACCGCAGTTTGCCGAAGAACCCACAGCACGGAACTCGAAGCGGTTTCCTGTGAATGCGAATGGCGACGTACGGTTACGGTCGGTGTTGTCGAGCAACACTTCGGGCAATTTTGCGATACCAAGACTCACTTTACGTTTTCCGTCAACTTTGAGAGCTTCGTCGCCACTGTTTTTCTCGATTTTGTCGAGAATTGCCGACAACTGCGAGCCCAAGAAGATAGAAATAATTGCTGGAGGCGCTTCGTTCGCGCCAAGACGGTGAGCGTTGGAAGCCGTCATAATTGATGCCTTGAGCAATGCGTTGTTTTTGTAAACTGCCATCAACGTGTTCACAATAAATGTGACGAACTGAAGGTTTTCCGATGCAGTTTTTCCTGGAGTGAACAAGCCCACGCCCGTGTTGGTTCCAAGTGACCAGTTGTTGTGTTTTCCCGAACCGTTGATTCCGGCAAATGGTTTTTCGTGCAGCAGTACGCGGAATCCGTGTTTGCGGGCAACACGCTTCATAATCGACATAATGAGCAAGTTCTGGTCGCTTGCCAAGTTTGTTTCGCCAAAAATCGGAGCCAACTCGAACTGGTTCGGAGCAACCTCGTTGTGGCGAGTTTTACAAGGAATACCATATTTATATGCCTCAAACTCGATTTCTTTCATAAACGCCTGAACACGTTCGGGAATAGCACCGAAATAGTGGTCTTCCAACTGCTGGTTTTTTGCAGATTCGTGTCCGACCAACGTGCGGCCTGTCAGCAACAAGTCGGGACGAGTGGCGTACAAACCTTCGTCAACCAAGAAATATTCCTGTTCCCAACCCAAATATGAATACACTTTCTTCACATTTTTGTCGAAATACTGGCAAACCGACACAGCTGCCTTGTCAACTGCGTTCAACGCTTTCAGAAGCGGAGCCTTGTAGTCGAGCGATTCACCTGTGTAAGAAATGAATACTGTTGGGATACACAATGTATCGTCAACGATGAATGCCGGCGATGAAGGGTCCCATGCAGAATAACCACGAGCTTCGAATGTGTTACGCAATCCACCACTTGGGAAACTTGATGCGTCAGGTTCCTGCTGAACGAGCAATTTTCCAGAAAATTCTTCGATAACGCCTTCGCCCGGAGCGCCGGCATATTCAATGAAAGAATCGTGTTTTTCGGCAGTTCCGTCCGTTAGCGGCTGGAACCAGTGCGTATAGTGCGTTGCCCCCAAATCCATAGCCCACTGTTTCATACCAGCGGCAACGTGATTTGCGATGTCGCGATCCAACGTCGCACCATTATCAATTACGTCACGAATGACTTTTACTGTTTCTTTTGACAAGTATTTAGCCATCTGTTCACGACCAAACACATACTTTCCGAAATACTCCGAAGTCAAACCTTTGGGAGCTTCCACGGCTACCGCTTTCTTTTTGAATGCCTCGCCTACCACTTGAAATCTTAAATTTGCCATATCCTTTGGTTTTTATGATTTACATTAGAATCGTCATTTTTCGGTCATTTTGTAACCGTTTCAATGCTTTTGCTTAAAAATTTCAATGCAAATAAATATAAATAATTTCAAATTGTAAGCATGGAGTATCGAAAATCTTTAAATTTTATATAAAATTACGTGAATTTCGTACAAAAGAGAAAGCAGAATGAGGGAAAATACTTACAAAGTAAAAAAGAACCTAAATAACCGCATTACATTTAAGTACATGCAACGTGTTATATCATCTTAGAACTTATGACAGAGCGAGGAGTGGCATAATGAAGGTATATCATACATCAAATATTGAAATTCAAACCCCTGAGCGAGTAGTCTTTATTTCAACACTCCAATCAATCTGATTTTGTACATAACTATATCATTTGGCGAACCAAAAGTTTTTCCTATATTTGCCTAATTCACAAATTATTGAGTGAAGGAAATAACATGGTATCAATAATTTAAATACTTTTTGCCTATGATGTAACAGCGTTTAACGCACAATTAAATATAAAAAGCGTTATATTAATTCTTTGCTTTCAGAAAGTTTGGCGATTTAATGAAAGTACACAAATATCGAATAATGTAATGTTTCACGTTTTTGCGTGGGACTTACTTTATCTGATTTGTGTAGGTATGCCAAACACCTCTGAAAGCGAGATACTGTTAAGTACCACGCTTTTTTTATGTGCATACTCCAACGGGTACTTTCGAGGCTATGCTGAAACTCGGTTAACAAGAAGTAGGCAACATTATTAAAACATAGAAGAAATGAAAAAGATAATAATATTAGGATTAGCGTTGTGTTCCATGATTTCTTGTAAAAAATACGATGATTCAGAATTATGGGACGCAGTAAATAAATTACAAGCAGATACAGTTAAAGAAGAAAATACTCAAACTGTTGTAGCAATTGAAAAAGGTGCGATAAAAGCGGCTTTTTCAGTTGAAGAAGGTAAACAGGTATACTTTTCGATGGGGAATTTACAATATAACGCAGGCTCTAATGTATGGCGTTTTGCAACAAATCAATGGGAAACAATTGGAGAAGAAAATGAAAACAAAACGGAAGATTACTCAGGCTGGATTGATTTATTTGGATGGGGAACAAGTGGCTGGAATAGCGGAGCTCTTTGTTATCAACCTTGGTCATCAAGTGGTAATAATGCGGACTATTATCCAGGGAATTCATCTGAAAATAATCTTTCTGGAAAATTTGCAAATGCTGATTGGGGGGTATACAATAAAATTGCAAATGGCGGTAATGAAAAAGGTATATGGAGAACTTTGTCTCAAAAAGAATGGAGTTATTTGATAAAATCGAGGACTAATGCTTCAAGTAAACAAGGTTTAGCAAATGTTAATGGTATAAATGGTCTAATTATTCTTCCAGATGAGTTTACATTACCCAATGGCGTCTCGTTTAATAGTGGTGGTTATGCAGGGGAGTCTTACGAAGTTCTATATCAAACTGTGAATACTTATACTTTGACACAGTGGATAAAAATGGAAGAAGCAGGTGCCGTTTTTCTACCAGCCGCAGGTAATTATGCAAGTGGAAAACTTCAATATTTTGGCATTTCTGGAAACTATTGGTCAACAACTGCCAAGGATGATAATTATGTTTATGGACTAGCTTTTTCAACTAATAAAATTGAAACGACGGGTAGTACAACCAATCGCAGTCCGAGTCGTTCAGTGCGTTTAGTTCAAGATGTAAAATAAGCAAAGGTTTAAATGTTTCAACAAGCAGAATTCCTAACGGGGTTCTGCTTGTTTTTTCCCCATTTGCAAAAGCAAAAAGAAAACGATATATTTGCAGAAAGAAAATGATATGTCAAATAGTGAATTTTGGGAATCTATACAAACCCTTCTAAAAGAAGGGTTTTCAACTCAAAATCTACAAAAACTGGATTCGTATGCAGAACAATTTATTAGCGGGAAACTTCTTTATAAACGATTTTCATCGTGCGAACAGTATGGCTGCACAACGGGAGGTTCAACGCATGTCATTGCATCCTTACTCGCGGGAGCAAATGCTTCGACAGATTGCTCAACTCAAACAGTCAACTCATTCAAAAAAGAATACGAACTTGCAAAGAAGCAAGAAAACAATATAGAATTGTGGGCACGCGCTACTGATTGCTGGACTGAAAATATAGACGTTACTCTCTCAAAACTTTTAGGTGAAAAACTTACAGAAGGCGGTGAGGCTATCGTTTATGCAAACGGAACCTCACTCGTAAAATCAATTGGTTTAGACTATTTTATTCAACCCATCCTTGCTCTTGATAGAATTACATTACACAACACTTATTTCCCTGAAACAAAGTTTACTGTTATTGGCTTTGGAAGAAACGAAAATGGCGATTTCAAAGTAATGGTAAAACAGCCATTCATACAAGGATCTCAATTAACCGATGATGAAATTCGCAAGTTTGTAACAAGTTTAGGGTTTGAAATGAAAAATCCACGTAATTGGACGTATGCAACGCCCCAAATTTATTTAAGCGATATGCATGACGAAAATGTCATTAAAGCAAATAATGGAAGTATTTTCGTTATAGATTGCGATATTCGAATCAATACTCCGGATTTGAGACAAGGAGGTATTCGAACTTTAACAACAAATGTTGAGTTTTTATAGTTCTTTAGAATGTCAAAGAGAGGTGGAATCCATGACTCAACAAGCATTGCAAGAATCTGACAGCTTGAAATCTACATAAAAACGGCTGCCAAATTCATTAGCAGCTGTTTGAAAGATGTCATTCTATTTTACAATAGCGATACGAGTCTCTAACTGTTGCAACAGGTGTTCGGTAAAGAGTTTCTCCATTGCTTCGCGTTAGGTAGGAAGTTAATCTAACTTTCGCTATCGTCGAAAACAAAACAGTTGACGTTATAGCCTTAATACTCGTTCCAACTCTTGATCTCCAATTCGTCCATCGAAAGGTTGCAAAATGCTGTGATAAAGGCATTTGCAAGACGGGCGTTGGTCAGCAACGGAATGTTGTAGTCAATAGCGCCACGACGAATGGAATAGTCGTTGTCCAACTCCGATTTGCTATGGTTTTTCGGTACATTGATAACCAAATCGAAGTGTTTCTGACGAATGAAATCCATCACGTTCGGTTGCAAATCCTCGTCAGGCCAGTGCATTGTGGTGGCTTCCACACCATGGTCACGCAAAAATTCCACAGTACCTTTCGTCCCGTACAACGAATATCCTTTTTTCACAAGCAAACGACACGGTTCCAGCAATTCCAACTTGCTCTTGGTTGGTCCCGTGCTAAGGAAAATGTTCTGCTTCGGAATGGTGTAACCCACCGAAAGCATTGATTTCAAAATAGCTTCATAGAAATTGTCGCCAATGCAGCCAACTTCGCCCGTAGATGACATGTCCACACCCAAAACCGGGTCGGCTTTCGCCAAACGGGCAAAACTGAACTGCGGCGCCTTAATGCCGACATAATCAAGGTCGAAGAGCGATTTGTCGAACTTGGTGACTTTGCCGCCAAGCATAACTTGGGTTGCTTGTTCTATGAAATTGGTTTTCAATACCTTAGATACGAATGGAAAACTTCGAGAAGCACGAAGGTTGCATTCTATCACCTTTATATCATTGTCTTTTGCCAAAAATTGAATGTTGAACGGTCCCGAAATCTCCAAACTCTTGGCTATGGCACGACTGATTTTCTTGATACGACGAACCGTTTCCAAATACAATTTCTGTGGCGGGAACGTCATTGTGGCGTCGCCCGAATGCACGCCGGCAAATTCCACGTGTTCGGAAATGGCATAACTCAACACCTCGCCATTTTGTGCAACAGCGTCAATCTCAATTTCCTTGGCTTGCTCAATAAATTGTGTGACAACAACTGGATGTTGTTTCGAAACCTTTGTCGCCAACGTCAAAAAATGTTCCATTTCCTCCTTGTTGGAAACCACGTTCATTGCCGCGCCCGAAAGCACGTACGATGGACGAATCAACACGGGGAATCCCACTTCGTCAACAAATTCAAAAATATCGTCCATGCTTGTCAATTCCCGCCAGCGAGGTTGGTCAATGCCAAGTTCATCGCACATTTCGGAGAATTTATGACGGTCTTCGGCACGGTCGATATTGACGGGCGAAGTTCCCAAAATCGGAACATTTTGGTTATACAAACGCATTGCCAGGTTGTTTGGAATCTGACCGCCAGTTGAGATGACCAATCCGTGTGGTGCTTCCAAATCGCAAATGTCGAGCACGCGCTCAAGCGTAAGTTCGTCGAAATACAGTCGGTCGCACGAATCGTAGTCGGTTGAAACCGTTTCGGGGTTATAGTTTATCATCACAGAGCGGTAGCCCTCTTTCTTGATGGTATTCAAGGCATTGATGCCGCACCAGTCGAATTCAACCGACGAACCGATGCGGTACGCACCAGAACCGAGCACTATTACCGATTTCTTGTCATATTGGAATGCAATATCGTGAGTTTCACCCGAATAGGTAAGATACAAATAGTTCGTTTGTGCTGGATATTCCGCCGCAAGTGTGTCGATTTGCTTCACCACGGGAACTATGCCGTGTGACTTACGGAATTTCCGCACGGCGTCGATATTGTCTTCCATATCGTTGTCGCTTGATTTGAGGACAAGACGGGCAATCTGGAAGTCGGAGAAACCACGCACTTTCGCCTCACGGAGCAAGTCAACGGGAACGTTTTGCAACGTATCGTATTGTGACAATTTTATTTGAATAGCGGCAATGTTCTTCAACTTTTCGAGGAACCATTTGTCAATTTTGGTCAAATCGTGGATTTTGTCAACCGAATAACCCTTTGCCAATGCAATGTTGATGGCGAAAATACGCATGTCGGTCGGTTTTTGCAGTTCGTGGTCAAGGTCGTCGAATGCAATGTCGTGGTTTGCCACAAAACCGTGCATTCCCTGCCCAATCATACGCAAGCCCTTTTGAATAACTTCCTCGAACGTGCGACCAATCGCCATAATTTCGCCCACCGATTTCATAGACGAGCCAATTTCCTTCGACACGCCTGCGAATTTACCCAAATCCCAACGAGGAATTTTGCACACAATGTAGTCAAGTGCAGGTTCGAAAAATGCGCTCGTTGTTTTTGTTACAGAGTTTTTCAATTCAAAAAGACCGTAACCTAATCCGAGTTTTGCTGCCACAAACGCAAGCGGATACCCCGTTGCCTTCGAAGCCAACGCCGACGAACGGCTCAAACGGGCGTTCACCTCAATCACACGATAATCTTCGGAATTTGGGTCGAGGGCGTACTGCACGTTGCATTCGCCCACAATGCCGATATGACGGACAATTTTGATTGCGAGTTCACGCAATTTGTGGTATTCAGCGTTGGAAAGCGTCTGCGACGGAGCAACCACAATACTTTCACCCGTGTGGATTCCCAGTGGGTCGAAGTTTTCCATATTACACACCGTGATACAATTGTCATAGCGGTCGCGGACAACTTCGTATTCTACCTCTTTCCAACCTTTAAGAGACTCTTCCACAAGCACTTGCGAAGAATATGCAAAAGCCGTTTCGCACAACTTTTTCAGTTCTTCGACATTGGAGCAGAAACCGCTTCCAAGTCCGCCCAACGCGTATGCGGCACGGACAATCACAGGGAAACCAAGTTTTTCCACTGCTTTCACGGCTTCCTCAACCGATTCGACAGCTTCGCTTCGAGCGGTCTTCACGTTGATTTCGTTCAATTTTTGAATGAACAAATCACGGTCTTCGGTGTTTTTAATGGCTTGAACGGGCGTTCCCAAAACTTGTACGCCGTATTTTTCAAACACGCCGTTGTCGTACAACGCTGTGCCACAGTTCAATGCGGTTTGTCCGCCGAAGGCGAGCAAAATTCCCTGCGGATGTTCCTTCTGAATGACACGTTCCACAAATTCGGGCGTCACAGGCAAGAAATAAATCTTGTCGGCAATGCCTTCCGACGTTTGCACGGTGGCGATATTCGGGTTTATCAAAATAGTTTCGATTCCTTCCTCTCGCAATGCTTTCAGTGCTTGCGAACCAGAATAGTCGAACTCGCCGGCTTCGCCAATTTTCAGCGCACCAGAACCTAAAACTATAACTTTTTGTATATCGTTTTTCATAATTATTTGTTGTGTTTATGTTGTTCGACTATGTTGATGAATTTTTCAAACAAGAACCGAGTGTCGGTCGGACCCCCGTTTGCCTCGGGATGGAATTGCGTTGCGAAGATAGGTTTTGACTTGTGTTTGATTCCTTCGCAAGTGCCGTCGTTCAAATTCAGGAAATATGGTTCCCAATCGTTTGTCAGTTTTGAATGGTCAACGGCAAAACCGTGGTTTTGCGAGGTTATGTAACATTTGTTTGTGCCAAACTCCTGTACAGGTTGGTTGTGGCTTCGGTGACCATATTTTAATTTATACGTAGTCGCTCCCGAAGCAATTCCGAGCAGCTGGCTGCCCAGACAGATGCCGAAAATCGGCTTGTCGCCGTTGATTGCAGTTTTTATATGAGCGATGGTTTCCTCGCACAGTGACGGGTCGCCGGGACCGTTGGAGATGAACAGCCCATCGTATTCGTCGTGGGTGAAATCGTAGTTCCACGGCACGCGAATCACCGTTGTGTCGTATTTGAGCAAACTACGGATAATGTTGGCTTTCACGCCGCAGTCAACAAGCATTATCTTATTTTTCCCATTGCCATACACTTGTTTTTCCTTTATGCTCACTTGGTCAACAAGATTGTCCTTGTTGGGGTCGTACCACGCCACATCTTCGTCGTTGATTACGATTTTTCCCAACATACAGCCCGAATCGCGCAAGACTTTTGTCAACTCACGTGTGTCGATTCCGTAAATGCCAGGAATTTGGTTTTCCTCAAGCCATTGAGCCAGACTTTTCTCGGCGTTCCAGTGGCTGTGTTCAAACGAATAATCGGAAACGACCAAGGCGGCGATTTGAATGCAGTCGCTCTCGAATGTCGTGGGTAAACCGTTCTCGTACAAATGATTAGGAACGCCGTAGTTTCCAATCAAAGGATAGGTTGAAACCAAAATCTGACCTTTGTACGACGGGTCGGTCAAACTTTCGGGATAGCCCGTCATTGCCGTGTTGAACACCACTTCTCCAGCAGTCGATTTCGGGAAACCGAACGATTTTCCAACGAACTCCATTCCGTTTTCCAATAGTATCTTCGCTTGTATTGACATATCTTAATTTTTAATTCTTAATTCATAATTATTTCAACGCCCGTAAATCATCGTTTCCTTCAACAAAATTTATAAATGCGTTGTTTACCAATTTGTTACCGCCCGGTGTGGGATAATTTCCCGTGAAATACCAGTCGCCCGAATAGCCCTTGCACGCATCGTGAAGTCCGTTAGTCTTCTGATAAACGATGCTGATTTTCGTCGTCACATAGCTTGGCGTGAGCAATTCGGCTATCTTGTCGGAAATTTGCTCGTCGGTGAACGGTTTGTAAATGTCTTTCACATAATTCACAATTTGTTCCTTCGGCAAATGTTGCTGCTGTTTTGCCTTCTCGTAGGTTTCCTGAATTACGGACTGCATATTTTTCTCCTGAAGCAGTGCAATTGCCGCCTTGAACGCAATAAATTCACCCATTCGCGACATATCTATACCATAGCAGTCGGGATAGCGGATCTGCGGCGACGACGACACAATCACAATCTTTTTCGGGTGCAGGCGGTCGAGCATACGGATAATGCTTTGTTTGAGCGTGGTTCCGCGAACAATGCTGTCGTCAATCACCACGAGATTGTCCTTGTACGGAACAATGCTTCCGTAGGTTACGTCGTACACATGCGTTGCCAAATCGTTGCGAGTGTTGCTTTCCGAGATGAACGTGCGCAGTTTAATGTCTTTTATCGCCACTTTCTCAAACCGAATGCGACGGGAGAGAATGCGGTGCAGTTCATCGGACGAAATTTTGTTGCCCTTGCGGATGATTTCTTGTTCCTTGAGCGTGTTCAGATACTTTTCAAAACCTTCAAGCATACCGTAGAATGCGACTTCGGCTGTATTTGGTATGAACGAGAATACCGTGTTGTCAATATCGTTGTCAACGGCTTTGAGAACAGCTGGTACAAGATTTTCGCCTAATTTCTTGCGTTCCTTGTAAATATCGGAATCGCTGCCACGCGAGAAATAGATCCGTTCGAACGAGCACGCCTGTTTTTTCTTCGGGCGGACAATCTGCGAAGTCTCAATTGACGCATCCTGTTTTACAATAATGGCTTCGCCCGGATTCACTTCGTGGACGGAATCCGATTCCACGTTCATAACCGTCTGTATGACAGGTCGTTCCGAAGCAACCACAACGATTTCGTCGTCAACATAATAATATGCAGGGCGGATTCCCCACGGGTCGCGAACCACAAATGTTTCGCCACTGCCTGTAAGTCCACAGATGACAAAGCCGCCGTCCCAATGTTTAACAGTTGACCGTAATACGTTCTCGATTTTTATATTTGTTTCTATTTCTTCATTGATTTCCTGTCCGTTCTTATTTTTCTTGTTGATGGACTGATACACCCGTTCCACCTCTCTATCAAGTCGGTGACCAAGTTGTTCGAGCAAGATGAACGTATCGGCATAGCGGCGAGGATGTTGCCCCGATTGGTACATCATTTCAAATACCTCGTCAACATTGGTGAAATTGAAGTTTCCGCACACCGCCAAGTTCTTCGATTTCCAGTTGCTTCGACGCATAAATGGATGAACGTATGAGATTCCCGACCGTCCCGTGGTGCTGTAGCGCAAATGACCAATGTAGGAATTTCCCGCAAAAGGCAGCGTGTTTGCCGCAAACAGCGGGTCGTTCAGTTGCAGGTCGGTAAGTTTTTCGTAGTTGCTATGAATTTGGGCAAACACCTCGGTGATGGCATTGGCACCTTCGGCACGTTCGCGGAACATAAACTCCTCGCCCGGGTTCATATTCTGTTTGACGCACGCCACGCCGGCACCTTCCTGTCCGCGGTTGTGCTGTTTTTCCATCAACAAATACAGCTTGTTAAGCCCGTACATCCACGTTCCATACTTCTGTTGATAGTATTCCAACGGCTTCCGCAGCCGCACCACTGCTATACCACATTCGTGTTTTATCGGTTCCATTCGTCCTACATTTTGACGAAACAAAAATATAGATTATTTGATTATATTTTTATACGAAAAACACGTAAATTATTTCAATCCTTAATTGATTTTATGGAAATGGTTTTAAATTAAAAGAATAGGATATTCAGTTTGGGAAAAAAAGAAACGTCCAATCTATTGTACAATAGTTAATTCGTGATAGAGAGTCAGTCCTTTTGTTGTCAGCATGTACTTCTGACGAGGGTGGTTTGGACGGTCGGGATATTTTCGTCGCACGAATTTATCTTTCAAAGCTGGTTCAAGGTGATATTCCACAAAGTTTTTTCTCTCCTTAAGTTTTTTGAAATCCATCAGTTGTTTTATGCTCAATTCATCATTCCCTATAACCCGAACAAGTTCTATGATATTTTTATTGCTTGTACATATCTTACTAGTTGATTTTAAATTAATTAGAAGTGAACTTGCGGGGGTAGTTGTGGGGGTAGTTAGGGGGGTACTTGTGGGGGTAAGGTTTGGTTGTTCTCTCCATTCTTTAGTGGGATGAATATGCAAATAACGATTACGCAAGTCCCATTGTTCGCCCAAAAGCAAATTGCGGAAGAAGCGTTCCAAATACACAGGAGAATAATCTATGCCTTTAACGGCACTCTTATAGTTGGCACGAACTAATGCATTACGGAAGTACCACGAATGCTGGGCAAACATATCATTATTGACCTTGAAACCAATATGACGCAAATACAAGATGATGAACACTGCGGTTGTGCGGGTGTTACCTTCGCCAAAGGCATGGATCTGCCACAATCCAGAAACGAATTTGGTTATATGGGTTATCATTTCGTCTTGCGAAATCCTTTTGTAGCTATATTGTCGTTCTTGTTCCAAATCGAATTCGATTGCCCTGTGCAGGTCTTCCCAATTTAGGTAATTCACGGTATCGCCATCAAGGACCCATTCTTTTTTAGTGATGTCGTAATCGCGCACCTTTCCTGCATGCTTAAATACCCCTTCAAAGATTCTTCGATGCAAGGCAACATATCCTTTTTCGCTAAAGTCGAAAGTTTCCGACGAAAGTATTTTTGTGATGTTGGCAGAAACTTTATCGGCTTCTTGCATATTTTCTTCGTCTGGCTCCCGTCGCGTTTTCGACTGGTAATATGTTTTTATCAAATCACGTGCTTCATCAATATTGATTTTACCCTCAATATGCTTTCGAGCCGTTTCCTTCAAATAGTCCGAAGTTTTCAAACCATCAACGGCTTGCAAACCAATAGCAGTTTGCCAGATAGAAGCTTTTTTCTTCTCATCTGGTTCCCCTTGTCGGATGTATTCGTCGAAATTCAGATATTTGTCGGTCATAGTATTTTTATTTTCCCCATTCTCGTCAAATACAAAACTATATTCTTAAGGAATTTTTTTTACCCTACAAATATACGAAAAAAATCTCTTTGCTTCCTTTTGAAAGAAAACGATAATCAATGTAATACCGCAAAAAAGGGACTCCCTTGCGGAAATCCCATTGAATTCCTTTCCTATATCTTTTGCTATTTTACATCTTGCACAAGACGGACAGCTTTGTTTTTACACCTTGCTACTGCATTTCCGCTATTAATTGCTTCACTTGTTACATCTAAATTCCACACCGTAGATTCGTCGTAGGGAGATGTTGACCAATAATAGCAATAGCCGTTATATCCTGCAGCAGGTAAAAAACACGCTCCCTTTTCTTCCATTCTACTCCATTGAGTTGCATTATAACAATTTTGAGTAAGAAATTGTTCTGTCCCGCGTTTTGTTGCAAAGCCTGCTCGAAAACTGATAGTCTCTGGTTGTACCCAATTGTCTGGCAATAGAATTAATCCGTTTACTCCATTGACTGTACCAACCGCCCTTAATTTTGATGCATTTGGTCTTTCATTTATTAAGTATAACCATTCCTCTTTCGATAATGTTCTCCATAAACCAGTTTCGTTACCACCGTTTATTATAGGATTATATACGCCCCAATCTGCATTGGCATAAATACCAGTTAAACTATTTTCATATGCTCCTCCAACATAATAATTAGAGTTTGTACTTGTACATGACCACGGTTGATAACAAATTGCTCCACTTTCCGCCCAACCGCTCGTTCCCCAGCCGAACAGATCTATCCAACCATTATAAGTTTGGGCTATGTTTTGATTATCTTCCCCAATCTTTTCCCATTGGTTAAGAGCAAAACGCCATGTCCCTTGTTGAGTCGTCCCGTCGGCACAAACATGCGTTCCTAATTTTGCGTTATACTGCAAATTACCCATTGAGAAATACACTTGTTTCCCTTCTGCTACAGAGAACGGGGCTTTTATAGCTCCTTTTTCTATTGATACAGGAGAATTGTGGCGAGCTACTTTTAAAGAAGTGTCATCTGCTAATGTAAAATACACAAAGCCATCGTCAGCTGTTACTTCCTTAAACATTGCATCTCCTTGGTCTCCCTTATCGCCTTTTGCCTGCGACGCAAAATTCCACGTTTCGCCATTGTCATACGATATGTACCAATTATCATCCTCAACTTTCAATTGTGGCGTAATACCATTTTCTCCATTAGTGCCATTTGTTCCGTTTTCTCCAGTCACACGAATTTTACCGCCATTGTCATCAAGCAACCAATCACCGTTCAACGTCCAATAATACACACCCTCAAATTTTGAAACGCCAATAATTGGTGCTTCTCCGTTTGTCCCATTGCTGCCATTCGTTCCGTTGATTCCATTCGTACCATGATAAATGGTTATTGGGGATTGTTTTTTGAATGCGATTGTATATCCAATTTCAACTCCATCTTTGGTGATAGGCGTTACGCTTGTTACGTAGTCACCTTCGTTTGAGGCATTTACAATTGATTGCAACGCTACAATATTGGTATTGTTTTGTTTACATTGTTCCTCCAAAATTGTAACACGTGTTTTTAAGTCCGAAACATCGTCTTTCAAATTTTCAATATCCTTTTTTCGACAGCCTACTACAGCAAGAACTGTCATAACATACAATAATAATTTCTTCATTAGAATACTTTTATGGTTCATATTTTAAATTGTTTGTTGATTATTCGTCTTCTTAATTTGAATTATTTTGTGTTCGAATTCAATCTCTGTTTTTTTGTATTTTTCTTTTTGACAGAAAAAATATACAATTTGAAACATAGCAAACAGAATACACAAGCATATACAAATTGTTATGATAACGCAACTACAACAACAGCAGACACAATTCGCTTGTAATAAGTATATTACAGCGGAAACGAAAATCAGCAACTGAACACAAATTACTATTTTAAGAAATTCGCCGTATAGTCCTTGTACCATATCTAACCCATGCTTATCAAATGGAGAGTATTTTTGGGGAAAAATTGAATTTTCTGCTCCTACATTTTTTATATGTTTCACTCTAATTGCATAGGTTATAAATTGTTCCCTTCGCTGGGCAATACCTTGATACATACAAATACAAGAAATTATGCTAAGTACAAACATAGCCCCGCTCATCGCTACAAATAATTGAACAGGGGAAAATACAATATTGCCACCATAATCAGGAAAAGCGTATATCAACATATAACCGTATGCTCCTATTGCTCCAAATAGCCCGACAAGAAAAGAAATCACGCTACTCAAATAAGCATTATTGTTCACTGCATATTGTTCGTGAAGTTGTTTTTCAATATCCAACTCCATAAGATTACTTTGTTTAAGATATTCCATTTTTATTTTTTACAAAAACAAATAAATGACAAATCTCCATTGTCTATTACACAATCTTGTACTATATTTTTGTTCTTTTTGTACAAAAATTTAAGACAAATCGTCATTTTCATCATTAGGCCTTACATATAGTGTAAAAAAGTTGAAATCAAGAATTTCGGAAATACGAAGAAGTAAATCTGTATCTATACTCTTACGCTTGAAAATGTTGTACACATTGGTACGAAAACACGGTATTTTATCTGCAAGCCATGTAGCAGAGCGTCCTTGACGTTTCAGTTCCTTATATATTGCGTGTCCTATGTGCATAAAAAAAAGCGTTAGCCGTTCGTTTGATTACTTATTAACTTAGAAGGCTCTGGTAAACCTGTGGAACTAATAAGTACGAAACAGCCCACGCTTCACGCGTGAACATTCGCAACCATATTCTCGTTCCAAAGAAAATTTACCAGATTTTACTAAGTTGAGAATAAGAGCGTAAAGCTCAAATATGTTTTAATTTTCTATTTCTGTTTCTTAAAATTTTTGTCTCGGTAAAAGTAACAAGAAAATCGTCACATAGACATTATTAGCCATAAAAAAACGATTTGGGACAAACACTTCTTTCCCATGTAGCCATTTTTGTCTTTGGCTGGTATTGGTTATCGTTTGGAATGTGGTATTAGGCGTGAAGCGATGTATTCTCCTCCTCTTACAAAATCTGTTCAGTATGATTTTTTGTGTCAACCTTGCCGATGGCGTCGATTATAATGCCGTTCTCATCAATAACGTAGGTGGTGCGAAGCGTGCCTTCGGTTGTTTTGCCGTACATTTTCTTTTCGCCCCATGCTTCGTATGCTTTCAAAATAGTGAGGTCGGTATCGGCAACAAGATGGAACGGTAGGTCGTATTTTGCTATAAAACGCTTATGCGAGGCACTACTGTCGCGGCTTACGCCAAGCACCTCGTAACCCAATGAAAGAAAACGGTGGTAGTTGTCGCGCAAATCACACGCTTCGGCGGTACAGCCAGGAGTGCTGTCCTTGGGATAAAAATACAACACCAACTTTTTACCAGCAAAATCGCTGAGTTTCACCAAGTTCCCATTCTCATCGTTGCCCTCGAAATACGGAGCTTTTGTTCCTTTTGTCAACATACGTTTTGATTTATTATATTCTAACATTGAACCACATTACAAGAATACAAACTTTTTGTTGGTTACGGAACGTTGTCTTTAAAAAAAATAGATACCTATACTGAAATCTTACGTTTTTATACGAAAAACTCGTAAATTATTACATTCGCAAACTTTTTTCTTTTAATTGCTTTTAAATTGAAAGAAAAATTTGTTGTTTTGCATACAGAAAGCAAGTAAGATTGCATACTGATGTTTAATATTTAATTGTATACGTCGTGGCTCATACAAAATATATATTCGTAACTGGTGGCGTTGTGTCGGGTTTAGGAAAAGGAATTATTTCGTCGTCAATCGGTAAACTGTTGCAGGCTCGTGGCTATAAAGTCACAATCCAAAAACTCGACCCGTATCTGAATATTGACCCAGGAACGCTCAATCCGTACGAACACGGAGAATGTTACGTGACAATTGACGGAGCCGAGACTGACTTGGATTTGGGACATTACGAGCGCTTTCTTGACCACGAAACTACGCAGGCCAACAACATAACTACAGGAAGAATTTATCGTAATGTAATTGAAAAAGAGCGTCGCGGCGATTTCCTTGGAAAAACAGTGCAGATTATTCCGCACATTACCGACGAAATCAAACAAGACATTCAAATCATCGGTCATAAAGGCTACGATTTTGTGATTACCGAAATTGGCGGAACGGTGGGCGACATTGAATCCCTACCATTTATCGAAGCAATTCGACAAATGAAATGGGAGATGGAACACGAATGTCTGTTCGTGCATCTTACGCTTGTACCGTTTTTGGAAGCAAGTCAGGAATTGAAGACAAAACCGACGCAACACTCTGTAAAGCAATTGCAACAAGCTGGTGTTCAGCCTGATATACTCGTACTTCGTACTGAGCATGAACTTTCGGCCGACCTTCGCAAAAAAGTCGGTCAATTCTGCAATGTTGATTTAGATTCGGTGGTACAGTCGATTGACCAAAAAACTATTTATCAGGTGCCAATTGCAATGGCGGAACAAAATCTTGACGAAACTATTCTGAGAAAATTTGGAATGGAAGTGGGCGAGAAGCCACCGATGGTTCCGTGGCGTACGTTCTTGCAGAAGCTCTACAATCCCAAACACGAGGTGCAGATTGCCCTTGTGGGAAAATATGTGGAATTGCCCGACGCATACAAGTCGATTTTGGAATCATTTATCCACGCTGGTGCGGTACACGAGTGCAAAGTCCACGTTAAATTACTTCAGTCAGAACAACTTACGGCAAAAAATGTAGCCCAGGAATTGGCTGGTTGTTCGGGAATATTGGTTGCTCCGGGATTCGGCAATCGAGGCATTGAAGGGAAATTCGAGGCTATCCGTTTTGCACGGGAAAATGATATTCCGTTTTTGGGAATCTGCTTGGGAATGCAGTGCGCCGTGATAGAATTCGCCCGCAACGTGCTTGGTTACCACGATGCTCATTCCACCGAAATGAACCCCGACACGTCGCATCCTGTGATTGACATAATGGAAAGCCAGAAAAACATTACACAGATGGGCGGAACTATGCGGCTCGGCGGTTATCCTTGCACGCTGAAGAAAGATTCTCGTGCTTACAAAATTTACGGAGAGGAACATATTGTTGAACGTCATCGTCACCGTTATGAGTTCAATAACAATTATTTACACGAATTTGAACAAGCAGGAATGATTGCAACAGGCTTCAATCCCGAAACTTCGTTGGTGGAAATTGTGGAAATCCCGTCGCATCGCTGGTTTGTTGCCGCTCAATTCCATCCAGAATATCAAAGCAGGGTGATAAAACCACATCCGCTATTTGTGGATTTTGTGAAAGCAGCAATGGAGAAATAGGGGAGAGGCCGATTGTTTATTGTCCTTGGAAATGTCTCCGAATTAAGCGAATAAAGCATCTGTTTGTAGATGTGTTTTTTCATTCGGAAAAACTTTCTTTATAAAATATTATTCTTAAATTTGCCCGAATTTTTTTTGAAAGGAACGATTAGTAAAATAGATATGGGAGAAGCGGTATTCTTAATGATTGTGGGCATGGTGACGGTGTTTGTCGTCCTGCTTTTAGTGGTTGGAATTGGTAATGTAATCATTCGTTTTGTGAATAGATTTTTGCCAGAGGAAGTTGCGGCAAAACCAGCTACTTCGGCAGCGCCGGCAATCAATCCAAATGTGTATTCGGCAATTTGCTCCGCTGTTTCTACGGTTACGGGCGGCAAAGGCACCGTTGTCGATGTTAAGAAATTGTAATTGAAATAATAACATATAAATAATAGTAAGATACAATGGGTAGAGAAATTAAATTTTCTTTGGTTTACAGAGATATGTGGCAAAGTTCTGGAAAGTACCAGCCACGTGTTGACCAATTAGTTCGTATAGCTCCTGAAATCATCAATATGGGATGTTTCGCCCGTGTTGAGACAAACGGTGGCGGCTTTGAGCAGGTGAATTTGTTGTATGGTGAAAATCCTAATAAATCTGTTCGTGCGTGGACAAAACCATTCCACGAAGCAGGCATTCAAACTCACATGCTCGACCGTGCGTTGAACGGCTTGAGAATGAGCCCGGTTCCTGTAGATGTGCGTAAGTTGTTCTACAAGGTGAAAAAAGCTCAAGGAGTTGATATTACTCGTTGTTTCTGCGGTTTGAACGATACTCGCAATATTATTGATTCAATAAAATATGCGAAAGAAGCTGGCATGATTGCTCAGGCAACTATGTGTTTGACGGTTTCTAAAGTTCACACTGTTGAATATTACTGCAACTTGGCTGACGAACTTGTTGCCGGCGGTGCAGACGAAATCTGTATGAAGGATATGGCTGGTATCGGCCGTCCTGTTTCTTTGGGTAAGATTGTTTCGTATATCAAATCAAAATATCCAAACATTACAATTCAGTATCACGGTCAAACAGGCCCTGGTTTTACGCCTGCTTCTATCTTGGAAGTGGCAAAAGCTGGTTGCGACATCATCGACGTTGGTATGGAACCACTTTCGTGGGGTACAGGTCACGCCGATGTGATTATGGTTCGCGAAATGTTGAAAGACGCCGGTTTTGACGTTCCTGAAATCAATATGGCTGCTTATATGCGTGCCCGCACGTTGACTCAAGAATTTATGGATGATTTCTTGGGTTACTACATTCCTGAATCTAACCGTCGTTTGACTTCGTTGTTGATTGGTTGTGGTCTTCCGGGCGGAATGATGGGTAGTTTGATGAATGATTTGACAACAAACTTGGAAAGCATCAACAAATCGCGTGCAAAACAAGGGAAAACAGCATATACGACTGACGATTTGATGGTGAAGATGTTCGACGAAGTTGCATACGTTTGGCCTCGTGTAGGTTTCCCTCCACTTGTGACTCCATTCTCGCAATATGTTAAGAATCTTGCCCTTTTCAACCTTATGCAGCTTGAAAAAGGTAAAGAACGTTGGACAATGATTGCCGACAACATTTGGGATATGATTCTTGGCAAATCTGGTAAATTGCCAGGCGAAGTTGCTCCTGAATTGAAGGAATTGGCTGCAAAACAAGGCCGTGAATTCTTTACTGGAAATCCACAAGATTTGTATCCTGACAAACTTGACGAGTTCCGCAAGGAAATGGACGCAAACGGTTGGGAATATGGTCAGGACGACGAAGAATTGTTCGAATTGGCTATGCACCCGGAACAATATCGTGCTTACAAGTCGGGCAAGGCAAAAGCTGACTTTGAAGCTGACTTGGCTGCTAAGAAAGCTGCAAAGGCAAATGTTGGTTCGTTGAAACCTCAATCGTTGACGGTTGACGTAAATGGTGAAAAATACGCTGTTACAGTAAGCTACGACGCTCCAAAAGCTGACGCTCCGAAAGCTGCTGCCGCAGCTGCTCCGTCGGCTCCTGTTTCTGGAAACGCAACCGATGTGATTGCACCAATTTCAGGTAAATTCTTCAAAACTAAAGATTCTTCTTCCAAAGCAGTTGCCATAGGCGATATGGTTAAGGAAGGTGACATTGTTGGTTACATTGAGGCAATGAAAGTATTCAACGCCGTTGCAGCTCCTGCATCGGGTAAGGTTGTTGAAATCTGCCGCAACTCGGGCGACGATGTTGATGAAGATGATGTTTTGATGAAAATTCAGTAATTTACAATAGACAGCAGGGTTTTCCTGCTGCCTAATTTTTAATAAAGTATAGAAAAATGTTCGACGGATTATTCGAAAAATTATATGAGATGACGGCAATCGGGGCGTTTGTTGACAATCCGGGCTATCTGCTTATGCTGCTCATCTCGTTTGTTTTGCTGTATCTTGGTATAGTAAAGAAATATGAACCGCTTTTGTTGATTCCAATTGGTTTCGGCGTATTGCTGGCAAACCTTCCGGGTGCGGATTTGGGGATTGTGGCAGGTGAGAAAATTGAGTTGGGGGTTGACGAAAATGGTCGTATGATGTATATGAACTTGTTCGAGATTGCCCACGAATACGGTATTTTGAACTTCTTGTACTACGCGTTGATAAAGACAGGGTTGCTTCCACCGCTTATTTTCTTGGGCGTTGGCGCAATGACCGACTTTGGTCCGATGCTTCGTAACTTGAAATTGGCGTTGTTCGGTGGTGCCGCTCAGTTCGGTATCTTCGCAGTGCTTTTGATTGCAATGGCTTCGGGTGCGTTCACAATTAAGGAAGCTGCTTCGTTGGCTATCATCGGTGGTGCCGACGGACCTACAGCCATCTTCACTACAATCAAGTTGGCTCCGCATTTGCTTGGCCCTATCGCTATTGCGGCTTATTCGTATATGGCATTGGTTCCGGTAATCATTCCTTTGGTTGTGAAGTTGACTTGTTCCGAAAAGGAATTGAAAATCAATATGAAACAACAAGATAAGTTGTATCCGCCAAAATACACAATCAAGAATTTGCGTGCGGTGAAAATTATCTTCCCGATAGTGTTGGGTACAGTTGTGATTATTCTGGTACCTTCGGCTGGTCCACTTTTGGGAATGTTGCTTTTGGGTAACTTGTTGAAGGAAATCGGTTCCGATACACAACGTTTGACGACTGCCGCAACGGATTACATTATGAATCCTGCGACAATCATTTTGGGCTTGTGCGTTGGTGCAACAATGACAGCCGACGTGTTCTTGAACTTGAAGACTATCGGTATCGTTGTAGGTGGTTTCTTCGCATTCGCATTGTCAATTGCAAGTGGTGTGTTGTTGGTTAAGTTGTTCAACTTGTTCGCGAAGAAGAAAATCAATCCTCTTTGCGGTGCAACAGGCTTGAGCGCTGTGCCAATGGCTTCGCGTGTGGCAAACGATATTTCTACGAAATACGACCCACAAAACCACGTGCTTCAATACTGTATGTCGAGCAACGTGTCGGGTGTGATTGGCTCCGCAGTCGCAGCAGGTGTGCTGATAAAGTTCTTGATGTAATTTTTTTACGTCACAAGATAGAAATCCGTTCCAAAGAATTTGGAACGGATTTTCTTTTAATAAAAACTGATAATCCATAATTTAAACCCTATAATCCATAACTAATAACCAATAAATCATAACTTTCCCTCGTGTCTGCTCGTTATAAAAAAATATTGATTTGGATTTTGAAGCTCCTCATTTTTGTGGTAGCATGGGGATACGTTGTCTATAAGTTTGAGACAATGGACGGAGATGTTTCGGTAATTTTTTCCGATAGACATTTTTCATTTCCTATTTTTGTTATTGTTTGTCTATTGATGTTTGCCAACTGGGGATTGGAATCACTCAAGTGGCAGAAATTGATTTGCTGCACACTTCCGATTTCGTATAAAAAGGCAGTTTCGGGTGTATTGGTGGGATTGCCGTTAGCATTAATCACACCTAACAGAATCGGTGAAATTGGCGGTCGTGCCATTGTGCTTGAAAGAAATCGTAAGGATGCGGTTTTTGCGACATTTCTCGGCAGCCTTATGCAGTTGTCGACCACGTTGATTATGGGACTTGTAGGAATACTGCTGTATTTGTTGTTTCTTCCTCATAATCAGCAAATTGAAGAATTGGTGTGGATTTCTGTCGGGTGTGTATTGTTTCTGCTTGGATTTGTATTTTGGTGCCGTGACAAAAGATTTTTGAAAGTTTTTTTGCTTCGAATGCTTGGAAAGAAATTCTTCATGTCGTTGTTGCGACTTGTTCGTATGTATTCGGGGAAAGATATGTGGAGAACGCTGTTCATCAGTATCTTGAGATATGTAGTTTTTTCTACTCAGTTTGCATTGCTCATAAAAATGTTAATACCTGAACTATCGTTACTTGAAGTTTTTGTTGGAATTTCGTTGATGTATTTGTTCACGACGCTGATTCCTACGTCGGTACTGGGCGAAGTCGGCATACGAGGTTCTGTCGCAATTGCCATATTTCAGTTCTACACGGCTGAGGTTTCCATTATTTTTCAAATCAGCATAGTGATATGGTTCATTAACATTGTGGTACCGACATTGGCAGGCTCTCTTGTTTTGTTGAGCATTCGCCGAAAACGGTCGGAACAAAAAAAGGCGTCGTACTGACGCCTTAGTTCAACCAAATTGTAATGGTTTCGTTTTGTTTTGTCTTAACGCAGGTAAATGCTCTGCAATAATCTTGGAGAAACTTTATTTGTCGAGAGCAATCTGCGTTGAATTGTTTTGTTACTTGTTGTAATTCTTGAATAGTAGAAGTTTTACCCATAGGCATCCGTTTTAATTTTTGTAATAAAACGTGGCAAGAAATTTTTTAGTATGCTAAAAGAATAAATTTTTGTGTTAGGCGATGACTCGTTTATTTTTCCTAAATTTGTTAAAAATATTCCGTGGGTTGCGTTAGAAAAATATTACTTTTTGTTTCTGTACTGATAATTGCGGTGATGCAGGCGGAGGCCATCGATAATCCCAATTTTACGAAAGAGAAAACATTCACTTTGCAGACAACCAAGAGTTTACAGGAATTTGCTAAGGTTTTTCATTCTATTTCCACGCTCAAAGGCATTCAATATTATTCTCATTCCAACGAAAAATGGACGACACTCTATCACGGAGCGGGATTTATAGAAAATGCCAAGAGTCGAAAGTATCTTCCCGATACATACTACACAGGTGCGAATAAGGCGTATTTCTGTCTGTTAGACGACAATTCCCTCGGTGACTGTGTTTTCAAGGTTTCTTATATAGAAACGAGCAATGAGATTCGGATGGATTTACTTCTTGTGGAACCTATTAAAATTTGGGGAATCACAGGAGTTTATCCCAATAATTTAGCCATTAAGCTAAAGGTGACGAAGACAACTTCAGAAACGCTTCAGGCATCCATTTCAATCAATGCAAAATACCAAACTGTTTCGTTTCTCGAAACTCATCTTACCGAATCCTTCAACGCCCGCATGGACGCTTTGTATAAATGGATTATGGGACAATTATAGTTCTTTCCCAATTCATTTATATTGTTTCAATATATTAAAATTTCCTTATTTAACCCCCGTAAATGAATCAGTTGTAATGATTTGTGTATTGTGAGTCGTTGTATTTACCGTTTTGTAGCTATATTGAAGAATATATTTCCCCTCTGGAGTTTTAAGAACGGCACATGAATACGGAATATTTTCTGAGATGTTTTCTCCTTCTTTTGTCGTTGAGGTTCCATCTTCAGGATCTTCCGTTATTTCTGATTTTATGGTACCGCAGTATGCATCTTGTCCGTCAATTTTCACTACTTCCATGTTTTCGGTATAAAACAGAATGTCGTTGCTTGTAGATGGCATGACAACAATAGATTTTTTGTTGCTTTCGTTTTTCTTTACACGCATGGTACAAGGATTGTCATTATCTTGAGTAGAATTTATAGTAGTTACCGACATACTACGTGTACCTTCGTAATTGCCGACGTAATTGTCGCGTACATCGTCATCGTCGCTGCCGCAACCACACATCAAACCGAAAGAGAAAAGTAAAGAGCTTGTTAAAAACAATAATTTTTTCATATCTTCTAAATTTAAAGGTTTAATAATGTGTAAAGGTACTACAAATTTTCAAAAAAAAGTACGTCCCTGAACTTTTTTTGCCTACTTCCGTACTACTTCGCCTTTGTCTTCGCATTCGTCAAGCAACTGACGGTTGGTTTTGAGAAGAATCGGATGAACATATTCGGGAATAATTTCGCACAATGGTTCCAGTGCGAACCGACGCTTGTGCAGAAGCGGATGCGGAATCGTAAGTTGTTCACTATCAATAATGTCGTTGTTGAAGTAGAGTAAATCAATGTCTATCACCCGCGACTCGTAGCCTATGCCTTCGTGTCGTTCCCGTCCGCATTTTTTCTCTATCGCCTGACAGCGCAACAGCGTATCGACCGCCGAAAATTCCGTTTCCACAACCAAAAGTTGATTTATAAAATCGCCTTGCGCCTCGAATCCCCACGGCTTGCTGGAATAAATTGCCGACTCGCGAATGCAGTCGCCTACGTTTTCGATGAGATGTTTTTTCACTGTGGCAAACATTGCTTCTTTGTCTCCGATGTTTGCTCCGAGTAAAATGACAGCAAAGTTTTTTTGTTGCATAATCAATGTCGTTTATTTATTGTAACAAAGGTAATTTTTTGCTCAATACGAGAGATTGTTTTTATGGAAAAACTGTAATTTTCTTTGTTCGTCCATTTTCTTGTTTCCCCAATCTATACAAATGCAAAAACTTGTATATTTGCATTTGTATAGATATGAACAATCGTGTCTCTACAAGAAATAGAAACGAATTTGTAATTTTAAATATATGATAAAGAACATAATATTGGCGGGGGTCGGCGGACAGGGAATCCTGACTATCGCATCGATTATCGACCTTGCCGCAATGCATTCGGGACTGAATGTGAAACAAGCCGAGGTGCACGGTATGAGCCAGCGCGGCGGCGACGTGCAGTCGAATCTCCGCATTTCCGACGAAGAAATTTATTCCGACTTGATTCCAAAGGGCAAAGCCGACATTATTTTGGCAATGGAACCGCTCGAAGCGCTTCGCTACGTGTCGTATCTGCAAAAAGACGGCATCATCATCACGGCATCGGCTCCGTTTAAGAACATCCCGAACTATCCCGATGAAAATCAAGTACTTGATACAATTAAGAACAGCGGATTCAAACATATCATCATCGATTCAAACGAGATTGCGCAGAATTTGAGCGAACGTGTGCTGAACGTGGTGATTGCCGGCGCGGTTGCACCGATTATCGGCATTGATTCCAATGTGATGAAAGAAAGCGTGAAGGAATTGTTTGCCGCAAAAGGCGAAGAAATCGTTGCTATGAACGTCAAGGCGTTCGAAACTGGTGTTGAATATAATAAAAAACTCTAATATGATTTGGAATACATCCGTAGAATGTATGGACCGCGAATCAATGCGCAAGTTGCAAGGCGAACGCTTGAGAAACGTGGTTGAGCACGTATATCATAACTGTGCCCCATACCGCGAAAGAATGCAACAGGCTGGTGTAAAACCATCTGACATTCAGTCAATTGACGACATTGTAAAATTGCCGTTTTCGTCGAAACAAGATTTGCGCGACTACTATCCGTGGGGGCTGCTTTCGGTTCCGCAGTCGGAAATTGTGAAAATCCACGCTTCGTCGGGAACAACGGGAAAACCTATCGTGATGGCATACACCCGCAACGATGTGGCAAACTGGGCTGAGGCTGGAACACGCTGCTTGGCTGCCTACGGTCTTGGAAAAGATGACGTGATTCAGGTTTCATACGGCTACGGATTGTTCACCGGCGGACTTGGTGCGCACGATGCTTCGATGAATCTTGGTGCGACAACAATTCCAATGTCGGCAGGAAATACCGAAAAACAATTGTTGATGATGCGTGACCTTGGTGCGACTGGCTTGGCTTGTACGCCGTCGTATGCGCTCTATTTGGCTGAAGCTCTTGAAAAATCGGGTATTCCACGCAACGAAATCAAATTGAAAGTGGGAATTTTCGGCGCAGAACCGTGGACTGAGGAAATGCGCAAGGAAATTGAATATCGTTTGGGCATTAAGGCTTACGACATTTATGGTTTGACTGAAATTTCAGGTCCGGGTGTCGGTTTTGAATGTGAATGCCAAAACGGAACACACTTGAACGAAGATTTGTTCTTCCCCGAAATTGTTGACCCGAAAACTGGCGAAGTCCTTCCCGAAGGAACCGAAGGCGAATTGGTGTTCACCACGCTTTCGAAAGAAGGAATGCCGATGATTCGTTTCCGCACGCACGATTTAACACATTTGATTTACGAAAAATGTTCGTGTGGCCGTACACTCGTGAGAATGGGCAGAATCCTCGGCCGTACCGACGATATGCTTATCATTCGTGGTGTGAACGTGTTCCCGTCGCAAGTTGAGGCAGTTCTCTGCACGCTCGAAGAAGTTGAACCGCATTTCTTCATCACTGTTGACCGTGTAAACAATACCGACACATTCGACATCGAAGTCGAAGTGAAGGAAAAATACTACTCCGACGTGATGAGCGAAATGGAATTGCTCCGCAAGAAAATCGCGCACGCAATCCACAGCGTTGTCGGCATTCAACCGAACATCAAGCCTGTCGCTCCAAATACGATAGAACGCAGTCAGGGTAAGGCAAAGCGAGTAAACGACAAACGGAAGTTCAAATAATTAAAATTTACGGACATGGTAGTAAAACAGCTTTCAGTTTATTTGGAAAACAAACCGAACACTTTGAACAAAATGTTGCAGGTTTTAACGGAACACGGCATCAACATGACGGCGTTCTGCGTTGCCGATTCGGTTGATTACGGAATTGTGCGCTTTTGCGTCGGCCGTCCAGAGTTGGCATATTCAATTTTGCGTGAAAACGGCTATACCGTTCGTCTGACCGATGTTGTCTGCATTGAAGTTCCGCATGAATCGGGAGGTTTGCACAAGGCAATCCGCATTATTTCCGAAAGCGACATCAATATTGATTATATGTACGCGTTCGCCGACGGCGGTTCTGCGAAAGTTGTAATTCGTTGTAATTCAACGGAAAGATTGATTGAAATCGCCCAAGCAAATCATTTGGAATTAGTGAAAATCTAAAATCAATAGCCATGCTGGATCAGAAATTACTTCAAAAACAACAGCAGAAGTTATCGCCGCAGCAAATTCAGGTGATAAAGATGCTCGAAATTCCCACTGTGGAATTGGATACCCGTATAAAGGAAGAAATTGAGGCAAATCCAGCATTGGAAGTTGACGATACCGACGAACCCGACGACAATCAGGAAAAACTTGATTCCAACGAAACCGATTCTGATTCAGATTCGGACAATGGCAACGATGACGATTTTTCGGGTAATGACGATGATGGAAGTCCGTCGGAAATCGACAAGAACGACGAATTCGACATTGACGATTATTTCAACGAAGACGAATATTCCAACTATAAATATTCGGTAAACAATACGTCGCCCGACCAAGAAAACAAAGACATTCCGTTTTCGGGCGGAAATTCGTTTCAGGAAAACTTGAAATCGCAGCTTGGTCTGCTGAATCTTTCGGAAGACGATATGGCAATTGCCGATTTCATTATTGGCAACATTGACGAGGACGGCTATTTGCGCCGCGATTTGGAAAGCATTTCCGACGACATTTTGTTGCTTCAGAATAAATCTGTTTCCGTGGAAGATTTGCAACGAATTCTTTCGGCAATTCAAACACTCGACCCAGCGGGAATCGGAGCGACTTCACTACAGGAATGTCTATTGCTACAAGTGGAACGTAAGACAAAGACGCCCGAAACCCTTACGGCAAAGGCAATTTTGAGAGATTTCTACGAAGAATTTACCAAAAAGCACTACGATAAAATTCTTCAAGGCCTCGAAATACAGGAAGAAGACCTCAAAGCGGCAATGGACGTGATTCTCAAGCTGAATCCGAAACCAGGAAACGGAACTGTCGATTCGTATGCAAAAACGATAAATCAGACTATTCTTCCCGATTTTTTATTGGAAAATGTAAACGACGAACTTGTGTTGTCGATAAATTCTCGAAACATTCCCAATCTGAAGGTTAGCAAGACATACGTGAACATGCTTCAGGAATATGCTCCTACGCAGAAAAGCAATGCAAAGGAACGTGAAGCGTTTGATTTTATAAAGCAAAAACTTGATTCGGCGAAATGGTTCATCGATGCGATTAAACAGCGGAACAACACGTTGCTGTCGACGATGAAGGTTATTTTCGATTTTCAAAAAGATTTTTTTACTACTGGTGACGAAACGAAACTCAAACCGATGATTCTGAAAGACATAGCAGACCGAACAGGTTTGGATATTTCAACAATTTCGCGTGTGGCAAACAGCAAGCACATTCAAACGCCGTATGGAATTTATTCATTGAAATATTTCTTCTCCGAAGGTTTGCAGACAGAATCGGGCGAGGAGGCTTCGTCGCGACAGATTAAACAAATTTTGCAAGACACCATTGCCGAGGAAAATAAAAAGAAACCATATACCGATGAGCAATTGGCGGATGTACTCAAAACCAAAGGATACATAATTGCCCGCAGAACGATTGCAAAATATCGTGAGCAACTCGGACTGCCCGTTGGAAGGCTCCGTAAAGAACTCTAACATGGAACGACTGCTGAAAATCCTCGCATGGACTATTTCCGTTATTTTCCATCCAATTGGAATGACGTTCATTGGTTGCCTTCTCATCTACTTGAATTATTATCAATTCGTTTTCATTGACATTGTGCAGTCGAATCGGATTTTGTTCATTCGTAATACTTCTGTTTTGCAACCGATTTTCTTTTTGTTTTATGTGTTGCCTGTCGTTGTTTGTGGATTCTATTGGCTTTTTTTCATGAGACCACGAGAATCGAAGACAGAAACTATCAATGACCGTTTAATAACGCTCAGTCTTGTTGTACTGATTTATTCCATCTGTTTTTTCAACACAACCATTCTACCCATTTATTCCACCTTCATTTTGTCCTGTATCATAGTGATTATGCTGACGTGTATAATCACATTGTTTTGGAAGATAAGTATGCACTGCGTCGGCATTGGGGGACTTCTTGGGTTACAAGTTTACATGTTGTATTTATGGCATCCGTATGCGGGAATTGTCATGAATATATTACCGTTTTTCGTCATTAGTGCCGGTTTGGTCGGAACGGCGCGACTATACTTGCAGGCGCATTCGCAGAAACAGATTTACGTCGGCTACCTTGTCGGATTTATCGGCATTTTTACATGTTTATTGCTTTTTAAAGCCTAATCGCTTGTAAATTCATATATTTGCAAAAAATAAAAACGTGGACGAGAATAATTCAATTATCGAACAGGCCAAGCGTATAATTGTTGAAGAATCGAGATCTATCAACAATTTGTCGAATTATCTTGACGATAATTTTGCGAATGTCGTGAAAGAAATTCTTGCGACAAAAGGCAGGCTTGTGATTACGGGTATTGGGAAGAGTGCCCTGATTGCCAATAAAATAGTTGCTACGATGAATTCCACTGGAACTCCGGCTTTGTTTATGCATGCCGCAGAAGCAATTCATGGCGATTTGGGTATGATTCAGAAAGATGACATCGTTCTTTGTATTTCCAAAAGCGGAAATACACCAGAAATAAAAGTGTTGATTCCATTGTTGAAACGAGGAGGCAACAAGTTGATTGCAATGGTTTCGGAGCGTACGTCGTATCTTGCCGAACATGCCGATTACGTTTTGTATGCCCATGTTGAACGCGAAGCCGACATCAATAATTTGGCTCCGACAAACAGTACCACGGCTCAGTTGGTTATGGGAGACACATTGGCTATGTGTTTGTTGGAACAGCGCAAATTCACACCGCAGGATTTTGCAAAATATCATCCTGGAGGAGCTTTGGGCAAACGTATGTACATGCGTGTTGACGATATTTTTATCGAAGAAAATGCTCCAAAGGTGTTTGCAAATCAGACAATTACCGAAGTTATTATTGAAATATCTTCAAAACGTCTCGGAGCGACGGCCGTTGTTGACGAAAACAATAATTTGCTTGGTATCATAACTGACGGAGACCTGCGCCGTATGCTTGAAAAAAATACGCATATTGCCGATGTGGTTGCTGCCGACATTATGAGCAAAAATCCTAAGACAATTAGTCGTAATGAGTTGGCAATAAAAGCATTCGAACAAATGGAGAAAAACAGCATCACTCAATTGGTTGTGACCGACGGCGGAAAATACTTGGGAATGATTCATCTTCATGATTTACTAAAAGAGGGGATTGTATAGTGCAGACATTGAAACGTAGCGATATAGAAATAATGGCGCCCGTAGGCTCGTATGAGTCGCTTATGGCAGCCATTCAGGCTGGGGCAAATTCGGTGTATTTCGGCATAGAAATGCTGAATATGCGTGCACGTTCGTCGAATAATTTCACGACCGAAGATTTGGCGAATATTGTAAAAATTTGCAATGAACACGGCATAAAATCCTACTTGACCGTAAACACAATTATTTACGACAAGGATATGGAAACCTTGCACAAGGTGATGAAAGCGGCAAAGGACAACAACGTTTCTGCCATCATTGCCTGCGACATTGCCGCCATTCAATGTGCTATGGAGTATGGTGTTGAGGTTCATATTTCCACGCAACTTAATATTTCGAACACGCAGGCGGTGCGTTTCTTTTCGCAATATGCCGATGTGGTGGTACTTGCGCGGGAATTGAACTTGATGCAGGTTAAGGAAATTTATAAGGCAATTCAAGACGAACATATCTGTGGACCGAAAGGTGAATTGGTGAAACTTGAAATGTTTTGCCACGGAGCGTTGTGCCAGGCAATTTCGGGAAAATGCTATTTGAGTTTGCACGAAAACAACTATTCGGCAAACAAAGGTGCGTGTCTACAAACGTGCCGCAAAGCCTACATTGTTACGGAAAAGGAAACGGGCAACGAGTTGGAAATCGACAACGAATATATTATGTCGCCCAAAGATCTTTGTACAATCGGTTTTCTTGACGAATTGATTGACGCTGGTGTGCGTGTGCTGAAAATCGAAGGTCGTGCCCGTAGTGCGGAATACGTGAAAACTGTGGTGGAATGCTACAATCAGGCGATTGAAGAAATTATCTCCGGAATGTATGCCGACAACACGGAGCAAAAAGTTGCAGCGTGGAAAGAACGTCTTTCGCGGGTTTTCAACCGAGGTTTTTGGAATGGCTATTATTTAGGTCAACGACTTGGCGAGTGGAGCCGTCACTATGGCAGCAGCGCCACAAAGACGAAAATTGCCATAGGCAAGTGCACCAACTATTTTTCAAATCTGAATGTTGCGGAATTTTTGATGCAGTCCGACGAACTTTGTCAGGGCGACGAGGTTCTCATCACTGGTCCTACGACTGGCGTTATCGAAATGACCGCCAACGACATACGTGTTGATTTGAAAACAGTGGAAAAGACTGTCAAAGGAGAATTGTTTTCAATGAAAACAGATAAAATCCGTCGTGGCGATAAGTTATTCAAAGTGGTTGATTCAGAGTTGATTAAGAAATAAGAATTGCCGTCTCGACGGGCTCAACGACCAAATAACTAATAAAGTGTTTCTAATGGCGGAGAGGCTTATGGAATAACGGGTGGCTGAGCTTGTCGAAGTCACATTATAAAACAGACAATGAGTGTTTGGCAGGAAATAAAAGGTTTCGTTTCGTCCGAAATTATAAAAAATTCGGCTAAACTTCTCAGTGCCAGTATTATAGTGCAAACCATCGGTTTGCTTGTTTATCCAATTCTCACACGATTATATAGTCCCGAAGATTTTGGATTGATAAATTTATTTCTGAGCATTGCGGGCGTGCTGTCGTTGTTTGCCACGGCAGAATTCCAGTATGCCATTTTGCTTCCGAAATCCGAAGAAAAGGCAATTTCGTGTGTTCACATTGGTGGATTAATCACATTGGTGGTTGTGGGTTTATTGGTCTGCACAATTCCATTTTCTGAAACAATTTCGGGCTGGTTCAATGCGCCGAATTTGGCGGAATGGTATTGGGCGATTCCTATTTTTGTACTGCTTTCGGGAATGTGGACACTCTTAAATTATTGGTACACAAGAAATAAACGTTTTGGCGAAATTGGCACATATCAAGTCACGCAATGTTTGACAAACGCGGTGGCAAAATGCGGTTTCGGATTCGCTGGATTTGTGAACGGTGGTTTGATTCTTTCTGCAATTGTATCGCCGTTTATAGCATTGGCAATGAGTATTGCAACTACGTGGAAATCAAGTATAAAACAACTTTTTTCTTGTAATCAATCGCCGTTGTCTGCAACGTTCAAGGAATATTCCAATTTCCCGAAGTACTCGTTGCCACGGGCGATTATAAACTATTTCAGCGGAACTATGCCGATATTCATACTCACGCCGTACTTTGGTTTAACTGAAATAGGATTTTTCGGTATGGCACTTACGCTTGCATTTAAGCCTATCAATATGATTTCCAGCTCATTGTACCAAGTTCTTTTTCAAAAAACTTCGGAGCAAGTTCAAAACCGGACATCAATAAAACCGCAAATCTTTACATTTTTGAGAACATCCATATACATTATTATACCATGTTTTGCGTTGTTGTATTTTTTGTTGCCTTCGGTTATAGACATTCTTTTAGGGGAGAATTGGCACGAAACAGGTGAGTATATTCGATTGATGCTCTGTTGGTTAGCGATTTCTTTTTTGGTGGCTCCAATTTGTTATATCTCTGATATTTTTCAAAAACAAAAAATCGGGCTGTTTTTTGAAATACTCTTGATTTTGACCCGATTAGCCGGGCTTGGATTTGGAATTTACACTCAAAGTTTCTTCAATGCAATTGTAGGCTATTGCATCGGTAGCACGGTGAGTATCTGTGCGCAGTTGATTTGGTATATTAGTTTGATTTTCAACTACGAACGGATAGTTGCGGATTTATAGCAATTTCGTAGTTGCAGCCCAATTTGTTGGCTTGAGAATGGCAACGCATATTGTCGAATTTTCTCACTATCAAAGTTTTGGAAGTTATTGAGCATCCATTGTAGTGCGGAGTACAATCCGTCTTCGTCACCTACAGAAACCAAAATGCCAGTTTCTTGCGTAACTAACTGAGGAGCAATGCCAACCTGCGATGAAACCACTGGAATTCCGCTCGCCAGCGCTTCGGGAATCACCGTTGCAAATGTTTCATAGTTGGAAAATAGTACGAAAAAATCGCTTTGGTGCATCCAGTCGCTCACTTGTTGTGGCGTTTGCTCGCCGACAAAACGGATAACTGAAGTCAACATTAAATTTTGAGCTTCTTTGTGAATCTGTTTGAAATCGGGACCCGTACCTATTATAATAAGCTCAAAATCAAATCGTTCATCTGATAGCCGTTGGACGGCTCGCAATATGCCACGAATATTCTTTGCAGATTCGTCAAAGCAGGAAACGTGCAAAATCCGTCTTTTTGTTCGTGGTTGTTTTTCTTGTGGCACATAGAAAAAATCATCAACAACATTTCCTACGCAAATAGTCCGTTTTGCTTGTAAACCAACGCATTGCATTGCGTCTGCCAATGTTTGGGAAACAGGTAATAAACATTCCGCATTTCGTACAACCGTTTGGCTGAGATGTTTTCTCAGAAATCCTGTATATGTTCGTTTTTCAGGTAAATATCGAGACCATTGTTCTGTAATAATATATGGTATTCCATATTTTTTCTTTAAAAGATACGCAAGAAATCCTGTTCGTGTAAGTATATGTGCGTGAGTAACTTTTGGCTTCCCCCAGTTTGACAAAACGTGTGCGTAGCCTTTTTGGAATGCACGAAAATATGTGACAATTTTCCGCAACAATCCAACTTTTTTCGGATAATAGACAATTGTTTCGAGAATACCCTGATTTTTATTTGTAACTATCTCATAATCAACCACGTGTTTGTCGGCAAGTAAGAATAACACGCATACATCAGTATAGCGGGAAGCGGCCAAAGCGTGTTTTTGTACAAATAATCCTGCCATCGCATCGTAGCGATGAGGATACCATGCGCTCAAAAACAACACTTTAGTTTTCTTCATATAAATAGGTTGTTAAATGCATTTTCCTCTCCAAACAAAAATTTCGGCATAATTGGAATGACGTACAATTGTGATTGGGGAAGAATTTCCGTCAATTTATACACGTCTTTTTCCGTAGTTACAACAATATGTTCTGTTGCCAATTTTTCCAAATCTTTTTTGTCTTGTTCCGAGTACGAATAATGGTCTGCGAATGTTTTGCAGATGATTTTTTTTGTCTGTTGACTGACAAAATCTATCAACGGTTTTGGCTGGGCAATGCCAGTAATGAGACAAATTGAAGAATGTTCGGCAAAGAATGTTCTGCAGTCTTTTGATTCTTTCGTGGCAAATTCATACACATTGCCGTATTCCATGCAAGAGAAGAATAATTTTTGATTGTTTAAACGTAGACGTGTTCTCCACATTTCTTTTTCCGTTTCTTGTAATTCCTGAGGGCATTTGGTTACAATCACTATGTCGGCACGCGACAAAGCATACATTCCCTCGCGCATATAGCCGACGGGGAACACGTGGTCGTCCCACAGCGGTCGGTTGTAGTCGACCAAAACAATCTGCATTTTCGGCTTAACGTATCGATGTTGAAAGGCATCGTCGAGTATTACGGTTTCTAAGTCTGGTACGTCTGTCAGTAGACGACGGATTCCTTCCACGCGTTTTTCGCAGACGGCAACGTGGACTGAAGGAAATCGTTTCCATAACTGATAAGGCTCATCGCCCAATTCAAAAACTGTAGTATCGTTGTTTGCCAATACGTAACCGCTTGATTTCCTTTTATATCCACGGCTTAACGTAGCAATATTCTTTTCTTGTAGCAGCGAGACTATATATTGAACATGCGGGGTTTTTCCCGTTCCGCCAACGGTGATATTGCCGACTGAAATTACAGGAATGTCGAACTCTGTTTGTTTCAATATGCCTTTGTCAAAACAAAAGTTTCTGCAATATGTGAACAACCAGTATAGCAGCGAAAAGGGGAATAATATGTATTTTAGTTTCGACACTATTGTATTGTTATGTTATACGGCAATTGAGTATAGATTCCGCTTTGTGTCGGTACGGACTTCAACATTCCCTTCAGCTGTGGGTCTATGTCAAGTTTTTCAACCATTGATTCTTCCGAATCAAACGCGTTCGAAAACATTTCCACCCACGTTTTTTGCTGTGGATATGTCACAATGTTGTAATCCTGTAGTTGGGCAGTATTTTTGGCAACGTCAATTGCGTCGGCTAATCCGCCAATTTGGTCAACAAGACCGATGCGGACTGCGTCGTTTATTCCCCAGATTCGCCCTTGGGCAATTGTTTCCACGCTGTCGATAGGAATGTGGCGACCTTCTGCCACACGGGTTTTAAATGTGAGATACGTTTGGTCGATAGTTTTTTCCAATGCTTTCATTTCCGTTGACTCCATTGGTCGGGAAATATTTCCAAAATCAGAGTGAGAATGTGTGTTTACGTTATCAACCGACACGCCAATTTTCTTTAAAAGATTTTCTGCCGTCATTGACAGTGCAAATACGCCGATTGAGCCTGTCAGTCCCATTGGCGCAGCCACGATTTTTGTCGCCGGCGAGGCAATGTAGTATCCTCCCGAAGCCGCCACGTCGCCCATGGAAACAATCACAGGTTTTTCTTGAGCCGTTAGTGCAACTTCGCGCCAAATCAATTCCGATGCAAGTGCGGAACCGCCGCCCGAATTTATTCTGAACACGACTGATTTCACCGTGGAGTCCTTACGAACTTTCTGGAAAAGTTTCATATATGTTTCGCTTCCGATTGAAGATTCGTCGGATTTACCCATATCTATAGAACCTTGGGCGACGACAAGTGCAATTTTGTCTTTTGCCTCGTTTGGTTGTTCTTGTTGGGCATACGTGTCTATGTATGTGCGAATGGAAACTTTGGGAACTTTTTTATCGTCTTTTAAATTTAACTGAGTTTTCACTGATTTCCAAAATTCATCGGAATATTGAATTTTGTCAATGAAACCATATGCCTGTAGTTCGCGAGGAAGACAAACTAAAACGCTGTCGGCGAACACATTGAGCTGACTGCCTGTAACAGAACGTTGTTTTTGAACCTGTGTGCCGTATGATTTCCACACGTAATCAATATATGCTTGTTTCTGTTCTCGGTTTTCCGTACTCATCTTGTCGTTGGTCATTGATTCTACGTAACTTTTATACTTTCCGCAACGAATTACAACGGGGTTTAATCCTGCTTTTTCGAGTAAATGTTTGTAATGTATTGAAGATGAAGAAATTCCGTGAAATTCAGCCATTCCTTCTCCGTTCATCGAAATTTCATCGCAAGCCGAGGCTAACAGATAGTTTTTCTGCGACATGGTAGTGAAATATGCCACGGCGAATTTCCCTGATTCCTTGAATTTTTGAATTGCCGATGCAAGTTCCGAAATGGTGGCGTATCCGGCATCAATAGTCACATCATCAATGACGATACCCTTGATTTTATCGTCTTTCGCGGCACGTTCCAAACCCGTCACTATGTCTGCCAAACCAAGCTGCGACGTCGGAGCTATGGAATTCATAAAACTTGGAGATTCTGGCGTGGAAATTTCGCCGATTGACATTGTGCCGTCAAATACAATGACGCTGGAATCCTCATATTGCGCCGGGATGAGCGACGAAGACGAAACACCGACAATAATTGCCAGCAGAAGGAATACTAAAATGCAGATTCCGAATATCGTGCCGAAAAGCGAAGCGAAAAATATTTTAAAGAACTGTCTCATAATGTAATTGTGAAATTATATTGAGAATACATGTTGTTGTTTTATAAGAGTGTTTTTGCGTATTTCATTGATTCTTCGTGCGTTGCAACATAATCTTCCAATGTCGGTTCGGCGATGAACGAGATTTTTTGCATAGTTTTTTCAATCAAGTCAGACATGCCGAAGAAAGAAATTTCATCTCTCAAAAATGCCGCTACGGCAACCTCGTTGGCTGCGTTCATTATGCACGGCATATTGCCGCCTTTTTCGATAGACGAAAGTGCGATGTCAAGATTTCGGAACAATTTTCGATTTGGTTCCTCAAAGGTTAAATCCCTGTATTCAAACAAATTGACTCTTGGAAAATCGGCCTTCAGGCGTTCAGGATAACTGAATGCGTATTGGATAGGGATTCGCATGTCGGGCATTCCGAGTTGTGCTTTTATTGAGCCATCTTCGAATTGTACGGCGGAGTGAACGATTGACTGCGGATGTACCAAAACCTCAATATCTTTTGGTGCAACGTTGAACAACCATTTTGCCTCAATCACTTCCAAACCTTTGTTCATAAGCGAGGCGGAGTCTATGGTTACTTTTGCGCCCATGTTCCAATTCGGGTGTTTTAGGGCTTGTGCCTTGGAGACAGTTTCGAGTTGTTCACGGGTAAAGTTTCTAAACGGTCCGCCTGAAGCGGTTAACAAGATTTTTTCGGGTTTGTTGCCACATTGCAATTCTCCGTGAAGGCATTGGAATATGGCGGAGTGTTCGGAATCGACGGGAACAATGCCCGACTTCGGGTGTTCTTTCAGTAATTTGTTGACTAACTGACCTGCAACCACAAGCACTTCCTTGTTTGCCAACGCTATGATTTTATCGTGTTTTATGGCATTGATAACGGGAGCCAATCCGGCGTAGCCGACCAGTGCGCCGAGAACCATGTCTACCGACTTCATTTCTACTACGTCGTTCAGCGATTCCGAACCTGTGAACACCTTTATCATGTGCGGTTCCAATGCTTTTGAAACGTATTCATATTTGTCGGGATTGGAAATTACAACCACATTCGGATTGAATTTGATAGCTTGTTCTATCAGCAAATCCGCATTATTGTGCGCGGTGAGAACTTCAACGGAAAATTCATCAGGATGGCGTGAAATTACGTCCAACGCCTGTGTTCCAATAGAACCTGTGGAACCTAAAAGTGCAATTCGTTTCATACTAATATACAATGTAATTCTCGGAATTTACAGGTTTCCCTTCGTGCCACAGTTCAAAATGCAGATGAGGTTCCGAGACAGAATAATCCAAGTTTCCAAGCAGTGCAATGCCTTCGCCGGCAATAACTTTGTCGCCTGCTTTTTTCAAAAGTTTTGCGTTATGTTTATACACTGATATGAAATCATTGGTGTGCTGGATGATAATCATATAATCTGTTTCGACCGTCCAGCCATCAAAAATGACAGTGCCGTCAAGTACGGAGTGTATAATGCTGTTGACTGGTGCCGACACGTCTGTCCCGTAGTGACCTGTTCGGAATTGTGTTGATACTTCGCCGATAACAGGAGGGTAGAAAAACAGGTTTTCTATGCGTACGCCGCCCGCGCCCGCTTGGAAATTGACGTTCAAAGCCTCGCTTTCTTGAATTTCAAGTCGGAACAACGAATCTTCTGTCGACGGACTGAAATTCAAATTAGCATAATTTTCAACTGAAGTGGTTATTATTGAATCCATTCCCGCATATTCCGACGGGTCGTCGCCGTTCAAAATCGTCTGCAAAACCTGCATCTTCTGAGTGTAAAGTTTCATTTGATATTCCAAAGAATCGACAAGTTCTGCATTTTTTTCAATCTTTTCACGTTCCTCCAATTCAGGATAATTTGGAATAACGTATTCTTTTAGAGGAGTATACGCAATGACCAGATACACAATTAATATCAAAATCAGCGACAATGTGGCAACAATTAGGAACACGTTGTAAATCGACAGTCGCATATAAAATGCCTCGGCGAACGTTTTTTCGTTCATAATAGACAAACGGTACTTTGTACGTAGTTTTTGTCTGCGTAGTACCCGTTTCTGTTTTCGTGTCAAATTACTTTTGCTCATTTTCTGTAATTTTTCCGTCTTCCATCCGTATCACTCTGTCGGAAATAGAAGCAAGATTGTCGTCGTGCGTCACGATTACGAATGTTTGGTTGAACGTGTCGCGCAACCGAAGTATTAACTGATGTAATTCATTTTTATTGTGTGAATCCAAATTCCCCGAAGGTTCGTCGGCAAAAACCACGGCTGGATTGTTCATGATTGCTCTGGCAACGGCTACACGCTGCTGCTCGCCACCCGAAAGCTCCGAAGGTTTGTGCGTCATCCGTTCCGAAAGGTTGAGAAAATCCAAAAGCTCCTTGGCATGTGTTTCGCTTTGCTTAAGGCTTTTCCCTTGCAACATGGCGGGAATGCACACATTTTCCAACGCCGTAAATTCTGGTAGCAGTTGGTGGAACTGGAATACAAAGCCGATATGCTCGTTGCGGAATTTTGCCAATTCTTTTTCCTTGAGACTGCGAATGTCGGTGTCAAGAATTTTTAACTCCCCTTCGTCGGCATTCATCAACGTGCCCATTATCTGCAAAAATGTGGTTTTCCCCGCACCGCTTTTGCCGACAATGGAAACAACTTCGCCGCTTTCCACGTCAAAGTCAATTCCTTTCAGAACTTGAAGGTTGCCAAACGATTTTTGTATGTTTCGAGTTTGAATAATCATAGTGCAAAGTAAGGCAAAAATATTGACATTTTTATTGTTCAGTCAATGCAATAAAATCAATCAGTCCGACAAGAGCTGTTCGTGCCTCGTTCTCGGGAAATAGAAAACATTGCCGTTTTGCTTCTTCGCAAAAACTGATTTGACGCTGTGTTGCATACTCAATTCCGCCTTTTTCGCGGACAAAGTCAGCCAATTCTTCCAATTTCTCCTGTTTGTTACCGTGGTGTTCCAGTTTGAACAAAATTTTTTCACGTTCCACAAACGAAAGTTTTGAAATGGCATACAACAATGGCAAAGTCTGTTTCTTTTCCTGCAAATCGTTCAATGTTTTTTTACCAAGAACCGACGTGCGGGAATAGTCAAGAACGTCGTCGCGAATTTGGAACGCCAAGCCGAGCAGTTCGGCAATACGTTCGACTCGTTGAATGTCTTCGTCGGTCGCCTTTTTGCTGGAATAAGCACCCGTAACCATCGAAACCACAAACAATGCCGCTGTTTTCGATTTGATTATATCGTAATATGTTTGTTCTGAGTTTTCTAAAGAACGTGCATGTTCAATCTGCATCAGTTCGCCTTCGCTCATCTTCTTCACGCCTTCCGACATGATTTGGAGTGCCTTTATCTCGTTTTTCTCAATCGCGTAGAGTAGGCCTTTCGCCAAATAATAGTCGCCAGCGAGCACCGCAACTTTATTTTTCCATTTTGCTTTGACTGACAATAAATTACGACGTGTTTCCGAATCGTCAACCACATCGTCGTGGACGAGCGTGGCATTATGGAGCAGTTCCACCATATAGGCCGCGGAATAGGTCGATTCCGTAACGTCGCCGAACAGCCGTGCCGAAAGAAATGTAAGGGCGGGGCGGATTTGCTTGCCTTTGTTGCCAAACACGTATTTCGTAACCACATTCAGCAAATTAGTCTTCGACAAAAGATTCGGCTCAAACATCTTGTCGAATTTCTTTATGTCGTCAGTAATTATCTGAGGGAATGAATATTCTGCCATTCTTTTTAATTAGTGTGTCAAATGTACGGTTTTAATTTGGAATGGCAAAAAATGTTTTTAGTCCAAAATCTTTCTATCTTTGGAAAAACTTTTTCACAATGAAAACAAGGTTCACATTTTTTATTTTTCTTGCTTATATGATTAATTCGTTTGTTTGTAATGCACAAAATTCGCAATGCGACCGACAACAAATCGACTGTTGCTTCATCAGTAGTGGAAAAATTTCTTATAACGACAAGAATATCCGTTACGACGGTCGTGTTCTTATAGATTCAACAGCGGCACATCTGTTTTACCCAGGTACATCTATTTCTGTTACAGTGAAAAACGAAGGGAGTTTGTGTGCTGAATTCAGTTCGACGGGCGATGTGTTTTATTGGATTGAAGTTGACGGACACGAAGCATACAAAGTGAAATCATCAGGTTTGGTTCCATTGCCAAAGCAAAAGCCTCCATACACCGTAAAAATCACGTTGGCGTCGGAAGGAATTTACCATAATCCTAAATTTCACGGATTTATTTGTTGCGTCAAAGACCCGTTCCCCGAAATATCTCGTCCAGCCGACAAGAAACTCAAATTTGAATTCATAGGAAATTCCATCACGTGCGGTTACGGCACCGAAGTTACCGACCGCTCGCCGTTCAACGACTCAACGTCGAATTTCTGTCATGGTTTCGCATACCGCACCGCACAGGCGTTCGATGCAGAATGTATGGTCGTTGCTCGCTCCGGCATTGGCATTTACCGAAACTACGGCGAGAAAGATTCCGCTTTATATTATGGCTGTATGCCCGACAATTACGAAAAACTCTGGCTCGACAGCCCGCACCAATGGGATTTTTCAAAATTCACGCCCGATGTGTTGTTCATCAACTTGGGAACAAACGACACGTGGGAAATGTCGTCGTTCAATGCGGAGAAATACGAGAGGAATTTCCGAAAGTTGATGAATTCCGTCACCGCACACTACCCGAAAACCACTATAGTGCTTCTTACGGGCAGTATGATGGGACCAGAGGCGTTGGCTGCCGTGAAACCGATTTTGGACAAGATACAAAAAGATTACACCACCACTAAAAAACAATTGGTGTATCGCTTCGATTTCACGCCAGTGGCTGGCGAGGGAGCCGACTGGCACCCAAGTTCGGCACAACAAGAAGCAATGAGCAAGGAATTGATTCCGTTCGTGAAGAAGATTTTGGAGAAATAAGAAGACACGATTGTTAGTTTATCAAGGGAAGGCTTGTGTGTAAAGGAGTTATATCACAGGTATTTTCACAGAATAATATTCTTGATTATCAATGATTTCGATTTTCTTTGTTGTTAAAAGTCGGTAGCGTTCCTCTATGTTATGGTTGCCGACGTGAGTGGAATCTGTTTGAGAAACGCTTTGTTTACGATTTTTGATTACAATATAATCGTTGTCAACTAAAACATCAATCACAAGTGGGTGTGCTTTCGTGTGCTCGTTGTGCTTTATGGCATTTTCAACTATCATTTGTAAGACAGCAGGAGGTACAGACCCTTGAATATCATTATCTTTGGTCGTTATATTAACTTGGATCGTATTACTGAAACGTTCGTCCAAGAGTTTGAGATATAATTTGAGGTACTCAATTTCATCGTGCAGACTTACCTTGTCATGTTCCAAATGTGAAAGGGTGTAACGATACACTTTTGAAAGATTCATAAGATATTCCGAAGCTTTGGGAGGATTGACCTCAATTAAGTCAGCCAATGTGCTGAAATTGTTGAACACGAAATGGGGATTTATCTGATTTTCCAGTGCCATAAGTTTGTAACGGTCGCGCTCTTTTTCCGCTTTGTCGTAGGATTTTAAAAAATAAAATGTTGCCATAAAAGAAAAACAACAGAATACGGCATAATCAAACAGCATTTCCAAAGGAGGGAACGGCCATTCCTTATAAAAATTTTGCTGTAACTCCTCATCTAAAAAAAGCAAAACCGCATTGTAAAGCAACCAGCTAACCAACGAAAGTCCTAAGACCAACAATATTCTGTGTAAAACCCGTTTTTTCATATTGCAAGATTACTAAAAATTACCTAATGCTTTGTAAATATTTATCATACTTTGCTGTTTTTCCAATTCTTCGGCTGTTTGAAGTAACTGCGATTCGAGTAGGGCTTTTTGAGCCGTTAAAATTTCAAGATACGAGGTGTTGGAATAACGCATGAATTCAACGCTGGTCTCGTATGCTTTTTTATAAGATTCCACTTGTTGTTTACGTGTTGTTTCACGGCGAAGGCAGGCGTCACGGGCAAACAAGGCATCTTGTAGTTCACCACCTGCAACGAGTAATGCTTTCTCGAAGGCGATTTGTGCTTGTTCGTATTGATATTGAGCCACCTGCAAATTTGATTTCAGACGTCGTTGTTGGAACAAAGGTTGGGTAAGCGAACCAATTGCGTTCAGCAATATCTTGGCCGGGTCGATTATTTCACCTATATTGTTTGTCCAGCCGACACTGCCACTTATACTGAGCGTAGGATAAAAATCAGATTTTGCCGCTTTTTTAGCATTGAGGGCAACCTGTAAACCATATTGTGCGGCAGCCACGTCGGCTCGTTCCGACAGTTTTCCCAACGGAATAGTGTCAATATTCTCAAGGCGAACACTTTGAATGTTGTCCCAACGAGAATGTTCCACATCGCACGAAGGACGGTTGAGAAGCATACACAAAGCTGTTTTGGTCTGTTGAATCTGCAATTCCAACGAAGGCAACGACGCCTCCACACCTTGACAATCAGCTTGTGCTTGGTTTACTGCTATCTCGTTTTGTTTACCGACTTCTTTCAATGCCCTGAAAACAGAAACATTCTCCTTTTGGATTTCAAGTGCCTGCTGTGAAATTTCAAGTTGTTTTTCAAGCGTTACCAACGTATAATAGGCATTGGCAATGTCGGCCACGAGAACAATCTGCATATATTTTAGAAGTTGCTGGTATTGATGCACTTGCATTTTCGCAGATTGCTTTCGAAAGCGTTGTTTTCCACCCAACGAAAGTTCCCATTCCATTTTCAAAGGTAATTCATAACTCAGGGAATGTTTTTGTCCCTGAACTTTAGAAAACGTAGCCGAAGGAGCAATCATAAAGTTGGGTAAATAACTCAAATTGGCGGAATTAAGCAGTGTTTCCGCTTGCTTCACCGAAAGTTCGGCTGTGCGAATGTCGCTATTTGCCTGTAGTCCCTCTTGTATCAACTTCTGTAAAATCGGATCTACAAAAACAGTGTTCCATGTTTGGGAAAACAAGGCAAAGGGAATCAGACAGAACAATAATATTAGATTTTTTTTCATTTGGGTTCTCGTTTTATTTTTTCCTGTATTGTTTGGAATATGGTGAACAACACGGGTACGGCAAAAAGTAACCCCACGGTTCCCACAACCATTCCGCCGACCACGCACACGCCTATTGTACGGCTACCGTTCGCTCCCGCTCCCGAAGAGAAAAGCAGTGGCAACATTCCTATAATCATTGTCAGGGAAGTCATTAAAATAGGACGCAAGCGTATTTTCGCACTTTCCAATGCGGAATCGAAGATAGAAAGTCCCTTACGCCGTTGATCGGCAGCGTATTCGGTAAGTAAAATCGCTGTTTTGGCAAGCAATCCGACCAACATCAGCATTCCGATTTGCATATATATGTTGTTTTCAACACCCATTATTTGTGCGAACAGCAAACTTCCCAACAAACCGAACGGCACGGAAAGCATTACGGCAAGAGGAATTACCAGACTTTCGTACAACGCCACCATCACAAGGTAAACAAACACGATACAAATCGCAAAAATTACGGCAACATTGCCCGTTGTCTGGCTTTCTTCGCGTGTAATGCCCGAAAATTCCAGACTGAAACCTTTCGGGAGTTCGTTCAGTGCGGTTTTTTGTATGGCTTTGATTGCATTCCCTGTGCTTCCGCCGTCTGGCACACTTCCCGAAACGTCAATGCAACTCAACATATTGAAACTGTTGAGCGACTGAGGCATATATTCTTTTGTAAGCGTTATGAATTGTGTTACAGGCATCATTGTGCCATTGTCGGAACGGACAAAAATATTCTCCAGATTGTCGGACGAAGCCCTGTCAGACGGTTTTAACTGCAAGTCAACTTGATAAACCTTGTCGTATTTATTGAAATTTGAAACATAGTCGCCACCCAAATATGCCCCAAGCTCAGTGAGAACTGTTGCAGGCGAAATGCCCATTTTTTTACAACGCGAAACGTCAAGGTCAACACGGTATTGGGGAAAATCGATTACATAATAGGATGATATTTCGCCTATTTCCTTGCATTGACTAAGCCGTTGAATAAATCGTTCCGTCACTTCGTACAATGTTTTAATCTCTTGGCCGTTACGTGCTTGAATCGAGAATTCAAAACCTCCTTTCCCGCCATATCCTTCAACCATTCCAGGTTCCGAAACAAACGTTTCAAATTCACGTTCCGAAGAAAGAATTTCATACATTTTCTCAGTAATTGCCGTTGCCGAATGTTCTATTCCCTTACGCTGTTCCCACGGCTTTAGCTGCACAAAGATATTTGCCCCGTTGCTTCCGTTGTCAACAAAACCGCCTAAATCAGTGATTTCAGGAAGTTGTTTTATTTTGTCACACGCACGGTTCATTAACTCGAACTTTTGTTTTGAGGTGTAACCCGTAGGTGTGGTAATGTCAACAAACAGCGTTCCCATATCCTCGTTCGGAATAAAGCCCGTAGGCACGATTCTGAATAATATCGCTGAAAAAACTGCCGTTGCGACAATACTTGCAATAATACCTTTTTTGTGATTCAGCAATTTTTTTGTCAATGAACAGTAATGCTTTTGCAATGCCAGAAAAGTTACATCGTAGGATTTTTTCAGATACACCATGACACCCTTTGAACTTGTTTCTGGACGTAGAATTAAGGCGCAGAGGGCAGGACTAAGTGTAAGGGCATTGACAAGCGAAATTCCAACAGAAACAGCCATTGTCAATCCGAATTGACGGAAGAAAATCCCCGTTGTGCCGCCCACAAATGCCATAGGAATAAAAATAACCATAAAAACCAGTGTCGTACTAAACAATGTCGCCGAGAGAGCGCTTACCGCGTGTTCCGTTGCTTGATACGCCGACTTGCAACTTTCGGATAGTTTTGCTTTGACGGCTTCCACCACCACAATGGAATCGTCAACCACAGTGCCTATAACGAGCACCAAAGCGAAGAGTGTCAATAAGTTAATGGAAAAACCAGCAACTTTCATAAATGCAAATGTTCCTATCAACGAAACAATAATTCCAATGGCGGGAATTACGGTTGCCCTAAAATCTTGCAGGAAAAACAGCACCACAATCAACACTAACACGATTGCAATTACCAGAGTTTCAACCACTTCATGTATTGAAGCAAATAGGAAATCGTTTGTGTTGTCGAACGTGACGATTTTTATGTCATCGGGTAGTCGCGAGGCGGTTTCTGCCAAAAGTCTGTCAATTTCGAGATTGATTTTTGTGGCATTTGCCCCAGCCATTTGGCTTACAGAACCCATTACTCCCGAATGAGCATTGATAGTGTTGAGATACGTATAGTCGGATTGTCCCAACTCAATGTCTGCCACGTCTTTAAGCAACAACTCGTTTCCGTCGGGTAACGATGAAATCACGAGATTTTCAAATTCCGAAACTTCAGTTTTGCGACCAGTGTAACGCAACGCATATTGAAATACGTTATCGGAATTTTCGCCCAGCGAGCCAATTGAAACTTCAATATTTTGTTCGGCAAGCACTGCCGAGATGTCGCTCGGCATTAGTTTGTAATGAGCCATCACGTCGGGTTTGAGCCAAATTCTCAAGGCATATTGCGCACCCCATACTTCCACTTTCCCAACCCCTTTGATTCTCAACAGAGCAGGGCGGAGATTGTTGTAAAAATAGTTGCTCAAGAAATTCTCGTCAAATGTGCCATTGGGACTTTCCAACGCAATGATTCTCAACTGACCTGGTTGTTGTTTCTCGGTTGTAACGCCGTTTTGCGTAACTTCGGCAGGAAGTTGTGACTGTGCTTGTATCACACGATTCTGAACATTTACGGCAGCCATGTCGGCATTGAATCCTTGCTCAAAAAACACCGTTATGCTTGCCGAACCATTCGATGCCGTAGATTTCATATACGTCATTCCATCAACACCGTTAATTGCTTCCTCCAACGGCATTACAACGCTTTTCCTCACCGTTTCTGCATTGGCACCCGGATACGACGCCCAAACGTTAATCGCAGGCGGTGCAATGTCGGGGTACCGCTCCACTGGCAAGGTGAAAACCGACAGCACTCCCAAAATCACAATCACCACGCTGATGACCATTGCCAACAAAGGACGACCGATAAAGGTTTTGATATTCATCGACTTAGGTATTTCTAATTTGTAACTCTTTAATTTTGAATGGTTTCCCCGTCAACCAAAAAACTTGCTCCTTTGGCTATAATGACATCGCCAAACGAAAGACCTGACGTCACGATATAGTGTTTGCCGTCGTTTAAACTTTCCACCTCAATTAGTGTTGAGACAGCTTTACCGTCGTTCACTTTGTAAACGAACAATTTGTTTTGAATCTCATATGTGGCTTCCTGCGGTATGGCAACGACGTGCTTTTTCACAGCAGGAACGATTATTTTGCACGTGGATCCACTCAACAGAATGCCATCGTCATTATCGAAAATGGCACATACCGAAACGGCTCCCGTATTTTCTTCCACAATACCGCTGATGGTTTCCACGCGGCCATTTTTGTTGTAAACGTCACCAGTAGAAAGTCGTAGTTTCAACTCAGGCATGTTCGCCACAGCAGAATCCATGGTTTTGTATCGGAAAAGATATTCCGCCACCGTTTTTTCATTCATCGAAAAGTAAACACGCATATTTCTATTGTCGGCAACGGTGGTAAGGCCATCTTGCATACTTTGATTTACAAAATCGCCTTTGCGGTAACGGATTCTACCTATCACTCCATCGGACGGGCTACGTAATTCGGTGTAGCTAAGCTCGTTGCGAGCAGAGATAAGTGCTGCTTTTGCTGCCGAAAGATTAGCGTTTGCCACAGCAAGATCGCTTTGGGCTGTTGTTAATTCGTAGTTTGAAACGATTTGTTTGTCAAACAACTGTTTCTTGCCTTCAAATTCAAGTTTCGCCTTATCCAATGCGGCAGCCACTTGTTGGACATTTGCCTCGGCTGACTGCACGGCGGCACGATAAGCCGCATCGTCGAGGGAAAAAAGCAGTTGACCTTCCGTAACTTTTTCCCCTTCTTTTACATAAATTGCTTTCAGATAACCTTCTATACGAGGAATTATGCGAATGTCCTGCCGTCCTTTGATTGAAGCCGCATATTCACTATATAATTCTATATCAACAGGTTGAATTGTAAGAAGTTCATATTGTTGCGGTACATCCTCAGTGGTTTCGTTCCCGCTGTTCGACGAACACGAAACCACAAAAAACATCGATATGATTATCAAAATCCTTCTCATAATCCTTCTATTATTTTCTGAAATTCAAACATTTCACAATCCTCACCCGTAGTGTTGCGGTGTCTTGCGTGGAAAAATTCCACTATATGAAAACCGCAACGATTGACGTAAAAATGAATGTTTCGTTTTTCAAAATAAGGGGTTACCGTGTGCCAAATTTTCACTTCGGGATGAAGTTTCTCTATTTTGAACCAAGCGGCACAACCAATTCCTTTGCTGTGTGATTCGGGTTTTACAAACAACAAATCCAAATCCCCCTCTGCGCCATCAAGTCTAATTACAACTCCGCCAACTATCTCATTGTCAAGCATTATGCGATATGCTTCGGCTTTGGGGTCATCAAGCGATTTTTCGATTGTACTCCGTGAAATTATTTCGCCGTCTTCTTCAAAATGATTGTCACGTAATCCAAATTCTTGGGTTGCTCCGTAGAGAAACGCTTTTTGATTATCTAAAATAAATTGTTCTCTATCGTCAATAGTCAATGGTTTCAATTCAACTTTCATAGCAATAGTTTTAGTAGTTCAGCCATTTTTTTACGGAAGCCACTTTGTCGCGACTGACAATTATTTCTAAATCAGGGTATTCCTTTAAGTGAATCCGTATTTTACCAAGGAAAAATGTTGAAAGTTTTTCTACCGAAGTTGCAGAGACTATAAACTGGCGATTTACACGCATAAAACGCTTAGGGTCAAGTTGTTGTTCCAATTCGTCAAGCGAAAGATTGAAGGTGTGAGATTTCTTGTTCACGGTATATAACCGAACAACCCCATCTTTTATGCAGATATGGCTTAGTTCGCTCACCAACACCACGTTAAAGGTATCACGACGGGCAATGAGGAACCGCTCCCTATAACGGATGCCACCCACTGTTTCAAGCAAATGGCTTACTGCCTCAAGAGTCGCGACAGTCTTTTTTTCTACTTTGAGCAAGGCGAGACGCAGTTCGTCAAAATCAATTGGTTTAAGCAGATAATCAAAGCTATTGAACTTGAATGCCTGAATGGCATATTTATCGTAGGCCGTTGTAAAAATCACAGGCACCGATTGTGGAGCCAGTTTCAGTCCTTCGAAACTCAAACCGTCGCCCAACTGTATGTCAGCAAAAATCACATCGGGTAACGTGGTTTCGCGTTCAAAAAACTGTTTTATTTCCTCGTTGTTACCAAGCACATCGGCAATTTCGGCTTCGGGCTTAATTGTTCGAATCAATCGTACCAAACGGTCTGCATTGTTTTGCTCGTCTTCGATAATCAATATTTTCATTTTCAGTAATTTTTATGCAAATTAGGAATTTGTTCAAAAACACAAGAACGAAAATTAGTGAAACGGGAGAAAAAGCAAGTGAAACGGGAAATATATTCTATATCCGTTGTGCATTATTAATATAAACTGGAATTAACCACAAAATATCCCATCAGTTCTGTTACTTTCCTTCTTTCGACTATAGTCGAAAAAGCCGATTGGAAGCAATGAGCAAGGAATTGATTCCGTTCGTGAAGAAGATTTTGGAGAAATAACCCAAAATTGAGCATTGTGAATTGAGCATTATGAATTGCGTAAGCTTTCTTCCGTTGCAATCACGGCATTCCGCACACAATTTTCGCACGAGCAGAGAACTTTCCCCGTCTCTATTCCTTTGAGTTCCTTGCAGATAGTTGCTCCGCACATTGTTTTAAAACGATTATGAATTTCGCGTGTAAAGCGGACGGCATTTCCTTCTTTTGTGCGTAATCCGGCAATTATGCCAGCTCCCACAAGAGCGCCGCAGGTTGCTTCCGTAGTTCCCATTCCAGAGCCGAATCCGCTTCCAATTTGATGCAACGTCTGTTCGTCAAGCGAAACCGTGTCGGCGAATGCTTTAACCACCGCCTGACAGCAATTCATTGACTTTTTATATTCAGCGGCAAGTTCCGCCCGTTCCTGTGGAGTTTTCATATATCTAATTGCGTAGGGTTAAAAGATTGTTTTTCGGTGTGACTATGACACGAATGATGTTCGGAGCCGCAGGAATGTTCGTGGCCTTCGCCGTGGTGGTTGCATTTTACGTCGGGATTGTAGGCGAGCGTTCCGTTGAGCAAAGCAGTAACTGCGTTGTCGGCATTTCCCGTTACTCCGCCGAAAATGCGGATGCCAGCCTGTGTCAAAGCATCCTGAGCGCCACCGCCTATGCCGCCGCAAATAAGCGTGTCAACGCCTCTTTCTTGTAAAAATCCCGCCAAAGCCCCGTGACCTTGACCATTGGTTCCAACAATTTCACTATTCACAACAGAGTTGTTTTCAATATTGTAGATTTTAAATGTGGCAGTATGTCCAAAATGCTGGAATACAGAACCTTTCTCGTATGTAACTGCAATTTTCATAACAATAATTTTTACAAAGATAGTACATTTCCGAAACATTCAGTAAGAACATATTATTCATAACTGAAAATAACTATCTTTGCAACAGTTTGAAATCGATACAGCATGTTTGAGAATTTATCGGAACGATTGGAGAAATCGTTCAAATTACTGAAAGGACAAGGAAAAATCACCGAAATCAACGTTGCCGAAACGTTGAAGGACGTTCGCCGCGCGTTGCTCGACGCCGACGTAAACTATAAGATTGCAAAACAATTTACCGAAGACGTAAAGCAGAAAGCCCTCGGTCAAAGCGTGCTTACTGCCGTGAAGCCGGGCGAAATGATGACGAAAATCGTCCACGACGAACTTACTGCCTTGATGGGCGGCCAGAAAACCGACATCAACCTGAAAGGCAATCCTACCGTAATTTTGATGGCTGGTTTGCAAGGTTCAGGTAAGACGACCATGTCGGGTAAGTTGGCGAATATGCTTAAATCAAAACAAGGCCGTCATCCGTTGTTGGTTGCCTGCGACGTGTATCGTCCGGCCGCAATCAATCAGTTGCAGGTGCTTGGCGAACAAATTGGCGTGCCTGTTTTTGCCGATTTGAGCGACAGCAATCCCGTGAACATTGCCGAAAAGGCTATCCGTCAGGCAAAACTGAACGGTCAGGATGTGGTGATTGTCGATACTGCCGGTCGTTTGGCTGTTGACGAGGCCATGATGACCGAAATCACAAATATTAAGAATGCCATAAACCCGCACGAAATCTTGTTCGTGGTTGATTCCATGACTGGTCAGGATGCGGTGAACACGGCGAAGGAATTCAACGACCGGCTGAACTTCGACGGCGTTGTCCTCACCAAACTCGACGGCGACACCCGTGGTGGTGCGGCGCTTTCTATCCGTTCGGTGGTTGACAAGCCGATAAAATTCGTCGGCACGGGCGAAAAACTCGAGGCAATCGACGTGTTCTATCCCGAACGTATGGCAGACCGTATTTTGGGCATGGGCGACATTGTTTCGTTGGTGGAACGTGCCCAGGAACAATACGACGAGGAAGAAGCCCGCAAGTTGCAAAAGAAGATTTCGAAGAACCAATTCAATTTTGAAGATTTTCTTGCCCAGATTCAGCAGATTAAGAAAATGGGTAATCTGAAAGATTTGGCTTCGATGATTCCTGGCATGGGCAAGGCATTGAAAAACATTGATATTGACGATGATGCGTTCAAAGGCGTTGAGGCGATTATCCGCTCAATGACTCCCGAAGAACGTGCGAATCCTATCATTTTGAATGGCTCCCGAAGAAAACGAATCGCTGCAGGTAGCGGTACTACCGTACAAGACGTGAACAAACTCATCAAGCAATTCGACGAGACGAAAAAAATGATGAAGATGATTACCGGCAGCAAAGGCAGCAGACTGATGCAGAGCATGATGCCGAATATGAGATAAGTTCTATGTGGAAAACGTATCGCATCGAGACAAAAAAAACTACTATGTAGAACTTATCCGCAAATGTCAAAATACATACTTCTGGTATTTGCAGTCAAATCTTTCTCTGAGAAAAACCTAAAACCATAATTCTCATAGAATTGCAAGACGTTTTTGTCGTTATATGCATCTATTGTGATGAACCTACAACCAGAAAATTGTCTGTCGCTCAAAAGATATTGCCTGACAAAATCCACTAATTTGGTTGCAAAGCCCATCTTTGTATAATGAATATTTGTAGCAAGACATCCAATCTTTATGGCTGGATAACTTTTTCTTCGTTTCCCGTTGTTTATTTTTCTGTTGATTCTGTTCCAAATATGTTTCTCGTCAACCGACATAGAAATTTTATCATTAAGAACCGTACAATAACAAACAGTTTCGTTGTCGTCCTCTATTAAATACGTAACTCCCATTCTTTCTTTTGCGTAAAGGCGAGCATTATTCACAAGGAAATCTGCCAAATCCAAGTCTTTTTGTTCGTCGCCGCAATTAAAAGGTTTTATGAGATGTTCGTCAGTCAATCTCACAAATCTCATACCCCTAAAAATCGAAAGTTGCAATACTCTTTAGATACGCAACGTTATTTTTCATTTGCTTAATTTTTTTCTCAGATGTTTTTTTCTTCGCATAGAAATTCCTCACGAAATTCTCCGCGTCAATTCCTCGTAAAACTGGTGTTTCTTTGATTTCATGTGCCATAATTCATAATTTTCTGCAAATATAAAGCAATCTCCATGAAAACACAATCCGCTGTGAGTTTTTTATTCTGTTTTTTCAGCGAAAAACTAAAAATGCTATAGCTAATACTTTTCCCCCTCCAACATAGGGATTTTTTCCATATCTTTGTCCTAAGAATATGAACTAAAAATTATTTCGACTATGAAAAAATTCCTGACACTTTTTGTTTTTGGGGTATTGACGTCATTTGCCGCAAATGCACAATATACTGAAACAAAAGACATTACCCCCAAAGGATTCTCTGGCAACTTTGAATTGGTGGAGCGAGTTTTAGACAATGAATTGCTTGCATTGTCCGATTTAGGGTATGTATATAGAAGTAAAGATTTTGGGAAAACATGGGATGTCGTAAATACTCCGTTTGATAACGCGTGGTTTATGAGTTTTCAGGAAGATAAACAACGTGGTTATTTGACAGGTGGATATAACTTGGCATTTACAAACGATGGCGGTTATACATGGGAAAACATACCTCTGACAGGAATCCCGCAAAATCTAAAAATCCAAAAGGCATTTCCTAAAAATGAGGATACATTATTTGTATCCGTATCAGGAAAAGAAAATGGAATGAAAATATATATGAAGAGCCGTTTCGCCGAACAATGGGAGAAAGTAGCAGACGAATTATATAACACATTGATTCTGAACTTATCTACGATTTTTTTCCCTACGCCATCACACGGTTATGCTTTAGGACGAGGGTATTATGCAGAAACTCTTGATGGAGGGAAAACATGGAAGAAAAAACTTTTGGATGCAAATACCATATTCAGAGGTTCTATCCTACTAAATGACGGGACTCTTTTACAAACATATAGTAATGGGACACTGCCTCAATTAGAGGGAATAAAATGGCATAATTCAGAAATGTACGGATTGGATAGGTTGAATAATATGATAGTCGGAACTTCGGATTCCAAAATGTATTATTCAAATGATGAGGGAGATTCATGGACTACAATTCCCTTTGACTTTTCTACTTTCATATATGATATTTCTATTTATAATGATGAAACATTTGTAGTTGTTGGCAGAAATCTCACATCTTATGTAACAGAGGATGGTGGAGAAACGTGGACAAAATATGTACACGAAGGCGGAGATGGCGTTAATAATATCTATTGTAAAAATGAAAACGAATGCTTTATTACAGGAAAAACAGGACGTGTATTTTCCACAAAAGACGGTGGAGAAACGTGGAAAATTCAAAATTTACATAATGAAGCCTTATACGAGATAGAATTCCCTACAAATGAGATTGGATATATTGTTGGACATCAAGTGTTGATTAAGACAATTGATGGCGGTTTGACTTGGAACAAGTATAACACAAAAATAGCAATGTCGGAATACATAGATTTCATAAATGAAAATATAGGATATATGGGATATAGTAATTCTATGCCAACAATATCGAAAACGACAAATGGAGGAGAAAAATGGAAATATGTATTTGATGATACATATGACGAATATAAGGTATTTGGGGATTATTATCCATTTTCTTTTAGAAATGAAAGTGATGGTGCAGTATGTGCAAGTAATGTTTTGTTATGTACATCAGATGGTGGAAATACGTGGCATGTAGCATACGAAATGCCTGAACATACCTATTTAAAAAATGTGTTGTCAATAAGTGATAGCGGCTGGTTGTTGTATGCAGAAAATACGTATTCCAAAGAAGACCAGTTTTTCTTTTGTGACAATGATTACAATTGTAGCCTTATATTTTCGGGTGAACACTCGTCATCATCAGGAGAACTTCAAAAAATCAATGACACCACGTATAGATATACTTACGATTCGTTAGATTATATCTCTATAGATGAGGGACTTACATGGAATCCTGTATTTACAGGACTAAAGGGTTCAAAATATTTGGTTGATGCACATCATGGTTATTCTATATATGGCGGACAAATATATAAAGCAAGTTTTGGAATTGAAGAATTGCAAGTGTCCGTAACAAAACGTGCAGATAGAACTTACGAGTTAATGCCACAATTTAATGGAGAAACATTTCCCGTCGCAATCTATTTAAAAGATAGCGAAGGAAATCTAACAACAATAGTGGATAACATAGAAATAACCAATGAAACATCAATTACAATTGATATTCCAGATGATATTGTACCAGGAAGGTATAGCATTTACATAGAATCACAAAACAATCAATATATGTCTGTTGAAACAGAAATGATAGAAATATCAAAAAAGACACCAGTCGGTATGATAAAAGAAAATGTTGATTATAGAATAAATGGGAAAACAATATATGTCATTTCCAATGATATACAACTTTATACAATAACAGGAGTAGAAATACCCTTTATAAACGGAGTTGTAGAATTGCAATCGGGAATCTATATACTCGTAGATGGAGATGAAAACACAAAAATCATAATTAAATAAGCAAGTGTTGTTTCGTAAAATAGAGTATCTTTGCCGTTGAATAATAAATATTTGAATATGGAACTGATTGACGGTAAAAAGGTAAGCGAAACTATAAAGCAGCAAATTGCTGCCGAAGTGGAACAAATTAAAGCTCGTGGCGAAAAAGTGCCTCATTTGGCTGCAATTCTTGTGGGCAACGACGGCGGAAGCGTCACCTACGTGAACAACAAAGTGAAGGCCTGCGAGCAGTGCGGTTTCGTTTCCACATTGAAGACGTTTGACGAAAATATTTCCGAAGAAACGCTCCTGAAAACCGTCGAGGAATTCAACAACAATGACGACATTGACGGTTTCATCGTTCAGTTACCGTTGCCAAAACACATTGATTCACAAAAAGTTATTGAATCCATCAACCCGAACAAGGACGTTGACGGTTTCCATCCTATGAACGTGGGCAAAATGATGATTGGTCTGCCGTGCTTTAAGTCGGCAACGCCTGCGGGTATCCTTGAACTGTTGAAATTCTACAATATAGAAACGGCAGGAAAGCATTGCGTCATCATAGGTCGAAGCAATATTGTGGGCAAGCCGATGAGTGTGCTTTTGAGCCAGAAAGGTTGGGATTGCACGGTTACGTTGTGTCACAGCCGCACAAAAAATCTTGAACAAGTGTGTGCTTCAGCCGACATTTTGATAGCTGCACTTGGTACACCGGGCTTCGTAAAAGCAGATATGGTGAAAGAAGGTGCCGTGGTAATCGACGTGGGAACCACACGCGTTCCTGCTCCCGAAATTCCACGTGGCTGGCGCTTGAAAGGCGACGTGCTGTTCGACGAAGTTGCCCCGAAATGCAGCTACATCACTCCTGTTCCCGGCGGCGTTGGTCCAATGACCATCTGCTCGTTGATGATCAACACCTTGCAGGCGGCAAAAGGGAAGAAGGCATAATCAATACAGCCTTAAATCGCCATTGTAGAAATCGCAGTCGAATTCGCGGAGAGGATAATATGCTGGTCCTTTCTCCATGAAACCGCCTTCCATGTTGAATTCCGAACCACATTGGGGGCAACGGAGAATGTACGACCAATGTTCGTCAATTACCATGCTGTAATCATTTGCTTCGTATGGGCACGTGCGGTCGTATGCCCGAAAATCGTCGGTCTCGCCAGTAGTTTTCATACGGTACAAAACCACGCCGTTACAGTTGTAGCCAACACAAATATTTCCTGCTTTAAGATATTCGGAACCACCCGAAACCCTTAAATTCGAGTAACGGGAATCTGATTCTACATTATAAATAACGTAGTTTATGCTTGTAAGTGGAACGGGATTGTCTTTCTTTCCACAACTAATCAGTGTGATTATCAATGCGATAGAAAGAAAGTGTCTATATTTGTGCAACATGTAAACTTATTTTTTTACTTTTGGTAAAATTAATGATTTTCTATGAAACGATTACTTCTTTTATTTAGTGTGTTGATTCTGTCCTGCTCGGTGGTCGATGCACAGGGCAGACACAAAAAAGGATATATTCCGAACGATGATTCGGACGAGTACGATACTGAAATTGAAGAAGAAGTGCGGCTCGAAACGGAGATTAAACAAAACCCTTCCGATGCGGCACAGCAACGGATGATAAAACATCGTGAAAAACGAAAAGAAAAAGAATACAAAAAGCATCATAAGGAGATTCAAGATAAAAAGACGCAAAAAAAGATGAAGAAGGATAAAAAGAAATCCGAAGCGTACAATCAGCATAAGCCGCCGCTCAAAAGCCGTCGGGCAGCAAAAAAACGTGCAAGGAAACGGTGATTTGTAAACTACACAATAGCGCAATCGACAGACAAAAATGGGACGCGTTGGTGCAAAGTTCCCCTTACGCCGACGTGTATGCGTTGTCGTCGTTTCTTGATGTAGTCTGTCCAGATTGGAGTGGATTGGTTCTCGGTGATTATGAGGCGATTATGCCATTACCTGTGAAAAAGAAATTTTTTCTCACCTACCTTGTCCAACCAATTTTTTCGCAACAATATAGAATCTATTCCCAGCGAAATGTCTCCATTCAAGAAGTAGATTTATTTAGAAAGGAAATTCTAAAATTTAGATTTGTTCGTATTTGTTTATCGTTGTCGCTATTTGACTCGGCAATTCAGCGACATAATTTTTCGTTGGATTTGTCAAAACTATACGAAGACTTGGCTCAAGGATATTCCGAAAACACCAAACGCAACATTCACAAGGCGGAGAGATCGGGGAAACATTGTCGGCAGGTTGCCATTGACGAGGCTTTGGATATGTTCTTCGCCGCTGACACAAAACGAATGTATGTCCCTTATGAAAAACAAATTCGAATATTGGTAACACGTTGTCAATCAGAAGCATTTGCCGTTTGCGACGACGAAAGGCCTTGTGCGGTGGCCATTTTCTTAAAAACGCAAAATCGTTTGTATTATCTTTTCCCTGCAAGCACGGACGAGGGGAAGAGGTTTTCTGCAATGTTTTTGTTGATTGATACTGTGATTCGCAACTATGCAGGTACGCAGTTTACACTTGATTTTGAAGGTTCCGAAATAGAAGGGGTGCGAAGATTTTATGAAGGTTTTGGTGCCGTTGGAACCCCGTATTATTTTTTCAAAAAGAATTTGTTGTCACAGATTAGAGGTTTTCTCAAATAGAGAAAGATACTTTTCTTTTTGAGAATCAATTGAGTAGCGTGCTACGATAGTTTTACGACCTTCTTCTCCGATGTTTTTTCGCAAATCCGCGTCATCAATAAGTTTGCATAAAACCGCAAACCATTCATCGTCGGTGGTGGCGAAAAAGCCATTCTTGCCATCGTCAATTATTTCGGTGTTTACGCCCACGGGCGACATAATCGTAGGAATTTCCAGCGCCATGTATTGCAGACCTTTGAATCCGCATTTCCCCTTTGCCCATGCGTCGTCGGGAAGCGGCATTATTCCAATGTCTATTCGTTGTAGTTGTGCAATTTCGTCTTTTGCATTCCACACAACGGTTTCCAACCCTATCTCGGGACATTCGCTCGTTACGTTGCTGATTTGTATGAACGAAACCTTGTCGCCGTATTTTTCTTTTATTCGTTTGAGAACGGGGATGATTAGTTTAAAATGTCGAATTGTCGTTTCGCTGCCTGTCCAGCCAATGCAGACGGTTCCTTTCGCCTGTTTTTCCGTGGGTTTGTGGTAATTTGTATCAATTGTGGTGGGAATAATTTCTACATTGTTGTTGAATAGTTTTGCATGGTCTGCAAGATATTGATTTCCAACAATTACCAATTTCGAAAGTGCGATAATTTCGTCGGTTTTCGAAGACCGTTTCATCCACGAAAGATTTTTGTTTCCTTCGGAAATGTCGCTTATCCAGATGGAGTCGTCGAAGTCGAAAATGATTGGCTTTCCCGACTTTGCCAAACCACGTTCAAACAAGGTCGTTCCAATCATAAATGCCTCGCGGTAGATGAAAATACAATCATATTTTCTTGCTCGAAGCACGTCGAAACAGCGGCGGAGAAAGGCTTTACAGAAAATGAACGCTTTAATGGCGTAACGTTTGGGCTGATAGAAATATTTATCGTCCCATGCTGTCAAAAGATTGGAATAGGTGATTTCGTAGCCGTTTTGTTGTAAAATCGGAATGAAGTGTTCGCAACGGAACCGCTGACCGGGACTGCGGTTTGGCCTATGAGGAACGATGTAGAGAATCCGTTTCATTTATGCGAGAATTTTTATCGCCAATTCCCTTAGAATTTCTGCCGGTGACGTGGCTCCGCTGCCGACTCCCTTGGTCTTGAGGTCGTATTCCCGAAGAAGCGAAATGATGTTGAATGCCTTTATCGGCGGATATTTCGCCAATGCCGGACGGTACACCGATTTCACAATGTACCAGTTCAGTCCGAGTTCTGTGGCAATGTCGGCGTCACTTTTCTTTGATATATAGTGAATTATGAAAAGATTCTTGAAGAAACTATACAAAAATGGAATGACTTTTTGTGGCGGATTTTCTTTAGGATTTTGCTCGAAAACCTTGAGAATCCGAAAGACTTTTTCCGTGTCGTGTGCGGCAAAGGCGTTGTTCAGCTCAATCACGTTGAACTCTTTGCTGATGCCTATGTTTTTCGCCACAAGTTCTTTTGTGATTTTAGTGAGATTCTTATCGTTGTCACGCAATTTTTTGATTTCGTTGACAATATGATGAAGATTATTTCCCAAATAATCGGCAAGCATATTGGGTACATCATATTCAAAATCAAGACCTTGCTCTTTCAAATACAATTGAATCCACGAAGTAAGTTCGTATTCGGCAATTTTTTCGGATTTAAGAACGCTGTTTTTATTGACGATTTTGAGTAATTCCGAGCGTCCGTCAATGTTTTTGTATTTGTGGCAAATCACAAGAATCGTGGAATTAAGCGGATTCTGTGCATACGTCTTGAGTTCCGTGATATTTTTAATGTCCTGTGCCTCTTTCACAATCACCACGCGATGGTCGGAGAACATCGGGTATTGTCGCGCCAGCGCGTGAATGTTGTCAACCGTGGTGTCTTTCCCGTAAACGACGGTTTGGTTGAAATCTTTCTCCTCGTTGCTTAAAATGTTATTTTCAATATAATTAGTAATTATATCAATAAAATACGGCTCTTCGCCGTGAAGCAGATAAATCGGATGATATATCTTATTCTTCAGGTCTCCGAGAATTTCGTTTACTTTATTTATCGTTGTTTCGTATTTCTTAGCACCAGCCATTTGAAAATAGATAAAAAGTTATTTGTAACTTTGCTTTGTAAAAGTAGTAAAAATGTACGAACTAAACTTGCCGACGTTTGATTTTCGTCTGAAAAAAGAAAATTCTGTCGTTTTTATTTTCGACGTGATTCGGAAAAAATTCGTCAAACTCACGCCCGAGGAGTGGGTTCGGCAGCATGTCGTACATTTTTTGCTGGAGCAGAAGCACTATCCTGCGTCGCTGATGAATGTTGAGGTTGGAATGGAAATTCAAACCATGCGGCGACGTGCCGACATTGTGTGCTACGAATCCGACGGCGGCGTCCGCCTGATTACGGAATGCAAGGCTCCCGAAGTGAAAATTACGCAGACGGTGTTTGAGCAAATCGCTCAATATAATATGTGTCTGAAAGCCAAATATTTACTTGTAACCAATGGATTGGAACATTTTGTGTGCGAAATCAATGCCGAACAAAAAACATACACATTTTTACAGGATATTCCTCCTTATAAAACAGCGTAGACGTGGAACGAAAGGAATTTTTACATACGGTACAGACGTTCATTGAACAAAATCATCTGTTTACAAAAAACGATAAGATTCTTGTCGGAGTGAGTGGCGGCGTTGATTCCATGACATTAATTCAGACGCTGTATGAACTTGAGTATGAGGTCGCTATCGCACATTGTAATTTTATGTTGCGAGGCGACGAATCCGACGGTGACCAGAATTTTGTGGTGAAATACGCACATTCGCGGTCAATTCCAATTCACGTGTGTTCGTTCGATACGCGTGCCGTGGCACAGGAACGGAAAATTTCGATTGAGATGGCGGCTCGCGAATTGCGGTACGAATGGTTCGAAACAGTTTGTACGTTAAACAATTACACAAAAATTGCCATTGCACACAATCAAAACGACAGCATTGAAACATTTTTTATAAATCTGCTTCGTTCCGCCGGCATAAAGGGGCTGACAGGCATTCCGAAGACAAACGGCAAGGTGGTTCGTCCGCTTTTGGCAGTTTCGCGACAAGATATTGAGAGTTTTGCTTCGCAAAGTTCTCTGAATTATCGGGTTGATTCTTCGAATTTGGCAAATGATTATCTGCGGAATAAAATCAGGAATATTATTTTGCCCGAATTACAGGCAATTTCGCCAAATTGTTTGCAGGCCGTGTCCACAAGTATGTCGCACATGCAGCAGGCTCATGCGTTGTACAGCAGTGCAATTGCCGAAAAACGAAACTTGTGCTGCTCGCCAACCGACAATGGTTTTGTAATTGACGAATCAAAGTTGTTTGCGCAAGAATATGCGTCAACATTATTATATGAATTTTTGTATCCGTATGGATTTAATCCAACAGTCATCTCACAAATTTTCGATTCTTTTGGAACGCAGGCTGGAAAGACATTCGAGGCAGACGAATACATTGCGCTTCACGATAGAAACTGCTTGTTCGTGGAACGGAAACAGGGTGCCGAACAAGAATTGATACAAGTTCAAGAATGCGGTGCATATCAATTGCAGAATGGAATTTTACGTTTCACGTCTATCCCACGCGGTGAATTTGTGCTTGATAAGAGTCGTTCGGTAGCATGTGTTGACTATGACAAATTAAGCTTTCCGTTGCAGTTGCGTATGTGGCAGCAAGGCGACAGTTTTGTACCCTTTGGCATGAAAGGCCGTAAAAAAGTGAGCGATTTCCTGATTGACGAAAAAGTGCCGCTTTTGCAGAAACAGCACGTACTTGTTTTGGAATCCGCTGGTGAAATTGTGTGGGTTGTCGGGCACAGAATCAGTCAATTGTTTGCCGTGACAGATAAAACAAAAACGGTAGGAAAATTTTCTTTGGAGCGATAGACACGATGCTATTTTTTTTACTAGTTCTTCTAGGAATATAGTTAAATAGTTATCTAAATTTACTATCTTTGCCCAATCATAATAAATCTAATATGGCACGCATACAAAACACCCAAGGTTTCCTACGGGGAAACGGAGATTGTAGAAACACCTATTTTTACAAAAAATCACAAGTTATTTATGACTTAACCTTTTTCTTTGCCCATAAGTTTCTGACCAGCAAGGATAGGACCGTGGACCAAATGATACAGGCGGCCCGTTCCGGCAAGCAGAACTTTGTGGAAGGTATGGCCGATGGGGTTACATCTACCGAAATGCAAATTAAACTATTGAATGTTGGGAAAAGCAGTTTGTTAGAACTTCGTGAGGACTACGAAGATTATTTACGAACACGGAACCTTGCCATTTGGGATAATTCCCATCCTCGATATTCCCCTATGGTTACATATTGTAAGTACCACAACGACCTGCCATATTACCAGCCGTTTTTTACAAAATGGACTGCAGAGGAACTCTCAAATGTTGCCCTAACCTTGATTCACCAAACTGATAAAATGATGGAAAGTTATCTAACGAGACTTGAAACATTTTTTGTGAAAAACGGAGGAATAAAAGAGGCAATGGCAAAAGCAAGACTACAAAGCAAGCACGCCCACTAATACATTACGCCACCACCACATTTTTAATCTCAGCAATATCGGCTTTGATTTGGGCAATGTCTGCCGAAAGCTGGCGGAAATCGGCGGATGTGTCGTCTTGCACCAAGGCGGAAACAGGAACTTTTAGGATTTGGGCTATCTGAAGCAGGCGGTTGAAAGATATATCGGATTTGCCTTGTTCAATACGGGAAAGAGCTGGGACGGAAATGTCCAATTCGAATGCAACGTCTTCTTGTGTTAATTTTAATTGACGCCTTAAAGCTGATATGTTTTTGCCTAATTGTTGTAAATCCATAGATGTAAATTTAGTAAAGCGTCAATATTGATACTTATACCTATAAATTAACTTTTTGCACTAAAACATTAAATTTTATTTGCTTTTTTTAAGTTTAACTACTAATTTTGTACGCTAAACTTTAAATAGCATGGTAGAAAAACAAATTTAGCGATATGAAGAAAATAATTATATGTTTTGTATTGTGGATATGTACCATTAGTGCTTTTGCGGACGAAAATGATACGACACAATTCACCGAGTTTGGATTCAAAGGTAAGGTTAAAAATGTTACATGCTTTTATTCTAAGGACTCGTTTGGTGACATAGTAAGAACTTTTGATACAGCGTATAGTATTTCATTTGATGAAACTGGTAAGTTATTAGAAACAAATCATCGTGATAAACAAATGCTTTGCTTGTATGAACAAGGGAAATTGATTTACATTACGAAAAGTAGTAATGTGTATTATGACAATGACTCTATTATTTTTCAATACAATGATTTAGACTTGTTAGAAAAAATAGAAAAATGGAATTATCAATCGGAATTAAGAGAAATAACAAAATATAAATATAATGCGAGTAATCATATAACAGAAAAAAATGAATATAAAGCTGATGGAACTTTAACATACCGTACTATTTATAATTATAATGCCAAAGGACAAGTCGAAAGAGAACAGAGGTTGCACTACTATGATTATTGGGGAGATGGGAAGACGATACAAGTACGTTATGAGTATGATTCTTCATTTGTTTACGGGGCATCTGGGAAAATAATACGAGATAGTTGTAATTATCAAGATAGCTATAACAAAATAATTAGACAGGTCGCTCATAAATATAGTTACGATGAAAATGGAAGATTGAAAAAGGTAGACTATGAATTTTATACAAATAATTGGTGGCCCGAAAAAGGTGTAAAAAAAACACAAATTTTGCCGAAACGAAAGACGGAATACTCCTATAATGCCTCTGGAAGTGTGTCTGTTGTAAAGGAGTTCAAATATGATTATTTATTTCCAGGATTACTCAATCTTAAAGAGCCAGATAAATTGAATGGAGTATATAAAACAAAAGAAACCAATTTTTTGTACAACAATGGAAAACGAATTCAAATAATTGTAACTTTCTATGATCGTGTAGATTATTTGAGCAAATCGTTAGAAATAAAGCCAACGGAAAAAGTATTGTACAATTGCGATATGTATGGCAACTGGACAGAAAAAAGAGTGTTTGTTATAAAAGACGGGTTAGAATTTTTTAAAATAGGAATAGATAGAGAAATAACATACTTCGAATAAATAAAATACATGCTATGAACAGAAAAAAGAAATATTTGTGGCTAATCATTTTTCTAATGATTATTGGAATAATTACCTTGATTTATAGAAAACCGATTCCGTATGCAAAAATCATATTTGTTGCTGAAGTTGGGCTGTTAATTCTAGTTTGTTGGAAATACGGGAAAATCTGTCCCAAATGTGGAGGCGATTTAGTAGAAACGAATAGAGAAGTAATTAATTCTGTTTCATACATAAAATACGAAAGTTCTCCCTTATCTGCAAGCGATAAAAAAGAACCAGTAACTTATTTGCGGACAGATTATAACGTAACATATACATGTAGTCAATGTGGATATGAACAAAAAAAGCGAGAGAAAAAAGACGAAAAGGCTTAAATGTAGGTCTGTAAAATAAAAGACACAGTTTATTTTACTCAACCAATATGACGAAATTCCATGATTTTCCTACTTGACGAGCGCCGTCAATAAATATCATAGAAAAAAATATACTTTGCCTTTTTTCTTTTTGAATTTAGCATTCGTGTGGTGAAGAAGGTTGAATAAAACCTCAGTCTATATTAACCACATTTGCGGACGAATTAAAGAGATTTTATTGCTATTATCTTGTTAAAAATCGTTATCTTTGTTTATTATTACTACGAGGAGAATTGATTTGCAATTCGGATTACAGTATTTTCTGCATCACAACAACATCCTCGTATTCATGGCCTCGGGCAAGCCAATCTTTTTTTATGCCAATTTTCTGAAAATCAGCATTTCGGAATAGAGAAAGACAAGCCTCGTTGTTTTGTGGAATTTCTACGAAAACCTGATGAAGCAACAACATTGTCTTACAATAATGCAGAAGAAGTTGTAGAGACTTTGTTGCGAAACCTTTGTTTTGGAATTCTTTGGTTACCAAGATTCCTATGCCTGCACGACGATTATGCGGGTCGAAATCGTACAAGTCAATCGTGCCAATGGTTGTTTGCGATTGTTTGTCGTCAATCATCAAGCGAAGTTGTTTTGCTTCGTAAATGTCAAGATGGGAATTTTCTATATAATCCTTCAAGATTTTCTTTGAAAACGGTGCAATAGTCGAACCGACTTCCCAAAGTTTCGTGTCGTTTTCCCATACGTATAGAAGCGAAATGTCTTCGGGTTCCAAAGCCCGTAGTTTTATTTCATCGTTCTCGAGAATGTTTTCGTATTGCATCATTGTATAATTTGGGGACGAATGTACTGATTTTTCGTTTTTCTGCACGGAATAATATTGTATATTTGTGCAATTGTTTATTCGAAATTAATGCCAATAGTATTATATAACGGTTTAATTGTCAACGAGGGAGAGGAATTTGTCGGTAGCATTTTGATTGAAAAAGACAAAATCGCCGAGGTTTTTCGTGGAGACGTACCTGATTCTGTTTTGCAGAACTCGGATTGTGTGCCGTGCAACGGGAAACTGATAATTCCAGGTGTGATTGACGACCAAGTTCATTTCCGTGAACCAGGTTTGACGCACAAAGGCTCCATAGCTACGGAATCGCGGGCGGCACTTGCTGGCGGAGTTACTACGTTTATGGATATGCCCAATGTCGCTCCGCAGACGGTGACAATCCCTAATCTCGAACAAAAATTGAAAATTGCGTCGGAAACGTCGTATGCGAATTATGCGTTTTATTTCGGTGCAACCAATACCAACATGGACGAACTTCGTGCATTGGACAAAAATCTCGTTTGCGGCATCAAGGTTTTTATGGGCTCAAGCACGGGAAATATGCTGGTCGACGATGAAAACACGCTGCGGAACATTTTTAGCGAAATAAAAATTCCTGTTGCAATTCATAGTGAAGACGAAACAACGATAAAGGAAAATCTGGCACGGTATGTCGCTCAATATGGCGACAATATACCTTTCAATTGTCATCCAAAAATCCGTAGCAACGAGGCTTGTTACAAGTCGACAAAAAAGGCGATAGAATTGGCAAAGCAATGTGGAACACGCCTCCATGTTTTGCATCTTTCGACTGCGGAGGAAATGGATTTGTTCTCGTCGGAATCGTTGACTACGAAACAAATTACCGCCGAAGTCTGCGTTCATCATCTGTGGTTTACCGATGCCGATTATGCGGAAAAAGGAGCATTGATAAAATGTAATCCAGCAGTGAAGTCGGAACATGATAGAAAGGCTTTACGGAAAGCCTTGTCGGACGGAAAGATTGACGTTGTCGCTACCGACCACGCGCCTCACGCATTGGACGAAAAATTGCGGCCGTATACAAAATCTGCATCGGGAATGCCGTTGGTGCAACATTCGTTGCTGGCAATGTTGGAACTAAGCAAGCAAGGCGTTTTTAGTCTGCCTCTCGTTGTACAGAAAATGTGTCACAATCCGGCTGATTTGTTTGCAATCAGAAACAGGGGATATATTCGGAAAGGATATTATGCTGATTTGGTTGTAGTTGATTTACAGAAAAATACAGAGGTTTCGAAAAATACAATTTTATATAAATGTGGTTGGTCTCCGTTCGAAGGAACAACGTTTTCGGCTTCGGTCGAAAAAACGTTCCTCAATGGTCGCTGCGTCTACAATAATGGCACGATTTTGGATGAACGGAACGCCAGTCAAATAGTGTTTAATCATTAAAATTTGGAATAATGAAAAAAATTCTTCTTGTCTTTTCTTTTGCATTGTGTCTTAATCCGATTTTTGCCGACGAAGGCATGTGGCTACTCACCATGCTCGACAAATTAGGAATACAGCAAAAAGGTTGTAAACTTACTCCAGAACAAATTTATAGCATCAATAAGTCGTCGTTGAAAGACGCTGTGCTCGGACTTGCCAACAGCGAGAATCCGTATAGCTTTTTCTGTACGTCGGAACTTGTGTCGTCGCAAGGACTGTTGCTGACAAACTACCATTGCGGTTTCGAGATGATTCAACAACATTCTACGCTGACAGCCAATTATATGGATAACGGATTTTGGGCAAAAAATCAATCCGAAGAATTGACAAACGAGGGAATTGTCGCTTCGAGAATGGTGGCGATGTACGATGTTACAGAACGTGTATTGGCGGCAAAATCGGCTTTGTCGCAAGTGAAGGACACGGCATCCTCCGTGTTCGACGAGGATAACGAAGAGGAAATTACACCGTCATTGTCGTCTGTGTTCGAATCAATACGGAAAAGTGTGACTGATACGTGTTCCTACGGAGCTTCGGTAAAATCGTTTTTCGAAGGAAATCAGTATTTTCTGTTCGTGTACGAGACATATAAAGATGTCCGTTTAGTCGGTGCTCCACCTCGCTCAATCGGTAAATTCGGCGACGAAACCGACAACTGGGTGTGGCCACGTCATACGGGCGATTTTTGCGTACTCCGCGTTTACACCGACGAATCGGGGATGCCTGCCGAATATTCTCAGAAAAACAAACCTCTTTCACCCAAACATTTCTTGCCGATTTCGTTGAAAGGCGTGCAGGAAGGTGATTATGCCATGATTTTGGGCTTCCCTGGTTCTACCGACAGATACCGCTCTGCCGACGACATTCGCTATTTCCAGGAGATTGATAATGCCACGCTCAAACTGATTGGCGACGTTTCGTTGAACGTCTACAAAAAATACATGAATCAAGATAGTCTGATTCGCATAAAATATGCCTCGAAATATGACAATTTGAGCAATTACTGGAAATACAGCATTGGTCAAAATAAGGGTATCAACGATTTGAAAGTCGTTGAGAAAAAATATGAACAGGAAAAAGCCATGAAAGAATGGATTCAGGCAGATTCTTCGCGGATTGCGAAATATGGAAACGTGATAGATTCTTTATCGGGGCTTTTCTATGACCTGTGTATCTCCAACAGTCGTTTGACGTTTATGAACGTCGGGCTGCTGAATGTCGTTGAGGCATTCATGTTCACGTATGACTGCATGTCGATTGTCGATGCGTTGGAAACTGGCGACCCTGTCATTGTGAAGGAAGTTCAGGTAAGTTTGAAAGACAAGGCAAAGAAGTTTTTCAACGATTACGATGCTATGGTTGACAAGAATCAATTCATCTCGCTTACGCTGGCTGCCGCCTACAACATGGATTTCAATATTTATTCATCGAAAAATTTTATTTTGAATAAAAAGTATAAAGGTGACGTGGCGAAATATGCCGATTATGTCTTTTCAAAATCAATTTTCACCGATCCGGCGCGTTTAGATGTATTTTTGGATAAACCAGACAGAAAAAAATTCGTAAGCGATCCAATGTTTGAGTTGCTTCGGTATACATTGTATACATATTTTTCATACAAAGATGCTGTTGTGAATCCAAGAATTGATATGTTGAATACGCTGTATGTTGACATGATTATGAAAATGAATCCTGATTCTGTAATGTATCCCGACGCAAATTCAACATTACGACTGACTTACGGTTCTGTTGAAAGTTACGTTCCGAAAGATGGCATGACATATCATTATTACACAACGATGAAGGGAATTTTGGAAAAGAAGGATGATAAAAATCCTGAATTCTTTGTTCCAGAAAAACTCGAAGAATTGTACAACGCAAAAGATTTCGGACAGTATGCCGATAAAAATGGCGACATGCCTGTTTGTTTCCTTACGACTAACGACATTACTGGCGGAAATTCGGGAAGTCCTGTCATAAATGCCAACGGAGAACTGATTGGTATTGCGTTCGACGGAAACTGGGAAGCTATGAGCGGTGATATTATTTTTGAACCAAGTGTTCAAAGAACTATTGCCGTCGATATCCGATATGTGTTGTTTGTGATTGATAAATTCGGCGGAGCAGGCTATTTGCTCGACGAAATGACAATAAATAAATAGTTTTGGAGAATGAGATTATGGAAACTTTTTTAAGAATAGTGGAACTGACGGTGCCGTCAATCATAGTGTTCGTCGCCGTGTATTTTATGGTGAAGAAATTTTTCAACGACGACTATAAAAAACGTTTCGAGGAAAATGAAAATTTGGTGAAGGCGTTTTTCGAAAACGAAGAAAAGAAACGTGCGGAAGCATATAAGACAGAAAACGCAAAAATCACTGTTCCGCTTCGTATACAGGCATACGAACGGTTAGTGCTTCTGTTGGAACGAATCAGTCCCGATTCATTGTTGTTGCGTGTGCAGACACCGCAAATGACGGCAGGCTTGCTCCATCAGGAACTGTTGATTACAATTCGTGCGGAGTTCGAACATAATCTTTCTCAGCAAATATACGTCTCACAAGTTTCGTGGACGGCGGTGAAGCTTGCAAAGGACAATTTGGTTCGTCTCATAAACGAAGAAGCGTCGAAAGTTGCCGCCGGCGCTCCTGCAACGGCTTTGAGCGAGGCAATATTGACAACGTATGTGAATCAACCTAATAATCCTATTCAAAATGCTTTGTCAATTTTGAAGAAGGACGCCGAAAATTTCATGTAAACCGTGAACATAGTAGATTTTTCGCAACTATTTGCAAAACATCCTCATAGCAGAAAATTACAGAAAGATTTAGCGGAAACGCCGAAGTTCAAAGGGCTTTTGAGAGGACTGAACGGCTCGGAACCGTATTTTTTCATCGCCCGTTTGTTCGATGTCTGTAAAAGTGACATTCTTATCGTCATGCCCGATGCCGACGAGGCTTCGGATGCTTTAGATGATTTGTCAAGTATTTTGGGTGCGAAATTTTCTGTGCTGTTCCCGTCGTCGTATAAACGCTCCGTTCAGTACGACCAGCCGGATAAGTCCAATATGCTGCTCCGTACCGAGGCACTGGAACTCCTTGCCAAACGAGAATGTCCGCATATTGTGGTGACCTATCCCGAGGCATTGCTCGAACAGGTCATTTCTAAACAGGAATTTCAGAAAAATGTTCATGTACTCCGAGTTGGCGACCAAGTCGATACACAATATATAAATGACGTCTTGTACGAATTCGGTTTCGAACGTGTTGATTTTGTGACGGTTCCTGGACAGTTTTCCGTACGAGGCAGCATTATCGACATTTTCAGCTTTTCGAACGATTTGCCATATCGTATAGACTTTTTCGGCGATGAAATTGAAAGTATACGAACATTCAATGTGGAAGATCAACTTTCGGTTGACAAGGTTACTGAACTGAATATTATTCCCGATGTACAGAATGCTTCGCAGAAAAAAAATTATATTCCTGTATATGAGTATCTTGACAATCCAATTGTATTCTGCCGAAATGCAGAAGAATTGTATTCCAAGGTGGAAGCGGTGGAACATACGGCGTTAAAAAATTATAAAAACGACGAAGCAAAAACGAAGGAACTTTCAGCGGTGATGCTGCAAGTTGAAAATCTTCGTAATTATTTGAATAGTAGTCGTGTATGCGAAATTTATTCCAATTCGAGTTTTGAAAATCCAACTATTTTTGAATTTCACACGCAGCCACATCCGACAATCAACAAACGGTTCGATGTCTTTGGCTCTCAGTTGGTTGAAAATCAAGAAAATGGGTTTACAAACTATTTTATAACCCAAGCACAGTCACAATACGACCGAATACAGGATATTTTTGCCGAAGTAAATACAAAAGTTCGTCTTGTTCCGATTATTACGTCGCTTTCGAAAGGCTTTATCGACGAAGATTTGCAGTTGTGTTGCTACACTGACCACGAAATTTTTGAAAAATACCACGTCCATCGCCGACAAAAGAAAATTATTTCGTCAGAAAGTCTGACAATTCAGGATTTAAAGGAGTTGAATCCTGGAGATTTTGTCGTTCACATTGACTTTGGTATCGGGAAATTTGCAGGATTGTCGCGGATTGTGAACAATGGCACGGTGCAGGAGGCAGTCAAATTGGTTTATCGCGACAATGATTTGGTTTACGTCAATATAAACGGGCTGCACAAAATTTCTAAATACAAAGGCAAGGACGGTGTGACGCCGACGTTACATAAATTAGGCTCTTCTGTTTGGCAGAACACGAAACAGAAAACGAAGAAACAAGTCAAGGATATAGCCAAAGATCTGATTGCTTTGTATGCCGAACGCCGTGCACAGTCGGGGTTTCAGTTCTCTCCCGACACATATATGCAAAACGAGTTGGAGGCCTCGTTTTTCTTCGAAGATACGCCCGACCAAGCTGCTGCAACGGAGAAAGTCAAAGAAGCCATGGAGGCTCCGTATCCTATGGATATGCTTGTGTGTGGCGATGTGGGTTTTGGAAAAACCGAAGTTGCCATCCGTGCCGCATTCAAGGCTGTTACCGACGGCAAGCAGGTCGCCGTGCTTGTTCCGACAACGATTTTGGCACTTCAACATTATAAGACTTTTTCGAGTAGGTTGAAAAATTTCCCTTGTTCGGTCGATTACATTTGTCGACTACGTACTGCAAAACAACAGAAAGAATCTATAGCAAACCTTTCTTCTGGAAAAACCGATATTATTATCGGTACGCATAGATTGGTTGGGAAAGATTTGAAATTCAAAGACTTGGGACTGCTGATAATTGACGAGGAACAAAAATTTGGCGTAAGCATAAAAGAAAAATTGAAACAATTGAAAGTCAATGTCGATACGCTTACCCTTACGGCAACGCCAATTCCGCGTACATTACAGTTCTCGTTGCTGGGAGCACGCGATTTGGCTATAATCAACACTCCGCCGCCAAACCGTCATCCGATAATTACAGAATTGCATACATATAATGATGACATTATCCGCGATGCGATTATGTCGGAAGTGGAACGTGGCGGACAGGTGTTTGTTATAAACAATAGAGTATCAAATATATACGATATTGAAGCAAAAATACGTCAATTGTGTCCCAAAGTTCGCACCGTTGTCGGCCATGGACAGATGGAAGGACCCAAGTTGGAACAGATTATGCTTGATTTCATCAATCACGAATATGATGTGCTGATTGCGACGACAATTGTGGAATCGGGGCTTGATATTCCTAATGCGAATACCATGATTGTGTTCGACGCGCATCACTTCGGTCTGAGCGATTTGCATCAGTTACGCGGTCGTGTCGGGCGTTCAAATAAAAAAGCGTATTGCTATTTATTTGCTCCTCCATTACATTCTCTACCCGACGATTCCCGTCGCCGTTTACAGGCAATAGAAGATTTTTCTGGACTGGGAAGCGGATTCAATATTGCCATGCAGGATTTGGACATTCGTGGCGCGGGAAACTTGCTTGGGGCGGAACAGAGTGGATTTATCTCCGATATTGGCTACGAAACGTATCAAAAAATTTTGGACGAAGCCTTGTTGGAGTTGAAGGAGAACGAATTCCGCGATATGTTTGCCGGTTCCGAGGAAGAAAAACAAAAAGCCGAAGCCCAATTGGAATCAATGCAGTTCGTGAACGACTGTCACATTGAAACAGATTTAGGATTGTTGTTCCCCGATTCATATATAGAAAACACCCGCGAACGGGTAAAACTTTATCGTGAACTTGATTCTATTACCAACGAAGACGGTTTGAAGACATTTGAACAGAATTTGAATGACCGTTTTGGTGAAATTCCGCCAGAAAGTGCCGATTTGCTGAATGTCGTGAGACTTCGTTGGTTGGCAATTTCGTTAGGAATAGAACGAATTGCGTTGAAAAACAAGATGATGATAAACTATTTTATCTCCAATCAAAATTCCTTGTACTATCAATCGCCAGTTTTTACGCAGGTGTTGAATTTTGTTCAACAGAATCCACGTGCGTGTTCAATGAAAGAACATCAGGGAAAACTTACGTTGTCGTTTAGAAATGTTGAGGGAATACAAGATGCAATGAAGATATTAACGGCGATAAAAGGATGTGAATAAAAAATCCTGCAACTACGTCGTTACAGGATTTTCTTCTGGGGTGCCCAGAGGGATTCGAACCCTCGACATTCAGAACCACAATCTGACGCTCTAACCAGCTGAACTATGGGCACCATTTAATTTGGTGCAAAAGTAATGTTTTTTTTATTTCGTCAAAACATTATTTCATTTTTTGTTCCGATAGAAGCGTTCCATCTTTTTTATAATATTTCCAAGTGCCTGTCGGTCTGCCTTTTTCGTATTGGGCAATGTAGTCGACTTTGCCGTTGTCGAACCACTGCGTAAATGTTCCGTCCAATAGTCCGTCTTCATAATTTCCTTCGAACATTTTTTCTCCATTTTGATACCAAAACGTATTTACGCCGTGTTTCACGCCATTTTGGAAATGAACTTCTTCCTGTTTTTCGCCATTATAATAATAACGTAAGGTTCTTGTGGGATTGATAGTGTCGTTTTTTGAAAAATATTCAACGAAGGCAGGTTCGCCGTTGGGGTGTTTTGTTACAATGTGTTCGGTTTCGTCGGAGCATGCCGTGACGAGCATGGCGCTTATAGCAAGTGATAGAAAAAATAATTTTTTATTCATCGTTGATACATCTAATTGTTCAAGGCAAAAATAGATTTTTTTTGAATAAATTTGAAAAAGTGTTGCTTATTCTCCAAAGTTTTATACATTTGCAGTCCAAAATCAGAGGATAATAGATATTACGATGTACGCAATAGTAGAAATAGCAGGGCAACAGTTCAAGGTTGCTAAAGATGACAAGATTTATGTAAACCGTCTTGTGAATAACGAAGGTGAATCAGTAGATTTCGAAAATGTTCTTTTAGTAGCAGACAAAGATGTGAAAGTTGGAACGCCTACTGTAAAAGGTGCAAAAGTTACAGCGAAAGTGTTGGCTCATCTGAAAGGTGATAAAGTTATCGTTTTCAAGAAAAGACGTAGAAAAGGATACAAAGTTAAAAACGGATTTAGAGCATCGTTGACTCAAATTCAAATTGAAAATATTGTTGCATAATTAAATAATATAAGACAATGGCACATAAGAAAGGTGTAGGTTCATCAAAGAACGGTAGAGATTCAGAAAGCAAACGTCTTGGTGTAAAAAAATCAGGCGGTCAAGCTGTTGTTGCAGGAAATATAATCGTAAGACAACGCGGAACAGTTCGTATGCCAGGCGAAAACGTAGGCATGGGACGTGATCATACATTGTTTGCATTAGTTGACGGAACAGTAAAATTCCAGAGAAAACGTAACGACAAATTGTTCGTTTCGGTTGTTCCTCAAGCATAACATTGGCTTTCGAGCCGGTGGTTTCGAATACTCCTGAATCCATATCTCGTAAGATTGTGATTCAGGAGTTTTTGTTGTATATATGCATGAACGATTTTCTTCCTAAAAAACAAATTCTTTGACGATTGTTAGGGTGTTTTTTTGTAAAACACCTTTACATTTCAGTGAAATCGTTATATTTGTGAAAAATAAAAATCTAAAATAATGTTAACTATTCAGTTAATTCGGGAAAATCCTGATTTTGTAGTTAAAAGACTTGCTATCAAGAACTTCGACGCAACAGACGCCGTAAAAAAAATTCTTTCTCTTGACGAAAAACGTGTTGCAATTCAACAAGAATTGAATGCAAAACAAGCAGAAATCAACTCTTTGTCTAAAGAAATTGGTACTTTATTCGCTCAAAAAAAGGTAGATGAAGCAAATGCAGCCAAAGAAAAAACAGGCGAAATCAAAGAATTGATAAAGAAACTCGACCAGGACATGGCCGATGTTGCTGCTGAGTTGCAGAAAGAAATAGTGCTTTTGCCTAATATTCCGTCAGAAGTTGTTCCTGCTGGAAAAACAGCCGAAGACAACGTGGTTGTGAAAATGGGCGGAAAAATTCCTGAGAGTGACTCGTTGTTGTGCCATTGGGATTTGGCAGAAAAGTACAATCTTATTGATTTTGAACTTGGAAATAAACTTACGGGAGCTGGCTTCCCTGTCTATGTCGGCGTGGGCGCAAAATTGCAACGAGCGTTGATTTCGTTCTTCCTCGACAGAGCAACTGCTGCTGGTTACAAGGAATATCAGCCGCCTATTATGGTGAACGAAGCTTCGGGTTTTGGAACAGGTCAGCTGCCTGATAAAGAAGGGCAGATGTACTATGTCGGTTTGGATAATTTGTATTTGATTCCGACCGCCGAAGTGCCTGTGACGAATATTTTCCGTGATGTGATTGTAAAAGAAAGTGATTTCCCAATAAAATGTACCGCTTACACTCCGTGTTTTCGTCGTGAGGCTGGTTCTTATGGTAAAGACGTTCGTGGTTTGAACCGTCTCCATCAGTTCGATAAGGTGGAAATTGTACGCATTGAACATCCTGAACGCTCATATCAGGCATTGGACGAAATGGTGGCACATGTGGAATCACTTGTGAATGATTTGGGGTTGCCGTACAGAATTGTACGTCTGTGCGGTGGCGATATGAGTTTTACTTCTGCTCTGACGTACGATTTCGAGGTGTTCTCGGCTGGTCAGAAACGTTGGTTGGAAGTAAGTTCGGTTTCAAATTTCGAAACATTCCAGGCTAATCGTTTGAAACTTCGTTACAAAGATGAAAAGACGAAGAAGACGGTGCTCGCCCATACGTTGAACGGTAGTGCATTGGCTTTGCCACGTATTGTCGCTTCGATTTTGGAGAACTACCAAACGCCGGAAGGAATAAAAGTTCCCGATGTTTTGGTATCTTATATGGGTGGAATGACGATAATTAAATAGGATTTTTCTATATTTGTTATCTCAATAAATATCCTCTTATGCAAAAAAATATAGATTCAGAAAAAAATCCTGAGACTAATCCGAATGCGGACGGTGGTTTGAACTTTTCTCCTAACGACAATGACAAGTTGTTTATAGAAGGAGACAATTCTGACGATTTATTGTCGTTTGAATTGGAAAATGAGGCTGTTCAAACGCCTGAAACTCCAGTGACGGGAAATGTGCAGGACGAATCGCCGGCTGAGCCTGTTTCGACTGTGGAAGCGAATTCTGACGAAGGCAATTCGTCTGAAAGTGTTTCGCCTAAAAATGAATCCGAAGAATCTATATCGAAAGAAAAAGAGGAAAAAACAGAGGTGAATGCACGGCCTCTTGAAAAAAATCAGTCAGAAGTAGTAACCGAAGAAAAGACGACTATGAAGAATCCTGAAGTGTACGAAGAACAGAACGAGGAAAAGAGCCGAAAAGGCTTGATTGTAGTGATAGTGCTCCTTCTCTTGTTGCTCCTATTAGGCGTAGCAGGGGCGTTAGGATATTATTTCAAGAAGTTGAAACCTGCAATTGAGGAAAAGCCTGCGGTTGATACTGTTCTTGTTCATGATACGGTATTTGTGGAACCTGTGGTTGATACGTTACCTGTGGTTGATACCGTTGTGGTAGAAGATACGGTTGTCGCTCCGGCTGCTCCAGTTCAATATGATGGCGGTGGACGCGTTGCGGGAAAAAATAAAGTTCCGACTAGGGGTTATCTGATTGGTTATAGGGCTACTGCCGATGAGGTTGAGGCAATAAAAACAGTTGCCGAACTAACACAGGTTGAGGGACTTCCGTGCGGTTATTACTGGATAAACGATGCACGAAAAGGGAAAAATATGTTCAAAGTGTATATCGGTCCGTACAATACCGAAGAAGAAGTTCAGCAAATGTTACCTGTCATAAAAGAAAAAATGCCCGATGCACATATTTACTCTGAAAATCCAACGATTCAAAGCGAAATGCAGGCAAGACATAAGCTAGAAAAGAATGTATTTAGTAATATAGATCAACCAAAACCATGAACGTACTCTTATTAGGCTCAGGCGGACGCGAACACGCACTTGCGTGGAAAATGGCACAAAGTCCGTTGCTCGATAAATTGTATATAGCTCCCGGAAATGCAGGTACTGCAACGGTAGGTACAAATTTGCCGATTTCGGCAACTGCGTTCGACGAGATAAAAAAAGCGGTAAAACAATATGCTATTGATTTGGTCGTAGTCGGTCCCGAAGACCCATTGGTAAAAGGGGTACACGATTTCTTCCTTGCCGATGAGGAATTGAAGAATATTCCTGTTATTGGTCCATGCAAACACGGTGCGACACTGGAAGGCAGTAAGGAATTTGCAAAGAATTTTATGATTCGGCACAATATTCCGACGGCGGCCCATTGTTCGGTGACTGCGGCAAATATTGAAGAAGGTTTCGCGTTTTTGGCAAAACAGACTGCTCCGTATGTGCTCAAAGCTGACGGACTTGCAGCAGGGAAAGGTGTCCTGATTTTGAATGACTTAGAAGAAGCAAAATCGGAACTGAAAAATATGCTTGACGGTAAATTCGGTGCGGCAAGTAAGACTGTCGTTATAGAAGAATGCCTGAAAGGAATAGAAATGTCGGTCTTTGTACTGACCGATGGTGAAGGCTACGTGTTGCTTCCCGAAGCAAAAGATTACAAGCGTATCGGCGAACACGATACAGGCTTGAATACGGGCGGCATGGGCGCTGTTTCGCCAGTTCCGTTTGCCGATAAAAAATTGATGGACAGAATTGAGAAGGAAATCATAAAACCGACCATCGCAGGTCTGAAGCAAGACGGAATTCCATATTGCGGGTTCATTTTCTTTGGATTGATGAACGACAATGGAACGCCGAAGGTGATAGAATACAATGTCCGCATGGGCGACCCCGAAACGGAAGTTGTGATTCCACGCATCAAGTCTGATTTGTTACAGTTATTCGTTGCTGCGGCGAATAAGTCACTTTCGAAGGAAAAGATAGAAATCAATCCATATTCGGCAACAACGGTAATGGCTGTGTCTGGCGGTTACCCTGAGGCGTACGAAAAAGGAAAAGAAATCCGTTTTGACGAATCTTTTGCCGATAGTACCGTATTCCATGCCGGTACGATATTGGACAACGGGGTTGTGAAAACTTCGGGCGGTCGTGTGTTGGCGGTGACGTCGTTGGGCGAAAATAAAGACGAGGCTTTAAAAATTTCATACAAAAACATAGCAAAAATACACTTCGATAAAATGTATTATCGCCGTGATATTGGTGCTGATTTATAAAATCCAATGTTCCAATTCCTGCAAAGAAATTCGAGGTTTAACGCAATTTTGTTTTTTCTCATGATTGTAATGTTGTGGGGAGGCAATTTGTTGAATCCGCATTTCGCACCACGATACTACGATACGGTTCCTATGATGTTGTACAAGCCATTGGTGCTGATACAAAATTGGAGCGTGTTGGCAGGACAGTTGATAACCTTGTTGTTTGTCGGAGTGAATGCCATTTTGCTGGCGAAAGCCAATAACGACGTCCGTTTAATAGAAAAGCGTTCGGCATTTCATATATTATTGTACATAATTCTTTCGGCGAGCATGCAGGAATTCCGTCAGCTCAACCCAATGCAGCCTGCGCTGACGTTCATAATACTTGCACTTATGTGGCTGTTCCGAATCTACAAGCAGGAACGCGATTTAAAAACCATTTTCGAATGTGGGGTTCTATTTTCAATTGCATCGTTATTTTATGCTCCGGCGATTTTGTTTGCTGCTCTTTTGTTTGTAGGACTAATAGTGCTGACTTCGTTCAATCTTCGCCAGTGGATTTCGGGAATTGTAGGCTTGTGTCTGCCGTATATTATAGTGGTGTCGCTTGCGTTTTGCTTTAATTCCTTGGAAAATGTACGCGAAGTCATTCGTTACAATCTTTTTATGACGCATCAGGAACCGTTCAACGAATTGATACCGATACTTTTTTCTTGTTATTTGGCATTGCTGTTCATTTTGTCGGTTGCGTACGCATTTGCGGGTAATCTTAAAAAAGTGTCAATACGGAAATATTATTTGATATTGATATTCTTTTTGGCGATAGTGCTTGTTTCGTATCTTACAATGTCCTGCCTCGACTATTCATTTTTGTTCTTCGGACTTTTGCCGATTACAATATATGTGACGAATTATATGATAAATATTCGTCGAAAATTTGGGGCGGAAGTATTGTTTCTTATCATTCTCGTATTTGCCGTATTGGTACAAGTGTTGGCAGGTGTTCCCATGCCGACACTATAGGATAGTTTGTAGAGCCGCGATTACTATCTCCAAACCGTTGGGTGTAAAAAAAAATTAATTTTTTTGTTTGTTGTTGATAATTTTATATTTTTGCCGCGTCAAACAGGTAAAATAGTCTAAAGATATATCGCGGGATAGAGCAGTTGGTAGCTCGTTAGGCTCATAACCTAAAGGTCGTCAGTTCGAGTCTGGCTCCCGCTACTAAGAAAGGTTCAGAAATTTTCTGGACCTTTTTCTTTTTATTAGTCTTCACTTTTAAGAATATGAACAATGTCTTTTACTCGAATGAGTCGGATGACAAATGCCACGGCAAAACCTATTATGCACAAAATCAATACATTGTAAATCCAATTCTCAAAAAGAGCTCCTTTCAGGAAGTAGAATAACAAGAGATTGATATAAATGAATACCATCATTTTGGCAATGTCCTTGTACGGAATGTGGAACTTGAAATACTTCAGCGACAGGATAATTTGAATTATTCCTGTGAAAAATTGCGTTATCACCGAAACCACGGCAGCGCCCCAAGCTCCGTATCTTGGAATGAAGATTGCGTTGAAACCTATGTTACAAATCATACCCGCCGCCGCCATCAGGTTCATCACCTTCATACTGTTGTTTGCCGTAAGCAATGTGCCAAATATATACGACGAGGAGATAGGGATAAAACCTATGATAAGGACTTGAAATATCTTGGCAGACGTGTCGATGCTTTCTTCGTACATTAAGTCCATCAGTTCCGTGCTGTAGCTGCAACAGCCGATAACGAACACGAGCACGGGCGAAAGAAGCAGCAAGAACGAGAATTTAGTGAATTTGCCGAGTGGTGCCTGGTCTTTCAGCATTTTGGCGAACATTGGCAACAGCAAAGTCGCAAACAGATAGGCAAACATGCTTACCGCATCGAGTATTCTATATGATTGTGCATAGATGCCGGCTTGTTTGGCACCGTCGGGCAACATCCGTTCTATCATCACCATGTCGGTTCGTGTGTAAAGACTCATCAACAGCGAGAGCAGGGCGAACGGATATGTTTTTTTTACAATTTGCAAGAGGAATTTCAAGTCAAAATGAAACGAGAAACGTCTTGCTTTTCCGAAAACTATGCAAAATGCTATGATACAAGGAATTGCATACGAAACTGTTTGTGCATACACGAACCATTCAATACAAAAGTCTTCGCGATGCGTGAGCAATAAATATCCGCAAATAATAATCATTAACAGTCTGTCAATTACCGAAATACAGCTGTCGGTCTTGTACATATATGTTCCCGAAATGTTTGAACGCAAGTATAACAGAAACGAAAGCAGAAACTGATTTATGGCAAGAATGCCGAATAGCTTAAATTGTTCAAAGCCAAAACCTAACGATGTCCCGACTATTCCCAACACGATGCAATACACAATTCCCAGTATGAATTTCAGCACCACCATGCTCGAAAAATACTGCGGAAGCAGTGCGTTGTCCTGTGCAATACTGCGATTGTTGAAGTTTGCAATACCCATATCGAGAATGATGTTGAAAATAATCGACAGACTGAACATTGCCGCGTACACGCCGTAGATTTCGGCACCCACAACGTTTTGCACCGTTCGGTCAATGCCAAAAATGTAGAATGGCTTGACCAAAATGTTCAGGAAAAGCAGCAGAATCAGGTTTGTAATAAAAGTCTTCCTCAAAATGAATCAATTTTCGATACACAAAAGTACATTTTTTCTGGTCAGTATTACTTTTTCTCTTGAAAGAAAATCCTTTCTGTTGCTGCAGACAGAAAGTAACAGAAAAATCCGACTGTACAGGAAGATAATTACAACATGCTCTGCAAGAAATCTCGCTGTGGTGGACGAACAGAATTTTTTCCCTCTTGGGGAGATTAGTCAATATATAATGACCAAATCATCATAAAAATTCGTTCCTTTGCAAATATGAAGATTGTAATCAACACACGGTTGCTTATAAAAGGCAGAATTGACGGAATTTCACGTTTTACGTACGAAACAGTCAAACGTATGTGCGTGAACCACCCCGAACATCAGTTCTATCTGTTGTTCGACAGAATGTATAGCAAGGATTTTGTTTTTGCCGACAACGTGAAACCTGTCATCGTCCCGTTTCAGGCACGGCATCCGTTTTTGTGGTGGTTTTGGTTCCATTCGCAAGTGCCTCGTGTGCTGAAGGCGTTGCAACCCGACGTGTTCGTCTCAACCGACGGATACAGCGTTGTGGAGTCGCCCTGTGCCGTGGTCGATGTGATTCACGACCTGAATTTTGAGCATTATCCGGAACATTTGCCAAGACTGGTTCGAAATTATTATAAAAAGTATTTTCCGCAGTACGCTCGCTGTGCAACAAGAATTGCAACAGTTTCGGAATTTTCGCGGAACGACATACATACGTTGTACAATGTTCCCCTCGAAAAAATTGATGTCGTGTACAACGGCGTGAGCGGGGCTTTTCAACCGCTCATTGAAGCGGAAAAGAAAATGATTCGCCAAAAATATACAAATTCGTGTGAGTATTTTGTGTATGCGGGCTCGCTGCATCCACGAAAGAACATCGAGAATCTTTTCCGTGCATTTGCAGTTTTCAAGGACAAGACAAATTCCGACATGAAAATGGTTGTGGTAGGCGAGGCAATGTTTCTGGCAAAAAGCATTCAGTCGGTTTACGACAAACATCCCTACAAAAAAGATATCGTGTTCACGGGGCGTGTATCTGACAAGGATATGAATTATCTTGTTGGTGCTTCGTATGCCATGACGTATGTTCCTTATTTTGAAGGATTTGGCATTCCTATTTTGGAAGCATTCGCGTGCGGCATTCCTGTCATCACTTCGAATTGCACCTCCATGCCCGAAGTTGCCGGCGACGCGGCAGTGCTTTGCAATCCTTTTGAGGTCGATTCAATTGCGACAGCCATGGTTACAATGTATAACGATAAATCACTATATGGACAGTTGCTTGAACGTTCGCGTTCTCAACTCGAAAAGTTTTCGTGGGACAAAACCGCCGACTTGTTGTGGAACTGTATAGAAAAATCTGTTGAGAAATGAGACAGCCAATCTTTGATGTAACGAAAGCACAGCCGCCAATCGTGGGAGAATTGGCGTATCGTCGTGCTCATTTTCGACTGCCCAAGGAACAAAAAACGGTGTACCTCACGTTCGACGACGGCCCCGTTCCCATTTATACTCCCCAAGTGCTGAACATTTTGCAGGAATATAATGTTCCGGCAACATTTTTTATGGTAGGGGAGAATGTGTATAAATTCCCCGAAGTGTTTGAACAGGTCAAGAATGCCGGTCACGCTTTCGGCTCACATACTTACAATCACCTTAAAGGTTGGGTCACCGACAATAAAACCTACCTTGCGAATGTTGAAAAAGGCGTAGAGGTTGTCGGCAGCAAGTTGTTCCGTCCGCCGTATGGAAAAATCGGTCCTTTGCAGGCAAAAAAACTGTACAGTCATTTGCACGTTATAATGTGGGACATAATCACTATGGATTACGACCACAGTTTGTCGGGTGAGGACTGTTTCCAAAACGTGAAGAATTACGTGAGAAACGGTTCCATAATCGTGTTTCACGACTCGCCAAAGTCGGAGAAAAATTTGTTGTATGCCTTGCCGAAGACAATAGAGTATTTGAAAAAAGAAAATTATACTTTTGCACCGATACAGTTTGAAGAATGAAATTGTCAGTCGTCATAGTGAATTATAATGTGAAGGAAGAACTGACTTTCTGTCTGTCTTCGGTGCAACGGGCATTGCAAGACGTTGAAGGTGAGGTTTTTGTGGTTGACAATCATTCTGCCGACGGCTCATGCGATGTTGTAAAAACGTTGTTCCCGTGGGTCACGCTCATTGAAAATGCCGAGAATCTCGGTTTTGCCCGTGCCAACAATATCGCCATAAAAAAATCTTGCGGAGAATACGTCTTGTTGTTAAATCCCGACACGGTGGTGGAGCAGGACACGTTTTCGAAAATGCTTGCCTTTATGGACCAACACGACGATTGTGGCGGTTTGGGAGTGAAAATGCTCGACGGGAAGGGACAATTCCTTCCCGAATCAAAGCGAGGTATTCCCACGCCGTGGGTGGCTTTTTGCAAACTGTTTGGCTTGCAGAAACTGTTTCCTAAATCAGAGAAATGCAATCGTTATTACCTATCCAACATTTCGCAAGATTCGGTGGCTGAGGTCGAAATTTTGGCTGGAGCGTGTATGCTCCTTCGTAAGTCGGTGCTCGACGAGGTTGGTATGCTTGACGAAACCTATTTCTTGTACGGCGAGGATGTTGATATTTCTTACCGCATATTGCAGGCAGGGTACAAGAATTATTATTTCCCCGAAACGAGCATCATACATCTAAAAGGAGCAAGCACGAAGAAACTGGAAGTGAAAAGTGTGCGCGAGTTTTATCGCTCTATGGAGATTTTCTGCGAACGACATTTTACGGAGTATAACAGATTGTTCCTCCTTTTCGTAAAACTGGGAATCAACGTGCGTATGGCATTCGCGATGTTGGGATTGTTTGTTCGTAAACTTTTTGCAAAAAAGAGATGTTGAACTCCTAAATTTTGTACTTTAGTGCATTGAAATTTTAGGAAAACAATGATGAAAAAATCTATATCGTTCATTTTTCTTTTTTTGATGACACTCTGCGTGTTCGGTCAAAAAAACATTTTGATAATTCCGTTCGATGCAAAGATGTACAACAATCAGGAGTCGAAGGCAATTTGTGAATATTCGGGCGTATCGTATGACAAGTCGATAGAAAAAATCCGCACAGATTTGGATATGCACATTTATTCGGCACTCAAAGATTCCATGAATGTTTCGAGCATGTTGCGGACATACACTACCGATGCTTCTACCGACATGGAAGTGGTACACGATAATTCGGTGTATTATCAGTCCGACAAGGTTGTGGATGACATCGACAAACCTTCGAAAAAATCGGGTGCGCCCAATTCTTCGATAATTGCAGGTGAAGTAGTGAGCGTTGTGACCGATAATAGCGAAAAACTGATGAACGTAAAATTTCAAGACCCGCAGTTGTTCCGCGACCTTATACAGAGTTATCAGGCACAGTATATTGTGTATCTGACGCAGTTTGAGTTACTTGGAAACTACTCCGACCCGTATGCCGTGGCAGAAAACACATATCTTCGTGCCATAAAAGTTCATTATGTGATTTATAATTCATTGGGAAAATTTGTGTACGGCAACATTGCCACAACCACCTTTTCGGCAAAAGTGAACGACCTCGACCAAATCTGCGACCAATATCTTCCTCGCATTGCAAAACAAATAGCACGGCGGATACCGTAGATTATTCTCTCGTCTCTTATACCAAGGCCATATATGGTGTCTGTAAAGAAACATAATTATATTCCATATTTTTATACACAGGATGTCTATATACAAAACTATACATTTACTGAAAATGCGATGATAGTTGGAAGAAATATTTATGTGGGACAAAATGTAACAACATCTCAGCCACAAGGTTCAGTAGTAATTAATAATGGTGTGAAGGTATATTTTAAACCTACGGAGAATATCTATTTTAACTCTGGTTTTGAGGTACAGTTAGGTGGAACATTTGAAGTTATGCAAAATTAAGTGTATGTTGAACAAGTTATCGTTAATTATCATGAAAAAAAGTTTTTGCCTTTTATACATTTTTGTTTTTATTAATCAATTTTCATTTTGCCAAAACGAAATTCTTAAAATGGATACATGGACAGAGTATTCTCTTTGCTCTGAATCACGATGTGGAGTGGAGAAATATAGAATAGATGGAGACACAACAATCAATGATATAGAATATAGAAAGATATCTATAAATGGTAATGTGGAAGGTGCAGTTCGTGAAACCATGGATAGTTTGGTATATTTTTATAGTATAGGTTACAAACAAGAATTTTTGTTGTATGACTTTTCATGGAATATAGGAAAACAAATAAAGTCCGTAGATCTTTCAGGGGAGATAGATAAATTAGAATATGTTTATGCCACAATTGATAAGATTGATACTATTGTGTTGGAGAATGGGGAAAAGAGGCCATATATAACTACGACTCTTGGTACAAAGTGTATTCAGGGAATAGGAGATACGGAAGGCTTTTTCAGGCATATGGATCTTTCTCGTGTTGACTGTGAAATAGCACATAAATTGTGGTGCGTGATTGACACAAAAATTAACGGAGAAGATATTATTATATACAAAGATGAACAATGTAATGATTGCTATTCGTGTAGTGATAATCTTGCTGTTTTAGAATCAAATAAAGCCATTTCTCTTTCCCCCAACCCTGTAAAAGACAAACTAACCCTAACCTTACCAACCGACAACAACGAAATCAAAATTCTCGACTTACAAGGCAAACTTTTGTTGCAGCAGAATGTAGGGTTTTCGGCAGAGATAAATGTCTCTATGTTACAAACGGGTACGTATGTGCTGGTGGTAAATGGGGAGTCGTATAAGTTTGTGAAGGAATAATTAGGAATTAAGAATTAAAAATTATGAAACGGATAACTGTAATTTCTGTTCGATCGGATTACAAATCCTTATGCTCACAACGGCTGGATTACAAATCCAG
>JAFXAU010000010.1 GCA_017516865.1 Bacteroidales bacterium
AAAAATCAACGTCGTTCCGCTAAAAGAATAAAATTGCCGCTCCGCACAATCCAAACGCAGGGCAATGCTATTCTTTTTTAACGCTACACTATGTTGATTTTCTATACGCCAACCAGCTAAGTCGGAAGATATTCTGCTCACGAAACGATAGCGTTGCGACTTTGCAGGCGAGCGTGAAGAAAATCTTTGAACGAAGCGTTAAGAACTCTCGGTTTGGCGGCGTTAGCTTGTGGGGGGAGCCATCCCCGAGAGTTTAGCGTAGTGAAATGATTTTTAGCGAGAATGCAGCGTCGCCGGCATTCTTTGGTTACTTTCTGTTGCTGTAGACAGAAAGTAACAGAAAAGAAGGTGTATTCTAACAAATGCGGTTATTTACACGACGAAAGTATATAATTCCGAAAAATAATACCATATTTGCAAAAAACTTATTTTTTACAAATATGGAAAATTTCAAATTCAACAATTTAGGCTATCTAGTTACGGAACATGGAAAACTCCCGAACGTAAGCACAACGCCTCAAAAAATGTACAATTTCTTATTAAAATTAAGAAAAACAAACAACAAAGAACTAATAAATGAATATATCGAAATGTTTAAAAGCGACGCACCATTTCCATGTGTCGCAGAAGACAATTTCTACAATGAACTAAAAAGAAATAGCGGATTATAACCGCTATTTCTTTTTTATATACTTCTCATTTGCGTGGTCGTACTGATAATGAGAAAACCCCCTTTTGTTTTTAACATATAGGAAAATATAGGACTTTAAAACAAAATATTAAAAACTTTTATTGGTTTTTAATTTTTATACGTTTCATTTTTTATCGTCGTTGTTGTTTTTAACATATAGGACATTAAAACAAAAAATGCTTTTTATATTGTTTTGTTTTTCTTTACCTTTGTGTATTAATTGAAGATTACTAATTAAATGATATACTACCTTACATTTAACCTTTTTAAAAAATGAAATCATTTCAGTATTCAATTTTTTTGCTTTTGATAGCATTCACTTCGTGTACAGGAGAGTACGATGAAGACATTTCAAACGTAATTCAACGTAAAGATTCCGAAAAGACTATTGCAATTTCAGGTATAATCACCTCGGAATACAGTAAACAAACAATAGTTGTTTCACGGTCAATAGACTTTAGTGAACTCTATTTGTCTTCTGATGGTAATCCAAATAAATTTAAAGACGCTTTTACGAACAAAAGAGTCGGTGGAGCGAAAGTATCTGTGGAAGTGGCAGGGAAAAAGTATGATTTTAAGGAAATACATGATTCAATTAATTATTATGGAATGGCATACGTCGAAATATATTATGAATCCGTTGATTCGTTTGCTGGCGTTCCCAACCAAGAACATAAACTTGTGGTGGAAGTTGAAGGAAAAACATATACCGCCACGGATGTGATGCCTCAAGTTTCGGAGATTACTTTTAATGAAAATAGCCCTCTCTATCTTTATCTTTGGGGAGGTAAGGGGTCGGGGGACACTGCTACGTGTTACCCAGAATATCTGTTTGGACAACAGGAAGCATTTATAATGGGATTTAGAGCCATTCCTACCCCCGAGGCAAAACAATTTTTGGGGGAAGAAGACCATAATTATAATGAACTGATTTCTAATTTTGGACACCCAAGTTATTCTTTCCGACAATTAGCATCACCACAATTAATAGGAGCAGTAAGCGAAAACTCTGGTATCACAAGAATTAATCCAGGAAACTCAGAAAATATGGATTTAACTGACACTGTGGCGATTTCAAAAATGTCGTGTTCCCCTCCATATGAATATTTCTTGTATTGCTTGTTCCAGAACTTGAAAGCGAGTAAGTACGATTTTGGAGAAATGTCGTCAAATCTGCCTACCAACATCTCCAATGGCGGTGTAGGATTCTTTTCGGCATGCGATGTAAAGAGGAAAGATTTTAATAAATGGGAGCTAACAAGTTTAGCACATTCCATTGGTAATATCGTTGAACCTCGTTAAAAAAGAATAGTTAACAAACCGCATAAGATTACGTATGAAGACATTTTATAAATATATATTCTTGTTAACCAGTGTTATAGCAGGATTTTCGGCTATCGCACAAGATTTTTCTATATCGGGTTATGTAAAAGACAGTGCGAGCAGTGAAGTAATTGTGGGCGCCACAATATACGAAGCAACAACCAATACGGCAGTCATTTCTAACGAATACGGTTTTTTCAGTATGCGTTTAAAACCTGGCACGTATACCTTGGAATGCAGCAGTTTAGGAGCAAAAACACAAACGCAGAACGTTCAGGTCGCCGACAACATGCGCGTGATATTCCGTCTGCCAAGCCAATCGTACGATATTGACAAGGTTGTGGTACACGCCCGGCAACAAACATCCGATGTTGTGACAAAACATCTTTCCGCAAAACAAATTGAGCTTATGCCATCCACATTTGGCGTACCCGATGTTATAAAAGTGGTTCAGACCATGCCTGGAATTAAAACAATAGGCGACGGAACGACCGGTATGTACGTCAGGGGCGGCAACCGCGACCAGAATATGATTCGCATTGACGAGGCAAATATTTACAACGTATCGCATATGTATGGATATGTTTCTTCCTTCAACCCCGACATGCTCAACGAAGTGAGATTTTACAATAGTTATTTCTCGCCTGAATACGGTGGACGGATATCCTCGGTGCTCGATGCGCAAATGAAAGAAGGAAATCTTAACTCATTTAGCGGAAGTGCCTTGCTGAGCATATTAACAGCAAACGCAACTGTGGAAGGACCTATCAAAAAGGACGTTGCTTCCTTCTTTGTGGCAGGAAGACGAAGCACATTGGACATTATACACAAATTCAGTGATATTGTCAATGTGCCCGCTTTTTACGATGTGAATGCGAAAGTCAACTGCAAAATCAACGACAAAAACCGCGTATTCCTTTCGAGCTACATCAGCTCCGATTATCAGAAATATCCGCCATTTTTGGAAAGCGACGCACTTAATGTGAGTGGAACAGCGCGATGGATTAGCGAACTGCGTCCGAAACTGTTCTTGACCACATCGGTTGTGGCAAGCAAATACAGCAACAAAACAAACTTTCTGGATTCCACAAAGCGCACATGGTTGGTTGGTGTGAACGAATACACCGCTAAATCAAAGCTCAATTGGTATATTTCGAACAACCAAAAGGTATTGGTGGGAGTGCAATCGTCAGTTTCCCAACTCACTCCGGGCAAAACGGGCGATGTGGCAAACAGCATTTCCGATATGCAGTTGTTCGAACCATCGTTGTTTGCAAACCACACCATCTCCGTGAACAATTGGACATTTATGTATGGACTGCGTATCACCCAATACCACAACTTCGGGGAAGCCACATGGTACACGATTGACAACGGGTTAGCAATTGCCGAAAATAAAGAGTCTTCGGGGATTTGGAACTCCTACACGTGCGTGGAGCCGCGTGTTCACATAGCGAAGAAAATCAAGGATTCGGAACTTTCTGCTTCGTTTACCCGAACATCGCAGTCAATGCAGTCACTATCGAACAGCAAGTTGAACTATTCGTCGCTTGAAACGTGGTTCTGTTCGTCGCCGAACTTAAAGCCAGTGGAGGCTGAAAATTTTTCCGTTGGCTATACCCTGAAGAAGAAAAACATAGGATTGCTCGCCGAGGCGTACTATCGAAATATTCATAACCAAATAGACTACATTGACCATGCGTACTTGCTCGCAAATCCGTATGCCGAATCGCAGGTGAAGGCTGGAAAGGCTCGTGCCTACGGTTTTGAAATTGCAGTTAATAGAGAGGGGGAACGCAACCAGATTTCCGCCAGCTATTCGTTCGCGAAAGTTTTATATGACATCCCCGAAATTATGGATGAGCAGTATCGTGCGCCATACGATATGCCGCATGATATAAAGCTGCAAGTGACACAGCGAATCAAGGAACGGTGGTCTTGTAGCGCGTTGTGGGTGTTTGCTAGCGGCCGTCCAGGAACGTTTTCACAGGGATATTATGAGTATAAGGGAACGAAAATTCCAATCTATAATAAACGAAATTCAGATTCGTATCCTGTATATCATCGATTGGACGTTTCATTGCATTACAACGGCAAGCCGCACAAACATTATGAACAAAACTTTTCGATAGGCATATTCAATGTGTATGGTAGAAAGAACATTCTATACTACGATTTTGCAACAGATTATGCATACATCGGAGGCAACCTTACTACCATTAAGGAGCAATACAATGTTAAAGCGTATTATTTCAGTGCGTTCGTGCCAAATTTCACTTACAAGGTAAGCTTTAAATAAAAATTGGCGGAATCAATGGAAAACGTCATTGAATACTAGAATTTAGAATGAAAATATTTTACAAATAAAAATATTTGATTTTGTTTTTAACATATAGGAAAATACAGGACTTAAAAACAAAATAGGCTTTTAAAGAAGTCTGCTAATTGAGGCTGTCGTTTTTTGGACAGCCTCTTCCTGACTATGCGAAATCTACGCACATATAAGATTTCACAAGACTAAAGAGAATAATCCTACATATTAAGCAATACACATTATGATTATGCATTGTGCATTAGTCTTTTGTGTTGAGAATATCGTACAACTCTTGTAAATCAGGCGTAAGAATGATTTCGGAGCGACGGTTCTTTGCACGACCTTCGGCCGTATTGCTGTTGTCTATCGGACAATATTGACCGCGACCTGAAACCGTGATTCGTTTTCCATCGATGTTGGAATTGTCAAGCAGTATTTGTGAAATTGCCAAGGCACGCTTGGTGCTCAATTCCCAGTTGATTTTTGTGCCGCCGGTGTTGTCGGTGTGACCTTCAATTTGAATGTTGATGTCGGGATTCTGTGCAAGTACCGAAGCCAAGTTTTTCAGCACTTCCTGACCTTTGGTAGCGACGTCGCTCTTGCCGACGCTGAATAAGAGCGATTCGTCAAGCACCAAATAAATTTTACCGTCGCGGTGAGTGATGTTCAATCCTTGCCCTTCGAAACCGTTCAAAGCCTTTTCAATCTTGCTTCGCAAGGCAACAGTAGCTGAGTCTTTTTTGCGGAGAACTTCTTCCATTTCGGCTATCTGTTTGTTTTTTGCCAAAATTTCGTTGTCTTTTATGCCAAGTTCGCGACGGATTTTGTCAAGATTCTTGCGTTCCTGTTCCAAACTCAGTTGGATTGAATCAAGTTCGTCTTCGCGGTTTTGTAATTTTTCGCGTGCAGTTTGCAGTTCTTCTAATGTTTTTTTGCTTTCGGCAGCTTGTTGTTTTATCAATGCCGACTGTTTGTTGGTTAAGTTTGAATTAAGTTGTTTTAACTCAGCGTTTTGTGCAGTTAAATTTTCAATCTGACGTTTCTTCGAGAGAGAATCCGCACGAAGCGAAACGACATTTTTCTCAAGTTGCTCTTCCAGGGCTGTTGTTTTCTCCAAGTTTTTCTGGCAATTGTTGACTAACCATTGCAGAGAATCTTTGTCGAATTGGTTTCTCATAAGCATTGCATCGTATTTCTTTTGCGAAACACAAGAACCTAAAAGTGCCACACAAAGTGTGAAAAAAACTATCTTTTTCATCGTATCTTTTTTTGTCAAATCTACGTAATTCTTTGAAAGTCGGACTTATGGACAAGATAATTTATAACAAAATAATCAACAATGCCACGAAGAGGTTACACGTCAATAAAATTTGCTATTTTTGTGCGGTAATAAAGAAGTGGAAAATTTACTTGACCATATTGAAACGCCGCAGGATTTGCGGAAACTTGGGATTGAACAATTGCCTCAGGTGTGTAAGGAATTGCGTGATTTCATAATTGACGAAAGCAGCCGTAACCCTGGTCATTTTGGTGCAAGTCTCGGAACGGTTGAACTGACCGTTGCTCTCCACTATGCTTTCAATACGCCCGAAGACAGGCTGATATGGGACGTAGGTCACCAGGCATACGGCCATAAAATTTTGACTGGCAGAAAAAAAGAATTTAGCACCAATCGTAAATTTGGAGGTCTGTCGGGTTTCCCGAACCCGCAGGAAAGCGACTACGACAGCTTTATTGCCGGTCATTCGTCTATTTCTATTTCGGCTGCCACGGGAATGGCGATTGCCGCTAAGGCGAAAGGCGAGGAACGGCAGATTGTCGCGGTTATCGGCGACGGAGCACTTACTGGTGGCGAGGCTTTCGAGGCTCTTGACTACGCAGGCGGTAGCAAGGCAGATATTCTTGTTATTTTGAACGACAACGACATGGCGATTGATGCCAATGTGGGCGGTCTTCATCAGTATTTGATTGATGTAATCACATCGAAGACTTATAATAAACTTCGTGACAAGACGTGGAATTTTTCTACTCGTCTGAGCCAGTTCGGTCCCGACATACGTGATTTCTTCAAAAAAATGATTCGCGGTCTGAAGTCGCTGTTTTTCAAAGAAAGTAATTTGTTTGAATCGCTTGGCTTCCGTTATTTTGGCCCAATCGACGGTCATAATGTGTTTCAGCTGACAAGAACTTTGCAGGATATACAAAAGATTCAAGGCCCAAAGTTGCTGCACGTCGTTACGCAAAAAGGAAAAGGCTTCAAGCCTGCGGAAGAGGAGCAGACCGAATGGCATGCTCCACGTAAGTTCGACAAGCAGACGGGCGAAATGATTCCGCTTCCCGATAAAAATACCATCCCGCCGAAATACCAGGAAGTTTTTGGCGAAACATTGCTTGAGCTTGCCCAGAAAGATAAACGTGTGATGGGTGTTACGCCGGCAATGGCTACGGGCTGTTCTATGAATATTCTTATGAAAGCCATGCCCGACCGTGCGTTTGACGTTGGCATTGCTGAACAACATGCGGTTACAATGTCTGCCGGCATGGCGAAAGAAGGACTCATTCCATTCTGCAATATTTATTCCACGTTTATGCAGCGTGCCTACGACCAGGTTATTCACGACGTGGCGTTACAAAATCTACATGTGATTTTCTGTCTCGACCGTGCGGGGCTTGTCGGTGCCGACGGCGTTACGCACCACGGTTTGTTCGACATTCCATATATGCGTGCCGTTCCGAATATGATTGTCGGCGCTCCTTTGAACGAGAAGGAACTTCGTAATATGATGTACACAGCCTATCTTGGCTCTCAGCCGTTTGCCATAAGATATCCACGTGGCAATGGTGAATTTCTGGATTGGAAACAGGAAATGGCGGAACTCCCGATTGGCAAGGGAGAATGCTTGCGCGAAGGGAAAAAAGTGGCCGTTTTGACTATCGGTCATGTGGGAAATACTGCACTCAAGGCTGCCGACAAGGTTTATACCGAAACAGGCAAGATGGCTGGCGTGTACAATATGCGCTGGGTGAAACCGATTGATAAAGAATTGGTACAGCAAGTGGCACGGTCATACAATATAATTATAACTGTTGAAGATGGAATGCTTGCAGGAGGATTTGGCTCCGCCGTGCTTGAGGCTTTGCAGGAATGTCCGTTTGCGGGAAAAGTCGTTCGTCTTGGTATTAACGACGAATTTGTTCCTCATGGTACGCAGCAGGAATTGTATAAATTGTGTGGCATCGATTTTGACGGTATAGTATCGTGTATTGAAAATAACCTGTAAAGACGTAGCGCGCTACGTCTCTACAACAAATGAATAACACGTAAAGACGCGACTAATCGCGTCTCTACAAAATAAATAGAAGTATGAAAAAAATTATTTCTTTTTTTGCGTCGCTACTGACGGTTGTCGCCGTCCAGGCACAGTTTACGGCAAACGACAACGCCCGCCTTCCCGAAGAACTCGAGGTTGGCAATCCGCTTGGTTCCATTGTTGTTGAAGATTCGTATACAATGGACAGCCTTGACTGTGAATTTACGTGCACGGTTATTCCAGAATCGAATGCAATCAAGCTTACGGCGACAAATCCCAAAGGAATGTATCTGGTGTTTCGTCGCGGCTACACGAAATTATACACCCGCGATTTCGACGACAATGTACTCTTTCTTGACATAAAAGGTACGTTTGACAATAAATACATAATCGACATTTTCGACGAAGAACGAATTAGAGTGAAATCCTATGTCATCGAACGAAAACTATAGAAAACTTTTGTCTGAGGAATTGCATCGGATTTCTCCCGAAGAGTATAAATCGTCGGAAAAACATCCGTTTGTCATTGTTCTCGATAACATACGCAGTGCCAGCAATGTTGGTTCGGCTTTCCGTACGGGCGATTCGCTCCGTGTCGAGGCAGTGTATTTGTGCGGCTATACGTGCGTGCCACCAAATAAAGAATTGCAGAAAACCGCTCTTGGTGCCCAGTTGTCGGTCCCTTGGAAACATTTTGACCAAACCGTTGACGCACTTTCCGACCTAAAATCGCAGGGTTACGAAATTGTTTCCGTTGAGCAGGTTGAACACAGCACAATGCTTCAAGATTTTCGTGTCGACAAAAACAAGAAATATGCATTTGTGTTTGGTAACGAAGTTCACGGCGTTGCCGACGAGGTGATAGCCCAAAGCGATTGTTGCCTTGAGATACCGCAGTATGGCACAAAACATTCTTTCAATGTTTCCGTGACGTGCGGTATTGTATTGTGGGAAGCCGTTCGGCAATTTTTGTTCGAATAATCCTTATACATTATTATATATGTAGAGACGCGATTAGTCGCGTCTCTACATCGTGTAAAAATTACAATTTCCTTGTTAATTATTTGTTAATAATGAATTTATGTATATTTTTGCATTTGTGTCTTACGAAAAATGAAAAAAGTTAGTATTTCGTGTAACCTTTTTCATTATTCGCGAGTCTTATTAAATATTTTGCAAAATATCTACGATTATGAATAGATTTAAGAAAATCACGCTATTTGTTACGGCTCTCGCCGTATGCGTGGGTGCTTCGGCACAGAAAGAACTCATTATTTCTGGTGGTTCGTCCGTATCGAGTATGGTTTGTTCAAACAACTATGTGTTTGTTACGGGTTCGAATAAGGTTCAGGCAGGAACGGGAACATTAGGTGTTGGAAGTTCAGCAGCCTATGTTGATACTTGGACAAAGGTGAATTTCCCTGGTTCAGAAACTATTCAGCAAGTAAACTCGGGTTCTGGCCAGTCGTTTATCGCTTTGGACTGCGACAATAAAGTTTGGTGCTGGGGTGATAATGGGGTAGGACAATGCGGTACAGGTACAAAAGGAGGTATAGTATCTTCTCCTGTTCAGGTAAAAGCAGGATGTTTGTCTGGAACAGCTTATGAATGCGGAGGTAATCTTTGTAATGTAGATGTTGTATATGCAGGTAATGCAAACTCATTTGCAATCTTGGGTGATGGTCCCTATAAAGGCTATTTAGTTGCATGGGGTGGTAATATTTCAGACGGAGGTTATAACTCGGCATTGGGTTCTGGTAGTGATGCAGGTTCTGCTTCTCCTGTATGGTGCGTAGATTTGCAAGGAAATAAGATGAAGAACATCGTCCAAATATTCTCTGGTGATGATGTTACTTTGGCACTTGATTCTGATGGACATGTTTGGTCGTGTGGCGGATTGTTGAAACCAGCCAATGGCTTAGGTCGTTTGAAAGCAGGTGGTTATTCTGGTGATAATCAGAACGGAGGACCAAGCAATGCGTTTGGTATGGTGTATGTTGAGGCTAATAAACCGCTGTCTAATATTGTTCAAATTGCGGCTGGTGATGTTAGTTATTTTGCATTGGATGCTAACGGATATATTTGGTCGTGGGGTGATTCATGGAATAGTTCCTGCGGACAAGGTCCGAATATGCAATCGAATTCGCCTAAACGTGTTGTTAAAGGAAATACATTAGATGAAGATAATGATGGTGCATATTTGTTGGCAAAACAAATTGGTGCCGGTCAGTCTTCTGGTATGGCGGTTTCTATTTCTGGTCGTCCTGTTACATGGGGAGCAAATCCTGGACAAGGTAGTGGAGATGCAGCACAAAATCCGGGTTATGTTGTATTTGGAAGCAATACAATACATAATGATGTCATTCTTATTAATAAAGGTGATAACTGGGGATTCTATGGTCGTTCCGACGGTTCAATGTATGCGTGGGGACAAAATGATAATGGACAATTAGGTATTGGGTCTACAGCAGCACATACATCCGCGGTGAAAATTAATCCACCAAGTCAGTGCGATGCATTTAAGGATCCAAAACCTGCCGCTGCCATAACTCCTAAGAGTATGACAGTCTGTGCATCGACATTCCCACAGACAACACTTGATTGTGGATTCCCATTGTCGGTTGCTTTGCAACCAAATTATAAAATTACTTGGTACAAGGATGGTGTTCAAGTTTCAACAGGAACAGGAGCAAACGATACATATAAAACTCCTAATGGTGCACCGGGTATTGGAAAGTATAAAGTTGTAATAGAATATGTCGGTTCCAATTCTGGTTGCGAACATTATGTTGCCGCCGAAGACGAAATTGAAATTTCTGCATACGAAAAGAACTTTACACCTGAAGGATATTTCTGCGGTAGCGATGCAACCGTAAAAGTTACTCCTTCTGGTCCAACTGCTGTATATACATGGCATACATCTATAGCTGGAACGTCAGATTACGGCCAAACATTGGGAGACGAAACTTTGACAATAAGTGCTTCTCGTTTGGAGGATACTACTATAAATGGAAAACCATATAAAAAATTGTATGTGTCAGAAACTGCTCCTGCAAGCGGTAACTTCTTGACTCGTGCACAAATGACAGGTTCCGCTACTGGAACTTTGTCGGGTGGCGATAACTTTAGTTCTGGACTTTCTGGCATGTCTGTATCGCAAGGTGCAGCATCTTTCTGTACTGGATTTGAAGTTAAACAGAAAGTTACTATAAATTCAGTTTCGTATTTTGCCAATACATTGATTCAAAAATGGCAAGGTCAAAGTTATGCGGGGCAGACTTTGACGGCAACGGCAAATGTCGAAGCCACAATTATCGGTTCTTCGACAAACCAGAATGGTAAATTCATTCCTTCTACGGCAAAACAGTACGGAAAATTCTCTGGAAGTTTTACTCGTGAAGTAACCGTCGGTTCTGATGGAAACCTTGACAATACCGACAATGGTAGTGCAAGAGTTGAAGAAGCATCGTTGACAGGTAGTGTGACTTTGGAACCGGGTGTATATTTTATAGCTCTTTCAAAAGTCAGTTCAACTGTTTTCCAAGAATTTAAAATAGCAAGAGAAAGTGGAAGAAGTGTTGCAACATCTATGAAAGATAATGTTGACGGTACATATATCCAAGCGATTGGATTGGTTTCGTATAATAACCCGTCTGATGGTTCTGGTCTTTTCCATGATTTCAAATTTGGAACAGGTCAGGCATTCTGCGATGTGGTGAGAGTTTATATTCCTCAAGATTGTCCATGTACTGATCCAGATGATTTTGATTTAGTATGTACTGACGCATCGTATTTTTCAAGTACAAAAGATACAATTGTCGTGTGCGAGAATGATCCAACTTGTACAATAACAACAACTGCTTGGGCTCCATCGGGTAATACATTTAAATATGTATGGTACAAAGATGGTTCTGAACTTACTTCAACTGAAACTATTGCAAATACATCGAGTCCTTTCTCGGTTACGGCAGCAGGTGAATATAAAATTAAGGTATGGGATAAAGGTGTTACTAATGCTTGTACAAAAGAAAAGACAGTAAAGGTATTGTTAAATCCAGTACCAACGGTGACAGTAAGCGGCGGTGGCGAGATATGCTACGGCGAGACGCTGAGCACTCCGGTGACGTTCACGATGAGGGGCGAGCCGAAGTTCCGAGTATATTATAATGAGAAGAAAGATGGAGGCTCAGCCACGTCAAAGAACAAACGTTCAACGGCGTATACAATAGAGTTACCACCGCCGACAGAAGTAGGCGAGTACACATACACGGTAAAATCCGTCAACGACGACGGCAACTGCAAGAACGAGCAGGTAAGCGGAACGGCTACGATAACGATCAAGCCGATACCGAGCGCGGAGATAACGCCAACATCGTCGGAGGTGTGCGAAGGAGAGGAGGTAATATTGACTGCAACGAGC
>JAFXAU010000011.1 GCA_017516865.1 Bacteroidales bacterium
AAATTTTTTTTCTCTTTATCGCTCAAAAAAACGTACCGATACTTTTTTCAGAAAGTATGAAAACCAACAATTATTTTTTTCTAAGTCTTGACTTGTGTTATTTTCTGACTTTGCGTCCTATATTTTCCCAAGAATATCCCCAGCGGTAATTTCATTCATTCTCATAATCGAAAACAATAGTCTTTCAAAACTTGGTTTGCCCATTGACGGAACTGTATGCCCCGTTGAGTATTAACCCTATATCCTACCGAAATAATAACATCAAGATTATACAATTCCACTTGTCGTCGTACCATTCGCATCCCTTCTTTTTGAAGTAGTTCCAAAATGGAACTAGTTGCCGTCTTATCTAACTCGTGCGATTCAAAAATATTTTTTAGATGTTTTGTTATTGCTTGGCGTTGAGTACCAAACAATTCCGCCATCTGTGCTTGAGACAACCAGACGGTTTCCTCGTTCATACGAACTTCCAAACGGATTGTGTCATTGGGATTGTAGAGAACAACCTCACCAGTCTGTGGTGCAAGCTGTTGGGATTCAATATTTTTCATATTCTATTTTTACGGCCTTCTTTTTAATTTTGTTATTAATTTATGATTCGTTAATAGGTTGGCGTAAAAATAGGAAAATACTTTTAATTAAGATTTAAAAATCGGAATTATATACTTTCGTTGTGTAAATAATCGCATTTGTTAGAATACACCTTCTTTTCTGTTACTTTCTGTCTACAGCTACAGAAAGTAACCAAAGAACGCCGGCGACGCTGCATTCTCGCTAAAAATCTTATCTCTCCGCTAAACTCTCGGGGATGGCTCCACCCCACAAATCAACGCCGCCAAACCGAGAGTTCTTAACGCTCCGTTCAAAGATTTTTTTTACGCTCGCCTGCAAAGTCGCAACGCTATCGTTACGTGAGCAGAATATTCTCCGACTTAGCTGGTTGGCGTATAGAAAATCAACATAGTGCAGCGTAAAAAAAGAATAGCATTGCCCTGCGTTGGGATTGTGCGGAGCGGCAATTTTATTCTTTTAGCGGAACGACGTTGATTTTTAGCCAAGCAGGTACGTCGGTGGCTTTTCTTTGGTTCGTTTCTTTTGCCACCAAAAGAAATGAACAGAATTGAATACGGATTTTGCAAGATTAAAGTGGATAATTCCGTTAAAAATTATCTTTTCTCACTTCGTTTTCTTGGCGAGTTTCCGCTTTTGATTGATAAAATATTCAGGTTTGGGAATGTAGTCTGTAGAAAGAATGCGAAGTTCTGTTCTACGATTTATCTGATTTGCACGCTCTTGCGATGCCCTCGGCAATTTTTCGATAAATGCCTGCGACAATTCTTGACCAACGATAAACAAAGAATCTTGTTTTGCAATTTCTTCCGTCACCACAACAGGCTTTGATTCGCCATAGCCTTGTGCAACCAGACGGTCAATGTCGTAACCTTTCTTTGCCAAATAATCTACTACAGACTGCGCTCGGCGTTTCGACAACTGCATATTGCCATTCGCATCGCCTATCATATCGGTATGGGCGCCAAGTTCTATGGTAATATTCGGATTGTCGTCCAATAATTTCCCCAACTGTTCCAATGCGTCCTTCGACGATTCGTTGAGAGTCCATTTCCCCGATTCATAAAAGATGTTAGGAATTTCGACTGGCTTGCTCATCGTTATTAAATCAAGATTTTGAACAAACGTAGTGTCGTCGCTTATATTTGCCGTAGAAACTTGAATTTTTTGTTTCAAAAAGCCCTCGTACGAGCCAATCACAATATAATCAGTATACTGCTCCAATTTAAATGAATAAGAACCGTCCTGCTTGGTTTTCATCGATTGTAACGAACCGTCGCTACCAATCAGAGTGACTTCTCCTTCGACAATTGGCTGGTTTGTCGACAAGTCTTTCACTATTCCCTCAACGGAAAGTTTCAATTCCGGCAGTTCGAACGAAAAAATGTCGTCTAAACCTCTCGTTCCCTTTCGATTCGAGGTAAACAGACCTATTTCTTTATTCCCCTGAAAAACAATACCATAGTCGTCTTGCGATGAATTTATCGGGAATTGCAGATTCACAGGTTTATTTTTCCCTTCTACAGTTTTATCCACTCTATAAATATCCAAGCCGCCCATGCCAGGCAAGCCGTCCGAGGCAAAATACAAAGTTCCATCCAAACGGACGTAAGGAAACATTTCGTCACCCGGAGTATTTATCTCCGGTCCCATATTTACCGGTCGCCCCCACACGCCATTTTCTGACGGACGTTCTATTTTCCAAATATCCGCACCGCCTTGTCCACCTTTCATTCTTGACGAGAAATAGAGCGTCAATCCATCTGGTGAAATTGCCGGCTGACCAACGGAGATTGAATCTGGCACTATTTCTACCACCTGCGTCGATTGCCACGAACCGTTTCTATAAGAGTTTGTGTATATCTGACACCCTAAATTCTTTCCTTTTTCCTGCAAACATCGGGTGAAATACATGGTAAAGCCGTCTGGCGTGATTGAAACCGAACCGTCGTCAAAATCGCAATTGACGGTGGAATCGGCAATTTTCTCGGGAGCCTTCCATTTGCCTTTTCTATCGAAACGAGCCGCGTAAATATCGGTGTAATTCATTCCCGACACTTGATTTATCTGAGGTTTCACCCCTTCTTCAATTCTCGACGAAGTAAAATATACCACGTCGTAGGTGTTGTCGGAATACATTGGACTAAAATCATTGTATTTTGTGTTCAGAGCCTTGACATTTTCCACAATATACCGTGTAGGATGTTCCTTGTACGCCACAGCCAGCGAACACGAAGCTATTCCATTTGCACCACGAGGGTCACGAGGTGTCGATTTTTTGTATGCTTTGAACAATTTTTCTGCTTCTTCGTATTTTTCGCTACGTAACAAATAATATGCATACCAATAATTCGCGGATTTTTCGCGTGAAGACTTCTGTTTTACAACTTTTTTATAAGCGATTTCCGCTTTTCTGTAGTCGTTCAAGTGACGATAGCAGTCAGCAATAATTATTTGGTACGAAGACTTAATATATCTTGATTGTTCGTCGGATGCCAACTGCTCATATAGTTCTACTGCCTTTAGGTATTCTCCGTTTGCGTAGGCCAAATCAGCCTTTTTTGCCAATTTCTTTTGCGAAGAACAGGCTACAAACGACATGAAAATCGTCACACAAAAAATATTTATACAGAGCTTCCGCAGCGACATCTTGTATTTTTAAAGACTACAATAAAACGTACATGGCGAGTGATTATTATTTCAAACGATAATTATATAAAAGATTCTGTTCACCGCCCAGAGTCACCGAATATCGGGAAAGAACGTCTTTGTTGTTTTTGAATCCATACCAACCTTTGCAACGAATTGGGAAACCTTTGTACAGAGAACCTTTCCCATCTATAAGACTCAACTGTTCACTTTTACTTTCATACACAGCGACGAAATTTTCACCCTCTCCGTAGAAAATCGACGGATTAGCCAACACGTCACTTGCCGAATACGAGCCTATCTTCTTTCCATCGTTCGCCAATATTTCAACCTTATTATCATCAACAAAAATGTAATCGCCATTTCCGTCATTGTTCATGTCGGAGACAAAGAAATAATGCGAAGCCGAATGTTTTGAGAATTGAGTGGATTTCACCGTTCCGTCGAGATAAATTTCCTTGACAACTCCGTCAACATCGGTTGTAATAAAACGTGACAACGAAGGATTTGCACCACCTTCAAATTCTATGTTTGAATGCGGAGCCTTTTCGATAAGTTCATCAACAGAAATACGGACTTCGCCTCGACGATTCAGCACATACACGTGATATTTATCGGCAAGTACTATATAGTCTTTTCCTCCGTCAACAAAGTGCCGAGGTGCAGATGTGACAAGATTTTCCGTATTGAAATTCCACCCTTGTACAGTCGACCACAAGCCGCCCTCCATCGCAAACAATACGACAGAATTGTCTTCGCACGGAACCATGATTCTATATTTACGGTTTTTCTCGTAATCGAATACACCTATGTCGGATGTCGATGGACTTTGTAACTGCAACGGGAAATTTCCAACATTGCCTCCATTTCTGTCAATCAGATAAATAGACGAAGCCGTGTTGAACAAATATTGTTGCTTTTTGTTTGCCAAGGCATCGACAAAATGGATTGTTCCCTGTATTTTTCCGTCAAGCGGTTTTGACCAAATTACTCTACCAGTATTGTCAATTAAATATAGGTTATTTTTGGCATCTTGAACCAAAACCAACGATTCACCTTTGTGCGAAACAAAGTTCACTGGATTTATAGCCAAAGTCGTGTCAAGTGAATATCGCCAGCTCAATTCCGGTTTGTTTGTTTTTTGTTGTTGAGTTGCAATGTAAATATCGCAATACATCACATTGTTTTCCTCGTCGGCCTTGAGTTGATACGAAATTGCATCCATGCCGCGTAGTTTTTCGGAATATTTGTCCAATGTGCGAATTGTCGTCGCGTCAAAATTGGTCTTCATCATTTCAAATGCACCAGACATATTTGTGTACATATACAACGAATATGACGACTGTACATTGTCATCGAAACGACCGTAGTTCATGTCGGAACTTAAAGACTGTTTCGTCAAATCGCTAATGTATGTTTTACAAGCATTTAGTGAATTTGCAAAAACAATGTACGAATCAACCAAGGCAACGTATTGTGCACTCACATGGGTAAAAAACATGCCCCATAAAAGCGACGGAATACGAGTAACTGGCATCGTATAAATTGTATGCGTTTCTCCAGACGGCGACACATAATCAGTTGAGACATACGATGTTCCATTCTTTTCTGCATAATTCGACAGCATTGTTTTAAGGTCATTTTCGGTATTCTTCTTACTTTGAATCTTTATTACCGCATACGCATTTTCATACAAATTGTCGGACGTACTCGGCAATGTGACGTATGCCATTTCGCCGTCGAACCACGAATAGAACATATCAGCCACATTTACTTTTTTTGAAGACGAAAATACCGAACTACATTCTTTCAAAGCATTCGAATACGAATTAAAATAACTGTTCCGTTCTAAATATCCCTCGTAATTTTTTCGGAACAATTCTTTATTGCTGATGCACATTGCAACAAAATGATTTGCCGTACTTGGCATAACCGACGTAATACTCCCACGAACAGACTTCTGTCCGTTAAAAATATTGAAATATTCCGATTCATAATTTATAGAATCTGTTCTAACAAAACCATTTAGACGAATAGAGCCGTTCTTTTTAAGCGACATATCCAAACCTGTCCAACTTGCAACTTTTGTAATATTTTTATAACGAGACGCAACATCGTCGGACCAAAACAAGCGCGCAATTTGCATCATTCTGTCATAATGAAAATACACATGGGCAGGAACGTCGGAATAGTGAGCCTTTACTTTTCGGAAATCGCTGCTGACACTTTCAACACTTTTTTTATCTAAAAATCCCTTCAAACCACTCTCTACAGAAACTTTTGACTTAGCTATGATTAACGTGTTTCCATACATTGAATAATATAGCCCTGCATCTTCGGCATACCACACATCTGCCTGCTTATCATACACATACGAGTTTTCTTTCTGTATATTGAACGCATTCGTCACAAAACTTTTCACAAATTTATTGTCTTGCGTCTTGTCCAATGGAATCACATACAAGAAATCAAGTTTTCCATTTTGACCAATCTGACGTACCGCAACGACTAATTCATTTTTTTCGAAAGATGAGAAACTTTCGTTCGCCTTTATCGCAGAATCCAAACGGTTTATAAAATTCTTTTCATTTTCAACAAACGAATAATCCGCCAAAGCATTCCACAAATCGTTGCCAGGACTAAAAAAAGCCGAGGCAGTATTCAAATTTTCAATCTCAACAATTAATGCAACATCGTCGGGAATGGCTTTAAATGCGTTGTTTTCAATTTTTTCCTTTTTACCTAAAAATATCACACAAAGCACAACTATGCCGACTAAACACAACAGTACGATTGCTATTAGAATCTTTTGCTTCATATATCAAATTCATTTGCTACAAAAATAGAAAATAGATTGTGGCTTTCAAAAAACAATGTGAAATTTATAGATTTTTTTAGCACGGATATTACACAATATGTTTTTGTTGACAAAAAATTCCTATATTGCCGACAGAAAATGATTGTTTAACAAAAAAAAATTAAAAATGGATAAGTACATTTGTGAGACTTGCGGATACGAATACGATCCACAAGTAGGTGATCCAGACAACGGAATCGCTCCAGGAACTGCATTCGAAGATTTACCAGCAGATTGGGTTTGCCCTCTTTGCGGAGTTGGGAAAGACGAATTCAAAAAAGAATAAGTCCTATTTATGAGTTATTGGTTATTAGTTATGGTTTACTCAATTCATAAACCATAACTAAATAACTCATAAATATTTACATTCTCTCTGGCACTCGTATACCGAGTAATCCCATTCCTGACGCAACCACAGAAGCAACAACTTTCGACAATGCCAAACGGAATGTTTTCACTGATGCATCTTCTTCATTAAGAATAGAATAATCGTGATAAAATTGGTTATATAATTTTACCAAATCATATACATAATTTGCAATATACGAAGGTGCATGGTCTTTGGCAGCCGACTCAATAATTGATCCATAACGAGAAATCGTTTTTATCAATTCTTTCTCCTTATCGTTACATGAATCAAGAGCAAATGAAGACGGGACTTCAACACCTTGTGCCGCCGCCTTACGCAACAACGAACAAATTCGTGCATGCGTATATTGAATGAACGGACCTGTGTTACCGTTGAAATCAATAGATTCTTTCGGGTTGAACAACATTGTCTTACGAGGTTCAACTTTCAGCATAAAGTATTTCAATGCGCCTTGTGCAATGATTTCGTGAACCTCTGCAGCCTCTTTGTCACTCAAATCAGACAATTTTCCAAGTTCATCGGAAATCGCCTTGGCTTCCTTCACCATGCTGTCCATCAAATCGTCGGCATCGACAACAGTACCTTCGCGCGACTTCATTTTTCCATCAGGCAATTCCACCATTCCATACGACATGTGGTAAATCTTTTTTGCCCAATCGTAGCCGAGTTTCTGTAGAATCAAACTCAACACTTGGAAGTGATAATTCTGCTCATTTCCAACCACATAGATAAGTTCGCCCATATCACCGTATTCACGGAACCGCTCTATTGCGGTACCGATGTCCTGCGTCATATATACCGACGTTCCATCGGGACGGAGCAACAATTTTTGGTCAAGACCATCGCCAGTCAGGTCAGCCCAAACCGACTTGTCTTCTTTTTGGAACAAAATTCCCCGTTGCAACCCGTCCATCACGACTTTTTTACCTAATAAATATGTCTGTGATTCATAATAAACGTGGTCGAACGACACGCCCATACGTTTGTAGGTTGCATCGAAGCCTTCGTAAACCCAACCGTTCATTGTTTTCCACAACGAAAGCACTTCGGGATCGCCCTGTTCCCATTTCACAAGCATTTCGCGGGCTTGGAGCAAAATTGGCGCTTCCGCCTTGGCTTCGTCCTCGTTTTTGCCAGCAGCCATCAATTCGGCAACTTGCTTTTTATATTCCTTGTCGAAAACCACATAATAATTTCCGACCAAATGGTCACCTTTTAAACCAGACGATTGTGGAGTTTCACCGTTACCGAACAACTTCCACGCAATCATCGACTTACAAATGTGAATACCACGGTCGTTCACCAAATTAGCCTTGATGACCTTGTTACCGTTTGCCGCCAAAATTTGCGAAATAGAATAGCCCAACAAATTATTGCGGACGTGTCCCAAATGAAGCGGTTTATTCGTATTCGGTGACGAAAACTCCACCATCACCGTAGGAGAATCAGCTATAACGGGCTTTTTACCATACTCCAATCCTTGTTGGAGAGCATTCTGCAAAACCGACAACCAATATTTCATTGAAATTGTCAAGTTCAAAAAACCTTTTATAACTGAATATGAATCAATTGCGTCGATGTGAGAAACCAGATACTTCCCAAGTTCATTGGCTGTATCTTCGGGTGATTTTTTTGAAATGCGTACCAGTGGAAATATCACCACAGTTTTATCACCAGCGATTTCCTTTTTTGTATCTGAAATCTGTACACTTTTTGAGTCAACGGTGGCACCATACAATTCTTGCACCGCCGAAATAATTTCTTGTTCAATAATAGCGTCTATCGTCATTGCCTAAAATTTTGTGCAAAAATACGTTTTTTTAATTACGAATTGCGATTGTGTAACAAAAGAAAAGGGCGACGTTTATGTCACCCTTCCCTTTTCCTTTTTCTTTTTATTATCGTACTAATGTCACGCTACCGAACTTAGCCTTCTTGCCGTTTCCGACATCAAAGCCATCCCAAGGCAGACCGTCCAAGAACGTTGCTTCCATCTTCCAGATGTACACGTCTGACTGCATCATCTTGCCTTCGTATCTTCCATCCCAGTAGCCTACAAACTTACCGTCTTCTACAGCATCCGAGTACCACAACAAGTTGCCCCACTTGTCGTATACCGAGATTTCGCACGTCTTCAAGTTGTAACCCTTAGGCTGGAACGTTCTTACACTGTGTGCAGGGTTCATCGGCGCAAACGCGGTTGGAACGTACAATGACGATGTAAGTTC
>JAFXAU010000012.1 GCA_017516865.1 Bacteroidales bacterium
CAAGTGGAAGCAGGAGTTGCTGAAGAATGCGTGACGAGGATGCGTGTGGAACTGAACAGGCGTGGTTTTGAGGTCGGAGACAAGAAAGTTCGCAGGATGATGGGCGTAATGGGGATCATTTGTATATATTTGTAGAAAGAAGAAGTTCGTTTGTAAGAACTTATATAGTCCGAAAAAAGTAAAAAGACTGCATGGCTAGCAAAGAAATTTTACTATAAGGTTCTCAAAAATTAACGGAATTATCCACTTTAATCATGCAAGTTTCTGTTGGAGAGAAAAAATAAAGCTCTATTATGAGATCCCTCACTTCGTTTGGGATGACGTTCGAAGCAAAGAGAAGTAATGAGAGAAGAAGAAATTTTGCAAAGCAAAATTTCTTCTTCTCTCACTTTCCCTTAACCTTGTCATTCCGACCGTAGTGATAGTGAAGGGAGGAATCTGTTTGTAATAACCAAGTATTCAATATTTAAAACTGAGAGTCCGACATCTTCTCTCTCAATTCAATCAAATCTTTTTCTTCGTCTGTAAGGTCGAATTTGGGTAGAATTTCAAATTCATTTACCAATGTTGAATCAATAATTTTCCAGCCTTTAGGGTAGTCGCACAGATATACGACGGTCATATTAGGAATACCGTTGATTAAATTCTTTCCGTTTAACAGGTGACCTTGTGGTGTAACATCTACAGTATTCGTTATTATTTCAGCTTTTATAAAATTCACACCTGTTTTTGCCTTGTATGTCTGTATTTTACGTGCTTTTACAGCCTTAATTTCGTATGCGAACAATTCAACCTTTCCACTGCATTCGTTTTTCTTTGCATTTTCGTACAGATCTTTCGTAGTTTTGTCCAAACACTTACAAATTGGATACGTCGGTTTCTTTTCCTTTACAACTTCAGGTTTTTTCTCAACAACAGGCTGTTCAACCTTTTTTTCTTGAGGTTTTGGTATTTCAATACGTTCGTGAGGAAGTTTTGGCTCTGAAGGTTTTATGATGACAGGCCATTTTTCTGCAGTTTGAAGTGTGTCGTACGGCCAATCTTTTTCATTATACTCCGGAATTATCATGTCCTTGTCAACCTCGACAGTTTCTACTTCTTCTTTCTTGATATATTTTTGAATTTTATCAGTCAAGGTAACTTTAACCATGAAGTGTTCCTCGTAGTCATATTTCGTAACTGTATCTACTGGTTTATATTTTGTTTCGGATTTTATGATGTTGTTTTCGCCAATATAATAGTAATCGAATATTTTCTGTGGAGACGGAATTTCGATTTTTTTACACTCCGTGTACCATGCGTATCGTTCTACAACATATTGAATAACACCGGCTTTCGACAGTTTCTCCAACATGAGGCGTTGGTTTTTGTCGTTTACTTCATAATAGCCTGTATCAATGGATACATAAAATTTTTGTTCGTTCTTGTCATTATATAGTTTAACGATTTTCTTCGTCGAGATTTCTTTATCTTTTTCTCCGCACGAAACCAATGACAATACACAGAACATCGCCATTAGGCCAATTATTATTCTTTTCATAATCCGAATATTTAGTTTCACTTATATATAATGTATTATTTCACCTCGGTATAAACTTTCGCGTCAGATGCCAAACCTTGAATCTTCGACATTGCTGATTGTGCTTCAGCCTCTGTAGGGTAGGGACCTACATACACTCTGAACAATTGTTTTTTCGACTGTGTTTTTGAATCGCCCAACCAATAATAACCGCATGGTACTTTTTGTTCTTTCGAAAGAATCATTACGGTTTTAATGGCTGTAGCTTCGTTTTTCGGAGACGAATAGCTAATGACGTATCCAACTGACGGAACTTTGTCTGGAGTACAGATACGTTCGTCTTTGTCTTTGTAAGATTCAAGTTCTGTCAGGTCATTGGTAACCTTTTTCTCACCTCCTTGTTGCTTCGTATCTGGTTTTGTCGTCTTTGGAGTCGAAGGTTTAGCCTGCTGTTTTGCCTTTTCTTTTTCAGCTTTCTTTGCCGCAGCGTCAGCTTTTTTAGCAGCATCGGCCGAAGAATATTCAATCTTCATATCGTATGCTTTGGCTTTTTCCTTTGGCTGTTCTTTTTTCGGCTCAACTTTTTTAGTTTGTTCTTTCTTAGGTTCTACTACAGGTTTTGGTTTCGATGTGTCTCCGTAACTGATAAATTCTGGAGCAACTTGTTCGGTAAGTTTATTCTTTGACGTAGAACAATACCGAAGTAAGAAAAATACCGCCAAACATAAAATGACTAAGAATATCACATATTTGACAATTTGTTTCTTTAGTCCCGATTCTTCGTTGTCTTCCAATTCGTCATACGGATACCCTTTGCCTTCGTCGGGATTTTCGTCGTCGTGTGCTTCTTCCGTTGCTTGTTCTACAAATTCTTCTTTAACAAACTCGTTGATTGGTTCCTCGTTTGTTTCGGTAACAGTTTCTTCTTCAGTCTCTTCAACTACTTTCTGAGATTCTGATTCTATTACCAATTGGTCTTCGGAAGGAACCTCTGGAAATTCTTCTTCTACTTGTGAAACTTCGTCTTCAACTTGTTGTGCCGTTTCTTCGCTTTTTTGAACGATTTCTTGAGTGATTTTATCTAAATCGTTTGGCACATAGATTTCTTCGTTCTCTGCTGATTCAGCAACCTTTTGAGCCGTTTCAATAATCGGTTCTTCTTCAACTTCTGTTTGAATTTCTTCAGGGATTTTTTCTGCTACTGCTTCAGCAACTTGTTCCTTAACTTCCGAATTTACTTTTGTTTGCACCTCTTGCAACGGTTTTTTTATCATTTTTTCCAATGCCAAGGCATATTCTGGGTCAAGAACAGCTAATTCTTTCAATCGGCTGTTCACCAAATCAACTAATTCTTTATCACGTTTGGTTTTCGGTTGAAAACTAAGAAACTTCGATGCGGAATTTTGCAGATTCTTTTCTGCGTCTTCCATTTGTGTATTTTTTTTCTTTGTCATCTTGTTTTATCCTTTGCACTATTCGACAATATCAGATAATGTGTCAAAAATAAAAAAATCGCAACAAACGAACAAATAAAAACTAAAATACTTCTCAGATATTTCTCAATATTCCTGTAAGTCTTTTTTTTAGCATATATTTTTTTGCATCTTAGTGTATTTCTTACACCAAATCTTGTTTTCTATCTGTCAACTTCTTATCTTTGTAAGATGGTATTCTCATAAAACTTTAAAAATCTGTAATTTATGAAGAAAATATACGTACTTCTCGCTTTTATGTTTTTTGCATATAGTTCTGTTACCGCACAACTATTATTAAGTACAAAATTTGAATCTCAAAACGTCGGCACAGCGTACACAAGACAAGTTTGGCAATACGAAGGATTTTCAACTGGTTCGTGGGACTCCAACTTAAGTGAACGTACACAAATCGACGACAGTTATAGTTATTCTGGCGAAAAATCTCTTCGCGTTGCATACCCCAAAGGTGGATACGGGCCTTCGCAGACGGGCTGTCAGGTTGATTTGAAATTCAACGACCGCGACGAAGCATATATGTCATATTGGATTCGGTTTTCCGATGATTTTAGTTATGGAAAAACATACGAAGGCGGAAAACTTCCCGGACTTGGTAGCGGTAACACCTCTGGCTCAAATATCAGCGACGGAACGAACGGTTTCACCGCCCGTTTTATGTGGCGACCGGGCGGACAATTGGTCGTTTTGCTTTATCACATGGATTTTACCGACTCTATGGGCGAAGATCAAGAACTGACGTACTCCGACGGTTCGATTGTTCACATTCCTCGAGGCGAATGGCACCATCTTGCGGAACGTGTCAAAACCAACACGGTGACGAACGGCTCTGCCAATCCCGACGGTGAACTGGAAGTGTGGGTCGACGGCCAGCAAGTGCTGTTACGCAAAGGTTTGCGTTTCCGCACCAATTCCGACGGCATAAACGAACTCTATTTCTCTACATTCCACGGCGGTGGCAATGCAGATTGGTCGCCGACCGTTGACAGCTACATTTGGTTCGACGATATCCGTGTCGGAACAGACTATGAATCGGTAAAAATGCAGACGTGTACCAATCCGCAACTGGGAGGTGACAAAGCTCTTTGTGGCTCGTCCTTGTCCCTAAACGCACAATGTAGCGAAACACTAGCTCAATATCTCACATGGTATCACAATGGTGAAAAAATTGCCGACAAAGTCAAAACCATTACTGCCTCTACGGTAGGAACATACACTGCATCGTACGATTCTGCTTGGTGTGCCGCAAAAAGTACGACTAATGTCCAGAACTCTCTTCAGGTAGATTTAGGCAACGCTCAACATCTCTGTTCTTCGTCGTTTGCCACTCTCGAATCTAATGTCGAAGGTTCTTCGTACAAATGGCAGAAAGATGGCGTTTTGCTCCCCAACACATCGTCATCATTACAAGTAAAAGATGCGGGAACGTACAAACTCACCGTGAGCAAGAACGGCTGCAACGACGCTTCTGACCAAGTGACCGTTACAAGTGGCCTGCTCAATATAGCCGACGTTTCTGGAGAAACAGGCGAATCTGTCACTTTGCAAAGCCCGACTGGAGGACTAATCAATTGGTACGACAATCCGTCTTCTGCTCCGCTGGCAACAGCGAAAACATACACTACGCAATTCCCCGAAAACGAAAAATACATCTACGCAACCGATGCCGAAGCATTTGTAGGTTACGTCGGCAAGGAATCCATTACAACGGGAATGACCTACCATCACAACACCAATGATTTTCAAAAAGAAAAACTCAAATTCACGGTTTACAAAGATTTGACAATTGACGAAATTACCGTCTTCGCATTTTCATCGCAAAACGTTACCATACGTATTTTGGATGCTTCGACTTCAAATGTCGTATTTACCAAGACATTTAATGGCGTTTTGGCAAACGGGGCAACTTTGCAACTCGACGCGGCACTTTCGGCGGGAACCTACTTGATGGACGCGGTCGGTTCCACTGGCGATTTGCTCTATTCTCACAACAAAGACGTGATTTCTTTCCCGTACACAATTGACAATGTGATTTCAATCACAAATTCCATTTTCAACAACAACACAAATACGTCTAACTACGCTTATTTCTACAATTTTAAGGTTCACACAGGAAATACGTGTGCCGCCGCGCCAATAAAACTGACAGGAACGAACAACGGCGGTGGTGGCGGAGGAGACATTGTCTTACCCGACCCCGACATTACGGTTGCAATTGACGCAAACAACGGAAACAGACCTATTTCGCCATATTTGTATGCTCTTAACGGCTACAATAAAGGTGTGAAATATAATTCCGAAGATTTTGCATCGCGCGTTTACGAAGCTGGCATTCACATGACACGCCAAAATTCGGGAAACAATTCGACAAAATACAACTGGCGGAAAAAACTCACAAGCCATCCAAACTGGTACAACAACGTACACGACGAGGATTGGGACCTGATTGCACAAACTATGCAAGCTGAATTTCCCGACATTCAGGGAATGTTTGCCTTCCAGCTTCTCGGCCGCGTGGCATCGACAAAAGAATATAATTTCCCCGACTGGGAATATAACAAATCTCAGCGTTGGGAAGGGTGCGAGAAAAATTATGCCGGAAACGGCTCCACGCCAGGCGATTTTAAATTCACCGAGGGCGATGTGACTCTCTACACGCAAGAGTGGCCTGCCGACTCAACTGCCGCAATCGTTACACATTGGCAAGACGATTTAGGACTGGATATGAACCAGTTCCTTTATTGGAATATGGACAACGAAGTTGAAATTTGGGGCGGAACACACGACGACGTAATCAAGGAGGTGACCGACGACGTGTTTGAAATGTACATCCAAAATTACGTGGCAACGGTAAAAGCCGTACGGAAAATCAATCCGAATATAAAAATCTGTGGTCCCGTAGCCGCCTCAGAATGGGATTGGTACAACCCGACAACTATGCAACCGACTTACAAAGGCAAGAAATATTGCTGGTTGGAATATGTCATCATGCGTCTTGCGGAGGAAGAGAAAAAATGTGACGTAAAAATGATTGACGTGTTCGACATTCATAATTATCCGCAAGACCAAGACGTTGCCACCATGCTGCAAACGCACCGAATGTACTGGGACGAAGACTACGACTACCCGGGAGCAAACGGCGTGAAAAAAATCAACGGATATTGGGACAATTCCATCACCAAAGAAATGATTTTTGTGCGTTGCCAGAACTGGATTGACAAATATTTTGGCAAAGGTTATGAAGTAAAATATGGCATATCGGAATATAACATTAAATCTACCGATGCCATGCCGACAGCTCTTGCCTATGCTGGCAACTTGGGTGAAGGCGCTCGTCACGGAATGGAATATTTTATGCCGTGGGATTGGAGAACTGGCATGTGGGAAACAGCTCACATTTTCAGCCGCTACGCAAAAGCAATCAACGTGAACACGACTTCGAGCGACGAAGAACTTCTCTCGGCTTACACCTCAATCAACGAAAGCCGTGATTCAATGACGGTGATTTTAGTCAACCGAAATGAGTCGGGAACGCAAATTGTGCAAGCAAATATCAGTAATTTCGACTGTCCGGACGGTACCTACGACGCTTACATTTTGGCGAATCTTCCCAACGGCGAAGAAACATTCGTTTCACATAGTCAAAACGCCTTGCAAAAGGCAACAGCAACGGTTTCAGACGGAAAAATGTCAATTTCTGTTCCTGCATACTCTATCACAGCAGTCGTCCTTGACTTAAAAGACAACACCGAAAAATATGCCGTAACGTTCGTCGTTGACGGTGAAACAATCTCGTCACAACGGGTTGCCAAAGGTGGAAACGCCGTTGCTCCTGCCAATCCTGTTAAAACAGGCTATACATTTATTAATTGGGATAAAAGTTTTACCAACATTACTCAAAACACGACCGTCACTGCCATTCTTGAGCCAATTCAATATGCAGTTTCATTCTACGATGGAACAAACCACCAACTAATTGAGAAACAAAATATTGCGTATGGCGAAGATGCGGTAGAACCTATCATTCCTACCCACGAGGGATATTTGTTTTCACACTGGGATACTGATTTCACTGCCGTATCGTCTGAAATGTCTGTAAATGCCGTATATGTTGAACGCCCGAGTTCATACCGCTACGAGGCAGAAGATGCACGCGTCACGAACGAAACGATGAATGTTCGGGAAAGTGCATTGGCATCGAATGGAAAATATGCCGATGTGAGAATGGCCGATTTGGCCTTCGACGTTGTTGTTGAATCGGCAGGAGATTACAAACTCAATATTGTTTATTCGCTATCAGACCGCACTCAGTCTGGCGATGGAAGCAAATATCAAAAAATGTACGTGAATCGAGAGGAACCATTCACGTATGTCGAATTCCCCAAAACTGGAAGTGCCGATCCAACCTTTGCCACTATTGAGTTCACCATCACGCTTAACCGTGGTTTGAACGTGATTGAATTTCTAAAATCTTATGGTTGGATTGATATGGATTATATAGAAGTGGTTCCGTTAGCTCCTGTTTATCATACTGTTACATTTGTCAATTGGGATAATTCCATTATAGGAGAACCTCAAGACATTGCAAATGGTCAGGCGGCGGTTGCTCCAGAACCTCCGACACGCGAAGGTTACACATTCGACGGCTGGGACAAAGATTTTAGTTATGTCACTGAAGATTTGACGGTAAAAGCAACATTCGTCGAAAAAAATAAAGCATCGTACACCGTGCTTGACAATGCAATCGCCTCAGCCGAAGCATTGCACGCCGAAGAATACGACGAAACGTCGTGGAATACGTTGACTACGGCTCTCAACAACGCAAAAGCCGTTGAACGTGACTTATCTGCAGAAAGCCAAAGCATTATTGACAATGCGGCAAATGCTCTGAATTCCGCTACGAATAATTTGGTCGTAAAAACATTCACGGTGACTTTCGTTGCTGACGGAAAGTCAATTTCTACGCAAACGATTGCCTACGGAAAATCGGCAACCGCACCAACGGAACCGACAAAAACAGGATATACGTTTGTTGAATGGGATTCTGATTTTTCTGTCGTTACGGAGGAAATGACAATCACCGCCATTTTCCAAATCAAGACGTTCACCGTAACATTTACTGACTATGACGGTACACCGCTCAAAGAAGAAACGGTTTCATACGGTCAAAACGCCATCGCACCCGACAATCCTTCACGCGACGGATATACGTTTGACGGCTGGATTGGAACATTTACCAACGTTACAGCCAATGTGACTATTACGGCAAGTTACACAGAAATAGGTAAAGCATCGTATGTGGAATTGGATAATGCGATAAATTCTGCGGAGAAACTACAAGAAAGCGATTACGAAGCAACTACGTGGGCATCAATGAAAACAGCTCTCAACGAAGCAAAGTCGGTTGACCGTAATTTGTACATAGAAAATCAGAATATTGTAAATCAGGCGACGACAAAACTTCAAAATGCAATAAACAATTTGAAACAATTAGATAAAACGAAGTTGGCCGAAGCTATTTCTTCGGCAAGAGCCACAATGCTTGCGGCAGATGGCAATATAGGCGACGAAGTCGGACAATATCCACAATCAGCCGTCGATGTGTTCAACAACGCCATACAAGCAGCCAACATTGTTTTTGAAAATGCAAGAAATCAAAACGAAATAAACCAGCAAGCTGTGGCACTCAACGAAGCAATTCAAGAATTTAAGTCATCTGTCAATCAAAGAACGACATCGATTGCTGAGTTGTTGGAATTGATTGCGGAAGCAAATCTACTACTCGATAATGCCAGTGTCGGCGAAAATCCAGGACAATATCCGCTTATTGAATATATTGACTTGTCATCTGCAAAAAAATCGGCCGAGAATGTTGCCGATCAAGAAAATCCATCGGAGCAAAACATCTATACTCAAGTTCTCCGTCTTGAAGAAGCAATTGAAACATTCAAAAACGCTCTGATTTTAGCAATTGACGACACAATGCGGCAAATCAAGGTATATGCGGTAAACAATACAATATATGTATGTCAGGATGGTAATGACGAAATTATTGTTTATGGTATCGACGGCAGGTGTATTCGACGTATTGCTCGTCCGTTAGACAACTCGACAACGGAAATCTTTGTGGAAAACAAGGGCGTTTATCTTGTCAAAGTAGGTGTGGAATCGTTTAAGGTTGCAGTGGAGTAGTGGAATAATGAAAAATAATCCATGAAAAGGTCACCCAGTGGTGGCCTTTTTTATTCCCGAATTGCAGGGAACGCATTTATTTTTGTGGAATATTTTTCAGTGCGTTGAGTAGCACGTTCCATGTTTTGCCTACCGATGCGATTTCCACGACTTCGTTTGGAGAATGCGGTCCTTTTATGTTCGGACCAAACGACACTGCTTCCATATTCGGGAAAGTGTCTGCAAAAATTCCGCATTCCAATCCGGCGTGAACAATGTCAACTTTGGGCTCTACGCCAAATTCGTCGGTACAAGCTTGTTTAACGACCGAAAGCAGTTTAGACTCCCATACGGGTTGCCAACCGGGGTATTCGCCCGAAAAATCCGCTTTCGCGCCATATAATTCAAAAATTGCTTTCTGGGCGTTTGCCAGTTGATGTTTGTTGTTTGCATCGATGCTTCGCAACAGACAGCCGATGGAAAGTTTTCCGTTTTCGGTTTTTACAAACGAGAGATTTGTAGATGTGTTGAGAATCTTGCAGTTATGATTCTCGTATTTTACCGCTCCGTTCGGACAATTCACAATGGCACGGATGATTCCCGCCGTCTGTTCTTGCGTGATGGTCTTTGTCTCGGTGATAGTTTCCGCCGCAATACAAGAAAAATGCGGGTCGGTTTGGTAAAATTGTGATTGTTTTTCCTCGACAAACCGTTCGAACATTTTATGGAACACGTTCTCGAACGAATAATTTATGGAAATTACAGCCGTAGCCTCGCGTGGAATGGCATTTCGCATATTTCCTCCGTTGAACGAAATCAACCGCATGTCGGTTTTTTCCATTACTGCATACAAAAATTCGCACAGAACTTTGTTGGCATTCGCACGGTTGAGAATAATCTCAAAGCCCGAATGACCGCCCGTCAGTCCCGATACAGAGATTGTATAGACTTTTGTGTGTTCGCCGAGTGCGGAATATTCCAAATCGAACGTGAAATTTGCATCCAAACCGCCTGCACAGCCGATTGTGATTTCATTTTCGTTTTCGGTGTCGAGATTGATGAGGTATTTTGCAGAAAGGTCTGTCGGTTTGAGGGCAAATGCGCCCGTCATTCCTGTTTCCTCATCAATAGTAAATAGGGCATGGATTTCTCCATGCTCTATTGAATTTGAATCAAGAATTGCTAAAATCATTGCAACACCAATACCATTGTCGGCTCCGAGCGTTGTTCCGGCGGCACGGACGAAATTTCCGTCTATGTAGGCTTCGATTGGGTCGGTGAGAAAATTATGGTTGACATCGTTGCGTTTTTGTGGCACCATGTCGACGTGTGCCTGTAACACAACTGGTTCCAAATTTTCAAAACCTTTGGTCGCTGGTTTTTCTATAAACACGTTGCCCGCCGAGTCTTGTCGATGCGTGAGATTGCGTTGTTTTGCAAAATCGAGAAGATATTTCGTTATTTTCTCCTCATGCTTCGACGGACGCGGAATCTGACAGATTTCGTCGAAACGCTGCCAGATACAATTCGGTTGTAATGTTGCAATTTTAGACATACCTAATCTACCATGCTGACTGCTTCAAGACCTTGTCTATTCTTGATGTCAATAGTCTTTTTGTCAAGAACAATCAATCCTTCTTTTTCAAGGTCGCTCAACAAGCGAATTGCACTACCAGTCGAGATACCTGCATATTCAGCCAATTCGTTACGTGAAATGTTGATGTCGATGAAATCGCTCTTGATAAGGTCTGCAATGATAAGAATGATTGTAGCCATACGTGCCTTGATTTGTTTTTGACCAAGGTCGGCGATTTGTTTCATGAACACGTTTGTCTTTTTGCAAAGTGTTTCAAGCATAGCCGAAGCGAATTTGCTGTTTGACAATGCAAATTGCTGAGCCAAATTCTGTTCGAATACGGCAACGATTGAATCGCATAATGCAACAGCTGTAGCCTGATATGTTTCGTCGAACACAGTGCTGTATCCGAGAAGGTCAATTGGCAACTGCAAAGAAACGATAGTGTTTCTTTCGTGAGAACGGTTTTCGATACACGTTTTCGTAAGACCTCTCATCAAAATTGAGATGTCGTTTACTCTGTTCCCTTGTTTGAAAATTGTTTCGCCTTTTTTGTAAGGAATGAAACGAATACTTTTTGCCAATGCGGCAAACTCTTTTTCTGAAAGAGTCTTGATTGTCTTCTGTGCTTTCAATTCAGCCAGTAAGACTTCGTTACTTGGAATTTCCATTGTTTAACATTTTATATTAATAAATCCGTTGGTTCATATTTGTTTTAATTTGTTTACGACATCTTCAATTTTGATGTCTTTTGAAATCAGCAGTGCGAGAAGGTCGTACAGCAGTTCGGCGCTCTGTTCCGTCAATCCGTTCTTGTCGCCGTTAGTCGCCTGAATTACAGTCTTTACTGCAATTTCTCCGACTTCCTGTGCTAATTTATTTTTCCCTTTTTGCATCAATTTTGTTATTTCCGAATTTTCGGGAAGTGTTTTCAAAACTGATTCAATATTTGTAATGACGGGGGCAAGATTTGTTTCTTCAAACTTGTTTTCTTCCGCCCAACAAGTGTCGGTTCCCGTGTGACAGGTAGGACCAATCGGGTGTGCTTTAATCAGTAGCGTATCGTTGTCGCAGTCGACTTTGGCATTGACGAACATCAAGAAGTTTCCCGATGTTTCGCCTTTGGTCCACAGTGTCTGTCGCGAACGGCTGTAAAACGTAACTTTCCCCGTTTCGATTGTTTTGTCGTAGGCTTCTTGATTCATAAATCCGAGCATGAGAACGACACGAGTTTCTGCGTCCTGTATAATTGCAGGAATCAAACCGTCGGCATATTTCGAGAATTTAAGTTCCATTATCTGATAGGTATGTTTTGTTGTTTTAGGTATGCTTTTAATTCTGGAATGGAAATTTCTTTGAAGTGGAAAATGCTTGCCGCCAAAGCTGCGTCGGCTTTTCCTTCGATAAATACATCTTTGAAATGTTCCATTGTTCCTGCTCCGCCTGATGCAATCACAGGTATGTCGACCATCTCGGAAACTTGTCGTGTGATTTCGCATGCAAAACCACCTTTGGTACCGTCGTGGTTCATCGATGTGAGAAGAATTTCGCCCGCTCCGCGATTGTAAACTTCTTTCACCCAGTCGAGAGTTTTAATGTCGGTTGCCTGATGACCTCCGTGGGTGTGAACCATCCATACGTCGTCGTGCAGTTTTGTGTCGATTGCCACCACAATGCACTGCGAACCGAATTCTTTTGCCAAGTCGGTGACGAGTTGAGGATTATAAACTGCTGCTGAATTTATAGTGATTTTATCGGCACCGGCGGCAAGCAGCACGCCCACATCGTGTACTGATTTTATTCCTCCGCCCACAGTGAACGGAATATTGAGATGCAGTGCGATTTTTTTTACCAATTCAGCAAACGTGTCGCGTCCTTCAATTGTTGCGGTAATGTCCAAAAAGGTAAGTTCGTCGGCACCTTGTTCCGCATACATCGCTCCCAATTCCACTGGGTCGCCGGCATCGCGGAGGCCGAGAAAGTTAATCCCTTTCACGGTTCGGCCGTCTTTAATATCGAGACATGGTATGATTCGTTTGGCTAACATGTTTGGGAGTATTTACGTTTTCTAATAATATATGCGACAAGCCCGATAAGCCAGATGAAAATAATTGGCAGAACAACATTGGTGACTTGCCATATTTTTTTCTCGTCGACAATTCTGTTTTTGTTCAACAATCGTATAGTGATTTCTCGTGAACGGATTGAAATCAAATCGGAATCGCCGCAAAGATGATTGACTGCATTTATAAGAAAATCCATATTCCCCATGTACGTCCGTTGGTCAAATGAGAAATACTTATAGTAGTACAACGGTTTCGGCATTGTGTCGTTGTTGTTTACTTCGATTTCGTTGCGAATGATGTCGCCGTCGGAAACTACAATGATTCTATTTTGTTCAGAAATATTTTTCCGTGTGAATCTGTTTGGCAGGTCGTCTTCAGCAATCGGCGATTTACGCGAAAGGAATAAAGAATTTGCCTGACCTTCAATTAAAACGCCTGTCGGGATGTAATATTTATTGAAGAACTCTTTGTCTGGTCGGTTCTGTAATACGTTGAATCCAACTGTGTTAGGGGTCGGAACGATTCGTGAATATGCCGATGAAGTAAGCAAGACCGTTTTCGATAAATTCCCGTTTCCTGCAAGTGTGTCAATTGTACTTGCAAATTCGGCTTTCACCACGTCGATGTTTTGAGTTATCGGGTGATTGGTCGTTGGTTTTAGCAAAGGATAATAATACCACGGCACAGGTGCGAACCGAGGTTGTTCTCCGAAGTTTGCCACGTTCATCGGAATTTTAGCACATTGGTTGTCGAGCAGAATGTTTGCATTTATGCGGATGCCAATATTAAACAACAAATCGGCAAAATTAAGGTCTTTCGGCATTGCAAACGTGAACGGACTTGTCTTGAGCGAATCAATATTGACCGAAATATTGTCGGTAAGAAACATGACGTTTCCATTGTGCATCATGTATTGGTCGATGATGAATTTGTCCGTTTCGGTGAACGGCTGTGTCGGTTCTACAATGATGAGTGCGTCGTATTTGTCAAGAGAATCAAGCAGTTGCTTTGACGAAACTCTATCTACGTTGTACAAATCAAGTAACGAAACAGTTGCACTATATGTATGTAGCAACGATGTCTCGCCGTGTCCCGTAAGGAATGCAACGTTTTTACGGTTTGTTGCCGTCAGTTGTTTTATCGCCTTAATACATTGGTATTCAAAATCTTGTAATGCTTTGTTGATTTGTTCTTCTGGCGAGTTTCCCACAATGTTCGTCAACAAATTCACGGTGACGTATTTTTGTGACGTTGAGATAATCATTCCAGGAATAATGTAGCGTTGAACTAATTTTCCGCTTTCGTCTTCTTCTTGAATAGTGTAGGGCGATAACCCGTATTCCTTATGCAGTCTCGAAATCGTATGTTTGAAACTGTTTTTCCCGTCGCCGATTGTTTGTGGGTCAATGAATTTTACAAGAAAATGGTCTTTTCCTGCAATTTGTTGAAATTCATTAAGATAATCGGAGATTTCGCGTTGCATTTTTACAAATGAAAGTGGAATGTCGCCTGACAAATATACCGTCACGCGGATTGTGTCATCTAAATTTTCAAGAACGTCTTTGGTTTCGTCCGTCAGCGTGTAACGTCCGTCTTCGGTCAAGTCGGCTCTGAAATACACCATGCTGCTAATCCACAGTAACACGGCGAGAGACAATACTGCAATTGCGATTTTAGAAAATAAAGTATAAGTTTTTCCTTCCGTCATATTATTTCCTTTTTTTCGCAATTGACAAAGTTGTAAAATAAATGCATAACGCAATCACACCTACAAAGTAGACAATGTCGCGGGAGTCTATCACACCTCGTTGAATTGACAAATAATGCTCGTTGATACCGACATTGGTCAGGAATGACAAGCCCGGAACAAGTTCGGCGATAAAATCAAAGCCCGTATATAACAAGAAACATGCAGTTGCCGTAATGATGAACGAAACAATCTGATTTTCGGTCAGTGACGAAATCAGTGCACCGATTGCGGTGTAAATTCCGCCGATGAAAAACAAACCGATGTAGCCGCCGATTGTAGCTCCCACGTCGATGTTTCCTACAGGACTCCCTAATGCGTATGTTGTGATAAAATAGAGCAGGGTCGGTACTAACGCACAGAATAGTAGGGCGATTCCTGCCAGGAATTTTCCCATTACGATGGAAAAATCAGAAATCGGCATGGTCAGTAATAATTCTATTGTTCCCGATTTGATTTCTTCGCTGAAAAAACGCATTGTGATTGCTGGAATGAGGAATAAAAACACCCATGGAGCAATGATAAACAAGCCTTCGATGCTCGCGTATCCAGAATTGAGAATATTCAAGTTCCCATCGAATACGAAAAGGAATAACCCTGTAATACATAAAAATACAGTCAGTACCAAGTACCCTATCAGGGAACTGAAAAAACTCGATATTTCTTTTCTAAATAACGAAATCATGATAAAAACATCACTGCAAATATAACAATTATTTGTTTTTTTTGAAGAAAGCATGTGTAAATGACTGCCAATTTTTACTGAAATGTATAAAATTGAGACTGAAAATAATGTATTGTCAATAAATAAAAAGGAATTTATCTACTTTGTGATGAGATGTCACTCTCTGCTCCGCTCGACATGACGGTGCAATGTTTTGAAGCCGTCTGCTTCGGGAAATAATATAAATTCGGCTTGTGACGATAACTAATAGAATACGATAATGTTTTTGGAAAAAAGAGTTGAGAGATGTAAAACGAAAGTTGAGAGTGGTAGGTAGGGTGATTGTCGACCTTTGTTGTTCAATTTTAAGCAGAAAAATACCTAATGAAGGGCGTATTTAGAGTTCTTGGAGATATTAAGTCTATAAAAAAGGGATATTTAGATAAATTTTTGCTATTAAATTCGGAGTTATATTTGTTTGAATTTCAAATATTTCTTGATTATTGGGGTAGGTTCAGGGGAAAAAAATTGTAAGAAAATCTATTTCTCGCTTGTTTTGTAAGGAGAAAACAGTATCTTCGCATTGGAAAATAAAAATGCATTTAAATGATAATATAACCCACGTAACCAATCATTTTTATGACAAATGGGCTGACAAATTTAGTTTGTCGGCCTTTTTTTGTAAAAAAAATTTGAATTATTATCAGTAAAAAGCCTTGTTGCATGAATTTTTGTATATCTTTGCGCCAAAACTACTGAAAAGGTGATACATAACAAATACATCAGATTATATTGGGCAATAAAGCGTCTGCTTTGTGACAGGGCAAACGTATGAATTTATAGAAAAATTGAACTGAAAAGACGAAGAAGGTTGGAAACTTCTTTTAAACTTGAACGAGTTCAAGTAACCAATCATGACCAATAGTTCAATGGGAGAAGGTCGGCAGATATATTGTCGGCCTTCATTTTTGTGAAAATATGTTATAGCAGCCCTTCGTCGCAGAAACTAAAATAGTTTTTCCCTGAAATTATTATGTGGTCTAACACGTGGCAGTCTATGAGCCGTAAGGCGTTTGCAATCTGTACCGTAATTTTTCTGTCTTCTTCGCTGGGCGAACAATTCTCCGAAGGATGGTTGTGGCAAAGAATTACTCCCGATGCAAGTAGTGATATTGCATGACGTGCAATGATTTTTGTGTCAACCGTTGTTTGCGTCACACCGCCTATGCTGATGCGTTTCTCGTCTATTACTACATTCTTATTGTTGAGGTAGATTGTCCAAAATTCTTCGTTTTTCAAGTCGGCGAGTTTTGGGTGCATCAGATTGAATATTTCCTTGCTGGAACGGATAGTGGCTTGTTGCCGTGCGTCGGCGATGTTTCTTCGTCTGCCAAGTTCTATTGCCGCAATGAGCGTAATTGCTTTTGCCGCTCCTATTCCCTTTATTTTCTGAAAATCGTCTAATCCAAGTTTCCCAAGTTCGTTGAGATTGTTGTGACCTAACGAGAATATTCGTTTAGCCAAATCTATGGCGGATTCGTTTCGTGTTCCGCTTCCCAAGAGTATTGCCAAAAGTTCTGTTTCGGTAAGTGCGGCGGCGCCGTGTTTCTGTAATTTCTCACGCGGACGGTCTTCTTCCGCCCAAGTTTTAATTGAGTTGTTCATGTTGCGCTTTTTTAAAAACGGAAGTGTTTCCGTGGTGGAGAAACACTTCCGTGTATTTTAATCCTTAAAGCATCGTACGCTTAGTCCCGATTTCTCGTACATTTTAAAACGTATGACGCCGTTATAACTAGTATCAATTTGTCGTACCCAAACGTAGTCGCCGTTTTCGTCAGTACCAGTTGTTGAAGACCAGTACACGCCTGCTTCGCCTAATTGGGCATACGTTCCGTTTATGCTTGCATAGCCTCCGTAGTCAAATCCGTAATCCGAAACCATTTTCTTTACCACGTTGGCGTCGGCACCTCTGTTTATTTCCGTAATGCCGCTTTTAGTAAGGTCGGCAGCCGACATGCCGAGTGCCTGCTCGAAAATCATCCATTCAACGTCAGAAGGAATGTGGTAGCCGTTAGGACAAATTCCTTGAACATTGGTGATGTTTCCTTGCGATGAAAGTGTTTCGTATTGTGCTAAAATTGCCGAAGTAACCGAGGTTGCAATGGAGTCGGCAACGGCAATAGAAACTGCATTTGCAGTCTTTTCTGCGATTTTTGCCATTGTTCCAGAATCCATGTATTGCAAGATGTTGGATTCGTTCACGGCGTTGACAATTGCTACGGAAACTCTTGTGTTTACGATTGTTTCGACGTTGGAGATGTCAATTGACTCGTTCGAACCGTAAAGTGCTTCTTCCAAACCGTTTACGATAGCTGTTTTAATACATTCCTGTAAATAAGTCAAACCGATTTGTCTTCCCGATGCGTTTTTTTCTATTTCTTTTTCGGTGGCAGTTGCGTATTTTGTCGCAATCGTATTTGCCAATGCTGTTATTTGAGCTTGAGAACGAATGTCTTCAATGTAGTCGGCAATGCCGTTTTGATTAGCGTCGGCAACAACAAAAGCATTGTTCTTCATAGACGATTGTGCAGCATTTACAATAGTTTCGTAGGCGTATAAACCTCCATTTTTAGAACAATATTTTTCCAAGTTGTGATAGCACAATTTTTCACCAACAGGTACGGCGCTTTCTGTTTCGTTGGAACCACTGCCTCCTTGACCTCCTTGTCCACCTTCACCGTCTTCGCCAGAATCAGAAGACGAACCAGAATAGAATCGAGAACCGTCAGGATTTTGGCTAATGTTGAGGTTTGTCCCTAACACACCAATGGTTTTGTCGTTCGCATCAATTTTTCCGTCTCCGTTGGAGTCGTAACGAATTGGCTCGTTTTCTTTAAGAATTTCACCTTGGTATTCAATGCATCCGTCTGGAACCTCCGTTCTGGTTCGGTCTTTACAAGCAGTAGCGGATAAGAGAATCAATCCAAGAATAATGAAAATATGTTTTTTCATATTATTAATTTTTAATGATGGTTCCTATTTTTTCACCAGACACGATTTTCTTCAAAGAAGTTTCATCGCCTACGTTGAAAACTATAATTGGAAGATTATTTTCCTTGCACATTGTGAATGCTGTAAGGTCCATGATTTGCAACCCTTTGGAATAGGCTTCCGTGAATGTGATTGTGTCAAATTTCACTGCATTCGGATTTTTTTCTGGGTCGGAATCGTAAACTCCGTCGACTCTCGTTCCTTTTAACAGAACGTCGGCTCCAATTTCAACGGCACGGAGCGCCGCCGCCGTATCGGTCGTGAAAAACGGATTGCCAGTTCCTCCTCCAAAAATAACAACTTCGCCCAAATCGAATGCATCGCGGACATTCTGTTGAGAGTATGCTTGACCAATCGGTTCCATGCGGATTCCTGTAAGCACTCGCGATTTTATGCCGAGGGTTTCCAATGCCGATTGCAGTGCGACAGCATTGATAACGGTAGCCATCATTCCCATGTAGTCGCCTTTGATTCTGTCGAAGCCTTGATTTTTGTTGTTCAAGCCACGGTAGATGTTTCCGCCGCCGATCACAACCGAAACCTTCACGCCCATGTCGACTACTTCTTTAACTTGATGGGCATATTTCATAAGTTTTTCTGGATCGATGCTGAATCCATCGGCTGCCTGGAGCGATTCACCGCTGAATTTTAATAATATTTTCTTGTATTGTAACATAATTTGCAAATTATGCGACTAATATAGATAAAAAAAAGGAGAGTTAAATAATTCTAACCCTCCTTTTTAGAAAAATCAATAAAAAATTAGTTTGAAAGACCGAAACGTTTGAATGCGGTAACCTTCAAACCTTTTTGTGCAGATTCCATATATTGTGCGATTGTCAATTTAGAATCTTTCACAAATTCTTGGTTCATCAATGTTGATTCTTTGAAGAATTTGTTCAAACGGCCTTTGGCAATGTTTTCAACCATAGCGGCAGGAATGTTGTTTTTCTTTTCTTCTGCTACAGAGGCTTTGATTTCTCTTGCCTTGTTTGCTTCTTCTTCTGTCAACCAACCTTTTGTGATGTTAGAAGACATGTGGTCTTCTGAATCAACCAAGTTTGGATTGATGCCAGCTTTCTTCAAAGCAACTTCAACTGCTTTTTGAATTTGTTCTTGAACAGTCTTTTCTTTTGCAATTTCTATTTCAGAATCGATAACTGACTGAGGAACATCGTTTTGGTCGATAGCAACAGGATTCATTGCAGCAATTTGCATTGCAACGTCTTTTCCTACTTGTGGATCGGCAACTTTTGCATCGAAACTTACGATAGTTGCAAGTCTGTTACCTGGGTGAGTGTATGCGAAAGAATGTTCTGCCGATACTTTACCGTAGAAACCTACATCAATTTTTTCACCGATTTTACCCATTTGGTCTGTAAGTAAGTCAGCGATTTTTCTTCCGCCCACAACTTGTTCTTTCAATTCGTCGATAGTTTCAGGGAGAACTTCGAGAGCTTTGTCAAGGATGGATTTTGTAAATGCAATGAAATCTGCGTTTTTAGCAACGAAGTCAGTTTCGCAGTTTACAACAACGAGACATGCTGTCTTTCCGTCTGCTGTAACACCGCTCAATACGCAACCTTCTTTTGCATCGCGGTCTTGACGTTTGCTTGCGATTTTTTGTCCTTTTTTACGTAAGATTTCTATCGCTTTGTCGAAATCTCCTTCTGCTTCAGTCAATGCCTGTTTGCAGTCCATAAGTCCTGCAGCGGTCATTGCACGAAGTTTTGAAATATCGGCTGCTGTTATATTTGCCATAGGTTAATTATTTTTTAGTTGTTTTTCTTGCACGTTTTGCAACTGGTTTTTCTTCGGTTGCTTCTTCTGCTTTTTCTGATTTGTTTTCTTTTGCAGCAGCTTCTGCTTCTTTATCCTTGTCTGCTTTTCTTTCTTCCAAACCTTCTTGGATTGCTTCGCAAACTTTTGAAAGGATAATTTCTACAGATTTTGCAGCGTCGTCGTTACCTGGAATTGCGAAATCTACAACATTAGGGTCGGCGTTTGTATCAACGATTGCGAATACTGGAATGCCCAAACGAGAAGCTTCCTTGATTGCAATGTGTTCGCGAACAACGTCTACTACGAAAAGAGCGGCTGGAAGGCGAGTCAAGCTCACGATGCTGCCCAAGTTCTTTTGTAATTTTTCGCGTTGACGGTTGATTTGTAATACTTCGCGTTTTGAAAGAGATGCGAAAGTACCGTCTTGTTCCATTTTGTCGATAGACGACATTTTCTTCACAGCCTTACGGATTGTAGGGAAGTTGGTCAACATACCGCCGCTCCAACGTTCTGTGATATAAGGCATTCCGAGTGCCTGTACTTTTTCAGCAACAATGTCTTTTGCTTGTTTTTTCGTTGCAACGAAAAGTATCTTGCGACCTGAACGTGCGATTTTCTTCAAGGCCTCAGCCGACTCGTCAATCTTTGCTACAGTTTTGTGAAGATCGATAATGTGGATACCATTTTTCTCCATGAAGATGTATGGAGCCATAGCTGGATGCCATTTTCTTTTGAGGTGACCGAAGTGTACACCTGCTTCGAGCAATTCTTCGAAATTTGTTCTTGCCATTTTTTTTGTTGTTTTCATTCAATATTAAAGCAATTCACAAGTAGCACAATATAATAATGTGGTCTTGTGGATTTTGAGTCTAAACAACGCTCTAATTCGAATAGGTTAATATTAACGTTTACTAAATTGAAATCTTTTACGAGCCTTCTTCTGACCTGGTTTCTTACGTTCAACTTCGCGTTGGTCACGTGTTAAGAATCCTTGTTTCTTAAGAGGGGACTTGTTTTCTTCGTCCATTTTTACCAATGCTCTTGCAATAGCAAGTCTTACAGCTTCTGCCTGACCTTTGATGCCACCGCCTACAAGGTTGATTTTGATGTCGAAATCTCCTTCTTTTGAAAGAAGAGTTAACGGTTGTTTTACTATGAAACGAAGACGTTCTTCTGCAAAGTATTTGTCCAATTCACGGTCGTTGATTGTGATTTGACCTTTACCTTCTTTTACGTAAATTCGAGCGATTGCAGATTTTCTTCTACCTAAAGCATTAATTACTTCCATATCTTAATCTTAAAACTTTAATTCTTTTGGTTGTTGTGCTTCTTGTTTGTGGTTTGGACCTACATACACATACAAGTTCTTCATGCAGTCTCTTCCCAAAGAATTTTTTGGAAGCATTCCTGCAACTGCTTTCTCAATGATTTTTGTAGGATCTTTTGCCATCAAGTCTTCCGGTGTCTCTTTTCTTTGACCGCCAGGATACATCGTGTGATGGATGTAAATCTTGTCTGTCATTTTCTTACCCGTAAATTTCACTTTCTCAGCGTTAATTACGATTACACCGTCTCCGCAATTCACATTCGGAGTAAATGATGGTTTGTGCTTGCCTCTAATGATTTTCGCAATCTGGGCACACATTCTACCTACTACTTGGTCTGTTGCATCTACAACGAACCATTCCTTTTGTACTGTAGCCTTATTGGCCGATTTCGTTTTGTAACTTAAAGTATCCACTTGAGTTAGTTTTTGATAATATATACTATTCCCATTAATCGGGACGCAAAAATAAGAATTATTTTGATTTTACAAACTCAAACTGTATTTTTTCTTTTTGAATGAAAAAAAAATATCTCTTTGTGAAGTTTTTCTGCAAAACTGCTTGCGTTGAATTACAAAAATAATAATTTTGCCGAAAAATTTTGACTCCGTAGCTCAGTTGGTAGAGCAATTGACTCTTAATCAATGGGTCGAGAGTTCGAGCCTCTCCGGGGTCACAAGCACTTGCAAAGTATTTGTGAGTGCTTTTTTATTTTAAGGTCGTCGACTTTGCTTTTTGTCATATATAATATGTATTGACTCGTAAACCTGTTTTTAGGGTTGGAAAAAAATTGCTCCTCAACGTAAACCATTTCAAAAAAATATATACTTTTGCGGCGATGAATAGGGGTGCCTTGTACAAAGGCTGAGATGATACCCTTGAACTTGAACTGGTTAACCCCAGCGTAAGGAATTCAATCGGCTTCAAATGCAATACTTCTATTCATGTTGTTTAATGTAAATTAATAAAAATGAAAAGAATATTTGTATTATTGGGTTCGGCGCTGGTGTCGCTGAATATTTTTGCTCAAAATGTTGTAAAGGGAACTGTGTTGGATCATAACGGTCGTCCGTTGCCGACGGCATACGTGCTTCGTGCTCATTCTCAGGATTATGTGATTACCAACCACGATGGTCATTTCGAAATTTCAATTCCTGGTAAAAGCGACACGCTTGAAGTGAGTTATTTGGGTTACGAAGTTCAAATGGTGGGCGTTTCTACATCGTCGGCTCCTGTTGTTGTAAAAATGTTGCCGACCCTGTTGGATAAGGATTTTCATGTGTCGGTTGTGGGATTTCCTTCGCAGACGGTGAATGTCTCTACTGTCGGTAATATTGCGAGAAGCACTGTGGTACAAGATGTGCCGTTCCTTTTGGAAAGCGCCCCTTCGGTTGTGGCAACGTCGGAAACCGGTACGGGAATCGGTTATACGGGTATGCGTGTCCGTGGTATCGAAATCGCCCGCATGAATGTGACTATTGACGGCGTTCCGCTGAATGATGCGGAATCGCAGGATATTTACTGGGTGAATATGGGCGACTTTTCTTCGTCGGTCGATAAGGTGGATTTGCAACGTGGAGTTGGCTCTTCGACAACGGGTACGTCTTCGTTCGGCGCTTCCATGAACTTCGAGACAAAGGATAATTCTGCAGAACCGTATATGCAAGTCTCGGGTGCAATCGGTTCGTACAAGACGCGGAAAATGTCTGTCGCTCTTGGAACAGGATTGCTTGCAGACCATCTAATGTTCGATGCCCGTTTGAGTATGATGAAAACCGACGGCTGGATCCAACGTTCCAAGGATAAACTTCAATCAATTGACGTATCGGGTAGTTATATATGGAAACATTCTGTTTTGACGGCAAAATTCATGGCTGGAAAACAAAAGACTGGCATCACATGGGAAGGACTGCCCGAAGACAAACTCGATGTCGATTTAACGTATAATCCTGCCGGAATGTATCTCGATGACGAGGGTAACGAACGGTTCTATTCAAATGAATCTGACAATTATACTCAGAAACATTATATTCTTTCGTATAAACTGAGAAAGGATACGCTGAATGTTTCGTGGTTGGACAATATCGCTTTCAACGCTACTTTGTTCGCAACGAAAGGCGACGGCTACTACGAACAGTACAAGGACGATGCGAAACTTAAAAATTATGGCTTGGGAACAGGACGTTTCGACTTGATACGTCAAAAAGCTCTCGATAATATTCAATATGGTTATTTGGCAGGATTGGAACTGAGACGAAATCGCTCCACATTCTCGTTGAATAATTCTTATAGTATTTACGACGGCGACCATGTTGGTTATGTTATTTGGGTTCAGGATAATCCGAATATTGATTTATCGAAGCCGTATTACGAAAACAATGGTGTGAAGAAAGAATTGAACAGTTCTTTGCGTTGGATGTACCGCATGAAAAATCTGACGTTGTTTGCCGACGGACAAGTTCGCTCCATAAATTATGAAATGAGTGGCGACGATGATGACTTGACGCCTATGAATCATACATTTGACTGGCTTTTCTGGAATCCCAAGGCGGGAATGAAATATAATCTTCCTCATCATCAGGACATTACGGCTTCGTTTGCCATTGCTCATCGTGAACCGACTCGTGCAAATTTGAAAGATGCGGCAAAAACGACAGAAGCAAAAGAGTTAATCCCCGAAAAATTGTATGATTTTGAGTTGGGCTATCGTAAATCGTGGATGAAACTCGCCGTTACGGCAAATCTGTATTATATGCAGTATAAAGACCATCTTGTTCAGACCGGTAAACTGAACGAGGTGGGCGATGCCATTCTCGAAAACGTTGACAACAGTTTCCGTCGCGGACTTGAAATGACGGTGGAATATCGACCAGTTCCTGAAATTGAATGGAGCGGCAACGTGACGCTTTCGCAGAATAAAATCAAAAATTATGTGGAATATGCAACTGATTACGACGATGATTGGAATGAAATCCAAAAGGTTACGGAACTTGGTACGACGGATATTTCCTATTCTCCTTCGTTTGTCGCATCGCACAAAATTATGGTTCACCCAACTAAAGGATTGTCGTTGGGAATCGTTAGCAAATTGGTTGGAAAACAATATTTCGACAACACGTCCAGTGAAGACAGAAGCATAGACCGATATTCCGTACACGATTTTGTTTCGCGTTATTTATGGACAATGGACGAATCAAGCAGTCTCGATTTTCAATTCATAATCAATAACATATTCGACAAGAATTACATCAGCAATGCCTACGGAGGCAATTGGTACGAGCAGGGTACTGAATATTCTTGGAAATATTTCTTCCCGCAGGCTGGCATTCATTATACATTAAAGGTTACTTTTACATTCTAAAATTAAGTGCGATTAAGAATTTGGCGGTCGGGCTTGTCAATGCAAGCCTGACAAAGACAAAACAGTTTGTGGTATGATAGATTTTGTTATCGATTATTTTGCAGAAATGACGTGGTTGCGATTATGTGTGCTGATTGGCACCGTGACGGGACTGATTGTTATGATATTGCAGATTAAACAGCACATTGCACTATGGTATTTCAACATTGTCTCTGCGTCGCTGTTGGGAATTGACTTTGTTGCGACCGAAATGTACGCCTATGCGGCATTTCAGCTGTACTATATTATTGTAAGCATTTATGGTTTGTATTTGTGGAAAAAGGGGAGAAGCGAAAATGGTAGTGAGATGCCGATTCAGCGAATGAAGGCGAAACACTGGTTGACTTCGTTTACATTTGTTGTAATTGTTTCGGCGGTTGTTTCGTTTGTTTTGAAAAAAACTGGCTCCGAAATTGCAGTGCCTGATGCTATTATCACGTCGCTCAGTGCGGTGGCAACCTTCCGGCTGACGCAGAAATTTTTGGAATATTGGTATTTCTGGATTGCAGCAGATTCGCTGTACATTCTGCTTGTGCTTTATATCGCCGACCCTGATTTGTATCCTACAATTATTTTGTATGCTTGTTATGTTATTTCAGCGATAATTGGTATTATTACGTGGCGGAAACTGTACGCCAAACAACAAAATATGTGTGACTGATGAATATTCCGTTTGCTTATTCCGATAGTGTGATTTTGTGTAACGGCTCGTTCCCCGAACACGAATTTCCATTGCAGATTCTTCGCGAAGCCAAGACGATTATTTGTTGCGATGCAGCGGTGAAAAAACTTGTCGCTCACGGATTTGAACCGACAATGATAGTGGGCGATTTTGATTCTGCCGAGCAAGAACTATTGCAACGTTATGGCGACCGTGTATTTCATAATCCCGATCAGGAAACAAACGACTTGACGAAATCTGTGAAGTGGGCTCAGGCACAGTCATATTCTGCGGTGACAATTTTGGGCGCAACTGGTTTGCGCGAAGACCATACGTTGGGAAATATCTCCCTTCTGTTGGAATATGGACAAACGTTGAACTTTGTGAATATGGTCACCGACACGGGTGTGTTTTCGCCGATTTATCGGACAACGAAATTTAAATCGTTCAAAGGACAGCAAGTTTCAATTTTCAGTCTAAAACCCGACGTGCCAATCCGTTCCGAAAATTTGAAATATCCGTTCAGCAGACCATTGCCTTCGTGGTGGTGCGGAACGTTGAATGAATCCTTAGGCGAACAGTTCACTCTGCATTTTGACGAGGGGAAAGTCCTTGTGTATCAAACGTTTTAGATATAGGCGTTTTTTTATAGAAACAATCCCTAATACCCGTTGTGCATTATTATTAAAAACAAAAATTAACCACAAATTATCTCATCTTTTCTGTTACCTTTCTTTCGCCACCGAAAGAATTTTGCGAGTAGGTGAGAGCAAAGAAAAGGTATTTTCTTTGCCGAACGTGAGCAAAATGCCAAATGGAAATGGAACAAATTCTTGAAAGATTAAAGTAAATAAATCCTAAAAATAATAATTCACAATGGTGAGATGCTTCACTCCGTTCGGCATGACGTGGCTTAGATGGGGTAAAAGGAAAGAAAGGGGAATATTCTTGATAACCGCTGTTTAATGTTGTTTTTCGAAATATTTCAAATGTGAAATTATGTGCGGATAGGCGGAGAATTCAAGATTGAAATCCGTTTTTATGTCGGAAACGTCGAACAGCAGAGGTTCGTCGCTCCAACCTAAATCTTCCACTACCACGTTTGATTTTGAGGAGAAGAGTTTCACCGCATCGTGTGCAATTTGTTCCCACGTGACAAATTCCTTCGATAGGGCGAAATAGGTCTTTTTGCTTACGTCCTTTTTAACAAGTGCGGCATAGACTTTTGCTATGTCGTCGGCCCAGATGAACTGCGTGCCGTCGTTTTTCACAACATGAATATCCTTGTTTTCCAATGCCGCCTGAACAATTGACTTGAATCGAGTGTCGGGTTGGGTAGGGGCGCCGTCTATTACGGGATTTCCGAATGTGTAGCCTGGACGGATGATGTTCACTTTCATGTTTGTTTCACCTTCTATGGCAAACAGAAAATCTTCCGACGCCGCTTTGGTTGCTCCGTAGTACGTACATGGGTCGTGACGGCAGTTGATTGTCACCAATTTGTCGCTTGGTTTTATGCAGACGGGATTCAGAGAGGCGTAAACCGAATCGACCGATGCTGTTGACGATGTGTAGATGAATCGTTTCACGCCAGCTTTGGCTGCTTCCGTTGCTAAAAATACCGTGGCGGCGGTGTCGCTCATAAAAACTTCGTAGGCCGACGAGCCTATCATACATAATGCTATGTGTATCACGGCATCTTGGCCTTCGAGGGCTTGTGGAATTGCCTTGAAGTCGTTGAGACTTATGTTCAGAATCCGTACGTTTTTTACGTTTTTCAGTGCAGGTATTTTTTCTGGATTACGGGCAAGAACAGTGACTTCGTGTCCGTCCTGTAGTAAACGCATTAGCACGTGCGAACCAATAAATCCCGTGCCGCCAGTTAAAAGTATTTTCATTTTTTATTCTTGTTTTTCCGTTCAAAAATATTCGTTTTTATCGTATTTCCCAAAAGTGTCCAAAATGAATTTGTTGTTTCTTTTCGAAAGTGTATTCGAAAAAAGAAAGATTGTACCCTTCCCCAAAAATCGGTCGTCTATTTGCGACAAAACCTGTAACCTTGAATCTTGTAACGATTTCGACAAGAACGTGAAACACGTCAGTGTGTTGAATGTTGATGTATTCTTTTGCATAACGTTTAAATATTTGATTACAATGCAAAAGAATAGAGTATGTGTGCGAAATCTACGCACAAAGATTTTTTTTACCGATTACTTTACCACTCGTTCCTAAACAGTTTTCCCGGCATGCAGCGGATAAGTCCTTTAAATTCCATATTCAGCAGCTGTGCCGAGAGTTTACTCATAGGAATTTCACATTCAATTGCAATCTTGTCGATGGAACTGTCGGGATTTTCGGCGAGATAATCCACAACTTTCTTTTCTTCATCTGAAATGTCGACAAATAGTTCTCGTTGGCTTTTCTTTTGAATTTTTGTCTCTATGTCCCAATTGAGCAGTTCTTCCAAATCGTGACCGTTTTCTATGAGAGCAGCTTTGTTCTTTTTGATGAGTTCGTTGCAACCTTGCGAAAATTTGTTTCCTGCGTTGCCAGGGAATGCACACACGTCGCGGTTGTATTGATTAGCAAAGTCGGCAGTGATGAGAGCTCCGCCTTTAGCCTTGCTCTCAACCACTATGGTGGCGTCGGAAAGTGCCGCGATTATACGGTTTCTGCGGACGAATAGTTTGCTGTCGAAAATTGTCTGTGAATGATATTCCGACATCACACAGCCTTGTTTGGTAATGTTTTTCGCCAATTCCACGTGACTTGTGGGAGAAACTTTTGCCAATTGCGTTCCAAGCACGGCAATGGTCGTCAATCCTGCCGAAAGTGCCTCGCGATGGGCACATGCGTCAATGCCGAATGCTAATCCGCTGACAATGATTGGATTGTGCGATTTGATTTCGTTGATGAGGTTTTTGCAACATTGTTTTCCATATTCGGTGGCATTGCGTGTCCCCACAATGCTTATGATTTTTTGTGCATTGAAGTCCACGTCTCCTTTGTAGTAGAACAACAGCGGAGCGTCCTCGCAGTTTTTGAGCCGGTATGGAAATGTTTCGTCAACATAGGTAAGTACCGAAATGTCGTTTTTGAGAATGTACTCCATCTCTTTTTCGGCTGCTTCCAGCACATGGTCTTTCACAATTGCCTTGGCAATAGTCGAGCCTATGTTGGGAATCTTCTCCAACGTTGACGCTTTTGATTTAAAAATTGCTTCGGGACTGCCCAAATACGAAATCAGGTGCTTCGCTTTGATGGGACCCACTTCCTGCAACATTGACGTTGCAATGTAAAATACTAATTCTTCGGCTTTCATGGGAAATGATTTATTTCCCTTTGTCGTGGTTTTTCAGGTACATAACAAAGGGTATTGATTTAACTAATTCTGATTGTGTGTCTTCTGTGGTATGATAATATGCCCTGACAGGGGCAATAGCTTTTACTTCCTTGAGAATTTCCATGGTACTGTCGTTCACGTACCAATCTTCGATGAATGCAAGACCGATGATTTCGCGCAAGTCAATTTCCTTGTCAATGCAGACGCTGTCGGTCTCGGCTGTTTCGGACACTTCTTCTTCGTAACAGATTGTCTCTTTCCCTAACGATTCGGTTACTTCTTTTAAATCTTTTGAAATCAGCGAATCTCGGAACGAGAAACTATATGCCGGCGTGTTGCCGCAGGTCGCTTTTTCGACAATTGTTTTTACGACCTGTTTTACTTGAATGTTTTCGAGAAATTCGGGATTCGTCTCGTTGATAAGTGGAACTTCGTATGCCACGTCGCTTTGGAGCAACTTGAAGTTCTTGTCGTTTGGCGAACTGAATCCTGACTTTGAAAAATCGTATTTCGCAATGATTGATTTTGTTGGAATGTCAGTGTTGGTATAGGGATTGTGACGGATGTAATTCCGCACTAACGAATACGAATCGACTTTTTTCTTCATTATAAATTGTGCCGTGTCGAGAATCCATTCTTCGTCGAACAGCAAGGTTTGAAATTCGTCTATTGAAAATTCGTCTTTGAATTTCCGTTGAATGTCCTCGTTGTTGCAGGCAATGTCGGAAAAAGGAATGTACGCCGTGATGGTTTTTTGCACGGATTTTTGCTGCAACTTCGAAACAAATGCACGGAAATCTATCGATTTAAAGAAAAAATATTCTGCGGGGACAATCATTTCCTGCTCGTACGTTATGCATGCTTTCGGAGCAATGAGATTGTTCACGAGAGACTGTTCTATGGTTTTGTCTTGTTTTTCTTTACACGACAAAAAGCACGCAATGCCAATTATGAGGAACAGCCATTTTTTCATACGAAAGACTAATTTTTGTATTTGTCGCGTGTAATGTAACTAAGTGTAAATGCGAAAATTGCAAATTTTTCAGGAACGTCGTTCACGCTTCTGTTTTTATGGAGAAGATAGATTGTCGGACGCCATTCAACGCACACGTTTACGGGAATTACGGGAATATTGTAACCGATACCCAATACAGCCGTTGGTCCCGATAAAATACGTATGTCGCCCGATTTTGTCTCACCGTCATATTCTTTCATGCCTTGTCCCATAAGCTCCCATCCGCCGCCGGCGTACCAACGGAGTCGTGAACTGATGTTCGGGAACGGAGTTACATATTTCGCCATAAAGGCACCTTCGTAAATCGTACCGCTGGTAAAATCCCAATTGGAGATAAACATTGCATCCATGGCAAATTTCGGTCTAAAGAAGTGACCATAGTTCAATCCCATAAGATTGTCGGAATCTGCACCTACTTCCAATCGGCCGCCTATGCCGTTCAAATACCATTTTTGATTCTCTCGTTGACCGAAAACTAAACTGGCACTCAAGCCCAATAACAATACGAGTATAAATTTCTTCATAGTACTATATATATTGGTTTAATAATTCTTTTACTTGTTCAATTTCCTCGTCTTTCAGAGAATTCACGCAGATTGGCGGATATTTCGCCAACTTGTTTTTGTCCATTGTCTGATATAAAATCAAATTCTTGTTTTTCCCTTCGTCGATTATTTCGTATTTCTTGAAGGCGTCGAACGGAATTTTGTACGATGTGCATTTGCCCATCAGTAATTGTATGTGGTAGAATCTGAATACCAGATTTTGTTTGTCTTCGTCGGAAATGTAAATGAACAAGAGATTTTTTTTGTGACGGATGAAAATAATGAGCGCGTAAATACCTATCGTTGCCAACATGAGCAAGGCACATTGCCACGCTTTGAGTGGATTTATTTCTACTCCAAATTCTCGCAAAAAGTTATGTAGCAACGGAATTGACACACAAAGTGAAATCACGATAATGATTCCGAATGTGTTCCAAATCTTTAATTTACTTGCATATTTTTCGTTATGAATGACCATTCTTTGTCTTGTAAATTTGATTCTTGCAAATATAGTCAAATGCATTGAGAATAAAATTAAAAAAGTTACTTTTGCAAAAAAATTAAAGAAATATGGGACTGAAATGTGGTATTGTGGGCTTGCCGAATGTCGGTAAATCAACGCTGTTTAACTGTTTGACGAACGCTAAGGCACAGGCTGCAAATTTTCCGTTTTGTACAATAGAACCGAACATTGGAATGATTACGGTTCCCGACAATCGTCTGAACGAGTTGGAAAAGTTGGTCCATCCAGAAAAAGTGGTGCCGACAACGGTCGAAATTGTCGATATTGCTGGTTTGGTTAAGGGAGCGAGCAAAGGCGAAGGCTTGGGGAATAAGTTTTTGGCTAATATTCGCGAAACCGATGCAATTATTCACGTATTGCGTTGCTTCGAAAACGAAAATATTACTCACGTCGACGGTTCCATCAATCCTGTTCGCGACAAAGAGACAATCGACATGGAACTTCAACTGAAGGATTTGGAAACTGTTGAAGCTCGATTGAATAAAGTTGAAAAACAAGCCCGTGCAGGTGGCGACAAGGAGGCAAAATATGTATGTGACATTCTAACGCGTGTGAAAGCGGCTCTGCTCAAAGGCGAATCGGCTCGTACGCTGAATCTCGACGATGAGGAAAAGGCAGCCATCTACGATTTGCATCTGCTTACGCTGAAACCTGTGATGTACGTTTGTAATGTCGACGAATCGGGCATTAACGGAAATGCATACGTCGATGCTGTGAAGGAATCAATTAAGAATGAAAAAGCGGAAGTTTTGACATTGGCAACTGCATTGGAAGCCGAAATTGCCGAACTCGACACTCAGGAGGAACGCGACATGTTTTTGCAGGACGTAGGTCTGAGCGAACCAGGCGTAAACAAACTAATTCGTCAGGCGTATTCGTTGCTCAACTTGGAAACTTTCCTGACGGCTGGACCGAAGGAAGTCCGTGCGTGGACTTATCACAAAGGGGCTAAGGCTCCGCAGGCTGCCGGCGTCATTCACACCGATTTTGAAAAAGGTTTTATTAAGGCTGAGGTTATAAAATATGCCGATTATATCGCCTTGGGTTCGGAACAGGCGGTTAAGGAAGCTGGAAAAATGTCAATGGAAGGCAAGGATTACGTCGTTCAAGACGGCGATATAATGCACTTCAAATTCAACGTGTAGTATGTTCGTCGATTACATTCTGTCAACATTCGATTATACTGGTACGCTGGCATTTGCCATCAGTGGCGCGTTGGCGGCTGCCCGTAAGAAGTTCGATTTGTTCGGCGGTGTGTTTCTCGGCTTCGTGACGGCAATCGGTGGCGGAACGCTCCGCGACATGATGCTGAATATTCCCGTGGCATGGCTACACGACATTTGGTATTTCTATATCGTGCTTTTTGGCGTGATAATCACTTTCTTGTTCAGAAAACATATCGAGAAATATTCAAAGACGTTGTTTTTGTTCGATACCATTGGTATCAGCGTGTTCACTATTATTGGCATGCAGAAGGGGCTCGCTCTCGACATTCACCCGATTTTGTCGGTGATGATGGGCATTCTCACGGCTGTTTTCGGTGGAATTGTCAGAGATTTGATGTGTGTCGACATTCCGCTTATTTTCCGTAGGGAAATATATGCAACTGCTTGTCTCATAGGTGGTTGTATATATCTTCTAATGGTTGAGTTTTCATGTCCCGACATGGTTGCGATAATAGTCGCGTCGCTCATTATTTTTATTGTACGTACGCTCAGTGTGATGAAAAACTGGTCGTTGCCACATTTCAAGTGACAAATTTATGTCTTATACAATAATTATATCGTTGATTTTGTTGTGTGCGGGGGCAAGTTTCGTGCAACGTGTGTGTGGCTTTGGCTTCGGCGTTTTTATCATGACAATGTTGCCGTTTTTGTGTCCCTCGTATGGCGAGGCGACAACCTTGTCGGGCATATTGGCGGCGGCACAGTCGTTTTACGTGTTGTGTTTTATGTGGCGGTTGGTAGTGTGGCGGCGTATTTGGCTCATGATGATTTCGTTCGTCGTGGTTTCGTATGTCGCAATTCAATATGTTGCAATTGCAACTGATTCTATATTAAGCATTTTGCTGGGCATCACGTTGATTCTCCTCAGTCTGTATTTCTTGTTTTTCAGTAAGCATGTACGGCTGAAGCCGACAAGAACGTTGCAGTTGTCGATGGGCGCGTTGAGCGGTGCCATGGGAGGGTTGTTCGGCATGCATGGTCCGCCAGCGGTTGTATATTTTATCGAAGTCGAACACGATAAAAATAAATATATAGCCGTTTGTCAGGCGTTTTTCCTGATTACGAATATTATAATGACAATTTTCCGTGCGCAACGGGGATTTTTGACTTCGTTTGTGGGTGTTTCTGCGTTGTATGCCGTTGTTGGCGTTGTGCTGGGTTCGTATTTCGGAAAACTTGTGTTCGACAAGATTCCTGCGGAGCTTTTGAGGAAAATAATATACGTTTACATGATTATTAGTGGGCTAATCACGATATTCCATTGATAAAAATTTTATCTTTGCCAAAAGAAAAGGAAACGTAATGGAAGATAGTCTACTTTCTTTATGGCATCTGGTGGCGGGAATGACACCATATTTGATGTTCGGGTTTCTTTGTGCCGGCATATTGCATGTTGCGGTCCCTCATATTTTCTTTAAGAATTTTTTGTCGAAAAATAATTGCGAATCTGTTATTTGGGCTGCTTTGTTCGGCATTCCTCTGCCGTTGTGCTCGTGCGGCGTGCTGCCTACGGCCATGTCGTTGCGGAAAGAAGGCGCCTCGAAAAGTGCAACCGTTTCGTTCCTGACGGCAACTCCGCAGACCGGCGTTGACTCAATTCTTGCAACATATTCAGTATTTGGTTTGGCTTTTACCATAATTCGGCCTATTGCCGCTTTGGTTACGTCGTTTTTCTCGGGAATGTCGGTTGCATTGTTTGACAAAGAAGATGATTCGATTTCCGAAAACGAACAAACATGTGACGGATCGTGCGAAATGGAACAAGGAAACAAATGTATTTCCGCTTTGCGGTACGGCTACGTGACAATGTTGCAAGACATTGGTACGCATTTGGTTGTGGGGCTGCTTATTGCAGGACTGATAGCCGTTGCCGTTCCCGATTCGTTTTTGTTGAAATTTGCCGATAATCCTCTGTTGGAAATGCTTGCCGTGACGCTGATTGCAGTTCCGATGTACGTTTGTGCAACTGGTTCTATTCCCATAGCTGCCGCGTTGATGCTGAAAGGATTGACGCCCGGTGCGGCATTGGTTTTTCTCATGGCGGGTCCGGCGGTGAGTTTCGCATCTGTTGTCGTTGTACGGAAAGTAATGGGGCTGCGGACTACGGTGATTTATCTGCTGAGTATAATTGTCGGTGCTTTTGCATTTGGTTTGTTGATTGATTTGGCTCTCCCAAAAGAATGGTTCTCTGTTTTGCACCTTCAGGCTGAATGTTGCCGCACAAGTGTGCCAGTTTGGAAAGTCATTACGACCATCGTTTTCTTACTTTTGGTCACTAACGCATTGATATTGAAGTATAAACCTAAAAAACTTACGATAATGAAAAATATGACAGTATATAAGGTTGAAGGCATGAGTTGTAATCATTGCAAGTCGAATGTGGAAACAAACATTGCGAAGTTAGACGGCGTTACGTCGGTTTCGGCGGATTTGTCTACGGGAAATGTAGTGGTTGAAGGCAGTTCAACGGAAGAACAGGTGAAAACTGTCGTTGAGTCTCTTGGATTTGTATTTAAGGGAAGATTATCGTAATGTTGTATTGAAATTAAATTAAATATAAATCGTTATGAAAGTTCCGTCATACGTAGAAAACGATCCATGGCTGAAGCCGTTCGCTCCAGCAATTATAGGCCGTTTGGAGTACATAGAACAACGTCAGAAGGAATTGCTTACAAGTTCTTCTACGTTGGAATCTTTTGCGAATGGTCATCTGTTCTTTGGTTGTCATAAGACAGAAAAATCATGGATTTTTAGGGAATGGGCTCCGAATGCTACGAGCATTTGTCTGGTTGGTACGTTTTCTAATTGGGAGGAACGGGTTGAGTACGTCTTCGACGAAAAAGATAACTATTGGGAACTCGAAGTTCCGCTTGACTGCATAAAACACGGCGATTTATACAAACTGTCGGTCTATTGGAAAGGCGGACAAGGCTTGCGGATTCCTGCATGGGCTACGCGCGTCGTTCAAGACGACCAGACGAAAATTTTCTCTGCACAAATATGGGATGTTGAACCATATAAATGGAAAAATCCTCTTCCGAAAATCGAACAAGCGCCGTTGATTTACGAAGCACATGTGGGAATGGCTACCGAAGAATATAAGGTTGGCACGTTTTCGGAATTTACAAAGAACATTCTTCCGCAAATAAAAGAATCAGGCTATAACACCGTTCAGTTGATGGCAATTCAGGAACATCCGTACTACGGCTCGTTTGGCTATCATGTGTCGAGTTTCTTTGCTCCGTCGTCGCGTTTCGGTACGCCCGAAGAATTGAAGGAATTGATTGACACCGCCCACGGAATGGGATTGCGCGTGGTGATGGATTTGATTCATTCCCATGCAGTGAAAAATACTGAAGAAGGTCTTGGAAAATACGACGGAACTGACTTCCAGTTTTTCCATAAAGGGGAAAAAGGAACTCACGGAGCATGGGATTCCAAATGTTTTGACTATGGCAAAGGCGAGGTGATTCACTTCTTGCTTTCTAACTGTAAATATTGGTTGACGGAATTCAATTTTGACGGTTTCCGCTTCGATGGTGTGACGAGTATGATGTACTGGGACCATGGTCTCGGACGTGCATTCGACTGCTATGAACGCTACTTCGATGGAAACGAGGACGGCGATGCGCTTACGTATCTCGCTCTTGCCAATAAATTGATTCACGAAGTGAAACCGTCGGCTATCACTATTGCAGAAGATATGAGCGGAATGCCGGGACTGGCGGCTCCGTTCTCCGAAGGTGGCTTTGGCTTCGATTACCGCTTGTCGATGGGCGTTCCCGATTATTGGATTAAGTTGCTGAAGGACTACCGCGACGAAGATTGGCAGGTAGGTAATATGTACTACGAACTCACGCAGGCTCGTGCCGATGAAAAAGTTATCTCGTATGCCGAATCGCACGACCAGGCATTGGTGGGCGACAAAACTATTGCTTTCCGCTTGATGGACAAGGAAATGTATTCGTGCATGCACGTGGCAATTCCTAGTCTGATAATAGACCGCGGTATGGCGCTCCATAAGGAAATCCGACTGATGACGCTCGCAACGGCACAAAACGGTTACCTGAACTTTATGGGTAATGAATTCGGACATCCCGAATGGATTGATTTCCCTCGCGAAGGTAATGGCTGGTCGTATCATTACGCCCGTCGCCAATGGCATTTGAAAACCGACGAAAATCTTCGCTACAAATTCCTCGACCGTTTCGACAAGGACATGATAGCGTTGGTGAACAATCATCCTCATTTCTTCGATAATCGCCCTCGTTTTATTCACGACAACAATCGCGACCAAATTTTGGCATTCGAACGTGACGGATTGTTTTTCGTATTCTCATTCAACCCGACACAATCATTCGCCGACTACGGAATTGCAATGCCCGAAGGCGAATATAGGGTGGTTCTGACGAATGATTCGTTGAAATATGGCGGTTTCGGACGAATAGATGAAAATCTTGGATATTTTTCGTTGCCGGTGGAAGAGGGATTATATGCAGAACACTATTTGCAGATGTACATTCCAAACCATACGGTGATAGTGTTTGAGCGAAAGAATCAGAAATAAAAGATAATTTTTTCTTGAAAGCTTGGTGCGAAACCAAAAAGTTGTATATTTGCACTGCTTTTTCGGAAGCGAAGTACATTTACATATAAAGATTGCCTCTTTAGCTCAGCTGGCCAGAGCACGTGATTTGTAATCTCGGGGTCGTTGGTTCGAATCCGACAAGAGGCTCTCTTAGGGAGTGTTCTCCAGCGGCAACGAGAGCAGACTGTAAATCTGCCGTCATTCGACTTCGGTGGTTCGAGTCCACCCACTCCCACAAAATAAGCGGGAGTAGCTCAGTTGGTAGAGCATTAGCCTTCCAAGCTAAGGGTCGCGGGTTCGAGTCTCGTTTCCCGCTCATTGAAAATCAAGCACTTACAGACGTAAGTGCTTTTTTTATGCCACAAACCTATCTTCAATATTTTTTCTATCTTTGAACTCAACAATGAACGTATGAAAAAATTATCCCTCATATTGTTTCTCTGTATTGCCTCGCACGTTGCTGTGGCACAGGAAGTGTACGATACTGTTTTGTTTGATAATATAACGTTCAACGATTCGAAGTTATTTACCAATCACAGCCATATAGAGAAATATTTTGATATTATGCAGTCACGGGCAAGGGTGCATACATACAGCACTTTTCCGGCTCCATTCAAACATTTATTTCCCCATGATTCAATAACAATAGATACAATTCTTTTCTATGAGATATGGTCGCATGATTTGTATTTTTTTTATGCAGAACGATACCCCGATAGTATTTTGGTTTCGGGAATGCTTTCGAAGGATAAGGTTATAAAAATAACAAAGAACGATTCAACCATAAAATTAACCGAACGAACTAATCTTTCTGAGGTATCAAAATTCTTCAGATTGTCATCTATGTTTTTGCACGATGAATGGATTGCCGATTTTCGTTATGGGAAAGAAATGTGTCTGATAGTAAAAAAAGACGAAGACTATGTTTATTGTTATTTAGTATTTGATGACAAAGACCAATTTTTTGCAATGCATTTATATAATATCAAACAGATAACAGATTGATTATGAGAAATTTTCTTGTGATATGTATTTTATTCAGTTCCTTGTCGCTGTATTCCCAATCGGTTAAGATAATAAAAGATTCTGTTTGTATAGATGGAAAATATTATGAACTTCAGGAACTTACAATTACCAAGCAAAGGTGTTTCTTTACAATACAAAGGGCTTTTGACATTTTTGATGGTGCTAGATTTCAAGATTATGAACATCGTTTGTATTATAAAAAAAAAGCTGTTTTGGAGTGCGGTTCCATGTCGAGGTTGGAATGCGGTTCTTTTGAATGCTTACAAAAAATAGGATACGCATTTGAAGAGTATATGATCAATTATGAAAAAAACGGCATATTGAATCTGGAAATATGGGTTACTGGAGTTGGTTGTCCAAGAAGTTCAGTACAATTTTTTACGTTTGACTTAAACGAAGATAAAAATTTGGGAGAAGATGTGTTTATTTATAAGGACCTGTTGTTAAAAAAGTATATAAGAAAATTAAAGGCTGAATTTACTGAAGAAGGAGATGAATATGATGAGGACGATGGAAAAATCATAGATTTATCTCAATACAAAATAGAGACAGATACGGCAGGAAATATTCAAAAGTTTGTTTTCTATTATGCCTATTTTAGGATGTATTTGTTTGCCGAATTTTCATTTGAAGAAATAAAGCCATTTCTAAAGCCAGAGTTTTTAAGACGCTTGAGTGATGAATAAATTTGTAGCCGTAAGTTTACTCGTTGAAAAAACATATTCTTGTTCTTTGTTTTTTTCTTAAGATTTTTATTTTTGCATAAGGATAAATTGAATGTGGAAAAAGTATGGATTACAAAATACTAAATTTCACGATATTTTGCGTTAACAACGTTGCGAGTCGTCTTAACAAGAGTGCGAAGGAAACCTATCATCTTATGCAGGATTCAAATATCATTGATGGGTACATAGTCCCTTGTTATGATGTACTTCATTCATTTCCAAAAGAATACATTGTTGACGACTTAGTTTCGTTTATGCACAAAAAAGGTGTTTTGTCATGATTTTGTACCATACTTCAACTATAGAAATTCGTAAGCCCGATATTTTGCATTCCCGTTCTCGGCTTGATTTTGGAATAGGTTTTTATCTCACTCCTGTTATTTATTTTTATGCCACAAAATAGCTGTCGTTTTAAAAATCTTTCCGTACTTTTGGTTGTTGTTGCGTTTTGATTGCAAGTCAAAGCAAAATGGATAATGAAATTGACTTCTTTATGAAAAAATATATCCTTCTATTGATAGTTTGTTTTACAACATTGAGCGTCAATGCTCAGTATAACGGCTATTCTCTCTCTACGGTGGGAATACGTGTGTACGATGCGAGCGCGTCGGTGCTGTCGGAAATAAATAAGATTCCCGACATAGAAAAACGGTTGGTTCAACTTGGCGAGGACATTTCGCAGTCTGATTTCGACAATATCTGTTCTAAATTCAAGTGGATGAAGAAATTAAGCATTGAAAACACTCATGGGCAGATTGCTGATTTGTCGTCGGTGAAGAAGTTGAAGGATTTACATTTTTTCCAGATTAAAAACGGTTCTGCCAACGATGCGGTTTCGCTTGCTCCGCTTGCCGAAGTTGATTCTCTGAAGGAATTAGTCGTTTTTGCTACGTTAATTACCGAATATGAAGGATTGTCGCAACTAACGGCTTTGGAAAGTGTTTCGTTCGAAAAATCACCGTTGGCATCGCTGGATTTTCTTTCGGAAATGAAGCAGTTGAAACGACTGAATCTGTCTGGCTCGAATCACACATTCGCCAACTACGAAGCTTTGGCGAAATTAAATAAAATATCTTCGCTCGATGTATCGTACAACCCCCAGGCGACCGACTACAACATGGACGTGTTTTCCGACGTGACGACGCTGACCGTGGTTAATGTCTCGGAATGCGACCATCTTAAGTCGCTGTCGTTCTTGTACAGCAGTACGTCACGTTTACAGGAATTTTATGCTGTCGGCTGTGATTCTATCTCAAATTATGACATGTTGATTCGTGCCACGAAATTGAAGAAGGTTGATTTGTCGCATAGCGCTACGAAAAATGTCGCTTTTCTAAAAAATAAGGCGAATATTCGAGAATTGAATATTTCCGACACGAAAGTCTCGTCGATTGCGGAACTTCAGCCAAGTGTGAATATCGAGAAATTGGATTTGTCATATACCGACGTGGAGGATTTGTCGGTGTTGTCAGAAATGTCGAAGTTGAAGCGGTTGAATTTGTCACATAGCAAGGTGACCGACGTTTCACCGCTTGCAGGATGCGTGTCGTTAGTGGATTTTGACTGCTCGAATACGCAGATTGCCAAACTCGATGGAATGGAAACCTGCGTGAACCTTTCCCGAATCAATGTCGCTAATACGCCGTTGGAAAGTTTGCGGCCGTTTTATTCTGCAAAGAAAGTAAAGGAAATTATTGTTGACGAAGATATGTCGCAGGTTCATCTTGATGCGTTAAAACGTCGTTCACCGTTGATTATCGTGAACTATGCGAAACAAAAAACGCAAGAGACAGAAACCGAAGTCGAAACGCAAACACAGGAATGATGTCGCACGTTATTCAACAAACACTTGACGGTTCACATACCATATACATTCCAGAACTCGACGAACATTATCATTCTACGAACGGGGCGGTTCAAGAGGCACAGCATATTTATATTTCGAAGGCATATAATTTTTCAACGGTGCAAAATCCTGTCGTATTCGAGGTTGGTTTTGGAACAGGGTTGAATGCGTTGCTGACTGCATTGGAAGCAGTGCGGACCAGACGAAAAACTTTGTATGTTGCAATAGAAAAATATCCAGTTTCGCAGGAAGAATGGTCGGTTTTGAATTATCCGCATATTATAGGCGAAAATTCCGTTTCGCTGTTTTCAGCATTACATTTGGCGGAGTGGGATAGAGTCGTTGAGGTTTCGCCGTATTTCAGTTTAAAGAAAATTCATGCCAACATAACAGACTTTCCAGAAATACCAATGACCGATGTCATTTATTTTGACGCATTTGCTCCGAACAAACAGGCTTCGATGTGGTCAACAGAAATTTTTAATTTTTTGTTTGAACATACCAGTCCCAACGGTGTGCTGACAACGTATTGTGCCAAAGGCGATGTCCGTAGAATGTTGCAGTCGGTCGGCTATGCCGTAGAACGCACCGACGGCCCTCCCGGTAAACGGGAAATGCTACGGGGGGTGAAAAATAAATGATTATTAATGCATAATGCACAATGGAGTTTGTGGTGGTTTTTAATTGTGCATTGTGAATTGTGCATTGTGCATTGTCAATTGTGCATTGTCAATTGTACATTATTACACTCCTTCTCCCGAAATCACGGTTCTGATAGTGTAAAACAAGATTTTTATGTCAAGGTAAATTGACATGTTTTCAATGTACAAAATATCGTATTTAAGACGTTTCGCCATTTCTTCGGGACTTTGAGCATATCCGTATTTGACTTGTCCCAACGAGGTTATGCCTGGCTTAACTTTCTGAAGATGAATGTAATGCGGGGCGATTTTTACAATCTGTTTTATGAAATACTCGCGTTCGGGACGTGGACCGACAAGCGACATGTCGCCTTTGAGTACGTTGTAGAATTGAGGAATCTCGTCGAGTCTGTATTTGCGCATGGTGTGTCCCCACGGCGTAATTCTGCTGTCGTTTTCCGACGAAAGTTGAGGTCCTGTGACTTCGGAGTCGGTGTACATCGACCTGAATTTATATATGTTGAACGGCACTCCGAATTGTCCGATACGTTCTTGTTTGTAGAAAATTGGACCTTTCGAGGAACGTTTCACCATTATGGCTGTAAATAAATATAACGGGAACCCGAGAACCAAAACGAGAATAGAAATAATGATGTCGAACGCACGTTTCATTTTTTCCTCCCAAATCGGCATCACATTTTGCGAGATGACAATGAGTGGTTCGTCGTGTATGGAGTTGAACGTCACACGTCCTGTAATAATATCGCAGTTGTCGGGAATTGCTTTTATGACGGCTTTAGTTCCTTGTAGACAAGTGAGAATTTTCTCAATATAGGCGTGTTCCTTTGTTTCGATGGCTATGATGATTTCTTCAATGTGCCGACCTTTCAAAAGTTGTTTTACGTTTTCAATATTGCCCAAATGCGGAATGTATTTTGCCATTTGATATTGCTGCTGTTCAATAACATTGACAAAACCGACGAATTTGTTTCCAGACGATTTTTTTGCCGAAACAAGACGGTTGTACAATTGCTCCGCTTTTTCGTTGCTTCCCACCAGTACCGTGTTGAAACCAATTTCTCTGTTTCTAATTTTTTTCGTCGTACGAGTTGTTATGATGAAACGCGGAATGTACGTCACAATGAAATGAAGGCAGACCAACAGAATATACGATTCGTAGTAAGCCTCGTACGAAGGCACATTGTCGTCGAGAATGATTGCAAATAACAATATGAATGAGCCAACCAACGTGATGAAAAATGTGTTTATAAGCTCTTTCAACCGTGACTTTCGGTAGACGTTTTTGTAGTAGCCGCTTAAATAGTAAAGCAACAGCCACATAAGCGGAATAAAACATAGTCCGTAAACGTAGTGCTCGTCGGTTAGAATGAGAGCCCGTTGTTCGGGGTATTCCAGATAGTAGGCGTCGATGTATTCATTTCTCAAAAAGAAAAACAACGTCCATACGATTATCGCCGAGACGTAATCGCAGATGATGTATAATAATGTTTGTCTTTTCTTATTCATATATAAACACAAATACAAATGTAACGCAATTTTGGAAATATTAGTTTACGAAGTGCAATTTTGACACATACTTATTTTTTCTCTTTCGGTATGAACGAGTTTTCTGAAATTTGTGTACGGCTTTGAAAACCAGATTTCTGCGAGTGATTTTTCCTGAATGTTTCCGTACGAAAATGTGTGATTTTTATCGAAACAGCATGGCAATACGTTCCCGTTCCAAGCTATTATGCAGGAACTCCACATTTTCCAACATTTGTTTTTTAGTTTGTTTTTTATCGTCAGTTTGCCGTTTTCGTGTGTGTAGCGGCTGTTTTTTTGTGACGGAAGCATTTCAATGTTTTGTTCGTCATAGAATTGAGCGGTTTTGAACTGAATTATGTCGGCACCGAATTCTTTTCCAATTTGTCGGATTTCGTTTTTGTGATTTTCGGTGTGTTTAAAAAGCAGACATTGCAGTTCCACGAGCGGCAGATGCGTTTTATTCTGGATTTTAGCTTGTTGAATCGCCTTCATTCCGTCGAGTACTTTCTGAAAGGTGCCGTTTCGGCGGTATGTTTCGTATGATTTTTGGTCGTAGCCGTCCAAAGAAATTATAAGTTTCGTGAGTCCCGATTTCACAATTTCATCGGCATTTTTTTCGGTGATGAAATGTGCGTTTGTCGAGATTGACGTGAGAATTCGGGCGTTGCTTGCCGTTTTAATTATGGAAATCATTTGTTCGTTGACGAACGGTTCTCCTTGAAAATAAAGATTTGCGAAAAAGACGGTCTTTTCTATTTGAGGCATCAATTTCTGACAGAGTTCCACCGTGATTTTTCCTTTTCCTACGGTACTTGTCAGGTTTCCTGTTGGACATTCAGGACAGCGGAGGTTGCAAATATTAGTCGGCTCAATGCTGACAAATGCTGGTAAGCCTGTGAATCTGTGAATTTTAAAACAATGGGATAAGATAAATGTGAATGTCAGTTTACAAAAATTCCATAGTCTTGTAAACGACAAACTTTTAAGTATTTGCCCTAATAATATGCAATAAAATTTCATAATTCTGTACGAGGCAAAGATACACATTTTCTAAAATACGTCTGTGTGTTTTAGGGAACAGATGGAAAAAGGATTCTTGTCTGATATAGAACCCCGAGAATATTTGTTGAAATTTCAAAACAACTGAAAACAATGGTGGAAGTTATCTGATTTTTAGTATTTTTGCTAAATGAAGGTAAATTTATAGTACATGAATCGTTTTCTACGAATAATAGCAATAGGTGTCTTGGCTGTATGGGCGTTTGCTTCGTGCATGAAAGACAATTTTGAGCTTAAAGAAAAGTTCTCGAAGGATATTGAGTGGAATCCGTCGCTTGCGTTGCCGATTGCCGAGGCAGACATGACGTTGGCGAATTTGGCGAAGGAACGTCAGGATACGCTTGAACATATTAGTGAAAAAACTCTCGGTTACGGAACAAACGACGACGACAAAGTCATCCAGTTCCGCTATGTGATTGATACGGCTCGTACGGTTGATGTGATGCATCTACCAACACTTAAGCCATATACCAGAACTGTGAAACTTAAGCCTGTTGAAATATCAGATGTTTCATTCCCGATTGGCTATGTGACAATTGATGAGGTAATAAAAGATAATTTCTCGACTTCAGACTATCAGGACTATGTAGATGAGGTTGCTGCTCATCCTGGCGCTGTAAATATGGGTGGAAAAACAGCAGTGCGAGAACATTATTATCCTATAGGAGAACTTCCTGCAGATCTTAAAAGTGTAGCAGAAGATTATTTTGGGCAGGAAATAAATGTGAGAGATGTGTTTGAATATATCATATTAAAGTCGGGCAAAATAACAATGACGACATTAAATAATAGTGATTTGGCTTTTTATTGCGATCTTGTTATAAGTTCTAAAGATAAAACAACGGGTGACTTGGTCGATTTTGCTGTATTCAATTATAAATCGGGTTCGCCAGGATGGATACCTAAAAATTATTCGCCAGGAGTTAAGTCAGTTGAGGTTGATTCAGGAGCATACTTAAATAGTGAATTTTATTTCAGTTTTAGAGACTTGCGTATAGCACAAGCCGATAATGCTATCGTAGTAAATAGTTTGGATTCATATGGAATATTGCTTAACCTTGAAATGAAGAATATGGTTGCTTCGGCTGGTAAGGCACAAGTACCGCTCCAAGAATTGCAGGATACCATTCGAGAGTGGATTACTGTTCATGACGAAGATGCCCAATCAAGACAATTGTACAATGTTTTGATAGATCAGGGTTCATTTCACTATGAGATTACATCTACAATAAAAATTGCGACGGAATTAACCGCTGAATTCCCTACAGTGGATTCTGCTGGGATTACTCCTATGCGTAAGTCTGCGGCAATGACGAATGAACATCCGACGTATTCTAATGATTGGAATATGGCTGGTTGTAATATTGATTTAACGGCCAATCCGGAGCAACCATATAATTCACTGCCTGTTACGGTAGATTATAAGGTACATACAACTGGAGGTATGCTGGAATTTAATGCCAACACGGATTCCATTTATATTGAAGTCACTAATACGGATAGCCTCTTTTTCGCTTATCTTGAAGGAAATTTACGTCAGTTCGACCAAGATATTTTCAGCGAAACTCTTGATTTTGACTTGAAAGATTATCTTGGCGAGTTTATGAGCGTTGAATCGTTGGTATTGTACGACCCTAAAGTAAACATTACATACGACAACCCGGTGGGAATAGCGGGTGATTTGGAATTAAATCTTGTCGGGAAAGACGACAAAGGTAATTCGGTAGATTTGTTTGGCGGTCATCAGAATAAATGGCGGGTTGTTCGGCCGTCGTGCGACTCTGCAAGACAAGGTTTGGCGGCTTCTTCGGGAATCTACATCAATAAATCAACTTCGAATATCGTAGACTTTGTGAAAATGATGCCGAAGAAAATTGATTATTCGGGTATATTCCACGTAAATTCCGACTTCCCGAACGAAAGTTCTATTTTGAATTGCGTCTCTAACAAAGGGAAGGCGAAATTGGGCGTTTCAATTGAACTGCCATTGAACCTTTCGGCAAAGAATTTCGTGTTGCAGAAAGATGTAGATTTGGATATGTCGCAGTTGGGTGACTTATCAATGGTGGAAAAAGTTCGTCTGTATATTAATACCGAACACCAATTGCCAGTAAATTCAACTTTGACGATTTCGCTCATGGATACGACAAAAGCGGGACCGAATCAACTCCTTGGAACTCTCGATATTGTTGTTCTTGAGGCGGCACAAACAGAAAACGGAAAAGTCCCTCGGAACGTTAAGAAAAATACGGTGGAAGAAGTTACGCTGGATTATAATGATCCAATGCTTGAAAAATTCTTGCAGGCGAACAAACTTCGCTTCGAGGTGTTCCTCGAAACTGCCAATGGTGGTACTACGCCAGTAATATTTTATTCGTACTACGGTTTGAACATCAGTGTAGCCGCAGATTGTAAATTTATTTATTCAGGTAGATTATGAAAAAACATTTATTCGTATACATCTTTTCTTGTCTGCTTGCGTTACAGGTGTCTGCCCAATACGACAACACTATGTATTTTATGGACAGATTGCCGCAGTCTTCGAGAATCAATCCTGCGCAGACTCCAGATTGTAAATTTTATATGGGTGGTTTGCTGACACCGTTGTTCGGACAGTTGCCCCCATCACTCATGTTGGCTGTCAATACTCCGATAGATTATAACGATGTGATTTTTCATGGCACGGGAGAATATTCCGATTCGTTGATTACGCCGTTGCATCCAAATGCAAATATTGACGATTTCTTGAAAAAATTGCGCAAAGTGAATTATCTATCTACAGATTTGCAGCTTGATTTGCTGAACATTGGCTTTAGGGCAGGGGAGAAGAATTTCTTTACGTTCGACGTGTCAGAAAAGTTCTTCTTTAATTTTGGTTTACCTGGCGATTTGTTTGCGTTGGCGGCAAAAGGAAACGATGCTGTCCGCAATGCCGATTTCACTGGCTTGGGCGTGAATACTACATATTATCATCAAATAGCATTGGGGTACAAACGTCAGTTTACAAAGTCGTTTGCGGCTGGTTTGAGGGCTAAGATGCTTATTGGTGTTGCAAACGTCAGCATGGGTTCGTCAAAAATTACATTAAAGACCAGCGATAGAACAAACGATATCCATTTGTACACCGAATATGAAGTAAATACCAACCTTCCGCTCGAAGTGACATTGGACGAGAATGGATATGTGAGCGACATTGCTTTTCAGGAATTCAGTAAAGATTCAATAGCCGATATTATTAAAAACTACGGCTTTATGACGGGAAGTTACGGCTTCGCTACAGATTTTGGCTTCTCGTGGGATGTAACCAAAGCTTTGACGTGTTATTTCAGTGCCGAAGACATAGGATTTATAAATTGGATGAAAGATGGTTCACAGTTTGCCATTTACGATGAGGATTCTTTGAGTTTCGAGGGTATGAAAATCCACGATTTGGAGGTTCAGAATTTTAGTTTCGACATGGATTCAATTGTCGACAATTTTAAGGAAATTCAATATAAGGAACAGCAGTTTAAGACGTGGATGCCGGCTAAGTTGTATTTTGGCGCACGTTATAAAGTTGCCAATAGAATTTCATTGGGAGCGTTGGCGCGTGCCGACATTTTCCCTCACAAAATCCGTCCAGGATTGACGTTGTCGGCAAACTTCAAGCCATTTAAATTTACAGCGGCAACAATAAGTTATTCTATAGTTAATAATAAATACAATAATCTTGGATTGGGATTCACCGTTCATCCTGGACCAGTACAATGGTATTTTGTGTCCGACAATATTTTAGGAGCTGCACTGTTCCCTGCCGACACTCGTTCGGTAAGCATACGAATGGGATGTAACTTCGTTCTCGGTGTTGCTAAGAAAGATAATAAACGTAAGGATAGATCGGCTCCGTTGATGAAACGCTCTAACTCGCGTGGTTACAAAGGTTCGGTTCTTCCGTATAGTAGATAATTGATAAAACAAATGATATGAAAAAATATTTTTTGATACTTGTCCTATTTAGTTTATGTTCAATGGGTACGATGGCACAGCATAGAGCCATTGGTCTGCGTGCGTCGAGTGCGTACGAATGTTCGTATCAGTTGGATGCCGGAATTGTGAATTTCTGGGAATTTGACTGTGGCTTGATGTATTTGGGCGGAGGTCTTCAGGGTACGGCTATATATAACTGGATAATTGCTTCGCCAGAATGGACAACCGAAGGAGACTGGAATTTCTACATGGGACTTGGTGCCGGTCTGGGCATGACGTGGGGTGAACATTTTCATCACCGAAACGAAGTCTTGGGAGGGCATCTCGGCTTGGCGTGTATGGCAGGTTTGGAATATAATTTTTGGTTCCCGTTGCAGTTGTCAATAGACGTTCGTCCAGTTTTTGGTCCATATTTTGGCGACGGCGTGCTGCTTAATCACCATGTTTTTTATTCGTCATTGTGGCCGAGCGTAGGCGTACGCTATAGATTCTAAATCATAGTATGACATTATTTGCGTGGATATTTTTCCTACTCTTAGTGATTGCCTTGTTGGCTCTTGATTTGGGCGTATTCAACAAGACCAATCACGAGATTTCCACAAGCGAGGCTCTCAAAATGACGTTGTTGTGGATTGTCTGTGCATTGATTTTTGCTGGTGTATTGGTAGTTGCATATCAACATGATTGGTTTGAGCTGCTTTCGTCAACGTCGGATAGTAGCATACACAATGGCTACGATGCCGGTTTAAAATATATTACGGGCTATTTGATTGAAAAATCGTTGAGCCTTGACAATATATTTGTGATGTCAATGCTTTTGTCCTATTTTAAAATACCACGAAAATATCAGCACGAAGTCTTATTTTGGGGCATAGTCGGTGCGCTTGTTTTCCGCGGTGTGATGATTATTCTTGGGGCTGCATTGGTGAACCGTTTTTCGTGGGTGATGTATGTTTTCGGTGTTTTGTTGATAATTTCCGCCCTGAAAATGTTGTTTGGCAAAGATGATGAATTTGACGCAGATAAAAGCGTAGTCATTAAGCTGATACGAAAAATATACGCGGTGAGTCCAGAATTGGACGAAGGGAAATTTTTTACGATACAGAACGGCGTACGTGCAATGACGCCGCTTTTAGTCGTTCTGCTTGTCATTGAATCGACCGACATTTTGTTCGCGGTAGACTCCATTCCTGCCATTTTTTCGGTAACAACAGACTCGTTTATCGTTTTTACATCAAATATATTCGCAATATTGGGTTTGCGGTCGTTGTATTTTGTTTTGTCGTCGCTGATGAGCAAATTCCAATATATGAAGTATAGCCTTTTTGTCTTGTTGGTATTTATTGGCGTAGAGATGTTGTTGCCGGCATTTGTTGAAGTGGAATTTCCAATACTTGTTTCCTTGTCGGTCATTGTTGTGATACTTGGTGTTGGCATACTTGTATCTATCCTTATGAATAAGAAAAGCGGTGTAGATGAATAAAATTCGTTTGACGTCGAAACAGATTGAGCAATTTCAGAATACTGTTTTGAAACAAGGAGAAAAATTGTATCGCGAAATGCCGTGGCGCGAAGATACCAATCCGTATAATGTTCTGCTTTCGGAAATCATGTTGCAACAGACGCAAGTCTCGCGTGTGTTGTTGAAATACGAAGAATTTAAATCTGCATTTCCAACATTACAGGCACTTGCCGAAGCTGATTTTCAGGAAGTTTTGTCGCATTGGTCCGGCTTGGGCTACAACCGCAGAGCCCGCTTTTTGCACGAAACGGCAAAAATGCTTGTCGCACAGAAATCGTTTCCCGATGATGCCGATAGTCTGCAAAAATGTCCCGGAATTGGCGAAAATACTGCCGCGGCGATAGTCGTATATGCTTTCAATAAACCACTTACATTTCTTGAAACAAATGTCAGAACGGTGCTGATTTATTCTTTTTTTCAGGAGGCAGACGAAAAAATTGACGAGCACGTTTTGAAGGATTTGGCTGAACAGACGTTGTATGTGAAAAATCCTCGAAAATGGTATTGGGCGTTGATGGATTACGGGACATATTTGAAAAAAACAGAAGGAAATTTTAATCGGAAATCTACAAAACATACCATTCAGTCCAAGTTCGAAGGTTCATTCCGACAAAAACGTGCGGCAACATTACGTTGTTTGTTGAAAAACGGTCCGATGACTATAGATGAATTGGCTGAAACACAGGGGTTTGAAGCTGCTCTTATGGTCGAAATCGTAGATACATTGAAAAAAGATTCTTTAGTGACAGAAGTGAATAATCGAATTATAATACAATGAAAATTTTAGGATTCATAAAAAAGTACATGGCAGTCATCGTTCTGTTGGTTGCGTTGGTTTCGTTGATTGAGCCGTCGTCGTTCAGTTGGGTTAAGACAAAGTATATCAATTGGATGCTCGGCATTATAATGTTATGCATGGGCGTGTCGTTGAAACCGTCGGCATTTAAAATTGTGTTTTCGCATCCGAAAAATGTATGTATCGGTTGTTTGTCGCAGTTTACCGTCATGCCATTGTTGGCGTGGATTCTGACGAAAATATTTGCATTGCCTCCAGAGTTGGCAATAGGGGTGATATTGGTTGGTTGTTGTCCAGGTGGAACGGCATCGAATGTGATAACATATTTGGCAAAAGGCGACCTTGCGCTTTCTGTCGGCATGACAGCCGTTTCCACCATGTTGGCTCCACTGCTCACACCGTTGATTTGCTGGGTATTGGCAGGAACGTTTGTCAATGTTGATATTGTGAGCATGCTTTTGTCTATTTTTCAGGTTGTAATCATTCCGATATTGATAGGTTTTGCGTTGCAATATTTATTTCCTCGTTTCACAGAACGGATGAACGAGGTGTTGCCTGCATTGTCATCAATTGTGATTGCACTGATTGTCGGCTCGGTAGTTTCGGCAAATGCACAGCAACTAAAGACTGTCGGACTGACGATATTGCTTGTCGTAGCATTGCATAACCTTTCGGGCTTCGGGTTGGGGTATTTAATTGGTAAATTGTTGAAAATACCGCACGAGCAACGCGTTGCGTTGTCGATAGAAGTGGGGATGCAGAATTCTGGTTTGGCATGCTCGTTGGCGACACAACATTTTTCGGCATTGCAGATGGCTACAGTTCCAGGAGCAGTGTTCAGCGTATGGCATAATATAGCAGGAGCCGTTGTTGCAAAGATTTATTCCCTTCGGAAATCAGACTAATGTAGCTGGTAATTCTTGACGAGTTGAAATTACTGAAATTGCAGATTATGCTTTTGCCTATTGTAGTGAGTTAGGACATGTTTTATTCCCGATTCAGTAACAAAAATCGGCGATTGTGCTCTTATAGATTGTGAAAAATTAGTGGTTCCTGTTATTCTTGATTCCGTTTTGAAAAATGGTTGTCATGCCTTTTAGGGTTGTCTGTAAAATAAAAATCCCCTGTCTCGTTGAGGCAGGGGATTTTGTTTGTCAGTATTGTAAAATTTACTATACTAAACCTTGAGCCATCATTGCGTCAGCAACTTTGATGAAACCTGCGATGTTAGCGCCGGCAACATAGTCGATGTAGCCATCAGCTTGTGTACCGTATTTTACGCAGTTTTCGTGGATTGATTTCATAATGCCTTGCAATTTAGCGTCAACTTCTTCTGAAGTCCAAGAAAGACGTGCAGAGTTTTGGCACATTTCCAAACCTGAAGTTGCAACACCGCCGGCGTTAGATGCTTTACCAGGAGCGTAAAGAATCTTTGCAGCTTGGAATACAGCAACTGCTTCAGGAGTACTTGGCATGTTAGCACCTTCGGCAACACACATTGTACCGTTTGCAACCAATGCCTTAGCATCGCTTTCATCCAATTCGTTTTGAGTAGCACAAGGCATAGCAACGTCACATTTAACGTTTTTCCAAGGACGTTGATTTTCGAAGTATTTGCAGCCGTATTTTTCAGCATATTCTTTGATACGACCGCGTTTTACGTTCTTCAATTCGAAGATGTAAGCCAATTTTTCAGCTGTGATACCGCTTTCGTCAACGATTGCACCGTTTGAGTCAGACATTGAAACAACTTTTGCACCTAATTGAGTACATTTTTGTACAGCATATTGAGCAACGTTACCAGAACCAGAGATTGCAACAGTTTTACCTTGCAATGAAGTCCCCTTAGTTGCCAACATTGATTGTGCGAAGTAAGTTACACCGTAACCAGTAGCTTCAGGACGGATTAATGAACCACCGAAAGAAAGACCTTTACCAGTCAAAACGCCAGTGAATTCATCACGAAGACGTTTGTATTGACCGAACATATAGCCAACTTCACGACCGCCAACACCTATGTCACCAGCAGGAACGTCAGTGTCAGGACCGATGTATTTTTGAAGTTCTGTCATAAAGCTTTGGCAGAAACGCATAACTTCGTTGTCTGATTTACCTTTTGGATCGAAGTCAGAACCACCTTTACCACCACCCATAGGCAATGTAGTCAAGCTGTTTTTGAATGTTTGTTCGAAAGCCAAGAATTTAAGAATACCCAAGTTTACTGTTGGATGGAAACGGATACCACCTTTGTAAGGACCGATTGCACTGTTCATTTGTACACGGAAACCACGGTTGATTTGCCATTCGCCTTTGTCGTCAACCCAAGGAACTCTGAAGATGAAAACTCTTTCTGGTTCAACCATTCTTTCCAAAACTTTAGCAGCTTTGTACTTTGGATTTTCATCCAAGAATGGAAGGATTGAGTGTACTACTTCGTGAACTGCTTGGTGGAATTCTGTCTCACCTGGATTCTTAGCGATTACTTTCGCCATGAAATCGTTCAATTCTTTGTCGAAATTCTTTGCCATTTGTTTTAAATATTTAAGTAATAATTTTTATTCGTTTGACGTGGCAAATGTAGAAAGAAATTTGTAAAATCAAAACGTAAAATGTTGATTTTTAGAAAATTACGTGTATTTCGCAAAGACTGTACGTAAAATACGTATGACTGCATTATTGTTATAATTACGTTGTCGTTATGTTATGGCAAAATTGCGTGGAACTGAAGAATGTGTTTTGTCGAAATTTGTATATTTGTAAAAACAAAAATGGCTATGCGAAAGATTCTATTGGGTTTTGCCGTGTGCATATTCTGTATATCGTGCAATTTTAATAATGCAAAAAATATAAAAGACTGCAAGTTTACGTTTAAATCAATTTCGGAATTGATGGTCGACAATGTATCCATGGACGGGAAACGTTCACTGAAAGACTTGTCACCAGCGGATTTTACGACAATTTCACGTGGCTTGATGAACGAAATGCCTATTTCTTTTACTGCCCACGTCAATATAGATAACCCGAATAATCAAAAGGCTGAATTGAGTGCGCTTGAATGGATTTTGCTTATAAAAGACGTGGAAGTTGCCAATGGTGTCCTTGACGAAAAAGTGAAAATTGCACCAAATGAGAGCGTCACGATTCCTATTGAAGTTGAGACAAATACGAGGATTTTGAAGAAATTTTCGCTTACGGAGGTGAAGAATATAATTTTTGCAATAAGCAGTTCAAAAGGTCTTCCCCCGAATTCTACATTGAAAGTGAAGCCTGCCATAGTTGTCGGGAAAAAGATGATAAAGGCTCCAACATACATTACAATTGATTTGGATTCTGTTAAATAAACAAGACTCTTTCTAAATATGTGTAAAGTTTTTTTGTAAGAAATAGACAATTGAAGAGTTTTCGTCGCATAGTATTTTTTGTCGTTTTTCTGTGTGTAACTATGTTTGTGAATGCACAGTCGTCTCATTTTGAGCGAATTGAAATGCCTGACTCCGATGTTGAGTATTATAGTTGCATTCCATTTGATGAGTGTGTCTTGCTGAAACTTACCGACGATACAAAGCAAACTGGTAGAAAAAATACGGTCTTTACGTTTCAAAAATACGACACGGTCTTTCAATATAAATCATCGGCGGATGTAACGCTACAGACCAAACGTTCGGCATTTTTGGAGTATACAACGAAAGATGCTCATTATAGTTTGTCATATCAAATTTCGGGAACATACACAATTTCTGTCGTTTCGGTTAAAGACCTGTCTGTGCAATATTTACACGGGAAATTACCGAAATCTACCAGCGTGGTGTCTTTGCGTGCAATTGGCGGATATGTCTATCTGCTCGGCTATACGAAGGATTTGCCGTTTTTGCTGATTCAGAATGAAAAAACGCAGGTGACGCAATTGGGAAAAATTATTCCTCTCAATAAAAACCGCTTTTCCATAATGTCGTTTGAGGTAAACGACGAAACTGGCGAAGCATACTTGTTTACCAAAGATGTGCTGAAAAATGACAATCTTATAAAATTCTACATTTATAAAGATGGTGTGAAAACGTTTGAAACAATTGTAAAAACAAACGATGAAGATAAATATATTGTGTCGGCTTCGGCATCGAGGCTGAGCGATGGAACGTGCATAATTTCAGGAACATACGGGAATATTTCGAAAAATACGCATTCTTCGGTCGGCATTTTTATATTGAAGTTGGGGTCTAATGGTGAAAAAATTTCTATGCGATATATCAATTACCTTGATATTGAGAACTTTACCTCGTATTTGTCGGCACGGAAGCAAGAACGAATAGAGAAGAAACAGGATAAGATGCAGGCTCAGAACAAGGAACTTGAGCTGGCATTTATGATGTATCCCCATAAAATTATTGAACAAAATGGGGAATATGTGCTGGTCGGTGAAGCATATTATCCTACTTATCGTCAAGAATGTCAGTATATTACGACGACAAATGGACAGACAATGCATTGCTATCAGGTTTTTGACGGATTTCAGTATACGCATTTTTTCTTGTTGGGATTTAACGAGCAAGGTGACTTGTTGTGGAGCAATTCCGAGCCGTTGTATATAAACGAGAAGCCATTTTCTGTGACGCATTTTCTGTCCGTAAATCAAAAAAATCCGAATGTTCAGTTAGTGTATTCGTCGTGGAATAAGATTTTTATTTACGATTTCAATAACGGCGAAAAAATACGTACAGATGAAATCTCGTATGTTACTGACGAAGAGCGACTGCTTACGTCGGTCAGCAAAAATATTTATTGGTACGGAAACACGTTTTTGTCATACGGAAAACAGATGATAAAAAACAAAGATGACAAAATGAAACGAAAAGTCTTTTTTATAGAAAAAATAGAAATACCGACAAAATAATGGCACTTATTAAATCTGTTCGTGGTTTTACGCCGATTATTGGCGAAAATTGTTTCTTGGCTGACAATGCCACGATAATTGGCGACGTGGTTATGGGCAAAGATTGTAGCATTTGGTTCAACACCGTGTTGCGCGGCGATGTAAATTCAATAAAAATCGGAAATCTTGTGAATATACAGGACGGTTCGGTGTTGCATACATTATATGAAAAGTCAACTATAGAAATTGGCGACAATGTGTCAGTTGGACATAATGTTACAATTCATGGGGCAAAAATTTGCAATAACGTCTTGATAGGCATGGGCTCTGTGATTCTCGACCATGCGGTTATAGGCGAAAATTCAATCATCGCAGCGGGTGCTGTGGTAACAAGTGGTACGGTTGTGGACCCAGGAAGTCTGTATGCTGGCGTTCCTGCAAAGAAAATCAAAGATGTTTCGCCAGAACAGACAAAAGAAATGATAGAAAAAATCTCGCGTAATTATAAAATGTATGCGAGTTGGTATACTGAATAGAAAAATAGACTTATGACTCGAATGATTCAATCTGCATATACGCGTTTGCAAATTCCCGAAATTACCATTGGATCGGTGAAAATCGGCGGCGAAAATCCTATTGCCTTGCAGTCAATGACAAACACCAACACAAACGACACCGAAGCAAGTGTTGAACAATGTATTCGTGTATTTGAAGCAGGCGGCGATTACGTTCGTCTGACGGCACAAGGCATAAAGGAAGCTGAAAATCTGAAAAATATCAAACAACAACTGGTTGCTCGTGGTTATACACAACCGTTGGTTGCCGACATTCACTTTAATCCGCAGGCGGCGTTGGTCGCGGCAAAATATGTGGAAAAGGTTAGAATCAATCCGGGAAACTACGTCTATATTGGCTCTTTGCGAAAAACCGACTATACCGACGAGGAATATGCGGCAGAATTGGAGAAAATTCGCGAAAATATTTTGCCGTTGCTTGAGGTGTGCAAACAGTACGGCACGGCAATCAGAATAGGGGTGAACCACGGTTCACTGTCGCAACGAATAGTTTCTCGTTACGGCGATACGCCGCAAGGCATGGTGGTGAGCATGATGGAGTTCCTTCATATTTGCAAAGACGCTGATTTTAAGAATGTTGCGTGTTCCATTAAGGCAAGTAATAGTCGCATAATGGTTCAGGCAACCCGTTTGCTTGCCCAACGAATGATAGAGGAAGATTGTCGTTTCCCTATACATTTGGGTGTTACCGAAGCAGGAGCAGGCGAGGACGGTCGTATAAAGTCCGCCGTGGGTAGCGGCTCGCTGTTGCTTGACGGCATAGGCGACACCATTCGCGTTTCGCTTACCGAAGCACCCGAAAGTGAAATTCCCGTGTGTAAACTCATTGTCGATTATAGGAACGAGGTCTTTGCAACCCCGTTGCACTTCGAGCCGATAGAAGATGTTCGTAAGGCGATTGACGCGTATTCCCTGTACCAGACAACAGCAGTTTCTGGCATTGGAGGTGATTCCGTTCCAATGGTGTTTGGCTCCGAACATACAATGGCAGATTGGGTTTGGAAGGGAAATTTCATTCAAAAAGATGCCGTAAAAATTCCCGTTGTTTCGTTGCAAGCATATAACAAATCGGAAAGGTGTGTGTTGCAGATTTCGGAAACGGAGCTTGACACGTTGAAAACGATGGAACTGGGAAGCAATACGATTATTTTGTTTGACTGCAACGACATTCACGTTACGTATCTCACTCGAAAACTCTATGCTATGCTTGCCAGAAGAAAAAATCCCGTCGTGTTGGCACGTTTGTATGACTATGCAGATTTTGCCACGTTGCAAATTCGTGCCGCTATGGACTTTGGCTCGTTGTTGCTCGACGGTTTCTTGAACGGTGTGATGATTCAATCTTCGCATTTTTCAGAAAATCAATTAGTTGATTTGTCGTTTGCCATTTTGCAGGCCTCTCGTTCCCGTTTTGAAAAAACGGAATATATCTCGTGTCCTTCGTGCGGAAGAACGTTGTACGATATAGAAAAGGCGTTGGCTGAGGTGAAATCGAAAACTTCGCACCTCAAAGGGCTGAAAATAGCCGTGATGGGATGCATTGTCAATGGACCCGGCGAAATGAGCGATGCCGACTATGGTTATATGGGTGCGGGAAAAGGCACAGTGAATTTGTATAAAAAACAAACACTTGTGTGTCGCAATATTCCTGAAACCGAAGCGGTACAGGCTCTGATTCAGTTGATAAAGGACAATGGCGATTGGCGAGAAAAATAGAATTTTGTCTGGTTTTATGTAAGTTTGCTCTTTTATAAGGCAGAATACAACAAAAGAGTCTTTTAGAATGTATGCTTACCTTGATAATGCTGAATGACCAAATAATTTAGTCGCGCCATATATTTTGCTTGAAGCTGTGAAATGCTTGTCTGGGCGAAGTTTGTTTCCGTTACAAGCAAGGTTGTCGCGTCTATCAAGCCGACTTCAAATTGCTTTTGTGCCAATTCTACTGAAACCTCCAAAGCCTCCAACGAAGCCTCCAACGCCTTGTCTTCGGCTTGATAGGATTCTGCGTTCTTGCAGGCGGTTTCTATTTGTTTATACAGATTTTTCCGTGCCGATTCAACGGATAAGGCATTGTATTCTGAATTGATTTTCGCCGTTTCTACGCTGGTTTTTGTCTGCCATTTGTTGAAAATCGGCACCGAAAGCGACAGACGGAGGGAATTGTTGCCTTGCAGTTCCGACTCGCTGTCGAAAAAGTTGATGTTTGCCCCCACGCCTGCCGAAAGCGAAAGGGATGGGTAATACGAAGATTTTGCCATTTTCACCGACAGACTGTCAAGAGCCAATTGCTGTTCGGCATTGAGCATTTCGGGATACACTTTGCAGGCTTCGTTAAAAACGTCTATTGGCGATGGAACTTCAAAGTCAGAAACGGATTGTTCTTGTTCGGCAATGTCAAAATCAACTTCGGGACCAAGTTCCAAAAGTTGCTTCAATGTCAGTAATTGTTGAGAATACTGATTTGTTGCCCGAATGAGCGAATATTGTTTGTTGGCGTATTGTGCGGCCATGTCGCTGTAATCTTTTTGCGAAATGGAACCAACTTTGAATTTTGCTTCGGAAATCTTCATTTCTTTTTCGCTTGTTTCCAATAATTTTTCCGCAAGCGAAATATTGTCCTTGGCGTAAAGTGCTTGAATATAAGCTTCTATCACGGCAATTTCGATGTCGTATTTGGCTTGTTCCACTTGAATGGCTTGTCTTTCAAGTTCAATTTTTGATTTTTTTATGTTATTTTCGGTGTTGAATCCATCGAACAAGTTGAGGCTTGCATTCACGCCAAAACTCGTGTTCGCTGGGTCGAGCAGCGACTGCGAAGCCGAACCATTTACCGATGGCAATCGATTCATTTTGGCTTGTTTGAGTTGTAATTCCGAAGAACGCTGTTTCAAATACGACTGCGAAACGGAAATGTTGTTTTCTAATGCGTGGGAAATGCAGCGTTCCATTGTCCAGCTTTCTTGTCCGAATACAGCGGCACAAATACACAAATGTATTAGGCAGAAAGATACAAATATTCGACACAATGTTCGCATAGACATTATATTTGTCACAAAAGTATGATTTTTGATTGGAAAACAATACAAATTATATACCAATCAAATGAAAAATTTTAAGGTTGTTGATGAAATTATTGAACGTGGCTCCGACAAGTTGAGCAGTCATTTTATTTCACCTTTACCACAAACAGTTTTTCTTCGATTGCCGTGTCTTCCCACGGACGTTTATAAACAAAAGTGAGCGTGTCGTACCCTTTTGATTTTCCTTTGAATTGCCACTTCATTGTACCTGAGCCGCCGACAAATTGATTATTGTATTCGTATTCCACGTTTACTGAGTCAAGATGTGTCACTTCGTTTTGATTTACCCAAAACCACGAATAACCAGTTCCTGCGGTATAATTTAGTTCAATCGTAACAGTGTCGTCAACCGAAACTTTGTAGTCGGGACGTTTCTCGTCGTCACACGTAAATGCAGTTAGTCCAATCAGTGAAAAAATGTATAACAGACTTTTTTTAAGTTTCATATCTCTATTTGTGTAAAAGTCCTTGGTTTTGTTTCAGAGACTTTTCGAGTTATAATTTAATTACTTTTTTCGTGCCGTTGTAAGGGACGTCTTCGCATCGTTCCACTTCATGTTTGTGGGAACTAAAAATGTCAATTGCAATGCTTTTTTCAACTATTCTCACGACAAATTCTCGGTTTTGCAACATTCCTGGGAACGACCCCTTTCTGTCTTCTATAGTAAGAGTTTGCGTGTCATCGTCCCATTCAAAATCGATGGTCGAGAACATTCCTTTTTCGTAGTTGTAATTGTCATTTTCGTCTTCGTACAACGTGAATTTGCCGTCAGCACCAGGGTAGATTCGAATTTCGAGTACGGTATCGGCATATTCGGTCGCATATTGCTTGTCTAACGCCATTGGAACAATGGAGCCGGCTCTTACAAACAATGGCATTGTTTCAATTTCGGCATTTGCACTAATTGTTTTTCCTCCCTCATATATTTTCCCTGTCCAGAAGTCATACCATGACGTTCCATTGGGCAAATACACGTCACGAGTGGTTTTCGTTTCACCCATTATGATTGGCTTTGCATCTTCGGCTAACATTGACGGCGTTTTCCAACAGAGGATGGAACGCGCCGCTCCCGATGATGAGTTTGCTGTTTCAAACATAAAATCGTATGCTTTGCCAGCTTCCAATGTGATTGGTTCGAAGTATTTCTCCGTACCGCCTTCGTTCATCTTGATTTCCTTGCCGTCAATCAACATACGTTTTTGGTCGAAGTTCTTTATGTGGAAACGGTACGTGCCACTTTCGGGAACAGTGATTTTACCTTCAAAGCGAACTGAGAACATTGTATCCGTCACGTAGTCAGGACGTTCGCAGTACCAGAACAAGTCAATCTTTTCGAGCGTTGTGTCAAGTGTTTGTTCCGTGTACTTGTTGTCTTTGTAGAACGTTACGTGTAATCCTGGTTTGCCGTCTTTTGTAGTGAATACCGACGCAGGAACTTCAACGCTTCGTTGCGGAGCGCGATATTTCTGAAAATCCGTAACAGGAGCAACCAAGAATGCGTTGCCAAACATATATTCATCTTGAATATTGTATGTGTTTTTATCTTTGAAATCCATTGCCAACGGACGCATAATGGTATAGTCGTCGTTGTAAATTTTCCACGCATTTGAATAAATGTACGGAATCAAGCGATAACGAAGTTGGTCGAATTTGACCAAAGTCGGTGTGAATTCTCCAAATTCCCAGATTTCGCGAGGTGTTTCGGAACCGTGCGAACGGAAAATAGGGCAGAACGAGCAGAATTGGAACATACGAGTGTATAATTCTTGATATGCAGGGTCTTTGATGTCGTTGCTGAACACGCCTTCATAGGAGCTCAGCACGAATGCACCCACGTCGAACGTCCAATATGGCACACCGGCGGCACAGTGGTTCAAACCAGCTACAATTTGGTTCTTATATATATCCCACGCTGCACCGATGTCGCCGCTCCACGTTACTGCCGCCGCACGTTGCTGACCAGCGTAGGTTGAACGGGTGAGAATGTATTGTCGTTGTGGATTTTTAGACTTGAGAGCATCAGCTTTCAGCATATCGTGGATTTGCGTCATTTCCACGAGTGAGAATGCGTTCAGATATCTATCCCACGAACCGAGATAGTTCCGTCCTGTGGTTTTCAAATCATATTCGGTTGATTCTTTTGTAAGGGCATTTGTAATGTCTGGTTCGGTTGAGTCGAACCAATAACCGTCCCAACCGCAGGATGCCACGCCGTTTTTCAGATATTCGTAGTATAATTTCGTCGCTTCGGGATTGAACGGGTCGTAGTATTTGAAATCGCCCCAACCTTTTTTGTTGAACAAAAATCCTTTCGATTCAAAGTCCTTGTACATAGGTGCGTTGGGACCCACGCACGGCCAGCAGGAAATCATCGTATGAAAATTCATAGCTTCAACTTCTTCAACCATTGCCTTGGGATTCGGGTAGCGGTCTTTGTCGAAGTACATTCCGCCCCAATCGTGTAGGCCTCCCCACCAGTTCCAGTCCTGAATCAGCACATCGATTGGGTAGCCAAGCTGACGGTATTTTTTTGCAATAGCAATGTATTCCGCCTGAGTGTGATAATGTTCCTTTGACTGCCAATAGCCATACGCCCATTTGCCGAACATAGGTGCCTTGCCCGTAAGATAACGGTAGCCGGAAATTATGTCGTCGGCATCGTCGTCAACAATCACGTAGTAGTCAAGATTGTCGGCCACTTCGGACCAAAGCGTGCAACCGTTTTCATCGTCATTGAACGTCGTTTTTGAATAATTATCCCACAAAATACCGAATCCCGCCGTTGACCAAATGAATGGAATGACCGCGTCGGTATTTGTTTGCACAAGCTTTTCGGAGTGTCCACGGTAATTCAAAATGCCACTCTGATTTTGTCCTAATCCGTAAATAGCTTCGCCGTCGGCAAGTGTAAATGTTTGTCCGACACTAAACGAATTTTCGCCATTCTTTTCATTTATGTATGGTGTAAAATCGGAAAAACCTTTTTCAGAAACGATTTCTTTCCCGTCGTTTTTGTAGGTTATTGCTCCAGTTTTCGCATCAATTTTTACGCTCAGTTCCGTTGACTCAATAGTGACGAACTTTGACCGTTTTATAGTTCTAAACGAAACTGGTTCCAAAGAATCGATCACAACCATCAAACTTTTTTTCTCCAAGGTTCCGTTGAGCGGACATTTCTGCACACGTACCACGTCGTCCTTGTAAAACTGCACCTGCACAATGCACGAATCTGTCTTAAATTGTATACCATTTTGAATTTCAGTCACTTCTGGAGTCGAACAACCGAATAAACCAATGACTGCCACGAGAAAGAGAATAAATAGTTTTTTCATACTACTTAGTATTAATTTTTTGCAGTTTATTATTTCTGTAAAGAACGTGATTTTTTGTCACATTTGCAAATGAAAAAGCAAAACATTTTTGTTCTGCGAAAACAAATGAAAACCATGGTCGTGAAAAAATTACTCTTATTAAATTGTATTCCAACTATGTTTTTTTAATTTTGCACAGGAAACGGAGAGATGGTTAATCACAATCTCGAATATATTTGAAAAAAGGTTTGTTGTGGCAAGCCATTCGAACGAAAAATAAAAATATGGAACAAGAGGTAATCAAATTAGCGATTCAAAAAAGTGGCAGATTGAGTGAAAAAACTATCGAACTGCTCAAAAACTGTGGTATTAAATTTATTTCTAACTCAAGCCGTCTGAAAACGCAGGCATTCAATTTCCCGATGGAAATTCTTTTCCTCCGCGACGACGATATTCCTGGCTATGTGGCCGACGGTGTCGCCGATTTCGGTATTCTGGGAATGAACGAAATCGACGAGCAGAACGAAGATGTGAACGTCATCAAAAAACTTGGTTTTTCTGGTTGCCGTTTGTCTATCGCAGTTCCTAACGCATTTGATTACACCGACATACATAGTTTGGAAGGAAAACGCATTGCGACTTCGTATCCACGAATTTTGCAACAATTCCTTGACGCAAACAATGTGAAAGCTGAAATTCACGAAATCAGCGGTTCAGTTGAAATTGCTCCTACTATCGGTTTGACCGACGCAATCTGCGATATTGTAAGCACGGGCGGAACGTTGCTCAGCAATGGTTTGAAAGAAGTTGAAACTATCTATAAATCAGAAGCTGCACTTATCGGCAACAAACATCTGTCTGCCGAAAAACAAGCAATTCTTGATAAGTGGATGCTCCGCATTGAGGCTGTGAAAGCCGCTTCGAGCAACAAATATATATTGATGAACGTGCCAAATTCGGCTATCGACAAAGTTACTGCATTGCTTCCAGGTATGAAAAGCCCGACAGTTATGCCGCTCAAGGAAGAAGGCTGGAGCTCGGTTCATTCGGTGATAAACGAAGACGACTTCTGGGATATTATTGAGAAAGTCCGCGAAGCTGGTGCCGAAGGCATTCTTGTGTGTCCAATTGAACAAATGATTCGATAATGAGCGTGGTTACCATTTGGTTGTTGTGCGGTGTGATTGGATTGGCATTGGAGCTTATCCTACCGGGACTTGTCGTGCTGTTTTTCGGATGCGGTGCGTTGCTTACGGGCATTGCCACATGGATTTTCCCTTCGCTACAAATTGAAGGTCAACTTATTGTGTTTGTGGTAAGTTCGGTGGTTTTGTTGCTGGTTTTTAGAAAAATGCTCCGTAACCGATTCTTCAACAATTCAAAGGAAAGTGACGATGAACTTGCCGACGAATATATAGGTAAAACTGCCGTCGCACTTACGGATTTTGCCAATGGTCATGGCGAAGTTGAATTCAAAGGCTCCAAATGGGAAGCTCTCTCGGCCGACGAGATACGCAAAGGTGACACAGTTGTGATTTCCAGTCGTGAAAGCATAAAACTGACGGTTGAGAAAAAGTAAATCATAGTATTTTCTGCCAACTGCAAAATTTAAAGGCGTTTTTGAACTCGGTAACATTTGGACAATCAAACGATAATTATGCAAAAAACGAAAATAGCAGTTGCAATGAGCGGAGGCATAGACAGCAGTATAACTGCTTTGCTATTGCTGGAACAAGGTTACGACGTCGTTGGGGTGACATTGCAATTATGGAGTAGCGAGGAAATTCAATCTGGCTGCTGTAGCACGAAGGCTGTCGATGATGCCCGTTGTTTTGCAGAGAAAATCGGTGTTCCACATTATGTTGTCGATGTTCGTGAAGCGTTTAAGAATTGTGTAGTACGAAATTTCGTCGACGAATATATGAATGCTCGCACGCCGAATCCGTGTGTGGTTTGCAATCCGAATGTCAAATGGAAATCTTTGCTTGAAAAAGCGGACGAACTTGGTTGTGATAAGATTGCAACGGGTCATTATGCACAAATTTCAGAATCGAACGGAAAATTTTTTGTAACTCGAGGCATTGATTTGTCAAAAGACCAGTCGTATGTCATGTGGAATTTGTCACAACAGCAACTTGCACGGACTGTTTTTCCTCTCGGAAAATATAAAAAGTCGGAAATTCGCGAAATAGCTCAAAAATATGGTTTCGAGGAACTTGTGCAGAAATCCGAAAGTCAGGAAATATGTTTTATTCCTGATGATGATTATAGAGGATTTCTGAAAACATACGTACCTGATTATGAAACAATTGTCCGTAAAGGAGATTTTCTTTCGATGGATGGGAAAAAACTGGGAACGCACGAAGGTTTCCCATTTTATACCATTGGTCAGCGGAAAGGATTGGGAATAGCATTAGGTGTGCCAGCATACGTGCAGTCGGTTGACAAAGAATCTAATACGATAAAAATTGGCTATCGTGACGATTTGCTTGCTTCGCAGTTAGAAGTTTCGAATGTTCGTTTTTCCAAGTATGATTCGTTTGAAAACATTAAAAACATTACTGTAAAAATTCGATACAATACGCAACCTGCCCCTTGTATGATTGAAAAATTGACGGAAGATAGATATCGTGTTACTTTCGAAAATCCTGTATGGGCGGTAACGCCTGGACAGTCTGCCGTATTTTACGACGGAGATGATTTGTTGGCAGGGGGAATTATTGAAAAATAGCCAGAATTAGTCTTGTCTAAACAATTGAATAAATCCGGCAGTGTTGTGCCGTTTGTCCTTGTTTGTAGATTTTACAACATAATAATATGTTCCCGACGGACATTTCTTTCCTGAATTGTCGTGACCGGTCCACGAAATTGTTTCTGCTGTTTGTTTGTATACTAAATTACCGTTGTTGTTGTAAATCCAAATTGAAAATTCGTCAACGCCATTGGTATTGAAATAGAATACGTCATTTTCGTCGTTTCCGCCTGGTGTGAAAATGTTTGGAATAGACGTTTCTCGGTCATCAACATCGTCTTTCATACGTGTACTGTCAGAAAAGAAATAGTCGGTGACTTTTATTATTTGTGACTGTTCCGACACGCATTCTTCCAATTCATAGTAAGAAATATCATCGGGGTCGAATTTAGAACTGTCGAGAGCGATTTTCAACGAAACAGTGTACCCCGGCTTGTAGTTTTCTTTCGGGAACGTGTAGCGATATTCCGCAGAGTCAAGTACAAATGAATTGACCAACGTTTTGTTATCGTAAATGCTCCAATAATATTTCCACACGTCTTTTTTGTGCGGTGTGAAATTTTCTTGATTTACCGAAAGAATGTAAACAAACGATTCGATTGCTGCATGGTCATCTTCGGAACTTGGGTCGTCGACGGTACAAGAGAAATTTTGTTCTGCTGTATATGGACTATAGACTTCGATGCTATAAGGAAGATTTTTTTTGCTAAATTGAGAAACGGGAATTTTCACCGTTGTCTGTCTGTCGGTTTTGTCGGAACCGGTATAGTTTACCGAAATGTTGACAGAATCATCTTTTGTTGTTGATAGATATTCTATCGCTTTGATTTTTGCATTTTTAATGCTGTCGGGAATTGATGTGCGGTCGATAACCATGAGCGAAACGGGGAAAAGACCGTCGGTTGTGTATTCGTGAACTCCGTCGGCAGTAATGTCCCTTGTAATGACAAGTGAATCTTGCGAGCCGTCGCCGTAGTTCCACACGTAGAAACAATCATTGCTTCCGCAGGTTGAAAGATTCTTAAATTCAACTTTTGTGTTTCTGGTTGCCAATCCGTCGTAGCAAAGATTTTTCTGCGTATCGTCCCGCAGTTTTAATTTTGCCTCGGTTTGTGCTGCCAAACACGAACTAATCAACAGAAATATGCATATAAGAATCTTGTTCCGCATTGTCAATTTTATTTCTTTACAAAAGTAGTTTTTTGTCTCATTTCCACAAATTTTCCGAAGTGTTTTTCGTCTCGATTTTTGAAGAAAAGATTTTATCGTAGAACATAATTACACAAATTTCAAGTAAAATGAAGAAAATTGAGGCTAATAGAAAATATCTCCACAAGTCTGTTCCTAATTGAATTTCTTTGATAGTTTCGGCTATGTCGTCGGTCTGATTGACTATGTTGCATTTCCCTTGTAATTTGTCGGATATTTCGTCTGCTGTGAAATACGATAGCTCCGATTCGCGTCGGTCGTAATTGTACGAAATTCCCCGAATTTGTTTGTCGTCTTGTGTGATTTTAAAGTTGCCAGCCGTATTGATTTGTTGCATAGGATGAATTATCGTCTTCGCAGTCAGTGGGTTGGTTCTGTATTGCGGAATGACGTCAATGTTTTTTTCTTTATTTTCTATGTGCAGTGCGTGGTCATCGTTGATTTTTTTTATGAAAATCTCGCTGGAATTACCCAAGGTCGTTTGAATTTCGTCGGACGACGAATTGTAGAGTAAAATGTTGTAGAGGCACATAAATAGTGGCGAAGAGACAAATGTCCCACTTTTTGTCGTGAGGGGAGACGAAAATGCAAAAAGTGTGTTTTGCATTTTAGCGGCCTGCCACAGAAACGGTTGATTGTCTTGTAGCGTGATGAGTGCGTTGTTTTGTTGGCTTTCAGATTTATAGTGTATAAAAATCGTCGGGTAAGTCGTGTTGTTGTCGTTTTTCTCGAATACGGATTTCAAAAGACCGTCATTTATTTCAAATGACTGAATGTTTGTTCTGCTCGTGTCTTTTGCGGAGAATCGTTGTCTGCCGAAATAAGCAAGAAAATTATTATAAGATTCAATATCAATATTTTCCGAAGGAATGCAAACTATAGTTTTTCCAATCTGTGACATTTTTTCTACTTCATTGATAAGTCCAGTCGGAACTGTTTGTAATCCGTCGAGTATAAGGACTTGGTAATCTTGAATTTGTGAATAATCTAATTTGCTGATTTGTTGACGTGTAATCGAAAATTTATCTTGATTCTTACAAAGTGCCTCTATGTGCGAATTGTAGTCTTTTTCGTAAATGTCGAGAATGGCAATTTCGCTTTCCGACGTGTATGAAAAATAGTATGTGTTGTCGTATAATATCGGATAATCTTCGATTTCAAGCCTGCCGTTGATAAATCCCGTCTTTTTTGTTTCGTATTCGACCGAAACTTTTGTCTGCGAATGTGCTTTGATTGTCGCATTTGAAATTGCACGCAATGAGTCGTCTATAAATAATTTCACTGGCAAGTTTGCAACTGTTTCATCGGAATTGTTCGACAGCGAGACCGTGAGTTTTTCAAGTTTGCCCGGGATGTGATAATTGCTCTCGAAAAAACAACTGTCTATGGAAATGTTGTTTGTTGAAAGTGCCGCAATAGGATGCAGTGTTATCGAAATAGCTGAGTCATTGGCGATTTCGTTAAAATTACTGGTATTTTGTTGCAAGTCGCTTAATATGTGCCATTGAATGGGACAATTATTTTTTGTCCCGCAGGTCTGTATTTTTTTGTAGATGTCGGAAATTTTTACAGAATGTGGACTTGGGGAAATTCGGGTGATTTCGTCACGAATGTCTTCTTGTGTACGAGGGTAGAAATCCGATGGCTTTTCATCGTTTGTCAAAAGAAAAAATGCCGTTTCCGATGGCGATGCATCTATAATTTGCTGGGCACGTTTTTTCTCCACGTCAAGAATAATTCCTTCCGACGATTCCGACTGCGTGCTGAAGGAATTGTCAATGTAAATTGCCACGTGACGGTTTGGAGATTGCTGCTCAGTCTGTTTGTGAGGAATATACGGCTGGGCAAATGTCAACACTAAAAATGTAATGAAACAAATTCGCGAAAGCAGAATGAGAAGTTCCTTCAATTTTGATTTCGTACTGTTTTGCTCGATTTGTATATTTTTGATAATCTGTAAATTATGAAAATAAACTTTCTTATATTTTCTGAATGAAAATAGATGTATGATTATGGGAATTATAATCAAGAAAAGGAAAAACAATATTTCGGGATGTTTGAACGCCATGCTTATATCTTGATTGATAATTTTAGATTTACCCTTCTGGATGTCAAATAATTAGGCACAGCGTAAAATTTGTTCGTAACATCTTCTATCCAAAAGTAGGAGATTTTGTTTGCGTTGTCGAATAAATTGAAAATTTCCAAGCCTAACGACATGTCTTTTATGTGTCTTTCGCGTTGTTGTTGGATATTTTCACCGAAAACAACGAATAAAAATCCAATGTCCAAACGGGTGTATGGCGAAATCGTGTATGCGTCGAAATCTTTGTAGGTCGCATTAGGAATGGCTGTTGGCAAGTTAGAACCGACGATGAATGTGAGGTTCATTTTCATTCGTTCGCTACCTGGCAGAAAGTCCTGAAAGAACATACTGAAGTTTACCAATTGGTCGTTTGCTCGGCGAATTTCGGTTTGAGAATCTGATTTAAGATGTTCGCGTGCTTTCATAAAGGAAAGATTTACCCACGATTCAATGCCAGGTACAAATTCTCCGTTGAGTTTTGTGTCTAATCCAATGATATTTCCATCGGCGACAAGTTGTGGATAATATACGGTTGAAACATTGTCGATTGTGTATGGAATTACGTCACGAAGAATTTTTGTGTATAGTTCTGTATGCCAAACAAAAGGACGCTTCCAAATTTGTAACATTTGTGTGTAACCCAAGACAAAATGTGTTGATTTTTGTGGTTTAACGTTTTCGTAAAATGTTCCCGATGCATCGACCAATTCTTTGTATTCGGCTGGTTGGTAATATATTCCTGTGGCAAACGTCAGTTGGTTTTTCTTTGTATCATTCGGCTTCAATGTTACTCTGCAACGCGGATTCAAAAGTATCTTTTCTGAATAGCTATCGTATGTGCCGCGTATGCCAAGATTGAATTTTAGCGAAGTTTGTGCCTCGTTGTCGAAATAGAATCGTTTTGAAATTCCTGCGTATCCAGCTAATACATTTTGTTGATGGTTGACTTTCCCATTTGCCGTGTTTTTTAACTGTATGACCGTGTCGCTGTAGGGCAAAGCATAATTGGCAGAGTCAATGTACGTCCATTCGTTATACGAGGCGGCATAGTCGTATTTGCTGACGGAAAAACCCCAATTGGCTGTCAGTGAACTAAATATGTGCCGTCCGTCGTGCATGAACGTTAAGTTGTTTGTTTTTAGCTTGTTACGACCATGCTCTAAAAAACTGCCGACAGCCAATATGGCCGTGGAATCTTCAACCATTTTTTCGCCATTGTTGTAACTTTCGCTCAATCGATACTGGCTGAGCACGTCGAAATTTTCATCTTCCGTAGCGCGATAGTACAGTGTTTTGAAATCGAGTATTGTTCTGTCCGTCGGTCTGTATCGGAATGAAAGCGAGTTGCCAAGATTTTGGTATTTATATTTTTCTTCGCCTTCAAAATAAATTGTCATTCTATACGATTGAATCTCGCTGCCAAAGTCGGTTTCTCGTTTTTCGGGAAGGAACGAATACGTGTTATTTGCTCCATATAGCCAATACGAGATTGTCAATTGGGGATTGACGTCGTATTTAAGCATACTTTGAAAATCGTAAAATACAGGTTTATATTCGCCTGTTTCGTCTAATGTATTGAGAATGAGTGAAGTATTTTTATATCGTCCTCCTGCCAATATGCTCAACTTCTGTGATTTATTTATTCCTTGTGCGGTAATATTGGCGTCCATAAGACTTGCGTCTGCCTGTACTTGAAACGCCTCAACGTCTTTGTAGGTCACGTTCAGCACGCTCGACATCTTGTCGCCATATTGAATGTCGAAACCTCCGCTCGAAAAATCCACACTTTCAACCATATACGGGTTGATAATACTCAATCCTTCCTGTTTGTCTGAGCGGGCCATCGATGGTTTAAACGCAGGAACACCGTTGACGTAGACGAGATTTTCGTCGTAACTGCCTCCTCGAACAGAATATTGTGAACTTAATTCCGATTTTGTATTTACTCCGGCAAATGTTTTCAGTCCGCCTTCGACTCCCGAAAGGCTTAGTCCTGCCAAAGACTGCGTTTTTTCCGACGAAAGTCGGGTAACATTGTCTTCACGTTCAGCATCGTATTGGATTTTTACTTTGGGAAGATCTACTTTGTTGATTTTCAATATTGGAGAGTACGTTTTGCTTGCCGAGTTTACGTTAAATTCCACGGAATGTTCTACATAGCCAATTCTACTGAAATATATGGTAATTGGAGTATTCTGCGGAATTGAAAATTTATATGAACCATCGTTTTCGCTTAGACTGGAATTGCGACCGTCGGTGACTGTGACAAACGGAACGGGGTTGCCGTTGGTGTCTTGTATACGACCTTGTAGCACGCACATCTCCTGTGAATACAAGAGATTGACCATACAAGTAAATAAAACAAAAAACAATCGTTTCATGTCGCAAAGGTAACATAAACCAACGAACCTTAAACGTCAGAAACTTTTTTTAATTGTCGTAATACAACATTTTGTATTAGAAAAAACGATACTTTTGAAAAAAAATTCGGTATGAGAAAAATCGCTTTATTCATCTTCGTTGTGTCCGTTTTTTGTTCGTGCGTAGACAAGAACCCAATAATTTTTGCCCGTAAGACGGATATGAGTGAGGTAAAATTGTCGCTTGACACTAACGGTACGTTTATCTATACGGCTCAAAGTACGGTAGGTACGCCGTTTCATGAGGAAGGAACTTATACGGTAGAAGATACATTGTTGATTTTACGTTTTGAATTCGAAAGTTACACTTATAATACGTATGAAATTCCGCTTCAGAACGATACCATGCTGATTATGAGTTATAAAGGAGAAAATGTTCTATTTCCGTTGCGGAGAGATTTTCCCGAACAAAACATTCACCTTTCACAGAAAGAAATGATGGAGAATATTGTTGAAATTTATTCGTCTTCGGACTTTCCAAAATATGTAGGAACACGATATTTCTCTCATTCATCGGGTGATTTTTCGTTTATTTATAAAGGTGACTATAAAATTTCGCCGTATTACGATAAAAAGTAAGGAGACTGTCTATTCACTGACTGGCAACTTCGCCAATTCTTCTTTTGCATCTACTTGATGCTCATATACTTCGTCGTTTATCACCAAGCCGTCGCGAAGGGTGATGGTGCGTTTGCTCATACGGGCAATGTCGGGTTCGTGGGTGACGAAGACTATTGTTTTCCCTTGTCGGTTGAGGTCTTGGAACAAACCCATAATCTCGTACGACATGCGTGTGTCGAGATTTCCCGTTGCCTCGTCGGCAAAAATCACCACGGGGTCGTTCACCAGAGCACGGGCTATCGCCACACGTTGTTGCTGACCACCCGAAAGTTGGTTTGGCGTGTGGAGCAACCGCTGTTGCAATCCTACCAAGTTGAGCGCGTCAATTGCACGTTTTTGCCGTTCTTCCGACGAAATGCCGTGATGGTAGAATAGCGGCAGTTCCGCATTTTCAATACACGTTGTTCGTGGAAGCAGGTTGTATGATTGGAACACAAAACCGATTTTTGTGTTACGGATGTGTGCCAACTCGTCGTTCGACAATTTGGCCACCGAAACGCTGTCAAGGTCGTAGTCGCCGCTCGTGGGCTTGTCGAGACAGCCGAGAATGTTCAGCATTGTTGATTTTCCCGAGCCGCTGGTTCCCATAATCGTCACGAACTCACCTTCGTAAATGTCGAACGACACGCCTTTCAATGCCCGCACGGTTTCCTCGCCGACAATGAATTCCTTGCACAAATTGTGGATTCGTATGATGGGCTTTCGTTCTTCCATATTCGTTATCTTTTTCCTCCCGCAGGTGCACCGCCTCGGTTGCCGCCACCACGGTTCGGTCGCTGTTGCATAAACGGACTTTTTGCCTGTGCGAGATCTTTCTTAGTAACTGATTTTAATGAAGTTACAACGGAATCGTTCTCGCTCAGTCCGCTGACAACCTGATAGTTGATTTCGTCGCTTTCGCCTATGGTTACAGGTTTGCGTTCAAGTTTTTTGTCGGAAATCACCCACACGAAGTTTCCACGTTTGTCGGGCTTTTCGCCTTTTGAACGTTTTTTGAACGAAGCAGAGTCTTTCGGCATTTCGGGACGTTCCGTTTTCATGCCGTTTTGTGCGTAATATTTTTCCAACAATTCAAAGTCAATTTTGTAATTCAAAGCACTTTCGGGAATTGTCAGCACATTGCTGATTTCGAGCGTGTAGATTGAAACCGTGGCGGTAAGTCCCGGCATCAGTTTCAGGTCGGGATTGTCGGCTTCGATGATGACTGTGTAGGTCACCACGTTTGATGTAACTTTTGGGTCGAGGCGGACTTGCACCACTTTGCCGTTGAACACGTCGTTTTGGAACGCGTCAACAGTAAATGTAACTCGCTGACCGACTTTGATTTGCCCGATGTCAGCTTCGTCAATGTCGGCTTCCACCTGCATTTTCGTCAAATCCTGTGCAATGGTGAACAACGTAGGCGTATTGAAACTTGCCGCCACCGTCTGACCTTCTTCAATGCTTTTGGAAAGCACCACGCCGTCAACTGGCGAATAAATGTCGGCATAGCCGAGGTTCGTCTTTGCTTTGTCGAGACTTGCCTTTGACTGCGTGAGCGAACTTTTTGCATTATTATATTTGTATGAAATTTCGTCGAAATCCGCTTCGCTGATGAGTTTGTCGGCATACAGCGATTTTTGTCGTTCGTAGTTTTTCTTTATGTAATTCAACTCGTTAAGAGCTTTTTCGTACGAAATCTGTGCTTCCGAAACCGACACTTTCAAATTCGTCTTGTCGAGTTCCGCAATCAATTGACCGGCTTTCACTTGGCTATTGTAATCGACATACACTTTTTTCACTTCGCCCGAAACCTGCGTACCCACTTCCACCTGCTGAATTGGCTCGATTGTACCCGTTGCCGTCACCACGTTGGCGATTGAGCCCATTTTTGCCGGTTGTGCGGAAACCACAACCACGCTGTTTTTGTTTTCCGAGAAGAATATGAAATATGCTGCCACACCAGCGGCTGCGAGCAGAAGAAGTATCAGTATGAGTTTTAATTTTTTCATATTTAAAAATACGAATAGTGATGTTGCAAAGATAATTTTTTCTGCTTATATCGAAGAATTTCTTGTGGATTTATAGACGATTTTGTGTTTGATGTGGTTTACAAAAAATAGCTAAGATATTTTAAGACGCGGCACAGAACGTATTTTCCTAATTTCCAAGGAAAATGGCTTGAGTGCACAAAAGAATAGAACAACACATGAAAAATGTGCATTTCTTGGGACTCCGCTTTTGCTTTTTTGCAGAAATTGCATAGGGTTCTGGAGGTTTCGATTGTCTTTTGTATAAATTTAATAAGTCCCAAATATGAAACGCATATTGTTCTTTGCTCTGTCGCTTTCGGTCCTGCTGACGAGCTGTAAGAAAGACTCCATTACCGAGATCTCGCCTTCTTCCGAAATTAAAACGCTGGAAGACGGTAGCGACGATTATTCAAGTGAAACATTTTCCAAATCAGTCTCAGTTGTTTTTTCCCCGACAGAAAATGCCGTAGTCAGCGATACAACCAGCGATTTTCTCGTTACGGTCGAAGGGAACGGGGTGACCATAGTGTATTCGGGTACGGAACAAGTTGAATACAATTTGTCGGGAACATCTGACGACGGATTTTTCAAATTGTATAGTGCAAAAAAACAATCCATTCAGCTACATAATCTTTCGCTCACCAATACGAAAGGTGCTGCTATTAACGTGCAAGGCACAGTGGATTCGCCAAGTAGCGGAAAACGAACATTTGTGATTGTGAACGGCGTCAACGAACTTGCCGACGGCATTACATATACGCAGACTCCATCGGGCGAGGACGAGAAAGGTGTGGTTTTCGGTGAGGGAAAACTTGTTTTCAGCGGTGACGGTAGGCTAACTGTTACGGCAAACGGAAAGTCGGGCATAGTGTCGGACGATTACGTGCGTTTTGAGGCAAGCCCTTCTGTTTCAATTGTTTCAAAATCCGGACATGGTGTTAAAGGAAAAGATTCTGTTATGGTTGACAATGCGACGCTCGACATTACTGTTTCGGCAAATACGAAAAAAGGCATCACGTCGGACGGTACGGTGCGGATTGACGGGGGAACGACCACCATCACCGTTTCGGGTAGTGCCGCTTACGATAACGACGACCAATCCTATTCTGGAACGGCTGGCATAAAGGCGGGCGGACAATTTGAGATGAATGGTGGTACGCTCACCATAACTAATTCTGGTTCAGGAGGTAAAGGTATTACGGGTGATGCGAAAGGTTATTTTAGCGGGGGAACTGTTTCTGTCATTACTACTGGCTCGAATTATACTACAGGTGATATTTCCGCCAAAGGCATCAAATTCGATGGCGACATTATATTTTCGGGCTCCGAAGTCCTGGTGAATTGCAAATCGAACGAGGGCATTGAGTCCAAAGGTTCTATAACAGTTTCCGATGGGGTTGTGTATAGTTACTCCAGCGCCGACGATGCAATGAATTCCGCTTCAGATTTTACCATTTTGGGTGGTTTTGTATGCGGATATGCCACATCGAACGATGGACTTGACGCAAACGGCGATTTCTACATAAAAGGCGGCGTGGTCTATGCAATAGGTGCAAAAAGTCCCGAAGTTGCCGTTGATGCTAACACAGAGGAACGTCATACACTATATGTTCAAGGCGGAACAATCGTAGCCATTGGTGGGTTGGAACAAGGTGCGTCGCTCACACAATCGTGCTATCAGACTTCGTCGTGGAGTAGTTCCACATGGTACGGACTACATGTCGGGGCTACAACGTATGCATTCAAAACTCCCGCCAGTGGAGGCTCGGGATTGGTCGTTTCGGGCTCGTCAACACCAACGCTCACTTCGGGCGTGACAGTTTCAGGTGGAACGACTTATTTCGATGGAACATTCATTGCAAATTGCTCCGTAAATGATGGAAATTCCGTCTCGCTTTCGACATATACTGGAGGAAACAGTGGTGGCGGTCCTGGTGGCAATGGCGGAGGACCGGGAAATCGTTTTTAAAGATTAAGAGTTAATAATTAAAAAGTAAGGGTGGCAGAGCTTGTCGAAGCCACAGATTAAATAAAATAGATTCTATGAATTCCTTAAAAAAAATAGTATTCTTTTTAATTGCGTTCGTTCCCTTTGCTCTGTCTGCCCAGACTTCTGTGGATTTGGATTCGGAGTTTGGCGGACGGATTTCGGTTGGAATAGACAAAAAAATACAGAAAGGTTTACACGTCTCGCTCGACGAGGAATTGCGACTTGATGATAATTTTAAGAGCGTCAATCGTTTACAGATGAATTTGGGTGTTGATTACAAATTGATGCAACATATAAAACTTGGCGTAGGCTATTCGCTTATCAATCCCTACGACATGACAGAAAATGCGTTCTCCGACGCAAAGCATCGAATTGTGTTTAGTGCCACAGGTATCGTCAGATACGGACAATGGCGGTTTGCTTTGAAAGAACAATTTCAACTGACGCACCGTACAGGCAGTTTCAATGAATATCAAAATCCGAGGAACGCACTGACGCTCAAAAGTCGTTTGTCGGCAAAATATAATTATTCCGAACGGTTTGTACCATACGTCTTTGTGGAATTTCGTAGCGTGCTGAATGCACCTGTGGTTGTGGCTTCGTATGACGGCACAAACTATCTCACATCGTCGGGTAGTAAAACTGGCGATGCAGGTTGGTTTTTAGACGGATTCAGCGGAAGCTATCTCAATAGAATTCGTTTGGGAGTAGGTGCTCAAATTAAGTTTGATGCACACAACGGTTTGAATATCTGTTTGTTACTTGACCGAGTGAGTGACAAAATTGTTGACGCAAATGCCGAAGGAACAAAACTGAAGTCCTATACAAAAGAAACTGGATTTGTGGGACAAATTGGCGTAGGGTATGTGTACTCGTTTTAGAAAATGTTTTCCATGCAAATGTGGAAAATATTTTGAAGACGTGCTGTAAAAAATTATTTTTGTATGACGTTTTTAGATTAGAGCCGACATACGGTTCCGTAAAAGGATTTTTCATTATGAAAAAAATATATTCGTTCATTTTTCTCTTTGCAATGGGCATTTCGCTCAATGCACAGAAGATTCTGTTTATTGGCGATTCAATAACCGACGGCAAATGGGGCTACGAATGCGATGGCACGCGTAATACCGATGACATGAATCATATTTTTGGGCACGGTTACATGTATCTCATAGCGGCAAAATATATGGCGGTTTATCCCGATTCGGCTATGCAGTTCTACAATAGGGGCATTAGCGGTAACACGGTGAAAGATTTAGCGGAGCGTTGGGATTCCGATGTGCTCAGTGTCAATCCTGACGTGCTTTCGGTGCTAATCGGCATCAACGATGTGCTGAACGACAATCCGTCGGTCGATACCGTGGCTTTTGAAAAAACGTATCGTGAGATTCTTACCAAAAGCAGGACTCAAAATCCTAATCTTGTGATTCTTCTTGGCGAGCCATTCTGCGAGAACGGTTTTAGAATTGACAACGAAGGAGTTATCCGAAAAAAATGCGAAGCGTTGGCGCGGGCGGTACAGCGAATAGCCAACGATTTCGATGCCAGATTTATTCCCTATCAGGCATTTTTCGACAAACTCTGCAAGGAAAGTGGCAATACTTCGTATTGGATTTGGGACGGCGTGCATCCAACACCTGCGGGACATTACAAAATGTCGGTTCTTTGGGAACAATATTTACCTACTAAAAAATAGGAATTGTAAATGCAGTGTTGCGTACGGATTTGTATATATTTGTGCAAACAAAAGGAAATTTTAAAACAATGACCGAAAAGGAGAAAATGCTTTCGGGCGAATTATATAACGCCAACAAGGACTCTGAACTCGTTGCTGAACGTGTGAAGGCGAAAGATTTGTGTTTTGACTTCAACAATCTGCGTCCGTCGCAGAAAGCAGAAAAAGAAGATATTTTGAAAAAACTTCTCGGCTCGGTTGGCGAAAACATTGAAATTATTTCGCCGTTTTGGTGCGATTATGGCTACAACATTGTAACGGGCAAAAACTTTTTTGCCAACCACAATCTTGTGATTTTGGATTGTGCAAAAGTTACAATTGGCGACAATGTGTTTATCGGTCCCGACTGTGGCATATACACTGCTACTCATCCGCTTGATTTTCAACGTCGTAAAGAAGGGTTGGAATATGCGCTTCCTATAACAATTGGAAACAATGTGTGGCTTGGTGGCGGCGTGAAAATATGTCCAGGGGTAACCATTGGCGAAGGTTCGGTCGTAGGTGCAGGAAGCATTGTCACCAAAGACATTCCAGCCAATGTTCTTGCCGTGGGAAATCCTTGTAAAGTGATAAAAGAATTATAAAAAATAGACAGATGAGAAAAATTGTTTACTTCCTTGTAGCCAGTCTTGCACTTGTTTCGTGCAAGCAACAATCGCCAGATGGTGCACAGTTGCTGAAAATATTAAATGATGAAAATCTCTCGCTCGTGGTGAGCAACAACGACAGCGTGAGCCGTTATGCAGGTCCTCGCGTCGATGACCTTATGCGACTCGTAACCACCGAACCTGAACGTTTGCAAGGCGCCGTGGTTGCCGATAGACAGGTGGGTAATGCTGCGGCGTCGCTTCTTGCTTGTGGCGGCGTGAGCGAAGTTCATACCAACTATGCCACCCAGTCGGCTAAACGAATTCTTGAACAAGCAGGCGTAAAATTAGTTTTTGCCACCGAGGGCGATAAAATTTTCAACCGCGACAGCACAGGTCAATGTTCGATGGATTCCACACTCAATGGCATTGCCGACCATCGGCAGGGTTTTGAGTTACTGAAAGAGAAATTCTATAACGAGTAAATGAAATGATTAGACGAGCAAACACAAACGACATAGCACAGATTATCAATCTGTTGCTTCAAGGCGATATGGTTCATTTTCAGATTCGTCCCGACATTTTCAAACCAAACACAACCAAATATAACGAGCAGGAACTCAGCGAAATGCTCAACGACGACACGAAACCCATATTTGTTTACGACGACGGTGGCGTGCTGGGCTACCTATTTTGCCAAATTACCGAAATAGGGGACAACAGTTTGTTGCAAAACATAAAAACTCTCTATATTGATGACCTCTGTGTTGACGAAAAAGCCCGTAAACGGCACATAGGGAAAGCACTGTTTGAATTTGTTCGTGAATATGCACAATCAATCGGTTGCCATAATATTACGTTGAACGCGTGGGCAGGCAACGACCCTGCATTGTCTTTCTATAGGAATATGGGAATGAAACCACAGAAAACCTGTATGGAACTTGTATTGAGATAAGAATAAGATTAGTGATTTTAAAAGATTTTCTTGTATTCAGCGTTCAAAAAACGAAAAATAATCTGTGTGAGGCTGATAACAAAGATTGTTAATAACTTATTCAATACTTTACAACGAAATCCCCCTGCCGAAAAATAGTTTTTTGTACATTCGCTTGCATTTCCTATAAAAGGGATGATGTGTAAATTGAATTTGTTAAAATAAAATATAATGGCAGAAGAAACAAGTAAAGCGTATACTGGTGACAGTATACAGGTTTTGGAGGGACTTGAGGCGGTAAGAAAACGTCCTGCGATGTATATCGGCGATATTGGCGAACGCGGATTGCACCATTTGGTGTACGAGGTTGTTGATAACTCTATAGACGAGGCATTGGCAGGTTATTGTAATCATGTAGAAGTTACAATCAACGAAGATAATTCCATTACGGTAAAGGATAACGGTCGTGGTATTCCTGTTGATTGGCACAAAAAGGAAAATAAATCGGCACTTGAAGTTGTAATGACGGTGTTGCATGCGGGCGGTAAGTTCGATAAATCTTCATATAAAGTTTCCGGCGGTTTGCACGGTGTGGGTGTTTCGTGTGTGAATGCGCTTTCTACCAAGTGTGTCGTCACAGTTTGCCGTGACGGAAAAATCTATCGTCAAGAATATGCGAAAGGGAAACCTGTGACAGCTGTCGAAGAAGTAGGACAGACTAAAGACCGTGGTACCGAAGTGGCTTTCTGGCCTGATGGCTCGATATTCTCTACGACAGAATATCAGTTCTATATTTTGGAAAACCGTCTTCGAGAATTGTCATATTTGAACAAGGGTGTACGTCTGCAGCTGACAGACAAACGTTCGCTCGATGCAGAAGGTAAGCCGAAATCGGTGCAATTCTATTCTGAAGAAGGTTTGAAAGAATTTGCAACGTATCTTGACGAATCTCGCGAATCGTTGTTCAACGACGTGGTTTATATTGATACGGAAAAGAACGGCATTCCTGTGGAAATTGCTTTGCGTTACAATACTTCATACAACGAAAACATTCATTCGTATGTAAATAACATCAATACGATTGAAGGTGGTACGCATTTGGAAGGGTTCCGTCGTGGTTTGACTCGTTCGTTGAAAAAATATGCCGACGGGCTTGGCATATTGGAAAAACAAAAAATAGAAATCAGCGGTGAAGACTTCCGAGAAGGTTTGACTGCTGTAATTTCCGTAAAAGTTCAGGAACCGTTGTTCGAAGGACAGACAAAGACAAAACTCGGAAACTCTGAAGTTTCGAGTGCCGTTGACCAAGCTGTGACGGAAATGCTCGGCTATTACATGGAAGAACATCCAAAAGAAGCGAGAACGATTATAGATAAGGTCGTTTTGGCAGCCCGTGCACGTATTGCCGCACGTAAGGCCCGCGATGTTCAACGTAAAACTGCCATGACTGGCGGTGGTCTGCCAGGAAAATTGGCCGATTGTTCCGACAGAAATCCTGAAAAATGCGAATTGTTCCTTGTCGAGGGAGATTCGGCAGGTGGTTCGGCAAAACAAGGACGTGACCGTCACTTCCAAGCAATTCTTCCGTTGCGTGGTAAAATTCTGAACGTGGAAAAAGCCATGTTGCATAGAATTTACGAGAGCGAAGAAATCAATAATATTATGAAGGCTCTCGGTATTACAATCGGTAACGATGAAGACAGCAAGGCGGTGAACATCGAAAAAATCCGTTATCACAAGATAATAATAATGTGTGATGCCGATGTCGATGGAAGCCATATCGAAACATTGGTAATGACGTTGTTCTTCCGTTACATGAAGGAAGTGATTGAAAAAGGCTATTTGTATGTCGCTTGTCCTCCGTTGTATTTGGTGAAATCGAAATCTAAAAAGAACGAACAGCGTTATTGCTGGACAGAGGAAGACCGTATTGCTGCAATTGAGGAATTTAGTGCTGGACGCGATGTTGACAAGGCTGTGACGGTACAACGCTACAAAGGTCTTGGTGAAATGAACCCTGAACAGTTGTGGGAAACGACCATGTGTCCGGAAAATCGTACGCTTCGTCAGGTAAATATTGAAAGCAGTGCCGCTGCCGATGCTGCAATTGCGATGTTGATGGGCGATGACGTTCCTCCACGCCGTCAGTTTATTGAGGAAAATGCGAAGTTCGCAAATATTGATGCTTAATTTAAAATTATATAAAAATGGAATTTATTGTTTCGTCATCTGACTTATTAAGTCAACTAAATACCATAAAAGGTGTAATAAATTCAAAGAACACGCTTCAGATTTTGAATTGCTTCATCTTTACGTTGGATGGAAATACGTTGAAAATCGAGGCTTCTGACTTGGAAACCACTTTGGAAACGAGTTTAGTGCTTGAAAATGTGAAAGGAAGTGGTGTGATTGCCATCGATGCAAAGAAATTGACGGATATGTTGGGCTTATTCTCTGACGAACCGTTGACATTCAAAATTGATTTGACAAATTATAAAATTCACATTCTTTCTGCAAGCGGTGAATACGACATTGTAGGTATGAGTGGTGAAGAATTTCCAAAAAATCAGGCGTTGGCAGATAATAGTTCTTCGTTTACGGTTCCTGCAGAAGTTTTGCAGAAAGCTGTGGCAAGCACTTCGTTTGCAACGTCAGATGACGATGCGCGTCCAATTTTGACAGGTATTTTATTTGAATTGACAGACGAACATCTTCGTTTGGTCGCTACGGATTCTCACAAATTGGCTCGCTACACTCGTACCGATGTTAAGGCGGAAAACAATGCTTCGTTCATCTTCCCGAAGAAACCGGCAAATATCTTGAAAAATATTTTGAACAAGGAAGCAGCCGATAATGCGGTGAATGTGAAATTCGACGAAAAACAAGTGATAATTTCACTAACTAATTTTGTATTGAACTGTCGTTTGATTGAAGGTAAATATCCAAATTATGCAGCAGTAATTCCAGCTCAAAATCCGAATGTGTTGCAAATCAACAAAATGGATTTCTATCAGAAACTTCGTCGTGTGGCTTATTTTGCTGACCCGTCAAATGGTTTGGTGAAATTGGAAATGTCGGGTTCTTCGTTGTCAATCAAGGCTCAAAACCTTGACAGCGACAGCAAGGCGGCAGAAGAATTGAACTGTAATTACGAAGGTGACGATGATATGAAAATCGGATTCAAGTCGAAATTCTTGTTGACGATTTTGGATAATATCAATAGCGAAGACGTAAGTATTCAAATGTCCGATCCTTCGAGAGCGGGAATCATCGTTCCAGTTGATAAACCAGACGAGAACGAAGATGTGCTTATGCTTTTGATGCCTATGATGATTTAATAAAAACTTTTATATAAACAGAGAGTGATGAGCAATCGTCACTCTTTATTTTTTTGTTATGAAACTACATTTAACAAGACCATTAGCGTTTTTTGACTTGGAAACAACGGGAATCGACGTTGTGAAAGATAGAATAGTCGAAATTTCAATCTTAAAAGTTATGCCGAACGGAGACGAGGATTCCATTACACGACGGGTGAATCCAGGCATGCACATTCCCGAAACGGCAACGGCGGTACATCATATTACCGACGAGGACGTGGCGGATAAACCTTTGTTTTCGGCAATTGCAAAAGATATAGCAGAGATGTTAAAGGATTGTGATATAGCAGGTTACAATTCCAATAAATTCGATGTTCCATTGTTGGCGGAGGAATTCTCTCGTGCGGGAATTATTTTTGACTGGACAAAACGTAAAATGGTCGATGTGCATGTTCTGTATTTGAAGAAAGAACCACGTACGCTTTCGGCTGCATATAAGTTCTATTGCGAAAAAGATTTGGAAGGCGCCCATGCCGCCGATGCCGATACTTATGCCACATACGAGGTTTTACAGGCTCAATTGGACAAATATCCAGACATTCAAAACGACGTAGATTTCTTATGCGAATATACGCATCAAACGAAAAATGTTGACTTCGCAGGTCGTATTGTATATAATGACAAAAAACAGGAAATCTTCAATTTCGGAAAATACAAAGGACAACTTGTGTCAGACGTATTTAGAAGAGATCCAAGTTATTATAGCTGGATGATGAATGGCGAATTTCTTCAAAATACGAAGGACGTCATCACTCGCATTAAGTTGAATACATTCGGAAAATAACGATGAAAATCATTGCATTGGAACAAAACGGCACACCTGCCGAGAAATCTTTTGCTTGTTATCCCGATACGACTTTGATTCGGGACAATGAAGATTTTTATGTTCCAAATTTTTCGAAGAATATTGTTGCATGTTGTGGTATTTATTTGTTATTCAATAAAATAGGGAAGTGCATAGAACCGCAGTTTGTCAGTCGTTATTATTCTGAAATTGGTGTTGCAATAAAATTTATTGCTTCAGATGTCTATCAAAATGCGGTAGAACGGGGGTGTTCGACGGACATGGCAAAATGTTTTGATTTGTCGCATGCTGTCAGTAACGAGAAAATCTCTTGTGATAAATTGCAGAATATCAATCTCGCCGTTTCAATGAACGGAACGCCTCTTGATGTGCAAGTCGCTTCGTATCAGAAAATTGCGGAAGCAGTTGCTGAAGCTACAAAGTATTATACCGCAAAAGTTGGTGATTTGTTTTTCCTTCCGTGTGTTGAGGTTCCGACAGCAGTGTCGATTGGAGATGTTTTTGATGTTTCATTGCAGAATCAGCAGTTGCTGACCTGTACAATAAAGTAGGTTTATGGATTTACAGCGAGTATGGAATTTTTTGTCTGACTTGGCAGAAAACAATAATAAACAATGGTTCGATGCACATAAGGAAATCTATAAAATCGCATTGGCTGATTTTCAGTTGTTTACGGAACAATTGATTGCGGGTCTTTCTCGGTTCGACAAATCGTTGGAAGGGCTTACCGTTAAAGATTGTACATACAGAATTTATCGTGACTTGCGATTTTCATTGGATAAAACTCCGTATAAAACCCACATGGGCGCGTATGTGTGTCCGCAAGGTAAAAAAAGTTGGAATTCAGGCTATTATGTACATATAGAACCGAAAGGTGAGTGTATGCTTGTGTCTGGACTCTATATGCCGATGCCCAATGTTATAAAGAGTGTGCGCGAGGAAATCATGCTCGAAGGTGCAAGGTTCGATAAAGCCATAAAATCATGTAGGGGTTTTACGCTTGACTGGCAGTCCGCATTGAAAAAAATTCCACAAGGATATAATGCAGAAGATGAATTTTCTCAGTATTATAGGTTGAAGGATTATATTGTCACACAAGAACTTACCAAGGAACAGGTTGTGTCTCCCGATTTCTTGAATTTTGTATTGAAAGAGTTCGAAAAAACATATACTTTTAATGTGATTTTGAATGATTGCGTCTCGTATGCAAAAGAAAACTTTTAATGCAATGAAACAGACTACCTTATGCTATTTGGAGAACGATGGCAAATATTTAATGTTGCATCGCACCAAAAAGCAGAACGATATAAATCACGATAAATGGATTGGAGTCGGAGGAAAGTTCGAAGAGGGTGAAACTCCCGAACAATGTATGTTGCGTGAGGTGTTTGAGGAAACGGGATTTTCGGTAACAAAATGGAAATATCGTGGAGTGGTGACGTTCTATCTAAATGAATCATACGGCGAAACCATGCACTTGTTCTCGTGTTTGGAATGGAACGGGAAACAAAAAGTGTGCGATGAAGGTGATTTGGAATGGATTGATAAACAGAAACTTGCAGAATTGCCAATGTGGGAAGGCGATAAGATTTTTTTGAAGTTGGTAAACAATTTAGACGAGCCGTTTTTCAATCTCAAGTTGGTATATCAGGGAGAAAAACTTATCTCTGCTGAAAAGGACGGTGTTTCAATTGCGTTATAATCATGTATTTATGGGGCGACAATCGGCGTTTTAATTCGTATAAACGTTTTTTGCAGGAACGTTTCGGTGGTCGTATGCAGAAACTTACGTTGAATGCTGGTTTTACGTGTCCGAACCGTGACGGGTCCATCGGTGTAGGCGGTTGCACTTACTGTGTGAACGATGCGTTCAATCCTTCATACTGCGATGTGCGGAAGTCTGTTACGCAGCAATTGGACGAAGGCATAGAATTTCATCAAAATCGATACAGAAGGGCAGACGGGTATCTTGCGTATTTTCAAGCGTATTCCAATACGTATGCGTCATTGGAGAAAATGGATGAAATCTATCGTCCGGCGATAGAGCATCCCGACGTAAAAGGAATTGTCGTTGGAACTCGTCCCGATTGTATTGACGAAGGAAAATTGGAATATTTTGCCAAGTTACAGGAAAAAATGTTTGTTTCCATAGAATATGGTGTTGAGTCGTGTTTTGATGAAACATTACAGCGGGTAAATCGTGGACATACCTTCCAACAGGCCGTTAATGCGTTTGAACTGACAAAGAAATACGGTATACATACAGCAGGTCATTTTATGTATGGATTGCCAGGTGAAACACCCGATATGTGGCTCGATGCGGTAAAAATGATTAATGACTTGCCAATGAACGGCATTAAATTTCATCAGTTACAATTGATAAAAAACACTAAAATGGAACAGGAGTTTTACAAGAAATCTTCTGATTTCCATTTGTTTACGATTGATACGTATGTTCCGTTTATTGTTGATATTACAGAACGGCTCAATCCGTCGTTTGTGATTGAACGTTTTGCCGGCGAAGTTCCACCACGCTTTTTGCGTGAAAATACGTGGGGTCTGACGCGTTATGATGTTGTGCTACAACGAATAGAAAAAGAATTGGAACGACGCGACACGTTTCAAGGAAAGATTTATTTGAATTACAAAAACTGATTTTTTGAACTTGTGGTGAAAGTGTGTGGCGACTTTCAGGTCTGTTATTTCACCCCATAAATGTATTTTTCGTACCAATTTGCGCTATTTCGCGTATTAGTAATAATATGTATACCTATTTTTTGACGATGATGTTTTTAGATACGACTTTTGCGTAAACAAAAACAAAAAATATGGCTCATAAGTATGTAGCGAGAGATTTCTCGAAATTCAAAGATGTTACAAGAATATTCGATGTTCTTGAGTATTACAAGGATAATAATCCTCATCAGCAGATTGCCTTAGGTGGGAAAAACACTGGTTCGTGGGTTACGTATAGCCCCGACGAGTATAGAGAATATGCGAATAATGTCAGCTATGCATTGATGGCATTGGGAATACAACCAAATGACAAAGTTGCCATTATTTCAACTAACCGCCCAGAATGGAATATGCTCGATATGGGTATTATGCAGATTGGTGCTGTGGTTGTACCTGTTTACCCAACTATTGGAGAAAACGACTACCGTTATATTTTGAATCATTGTGAAGCAAAGGTTGTATTTATGGAAGGTGCCGAAGTGATGAAAAAAATCACAGCCGTGAAGGATGATTTGAAAAATGTGGAACATTTCTACACGTTCGTTGACAGAAAAGAATATCCTTATTTCTCACAATTGATTGATTTGGGAAAAGCTAATCAAAAACCCGAAGAACTTGAGGCTCGTAAAAAGGCTGTCGCTCCAAATTCATGTGCTACAATCGTTTATACTTCGGGAACAACAGGAACACCTAAAGGAGCAATGTTGTCGCATAATAATATTGTAAACCAGTTGAAAGCTTTGCGTGCAACTCCGTCGGCTTCTTCAACGCGTGCATTGAGTTTCTTGCCGTTGAGCCACGTGTACGAAAGAATGTTGGTGTACTTGTATCAATATCTTGGAATGTCGGTTTACTATGCTCAGAACTTGGGTACTATAGCCGAAAACATTAAGGAAATCTGCCCAACAATGATGACGTGTGTTCCTCGTGTGTTGGAAAAAATGTACGACAAGATTTACGACAACGGAAAGAAGATGAAAGGTCTGTCGAAGAAGATCTTCTATTGGGCTATCGACGTTGCCAAACAATATAGAATTGAAAAGAGCGACCGTCCGTTCGGTTATAATTTAAAACTTGCCATAGCAAGAAAATTGGTTCTCAACAAGATAGCAGCCGCTGTCGGTGGCGATTTTGATATTCTTGTGTCGGGTTCGGCAGCTATTCCTTCGCATTTGGTTTCTTTCTTCTGCGCAGCAGGAATGACAATGTTCGAAGGCTATGGAATGACAGAAACATCGCCAGTTATCGCGGTAAGTAACCGTAAAAAATATGGTCGTGAGGCTGGAACAGTTGGTCAAGCACTTGATGGCGTTGACGTTCGCATTTCTGAACGTGGCGAGGTTATTTGTAAAGGCCACAACGTGATGATGGGCTACTACAAAGCACCAGAATTGACAGCTGAAGTAATCGACGAAGATGGTTGGATGCATACCGGTGACCTTGGAAAATTCAATGACAGAGGTCAGTTGATTTTGACAGGTCGTATCAAATCGTTGTTCAAGACTGCATTTGGTAAATATGTAAATCCACAAATTCTTGAAGAACGTTTCTCTACATCGCCATTTATTGAAAATATGGTGGTTGTGGGTGAAGGTCAGAAGTTTGCCGCTGCAATTATTTCTCCGAATTTCGAATTTTTGAAATCTTGGTGTGCAAACCACGATGTGGTATACACAAGTCCGGCAGAAATGGTGAAGGACAAAACCATCATTGCCCGTTTTAAACGCGAAATTGACAAATTCAACAAGGAATTCGGTGATACGGAACAAATTAAGAAATTTGAACTTGTTCCTGAAACTTGGGGAATGGAAAATGGCTTCCTAACTCCAACGTTGAAAGTAAAACGTGGTGTTGTTGCCGACCGCTATAAAGACACAATCGCTAAATTGTTCGCTTAGGCAACATCGACGATTTCGTCTAAATCAACATACCAAATATACCCTTTAGGGGTATAGCCCATAAGTGAGAGGATATTGATATATTCTCTCACTTGTTGTATATGGCTCAATGGTTTCTCTTTGGTAAATTTATAGTCAATTATTGTCACTTCGTTACATTTGATGAGCATGCGGTCGGGTCGCTTTTCTGTACCGCCTTGCAACAATAGTGGCTGCTCGGTGAGAATGCTGTCCCACGATTGGTCGAACCAATGGCAGACGCGTTCGGCGGAAAGTTTTGCTTTAAGAGTTTCGGAAATCTTTTTCTTTTCCTCTTGTGAAAATAATTCAGGCGGACAATATTGATTGACGCATGAATCAACATTCTCAATAGAAGAAATATGTTCGAGTATTTTGTGCATGAGCAATCCGTGTTCCCGCTCTGTCTGCGGTTGATTGAGCATTTCTATGAAATGTTTTGAATTCTTGTCGGGCAAAAGTTTGGCATTCGATTCTTCTCCGTCGATGTTTGTAATTGGATAGTCTTCTATATTTTTTGCTTTTGCCTGTTCTTTTTTTTCTGTTGTTGGTTTTGCGCTGCCTAAAATAAATGTATCGTTCTCGAAAATCGCTTCGGGAAACTTGTTTTTGATTTTTTCTAAAGTTTCTAACGTAGATGTTTCATAATCATATATATACAGTTCTTCGCACGGTCGAGTGCAGGCAACGTACATGGCATTGAGATTGTCAATTTCTATGTTGTGCATTTCGTCGACATACGCGTCGCAAAACGTGGTGTCTTCTAAATTTCCTGATAGATTGACGTAAGGAAGTTCTTCATAATCAGTCTTATAGAGAGCTGAATATGAATTCTTCTTGGCTCGTGTGAATTTCGGCATAATTACAACGGGATATTCCAATCCTTTTGACGTATGCACGGTGTAAGCACTCATATATCCCGCTGTTTGTGCTTGTTGTAAGTACGTAGAATCTTTCACCTCGTCCCAATGTTCAAGAAAATGGGAAATGTTGGTATTGTTGTTTTTTGAATACGTATACACAAGGTTCTGAAAATCTGTGATGTACGCAATCTCAGATGGAATTTCGTGTAAGGAGAATTTTTCAATAATACTTTCGATAGTTTCAAACAATGACATATTTCGGGAAATGTCTGTCTCGTCGGTTGGAAGTGCATTTCCCGTAAGACTTGTATAGGCATATTCCAAAAATGAATCATAAAATTGAGCGTCTCTGCTGTCTTGAGAAACTGTCATTTTTTGTAAATATGTAGTGATGAATTGCACTGCTAATGAGTTGTTTACGAGCATAGCCTCTTTGCTCATGACGGAAAGAGAGTCTTTATATTTAATGTATTGAGCATCGTTCTTTTTCTTGTTGAAAAATTCAACTAAGCGAGAAATGTCTTTTTTCTCGTAACAGAGAAACACTATATCTTCGGCTTTTCTGCCGCCGTCTATAAGCGAAATAACTTTTTGAAAAATTTCCTCAAGAATCGCTTCCCTTTGTTCTTCGACGGAGATTCTTTTTTTATCTGGAGATTTTTCTACGTTCACGATTTTTATCTCAACGCAGCCTCCGTCGCCTTTTTTTACACCCTGTCCGCAGTCGGCATAAATTTCGCGTATTGTGCCGAAATCTACGCCGTGGCTGTTGTTAAAACTCGTTTCGACGTCATTTGCGTAGACTTTGAAAAATTCATTATTGAATGAGACGATGTTTTGCAAACTGCGGTAATTGTCCGATAAAGGATAGATTTTTGATTCAAAACTGCTGTCGTTGTGCAGATTGTGGAGCAGTTTCCAGTCGCCGTTGCGGAAACGGTAAATAGACTGCTTTACGTCGCCGATAATGAGTGCGTCTTTGCCTAAAGCCAACAGATTGGCAATTATCGGTTTAAAGTTGTCCCATTGCATTTTCGATGTGTCCTGAAATTCATCTATCATGATGTTTTCTATGAACTGACCAATTTTTTCGTAGATGAATGGCGTGTCGCAGTCGTTTATAATGGTTTTGAGGAACGTGTTTGCGAAAGCGATAAAAAATGTGTTCTCTTCTTTGCAATAGGTATCTAATTCATTCTGAATGAATTGAGAAAGAATAATTCCTTGCTTGTGTTTGAGGATTTCTTCAGCTGTCCTGTATTCCCGCCACGATTTTGAATCAACGGCAGTGAGTTCGTTGAGTTCTTCTAAGAGCTTTTGTAAACCGCTATTGAACAACTCTGTAACTTCTGCTATTTGGTTTTTACGTGCAACTTTGTTTATGTCGAGAGCATTTGATTTGAAAGGATTTCCAAAATCATTTTCTGCATATTTTCGTAAAAACAATAGTGGACTTGATTTTGCACCTCCTGAAAAATCCTCCAAGGCATATCCAGCTTTTTTTACAAAATCAATGGTCTCCTTTGCTTTTGTCAAAATTTTTTGTTGAGTAGACTTGATCGTATTTTCCAGATTATTAAAAAGTTGCGTCAGTCTTTGAATTTCTTCGTCGGGCGAGTAGGAGAGTTGTCTGTGTGCCTCTTGATATTGTTCTACAAAGAAATTTTTACTTTCGGCAATGATAGCCTTTTTTATGTCAGTGCTTTTGTTTTGGTCAATGTCGTCGAATGCAAAATTCACGAGAGTCTGATGAAGTGTCTCGTTTTTTAATGAGTTGACCAATAGATTTTTAACTACAGTTTCGAGTATTTCGTCTTGTTTGAGTTCCAGCGAAAATTTTGGTGGAAGTCCCAAGTCTTTTGCAAAATTTCTAATAATTCTTTGTGTGAAAGAATCAATTGTTTCTATAAAAAAGAACGAATAATTGTGCAAAATGTCTTTGTACAATGCCTTTGCCTTTGTGCGAATAGTTTCTTCGTCCCAGTTCTTGTTGGCTTTGAGTAAATCGCTTATGTATTTGGCGTCTTGTTTGAATGACAGTTCGTACAAGGCTTTGAGGATTCTGTCCTTCATTTCGCCGCAGGCGTTATTGGTGAACGTCACCGCCAAAGTTTTTTTGTAATTCTTAGAATCTTGAAATAGCAATTTCAAGTATTCCAACGTCAGTGTATATGTTTTCCCTGCTCCGGCAGAGGCTTTGTAAATATTCAGCATACAATAATTTTTCTATAAATATACGAGAAACAAATAATTCTGCATGAAGATTTGCAAGAAAAAATCGAAATGGTTGTAATGTCGCGCCTTCCGAATCATTCAATCTTCCTATTTTTCCATTGAACAGGATGAACGACTACAATGATTGGAATGAGGGTGACGTATATAAAATATACGCATTCAAAAGGAATGGCCAACCAAAGGTATTTCTTTGATTTATAGTACGATGCGGTTTGTATGAATATAGCTAAATCGCCAATCATTTTTGCTGAAAAAACTAAAATGAAACAAAGAAGAAAAATCATAGAACTGAATAAAACTCCTATTGCACTGATACAGAGCCATAAACATGTAAGATAAACGATGAGTGAAACGGCAATTGAATCTCTGTCCTTGTAACCGCCAGCTTTCGAAGCCCAACGGCAGCGTTGACGAATAAAAGCCGAAATGCTTTGTGGCATTGGGGTGCTTACGGATGCGGAACTGTCTTGTATGATTCTTACATTTGGGGAATTTAGTGTTTTGGCTTTGTGAAGTAGGAAAACGTCGTCGCCCGATGAATAGTTATTGTTTGTGTAATAATGGTTTACGAAAAAATCTCGGGTAATGCACATGTTGGCTCCGTTGCAGCTGAATGCATGGTTTTGTTTTGCCAAACCAGTCTGAATTGCCTGAATGCCAATGAAATCGAGTGCCGCACATTTTTCCACAATGGTGGATTTTTCGGAAATTTGCGGAATCACGCAGCCGAAAAATAAAATTCCTTCGCTTGCTTGTGCAATGTACGTTTCCAACCAATTAGAACCTACGTGGCAGTCGGCGTCGGTAAAAAAAATGTATTCGCCGTGAACTTGGCTCAATCCATATTTGAGAGCCGCTTTTTTTCCTGTAACTCCTTCAGGTGCTTCGACAAGACAAATTCTTTGGTCTCGGAATTGTTTGATTGTCGATATTGTTCCGTCTTCCGAATGGTCGTCAACTATAATTATTTCGTAGCAATCTTCGGGATATGACTGTGAAAGAAGATCGCGACAAATATTTTTTATTGCAGTTTCTTCGTTCCGGGCGGCAATCACAATGGAACAGAAGGGAAAAGAATGTTCGAGTCGTTTGGAGTTGCCGTTTTTTCTCAAGCCAATCATGGCATAAATGATAAGCGACAAGTAGCAAAAAGCAATAAATATTGAGATACAAAAAAGCGTCATACGTAAAAAATAATTCCAAATTTATATATTTTGTCGAAATCCAAACTAAAATAGCGGAAAAAGGAGTATCTTAGCGAAAATTTTTGAGACCATGTGGGTTAAGGTAGCAAGGTTTATTCTTAAATATCGTGTCGCCATTATTGTGTTCCTCACAATATCGACGGCGTTCATGGGCTATGAAGCAAAGAATGTTCATCTTTCGTATGAATATGCTTCACTTCTGCCTCAGACCGATTCAGCATATATACAATTCGTTCATTTTAAAGAAGATTTTGGTTCCGATGCAAATGGTTTGATTGTCGGGTTAAAAACGAAGGATATATTTAATTTACAGAAGTTTAACCGCTTTGTTGATATGTGCGACACGTTGCATAGCATTGAAGGTGTCGACAATATTATGTCGGTTGCTCATGCGGTTAGAATCAATGAATCGGGGACAAAGGTCGAACCATATTTTACGTCGAAACCAGAAACGCAGGAAGAACTTGATTCGATTTCAGCATTGATTTTGAATCAGCCTTTGTACGAAGGACTTTTGTTCGATAAGGACAAAGACGTTTATGTCTTAATGTTGACCATTCGTCAGAGCATATTGGATAGTCCTGCACGTGAGGAACTGATTGCTCATATAGAGACAATATTGCGTGAATTTGAATCTGAAACGGAAATCCCTATTTTTATTACCGGAATGCCGTATGTGAGAACGCAGACTTCGTTGAAGCTCCAGTCGGAATTGAGTTCGTTTGCCGTGTGGGCGGTAATTGTGTGTGCAATAATATTGTACATAATTTTCCGCTCGATTAAAAATGTGTTGTTCTCGTTGTTGGTAGTGGTTGTTTCTGTGATTTGGGTGCTTGGCTGGATGGGTGTTTTCAATTACGAACTGACCATGTTGAGTGCAATGTTGTCGTCGTTGATTATTGTGATTTGCGTCCCGAACTGCGTCTTTTTCCTAAATAAATATCATCAAGAATATGCGGCTCATGGAAATAAGATAAAGGCCTTACAGCGAGTGATTTACAAGGTTGGTAATTCGTTGTTTTTGTCAAATTTGACTACGGCGGTCGGATTTTTGGCATTCTTGGTGACGGACAGTACGATAATGCAGGAATTTGGTCTGGTCGCTTCTCTTGGTATTTTGGGAATATTTGTCTTTTCTATCACAATACTTACGATTATTTTCAGTTATTTGGCTCCGCCGTCGGAAAAAATGCTGAAACATTTGGATAGCAAATTTTTCGATAAGGCTGTGGATTTTATAACACGATGGACGTCGACAAAACGGCCAATTATATATGTAACGACAATTGTAATGTTGGCTGTGGCTATATGGGGAATGACGAAAATTCAACGTACAGGCTACGTTGTTGACGATTTGCCACAGAAAGATGCCATCATGCGCGACCTTCGTTTTGCCGAAGAAAAGTTTAATGGTGTCTTGCCGCTCGAAATTCAAATTGAGGATACTGCCAAAATCAACATAATGCGCGACAAGGCTTTCCAACGCAAGGTAGATGAATTAGTCGACAGTCTTGCCACGTATAGCGAACTTGCAAAACCGTTGTCAATCATCGATTTCTTGAAATTCAGCTGGCAGGCTCACAATGGCGGAAATCCTGAATATTACAAATTGCCTAATTCAACCGACATTTTCTATCAGAATAAGTTGAAAAAACTTGCAAAAGGAGCTGGAAATGGTCTCGGAAATTTACAATATTCGTTGGTTGATTCAACTGGAAAGAAAATCCGCGTACGATGCAGTGTGAAAGACGTTGGAACGGATAAAATTGCTGTGCTCGAAAAAGATTTATACGAAGACTTAAATGCTATATTCCCGTCGGATAGATACAAAACTCTTATTACGGGAACAAGCATCATGAATTTTAAGGGTTCGCAGTATTTGTTGAAGAATTTGTTCAGCAGTGTGGCTCTGGCAATTGTAATTGTGGGCTTGTTTATGGCGATTTTGTTCCGTTCGAAACGCATGGTGCTCGTTTCGCTGATTCCAAATATTCTTCCGATGTTCTTTACCGCGGCATTGATGGGATTTTTCGGTATCCGCATAAAAGTGTCTACAATTTTAGTGTTCAGTATAGCATTCGGTATCTCAATCGATGATACGATTCACTTCTTGTCACGTTACCGCCAGGGGCTCAAGTCTTCGGGCTGGAGCATAAAAGATGCGGTTAATTCTGCAATTCGCGAAACATCACCGAGTATGATTTCAACTTCGGTGATTTTGTTCTTCGGTTTTGGCATATTTATCTTCTCTCAATTCGGCGGAACAATGGCAATGGGTAGCCTTGTGGCAATGACGCTGTTGTTCGCTATGATATTCAATAACTTACTCCTTCCGAGCTTACTGTTAACCTTAGATAAACGGATTACAACCAGACATTTCGAAGAGCCTTTGTTGGATATCTATAATGAGGAAGAAGATATTGAAATTGAGGATTTAGAAATAGAGTAGGGATGAAGACAAACATTTTGGTGACGGGCGGTGCTGGATTTATAGGCAGTTGCCTTGTAGAACGACTTCTTAAAAATGAAAATTATTATGTTGTAATTGTCGATAATTTGTCCACGGGCGATAAACGTAAATTACCGTCGGCGGAAAATACCAATTGGAAATTCATTCATTGCGACGTGAACGACTACAAAAGTCTGGCTACAGTGATGCAGACGTTTCACTTCGACTATGTGTTCCATTATGCGGCAATGGTTGGTGTGCAAAGAACGCAACAACATCCGTTGCAGGTGTTGCACGATATAAATGGCATTAGCAACATTTGTTGTCTGTCAAAGTTGACTGGTGTAAAACGTGTGCTGTTTTCTTCATCTTCCGAAGTATATGGTGAGCCAGTCGAAATACCTCAGAGTGTTGACACTACGCCGCTTAATTCGCGAGTGCCGTATGCTGTAGTTAAGAATGTAGGAGAGGCGTATCTGCGTTCGTATAATCAGGAATACGGACTGGAATACTCAATTTTTAGATTCTTCAATACGTATGGTCCGCGACAAAGTCTCGACTTTGTGATGAGCCGCTTTTTGATTAAGGCAATGAAAGGCGAAGATATTGAAGTGTATGGCGACGGCACACAGACGCGTACGTTCTGCTATATTGACGACAATGTTGAAGCATGTGTCAATGCGTTTGAGAAAAATTTGCTTATAAATAAGGTTGCAAATATTGGTGGAGAAAAAGAAATAATGATAAAAGACTTGGCGGAGATGATTATCCGTAAAACAGGATCTAAATCAAAAATTGTCCATACTCCGCCGTTGAAAGACGGAGACATGAAACGTCGTTGCCCCGAAAATTCTTTTATGAGAACGCAGTTGCTGAACCGTCCTCTCACAACCTTGGACGAAGGTATTGATAAAATGCTTGCCCAAGGGTTGTTCGATATGAATAGAAACGAATAATAATTTGTTGTAGAGACGATGTGCGCATCGTCTCTGCAACCCACATTTCATCCGTAATTTTTCCCTTTTAATTCTTAATTCAGAAATATTTCCTATTTTTACACCAACCTATTAACGAATCATAATTAATAACAAAATTAAAAATACGGCCGTAAAAATAGAACATGAAAAATATTGAACCACAACAGCTTGCACCACAAAGTGGTGAAGTTGTCCTTTACAATCCCGATGACACAATCCGTTTGGAAGTTCGTATGAACGAGGAAACCGTCTGGCTGTCTCAAGCGCAGATGGCGGAATTGTTTAGAACGGATAGAACGTCAATTGTGCGGCATATAAAGAATATATATGCTGTTGATGAGTTGTCTGAATCAGCAACCTGTGCAAAAATTGCACAAGTTCGATTAGAGGGAAAAAGAAAGATTGTTCGCGAAATACCATACTACAATCTTGATATGATTATTTCTGTTGGATTTCGGGTAAATAGCAAGCAAGGCATTTTGTTTCGTCAATGGGCTAATAAAACATTAAAGCAATATGTCCTGAAGAATCAACATATACAACAGAGTATTTGTGCCTTACGTGATGATTTATCTGGTAGGATACAAAAATGTGAAACAATTCTCCAAGACCATCAAAACAAAATTGACTTTTTTGTCCGTACAGCGTTGCCACCAGTGGAAGGCATTTTTTTCGACGGACAGATTTTCGATGCATACGAACTTGTCTGCCGGCTGATAAAATCAGCAAAACGCCGCATTGTACTGATAGACAACTACATTGACGAAAGTACGCTGCTTATGCTTGAAAAAAGAAACAAAAACGTGACGGCAACCATTTATACTCACAGCATTGGCGAGCAGCTGCAACTCGACATTGACCGCCACAACGCACAATACCAACCAATTACTGTCTTGCGGTACAAAAAATCTCACGACCGATTTCTGATTTTGGACGACGACGTATATCACGTTGGTGCCTCGCTCAAAGATTTGGGCAAACAATGGTTTGCAATTATGAAAATGAATGAAATTACCGCTGGGGATATTCTTGGGAAAATATAGGACGCAAAGTCAGAAAATAACACAAGTCAAGACTTAGAAAAAAATAATTGTTGGTTTTCATACTTTTTGAAAAAA
>JAFXAU010000013.1 GCA_017516865.1 Bacteroidales bacterium
AAAGTATGAAAACCAACAATTATTTTTTTCTAAGTCTTGACTTGTGTTATTTTCTGACTTTGCGTCCTATATTTTCCCAAGAATATCCCCAGCGGTAATTTCATTCATTCTCATAATCGCAAACCATTGTTTGCCCAAATCTTTGAGCGAAGCTCCAACGTGATATACGTCATCGTCCAAAATCAGAAATCGGTCGTGAGATTTTTTGTACCGCAAGACAATAATTGGTTGGTATTGTGCGTTGTGGCGGTCAATGTCGAGTTGCAGCTGTTCCAGTCGTTCTATTCGTTGATTTACGGAATAGCCCTTGAGCAAATAGTCTTTCAGGACACGATTTGCCCATTGACGGAATCGGGTTCCTTTTTTTGACTTGACTCTATAACCTACGGAGATTATCACATCAAGACTATAATACTTTACTGGTTTATCTGAATTTGCAATTTGCAAAAAATGCAAATTGCTTTTTTCCTCAAGTTCTTCTTCTGCAAAAATATTGGCAATGTGTCTTGAAACAACAGAAACACTTTTATCAAACAATTCTGCCATCTGGGCTTGAGTCAGCCAGACTGTTTCGTCGTTCATACGAACTTCCAAACGGATTGTATCATCGGGATTGTAGAGAACAACCTCACCAGTCTGTGGTGCAAGCTGTTGGGATTCAATATTTTTCATATTCTATTTTTACGGCCTTTCCTTTACATTTGTTACTAATCATGTTTCGTTAATAGGTTGTGGTAAAAATAGGGAAATTTAATTAAAAATTAAGAATTAAAAGGGATAAATTAATGATGGAAATGTGAAGGGTTATGTTTCGGAGAATTGTTGTAGGGCTGCCGTGATACGACAGCCCTACATTAATCACGAAATTCTTCTAATAATATCTTCCGCCTGAATTTCATTCATTTTCATAATTGCAAACCATTGTTTGCCCAAATCTTTGAGCGAGGCACCAACGTGATACACGTCGTCGTCCAAAATCAGGAATCGGTCGTGAGATTTTTTGTACCGCAAGACAATAACTGGTTGGTATTGTGCGTTGTGGCGGTCAATGTCGAGTTGCAGCTGCTCGCCAATGCTGTGAGTATAAATGGTTGCCGTCACGTTTTTGTTTCTTTTTTCAAGCATAAGCAAGGTACTTTCGTCAATGTAGTTGTCAATCAGTACAATGCGGCGTTTTGCTGATTTTATCAGCCGGCAGGCAAGTTCGTAGGCGTCGAAAATCTGTCCGTCGAAAAAGATTCCTTCCACTGGTGGCAACGCGGTACGGACAAAGAAGTCAATTTTGTTTTCTGTCTGCGTAACACGCTGTTCCAGTCGTTCTATTCGTTGATTTACGGAATAGCCCTTGAGCAAATAGTCTTTCAAAACTTTTAATGCCCACTGACGGAATTGCGTACCACGCAACGACTTTACTCTATACCCGACAGAAATAATCACATCAAGATTATATAATTTTGTTTTGTATTTTTTACCATCAGAAGCAGTTAGTAAGGAATCCTTACATACTGAATCATATTCAAGTTCCCCCTCTTTAAAAATGTTGGAAATATGCAATGTAATGTTGTTTCTTGTTGTTGCAAACAATTCCGCCATCTGTGCTTGGGATAACCAGACAGTTTCGTCGTTCATACGAACTTCCAAACGGATTGTGTCATCGGGATTGTAGAGAACAACCTCACCAGTCTGTGATGCAAGTTGCTGGGTTTCAGTATTTTTCATATTCTATTTTTACGGCCTTTCCTTTACATTTGTTACTAATCATGTTTCGTTAATAGGTTGTGGTAAAAATAGGGAAATTTAATTAAAAATTAAGAATTAAGAGGGGAAAATTAATGATGGAAATGTAGAGACGATGTGCATAGTCTCTACGGAATTTTACATTGTGCATTTGTAAGATCCCTTCTCTTATTCCAATTTCCCTTGATTCTGTTTTTCCAACTGCTTGAAATCGAAATTCGACTTAATCTGCGAAAGTATCGCATTCACAATCTTATGAATTTCGCCACCCTTTGAATAATCGGCGGCGCAGGCAAAATTCACCCGATTTTCGTGAATCAGTTTTTTCGCCAATTCCTTCTTTCCCTCTATCTGCGGATTGTAAATTGCTATTGAATTTCCACCGTATTGTTTCACCATCCGCATACACGGAATATCGGTTTCCCCGTCGCCAAAATAAATCATGTGCTTGAACGGAATCGGACGTTCGTCTTCGGGTTTGTATTCGTTTACCTTGCTGTTTTCGCTGATGTTCGCAATGCCTTTGTTTATCATAAACAGGAACTGCGTCTTTGTGGTAAAGTCAACCGCAACCGCCGGCCATTCGGCAATTTCGTCAACATTATACATAAACGAGCACGCATAAATATGCTTGAATTTCGAAGCAATTTTTGTTCCTTCTATCATTTCCTTTAGACCCGAAGAATTGATATAATGTTCGACAACAACGTTATACTTTTGAGCAAGTTCTTCCACCACATCGAACCATTCCTCCACGCCTTTGTATAGTTCCACGCTTTTCCCATAATCAACAAATGCCTGACGGCGGATGCTCTTTCCCGCCATGCGCGACTTGTCAATCATCAGTTTCATATAACAAAGAATATTGCTCGCCTCGTGTTTTTTCACAAGCGAATCAACTTCCTGCCAAAACACATCCTTGTCCTCTATGCCTATATCTTTCAAGAAATCATATTCCTGCATATTCCGTGGCGACAACGTGCCGTCGAAATCATATACAAGCGCTACTGTAGGTTTATCCAACATAACTATTTCTTTTATTCAAAAATAACGAAAGAATCAATATAAACAGTCATTCTCACAAAATTATTCTATAACTCTTGACAAAGCAATAATAATTTTTATATATTTGCATTGGATTGAGCCCCGAGGGACTCTAACCGCCACCCGATAGATTTATTTATCGGGTTTTTTATTATTAGTAATTCTTTCCCATATTTGGGTCATGTGGTATTACATTGAGGAATTTAGTTTTCCATTACCCAGCCCAATGTTCCCTGTCCAGACTTCTGAACTGGATTGCTTCCGCCAAATGTTCCGGCCTAATTGACTCTGAATTATCCAAATCTGCTATTGTCCGCGAAACTTTTATTATTCTGTCGTATGCCCGAGCCGACAAACCAAGTTTTTCCATGGCTGTTTTCAAAATCTGACCACAATCTTCGTCAAGCACGCAATATTTCCGTATCAACTTTGTATCCATTTGGGCATTGCAGTATATAGGCATGCCAGCAAATCTTTTTTGCTGTATTTCACGACATTTTACCACCCGTTCGCGAATATCGCCGCTCGACTCTCCTTGCGACTTTTTAGACAATTCCTCGAACGGAACAGGCACAACCTCTATGTGAATATCTATTCTATCCAATAAAGGGCCAGAAATACGGTTTAAATATTTTTGAACCACTCCCGGACTGCATACACATTGTTTTTCGGGATGATTGTAATATCCACACGGACAAGGATTCATCGAAGCAATCAACATAAAACTTGCTGGATAATCAACAGTGAATCTTGCCCGAGAAATATTGATATGTCTGTCCTCCAGTGGCTGACGCATAACTTCAAGAACTTGACGCTTAAATTCGGGCAATTCATCTAAAAACAACACACCGTTGTGAGCGAGCGAAATTTCTCCCGGCTGTGGATACGAACCGCCTCCAACCAAAGCGACATCGCTCACTGTGTGGTGCGGAGAGCGAAAAGGACGCTCCGTCATCAACGAAACTTGTCCTTGCAATTTTCCTGCTACAGAATGAATTTTTGTTGTTTCCAACGCTTCGTGCAACGTCAGTGGAGGAAGAATGGAGACAATTCGCTTTGCCAACATTGTTTTCCCCGCGCCCGGAGGACCAATCATAATAATATTATGCCCGCCTGCTGCGGCTATCTCCAATGCACGTTTCACATTTTCCTGTCCTTTCACATCGGCAAAATCGTACGTGTAATGCTCCACATGCTTGAAAAATTCTTCACGCGTGTTCACTTCTGTTTTTTCTAACTGCGTCTTTCCCTCAAAAAAGTCAATTACCTGTCTGATATTCTCTACGCCATAGACTTCCAAATCGTTTACAACGGCTGCTTCGCGGGCATTTTCTTTTGGCAAAATAAACCCTTTGAATCCGAACTTTCTCGCCTCAATTGCCATTGACAACGCCCCCGTAATTCTGTGTACGCCACCATCCAGCGACAATTCGCCCATAATTACATACTCGCCGACAGCTTCGCACGAAATCTGCTTCGACGCTGCAAGAATACCGATAGCCAATGTCATGTCGTACGCGGTTCCTTCCTTGCGAATATCAGCAGGAGCCATATTTATAGTGATTTTTCTACCTGGCAACTGATATCCAACACTTCGTAAAGCCGATTCAATCCGTTGCTGACTTTCTTTTACCGCACTGTCGGGCAATCCGACCAAATAAAAATTCACACCGCTGACTATATCTGTCTCAACGGTAATAATCCGAGCGTCAATACCATTGACTGCTCCACCAAATGTTTTTACTAACATATCTAAGCCTTTCCATTTTATGTGTGTTCACTGGTCAAAAATACAAAAAACTTAGAATCTGCGTAACACTTTGAAATTATTTTTATAAAACAGTAAAGCCGCAAAATTATGCGGCTCTACCAGATTTTTGATATAGAAATCCTTTGAAATTATGCTTTCTTCTTCATAGCAATTGCATGTTGGATAAGAGACGCAAAGACTTCTGACTCTTTCAAACCTTCTGCGCGCATTTGTTTTGGAACAATGCTCGCTTTGCTCATTCCTGGATTTGTATTTATCTCCAAGAAATTCATAACACCGTCGTGCGTAATAATAAAGTCCACGCGGCAAATACCAAAACAGTTCAAATACTTATAGATTTTTGCAGTTTCCTCTTTACATGCAGCTGTAATTTTTTCGGGAAGCTCGGCAGGAGTAATTTCCTGACTATATCCAGCTTCGTATTTTGCCTGATAATCAAAGAATTCATTCTTTGTCTGTATTTCTGTTATTGGGAGAACATGAATGCCATTCTTAACTTCGTAAACACCGACAGAAACTTCAATTCCTTTTACAAAACGTTCGATAATGACCTCGGAATCTTCGCCAAATGCCTTTTTAATGGCAGGAATCATTTCTGCTTCCGTCTTCACTTTTGAAACACCGAAACTTGAACCTCCGTTATTAGGTTTCACAAAACAAGGCAAACCCACTTTTTTTACGATTTCAGACACTTTTATCTCATCGCGTGGACGAAGCAACACAGCATCAGCAGTATTGACGCCAAACGAGCGTAAAAAGGTTTTCGTGGCATATTTATTAAACGTCAATGCTCCCGAGAACACTCCGCAACTTGTATATGGAATACCCAACAATTCCCAATATCCCGGCATTTGACCGTCTTCACCCGGAGTCCCGTGAATCGTATTATACACGCAATCAAACGTAATTTTCTTGCCTTTGTACATAAAAGAGAAATCACTTTTATCTATTGGTATTTCGCCATCTTGCGTTTGTACCATCCAGTCGCCGTGAGAGATAAAAACCGTATAGACATCGAATTTGTTAGAATCTATCATTCCGCTAACTTGAACGGCACTATTCTTCGATATATCTGATTCCGAAGTAAAACTTCCTCCAACAACTGCAATCTTTTGTTTCATTTTATTACTTTTTATGTTTTTGTATATATTCTGCTATTTGCTTATCGTACGCCTGTGCCAACCGTTTAACAACATCATTGTTGACATTAAATTGAATATCTTCAACATTGCGTATTGGAAGGACTTTGGGCGACGTTCCCGATATAAAAGCCGCATCGAACGTTTTAAGTTCCGAAAGCCCAATTTTTCGTTCTTCCAAAGGAATCTGCAACTCTTTTATCAAATCTATTATTTGCAGGCGTGTTATTCCGCACAAAACGTCTTGTGCCATTGCCGTGACAATGGTACCGTCTTTTACAAAAAAAGTATTTGACTTACTGCCTTCCGTCACATTCTTTTCGTGGTCGACCAATAAAACTTCGTAAACTCCAGTTTCTGCAATTTTCTTATACGCATTGGTTTTTACCGCGGCTTCCTGTTTTACATTTGGATTAGCACGCTCTCCCTCGAACACACCACAAGCCACACCCTGCGAATACATTTCAGCCGTTGGATAAGAATGATGGATTTCGTAAACCAAAAATTGTGTTTCGGTAGAAATACTGTAAACACAACGAATATTGCCTTCATGTACGCCATATCGTGAGATGAACATATTCACTGCATTCCCGAACACAGATTCATCGAAAGGTCTTTCTCGCCCTGACAAATCAAAACAATTAAAGAAGCGACGAGAATGGTCTTCCAAAAACAAAGGTACGCCGTCCATCACCCGCAATACATCGTAAATCACAACTGCACCTGTCGGAACAGAAACGTTTTCGGCAGGAATCAGCGAACCATCTTTTAGGATACTCGAAGAAATACAATCTTTGACCATAATCAAACTTTCTGACGCCCAAAAGTATTAAAAAGTGTTTAGAGTAGAAAGCAAAAGACAAATTTCATTTACAAAAATAAAAAAGAAGGCCGCCGATTGGCAGCCTTCCTTTTCCTAATATGGGCGATTTGTTATTTTACAAATCCCTTTACAACTGTTCCATTTTCAGTTTCGATAATTACTCGGTAAACACCTTGAGCGAACATAGAAGTATTGATTTCTATTTCATCGCCAGCGGCCATTTCCTGAGCAACAACCTTACCTGTTATAGAAACAATCTTAACAGATACCATGTTGTCAGCTTCGATAGTTACAAAGTTTGTAACCTTCGTCGGGAATACTTTTGCATCGACAACAGCAACGTCTTCAACCGCTTGAGGAGGAACTATATCTGCACCCATTGCAATGATTGCTTTAGCCAAACGAGTAGCAGCCGCATCAACTTCTTCCTGTGTCGGGAATCTGTGTTCCTGTTGTTCAGCAAAGCGTACTGCAAATGCTTCAGTAGCAGCTGCCTCGTACTCGTTGTTTATAAGAGGAGAAATTTGACCTCTACCCCATCCAACTTGAATTTCGCCTGACTTAATCTTGTCACGAACTGCATAAACACCCCATGAAGGATCGAATATCAACTTATCCAAATATGTCATATCGGCACGAACTGGAGTCACAGTTATCGTTATTGAAGTCGATACATTGTCACGAGGAGCTGTAATTGTGATTGTAGCTTGACCTACGCCAACTGCTGTAACAACACCATTAGAAGATACTGTAGCAACTGTTTCGTCGCTTGACGAGTAAACAACGTCTTGATATGTTGCTGTTGCAGGTACAATTACAGGTTTAATAGTTACCTCTTGGTTAATTTCCACTTCAGAAGAACGTGCAGTAATGCTACTTACAGGAATTGCCTGTACAGTCACATATGTGTAACCCGTTACACCTGAGCCATCAACCGCAGTTGCAGTGATTTGAGCCATACCAGCCGAAACTGCTGTTACCAAACCTGTAGCGGAAACTGTAGCAACATTGTTGTCGCTTGATTCCCAAGTAACAGCCTTGTTAGTAGCCGTACTTTCACCAACTATTGCCGACATCTGAGCCTTATTTCCGACATTCAACATGTTGTTACCCGTTACAGAAATGTTCTTAACCAATTCAGTAACTTCAACTTCGATAGTCTTCATTACCGAAGGGTTGTCCAAAGACTTGATAGTCAACGTAGCTTTACCACCTTGGTTGCCGCTTACCGTAATAATACCGTCTCCATTATCTACATACGAGAAGATACTTGAACTTGCAACCAATGCATATCTTGTCTGAGTAGTATTTTCAGGACTGTAAGAAATCTTCAACGTCTGATTTCCAGTGCCTGCCGTTACCTCGATAGAACTTACCGATACAGAGATTGCTTGTACTGGTACAGTTTGTTTAAGAACGGTTACCACACATTCGTTTGATTTTACAGCATTGATATCGTTTGCAGTTGCTATTACCACGAATTGGTCACCTTCAACGCCTGTAATTGTCAAATCACCTGTTAGAGGATTAATTGAACCTCCGTTTCCAGACTTGATTGACCATGTATACGTAACATCATCTGCATCAGAAGGAGTTACAACTGCATCTTTCATGATGTATGAAGAACCAGCCTCCAAACTCAAAGCATTTTCGATTGTAATTGCTGATACATATTTAGGATCTTTTACCAACAATACTGTTACAGTAGCCGATTTAGATGTTCCGTCAGCAGTTGTTACTGTTGCAGTAATCTTAACTTCACGTCTTGCAGAAGTTGTTTTACCAGAAACAACACCCGTTGTTGCGTCAACATCTACATAACTACTTGTTGTCTTCCAAACAACGCTTGAAACTGAAGCATTTGCAGGAGAGTAAGACAAGTATTGAGACAAATCCAATGTACCAGATTCAGTTACCGTGTACTCACCATCAGCAATTGTAACGCTTTCAACTGGGAAGATTTGGTCAACAATTGTTACTGTTGCACTACCTGTTACACCAGAACCGTCGTTTGCAGTAGCAATCACATCAAATGTATCACCTGAATTTCCAATTACCGTTACATTACCTTGTTGGTCAATTGTAGCATTAGAGTTAGAAACCGACCACTTGTATGTAACATCGTCAGCATCGGATGGTGTCACCGTAGCAGTAGCCTTGAATGAACCGTTTTCTTGAACTGACATTGGTGCAGTCACTGTAATTGCTGTTACAGGGATAGGACCTTTCAAGATAGTTATTGTTGTATTTGCAGTCTTAGTAACACCACCAGCAGTTACTGTTACAGTCACTGTTACATCGGTGTTAGTTCTAACTGCACCTGCAGTCAATACACCATTTTCAATAGAAGCGTTGGTTGATGGAGAAACAGACCATGTAATTTCTGGATCTGTAGCTCCTTCAGGATTGATAGTTACGAAACCTGAAAGATCTGTTTCGCTACTTGACTCAACTGATGTTGGAACGCCAGCTGCAAATTCTACGCCCGAAACAGGAACGATAGCTTTTACAACCTTAACGTTACAAGATGCTTCCATGCCTTCAGTGTATGTAGATTTCACTGTTATCACAGCTGTACCTTCAGCCACAGCTTTAAGTTCACCATTTGCCGATACTGTTACAACTGATTCATTGCTTGATTCCCAAGCAACAGTCTTGTTGTAGATACCTTCAGCAGGAAGAATTGTTACAACAAATGAAGAATACGTGTCACCTGCTGTCAATGTTATGTCTGACTTATTCAAAGTAACTGATGTTACAGCAGGATCTGAACAATCCTTAACGATGAACGATACTTCAGGAGCAGCACCCGTACATTGATTTTCATCAGTGTAAGAATAAGATACCGTGAATGTACCTTCGCCAAGTGAACTTGGAACGAAGCTCGTAGCAGCATTACCATTAATCTTGAATGAACCACCTACAGGGCTTGCAGCCAAAGGAACTTCAACAGCAGAGCTTACGCAGTATTCAGCGTCAAGCGTGATTTCTGGAGTTGGCAATTCTTTTACTGTCAATGTAGCCGTAGCAGCAGCCGACGTACAACCGTCAACAGTTTGTGTTACTGTATAAGAGTAATCCTTAGCTGTTGTCACACCTGAAACAGCTTGTGTAGCGTCAGTTCCAAGTGGTGAGTTGTTAGCATCGTACCATTGTAAGCCAGCACCTGTTGCCGAAACTTTGTAATCAGCTTCCGTACCGATACAAGCGGTAGTTGGAGTTGTTGTTGGAGCAGCAGGAGTAGCTTTTACCGTATATGTAACTTCTGCAAAATCAGAAGTACAACCAGCAACTGTTTGATTTACATAGAATGTTGTTGTTTCCGTAACATTTGTTGGTACGAATGATTTCGTTGCCGTTGCAAGAGCTGCACCGTCTTGAGCAGCGTACCAGTTAGCAGATTCAACTGTTGTCATTGCAACCAATTCAGCACCGGCACAAGAGCTTGCACCTGTTGCTGTTGGAGCAGCCGGTTTAGACTTGAATGATACAACTTTCGAAGCACGGGCACTTTCGCAAGATTCAGGTTCTTGAGATGCGAAATATGTACCAGCGGCAGTTACTTCCAACGTAGCACCTTCGCCTATCAAGTTTCCGTCTTCACTTGCATCGTACCATTTAACGTTAGTACCTGTTGCAGTCAATGTTACTGTTTCGCCTTCGCACGCATCGTCAACATCAGCAATTGAAGGAGCTGGTGTCATACAGTCAGTAACTGTTACTGTTACAGGAACCTTATCGCTTTCGCAGTTTGCATCAGTATTTGTTACATAGAATGTAGTGGTTGACTTAGCAGCGGTTGAAACCGAAGTCGTGAATGAAGTTCCCGTTGCAATTGAAGCACCATTTTCAGAATCATACCAGTTGATTGTTCCTGAACCAGTTGCTGTCAAAACTGGAGTAGCATCACCAATTTGAACTACAGCAGCAGTAACAGTAGGAGCAGTTGTTTTTATTACTGTAACTTCAACTGTCTCGCTTGCAGAACAACCATCTGCAGTTTCAGTATAAGTCAATTCATACACACCGTCAGTAGAAGAAACAAATGTAGTACCGCTGACTCCAGCACCTTGCCAAGTACCTGTTGTAGGTTCAAGAGCAACTTCTTCACCAGCACAAGCCAATATACCAGCAGCATTAAAGTCGATTGAAGGAGATGCCTTAACAACTACCGTAGCGTCTTTTGAACCTTCGCAACCGCCAACTGTTACCGTATATGTTACAGTGTTTTCACCAACTGTAGCAGTTGCAGGATCGAATGACGTAGCTGCAACGCCGTTTACTTTGAATGCACCACCCGTAGGAACTGCAGTCATTGTTACGGCAGCATCACTGCTACAGTAAGATTCTGCAAGACCGGAAATTACCGGAGTAGGATTGCTTGTTACAGTGATTTCAGCTGTTTTTACAACTTTACAAGAACCTTCAGTATATGTATATGTTACAACTGAAGAACCTTTTGAAGGATCGAATGAAGAACCTGTTACACCAGTACCTGACCAAGTACCTGTTGAAGGATTTGCGGTCAATGTAGCGGCAGCATCGCCAGAACACATTGTCGTTGGAACAGTAACCGTCACGCTCGGAGCAGCAGTTACGTGAACAGACTTAGTATATACATTCTGACAACCAGTTTCACCAATCGTGTATGTCAATGTGATGTCGCCAGAACCGGCAGTCTTAGGACTAAATGTAGTACCTGTAACACCTGTACCTGACCAAGTACCTGTTGCTGGAGTAGCACCCAATGTTACCGATTCAACTGTAGCACAATATTCATCAAGGATAGATGATGCGATTACAGCCGATGGTTTTGCAGTGATAGTAAGAGTAACCTCCGTACGAGATTCGCTTTCGCAACCATCCATCTTAGCAACATAATATGTCTTAGGACCAACAGCAGTTACACCTGTAGCAAACGTATTGCCTTCTGCTACCGAAGAACCGCCTGTTGCAGCTTCGTACCATACGGCAGTAGCTGTTCCAGCGAATGTTGCCTTCAATGTAGCGGCGTTACCTTCACAAACTGTTACATCAGGAACTTCCGATGCTGTTGGAGCAGCAGTCTTACAAGCAGCTTGAGAAACTGTTACTACTACAGCTGTACGTTCTGTGCTTTCGCAACCGCTTGCATCTTTCTTAGCTACATAATATGTATGAGAACCTGCAGCCAATTGACCTACATTATAACTGTTACCAGTCTTCAATGCAGAACCACCTGTTGCAGCAGCATACCATACTGCAGTACCCGAACCAGAGTATGCCAAAACAACTTCATCATCAGTTGTTGCAGTTACTGCAGGTGCTTCAGATGTAGTTGGAGCAGCAACGGCATTTACCGTAACTGCAACAGCAGTACGAGAACTTTCACAGTCGCCATCATAGTTTGCTGCATAATATGTCTGTGTACCAGCTGCCAATTGACCTACAGCATAACTAGCTCCTGTTGCCAATGGAGTTCCGCCAGTTTCAACATCATACCACCTTACTGTACCTGAGGCAGTAGCAGTCAATGTTACAGCATCACATGTAGTAGCCGTAACTGCACTTGCAGTTGGAGCAACAGCGTCACAAGGAGCATCGCCGTTTATGATCTTGATAACACCCTTAACCGATTTGTCACCGTTTACATATATATTAATGTTAGCAATACCAGAGTTTAACTCACCTACAGGGAATACGTTTACACGCCATACATTACTTTTCTTCACTGTTGTAGCATAAGCAACATCTTCATTGTCTGATTCCACTTCAACAGATGTAACGACATACGAACTTGGAGAAACAACTACGAAGAAATCCTCACTTTCTTCGTCTTCTCCTGGATACATATAATAAGTATCCTGATTATCCACATCACGAATATCAACCACATATGGAGACCGAGCATCTTCAGCTTGCTCGTCTGCAGCCTGACTATACACTTTAATAGCAGATAGACCAGCTTCTTTCACTGTAATATCAAATGTTCCAGATACTTTACCATTACAACCATATTCTGTTGTTGTAGCCGTAATAGTTACATCACCGAATGCAACACCAGTAACAACACCAGAACCATTTACCGTTGCAACATCTGCATCGCTTGAAGCCCATGTAATATTAGTCACTGCACTTGCAGGAGAAACCTTAGCTACCAAAGTCTGTTTTCCATCTGTACCAGGAGCCTGGAACGGTTCACCTTCGATTGTAAGAGATACTGGAACTTCTGTTACTTCAACAGCAACTGTTGTTTTAACAGTTGGAACTGGAACCGAAGTAATCGTCAATGTACCTGTACCCGATACACCTTCTTTACCAGAAACTGTTACTATACCTGTCGATGCATCATATTCTACATCAACAAGGTCGTCAGCACCAGAGAATGATAATGCCTTATTGCTATATTTAGGATCATCGAACGTAATTTTTACATCTTGACCAGTACATCCTGCGCTTAAATCCAACGAAGCAACGCTTGGTGAAATACTTGTCAACTCACGAAGAACCGGAGAAATAGTAATCAATGCCGAAGGACCAGCCAATTCTCCTTCTTCCAAATCAGCAACATATACATAATATGTAGTTGGTTTTTCAATTGTTAAATCTTCGGTATTGAGAGATGCATTTCCATACGCATTCGTTGCTTTTGAAAGAACAGCAGGAGAGTTGTTTCCTGTGATTTTTCTATATGTTACCGAAGCGTCTGAAGGAACCAAGTATGCAGTTACCGGACGAGTAGCCACCACTTTGATTTCTTCGCCTACATCGAATTCCGTTGCATCAACAGTGAATGTCAGTGCCACTTTTTCTATATAAATACCTTGAGTTGGAACTGCCAACGAACGGTTTCCAGAACCGTCAACAGCAACCAAGATAAGAGATGCACCCGGAGGGAAGTCTTTTGCTGGCAATGTCGTCATATCTACCAAGTATGGCTCACCACCCTGTACTGGGTACGATACTGGAGCATTGTCCAATGGTTCTGTTTTATAGTTCGTTCCTTCTTCGTAAACAAAGATATATACCGTTGCATTTTCATCAACCGTAAAGTTCAACATACCATCGCTTGGAATTGATGGTTCTGGATAGTAGTCTGTAAACTCAGGAGGAGTCACGTCTTTAACTTGACAACCATATTTTGCAGATACCGAACCAGTGATTGGGTCGTATGCATAGGTTGTAAAGTAACCATAACCTAATCCAGTCATGTCGATTGTAGCTGCAGTTCCAGCAGTACACTCAGCCGAAGCACCTTCGCCAAGAGCAACGGCAGCAGCCATTGTAGAGTATTGCGGACTCACATCTTCACGAACTGTGAAAATATATCCGTCCATAGAACTCTTTACAGTAAAGCTACCGTCTTCGTCAATACCAGACTTAGTATCCAAAACTACAGATGGAGTAAAGTCATACAAATACAACGGTTTACCAATTGATATGTAATCAAATGACAACGTACCGTTCATCAAAGTAGGCACGTAACTGTTAGCTGAAGTACCTTCTTGCTTCAAGAAACGGAATGTAACCTGAGCAATCGAAGCCTTGTCAAGACCAGTCATAGCAAGGTCTAACGAAATCTTCTTATATGACGTTGAAAGGCTGATTGGTGTTACCGTACCTTCTTTTTCTGTACCAAAGTAGTCTTTGGTATCAATACGGTAGTAACCGCTTATGCTTCTATCAGCCTTAATCATAAATTCGCACTTGCCATTTTCTGTCAAGTCCATTACATAACCAGCACCAATAGTACTCAATACCATTGAACCAGCCCATGTTTCTGAACCGTCCCATGTTACGTCCAACTGACTGCTGGTTGCTTTCTCTTCAGGTTTTGCAACGTATGTACCATCAGTTGAAATATTATTTGTTACATAGTCGGTTGCGTCGGCAAAGTCATCATACCAACCTGTAGAAGTAGTCATGCCGTTCAAGTTAGCAACATTAACGCTAAACTCACTTGCCGGACGACCGTCCATAGATTTTACAGCAGACGATGTTGCAGCCAGCGAAGCGACTATCTGAACGTTTCCGTCAGATATAATATTACCTTCGTCGTCTCTTGAAATCAAACTTGCATCAAAAACAGCTTCAATAGGAGTTTCCAAGTTGAAAATCAACTTAGTTGCGTCACCGTCTTTTGCTTCAATTGATTTTACAGCGTGAGTGGTAGAACCTTCTTTAATTACAATTGCCGATGTAGAAGTAGGAATCTTCATGGCAGTAGAGAATTTCAGTTCAACCTGCTTACCATCATAAGAAACCTTACCACTTTCTGCTACTACATCAGATTTTTTAGGACAGATGTGTATATAATCTACATAAATTTTGAATGTACCGCTTGGTGTTTCACCATATCCACCAGTACCGTTCGGAGCCCATGTAGACATCCACAGCGCCTGATATTCATTATTACTATTATACGTATTATAATACCATCCGTTATTTTCAGACAACGGAATATCAAATTCGAACCATTTCCCTGTCTCCAAATTTTTAATAGGGAACGCCGCGTTTTTATCATGGTAGCCCGGTTTAGAAGCTTCTCCCGAAAGTAAGAACAATGCAAGACCTTCGCCGCTTGTTCCAAGACTTTCAACAAAAATACGACCTACTAAACGAGAGTCTTCTGAACCAAGAAGATTCATCCACGTATCGTATGCATTATCATCATCAAGATCAAGACCATACGTTAAACGTTCATCAGCTCCTGCATTAAAATACAACACTTTGTCACCAGTACTTCCCGCTTTTGTTACTTCCGACGGTTTGTTTGAAATGTCAGAAAGCATAGCCTCCCAACGTTCTGTACCCGTTGATTCAACAAAATCATACAAGTTCATACATGTTTCAGCACCGTAGAAGTTTTGTACTGGAGCATTTGAGAATGGTTTTGCCTGACGGGTACCAGTAGTAGACGTCAAACCTCCTGCGTATGAAACTATGACCTCCGCAGAAGGAGAAGTAATAACTGCTTCCGTCCACTTTAATGCCAAAATTGATTTGTCGGAGCCTTCCTCGTCAGTATAATATGCAAGCGTCGGAGTTGCAACGGTATTATTGTCAACTTTTACCGTGAAATCACTTGCATTGGCCGAAGTTAATTTTACATCTTTCGACCACTGAATATAAATTTCAGTACCCAACTGGTTCGTATAACGGGCAATTGGATATGGTTCCATACTTGTAATCACATTCTTAACTTCTTTGTATTCGAATGTTCCGGCTACGGAATTATCAGTTCCTTGCAAAGTTGTACCATTATATGATATAAATATGTATGGATTCAAAATTTCACTTGACAAATTCAACGTAACCGTTTTTGATGAAACGGAAGCAGAAGAAACAGAGATTGTAGTTCCGTTTGTCTTATTTTTTGCATCATCGGCAGTTGGATATGTCGAAACAGTAAATTTACCCGTAGAACTTGAAGCCGATGATTCAGAAATTGGTTTCGAGAAGTTCATCAAAATTGCAGTACCAGCTGCATTTGTTTCAGCGCTTAAGAATACAGGGTTCATGTCATAGAAGTTAGGCATGTTACCTGTCAAGCACAACATGAACAACAACTGAGTCGTATGCGTGTAATATGCACCATACGCATCGGTTGCAGCACCATATTGCCAACATAAGTCTCTATAGCCGCTGAAAGAAGCATCGACCATTGCACCGATACTCAAACCGCCCTTAAAGCAGGCGTTCTTACTTGTACCCCAAGAAGAAAGAGAACCCGTGAACGGAGAATTTCCATCACCCGGGTTACCATTCAAATAATAACCATCAACAATATCATTTGGGCTTGGATATTTACCTTTTGCCCAAGTTGTAATTTTTGAAGCAATCGCTTTTGCTTCAGAATCACCATACCATGCATAGGCATGAGCCATACGCCAAGGGATACGGACAGCATCGTAACCAAAGATTGACTCAAATTTTCCGTCTTTAATACCAGGCAACAATGAACCGTCTTCATAACACCAGTCAGGAATCAAACCCGTTGAAGCATTGGCACACTTATTCATTATGCCGTAGCAGTTCGAAGCAACCGTGTTCCAATCCCAGTTGTTCGACCAACCTTCAAGAGTTTTAACCTGTGTAAACAACTTCATTGCGTTGGTGATGAAATAGCAAGGATTCTTATAATCATCGAACATGTCACCAGGTTTCAACTGTTTGTTCGAATTTACTTCGTATGCCCACAAGTTTTGAATCAACGTTTGAGCATCAGTCAAGTACGAAGCCTTACCCCATTGTTTATATGCCATCAACAAAGCCTGAGCTGCATCCAAGTCAGCATCGGTAGCACCGTTTGAGTTACCTGATACTGGGTCAGCAACCTGATGAGTGAAACCCTTAACTTTCCAGTTCATCACGCCATGGTTGTTGGAATTCGCCTTGTAGTACGCCCACAACTTGTCGAACATGCCCTGGGTGTTGTTAACGGAGTTATCCATATATACCGTGATAAGCATACCGTATGCTATACCTTCGGATACGGAATTCGTACCACTTTCACCAGCCTGAACGAACTTGACGCGGGCTTCGTTACCACTTTCTTCGTAATACTTAGCCTTCCACGTCGTATACAACGACTGGATTTTTGTTTGTACATCATTACCCGTATAGATTGTTCCATTCGGGTACGGATAATTGTTCGGGAACGGATAATTCGGTGCCGCAGATGCGATACCTAACGCTCCCAAGAGGGTTACACATAGTAACAGCAGGTGTTTCCACCAACCTCTCGCCTTTGTAATCTCTGTTTTCATATCTAATCTATTTAATGTTTACAAATATATAAGCCTACAAAAGTAAAATATTTTTTTCAATACATTACTAACAATGTACTATTTCTTTTGTTCTATTTAGACATTTTTAGATTTAAAAACCCTATATGGTGGAGAAAAAAAATTTAAATTCCATAAAAAAAAATAGAGACGCCACATTGTGACGTCTCTACAAAATATCCCGTGATTGATGTGTAGAGACGATGCACATCGTCTCTACGGGAAACATCACGTCCTTATTTTACAAATTTAATTGTTCCTTCTTGTGCAGTGATGAAATAAACTCCTGCTGCCAAAGAATTAACATTGAATGCTTGGAATGCAGAAGCAATTGCTTTACCAGCAACATTATATACAACGATTTCGCCAGCAGAGTAAACCATGCCGCCAACGACTGCGAAAGCAGAAGATGCAACTTCGTCTACAGCAACATTTTTTGCTGTAACTGTAATTGTTTCAACGCCTTCTATTGCTTCGTCAGTTGTTGTTACAGATAATTTACAAACATCAGTTGCACCAGTGAGAGCCAATTTCTTCGTGAAATTGATTTCGTCACCTTCTTTTACATTTTCAGCAATTGTAACGTATTCCGACACACCTTCGTATGAATCATTAATCAATACAACCTGAAGTTTTGCTATATCATGACTTGCAACACCAGAAACTGAGAATGATACATAATCTCCTTTTAAGAAACCTTCTTCAGGAGCAGTTATCTCTTCTACATATTGATAGTTAGAACCGCCTTCCCATACATTTGCAGCCAAAGAAAGAGATGTGAAAGATTTTTCTGCCAATTCTATTGCTTCGTGAATATTTGCACCTTCTGGGGCAATTACGATAGACGTACCTTCTGTTGCTTCATCTGGAATTTCAAATACCAAGTCACATTTTGCAGCGGCAGCAGAAGCTTCAACTTTGCCTGAATATGAAACTGTACCGTTAGCTTCGGTATTTGCCAAAATCTCTACATACTCAGAAATTGCAGAATAACCTTCAGGATTTCTTAAGTAAACTTTCATTTTGCTGAATGCAGCATTGCTCACACCATTGATTGAGAATGTTACATAATCGCCAACTTGTACATCTGATGCTACTTCAGCTTCAATAAACTGATAGTTTGCAGGTGTAGCATATTGATTGTATCCCAATGTTACTTCTGTATATTCTTTCTTTGCCACTTCAACAGGATCGTGCTCTACATCGCCATCTTTTAAGAATGAAATTGGGACTTCTGCATCATACCCTTCAATAAATATTCCAAGTTTTGCGGCTGTCGTTGGACATTCTTTTGGCATAACAAGAGGAAGTGTAACATCTACTGTCGCATCTTTCGCTGCTTGGAAGTCACCTTTAACACTCCAACCTAACACTTCATTTCCATCATTATCAAATACCATGAATATAAGACCACTAACATTTTCGCTAAATTTACCTTTAATAATAACATTCAAGTTGTCATCCATTGCCATTGCAGTTTCTGTTTCAAACACAACTTCTGCTTTGTAGTTACTTCCTCCATCTGAACCAAATTTTAATGTAGGAACAGTAACTTCGTAAGTTTTAGTATCTCCCGATAAAGCCTCTGCCGTTGGTCGGAATTTGAACTGCGGATATTTCTTCTTATCCTTCAATGAAGAAAAACTAAAACTCAATTGTACTATATATTTTTCATTTGTGTTAGCTGTCGTTGTAATATCAATTTTCTTCGTTACATTAAACTCCTCACCAATAACAGCCGTTCCCAGTTGTTCAGTTACATATTCCGTCAATTGATTCCAATAACAATTCGAACCTGCACCACATGCATCAGCAGCATTATCAGCAATAGTATTATATGTCACAATTGCAGGAGCATCAAAGTATCCTTTTAATGTTAAATTGATAACGTCTCCTTCTGTTAATGTTGCTCCATTAAGTTGATCTGTGAATTCAACATTATTGTCACCACTTAAATCAACATTAAAAGAAGAAATGGTAACATCATATTCCGTTGCACTCACACCAAGCGAGAACAAAGCTGCACCCAAGAATAAAAATAATTTTTTCATAAATTCTAATATTAATTAAACATACATTTTTTAGTGTGGTAAAAGTAGAACGAAAAAATAAGAATAGCAAAACTATTCGTCTATTTTTTCACATTTCACAATATTGCATATAATTGGGTAACATCAACAAGCTCAGCCACCCTTAATTTTTCATTATTTATATTGTATAGTTCGAGATATAACACCTACCGCCTCGCCATTTTTCGTTATGGTTTGTTTCGTCCAATTGCCTTGGGCATCGTATTCGTAAGTGTATTGCATAGTTACCTCGTTTTTGGTGGTTGATGAAACCATATCGGCCGAGTCGTACTCACACTGAAATATTGGAACCATTTCTCCATTTTCTTGTCTTTTCTTTACATTTACAAGTCGTTGTTTTTCATCATATTGCATAATACATAAATCGTACTTGCGTTCGTCCTTACATCTATATTCCACGAGGTTTCTTTGTGGATCATATACCATCATATAGGTTTCAGAACTTAATTCTACTGATTTACGTTTCGAAATATCTCTGAAAAAGCCTTTCACTGCTTTGATTAAATACCCTTCTTCGTAAGTATAAACAGTGCTTTCAACCATATTGGTATTCGAGAATGTTTTTATTTGCTGTTGAAAAACGCCTTTCTTGTAGTTAAATTCCGTAACAGATTCTCGCACTTTATCGCGTGCCGTTTCGATCTTTTTAGTCATCAATCCTTTGCCATTGTAATCATAGAGATACATTCTATCAATAATCCATTCTTTTGCTTTACCCGTATTCGTCGCTTCGAATAAATATACGCACTCTGTAGTATCGCTCAACGTTTGTTTCTTCCACGAATCGGTATAAATATACTTGTCAACCATAGTAGGTTTGCTCTTCGAATCAATCTGGTTTTTGCCAGAACCTTCTACAAGAAAAGCCTCACTTGCAACTCTGCCTTTCTTATCGTACGTAATAGCAACAATGGAATTACCCGACTGTGCAATCTCTATCTTTCCTTTTGAATTATAGATGAACTTGCATAGTTCGTTGCCGTCCTTGGTAATGTTCACAGGTTGGTTATTTTCGTTGAACGCACACACAACCGACGCCTTTGCACGCGCTACGGTAATCTGGGAAATATTTCCCTTCTGATTTTCGTCAATATTATATTGATTCAACACCGATTGCAGACAAAATTCCGTATGATTTGCCTGTAAATTACGTGGAGAAAAGGTCGTTTTAACTTCATCGGCATTTTTCGTTTGCGCCGACAATCCAATAGTAACAACAACTGCAAGAACAGATACAAGAAATCGTTTCATAATCACATTTTTTACAAAAATAAAGGCTACCGTGTTAGGATAGCCTTTATTTATATCGTGACTTTTCAACTATTTTTTTACAAATGAGTGCCGAGCCACTATTTGTCCATGTTCGGAAATGAGAACATAATACGTTCCTGCCGTTAAATTCGAGATTTGTATCGACTCAACGTCCGACGATGCAATCATAGAAACTACCGTTTCGCCGGTGATTGAAACTATCGAAATCTGATTGCCTTCCATCAATCCCGAAACTGCAATTGACGTCGTGGCAAGTGTCGGATAAACTTTAGTCTCTGCAAGTGCTACATCTTCTACAGGGGTTTCACGCATGCTGAAGTCAAAACTTGGAGCGGCACCACCATATATCGAAGTCAACGAATTACCTTTATACACAATACGAATATCATTAGGGTTGTCGATATACGTGCCAAGTGTCAAAATAATTCGTTTGTTGTCGAGCGGCCACATAGAAATATTCACAATACTATAAAGAGGAATATCTTTCCCGTACACAATCAAATCGGTGAAGATTGTTGGAGCAGGTTCGCTCATATCTTCTGAGAATTGAAGGTATAACTGATTTCCGAGATTATTCATTGTAACTGTTTCAAGCACAGGGGCTTCTGTCACAACAACCACGACTCTGTCTGTCAATGCCGCATTGTTGATGCAAGTTGCCGTCACAGCAACACTACCAGCCTTCTTTGCGACAATCTTACCCGACCCGTAAACATCTACCACGTCAGTATTTGACGAAGTCCAGATTAAATCGGCAGATGCACCGACAGGCGAGAACGTTACTTCTGGATAATATTCTTCACCAACTATCAGATAAATCTTTCTCGTATTAAATGAGAATCCTTCAACAATATTTTTAATTTCGGATTGCAGGAATGCAAGAATTGCCGTATTAAGTTCTGCCACTGCAGCATTGATTTCTGCTTGCGTAGCAGGTGGATTATTGTAAACTCCTGTAGCCTTAGTCGTTGCATTCTGCAACATGGTGAAACTTGGTTCAGGGATATTACCTACATTAGTACCCATACGGTATTCATTTGTCGAAATAGTTGTATTTGCTTCAATAATTTTTGCCTCTAAAGCAGACAGGTTAATAATTTCGACTTTGCTGTTCAAGAATGATTGTATCGCTTTGCTCAATAGTGTCACCTGATTATTCAGTTCTGATTGTGAATACGAGGTATAATTGTCGTAGTATACACGGGCATCTGCTATGGCTTGTGTCAAAGTATTTTTAGCTGACACAGGATATGAATCGTCCGTAGCATAAATATTTGAAATCAATGTTGCACGATTTATTGTGTCACCCAACTGTTTTCTGTCTACACCCTGAGAAACGGTAACCGACATTGACGCCTCGTTAGAACATCCGTTTACATCGGTATAAGTATACTTCAACGTATACGTACCAACGCCGACCGAAGGATCGAACTTAGAACCCTTCACGCCAGTTCCCGACAATGTTCCTCCAACTGGAGAAATAGTTACTGTCACAGGAGAATCATCTGCAGTCAATGGTTGCAATGGAGTAATTGAAACCACAGGTAATTTATTTATTGTGTATGTTACCGTTGTCGCATCGCTCAAACAGCCGTCAACTTCTTGTTTTACATAATATGTACCAACCGAGGTCGGAGTATATGAAATACCTTCAGCGACTTTGTTATTTGCGCTTGTGTACCACAATGCCACTACATTAGACGAGAACGGTCTTGCAGATTCGCCTTCGCAAACACTCACATCTTCCACAACTGGTTTCGCAGGTTTTGCTTTTTCTACCAACGAAACCGAAGTACGAGGACTTTCGCATGAACCCTCTTTCTGATATACATAATATGTACCAGCTGTTGCTGTCTGCAATGAACTTGTTGAAGAAACAACCACATTCGAGGCATTTTCCCAAACCCAACTTGCCGATGCAGTTCCCGACGCGGTGAAGGTTACTTTCTCACCACTTCCAGCACAAACAGATTGTGTCGAATTTGCCACCGTTGGAGCCGACAAACTGCAACCGTTTATAATCGTCACGGTTACCGTTGCTGTTTTCGATGTTCCGTCTTTTGTCGTCACATTCGCCGTGATTGTCACTGGTGTGTCGGTATTGACTTCGCCAGCAGAGACAACACCGTCTGCAACCGTCGCAGCCGAAGATGAAGACGACCAAACTATACTTTCAACCGAAGCATTGTCGGGTTGAATTTTCAAGTATGTATTTAAATCAATTGTTGCTGATTCGCCAACAGTTAAGTTTGTCGTGTTGGTGAATGAAACTGCCTGGACTGGTACGGCACATTCCGTAGTAGAAACTTCAACTTTTGTCGATGGACTCTTGCAGTCGCCATCTACTTGATATACGAAATACGAACCTGCCTTGCTTGTCGTGAATGAATTGATAGACGAAACAACCTCGTTTGAACCATCTACCCAAACCCAATCGGCAGAGGCATCGCCAGTTGCAGTAAATATCGCTTCTTCGCTACCATCGGAACAAATTGTCTGTGTAGCAACCATTACTGCTGGAGCCGACAAACTGCAACCATTTATAATGGTAACCGTAATCTGAGCCGTTTTCGATGTTCCGTCCTCTGTTGTAACCTTCACTGTAATTGTGACTTCGGTATTCGCATCTACTTCAGAAACCGAAACAACACCATTTGTTACTGTAGCAACAGAAGACGACGAACTCCATTCAGTTGATTGTACCGAAGCATCGTCAGGATTTACAACCAAGTATTGAGATAACGAAACTGTTCCATTTTCAGCAACAGTTATATCCGACGGATTGTTGAATGCAACAGATTCTACAGGTGCGACAACCGTAACTTCGCACGAAGCAGATTTTGTCGAAGTATATGTCGATGTTGCCGTAATTGTAGCCGTTCCCTTTCCAACTGCGGTAATCTTTCCATCAGTATCAACCGTAACAACATTTGGATTCGAAGAAGACCACTTAACTGTTTGCGGTGATTCCGCAGGTAGAATCGTAACGCTGATTGCATCTGCTTGTTGACCTTTTAATAATGAAAGACTTGTCTTTCCTAAAGAAATAGTTTCAACAGCAGGAGCGGCGCAATCGTCAACAGAAATCAAAACTTCTGTTTCGCCATAACAAGAATGTTCATCTTCGTATGAATACGTAATTCTATGCGACCCCACACCTAATGACTTAGGTACGAATGACGAACTAAACATTATTATATCGTCAATCATAAGGTCTCCTCCTTCTGTATCTACCACCACATCAACTTCAGTTTCATCGTCGGAACAGAATGAAGAATTTACGGTAATTGTCGGTTTCGGCAAAGCATATACCGTCAACGTGGCAGTAGCAGCATCAGAGTAGCATTCGCCAATAACCTGTTTTGCAGTATAATTATATACACCCGCTTTTGTGACGGCTACATCTTGAATACGTTCCGTACCAAGCGCCGTGCCGTTTTCGTCATACCACTGCAAAGTTGCACCGTTGTCCAAGTTGCCCGACATTCTTACGAAATAATATGCCGTTGAACCCAAACAGGTTTCTGTTGCATCAACCTTCGGTTTCGAAGGAGCCGATGCAATTGTATATGTTGCTTCTCCAAAATCGGAAGAACAGCCTCCGACAACTTGTTTTACATAAAATTTAGTTGTCGCATTCAACGACGTAGGTTTGTACGATGTTGTATTTTCAGCAACGGCACTTGCATTTTTGTCGGTGTACCAATCAGCAGCAACGTTTGACGTCATTGCCGTTAATTCACCTCCGTCGCATGAACTTGCTCCTGTCACTATAGGAGTAGCAGGTTTTTCCTTAACTTCAACCGTTACCGAGGCACGTGGACCTTCGCAACCAGGATTTTGAGAAGCATAATACGTACCTGCCGCAGTTGGCGTGTAAGTTGCTCCTGTTCCCAAAGAACTTCCGCCCGTTACAGCAGAATACCACGTAATATTTGTACCAGTCGCTGTCAAAGTTGGGAAAGCATCACCTTCGCAAATGGCATCGACAGAAGCAATAGAAGGAGCTTCGGTCGTACAAGACGTTACCGACAATGTTACAGGAACTTTCTCGCTTTCGCAACCAGCAACGGTATTACTTACATAGAAGGTAAATACCTTTTCTTCAGCTGTTGAAACCGATGGAGTAAATGAAGTACCCGTTCCCTTTACAGTTCCACTTTCTGTTTCATACCAATTTATGGTTCCATCGGCTGCTGCCGTCAACGCAGGAACAGCAGCATTCATTTCAACAGAAGCAGACTGTACGGTTGGAGCAGTTGCTTTATTTACCGTAATTGTAACATTGTCGCTTGCCGAACAGCCGTTTGCAGATTCCTCATACGTTAAGATTACCGAACCAGCCGTTTCCGAAGAGAATGTTGTCCCCGAAACACCAGTTCCCGACCACGTTCCTTTTGTCGGAGTCAAGTTTACGGTTTCACCGACGCAAGCAGTTTTTGGAGTAGAAGAAAAATCAATTGATGGAAGTGCTTTTACCGTTACAGTCTGTGACATACTACCGCTACAACCATTTATATCAGTCACTTGACAAACAACTGTGTTTTCACCAACTTTCGCTGAAGCTGGGTCAAACGTTGTTGCACTTGCACCATTTACTGTAAAGGCGACACTAACATACGATTGCTCTACTCCCAATGTAACAGCTGCTTCGTTAGCGCAATATTCCTCGTCCAACCCAACAATTGTAGGATATGGTTTGTCATTTATCAACAAAGTTACTTTTGTACGTTCTGTACTTTCACATGTTCCGTCGTTTCTCGCAACATAGTATGTGTATTGGCCTGGGTCAGATACTCCCGGTTTGAAAGAATTTCCTGAGAACAACGGTGTTCCCTCGGTTTGAACATCATACCAAACCGCATTGTGGAACTTATTGCCGAACATTGCGTCAAGCACTATATTACTATCTTCATAACAATAAGCTACAACATCGCGAACTTCAGAATTTGTTGGAGCCGTAGCAGTACAGGCTTCTTGAACGAATGTAATCGTATAAACTGTCGTTGTATTATCCTCAGCCGTTACGGTAATTGTTGTTGTTGCCTTATTATCGGAACCAAATTCCGTTGCAGCAACAACTGCTGCATTCGCGCGAGAATCGGCAGCAACAGCCGTGTATGCAGAACTTGCAGGCAACGAAGTTCCATAAGGTACTGAAATCTCGTATTCAGTAGTTGTAGCAGAGAAGGCAGGGTCTAAAGTATAATCTGTAACCGACAAAGATTCAAGTTTGCTGTCGGTGTTTGGTTTTCCAATCTCATAATCGAAAATCTCGCCAGCAGATTCCGTGAACAAAGTTCCATAAACCCGCGTATTTACTAATTGGCTTGCCGAATTATCCCAGACCTTAAATTCAAGTTCTTCAGGAGTACTTGTCGAGCCAGTCATATCAGATGCATCGCCACCTTGAATCACCGACGAAACGTATAATTTGCCATCGTATGCAAAAACCTTCGCAATCATTCTACATTCTTCGCCGACAAACGCACCGATATAATCGCCTTCTTCTACCGTAATTGGGAATGAAGGATTATAATCGTTGATTTTTACGATACCAATGAATGCCGTTGAACTTGTATAATTCGTGCGAGTCCACGTCGGAGCAGCCGCCGTAGCTATCATAGGGAATAAAATGCCGAATGTGAGCACCGCCCTATTAAGAAATGTTTTTAAAGACTTCATACCTTCCAAATTATAAGTTTGTAAAGATAGTATATTTACAATTATAGACACAAAAAAATCCAAAAAGGTTTCGCTAAATAGACAATTATTTTTTATGAAACCCTATATTCCTCCGTTATATTCTATCCAATACAACAAAAAAATAGGAGACGTAGATTGAAGTCTCCAACTAAAAAAGAAAGGGAACCGACTCACGTCAATTCCCTTTCTCCACCAATTATGAAAAACTACCTATTTAACAACTGATTGAAAGTTAGAGTCGTCAGCATAATCTCTGAACTCCATATCTTTCTTAGCTCTGTCGCGGAATGCAGAATCTTTTTCGATAGAAGATTTCAAGTTAGTGATAATCATATCGAAATTTTTCTGTCTTGCACCGATAATTGCCTTCAAGTAATCAACAGAAGCATCTGGTTCTTCTACTTGATTTGCAGTACTCAACGCACCGTCAACATCGCCAGCCAACAATTTTGCCAAAGCAGCGTTGAAAGTTTGGTTGCTACCGAACATTTCAACAGCAGTTGGATAATCGCCTTCTTTTACTTTTACAGTACCCATGTTATATTTAACTTCGGAACCTGCACCTTGAGCAACTTCGAAATATTCATAACCTTTAGCCAAGTCGCCTTGTTTTACAGCTACAACACCCATGTTGTTCTTAACTGCCTTGTCGCCGTCAGACAATTCATCGGCACGAGCGAATGAAGCCTGAGCATCGTCAAGTTTACCTTCTTCCATTTGTTGACAACCTAAGTTGTTTACAATCTTCCATGAGTTTGAGTATGCAGTTGCACCGTTTTTCAAGATTGTTTCTGCATCGTTAGCGTTTTCAGCAATTGTTGCAGCGAACAAATATTCATCTTCGGTAAGTTTTACGTCTGATTTGCCCAAACCTGCTTGAAGAAGAACTTCATCAGATTTGCCAACTTTTTCAGCACTTACAACAATTTTAGAACGACGAAGTTGAGGAAGAATCTTGTCTGCAATTTCTTGATAAACAACACCCATTTTCTTAATTTCAGCTTCGCGAACAACAGGGTCTGAATATTGAGAAAGTACATTCAAAATTGCATCTTTGTCTTGGATGCTTGAAGATTCCATCAATTGACGGAAACCATCCCAGTCTTCAGCCATGTAGTTTGAAGTGAAAGTTCCTTTTACAGAACCCTTCAATGCTTTTTCAGCTGCTGCTTGACGATTCTTAGCCAAGTTTTCGTTGTTGTCTTCTGGTCCATCAGGAGATGCATAACCAACGATTTCAACGCCTTTCAAAGTAATAGTAGTATCTTTCTCAGTGTTTTTAGCGAAAGACTTCATATCCTTCATACTTTGTTTTGAAAGCTCGTTTGAACGAACAGAAGCGTTGTTGATTTGGAAAACGATTTCTGATTCCGAAGTCAAAACTTCTGCACGTTTGAATTGATTTTCCGAAACAATTGGAAGAGCGTCGTTTTTCAGCAATGAAGCAGTTGCCAATACACCATCAGCGATTTTTGCAGAAGGCAGATTCACAGATTTTTTCTTAACAGTTACTTTGCTGTCAACCATCAATTCCGACTGCAACAAGTCATCAGAATATGGCACCTTGCCAGTGTATGTGTATGAACCGCCGGCAAAAGAAATCACACCACCGTTTCCTTGTACTTTTTCGCCTTGTAAGGTTACTGTCTTATACGATTCAGATGCTTTGTCGGATTTCAAAACTGGAGTCAATTCCATCACAGCATTCTTGTTGAAGAATTTTGCTGGATAAACCACATTTACTGAAATCTCTACACTGTCACCTTTCATCTCAAGCGGATCTGGCGTTACATTATAACGTACAGATGCTGCCTCTTTTAACATTTTGCTTGGGCTGCTACATCCTACGGCTACAACGACCGCAGTACCCAATGCAATTTGAAAAATAGATTTTTTCTTCATTTTTTTAATTTTGAATTAAACAATCAATTGCCTTATAGTTTTTTACATTGGACAAAAGTAATAAGTTTTTTGAGACAACAAATATATTTGGCAAATAATTTTCTTTACTTTTTCGGAATTATCAAGTTAAACTAATTTTCTTCCTGTTTTCGGAACAAATCTTTCAATGTATTGAAATCTTTAGTGAAGAAAAAGCCCACACCGTTGGTATTTTCCTGTTTTTCAGTCAGTTCGTCTTCGTTGCTACGGGAAAAACCTTTTACTTTTATTGTCCCTCGTTTGTTCACCTTCATTTCTACACTCACAGTTCCCGAAAAATCTGATGTCTGCGTCTGTTCCGCATTCGTCGGCGTCGATTCCGACGCTCCAAAATCGGTGTAACCGTTCACGTTCACCAAAATTCGGTCATTCCAAAACTGACGGGAAAATCCGAATTCAAATTCATTGCTCATCGAATTGTCCGTTGCAATGCGATAATTAACGTTCAAGTCGAGATTCGGGTCAATCTGCGAAAGCATATTGCTGAACTGATTGCTCAGCACCTCCAACGAAACCGAGCCACCTGTCGTGACATCGGAATTGATAGGAACAAATGCACTTTGCAACATGAGCGAGAAAAACTGTAGCGTTTTTTCATCTTCGCTAAGAGTTGCCAAAACCTCACTCACATGCGTTGCCGACGACGGCACAATAATATCATAGGAAATATCAGGCGAAAGCAGATTGTTTTTCAAATGGGCCTGACAAGTGACTGGGATTCGCTTTGCAGCCGATGACGAACTATCCATCAGCGGTTGCGGCGAGGCTTTTGTTTCATAATTCGCCGTTAAATCGACCTGAGCATTTAACGGATCACCGTTCCATACAATCGTTCCCCCTTTCTCGAGTATTAACTTTTTATTTATCAGGTTTTTCAACGTAAAAAGATAATCTCCTTCCTCAATTTGGTATCGTCCGTAAACTTTCAAATCACCGCCTTTATCCATCTTTATCTGAAGATTCCCTCGTCCGCGAGCCTTAATCGCGTCGCCAACTTTGGGGTCGAAAACGATTTGTGCCAAAGCGTCGGGCGTCAAATCAAGCGTCATGTCAATAGAAATTGACGAGGAGGAACTCACTTTTTCATACGTATGTGTCTGAATGGTGTCGGACGAAAACAACAAAAAATCATAGGCTCCCGTCAGCTCTGAATACGTGACAGGAATACTACACACCGTATTTTCCAAAGATTTTCCTTCGCAAGAAATGGCTGTTTCGTTCAAATCGCCCTCAATTTTCGCCATACCATTAAAATATACGGTGCCATAAAAATATTCATTGTCTTGCATAGTTGTATTCATCGCAAGCAACTTAGGCGTTTGTAAATCAAAAAGATACAGAATGTTCGGAAGCTCCTTCAAATCAATAAAACCTCTCACTTCCCCCTCATTATTGGCTTGGTCATGGAGTAAAAAGTCTGAGAAGAAGAAACGCGTTCCACGGGCACGCAATTTTCCTCCAAACGTATATGGCACTTTTGTATAATCGACTGTGAATGAACCATTTTCTGCAAGTAATTCTCCAGAAAGACTCATATTATTCAATGTACCTGAGATGGAAATTTCTCCGTCAAGAACGCCTTTCATATCGTTGACAACGCCTTCTAATATTTCGCTGAAATAATCCAAATGCAAAGAATTGCAGTTTACTTTGTACGCAACGGAATCACTCGACGGCACATATTTTCCTTCGGCTGCAATTACCGCATCTTCGCCGTTTTGCACCGAAAACCTCATCAACAGAGCCTTTGCCTTGTTTTCCCAAAAACTTTGCAATTTCAACTTACCGAGTTCATTGTCGTTGAACGAAAAATGAGAAGAATTTATGTCGGCAAACACCAATGGTGTTTTATACACATTTTTTACTCGTACACGACCTTCCAGCGGACCAGACAATCGCACACGTTCATTATTTATTATCGGATTCAAATCGGCGAGGTCGTAATTTTCAACATTCAAAACCACATAATCATCTTTGTTTTCGGAAATTACGCCGTCAACCATAATTTTTCTATCGTTTCGGAACAACGAAACATTTGTCAAAGAAATACTTGTGGTGTCAACTACAATGGTGGCTTCTCCGATATTCCACAGAGAATCGTTGACAGACATTGTGGAAGGCTTGACGGCAAACAGCATCTTCGGAATTTCGCCTACCTTTTTTGTCTGCAATTTTCCATCAACAACCAATTTGCCGAATGTGCGCAGCATGGTATTATAATTCCAATTTGCATTGAGCTTTACACTATCGCGAACGACAGAGCCAATCAATTCCACATTGTTGCTCGCAGAATCGAGCATACCTTTCAAATCTACGTGCATTCCGCCAGCAGCAATGTCGCCATTCAATCTGCATTTGTATAAATTTACATTATTATATGTCAACTGCGGAGACTGTACTGAAAACTCACACAATTCCGATTCTTTTTTGTAAATCGCCTCGCATTTCGTCCCCGACGCAATGTTCAGCTCGGGCTGAAGCAACGCAAAAATGTTATTGAGATTTTTAACGTCCACATTAACTTTAAAATCAGGAACTTGCAAGTTCTTTTTCTTTTCCTGCGGAATCGCTGTAATATGTTGGGCTATTGTCGATTTCACCTTCGAAAACAAATCGGCATAACTTCCCGAACCTTCGACCGACGCATCGACAAAGGACGAATGAAGTTTTATCTTTCGTTGTTTATCTTCGTTTGAAACATTCAGTGCAATATTTTTTGTGGAAACATCGCCACGAGCATTGGAATAGCGGGCATCATAAATGGCAATGTCGCCGTTCATATCGTCCAATTTTAACCCCGTGAAATCGACTTTTGTCGAAAACGACAACGACGACAGACTATCGTCAATAAAATTGAGTGCATCAAGATTCGCCTGATTCACATCGGCTTTGAAGCGAAACATAGGCAAAGGATTAGACATATCAAGACCGCCCACAAATTTCATATCAAGGTTCGGATCCACAACATTGACTTTTCCGAAAAAGCGGCGTGAAGAAATTTTTCCGTCCACGTCAATGTCTACATATTTATATTGGTTACACTCTATCTCGTCAATATTCCCTTTTATCGTCGCTTCAATAAGCGAATCCGACGAAAACGTACCGTCAACAGTAAACGAAGCCGAAGTTTTTCCAAACATGTCGGAATCGGAAATTTTTGCTAAGTCGACATTTTTCAAAGCAATTTCTCCCACACACTGATTAACCGCAGCACGTTTCAGACGGGCATCTGTCACTATATCGCCGGCATTTGTCTCGATTTTTCCTCGAGCCGTCAAATTATATATTGTACCGCCAAGTTCACCACTGAACATACAATACGTAATATTTTTCAATGCGTCGGGAATGGCAACATACACTTCCTCGTTGAACGGCGGAATACGCGTATGCGACAAGTCAAACTGATTTGTTACAATTTTTTGTGCCACAACCGAAAAACTTGTACTGTCTATTTCTGGTAATCCTTGAGCCGTAAGCGTACCGACGAACTGTGAACTCCGCCCGTAGCCGATATGCAGATCGGTTACAGAAAAATCGCTGACAGTCCCATTAAAATCTCCTTCAAGAGAAAAATCATACGGAATGTCTTTCAGCACAGGGGCAAACAGCGAAATGTCATACAGCGAAACTGTGGAACGATTGAAATGCGCTGCCATGTTGACAGATTCACAAAACGAAGAAAAATCGCTAAACGAATCATACGCCAGCGAAACATCGCGAACCGACAATTTTGACTTCGGCGTATACAACACAAATTCTTCGCCACGGATCAATTTGTCGTTCACCTTGAAATTTCCATGTAAATATTGTATCTGCAAATCAGATTGTTCCTTGCACGAAAATTTATCTATGGCAGCGGCATATTCGCCGTCGTTCATACTAAAATCATGAGCCTGCAAATACAACTCGGAAACCTTTAAATTACTGAAATTTACACCAAATTCCTCACTCTGGTTTTCTCTAAAATCATTGTACGAAAACTGTCCATCTTTGATAGAAATGTCTTCGACTTTTACCACAAAATTCGAGGTAGTATCGGAAGAATTGAACAACTCCAACAACGGGGCAATATTCATCTTCCCCGCCGAATCGACAGAAACCCACACTTGGGGACGAACAAGCGACACCCTACTTAATGCAACGTAAGACGAATCTAAATTGAGTGAATTTATCGAAACGGCAATATCGTCGGCAGAAAGAATTGTATCGTTCTGTGTTCCGTGCACGCATACATCCTTCAACACAATCCCGTCCCAAAATATTGGATACACTTTACCCACTTCTATCTGCAAACCGATGCGTTCGCTCACTTTTGCAACAACCTTGCCGGTGAGTTTTTGCTGTACTGCAGGTATCTGCAACAGCACTACAGCAAGCACAATCAGAACAAACAGACTGATTATCGTCCACAATAAGATTTTTGCTATGTGCTTTAGTATTCTCAACGAAAATAGTATTTTTGTGTGCAAATATAGACATAAGTCGGTAAGTATCAACCGAAAAATAAAATATGAGTACAACAATTCTATCCATAGAATCTTCGTGCGATGACACATCGGCTGCCGTATTACGTGATGGAGTGCTATTGTCGAACGTAATTGCAAGCCAGAAAGTACACGAGCGATACGGCGGCGTAGTTCCAGAATTGGCTTCGCGGTCGCACCAGCAAAACATAATTCCCGTGGTTGACGATGCACTAAAACAAGCTGGTGTGTCGGTCGACGATATTCAGGCAATTGGATTCACCAGAGGTCCGGGACTTTTAGGCTCGTTGCTTGTCGGAAGTTCCTTTGCCAAAGCGTTTGCGCTTGCAAAAAACTGTTCGCTCATCGAAGTCAATCACCTACATGGTCACGTTTTGGCAAATTTCATCGTCACACCCGAAACTGTCGGAAAAGAACAGGCAAAATTTCCGTTTCTCTGTCTTTTGGTTTCGGGAGGACACACACAAATAATTATTGTGAAAAGTTTCACCGATATGGAAATCATCGGGACTACCATTGACGATGCCGCCGGTGAAGCATTTGACAAATCGGCAAAAATACTCGGTCTGCCTTATCCTGGCGGTCCACACATCGACCGACACGCAAAACTGGGAAATCCGCAGGCTTTCAAGTTCAACAAACCGCAAATTCCTGATTTGGACTACAGTTTCAGCGGACTGAAAACATCAATACTGTATTTCTTACAAAAGGAAGTGCAGAAAAATCCGAATTTCATTACCGAAAACATTGATGATATTTGTGCTTCGGTACAATCGACAATCATAGAAATTCTCCTTAAAAAACTCGTACTTGCAGCAAAGCAGACGGGAATCACCGACATTGTAATCGGCGGTGGCGTGGCGGCAAATTCTGGTTTACGAGATGCAATTGTTGCAGCTGGAGAAAAATATCATTGGAGAACATTTTTGCCAGAGTTGCGATATACCACCGACAACGCAGCAATGATAGGGCTTGCAGCATATCACAAATTCTTGGCCGGCGAATTTGCCACACAAAATATTGCACCACGTGCACGGTATTCTCTTCAAGAATATTTTGCAAAATAAAAATATTATTCTTATTTTCGGGGCAGATTTTGTAAAATGAAGGATTTAATATATTCATATAAAGGTGATATTCTTACTGAAGAAACGGTAGAACCAATGCTTCTTGACATTCTCGGGAAAGCAGAAGGACGAGGTTATTCACGTCTACTCTGTCATTATCTTCGTTCTGTAATGATGGAAGTGTTAAGTAACATTGCCGCTCACGGATATTTTGATAAATCTTTACAAAACTCTATTTCTATAGAAATTTCTGAAACAACGAATGACACAATTCTCGTTCAAACCCGAAATTGCATGTCAAACGACGAAGTTGCTTCACTCACTCTTCAGTTGAACAAAATCAATTTGATGAGCGCAGAAGAATTGAAAGAACAGAAAATCAAGACATTACAGAAAAATATCGATAACCCGGGAAGTCCGCAGATTGGACTTATCCTCATTCGCATGGCAAGCGGTAAGCCGATTGTCTGCAAATTCGAGCCATGTAATGAAGATTATTCCTTTATTTCATTTGAAATAGAACTCAACAAAGATCAAAAATTCAAAAAAGAACGCACAAAACGTACCCCGCAAATCAATTTTGACATTGACAACCAGTTATTCGAAATTGTGGGCGTCTCGTTCCCGGAAGATGCTAATGAATATTACGCACAAATAGAATCATGGGTTGAAGATCACGAGGACGTTATTTCTCAGCTTCAGAATCCTGTGTTGAAAATTGACTTGGAATACCTCAACTCAATTTCATTAAAAAATATTGCTCGAACCATTCGTCGCTTATTGGACACCAACGAGGAAAAATTCACCGTAAACTGGTACTACGACACTGACGACGAGATTTTACGAGAAGAAGGTTCTGAGATAAGTGAAATTTTACACAAGAAATTTAATTTCATTCCAAAGAATTAACTGTATATTTGTAACAACTTTTTAAAACGAAATAAATTATGAACAACATTAAAATGGAAGGCACGGCTAAAACGCCGGATTTAAGTTTCGATGCAAATACTGGAGTTTTTGACATAAAAGGTCGTTCAATTCCTGAAAACTCTGTGGAATTCTACAAACCTATTCTTGAATGGATAGATGAATACACGAAACAAACTCAACCAAAAACCATCGTAAACATTCATTTGGAATACTTCAACACGAGTTCCTCTAAATGTATTCTCGACTTGTTGAAAAAGTTCGAAATCATTGCAAAGAACGGTAACGATATTGTTATTAGATGGCATTACGAAGAAGACGATGAAGACATGTTGGAAGCAGGTCAAGACTACCAATCTATCATCAAAGTTCCATTCGAAATGGTTGAAGTAGACGAGTAACCATTTTTTTCATAGTATAAGTGGGGAAAGGAGTAACAATTGTTACCCTTTCCTTTTTTGTTTTATTAAGTAGAGACGCTTTCGCATCTCTACAATTATTTCCAATATTTATTTGCCTCGCGGCCAGCTTTCATTATTACGTCAACAACCTCTTGGTCGAATGGCTTGCCGTTCAATCGGTTGAAAATACCCATAGTCGGTTCACGCATCGCTCCGTTGTCCCAATAAACAGGAATCATACCGTATTCCAGGGCGTTTTTGGTCACTTCGTAATCCCAATCCAAACGCGACTGATTGTGAAGACGTTGAATCAGCGTGTCGGAAAATTCTTTCCGGTTGCAGGCATATTCTCCCAAAACAACAGGAATGCCTTTGTCAACGAACATTTCCTTCATCATTCCAAAATGTTCCTTCATAAAGTTCAAGTCTCCGTATGTCGGGCAACGGTACGGGTCTTTCGGATTAAGATTCCGCTCTCCCCAATAGTAAAACATGTGCCCCCAATCGGCATCTTCGGTCATACCGGCAAAGTTCCACGGAGTGTAGTAGTGAACTTCAAACATAAGCCGGCCTTCAACCACGTCTTTCGGCATTGCGTAAAATAACCGTTTCGACTCGTCAATGTCGGTCGATGGGCCTTGAATAATCAATGTTCTGTAGTAGTTTTTACCACCTGTCGAACGAACAGCGTCAACAAACGTTTGTTCATATGAGGCAAGCACTTTCATCTGAACCTCGTTATGCACGTTTGGCTCGTTGCAAGCGGCAAACAGCAAATGGTCGTTGTAGTCGCGGAAATAGGTCGCAATTTGTTCCCAGTATGCTTTTTGTTTTTTGTTGTTGATTTCCTGCATATCGGGATTGCAGTTCGTTTCCAACCAACCGCCATCGTAGTGAATGTTGAGCATTACATACATATCGGGGTGACGGTTAAGACAAGAATCAACGGTTTTTTTGACACGTGCCAGCCAAAAATCAGGAATTTTTGCATTCACGGTGTCATATACATACAAATCCCATCCGCAAGGAATACGCAAAACGTTGAATCCAGCTTTGTATACGCCATCGGTTATTAAGTGCGTGACTTCGGGATTTCCCCATGCTGTTTCAAATGATTCGTCGGGATATTCTTTGCCTGAAGTCTTTCGCCAGACGCCGTCGTCGCGAGTTTCGTCGGGAACGTATTTTATTGCTTCAAACGAGTTTCCAAGATTCCATCCCAAACCCATTTGTTTGGCGATTTCGATAGCAGTATGCTCCACTCCAGTCTTGTCGGGAGGAAGCGGATTCGTGTTGTAGCTCGGGAAACCGTTGGTCTCCTTTGCCTTAGTTTGTGTCGATGCTGTTTGCCCTTGGACTTTTCTTTCGTTTTCTTCCATTTGGGCAAGACGAATCTGCTGTTTTTCGGTAAGCACTTCCTTTATTTTCATCTGTCGAGTGTGTTCACGAGCTTTGGCGGCATCAAACACACCATCGAACTTAACCGTGTCGAATTCAGGGTTGTATTCTTTTTCGATTGCCCACAATTTTTCGAGTTGTGCACTGGTCAGATTCAATGAATCTTTCCACATTTTTAGGCGGTCGGCTGTTTTCATCGGCTCAGTTTGGCCGTAAGTCGTTGAAAACAAAAGAAGACCGGCGAATAATCCAAATAAAAATTTCTTGTTCATTATTACAAATGTATAGTTAGTGTCAAAGATACACTATTTCGGGAAACAACATAAACTTTTACTTCAAATTTGTAAATCTTGCGATTACACCGAGTGGTAATTTTTTCTTGAAATCGTCTTCGAGATAGAGTTCTCCGAATTCTTTTGGAGCTTTATGATTTTTGAAAATCTCATTCACCAAATTTTCGAGAATAAAAGCCGAAAATCCCAAAGAATATGTATTCAAAATAAAGAAGTAACGGTTTTTGTCAAGAATTTTCTCAACGTCTTTTAGCAAGGCGTTCAGATCGCGCTCGAGTTTCCAATCTTCGCCGTTTGCCCCACGCCCGAATGCCGGCGGATCCATTATGATTCCATTATAAAGATTTCCGCGTTTAACTTCTTTTGCCACGAATTTACGTGCATCTTCAACTATCCAACGGATATTGTCCTGACCCGACGACTCCATATTTTGTTTTGTCCACGAAACCACCTGTTTAACAGAATCAAGATGCGTGACTTCGGCACCTGCGGCACGGGCAGCAACCGAAGCAATTCCCGTATAACCGAATAAATTCAGCACTTTCAGGCCCTTATTTGCCGAACAAATTTCTGAAATATAATCCCAATTTACCGCTTGTTCGGGAAAAATTCCCACATGTTTGAACGAGGTAAATTTTAAGTTACACGTTAAATTTAGGTAGTCGTATTTTAAATTCCACGCATCAGGAATGTTTTTGTGCTTAATCCAGTCGCCACTGTTGCTCGAACGCGCTACAAAATCAATTGTGGAACGTTTTTGCCATTCCGCTTCTGGAAGCGATTTGTCCCACACGGCCTGCGGTTCGGGACGACGAGTCACAACAGAGCCGAATTGCTCCAGTTTTTCAAAATTGCCAGAATCAATCAAACGATAGTCCTTCCAATGCGTCGGAGTTAAATATATCATTTTACAGCGGTTATTTAATTACGAAGCAAATTTTGAAATTTCTCCTTGAAAATCAAAAACTTTCCCCAATAAATTATATATTTGCACTCATTTTTAAAGGAAACAAAGATGGGAAGATCTGACAACGAAACATTTACAACGAACTTAATCACTTCTGGTACAATAATTACGGGTGACATTACGTGCGACAGCGATATGAGAATTGACGGCGTTTTGTCGGGAAATCTTACCGCAAAAGGGAAAATTGTCATTGGTAAAACTGGCGACGTGAAAGGTGAAATTGCTTGTCAAAACTGCGACGTGGAAGGTTCCGTAAATGGGAAACTTACAATTAAAGGACTTCTTTCTCTCCGTTCCACGGCAAAATTCCTTGGCGACATTATTACATCGAAACTTGCGATAGAACCTGGTGCAATTTTTACTGGTTCTTGTAAAATGAATGGAGAAAAAACCGCCCCAGTTGAAAAGAAATAACTTCGACAAATTCATAAAATACACCAATATCGGCTTCCAAATGCTTGCCGTGATTCTTATTGGTGTGCTCGGAGGACAAAAATTAGACGAACTTTGTGGAAACGAAAATCAAGTATTCACCATCGTTTTGTCGCTTTTTTCCGTTTTTACCGCAATTTATTTAGCGATTAAGGATTTTATAAATCTCGGAAAATGAAATACGTTTTGGGGCGCATTTTGCTACACTTGACTACTTTTACGTGTTTGGTTTTAATCTCTTGCCTGCTGCACTCGAAATGGCAAATGCCGCATTTGAATTTTTCCTTAAGTCTTATCGCCATCTTCGCATTGCTTAACGGAGCTGGAGAAATTGCATTCGCTCTTTTGACGCAAAAAAACGACAAGTCAAGTATGTTCAAAATCATCGTCATACGCACACTCAAATTCCTTTGCTATCTTGTCTGCACGCTTCCTCTGCTTCTCTTTCCTGACATGTCAAAAGACTACATATTATTTTACGGCGTATTACTTGTCGTGCTCTTCTTTTTGTATTGTTTGATTGAATTTTCGTATTTCAAAAAAAATAGCAATCTCCTAATTTTTAACTCTTAAATTCTTAATTTTTTATTGTTGTATCACAAAAAACGTATCTTTGTAACAAATTATACGTTTATGAAAAAATTTCTCATCCTTTTTGTTGGGCTTTGCGGAATGTGCGTTTCGTGCTCGCAGGGCGATAAATCCAATTCTCAAAACATAGCATCGGACACGACGTGGAAACAACTGACGCTTCGCGAAAAAATCGGACAGACAATGATGATTACGTCCGATATGTATATGCACAAGCAGATTGGTAACGGCACGCTCGATACGTTTTTCCTGAAATATCCAGTGGGCGGTTTGTTTATGGCTCAATGGCATTTCACCTATCAAAAACCCGACACGTTGTTGTTCGAAACGTTCATTCCCCGTATTATAAAAGAATACAACGCCGCATCGAAGTTGCCGCTTTTTATCAGTGAAGACTTTGAGCGTGGTGCCGGATATAACTATAACACTGCCACCAAGTTACCTGTTGAAATGGCGATTGGTGCGGCGAACGACACCTCGCTGGCGTACGCACACGGAAAAATTCTTGGCGTTGAAGCGCGTGAAATGGGTTTCAACTGGGTTCTCGCTCCTGTATGCGACCTGAATATCAATCCGTTACATCCGCTTGTGATTGAACGCTCCGTTTCCGACGACGCCGAACGTGCTATTCCGTTGTTGCATAGCCAAATGAAAGGTTTGCAAGATCAAGGTGTCATCACTACTGTGAAGCATTTCCCTGGCGACGGTGCCACCATCTGTGACCAACATTTGGTAACGTCTGCCAACAATCTTTCGTGGCTTGAATGGAGAAAAACATTTGGCAAAGTGTTCCAGACATTTATCAAAGAAAATACTCCGTCAATAATGGTCGGTCACCTGCGTTTTCCTGCGTACCAAAAAGCCGACACACTGAATGGCGATTTTCTCCCAGCAACGTTATCTAAAGAATTGATTCAGAAATTATTGAAAAAAGAAATGGGCTACAAGGGCGTGGTAATTTCCGACGCGTTGAACATGGGTGGCGGTTATGGTTTCTATGACTCTGAATTGGAAACTGCAGTTCAATGCTTTGTTGCCGGTGCCGACATCGTGCTGTGGCCACCGCTCGGTTATATGGACACGATTGAAGCACGCATAAACCGTGGTGAAATTTCTATGGAACGTCTCGACGACGCCGTAGAACGTGTGTGGGCATTGCGTGAACGCTATAATTTGATTAACAAGGAAAACCGTATGCCGATTGCCCTGCCAAAACCAGAAGGATTCGACACCTACGTTGACACGAAACTGAACGAATTGGCAGAAAAAGCTGTGACGATTGTACAAAATAAAGGCGGTCAAATTCCTCTTGACACAAATACGACAAAGAAAATCTTGTTGGCGAACATCAGCCACAATGACTACTGCACCGTGTTTGAACCGATGAAGCAAGAGTTGGAAAAACGTGGTTTCCAAGTTGACGTGAAACACAATCTTCACAAGGACGAGTGGGAATGGCAGTGGCATCGTATTTTGGAATACGACAAAGTAATTGTTTGCTTTGAAAACCACTATTTTGCCCCTATCGGCTCGCCATTGTTGAAAGACTACGAAGCATACTGCCTCTGGACAATGGTTAAATTACCGAAAGAAAAAGTTATCGGCGTTTCATTCAGCAATCCGTACTATAATAAATATTACTTGAACAAGAATTCCCTACTCATCAACGCATACAGCAGCGATCCATTTATGCAACGTGCTGTGGTAAAAGTCCTTATGGGCGAAACCGAGGCAACAGCCACTTCGCCAGTAAATTTGGATAATGAGTTGATGAAATAATGTAGGATTTCATGAACCAAAACCCCGAACAGATAGCACGTGATAAAATAGACGGCCTGCTTGAGCAGGCGGGTTGGAAGATTCAGCCGAAAAGCAAGATAGACTTCTCGGCAGGAATCGGTGTGGCTGTTCGGGAATACCAGACCGATGCCGGCCCTGCCGACTACGTGCTGTTTGTAAACCGCCAACCCGTGGGCATTATCGAGGCGAAGCGCGAAGAGGAAGGGGTGAACCTGACCGTCGTTGCGGAGCAATCGGCCCGCTATGCCAACGCCAAGCTGAAATACCTGAACAACGAACCGTTGAAATATGTGTATGAGACAACGGGCTCGCTGACGCATTTCACCGATTACAGTGATCCCAAGCCTCGCAGCCGTGTGGTGTTTGCGTTTCACCGCCCTGAAACTTTTGCCGAATGGATGCGCAACGGCAAAAGCCTTAGAAGTCGGTTGCAAGATTTTCCAGCTTTAGACACAACGGGGCTTCGCCCAGCACAGATTAAGGCGGTGACGAATCTCGAAGAATCGTTCCGAAACAACCGCCCGCGGGCGCTGATTCAGATGGCGACGGGTGCAGGAAAAACGTTTACCGCCATAACGTTCATTTACCGTCTGCTGAAATTTGCCAAAGCGAAACGTATTCTGTTTCTTGTAGATACGCGCAATTTGGGCGAACAGGCCGAGCAGGAGTTTATGAACTTCCGCCCGAACGACGACAACCGCAAATTCACCGAACTCTACAATGTGCAACGGCTCTCGTCGAGTTATATTGCCAATGACAGTCAGGTGTGCATATCCACCATTCAGCGACTCTATTCGATTCTGAAAGGCGAGGAGTTGGACGAATCCGCCGAAACCGACAACCCGAACGAATCATCGTGGTTGCAGCAGAGACTGAAGGATCAGCAGGCCATTCCTGTGGAGTACACTGCCAAAGTGCCTATCGAACAGTTTGATTTTGTGGTGATTGACGAGTGCCACCGCAGCATTTACAATCTTTGGAAACAGGTGCTCGACTACTTCGATGCGTTTCTTATAGGCTTGACCGCCACGCCCGACAAGCGCACCTTCGGTTTCTTCAACGAGAATGTGGTGAGCGAATACACTTACGAGCAGTCGGTTATCGATGGCGTGAATGTGCCGTACGATGTCTATTCCATTGAAACTGAAATATCGAAAAACGGCGGGCTAATCAAGGCGGGATGGCATATCGACTATCGTGACAAAGCCACTCGCAAAACCCGTTGGCAGCAGGTGGATGAGGACACTGAATATAAGAAGAATGATTTGGACAAATCGGTGGTGAATCCGAGCCAGATACGCACCGTTATCCGTCAGTTCCGCAAGGCGCTGATGGAGGAGATTTTCCCAAACCGCTACGACGAGAACGGGCAGTACGAGGTGCCCAAGACGCTCATTTTCGCCAAGACCGACAGCCACGCTGACGACATTATCAAGATTGTGCGTGAAGAGTTCGACGAAGGCAACGACTTTTGCAAGAAGGTAACCTACAAGATTGACGAGGACCCCAAATCGGTGCTCAACCGCTTCCGCAACCAATACTACCCGCGCATTGCCGTGACAGTGGATATGATTGCCACAGGCACCGACGTGAAGCCGCTCGAAGTGCTGCTCTTTATGCGTGATGTGCGCAGTGCCAACTATTTCGAGCAGATGAAGGGACGTGGCACACGAACTATAAGTCCTGACTCATTGCAGTTGGTGAGCCGCACGGCGCAGACCAAAACGCATTTTGTGATTGTGGATGCCGTGGGCGTAACGCAAACCAAGAAAACCGACAGCCGTCCGTTGGAACGCAAACCCACCGTGCCGCTGAAGGATTTGTTGGGTGCTGTCACTATGGGTGTGACGGAGGAAGATTTGTTCACTTCGTTGGCCAATCGCTTGATTCGGCTCAATAAAGAAGTCACTGAAAAAGAGAGGGAAAAGATAGAAACCCTATCGCGGGGCAAGACGTTGGGGCAGATGAGTGCCGAACTGCTATCGGCTTTCGACCCCGACAAAATTGACGATGAGGCACAGGCAGAACTGAAAAAGATTCCGCCAGCCGAACTGACGCCCGCCATTGAGGAGGAGATACGCAGAAAGGCGCAGCAACGGTTGGTCGACATTGCCAGCAGCACCTTCAACGGCGAGTTGAACGAATACATTGTCACTGTGCGCAACCTGCACGACCAGAAGATTGACACCGTGAACCTTGACACGGTGCTGAAAAGCGAGTTCAACAGTTTCACGCTTGAAAAGGCGAAAGAGACGGTGCACGATTTCACCGAATATTTGAAGCAGCACAAAGACGAGATAATGGCGTTGAGCATTTTCTACAACCAGCCCTACAACCGCCGCAATCTCACCCTGCAGATGGCGCAGGAGTTGCTTGAAAAACTGAAGCAGGACAAGCCGATGTTAGCACCGATGTACGTTTGGGATGCCTATTGCGCTATTGAGAAGGTGAAAGCCAACCGCCCCGTTACGGAACTCACGGCATTGGTTTCGTTGGTGCGCCACGCCTGCGGTATCGACCAAACCCTTGAGGCCTTCAATAACACCATTGAGCGGAATTTCAATGCGTGGCTGTTCCGCCAGCACACGGGCAACCGCAACCGCTTCACCCCCGAACAGATAGAGTGGCTGCGAATGATCAAAGACCATATTGTGAGCAGCTACCACCTTGATATTGACGATTTGGACTACACACCTTTCGATGCCCAAGGCGGACGAGGCAAGATGTACCAGTTGTTTGGCAATGAGATGGAGGCAATAATTGATGAATTGAATGAGGTGTTAGTAGCGTAAATACATTACCAGACAAATATCCACATAAATGTGCAACCAGTGGTTGCACATTTACAATAAGGTGATTATCAAGTGATTGAATTTACGCAACCGGTGGTTGCACAATTGGGTTCTTTTATCATACAGACAAATACAAGTGTTAAAAAACACTGTGTCTTAGAATAAAAACAGCGTATATTTACTGTATAACAAAAAAAATGATTAAATTTGCGACATAATTATCCCCCGTAGGTGGAAAATACTACGGCTTGCCACCTCGAAAGAGGTGGCTTATTTTTTATACAGCTATATGGAGAAAAAGCGAGTAATTGTTTACGTAGATGGCTTCAATTTTTATTATGGGTTGAAGAAAAATCCTGCATGGAAAAAATATTATTGGCTGGACTTGGTTAAGTTCTTTGAAATGTTTATGAAACCCGATCAAGAATTGATAGCCGTTAAATATTTTTCTGCAAGGCCTGATGATGAGGAAAAAAGTCGTAATCAGAATGCAATGTTTCAAGCAAACAAGGAAAATTCAAAATTTCAATTAATTTTAGGGAAATACCTTCAAAAAGAGATAAGATGTTTTAACTGTGGATATACAATTAAGACACACGAAGAAAAAGAATCTGATGTTCGTATTGCCACACAAATAGTATCAGATGTATATAGGAACAACTGCGATATTTCAATTGTGGTATCTGCCGATAGTGATATGGTTCCTGCGGTTGAAATTGCAATAGAAGAAAATCATCCTATATATGTTTATTTTCCTCCATTCCAACATTCAAGTAACTTACGAACTAAATGTGGCAAGGCTATTGATTTGTCACGATACGAAAGTAGATTTAAACAATGTATTTTGCCAGACACTATTCATTTAAGAAAATCAAATTTTGATTTACAGATTCCTGACAAATGGAAACAATACCAAAATCAAACTTAGTTTATGTCCACATACCCAACATATAAATTAGGCGAAATTGCCGATTATATTAATGGCAGAGCATTTAAGCCTAAAGAATGGAAAGGGGAAGGCCTTCCTATTGTAAGGATACAAAACCTAAATGACAAGAATGCTGTATACCATTATTCAGATGTAATGCACGAAGAAAAATACTTATTGCATAATGGGGATTTGTTATTTGCTTGGGCAGCTTCTTTGGGAACATATATATGGGATAATGGTGATGCTTGGTTAAATCAGCATATATTCAAGGTTATTCCGAAGGAAAATGTATCGAAAAAGTATTTGTATTATGCATTGACTTCTATTATAAAAGAGTTGTATGCAAAATCGCATGGCTCAGGAATGGTGCATGTAACAAAAGATAAATTTATTAATACAGAAATCCCACTTCCCCCCCTTTCCACCCAGCACGCCATAGTAACCCGAATAGAAACCCTTTTCGCCGAACTCGACAAGGCCGTGCAGCACCTGCGCACCGCCCAGCAGCAACTCAAAACTTACAGGCAGGCCGTGCTCAACCACTGGCTGAATAATGAGGATGGGAAATGGGAGATGGTGAAGTTAGGAGAGGTGGCGGAAATGTGTTTAGGCAAAATGTTGGATAAAAGCAAAAACAAAGGAACATATCAGCCATATCTACGGAATGTCAATGTTCGATGGGGCAGTTTTGATTTAGATGATTTGTTAGAAATGAGATTTGAAGAATCAGAACAAGAAAGATATGGAATACAAATTGGAGATTTGATAATGTGTGAAGGCGGAGAGCCAGGAAGATGCGCTATATGGAATGCAACTGTTCCGAATATGAAAATTCAGAAAGCATTGCATAGGATAAGAGTTAAGGATTCGATTTACAACAAGTTTGTATATTATCTTTTTTCATTGTATGCGCAAAACGGTCGCCTTGAGAAGTATTTTACAGGGACAACAATAAAACACTTAACAGGTCAGTCTTTAAAATCCATTGAAATTCCCCTTCCCCCGCTCGCCGAGCAGCAACGCATAGTTGCGGAGATAGAGAGCCGTCTGTCGCAGGCGGAGGCAGCGGCGGCAAGCATTGAGAACGCCCTGCAACAAGCCGAGGCACTCAGGCAAAGCATACTCAAGAAGGCGTTTAGCGGGGAGTTAGTGTGACAAATTTATAAGCTGTTTAGCTTATAAATTGTGTTTATAAGTTGTTTGGCTTATAACTTCCTAAATGATAATATTTGTGAAATTATATATATGTATGATATGATGCGTAAATAAAGATATGTATCGTATGACGCATAAATAAAAATACAGCACATATAATGTAATAATAAAAATATGAGCCAAATGATTCATATTTTATGTATCTTTGCGATTGTAAATACTATGAATATGGAAAAAAAGAAAGTGGCAGTAATCACTGGCGATTTAGTTAATTCACGCCAAATTTCTATCGAAAAACGGAGAGAAATTTATGCGTATATGGAATGGAGCTATTCTTGCTTTGTCATTCAGCGAGGCTGCTTTACTGATTTCAAATTAGAATTTTTCAGAGGCGACAGTTTCCAGTTGCTGGTGGAAAATCCTGAAATGGCTCTACGAGTGGCATTGTTTCTACGTGCAAGATTGCGTGCTGCCTATGGGAGAAAGAATCTGCAGGAAGAACCTTTGTTGTCGAAATATACGCAGAAGAGCGGCAACAAAAAACTTTGGGATGCACGAATGTCCATAGGCATTGGTGATATGGAATATCGTTCAAAGTCTGTCATAACTTCCGATGGCGAAGCCTTCGTTTTGTCAGGGCACGAACTGGACAAAATGAAATCAAATGAACGTCTATCCATAAAAATGCAAGGTGTTGACGAGTGTTCGTTAATGCAGTTGCAATTCAACACGCTGCTTCGCATGGGTGACGCATTGGTACAGGGATGGACAGAAGCCCAGTCACAATTGGCGGCAGAATGCCTTTTGTTTCCAAATAAAACGCAGCAAGCATTAGAAAAGGAATATGGAATACCCCAAACTACCATAAGCCGACGAAAATCTGGAGGACACATTGATGAAATACTGAGCTTGTGTGATTATTTTGAAAAACTAATACCTACATTGCTATGAATATAATACTTGTCATTGCTATCTTTTTGGTCGTTCATGTTTTGTTCGATTTTTATTTTCAGCCGTCTAAATGGGTAGATTCAAAAAACACCGAAGGTTTTAAGTCGAAATACTTGTATTGGCACTGCTTTATATATGCTTTGGCAGTTTCAGGCGCCGTTTTCTTTTTGACACACGTATGCTGGCTGACCATAGTTGCATTTGTCGCAGTTGGCATTTCACATTTGCTAGTAGATGCTTTAAAGAAGGAATATAAAGGTAATGCTGCCTATTTCTTTATAGACCAATTAGTTCATATAATTGTTTTAGGATTTTTTGTGTGGCAGGTCTGCATGAAACAAACTATAGAGGTTGACAAAAACTGGTTAATTGTTCTACTATATGCATTAGGATACTTGATTGTACTAAAACCATTTGGTATTACTGCGAAAAATATTATGGACACGTTTGATTTCAAGCCATCGGAAAAAGGGCTTAAAGATGGCGGATTGTGGATTGGCTATATTGAACGTTTCCTGATATTGACTTTTGTTTTGATGTCTTACTACGAGGGCATAGGTTTCCTGTTGGCAGCAAAATCAATTTTTAGGTTTGGTGAATTAAAGAATGACAATGAGATAAAACGGACTGAATATATATTGATAGGAACCCTTTTGAGTTTCGGGTTGGCCGTTTGTATAGGAATGTTAATGAAAATGACGCTGAATTATTTATAAACAATGACTGAATCAACCATCATATCAAAGATTTGGAATATGGCCAACGTCCTTCGTGACGATGGCGTGAGTTATGGCGACTATTTGGAGCAAATCACTTATCTGCTCTTCCTGAAAATGGCCGACGAGATGAACAAGCCGCCTTATAACAAGGGGCTGAGGTTCCCGCACCTGAAGGACGCCGAAGGCAAGGAGATTGCCGATGGCGAGATGTGCGATTGGGAAACGCTCACAAGCAAGCGTGGCGCGGAGTTGGAGGCGTATTATGTGCAGATGCTTCGCAGCCTTGCCACCGAAAAAGGAATGTTGGGGCAGATTTACACCAAGAGCCAGAACAAGATTCAAGACCCTGCCAAACTGTTGCGCGTCATCGAGATGATAAACCGCGAGAATTGGTCGCTGATGGGTTCCGATGTGAAAGGCAAGATTTACGAAGGTCTTTTGGAGAAGAACGCCGAAGATACCAAGAGCGGTGCAGGCCAGTACTTTACGCCACGTGCGTTGATACGTGCCATGGTGGCGTGCGTACGCCCCAAACCAGAAAAGACCATCATCGACCCTGCCTGCGGAACGGGTGGTTTCTTCCTTGCGTCATACGACCATATTGCAGCCCAGCCACTGAATAAGGATCAAAAGTTGTTCTTAAAGAAAAAGACCTTCTTCGGCAACGAGATTGTGGCTAACACGCGTCGCCTTTGCCTGATGAACCTTTATCTGCACAACATCGGAGAGCTCGACAGCGAGGACTTCATTTCGCCTAACGATGCCCTTGTGTCCGACTCGGGCAACCGATACGACTATGTGCTCACCAATCCACCTTTCGGCAAGAAGAGCAGTATCACCATCACCAACGAGGATGGCGAAGTGGAGAAGGAGGATTTGAGCTACAATCGGCAGGATTTTTGGGAAACCACTTCCAATAAGCAGTTGAATTTCCTTCAGCATATCAAGACCTTGCTGAAAGTAACAGGTCAGGCGGCTGTCGTTCTGCCCGACAATGTGCTTTTCGAAGGCGGTGCGGGCGAGGAGATCCGTAAACAGTTGATGAAAACCACTGAACTGCATACCATCCTTCGCTTGCCTACAGGTATTTTCTATGCCAACGGTGTGAAGGCAAATGTGTTATTCTTCGACAATCGCCCTGCGAGCAAGGAGGTGCAGACCAAGGAGGTATGGTTCTATGACTATCGAACCAATATTCATCATACACTGAAGAAGTCTCCGCTCACATTCGACGATTTAGCAGATTTTATTCAATGCTACCATCCCGAGAACCGAAATGTGCGTACGGAAACGTGGAGCGAGGAAAATCCAGAAGGACGTTGGCGTAAGTTCACCTACGACGAGATAATCGCCCGCGACAAAACCAATCTCGACATTTTTTGGATAAAGGACAAGAGCCTTACCGACCTTGACAACCTGCCCGAACCCGATGAGATTGCCGCCGAGATAATTGAGAATTTGGAGGAAGGAATTGCTTGTTTCAGAAAGGTGTTAAATAACAAGAACCAGTAAATTTTTACTATGAAAAAAGTTGCGTTGGTGCTCGATAGATAACTACTATCTTCTAAATCTCAAAGATTCCGTTTTTTATCGCAAAAACGACAAGACCTGCCGTATTTTTTGCCTCGGTTTTCAACAACAAGTTTTCGCGGTGTTTGTCAACCGTACGCTTGCTGATGAACAACAGGTCGGCAATTTCCTGATTTGAAAGACCCTTGCAGATATTGTAGAGGACTTCTATTTCCCTTTCGGTCAAATCCAGCGCTGGTTTCTGCGTTTTCTTCGTGTACATGTTGGAAATAATTCTGTCCAGAATTTCGGGAGAAAAATAGTTGTTCCCCTCGCTCACCTCGAGAATTGCCTTCTGAACATCTTCGAACTGCGAATTTTTCAACAAAAAGCCACGTACGCCCACGTCAATCATTTTTGTGTAATATTCCTCTTCGGAATACATTGAAAGCGTAATTATCTTTAAATCAGGATATTTCTCTATCGCACGACGTGAGGCTTCAACGCCGTCGATTTCGGGCATTTCAATGTCCATCAACACGACGTCGGGCACGTTTGTCTGAATCTTTTCGAGAAAAACTTTCCCGTTTTCCGATTCTTCAATCTCCGAAATAAAATCACATTTTGAAAGCAAAAAATGCAATCCTTCACGGAACAATGAATGGTCGTCGACTATGTGTACATGCAGATTTTCTTTCATATTGCTACATTTATTAAAACTTTCATACCATTTTTCGGACTGCTGACAAGCGAAAAAGTCCCGTTGATTGACTTCACGCGCGACTCCATGTTCGACAATCCCATACCTTTGTGCGGCAAATCCTGAATGTCGAATCCTATGCCGTCGTCGCTATACTCAAGAGCAAGATTTCCGTTTCCCTGCAAAAGAGAAATCTTAATGTTTTTTGCCTGAGCATGACGCAAAGTATTGTTAATCAACTCACAAACAACACGATACAATACGGCTTCAATATTAAAATCATATCGTGTAGTCAGCACATTCGATTCAAAATCAACCGCAACGTCCTTATTTATCATCACCGTGTCGAGAAACGACTTTATGGCACGTTCCAAGCCGAAATTCGACAAAATATGCGGACTCAGTTTATTGGAAATTTCCTTGACGGTAATCACAGCCTCGTCGATGGCAAAATTCGTCTTAAGCAAAATCTGCTTGTTCGAATCCGTTATTGCGTCTTTATTTATTGCCGAAAACGCCATTTTTATCGAAGACAGAATCGGACCGAGACCGTCGTGCAATTCCTTGGCGAACATTTGTTTTTCGTTTTCCTCGGTTTTAACAATTGCCGAAAACACCGCATTTTCGTTTTCCTTGGCGAGTTGTTCCATTTTGTCCAAATAATTGAACAATTTCTTTATAAATGCCGTTCCAATAAAAATCAAAAGCGACACAAGCACCGAAATCCAGTTACTCAACACCGAAACGTCGCCCGAATTAGCCAGCGACAACTGCGAGACGTATATCAAATCGTATATTCGCTGTGCTGCCATCAACGAAAATCCAATTGAAAGCAAAATCCACGCAATATTGTATCGGGTGCGTTTTATCAAACTTATTGCAAGTATCGACGCAGCCAATTGCAGAGCGACAGAAAGCGATAATGCGATAAAAATGACCATAATTTTTATTTTTGCGGTAAAGGTATTCATTATTTTTAAGAAATTTTATTCATACATTTGCAATACATAAAGTTTTTGTTCATGGTCAGAGTTTTAATTATAACTATTTGTATTGTCTGTGATGTTTGGTTCTTGCACCAGATATGGATTGCGGAGCGTAATCTGCGGTCGACGAGCGTGAAGTTGCTGTGGACACTTTTAGTGCTGCTTTTCCACGTCATTACCGTCGCCATTTATATTTTCCTTGACACAACAGGCGAAAATAATTCCAATTCCGAAAATTTAAACCCTTAAATCTATGAAAAAACGTGTCTTCTCCCTTGTCACATTGTTCGTGATTTTTTTGTCAATCACAAGTTGCCAGAAAAAAGATGATTTGTTGTACAGCACTGTCGGTTCTATTGACAAAGTGACCATTCTCGACATTGAGCCGATGGGCGACAACTACACATGGATGGTGTTGGGAAGAAACGACGACGACCACGATAAAACCAAGTTGTATTACTGCACCATAGCTTCAAATGCTCTTTCCACAAAAAGTAAAAGATGTGAGAGCAAAATCACATACAACGACATAGAGTATTGCAACGACACACTTTGGATTTGTGGCAACAATATGAAATTACACTACAGTCTCGACACTGGCCGAAACATTTCGGTAGGCGGCGACACGACTTTCGATTTCTCGTACTTTGACGCATATCCTCTTGAGAAAACCGACCTCAAAAAGTTATACGTAAAAGACGGCAAGCCGTTCTACGCAATTGGTTCAAAGGATTTGTTGGATGGAAATTTCTATTGCTACAACAACGGGAAAAATGTTTTTAAATCTTCGCAAAAAGGCTTCGGACTTAACGATATGGTTATTTACAACACCAACGAAGCCTACGTTGCCGGTTATGGTTCCATTTTCCACGTAAGCGAAAACGGTGCAACACAAAAAATGGAAGACATAGGGGACGAAAACTTTACAGGAATCACGATAAACAGCACGTGCCTTTTAACTTGTTCTTATTCAGGAACAATTTATCGTTGTGACCTCGGATCTGAAAAATGGAAGAAAATGACTTCGCGCGGTAAAAAACTTCTTCATATTGCCTCTAACTCAAAAGGCAATGTTGTGGTTGTCGGCGAAACGAAAGACATCCTTCTTTCCACCGACTATGGCGAAAATTGGACGACGGTAAAATACAAAGAAGGTAATAAAATTTCCTGTCTCAAAGTGATAAACGACGATTTCTTTATTGGAACAGAAAAAGGAACAATCATAAAATTAACACACGACAATGTCGTATTGAATAACGACTAACCTACGAATATTTTATGAAAAAGTTATTCCTTATCTTCGCAATCAGTGTCTTTTTTTTTAACGCATTTTCGCAGTCACTGATACTCAATGAGATAGTAGCAAAAAATGGCGTTTCTTACACAAACAGCAACGGAAAATCTCCCGATTGGATTGAATTGAGAAACATTTCTTCGCAAGCAGTTGACTTGTCGGAATACTCTATTACAACGTCAAAAATGCGAAACGCCGTTGTTCCATTAGGTTCGGGGAAATTAGCGGCAAACGGTTACATGCTTTTTGAAGCGAAAAAAGAAAATTCCGACGTGGCACAATGGTCCACGGTTGTGGATTACGGCGATGTGTTTTCGTATGTGGTTCCCGAAGAAACCATTTCTGGATGGACATCTTCTTCGTTCGACGACTCTCAATGGAATAAAGGAAAAACTCCTATTGGCTACGGCGAAACAGACATTGTAACGTCCGTACAAAACACACGTTCGGTTTTTATTCGTAAAACTTTCACCGTAAAACATGTAGAAAGCGTCGCTCAAATGATGCTGCACATGGACTGCGACGACGGATTCATTGCATACGTTAACGGCATTGAAATTGCCCGTTCGAACATGAACAGCACGGATTTTGACGCATTTGCGACCACCTACACCGACGGCATTATGAAAGAAGGTCAAACGCCTCCGTCGTATGCCATCACAAATTTCTCGAAACTTCTGCTCGAAGGAGAAAACACGCTCTGCATACAAATTCACAACTGCAGCGACGAATCTTCCGACCTCATCGGGATTCCAATTTTGAGCGTCGGCTACGCTGACTCGTTTAACGATGTGCAAAGTTTATCGCAACATCTTTCGCTTCCGTGCGGCAAATCGCTTTCGTTAGATGCCTCGTCGGACACATTGTTCCTCTTGAAAAATTCCGAAATAATTGACAAAATTTCGTGGAAAGACCTTCCTGTCGACGTCTCCATTGGACGTATCGACGGCGACAATCAAAATGTTTACTATTTCAGCGAAACGACACCAAACAAAAAGAATTCATCTTCGGCATTTGTGGCAAAAACATTGTCGAAGCCGAAACTGACACCCAATGCGGGAATTTACGAGACTCAAATATACGTGAAAACTTATTCGAGCGACAACAAGGTTTCGCTCCGCTACACGACAAATGGGTCTGTCCCAACAGAATCGTCGCCAATTTTCCCCGACAGCCTCAAAGTTTCCAACAACACAAATTTACGAGTTAGAGCTTTTCGAGATGGCTACTTACCAAGCGAAACTGCTACGGCAAGCTACTTGTACGTACAATATCAAACCTTGCCAATTGCGTCGATTACCGTAAAACATGCCGACTTTTTCGATTACAATACTGGAATTTACATGGAAGGTCCAAATGCCGAAAGTGCAGACCCGCATTATGGGGCAAACTATTGGCAAGATTGGGAAGTCCCCGTTCATTTTGAATATTTTGACACGGACGGAACCCGAGTTGTTTCGCAAGACGTAGGCTGTAAAATTGGCGGTAACTGGAGCCGTGCCAATGCCCAAAAGACACTGAAATTATATGCCCGCGACAAATATGGGAAAGATAAAATCAATTATCAGTTTTTCAAAGATAAACCTATTTCGTCGTTCCACATGATTCTGCTCCGCAATGCAGGAAACGATTTTAGAAACTCACAAATGATTGACGGCACAATAGCCGAACTTGCAAAAGAAATGAACATTGACCGTCAGGCATACCAACCCGCCGTTGTATATATCAATGGAAAATATTACGGAATACAGAACGTCCGCGAAAAACAAAACGAACATTATATCGTTGAAAATTATGGCTACGACAAAGAAGACATTGATGTTGTAAAAAATGGATATGAACTTGTCAACGGTTCCGACAACGACTATTGGGAAATGCGCAATTTCATTGAAAACAACGACATGTCAAATTCTTCGACTTACGAAAGAGCAAAAAAACTTCTTGACATTCCAAGTTACATAGATTACTACGTGCTTGAAACATTTATTGTTAACGATGACTGGCCAGGCAACAACTACGCCTGCTGGCACTCCCGTTCGGAAAATACGCCGTGGCGATACCTCTTGTTCGACTGCGACCACGGTTTTGGTATTTGGAATCTTGAAGAGAAACTGATTGGAATTAATCATAATAATAAAATCTACACTACGTTTGAATGGTGTACAGACGCAACTTCGACGCACTATGCAAACGACGCAAACACGACAAAATTGTTACGAAGTTTATTGAAAAGTCCCGAATTTCGTCGCGATTACATGAATGCCACAGCCGACAGATTGAATACAACGCTTTCGGCAAGCAACATTAGAAATGTCATTGACTCTGTTGAAAATCTGATTTCCGATGAAATACCCAATCATGTTCGAAAATGGGGCGACAACTATTATACTCTTGACAGGCAACAACAAAATGTTGCAAATATGCGAGAGTTTGGCCGCCGACGTGGAGACATTCTGCGTATGCAAACCGAAGAATTTTTCTCGACAAACGGCAGCTACAAATTGTCTTTGAACATTTCGGAAAACGGAGCAGGATTTATCCACCTCAACTCCATTGACGTTAAGAAATTCCCATGGAACGGGAAATATTTCAATAACAACACCATTACGCTGACAGCTGTCGAAAATCCGGGTTACACGTTTGTCCGTTGGGAAGGTGCCGTGTCCTCAACAGAAAAAACAATTTCTGTCACAACAGCCGAAGCCACAAGTTTGACTGCCGTGTTCAACTACGTGGGCAACGAGCCAGACATCGCCATAAACGAGATTTATTACCATTCCTTAACCGACGATGAAACTATTTGGGTGGAATTGCTCAACAACGGCGAACAGGCCATAAATCTTTCAAACTGGACACTCACTGTTGACCGTTACAACCAAACGTTTACGTTCCCTGAAAATTCGGTTATTTCAGCAGGAGAATATCTTGTTGTCACAAAAGATGTGGAGAAAATGAAAGCAAAATATCCCGACATTTCCGTCATCGGCAATATGAACGTCTCGCTTCCGAATGATTTTGCGACAATTTCACTCAAAAATGAAAATGGAATTACCATAGCACAAACATTGTATTCCGACGAATTTCCTCATGCACAAAAGGCCGACGGCTACGGCTATTCCTGCGAAAACATAAACGGCACATGGTATTCGCCAAGCCAAGGCGGAACACCGGGAACCAAAAACGACGAAGAACCCGAATATCCAACATGTGAATGCAATTTGGTGATAAACGAAATAAACTACGTCTCGGGCAGCACTTCCGACTCGGGCGACTGGATTGAATTATACAATCCGACGGAATCTTCAACCATAAATCTGAAAGATTACATGATTAAAGACAAAGGAGGCAACATTTCCGTCATTTACGACGACATTATCGTTGCTCCAGGCGAATACGTTGTCTTTGCCGACAATATTGAGAAATTCCACACGATATATCCCGATGTTGAGTGCCATCAGATTGAACTGTCGCTCAATAACTACGTGGACGAGATTTCTCTGTACGATTCGTATGAATATCTTATGGACAATGTGTCGTATTCAATGTTCGAAAAAGCGTGGACTAAATCGGCATTTGGAACAGGAAGAACGCTTTCGCTCCTTTCTCCTGACTACGACAACAGCAAAGGCCGCAGTTGGGCAACGAGCAAAAGTCTCGGCACCCCAGGAGCACCAAACGATTATCTTTCGGCAATCAACGAAATACAAAATGTTGCCTTGTCGATTTATCCGAATCCTTGTACCAAAACAGTCACAATTGCCTACGACGGCAGTTTTACGTTCGAAATTGTTTCCTCCGAAGGAAACATTGTTCGTTCGGGCAACGGCAACCAGTCGCAGACAATCGACGTAACAACACTTTCTTCGGGAACGTATTTAATTGTAATCCGCGACGGACAAATTTTTGAAACACGATTGTTTGTGAGAAAATAACGAAATTTTCCACGTGCATCGTGTATACATTCCGTAGCCGAGCAACGTGAGACAAGAAATCTTTTTATGGTTTTCTGGTTGCTATTGCTTTTTAAGCAGGTCCGTTTTGAACTTTTTAGTTACTAGATCTTTTCCCAGAAACAAACGCCAAGTCGGTCAATATGTTTACCGATAGGTGTATTTTTTTGTTTATTGTAATCTACGAGGTCTATTTTATACAGAATGCCTGTGTCTTCTATCTCATTCAGAATTGTGAGTTTCTGCGATAACGTGATATTGTTGCCCACCAAAGCCAAATCAATGTCGGAACCTTCACGAAACGTGCCTTTTGCACGAGAACCAAAAATCAAAACTTTCTCTATATTTGTCTGTGAGGCAAATATGGTTTGAATATCTTTTATCGTATTTTCACTCAATCCGAACATTAGAACTTATCTTTATGTAACGTGTCTTGTTTTTTCTGACACAAAGTATTATATAATTGTCTCAGCAAGGGTGAATAGCTGTAGAAGATGTCATTTACAATTTCCAAAACGTCTTCTTCATTATAAGTATGCGATGTTATGTTCCGTGCTTGTGCCATTTTTCTCCACGAATCGTGGTTTGTTAGAAGATTATTATCAAATGACAGCTGGATAGTAGTGTTCGGCCCTGATTGAAAATCAAAACCTAAATAAAGAAGATAATCTTGCAATGTTTTCCATGCCAATTCGAAAGTGTATTCAAACCTTTGAACCAAGCCCTCTTTCTCCAATTCCGACAAATTGTCTTGGGACAAACTTGACTCAGTAATTTCAAAAAGTTTTTTACAAGCTTTCTCAAAATTATCAAATCTTTGAAGCCACCTAATATCCTGTTCCATCTTGAAAGTTTTATTTCTTCCTCAAATGTAAATTATTTTTTTGAAATTTGCATAATGGGTAGTCAGAAATGAATAACTACTTTACCACGACCTTTTTCACTTGCGTTCCACAATGCACAAAATACGTACCCGACGGCAAAGAAGCGTTATTTTGCACCTTTTGCCCTGCCACGTTGTATATTGCATAATCCTCACAACTGCATTCTATTTTTCCGTTTACAACACGGATTTGAATATCATCTGCAGAAACAGCGTCTATGGCACTACCACCATTGTTTACTATAAACTCTTGGCTTTGTACCATCTCATATACTTCCTCATCGTAAGGTACAACCTTTATCACGTAGTTGGCAGTGATATTTTGTGGTAACGCAATTACAAACGATTCTCCCGATTTTATTTCCACGTTATCTTGCACCACTATAGTTGTGCCATTGACTTGCTCTACAACTATTTTGGCGGTATATGTTTGGTTTTCTGCATTGCTTATAGAGCATTGAATTGTGCCGTTTTCTTGCTTTTCAAATGAAAAATCAGCGTTCTTTACTTTATGCACCCCTTTATATACGTGGAGATAACGGTCAGTTTCGCAAGCGTATATAATATTGGGATTATCAGATTTTGCCATTAAGTTAGTGAGAGGTGTATTAAATGTTTCATATGTCCACGTTTCTCCATAATCATGACTTACTCTTGCAGTATCGTTAGGATATAATTCATTTTCATTTAACATAGGCAATACGATATTACCATCGCCATAATTCAAAATCGTAGTTGAACGATTACCAGGGTGTGGCTTATGGTCAGGCAATATATCAAGAACTTGCTTAAAATTTAAAGTGGTGTCACAAGAATAAAGTCTACCATGTAAATCTGTAATAAGCCATCGTTCTCCGTCTTTATAGTACGTGATTTGTTGAAAACGAGAATCATCTGATTTTTTGACATAAGAATGCTTCATGTAATCATGTCCGATAACACCTTCACGAATAAAATCTGGCAATGATAAAATATCCTCGTAATCTTCTTCTGCATTTATATGAATCGAAAGTAAATCTTTTTGAAGAAAATACTCTTGGTCCGATTTAAACAAGCCGAAACGATCGTTTGCGAATGCACCCCCAGTAAAAATACCACCTTCCTCAAAAAAGAATACGCCATCTCTATTCAATTCATATACGTGTTCCCACGTGTCGCCACCATCTTTTGTAGAATAAAGATCAAAATCGTCAAATACAAAACCTCTATTTTCAGTAATAAATTGCATATCCAAATATTTTTCATCTATCCCGTTTTGGAATTTTATTGTTTTAGCAGTCCAGTTTTCGCCACCATCGGTAGAAACGAATAAACTGTCTTTTCCTAATATATACATGGTATTGGGGAAAATTTGCATTTTTTTCAATGTTGTGTTAAAATCTTTGTAAGTCCATGTTTCTCCCCCATCTTTAGTGTAAAACAAGCGACCTGTTGCACCTTGCCCCACTACAAATACTTCATTAGAAGATTTTACGAGCAATTGTTTCCCTTTCACATTCCCCATATATGTGTTTTTTGACACCAAACTCGCAAACTCGTTGACTGGTGTAGGCGGAGTATATTTTTCATCGGTTTCTTGATAAGTTCGTAAACTATCGGTTGAAACAATATACTTTCCTTTCCCAATATAAGATATTAAACCTTTGACTACCCCATCTCCAAGGTCATGTAGGTACGCAGGAACATAATATGGTTGATTATAGCTATAGTCTACAAAATTAATTATTCTACATCCAGGCAGAGTTTTGGTGGTGGAATTACCATTAATTAATATAATCTGACCATTATTAAATTGAAATAATTCATCTGGGTCAATTCCTAATTCGGTACGTGTCCACGTTTTTCCTCCATCAGTAGTAACATAATATCCGCGAAATATAAACATATACCCTAATTGCTCATCGACAAATGTTAAAAAGGTGTTCCGTTCATCATAATAACTACCAAACAACATATTATCGGTTAATTTCTCCCAATGGTTGCCAGCATCCTTGCTTACATACATATAGATTTCATTTCCCACTGAATTATTGTGTATTATTGCAAATATGGTATTTTCATCGTACCATAAATACTTGCTTATTCTACTTCCAGTTTCCAATTGTGTAGAAGACGGTGTCCACGAATGTCCACCATCTGTGGTATGTAATAACACAGACTGAAGTTTGTCATTTTCCGTATATGTGGCGAAGAAGAATCCTCTCAATGAATCAGAAGAAAAACTTAAAAATTGCGGTTTATAGGCATTTTCTTTTTCGTAACTATAGTTTTCTGGTACGTCAGTCACATCGTAAGTCTTTTGCCAAGTACGACCAGTATCAACAGATTCGGCAAGCCAGCCTTCGTCAGTCGCAACAACAGCATGTCCGCCTTTTGTATATGCATTAAGATTATTACCATTACTGCCTAAACGCATATATTTATTAGTTACTTCCGTCCATTCATAATCCAATGGTTGAGCCATACTCGAAGAAAAAGAAAAGAGAGCCAAAAGGCAAAGAGCGAAGTACGATGTAAAAGTTTTCATATCATTTGTAGTTTTTAATAATAAGACTACAAAAGTAGGGAAAAAGTTGCAAAAGCAGTTGTTTTTGTTTCATTTCTTTTTTGTGAGCAAAAGAAACTTCAGCTACGGACGGCTACCATTTTATCTCCGCCTCAAGCCGCAATACATAACTAACTTCTTCGTGGATACCTATTGAAAACGTAAATGGAATGATATTCACGGCGAAACGTTTTTTGCGCGGTGCTATGCGTAGTCCTGCACTGGCATACAAGTCAGGGTAAAAACTTCTCACGTAATGCGAGGCACGGCTATATTCTCCTCCCGTTCCAATTAAGCCATGTGAGTAATTAACCTCAGTCCCAACGCCAAAGTATAAAACTTGCAACAAAGTTGCGTTTAGACCAATTCCCAAAGTTGTTGTGTTGAAATATTCGTCGGGAGTATCGGTTATTCCCCAACTTGTATAGGTGCCATGTTTTGCGTGTGGAGCGAGCCAAAGTCCTTCTTTCAGTTGCCGTTGGTAAGAAAGTGTTGTGACAAATCCAACTCCTTCTAGTTTGGTATTTTCAACTATTTCAATGCCAGCTCCAATTTTTATGCTATTTTTCAAAAATTCCTGTGCATTGGCCCGCACTGCATAACCTACGACTGTCGTAATAATTACCACAATACACCCAAATGTTTTTTGCATAGTAGTTTGCATTTTCAGTTTTTAGACAAGCAAAGGTATAGGAAAAAGTTACATCACGCCCTTACAATTTTATCAACAATTTGGCAAAATTACCAACAATGCACTAAGTACTAAAAATATATTGTCTATTTTTGACCTTGTAAAAAAGGTTTTGAAGAAAATGAGACTTAGTAAAATTGCGTTCCTATTAGGACTATTGATTGTAAGTACAACTGCATTGGCACAGTACGATGACGACGAAACAGTTCAAGCAAGAAAAAGTACCCATAAGAAAGAAAAGGTTAGTGCTCCTAATGCTGCCAAAGTAAGCAAGAAGGAGATGAAACAAAAAGACTCTTTCAAATCAAGTGTCAACAAAACAACTCATTTGAGCAAGAAAGAGCAGGCAAAATTACAAGCTAAAAAGCAAAAAGAACGTTCTGACAGATATTCCGAAAACCGCGAAAGAATGCAGGACAAGCAGACGGTTAAGAGAATGAAGAAGAACGAAAAATATTCGTACAGAACAAATTCACAAAAAGGAAAGTCGTGGAGCAAGCGAAATGCGAAAGCCCAAAACTCAAAAGCCCGAAAAGCATCAAGGAAAAAGGCTAAAGCACTCGAAAAACGACAAGACGAAGCTCGCGAAAAATACGAGAACAACGATTACAAGCCGGGGGCTCGTAAAACAACAAAAAGTGGAAAAATCCGCGAGTTCTACAATCCGTTCAAGCGAGACAAAAAATAGGCATTTCGTCTAAAATAGTCGGCTATGGACGAAAAAAAACTCTTTTTAATCGACGGTCATGCAGTTTTGTACCGTTCGTACTATGCGTTCATCAACAATCCACGCGTAAACTCTAAAGGAGTGAACACCTCTGCCGTGTTCGGTTTCGTAAACACGATTTACGAAATGATTCGCTCACAGAAACCGACTCACATAGGCGTTGTATTCGACCCCAAAGGAAAGACGTTCCGCCACCAGATGTACGAAAGCTACAAGGCAAACCGTCAGGCGACGCCCGAAGACCTCAAAGCAGCCATTCCCGAAGTCATTGAGATTATAAACGCAATGAATATTCCCGTGGTGCAGGTTGAAGGCTACGAAGCCGACGATGTTATTGGAACACTGGCAAAACAGGCTGCACGAAAAGGATTCATGGTGTATATGGTGACACCCGACAAGGATTATGCCCAATTAGTCGAAGATTCCATCTATATGTACCGTTTGGGACACAACGGCGTCGATATTATGGGACCCAAACAAGTTGCCGAAAAGTTCAGCATTCAACGCCCCGAACAAGTAATTGACCTGCTCGGTCTCTGGGGCGACAGTTCCGACAATATTCCCGGAGCACCAGGTGTCGGCGAAAAAACTGCAAAAGCACTTATATCCCAATTCGACAGCATTGAAGGCATCTACGAACACATCAACCAACTGAAAGGAAAGCAGAAAGAAAATCTGCAAAATGCAAAAGAACAGGTTCTTCTTTCTAAAAAATTGGCAACAATCTGCACCGAAGTCCCCATTTCGTTCGACAATTATAATTTTGTAAAAGAAGATTATAATGCGGCAAAACTTCAGGCAAAATTCAACGAGTTGGAATTTGTAGGATTGGCAAAGAAAATGCTCCAAACAACGGTAGAGCCTCAATTTATTCCTGCTCCGCCACAGAAAAAGGATTCGCTTCAACTTGACTTGTTTGCCGACTCAGCACAGGAAAACAACACGCCCGTGCCAGTCGTTCTTTCTGGCTCATACAGAATCGTGACCGATACGGAATCTTTCTTCAAAAATCTTTCTAAACAACTGACATTTGCGTTTGCGCTAAAAGGTTCTTCTCCCGATGCCATAAACGCAAAACTGTCGGGAATTGCATTTTCGTGGAAAGAAAACGAAGCATTCTATCTCCCCGTCCACAACGACAAGGAATTACTGCAAAGATTAGCGGCAATCATGACTTCGTGCAACAAAAAAATCACATACAACTTAAAATATTGCGTGTCGGTTTTCTCGCACTACGACATAACTTTAGGCGGAGAACTCCACGACGCAATGCTTGCACACTATATTATTCAACCCGAAGCACGACACCAGTTAGAAACCATTTCACGACAGTTTTTACAACGAGAACTTCATCAATTTGATATTCTTTCGGAAAAGAAATCGGGAATCAGTTCGGAAGAACCGTCCGACGACGTTCTGCGAAAATATCTCGGCGAACAAGCCGACGCGCTATACCAAATCATGCCTCTGCTGGAACAAAAGCTACATTCTTTGGGGCAATACGAATTATATTCAAAAATCGAATGTCCGCTGGCGCCTGTCCTCAGTTCCATGGAAATGACAGGTGTCCGTATCGACGCTCAGGCTCTGCATGAATCATCAAAAATCATCTCCGCTCAAGTTGCCGAGATTGAAAATAAAATCTACGAATTGGCAGGCGTTACGTTCAATATTGGCTCTCCAAAACAATTGGGCGAAGTTCTTTTCGATAAACTCGAAATTACCGAAAAGGCTAAAAAAACCAAGACAAAACAATATGCCACAGGCGAGGAAGTACTTGAAAAGCTGAAAGATGCGCATCCTATTGTCCCGTTAATTCTGGAATACAGAGAGATGAAAAAACTTCTTTCTACATACATTGACAGTCTGCCGCTGCTTGTGAATAAACGGACTGGAAATATCCATGCCTCGTTCAATCAGGCCGTGGTTGCAACGGGACGATTGAGTTCCACCAACCCGAATTTGCAAAATATTCCTATTCGTACCGAAATGGGACGGCAAATTCGAAAGGTGTTCATCCCTGCCACAAAAGGCAACATATTCCTGTCGGCAGACTATTCACAGATAGAACTCCGTTTGATTGCACACTTCAGTGGCGACGAACATTTTATTTCTGCGTTTAAAAACGGTGAAGACATTCATAGTGCCACGGCGGCAAAAATTTTCAACGTGCCAATCGAAGATGTTTCTTCCGACCAACGTAGAAAGGCAAAATCGGCAAATTTCGCCATTTCGTACGGAACCACGGCGTTTGGATTGTCGCAGACCTTGAACATTCCGCGTAAAGAGGCTCAAGAACTGATAGATAGTTATTACCAAAACTATCCACGCGTTAAAGCGTTGATGGATTCTTACATTCAATCGGCACGCGAAAAAGGGTATGTCGAAACCATGTTCCATCGTCGTCGCTACACACCCGACATCAATTCGCAGAACGCCACAATACGGGGCGTTGCAGAGCGAAATGCCATAAATGCACCAATACAGGGCACTGCTGCCGACATAATAAAAATCGCCATGATTCGCATTTTCGAAAGAATGACGGCACAAAAACTCAAAAGCAAAATGATTCTGCAAGTCCACGACGAATTGAACTTCGACGTTTTCCCTAAAGAATTGGACATAATGAAACAGATTGTAGCAGAAGAAATGCAGAACGCCGTTTCATTACAAGTTCCTCTCATTGCAGAAATCGGCATGGGAGACAACTGGCTCGAGGCACATTAAAGACAATCTTTGATTTCTCCCCTATTCCTCTATCACTTTTCTGGCTGATGGCGGTCGCGTTTCTTAAATGAAACAACTATTGGCAAATGGTCGCTTATTCCGCCTTTGTAGAAAGGACCGAGGTATGTCCTGTAGGGACTGCTCTCTCCTGTTTTTTCGCTTTTCTTCAGCAGAAACTCGTTTTGAAGGACGTTGTACTGAATAGTGTAATGGTCAGAAAGAGCTTCGCTAACCATAGCCTGATCCAAAAACTCCCATTCTCCCTGAAATTTGTGCGTACCTTCGGCATTTGGACTGTAAAGATTGATAAGACAATTTACGCAAAATTTCCCGCCGTATTTATTGCGTGACGCAGTTAATTCCTCCGTCCTAATTGCTCCGAGACCTGCCTCTATGCTTTTATCAGAGCGAGAATCGTTGAAATCGCCAGAGACAAGAACGTATGAGAAGCCATTTTTTGAATAAATACTGTCAATTTTATTACGGACAACACGTGCCGCCGCCATGCGATACGGTTCACTTTCCACTTTTCCACCACGGCGCGACGGAAAATGACATTCAAAAATGTGAACTGTGTCTTTCGTGGCAAGCATTATTCCCGTAACAAACAGAATATCACGAGTTTTACGGCTCGTGTCGTCGTCGAAAACAACCCGCAACGGCTGATGAAAAATCGGTTTGAATGTCTGCTCATTATATAAAAGTGCGACATCAATTCCGCGTGCATCTTCGGATTCGTAATGAATATATTTATAGTGAAGTTTTGACAAATTGGTCTTGCGTATCAAATCCTTCAGACACGTATCGTTTTCAACTTCGCACAGACCAATTACATCGGGATTGTGCCAGTCTTGTCCCGCGGCGACAATCACTTTTGCAATGTCGCGTAACTTTTTATGATAATGGTAGGAATTCCATTTCCTATCGGAAGTTGGCAGAAATTCATCGTCGTTTTTGTGAGGATTGTCTATTGTATCAAACAGATTTTCAACGTTATACGACATGAACAGAAAATCAGGCTGTTGTGCGAAACAACAAAGATTCAAAATACAAAATGTCAGAAATATGTTAATCTTTCTTTTCTTCATAATAGTATTCTAAGGCTCCGACATCGGGTTTTTCGTCGGAAATACGTGAGTGGTTATGTAAATCGTTTGGATACAGATTTGCGTAGTTGATGTTTCCAATATTTTCGGCTTGCGAAAGCGTGTCGAGGACAAAAGATGTACTGCTGGCAAATAGTTTTTTCTCTTTGTCGTAGAATGAGTTATCTTTATAGTATACGCTGTCGACTTTTGTATACGTGTCGCGGAGCAGACAATTTTGGAACGAACACGGAAGCGACGTGTTGTTTTTTGACGAAATTGTGATTTCGTTTGTCATCGAGCCAACTATGATTGAATTGTAGAACGCAACTAGCTTCAGCGCATACGTAACTGTATCGGCAACAAAATCGGAAATTTGTACAGACGGATAATATTTCCGTCCGCTCGGAGTTCCTTCGTTACTTATAGTGTTATGTACGGAATTGAACTGTCCGCCTAAAATGTTTACAACAGAATATTCACAATTCGCAAAAATACAGTTGTAACTGTTGATTCGTGCAACTTGTGCATAGATGCCATATCCCGACATATTGGAAATACGCGAATTACTGATGTCGCAAGAGATTTCGTGGGTGCCGTCGCCCGAAAACAGCAGACCGTTTACTCCATTTTTAATGATGGCATAATCAATGCTGTTGTTTGAGCTTGTTGGTTTAAAAATAATGCTTCCCCATTGTCCCGGAAGCAGTTGGTAAGTTTCTTCCAGTCGGTCTGACGAGAATTGTACGGGCGATTCAAGGGTTCCCTGAATTTTGAGCGCACCATATATAATAATGTTCGCATTGTAATGGAGATAGATTCTCGCTCCTGCGTCGATGGTGAGTGTTTCGCCCTCTTTTACCACAAGAGAATCGTAAATCACGTATGGTTTGTCGGCAGTGAACGTCGTAGTACCGATACAGTCGCCTTTAAAATTTACCACATCCTGTCCCCATGCGGTAATAATAACTTTACTTTGGATAGAATTATAATCCACAAGAAGTTTTTCTTCGTGGTACAAGGCAGTGTCACGTTTTTGTTCGTTGAGTTTTGTCTGGACAAAGACAAAAATACTATCGCCCGCGTCAATTTCAAGGTTCTTTACAATCGGCCCCTGTTGCCCGTTCACGTTAATGTAGAATTCGGAACTGGAGCCGTTTTCAAGATAAATTTTGTCAATTTTGACTATACCGTCGCAGTTGTTAAGAATCTTAAAACATTGCGTAATGCTGCCCCGTTCGGTAAAAACGGTGTCGAAACTGACGGTGTCTGTCGAAAACGAAAGTTTGTCGGACGGAGAATCGGCGTAAAAGTCTTTTTTGCACGAAGACAAGCAACATGCAATGCCGACAAGCAATCCAATATGTTTTAAAAATCTCATCATCAGAACAAACGTATGATTCAGAAGAATATTTGAATGCAAAAATAAAAACTCTTAAAAATTAAGAAGTAAAAATTAAAAGTTAAAAAAATGAAATGTGTAAGAATTTGTAATTGAGAGTGTTTTGTTGTAGAGCGAAAGTCTGATTTTGAATTTTACGTTGATTTTTTTTGAAAATTGCCGATATTGTAGTATCTTCGCAAAGATAGAATTTCCGATAAAAATGGATAATGTTCAGGTAGGGAAACAACTTAATGAATTGACGTTGTTTGAAGGTCTTCAGCGTGAAGATTTGGTATATGTATACCGTGGAGCCTTCTCGCAAGTCATTACCGACAGCATTATTGCACTTACGGAAAACAATCTCGATTCGGTGGGAGAATCTTCAAAACTGAAGAAACGTGTGTTCTCCATCATGGTCGAATGTCTGCAAAATATCACAAGACATCAATATGTTGACGGAAACGAAAATCAGTCGGCAGAGCAGTCGGGACTTTTTGTGATTTGCAACAAGGACCGTGCATATCAGATGACTTCGGGAAATGTGGTGACAAAAGAAGCTATCCCTCATTTGAAACAATTGCTTGACAAGGTGAACAGCCTTGATAAAGATGCCTTGAAAGAGTATTACAAGCAAGTTTTGGAAGACGGAAGTATCTCAAAAAAGGGCGGTGCCGGTCTTGGACTGATTGAAATGGCTCGCAAATCGGGAAATAAATTGTTCTATACGTTCGAAGATATTGACGACAAAATCTCATATTTTTATATGAATACGTCGATTTCGCAACTGATGGACGAAGAACCGATAGAGTTTGTCGAAATTCAGGATGTTGTGGCGTTACATAAATTTGTTCTCGAAAAGAACATTATGCTCATCTTTAACGGCGGCTTGAATCAACGTAGTTTGATAGATATTTTGTCTCTCATTGACGAACAGGCTTTCGGACGACTTGATAGAAAGAAAAAGATGTACAACGTCATGGTGGAAATGTTGCAAAATGTCGTGAAACATGGTTCCAAAAAAGATGTTGGCAAAGTCGGAGGAAATCCAGTATTGTTTTACATTGCACAAAACGGTGACGATTTTATATTGAACTCTGGCAATTATATTGATAATAGTTCGGTGGATAAAGTTGTAGAAAAATTGAACTACTTGAATTCATTGGAAGGCAAGGAGTTAGATGAATATTACACACATTGTCTTTTGGACTTTGACATTGATAATAGCAAAGAAGCAGGATTGGGATTGATAGACTTACGAATGAAGAGTGCACGAAAAATCAAATATGACGTACTTCCTGTAAACGATTCAATGTCATTTATACTAATACAAGTTACTATATAGGTATGGAAGTGTTGCATATAGAAGGAACGGAAGATACTCCCGAAGTTCTTTTGGACTCGGGAAATAATACGTTTTCGATTTCTGGACGGTCGTTCCCCGAAAATGCAATAGAATTTTACGAACCTATATTTGCGTGGTTGCAGAAGTATGCCGAAGAAGTAGAAAACGACATGGAATTTGAATTTTGCATGGAGTATTTCAATACTTCGTCGTCGAAACAGATTGCAAAGATTTTTTTGTTGCTTGAAAAAATAAACGAAAACGTTTTTGTTCAAGTAATTTGGAAATACAAAAAAGAAGATTCCGACATGATGGCATCGGGAATGAGGTTTTCGAAACTTCTGAATCTTGAATTTGAATTGCGCGAAGTTGAGTAGCAGAGAATGGTCTTGTAGTTCAATGGATAGAATAGTTGTTTCCTAAACAATTGATTCGGGTTCGATTCCCGGCGAGACTACTTTTAATATCCCCAAAAAACAAATACTTTTTCATAATTCTTCTGTTATATAATATTCATAATGATAGGTGTAATATATGGATTTTTTTACTCGTTTCTTTATAGTATCAGATGGCATATAATTACTAATACAAAATGGTCCTGAATCATCTACCTGTCTAAATCGATAACATTTTGATTTAATAATAATGTCTACAGAATCGTATTCTGGTAATGTAAGCGAATGATACGCATAATCGTTGATCTCATATTGAATCAAACTATCTGGGGCAAGAGTAATGTTTTGATTTGTCTTATATTGATATGTCTGTACGTTTATATTTTGATTGGTTTTGTTTATTAAAGAAAAAACATATACACTCCCCTCGTCATATAACACACAATCATTACAACCAACCAAGAATAACAAAACAATTAAAGTCAAATTAATTTTTTTCATAGGAAATTATTTAATAAGAGGATAATAATGCTTCTAAATCGGAATCTAACACTCCAAGTTTTCTATGATTTCTAATTGATTCTTTCAAACTAGATAATCCATATGCATTGGGTAATATCAGATTCTGAATAAAACTTAATGTATAACCATTTACCCTATCATCTGGCAAGTTATCGTTTTGTGCTCGGAGAAATTTCGTTCCATTTTCAGAAACACCGTAATAGCGTTGATTCACATCATCTATTAAATCTATAAAGATAGGAGAATAAATGTATTTCTTATGGTCTTCTGTTTCCCATAAATATGTCCAATTTGATTCATGATTTCCAATAACATGTGTATAATTATAATATCTTTCATTCCCCAGTTTTCGAGCTATTGCTTGATACTCATCGTTTGTTAAAGTCCATTCTACAGCCTCTGCCCAACTCTCACATACAAAATCTGATGTCGTTTGAAATTTTATAAGTCCCATAAATTCCAAATGAGATCTATGCCCTAACTCATGAATCGTACTTCCAAAAATTCTATTTGTTACATAATAATTCCCCAAAGAAGTTTTTCCATATATAATAATATCAGGTATGTATGGTATTTCCGTACCATGATCCCAATGCCACGCTGCGCGATGATCTCCTGCTTTATCTTGAAAACATATTTTTTCACGTTGTAGCCCATTGAGACTTTTCAATCCCTTGTTGTCTCCATAATAGAACTTATATGCTGCTCGATAAATTGTCGCAAAACGTAGTGATTTTCCACTTTTTATTTCTAAATACCATGAACTTTTCTGTTTGGGACCATTGTACCATGCTTGCCCAGTTAAACCATCACGAATATCAAAATCTCCACCTTCCCATTTAATTGCATAGTTTACTTTATATAAAAACCCATGACTTTGATAAAAGTTACCATTTGCATCTGTCTTACATGTTTTTATATTAGTACTCCAACGTGTTTGAACTTTTGCTCCTTCCAACGGAATACACTGATTAAACACATCGTCCCATACGCTTATATTACCACTTGGATGCCATCGTGATGCTTTTAGTTGAATGTCGTTCTCTGTATCTACATTTCCAGTTAAACGAAAGGCTTCCTCTTCTATATCATAAAGGTTACAATTTTTCAGTTCTCCATTATCTTCTTCTGGTATAAAAACTTCATAAATCAATTCGTTTGTAATATTGGGAAATATATAATAATATGGGACAACTGTGTATTGCCACGTTATACACGTATCGGGTATTTCTTCATCATGATATGTCCCTTCTCCTTCGCTAATTTCATAATCTAATGGATAATCGTATAACACAATAGATGTGTCATTTTTGAGTAAATCTAATTCTTCCTCATTCTTTGGTAAAAATCTCACATATTTATGCGTAGCCTGCAATTCTGTTTTCAACAATTCTCCATAGAGATTATTATAAGCTCTTTGCATATTTTCCAAACGATACGGATCATCAATTTGTTTACCTAATTTAATCACTCCAATATTTTTCATTTGTTTTTCTTGTTGTGGGGGAAATTTTTCTTTGGTGCAAGAAAGAAAGAATAAAGTTGGGATTGTCAATACCAATAAGTTATCTAATAATCTTTTAACTTTCATAACTTTTATAATTCTTTTTGTGGCAAAAGTATAGAAAACAAATTTTTATTTGCAATAGAAACATTATTGGATTTTTAATTTTATTTTTCCAAATTAAATGTTAGTGTATAAAATACACTTTAAGCGTCAAATAAACGCTTTTTTATGTGATTCACTCAACCGCAATAGATTCTTAACACTCATCAGCGGAGTCGGACTATAGTTGAACAAGGAAGTTTCAGACAGATTTGAATGTTTCTAAGCCTTTGACTCACCACTGCTCAGTCGGTGCTTTTTTGCTTCCCAAAGAAATGGAACTATTATTGAAATTAGCACAAACATTATTGTACGAACGTCTTTCGTAAATAATCCGTACAAGCCTCGAATGTTTCGAAGGTGTTTTCTTCTGGGATGATGGCAGGAATGACTTTCATTTTTGTCAGCATGTATTTTGGCTGAGGCTGGATGATTGTCATAAATACTTTCTTGCCACTTGCCTGAAGGTCTTTTATCGAAGTTTCCATAGCGTACAATCCCGATTGGTCCATGAAAGAAACACGTCGCATACGAATGATGACCATTTCAACGTCGTCGGGAACGGAATGCATCACTTCTTGGAACTTGGTGATTGAACCGAAGAAAATCGGTCCGTCCAAACGCTGAATGTAAACTTTGTGACGAATTTCTTCAGGGAAACTTGCTTCGTCGTCCCACGGAGATTCCTTGTCAAACGCAGAAATTTCGCCTGCGGAATAATTTCCTTCAACCAAGTCGCTCATGCGTTTCATAAACAAAACGCAGGCAATTACCATTCCAATTCCAACGGCTGTCAGCAAATCGACAAAAACAGTCGTTAAAAGCACGATGATAAGAACAAATCCGTCTGATTTTGGAATACGGAGCAAATCTTTGAAACCTTTGAAATCGATAATTCCCCATCCAACAGTGATAAGAATTCCCGCCAAAACCGACAGTGGAACATATTTTACAATGGAACCAAGGCCGAGCAATATTGCCAAAAGGAAGAGTGAATGTACCATTCCCGATATTTGTGTACGACCGCCACTTTTTACGTTTACCACAGTACGCATAGTAGCACCGGCACCACCGATTCCGCAGAACAGTCCAGCCACCATGTTACCGATTCCCTGTCCCATAAGTTCTTGATTACTATTGTGTTTCGTCTTTGTGATATTGTCTGCCACAACAGATGTCAGCAACGTATCTATAGAACCCAGACCTGCCAAAGTAAGTCCAGGGATGATAGCAGATTTCAATACTGTTCCCCAATCAATTGACGCCAAATCTATGCCGTCTTTCAAGAAGAACGGCTGCGGAAATCCCGAAGGAATTTCGCCAATTGTGAGAGCCACAGGGAAGTCGTTCAAAAACATCGAAACGATGGTCATGACGATAAGAGCAACAAGCGTTGCAGGTATTTTTTTTGTTACGAACGGGAACAAATAAATGATTGCTATGGTTCCAAGTCCTAAAAGGAACGCTGCCAGCGAAATTCCGTTTGCAATTCGTTCAGGGAATTGCATAATCATATCGACAACCAGCACCGGCGATTTCAATCCAAACAACGGATAGATTTGTTGCAGAATGATGATAATACCGATACCGCTCATGAAGCCCGACAAGACAGGATATGGAATGTAGCGGACATATTTTCCAAGCTTACAGATTCCGAATAGTATCTGAAAAATTCCGCAGAACAATCCTGCCATCGACATTGACAAAAGAATTGTCGGCATTGCTTGTTCAAACGATAGACCAGCAGTTTGTGTCGATGTCCACACTCCCGAAATAAGCGACGCGGTGATGACTGTCATTGGACCAGTCGGACCACTGATTTGTGAATGAGTTCCGCCGAACAACGATGCGAAAAACCCGAGCATGGTTGCTCCAACTAAGCCTGCCAACGCACCAACCGAACTTGCATTTGGATTATCGATTCCGCCAAATGCTTGAATACCAAATGCTAACGCTAATGGCAATGCAACGATACCTGCAGTAATTCCACCAAATATGTCACCTTTAATGTTGTCTGTCGAAATAAATTTCATTGTCGTTTTTATTTTTCTAACCTATACTGGCGGGGCTTTGTGAACCACGCCTGAGAATTTGCCTTTCTAAAAAAGCGTGCAAAACTACACAAAAAACTGAATTTTCATCGGTTGTGACGAAAAAAACAAATCACTGCCGTTCAATAAAGAACAAAAAAACTCTAAAGCTGATAATTCCGAAACTTTATATATTTGCATTGTAAAATGACAAGTAAAAAGATGCAAAAATCTCAACTTTCTCATTATCTGCTTTTTGCGTATAGAATCGCCATTCTATATGTGTTGATGATAATTACCCGCATTGTGTTTTACGCATTCAATGCAGACTTGTTTTCTGACATTTCATTCGGTGACTTCATGACCATTTTGCGTGGCGGTCTCAAATTCGACACAACGGCGATAATATATTTGAACATTGTGTTTATCGCAATGATGATTTTGCCATTTCGATTTGTGTATAATACTGTTTATCAGAAAATTGCAAAATGGATTTATCTTGTAACCAACTCGCTCGGACTGTTGGCAAACGTGGCTGACACGGTATATTACCAATTCACGGTTAAACGTACTACTTCGTTGGTGTTTTCACAGTTTTCGAACGAGGAAAATATGTTGCCGCTGATGGGCAAATTTATGATTGACTGGTGGTATATGACCTTGTTTTTCATTGCGTTAGTGGCATTGCTCGTGTTTTTATACGACCGTTTTCGTTTGAAAGAACCCGAAAAAAATAATGTAAAATTTTATGGCTTTTCCATAGCTGGAATGTGCCTTGTGCTGTTCCTGTGCTTTGGCGGCGTACGGGGCGGATTCCGTCATAGCACACGCCCGATTTCAATGGCGGACGCAGGAGAATATGTCAATCAACCGAACGAGATGGCTATAGTCCAAAATACACCCTTCACGTTGATTCGCACAATAGGAAAATCTGGCTTGAAACGGCTAAATTATTTCGACGACGACCAAGCCAATTCGTATTTCTCAATTTACCATCAGGCTGACAAATCTGGCGAAATGCGGAAATACAACGTAGTGATTTTCATTTTGGAAAGCTGGGGAAGGGAATATGTCGGTTTTTTGAATAAGGATATTCCTGATTATAAAGGATATACGCCATTCATTGATTCGCTAATGGAGCATAGTCTGGTGTTCAAATATGCGTATGCGAATGGTCGAAAATCAATTGACGCCATCCCTTCGGTGGTTGCTGGAATACCCTATGTGAAAGTTCCGTATGTGTTGTCGCATTATTCGAGCAACAAGACGTGCAGTTTGGCGCAATACCTTGGAAATGAGGGATATTACACGGCATTTTTCCACGGAGCACCGAACGGTTCTATGGGTTTTCAGTCGTTTACGCACTTGGCTGGCTTCGACGATTATTTTGGTAAGACGGAATACAACAACGACGCAGATTTCGACGGTATTTGGGGGATTTGGGACGAAGAATTTTTCCATTTCTACGCCGAAAAAATGAACACGTTCAAAGAACCATTTTTCACCACAGTGTTCTCGCTTTCGTCGCACCATCCGTTCAAAGTGCCGGAACGCTACGAAGGTGTGTTTCCAAAGGGACCGCTTCCCGTACACGAATGCATAGGCTACACCGACAATGCCCTGCGCAAGTTTTTTGACTATGCGAAGAAACAGCCGTGGTACGAAAATACCCTCTTCGTATTTTCTGCCGACCACGCTTCCGTCGCATATTTAGAGGAATACAAGAACACTCCGGGGGCATTTGCCATTCCGATTTTCTTCTATCGCCCCGACAATTCCCTGCAACGCCTCGATACGACAACCATCGCCCAACAAACCGACATTCTGCCGTCGGTGCTGTCGTTTTTGCACTATCCGTCGGATTTCTGTGCGTTTGGCAAAAATGTATTCGATACAACACATTCGCAGATGGCAATAAACTACACAAATGAAAATTTCCAATGTTTTTACAAAGATTTCGTCCTTCAATTCGATGAAAAATCCTCGGTAAATCTGTATAACTTCAAGATAGACAGATACTTCAAAAACAATCTGCTTCATTCCGGCGTGCAGGAACAAGACACTATGGAAAACTACACCAAGGCATTCATTCAGCAATACACAAACCGAATGATTGACAATAGAATGTGTGAATAGTAAAGTAAATGTATATTTCCAATTGAAAAAATTACGTTATAACACAAAAAACGTATATTTGTAACAGATATGTTTATGGCAATGAAAAAATCGTTTTTCATATTTTTTCTACTTATCGGCTTCTCCGTTTTCTCATGGGGACAGAAAACAATCTCTTTCCTTGCCACAGACAGTCTCGAAGTGACGGCTGATTTTTATGAAACCTTTGAAGAGTCGCACAAATATATGCTCATGTTCCATCAAGCCGAGTACAGCCGTGGAGAATACAGCCAAATCGCGGCTCGAATCATCAAACTCGACATGAACTGCGTGGCTGTCGACTTGCGATATGGTAACGAGGTGAATTTCATCAACAACGAAACTGCCATGCGTGCAAAACAAACGAATAAGCCCAGCTTTATGATTGATTGCGAAAACGACATTATCGGGGCAATCAACTATATTTACAGCATTGATTCCACGGCAAAGATTTTCCTTATGGGAAGTTCGTTTTCTGCCTCTTTATGCCTTAAAATTGCAAAAGACAGAGACGATATACAAGCTGTCATTGCCTATAGTCCTGGAGAATTTTTCGGAGAACTAAATATCGGGAGATACATCACTGGTTTGACTACACCGACTTATATTGGCTGTCCACGAAGTGAATATTCGTACGTGTCACAATTGGCAGCAGGAATTGAGGCTCCGAAAACGGTTGTATTCCAACCCGAAAACGCCGACGGGCAGCATGGGGCAAAAACATTGTGGTGGGAATCCGACACATGCGAAGAATTCTGGCTGAGTCTACTCTTTTTTCTAAAAGATTTCAAATAATGGGAAAACAAACTGTCATAGATGTCACTACGATAAGCGACAATTACGTGGTTTTCGCTATAAGTTCGACCAACAACGATATTCAATGTTGTATGGCCATTAACCAAATTTTTGGAGTTTCGCTGCAGGGGAAAGAACCCAAAAATCTCTCTATAAACGGACGAATTGTTCAACCTTCATGTTTCACCGCCTTTGACCCTAACAACCGTTTTACAATCACTCTTATCGACAATCAGACAAATGGTGGACCATTCCTCGATTTTCTTAAAAATGTGTCGTATTTCGTAAAAATTTCGCCTTTAGACGACAAAGAAAAAATAGCGGACATTCAAAAATATCTCTCTTCAAATCCCGATTTCCTATTTGTGCAAAGTATTGACGAAAACAATCTCAAACCACAACAGAAAAAAATGTTTGATGGTTTCTTCCAATTCTTGTAAAGACTCTCTATTTGAAATATTCCTTCAATGCAGCAATAGCCTTGTCAACGCCGACTGAGGCTGGTTCCGCAATAACCGTAAGATTCTGAATTCGCGAAACATGCGGATTGGGGTCGACAAAATAAATAGGGACACCATCTTTCACATATTGCACCAAACTTGCCGCCGGATATACCTGCATCGAAGTTCCTACAACTATCATCGCATCTGCTTCCTGGGCAAAACGAATAGCTGGCGTCATTTGCGGAACGGCTTCTTCGAAAAAAACAATCTGCGGACGCAACTGCGAACCATCTTTTGCCTTATCGCCCATTTTTATAGGATTATATCCTATTTCAACAAAAGTAGATTCATCGCCTTCGTCGCGGGAACTACAGCCTTTTGTAAGCTCGCCATGAAGATGAACGACACGAGAACTGCCTGCACGTTCATGAAGATTGTCAACATTTTGCGTAACCACGGTTACGTCAAAGTCTTTCTCCAATTCTGCCAAAGCAACGTGAGCCCTGTTAGGTTGTTTCGTCTGCAAGTTTGCACGCATCGTATTATAGAAATCCAAAATTAACTGAGGATTTCTGTACCACGCACTGTGGGTCGCAACATCTTCAACACGATAATTTTCCCACAGTCCGTCTTCGGAACGAAAGGCTTTTATGCCTGATTCCACGCTTATGCCTGCACCTGTTAAAACGACAACTTTCTTCATCTTTTTTTATTTTTTCCAAAACCAACTTGTCACATCTGTCATATTGCCTTCGGAATCCACGGAAAACATTTTCTGATTTGTCCCAGGATTATTCAAAGGGCCTTTGGCATCGTCGTAACCTCCGATTTTGATGTAATCAAACGACGTAACAGCAATCGCCTCCGAAATCTTCGATTTACCCGAATACCATGCCGTTTTTATTGTCGGATATTCCCGTTTGACCATTTTCGCCAAATTTTCCACAGAAACAGGTTCTGCGTCGCCACCCATAAAACAGACGCACGTCACGTCTTTTTTATATTCATCGAGCAAAGCTCGCAGTTCTGTTTCGTCGAGAACAGTGCCAATGTCCTGTAATAGATGAGGACTATGGCAACCAACACAATGATTTGGGCAATTTGTTATGTTGATTGCCAGAGAAACTTCATCTGGTACTTCGGCAAAAACAATGTCGAAATTGTAATACTTGAGCATTACAAATCAAGAACGAATTGTTTTTCGCTTGCGTAGTAACGACGTTTTGCCTCTTCTTGACGAGCTGCCGAGAAGTTAGAAACGCGTTTCATATATCCGATAACACGGGTCAAATAGTCTACATTATCGCTTCCACATTCAGGACAAACTTTCAAGTAACGTTTGTCGATGTGTTTACACTTGTTGCAAACTGTGTTAGGAATGTTGAAAGTGAAATAGTTACATCCTTCACGAGAAGCAACACGAAGCAACTGACGATATTGTTCTTTTGAAAGATGGCTTTCCAAGTTTGCGTGCAAAGCGGAACCACCTGTCAAGTGAGCAATGTATTTACGACCGTGAAGACGGAATTTGTCAATAATATTCAACGAATCGTCCTCTACGCGGTAGAAATATGAGTTGTAGCAGTCGCGAGGAACTATATAACCGTCTTCCTTGTCCCACTTAGCATGTTTAACACCCACGTTTTCGGCAGGAATCATTTCGCAGTTGAACATCAAATCTTTCGTACGATATTTCTTATTGTACTTTTCAACAAGACCAAGCACGCTTTGAACAAATTCAACATATTTTGGATTATCGTTGATTTCTATGCCCATAAATTCAGCAGCTTCAACCAATCCATTTACACCGATTGTAAGATACTGACGACTGATGTTGATGTAACCGGCATCGAACAAAGGAAGCATTCCTTTTTCCTGCAAGTTCTTCAAGTTTTCGTTATACCCGATTTGAACCTTGTGAACCATGTCGATAACATCTTCGAGGAATGCCAAGTAATGCATATTATTCTTTACGGCATATTGAATACATCTGTTCAAGTTGATTGTCAGCACGCTCTTAGAACCTGTGGAAACACCACCGGCACCAAGTGTATAGCTAAATCCATTGTCTTGAATTTCGTTACGCAGACGGCAGCACGAAGCCAATGAATCGGCATTGTCGCTGATGTACGTAAAGAATGAGTGACCTTCGGAATACATTTCGGCTGTGAAGTTGCCCCATTCTTCGTCCATCACGTCGCCGTCTTTTGTCAACAAAGCCATTGTTTCTACAGGGAAAGTAAGAACAGCTTTTGTGCGTTCTTGGTTGAACCATTTCATGAAGCGCTTCTGCAACCACGAAAGAGATTCCCAATGTGGCTGAGTTCCGTCAGGGAAGCGGAATTCACCGAAGATGCTTTCGAAATAGAACTTATCGTAATATGAAATATTCCAGAACACAGCTTGGAAATTTCTTGCACCCGTCGGCTGGTTGATTGAGTATACAACTTGTTCGAAACAATCGTCGATAACTTTTCCAATTGAGCGTTTTTTGATAGACAGGTCAACAATTTCGTCGGCACGTTTGTAGTAATCTTCGCCGTATTCTTTTTCGATGAAGTAGTTCATGTACATCAAGAATTCTGGAGTCGCACACGCACCGCTCAACATACTTGAAACGATGAACACCATGTTGATGAATCCGCCACAGAAAGCTTTCAGATTTGTCGGAGCTTTTGAGTTACCACCAACTTCCATCGTACCATTCAACAACCATGGGTACATTGTGATTGATGCACAATAGTTTGCCATTGATGTTTCGTCGTTTTTGTATACGAAGTGATTGTTCAACATGTATAAATATTTGTCGGCCAATTCTTTACCATACAATTCTTTAAGACGGTCGGTAAGTAGACGACGGTTTAAGCGGATGAAGTTGGACTTCGGAAGCTCACCAATCAAGGTTGCTATATTTTTCTTTTCAACATTCGCATTTGCGTCATACTTCGAACCTGTTGCAGCATTCGATGCGTTGCAGTAACTTACCAAAAAGTTCAGTTTCTCGCGGTCTTCGCGGTCTTCGGTATGTTTCTGACGATACAACATGTACGATTTTGCAACCGTGTAATAGCGTTCAGCCATAAGTGCCACTTCCACTTGGTTCTGGATTTCTTCGACACTCATTCCGTCTGCAATATGCACGCGACTCAAAACGCCCGCAATGTCATCATCTGTTGCATAACTTCCGACAGCAAGAAACGCCTTGCTTACAGCATGTTTGATTTTGTCAATCGAAAACGGCTCCCTGGTTCCGTCTCTTTTTACAATTTTAATTTCCGAATGTCCCATTTTTTAATTTATATTATTAACATTATTACTATCAACTCGTTACGAAAACTCTCAAGAAAAATTTGCGTTTTCAAATTTTTGTTAGAGCGGGCAAAACCCCAAGACATATTTTTCGAAATATACCTGTCAAAATCACCCCCAACAACTACAAACATGAATTTCCGCAAAAACTTTTCCCCTATTTTCGAGGAGAAATTTTCCCGATTTTTTTAGTGAAACAAAAATAGGATTTCTTAATACTATGGCATAAGATTTTTTCTCTGAGTTATTAGCATGTCAGAATAAACACCGTTTGTAAAATTATGTGTTTCAAAATCTTAAGTTGTTCATAACGTAATTGGCGACGTAAAAATATTCTCTTTTGTCACCCATTTGTCAATTGCAAACAACGAGCAGTTGATGACGAGCAAAACAAGAAATCCCGCCAAACCAGCGGACCCGCCAAGCAAATCGTTAAAATTATCGATGTACATAAGCGACATACCCGCGCCTGCGTTCAGTGTGCCGTGAAATATTGCAGCAGTAATCACCGACTTTGATTTTACGCGAATATATTGAATGACTGGCGTAAGCAATACACAGAAAACTATCATCATTCCCAACCCAATAAAGGGATGTTGTGCATAATTGTGCCCCATAGCAATAAGCGGAGCGTGCCAAATGCCCCAAAATACTCCGATAATCAGCGAGGCTTTTAAGAAATTCACGCCTTCGAACTGCTTCAACAACCAGCCACGCCAAGCAATTTCCTCGCCGAAGGCAAACAATGCATTTATCGTGATTCCAGCTGACAATCCCGAAACGATTGTTATGGCAAGCAGCTTATATGCGTCAATGTCGGGGATGGATTGCGACATTTGCGCCAATGCATCCTGCAAAATCGGGGTTTCTGTTGAAAACCTCATCGGCGGAAACAACGCCGAAGCGAACATTGCTGCCACGTTGAACACCACAGGCAACAGCCACGCAACAACAAACCATCGATTCAATTTGAACGAAACGCCCAAACCTTTCAAAATCGGTTCTTTGTGAATTGCCTGAACAATTACTACCGAAAGAAGCGGGAAAAACATATATCCTGTAGCAAACACGAATCCCGCTGTTGTTTGCAAATTACCGTTTAATAGATAAAACAACGCGGCGGCCGTCCACGAAATGAGTATTACTAATATTGCGAATAGAATTGTTTGTCTTTTCATTGCAAGAGAATTATTGCTAAATCACCAGCAAAAATAGTTCTTTTTCTCTGATTGAGAACTTTGTGATATTGGTATTCCCCAATTTTTTGTACTTTTGACCTATTCGAATCTATAAACTTATTAGGATTATGAAAAAATTTTTGATTATTTCAATGGTAGCGTTAGGATTATTCAGCTGCAAAGAGGATAAGAAAGAATCTGGGAATGATGGAATTTCCGTTGAATCTATAACCTGTTCCGAACACGAGGTTTCAATTTTTCGAGGATATACGACGGCTGTTAATGTGACGGTTCTTCCCGAAGATGCCGAAGACAAGTCATTTTCGTGGACTGTTGCCGACGAAACTATTGCAAAATTCAAAGACGACAACACAATTTTGGGTGTAAACGTTGGTGAAACATGGGCTTATGCCATCAGCAACGCTAAACCGGAAGTCAAGGATTCTGTCAAAATCACCGTCAACGCAATGGCGCTGAAATCAATTCCCGTCACCGACGAGAACATTCACTACGAAGGGCGTATCGTCAAAGGTAGTTCCGACGTTCAATATTTATACCCTGGAACATCGTTTTCCATTAATTTCACAGGGTCATCGCTGTATGCAGACTTTTCGAAGGTGGTTTGCTATTATTGGGTGGAAGTTGACAACAATGAGCCATATAAACTATATACACGCTCAAAAAAGAACTGGGTTGCCGACAACACGTTCCGCATTGCCGAAGGCCTTGAAGATGGCGAACATACGGCAAAAATCACGCTTTGCTCCGAAGGTGTCTTTAAAAATCCTAAATTCTATGGTTTCAAAGTTGACGAATCTGCCGAAGTCAGTAAACCAAAAGCCAAAACACGAAAATTTGAATTTATAGGAAATTCCATCACGTGCGGCTACGGTACAGAGGTTACAAACAGAGCTGCTTTTAACGACTCAACATCTAATTTCTGTCACACATTTGCTTACGCCACAGCACAGGAATTTGATGCCGAAATTATGGTAGTTGCTCGTTCTGGTATTGGAATTTATCGTAATTACAACTATGAAGATCCAGGATATGGAACAATGCTCGACACATACGAAAAAACATGGCTGAAAAGTCCGAATAATTGGGATTTTTCATCGTACACTCCCGATGTCGTTTTCATAAATTTAGGCACGAACGACACGTTTGATATGTCAACATTTAGCTCCGATGATTTTGAATCGGCATTCCGTTCTCTACTTGACAAAGTAACAACATATTATCCAAATTCAAAAATTGTACTTCTTACAGGTAGTATGATGAACGATGAGAAAAATGCTCTTTCTACGGTAAAATCAATTCTTGATAAAATTCAAGCTGATTACAACACAAATGAACATCCTTGTTATCGCTTCGATTTCAAGACTGTTGCAGGGACAGGTGCCGATTGGCATCCTTGTGCGGCACAACAGGCACAGATGGGACAAGATTTGATTTCGTTCTTGAAAGAAAACGTAATCCAATAATTGCAGAAAAAAGGTCTAATGGTCAAAAATGTACCTATGTTTTTAACATAGAAATACTGGTCAATGAATCACCTCTTGTTTTTGTTATTGCCAATCTATTCAGTCCGTCACAGACAAATCCATAATCGTCTTTCACCTATGACGATACAAATATTCAACATTCCACGGCGGTTGTCGAGAGTTCTTGTTGAATAAAATTCAAGGAATATGTGCGTTTGCTCAAGACGAATGGAGATCACCGTTTCCTCTTTATAGTCGTTAAATTCCTTATCGTCTTTAACGACCTTAATGTTTCCCTTCCTTATTCTGTTTCCTCAATCTATACATTCTCTCGTTAAAGCCGCCATTTTTCAGAAAATCCTCCTCCAAACGCTTCAACTGCCTAAAAAGCAGATAATCAGCTTGTTTAATCAAGATTATGCACATATTGGCAATTGTTTCAGGAGGACGTGTATGTACTATGTTCATAAAGAACTCCGTGTCATTGTGTTCGCAACCAAGACGACGCATAACTATGTGTTCTATCGAAGTGTCTTCCCACAAACGATGATTGCGGGTTTTCAGATAATCCTCGTAATCTTCCAGCAATTCCTGTAAACTTGCCTTTGCCACGTTTACAAGCTTTATTTCTGTTTTTGCACTCGTGCTGCTTGCAGCACAACCCTCTATTATGTTTTGCTTGCCCGAACGGGCAGCTTGTATCATTTGGTCGCAAGTCCTGTCGTTTTTCTTCAGAAAATGCTCCACAAAATAATACGTTATGCAGAATATTACATCTGCTTTCTGATAACTTAGCAATTTTTTGTAATTGCCATGTCGCGGTATCAACTCTTCCATTGTGGTATAATTTGGCAACGAAATTACTCTTTTTTTCCACTTTACCACCATTCCGCCGCAAAAACTTTATCCTTTCCCTTTCGTTTTATGATATTTTTCCCCTTTCACCCTCATTTTATTTTAGTATCTTTTCCCCATCTCTATACCATCCAAAGCCACTATGGTCCTTACCGTCCTTATAGTCTTTATTCTCCTTACTGTCCCTACCGTCCTTAAAGTCTTTATTCTCCTTACTGTCCCTACCGTCTCTATAGTCCTTGTTCTCCTTACCGCCCTTCCCCAAACACCCTTCTATAATTCCCATTACTCCATAACAGAAATTGTTCTTCTCCGAAAATGATTCTATTTTTTAAATTTGCTTGCAACGTTTTTTAACGTTACATCCCTATTGTTCTATAATAATAAATAAAAAAGCGAGACAGTAATATCTCGCTTTAAATCGTAGTCCAAAAACAGATTACTTTGTTACTTCTTGCAAATCATCTAATGAATAATCAAGTAAGATGGCACCATTTTTAGCAACATAAATAGAACCTTGAAAAAATTTACTCGGCTCTTTTTTCTTGTTTTTTTGTTCAAATTCAACGAGAAATTTAGATATTCCCTTCTCGTCAACATCATAGCTTAAAATTTTATATGATGTTATCGGGTGCAAATTATGGAACAGACTTTTTAATTTAACTTCTTGTGGAGTTTCTATTCCGTACGAGCCATCAGGTTTTTTATAGCGAACTGAATTGACCTCTGTATAAAAAACGCTTTTCCAATTCTCATCAAGATTACATTTATTTCGTATGGCCATGTCAATGCCAAGAACTTTCGTAGTCGGATTACGTGATATAGAAACTATGCCCGACAATGCATAATTTAAGTATTGTTCAGCCTTTTGTTGTACCTTTTGTTGTTCTTCGGCAGCTTTTTGTTGTTCTTCGGCAGCCTTTCGCTGCTTTTCCGCAAGCCTTTCAGCCTCAATAGCTTTGAATTCGGTATCAATACGATTGTCAACAATACGTTTTAGACTATCCAGTCTATTAATTTGAGATGAATTCAAATAATACCTTTGATACTTGTAGTATAAAGAAGCTCCGATTTCTTCGCTTCGATAATAATGCTCGAATGAATAGTTTTCTCTTACTTTGGCTATCCTATCCGTATTGTCATTTTTATTCTGGGCTTTTGCCCATTCTATATTTCCCTCTACGTCTTTTAATTCCTTCTCTTCATATGAACTAATCAGCGAATCTGTGGCTAAATTAACTTTAATAAGTTCAAGAAAAGGTTTTCCCAAAATAACAGAGTCCAACTTATCTCCCCCTATATTATTCTTATCTGGACAATACAATTTGATTTTTCTTTCTTCAAAAATATAACCTTTCTCATATAATGCTGTTTTTGTAATTTCACCATTAGCATATTTTGTAGCTAAAAGTTTTTTCTCTGCTCGGTCGGAATCGGGATTCAACAATTTCCCCGTTGCATCCCGTTTAACACATGACAATAATATACCATTAGAAAAAAGCAATTCAGACACTTCTTTCTCTGTATTGAAAACAGACTCCATAGATTCTGTTTCAGACCATGTTCCATGAAATTCCCCTTTGGAATTAAATTGTCCTGATATTTTGGTTATGCTTTTGGTTAGACTTTCTTTATTTACTTCTGTATAGTTATATTTATATAGACCTGTCAAAACACCTTTTGTAAAAGTCATCTCAGAAGAATTAGCATAACCATCCGTATTGTCTTTCCATGTCCACTTTCCATGAGGAATACCATTAGAATACCCTGCTATGAAAGACATCATACCTGTTGTTGTCTTCCCCCCTTCAACAATGGTTACATTATTTAGAATAGATAAAGTTCCATTCATTAAATCTTTTTTAAAGGTTGCCGTTGCCTTATATGTATCGGTAAGCTTTTTTCCCTGAATAGTAGTTACATTTGTACCCGACAAAGAATATGAACCATTCTTAACATAATTTCCGTTGGCATCTTCATAATATTGATACGTTTCTTTGCCATTATAAATATTGAATGCAATAGTTTTAATTTCCGCGTCATTTCGCGTAAATGTTTTTAATGTCTGTGCACTTGCACTAAAACATAAAACAAACAATCCACTAACAATCTTAAATTTTTGTAAACATTTTTTCATAACTACAATATTTTAATTTAATCACCTAAAAAACTTATTATTCCCAATACTATCATAAATAAAACATATCCTGCAATAAGCAGCATTGTTCCGTGAACTTTCAATAGTTTAAACTTCTTTAACTTCTTCTGAAAATATTCAACGTGAGAGATATCATTCAGACTTTGCAAATGCATAATACCAAGTTCTACTTTTTCGACAATAGCTTTATATACTTCCTTATGATTACTCTCATTGGAATTACTTTTCTTTACAAGACCAGATTGGCTAAACAACATGTTCAATTGGTTAGCAGTTTGATTTGCATCACCATCAAAGGTTATTGTAGATAAATCTTCCAATAGTCTGGTATTGTATTCCATACCTTCGTATTCCTTCTGTTTTTCCATCGTTTCGCGTTTTGCCTTCTCTGCTTTTTCTTCATTGGTTGAAGACAACGCATTTACAATCCCTCCAGCAATTACACCACCAAACGTCCCCCCAGCTACCGATTTTGTGACAGTTGATTTATCACTGGAAGCGGTTCCCTTGTACGCCCTCCGACAGCCTTCAGAACAAAAAAATTGGGTGTCATAAGAAATTAAAGAAAGTACACCTTCCGTATAAGGATAAGATCTTGTGTCATGCATTCTACCACATTGTGGACATCTATAATTTGACATATTTTATAATTAACTATCACCTACTCTTTGAAGGATTTTCGGCATACTCCTGTAAATTATTATTTTCATAATGAAAATCAGCGTCAAGCCCTCCGAGTTCTTTTCTTCTATTTCCCTGTAGAATTTCCATATTGCAATAATATAGCGAATTATCCGTAAGACCAAAGACCATTTCGACCATTAAGTTCATTCCGTTCATTTGCGGAATACAGCAATGAAAAACAAAAGCCTAAACTTTCCCCAATCGTATGTTTTTACACCACATTTGGGAAAGTTTAGAACAAAAAATATCAAATGTCATTTGCAATGCTATGCGTCAATTTCGCATCTTTCTATGCTCAATACATTTTATTTTGCAAATTGAAAGTCTGACTTTCGACTTGCAAAAATCTTTGTAAATATTTGATAGCGTGAAGATTAGGTTATAGATACGGCTTATTTTTTCATATAATTGTTTGCTCATGTTTTTACGCATGGGCAATGAATTTCTCACAGCAAAATATGCGTGCTACCTATATATTTTGTAGTTGTTTTGGGAATGCCGTGTGCGTGTGCAAGTTGTTGCCAATGGCTTACGCTTTCCGCAACTTGGTCGATGATTGAGTTAGGGGATTTTATGTTTACATTGCGGGCAATTGCCAACAAATCATTTCGGGTTATGTTTTCCCACTTGTTGTTTATCGACATTTGGTGTGACGAAGTCCACTGTCCGTTTGGATTGTATGCCCACGAAACATCGTATGCCGGCGACAGCGACCAACGTCCGTTTTTGTCCATAAGGAACGAAATGTTTTTCGTGTGGTCGTCTTGGTTGCGTGCCACTACGTTGAACACCATCCGTCGATACATTTCTTCCGCTTGTGAGTAGGTGAGCCGCAATTGGCGCATCACTTGAAACGCTTGCTCGTAACTGAAGGAATGCAACAATTTGTAATCGTAATGGGCTATGCCACAGAGTGTTTGCATGTGCAGTTTCTCGTTGTGTCCGGCTCGGTCGAAACGGCGTGTCATAAAATGTGCACGTCCGTTTTCTTCGAGCAGGCGGCATTCTGTCATTGTTATGCCAGCTTGTTTCGCCATAAGGTAATACACATATTCAATTCGCCCAAAATGTTTCGGATCGCCTAATTCGGCGTTGGTTACGCCATCAAGCTTCAAAAGCCATTGTGTAAAACCTTCCGGCGCCGAGACTTGTCCGCTTCGTACTTCGCCAGTCTGTTCGTTGTAGGCAATCACCGCCTTGGCTCGCTGCCCTCCTGCCGACGTTCCTACGCGGATGATATTCGCTATTCCTTCTTTTACGTCGGAACGAAGATTCACGTTGAGTTTCGTTTTCTCATTCAACACCTCGCGGGCAATGTTTATAAGTGAATCTATTTCTATTCTGGTGCTTTGTTCCAGAAAATTATCGTTTGCAGGAACAAATTCCAATGCTCCCATACTTCGGCTTCCCTGATAACATAACCGTTCCACGGGATTTGCAAACGTCCGTCCCACCGAGGCCAGCCAGCGGTCGAGAAGAGCTTTGCCGAATGCATCGGGCATGGAGTCGGCCAGCAGTCCCGGCAGACCTAAAAACGTGTCGTACCCGAGTGTGGCGAAGCTATAAATGGTTCCTGAATGCAAGGGCATGGTTATCGGGGCTATTTCGAAGCCCGTTTCGGCAAACTCCTTGGTGTATTCAAAATTACCGACTTGGCGTTTGTCGTCCCATGCTATCACTCCCACGCGAGTTCCCCACAATATGACGTCTGCAAGTGTTATCATGTTAGAAATAGGTTTTGAATGTCTTCTCTCTTAATTTTTAATTCTTAAACTCTTAATTAACTAGTCCTTGTCCCACTTGAAATATTGAGCGGGTGAATCAGCGGCAAGCGAGTTTTTCTGCTCGTTGGCGGTATTATATGCACGTTTGCGTGGCTTGTGTTTGCGAAGATATTCCGAATATGCTATGGGGCTCAATACTGGCTCTTGAAACAGTCCTTCAAGCACGTCGAAACGGTTGAGCGCACGCAGCACCATAATAATGCTGAGCAACGAGGTGTTGTGTCCGTTCTCCATTTGGCTTATGGAAAACATTGACATGCCGCTCGCCGTAGCCAATGTTTTTTGCGACATGTTTTGTGCCACTCGTGCTTCTTTCAGTTTTTTGCCAATTTGAACCAAAATGGCTTTGTCGGTAAGTGCATAAATATTATCCATAACTTTAGATATATCTTATAAAACACCACAAATATACATCTTTTGTTTGGTAAAAACAATATTTCTTTAAATTTTCTCCAAATATATTAGATATATCTTATATCTCTCCATAATAATCGTAGTTTTATTTGATATATACAATGTTATGGTGTTAAAATGACAGATTGTGAATTTAGAATCTGTTTTGAATTTTCTATGCTCGCCAAAGACTAAAGTAAATAAAACCTAAAGATATTAATGCGCAACGAGTATGATTCAATATTGAAATAAGAAACGTGAAAAATTTTACTTATTTTTACAAAAAAATTGACCTATGGCAGAAATAAGTTCTGAATTCGAAAACGACAAATTGGAGTCTTCAACGGCTGACGAGATTGTACTCTATACATCGAAGAACACTGTCGTTAAGAAGTTCAGAACATTTGGCAAGTGGCAGATTTCCAAAGAAATAGCGCCTGAATTTGCATTCGATGCCAAACATCGCCAGTCGCTCAATCAGGAATTTGAAATCGGCTATCAGCTCGACCATCCCAATATTGTTCGCTATATAGATAAAAGAGTTTCCGATGACGGTGTACCTCGTCTCATTTTGGAGTATGTAGATGGCCCGACGTTGCGTGAACTGCTTGATAGCGATACTTGTGTTTCGCAAAAGGAATTTGACTCCATTTTTGGAGCAATTCTGTCGGCTTTGTCGTATTTGCATCGCCGGCAGATTTATCATCTCGACGTGAAGCCCGAAAATATCGTAGTTACACACAAGGAACACATTGCAAAACTGATTGATTTTGGCTTTGCCATAACTGCCAGCAACGACAAGACTTTAGGAACAACAAAGAAATATGTTGCTCCCGAGTTCTCGGAACGCACCGACGAAATTTCGGGGCAAACCGATATGTACGCATTTGCCAAAACAATGCAGGAGTTTGCGGGACGAAAATCAATTTCTCTTTCGAAACGGCAGAAGCGAATCATTAAATCTGCATTGCAACAAGATGTTTCTCAACGAATTACTGCTGATAAAGCATTGGCTTTGTTGCAGAAACCTCAACGGAAAGGTTTGTTTCTTGTGATTCTTTTGTTCGTGCCTATTGTTGTCGGGTTGATGTTTGTTTTGCTTCGCAAAGAGCAAAAAGTCGAATCTCCGCAAGTTACTCACGATACGGTTGTTGTTGAGAACGTCGTTATAGATACGACTATTCCAATAATAAAACAACAATCCAAAGAAATTGTTCATGAACGGAAAGAACAATCCGACAAAAAGTCTTTCCAAAACAAATCAGTTGCAACTCAAAGCGATGTGGTAGAAGAAATAGAGAGTGTGGCGCCAATTAAGCCGCAAGCATCCGAATTTGATTACTCATTCTATATAAAAGAAATTCCTTATACAAAACCCAACTTGGCAAACGTAAAATTCAATGAGGATGATTCTCTCTATATTTTAGCTAAGGGAAAGGAGTATCAAGCATATAAGAGAAAACTTGAGAGAAAGCGTATAGATATATTTAATAGACAAACTAAAGTCGAAGAAAGAACCACCAATCAGTATCAAAAAATGTATGCTGAGGAGTATAATAAACAAAATTCAAATAATTGGGAACTTCAACGTCTTGCAGATGAGCTGGATGAGGTTTTGGCGGAGATAGAGCTTGAATATAATGAGAAATACAAAGTGTTGGGAGATTCTCTAAATATTTATCAGAAACAAATGAATGATGCCATAAAAATGCACCTAAAGCCTTATTATGATAGTGGCGATATTGATACGTACAACTATTATAGTCACGATTTTTTAGAAAAAATAACAAGTAAATAAAATTTAGGAATCTATTCATTTCATTCAAATCGTTCATTTCATTCATTTCAAAATTCGGGGCAAATAATTGCTAAATTTGTGGTTGTATAAATCAAACAACTATGGTTTCAAAACACATAAAAGCAGAAATTGAAAAGAAACTTGGTCGTGAAATCCGCTATCCGCTTGATTGTGAGGCGTTGTCGCTTGACATTGCAACAAAATGCGGCGGACAGGTGAGCGCGTCAACTCTCAAACGGTTCTTCGGTTTTGTAAAAGGCACGGAGCCACGGACTTACACGCTCGATATGATTGCAAAATATATTGGCTACAAAAATTGGGACGAATATCTTGACTCCCTCACTGACAAAACCGAAAGCAGCGAATTTGTTCACATTGAAGAACTTACAATCGCCAATCTGCAAGTTGGGGCACAATATATGTTTTGTTACGAACCTATGCGGAAGATTGTTTTTGAATATATGGGAGAATCAATGTGCAAAATTATCGAATCTGTCAATAGCAAGCTGAAAGAAAACGATGTGATTTGCCTGACTTCCATCACGTTAGATTATCCTCTCCTGATTTCGTCGGTTATTCGCGGTGGCGTTCCAATTGGTGCGTTGACGGTAGGTAAGGTGAGCGGGATAACCAAAATTCAAAGGATGAAATAAAAAAGAGCTGCCAATTAATTTGACAGCTCTTTGTGTGCGAATAATAACAAGTATGTTATTCAACAAGTACAATTACTTTGTTTTGCACTTGTTCCACCACACCGCCAGTGACTGCAAATGTCTGCTCTTGATTTTGTTCGTCAACTATCACCACATTTCCTGCGGCAAGTGTTGAAACAATGGGAGCATGGTTTTCGAGAATCTCGAAGGAACCTTTGCTTCCGGGCAGGTTGATTCTTTTGGCTGTGCCAGAGAACAATTTTTCTGTCGGTGTAATTATATCAATTGTCATAGTTACAATTATTTAGTGTTTTTCAACATTTCTTCACCTTTCGCAATAGCTTCCTCGATTGTACCAACAAGGTTGAATGCTGCTTCAGGATATTGGTCAACTTCACCGTCGATAATCATATTGAAGCCCTTGATAGTGTCTTCTATCGAAACCAATTTACCCTGCATACCTGTAAACTGTTCTGCAACGTGGAATGGTTGCGACAAGAAACGTTGTACACGACGTGCGCGGTGAACCACCAACTTGTCTTCTTCCGAAAGTTCGTCCATACCAAGAATCGCGATAATATCTTGTAATTCCTTATTTTTCTGAAGAATGTTGATGACTCTTTGTGCCGTATTGTAGTGAGCGTCGCCCACGATTTCAGGCGTAAGAATACGCGAAGTCGATTCCAATGGATCAACGGCAGGATAGATACCCAATTCCACAATCTTACGGCTCAACACCGTGGTTGCATCCAAGTGGGCGAACGTTGTTGCCGGAGCAGGGTCTGTCAAGTCGTCGGCAGGCACATAGATTGCTTGTACCGATGTGATTGATCCACGTTTCGTTGATGTAATACGTTCTTGCAAAAGACCCATTTCTGTTGCCAACGTAGGTTGATAACCTACGGCCGATGGCATACGGCCAAGCAATGCCGAAACTTCGGAACCAGCCTGCGTGAAACGGAAGATATTGTCGATGAACAACAAGATATCACGACCGCCAGATTTTTCGTCGCCGTCGCGGAAGTTTTCAGCGATTGTCAAACCCGACAACGCCACACGAGAACGTGCCCCAGGTGGTTCGTTCATCTGTCCGAACACCATCGCCAACGAAGAATCTTTCAAGCCTTCCTTGTCGATTTTGTCAATATCCCAACCGCCTTTTTCAAGACTTTCTTTGAATTCATCACCATATTTTACGATGCCTGCCTCAATCATTTCACGAAGCAAGTCGTTACCTTCACGAGTACGTTCACCAACGCCGGCGAACACCGACAAACCATTGTGCGCCTTTGCAATATTGTTGATCAACTCTTGGATAAGCACGGTTTTACCAACACCGGCACCACCGAACAAACCAATCTTACCACCTTTTGAGTATGGCTCAATCAAGTCGATGACCTTGATACCTGTGTAAAGCACTTCGGTACTCGTTGACAATTTTTCGTATTCAGGAGGATTAGCGTGAATTTGATAACCACCTTCTTTTGAAACTTCGCCAATACCATCGATAGCGTCACCAGTCACGTTGAACAAACGGCCACGAACCTGGTCGCCGATAGGCATTGTAATCTGCTTGCCTTCTGCTTTCACATCCATGCCACGCGACATACCGTCTGTCGAGTCCATTGCAATTGTTCTCACCGTTTTTTCTCCAATGTGTTGCTGGCATTCCAACACAACAACTTGACCATCAGGTCTTGTTACTTCAAGAGCATCGTTAATACTTGGGAGAGAACTGCCTTCTTGTTCAAAACTTACGTCCACAACCGGACCTACAATCTGAACTATTTTTCCAATATTTTCAGCCATACAATCTTTTATTTATATTTATTTTAATTTGTACGTTACCACAAAATTACTTTTTTTTTGAATACAGCAATACGAATTGAGTAAAAATTTATATGAATTTTGAAAATTGATGGTTGATGATTATAAAAATCAAGCAATTAGGATTTATATTTTGAATCCCCTCCTACGCTTGAAAAAATATGATAACGACTTCGGAATTATTTCCCCTTTCATCGTTAATCATACAATATATTAAACTGTAGGTTTATTTTTTAACAGCTCAATAATCTCATCTTTCGCTTTTAGCAGTTCTTTTGTCATTTGCAATTCTTTTTGCAACGACGACACCTCCTGCGAAACGGCAATCTTTGAAATATCCGTTTTTTCAACACCTAATAGTGTAAAAACCGAAGTGTTGAGAATTGTGGCAATTTGGTCTAAACGCTGAATAGATATGTTTGTTAGGCCTCTTTCTATTTTGGACACTGCAGCAATAGAGATGTCCAATTCTCCTGCTATATCAGCCTGTGAAACACCTTTTAATTTCCGCAAATCTCGTATTGTATTACCTATAGTCTGTAAATTCATGATATATTTTTTGATAATGAATTTACAAACACTACATCATAATATTTTTAACTAAAATTTGAATTTGATGTTGAAATTTAACTATAAGTATATATATTTGCATAAAACTTTCATTTATTTAACTATAAGATAAAAACATGAAAAATTTTTCTATTCTATTTTGTTTATTGTTAGCAAATGTATCTAATATTTTTGCACAAACCCCAATTACTATATGTGAACAGACTATAAAAATTGGAGCTATGGGAGAAGAAAATCTCTTTTATAGTTTTACAACAGGTGACCAAATCCTATTCGATTTCACCGAGATAAATGGAAAAGAACTAAAAGAAATAGAAGTGGTTGAATTGCCCTCATCGACTAAATTCTCAACTTTCAAAGCCACTAATGTTGACGGGAAAAAAATATCTGTTAATCAAAAGGCAGTATATCAATTTCGATTTAAAAATGGAGCTGTATCAGGACGAATTTGCCAAGTAAAAATTCAAAGAATTCCTGAATCAGAAGCAACGGCACGATTTAATACAGGGTGGAAGTGGAAAACATTATATGACACTACGTACGTGCCATATACACAAGATTCTTTGGTTGGATATGATTCACTTTGGTATAAAGAGACTGTACGTGAGGAAATTGCCTCAAGAATAGAAGAATACGATCTACTACCAGGCGGGAAACCCGTTACGGTGAAATCAACAGGAATAGCTGTACACGATAATCCTCGAAGCTACGTTAGAATTTCATTGCCTACAAATGTTGAAACCCCTTATCAAACAAAAAAAGTTACAGCTTGGGCATATTGGATTGGTGTTGGTGCATCTGCAGAATCATTTTTCTCAAAAAACAAAGAAAATTTAAAGAGTGCTGTCACGGGGGTTGCAGGAATAACAAATCCCCTTGCAGGATTGGCTCTTGGTTTTGCTACTGATTTGATTATACCTTCAGGGGAGCAAATTGACCCAGTAAGATATGCAATTACTAACCAACAAAACATGGAATTTTTCATGAGTGGAAACCCCTATTCTTATTACGATAACGGCTTTGGCAAAGGAGGTTCTGGGAAATTTAATTCTAAAGCTATGTGCCAAGGTTCATATTATATATGTTTAAAAAATGAGAACATTCATGATAGAATAGATGTTACAGTTAAGGCAGTTGCAATCATAGAAGTAAAAGATTATGAGGATGTCGTCTATGATCGAGTAAAAGTCACACCACGATATGTAACACTTAATAAAAGAAGAATGGTGGTTAATACAAGAGATATTAGAGTAACTATAGAATAAATAAAAGGATTATGAAAAAAATATATTTAGTTTGCATTGCAAGTTTATTACTTGCAATTGCATGCGGAGAATCAGCCGCAGAAAGGGCCAAGAGAGAACAAGCCATAGCTGATAGTATAAAAACAGAACTATTGAAAGCAGATTCATTAAAAAAAGAACAAGCAAAAGCGGATTCACTAAAAAAAATGCAAACAACGTATGATAGTTTAACAAAAGTTGCGAACAATTTATTCTTAAATTATTCTATTGAAAAAGAAAATCAATATTTAAATGACGCACAAGAAACTTTTGAGAAAGCACTCTCTTACTCGTTAAACGAGGAAATGGAGGGACAAGTGTCACTGAAACTTGCCCAAATAGAAAAAATAAAATCGGAGCAAGAAAAATTGAAAAACGAAAAAGAGAAAAAAGAAAAGATTTTGAGCGTAGAGAGAATTAATCCCCAAAATTTTTTACGTCTCTATGACATTAAAGGTACAAGCGAGGTTAGATTGACTCATTCAGATAGAAGAACAATAACGGGAGAAGTCTGCAATAAATCTGAATACACCACGTACAGTGGAATAAAATGTAACGCATATTTTTATAATAAGAATGGTACTCTAATAAAAGTTTCTGATTTTACGATTGAAAAAAATATCTCTCCTGGTGAATGTGTGAGATTCAAAAACCTTGTGTATGAACCTACTTTGTTTGCAAGTTGGGATGTAAGAATCGTAGGCGTTAACTACGCACGGAATTAAAAAGTTAATAAACTTGTGTTGCTGATAATAACAACAATAGCTGAAGAAATGTTCTTCTTGTCCATATAAAATATATCACATGAAAAAGTTATTTATTACTATTTTTCCCTTTCTCCCTTTATTTCTTTTTGCAGGGAACAACGGTTCATTTTCCTTCACCGAGATGGAGAATCAAAACATTCAAATTGAAGCAATCGAATCATACTTCCCGCAATGGTTTTTAATTGATGAGAGTTACTCGTTCCAGAAAGTTTCGGATAGGACTGACGAACTTGGCATACAGCACGTGAATTACAAAGAGTATTTCAAAGGGGTTGAAGTCGAAAGCTCATTGATAATGGTTCATGCAAAAAATGGTATCGTGTATAGCGTAAATGGTAACATAATGCAAAACGATGCATCAAAGAAGCCCTCAATGTCTTTCTTAAAGTCTACAAACATCGATAACTCTAATCAAAAAATTGTAGCAATACAGAAGAATGGGAAAACAGAATACCATATCACTGAAATCACAAGAGAAGGAATGTTTGATGTATATCGCGATATTCAAACAGGAAACGAACTGAAAAAAGTGCCTCTGTTTCGGCAAGCAGGAGATATGCAAGGATCGGCATTCACTATTTATAATGGAATCCAAAATATAACTAACTACGAAGTAGATGGTGTATATCTATTAGTTGACGAGCAACGTAAAATTGTGACATTGGATGCTACGTATGCAGATGCCTACTCAGAAACAATGGAAGATTATGTAAACAGTTGTGACCCATTTTATAGTGGATTTTTGTTGTGGGCAAGACCCGTGCTGACAAAAATATGTATTGATTGGTCATCCGACTGGTGGGAAGCGAAATTAACAGACCAAAAGCCTGATTTTTTCATAAAAGTTAAAGATCAATACGGCTATACATTGTACACATCATCTGTAAAAGATGACACAAATCCTCCTATTAGTTGGAATGTGAATATTCCTTTAGATGGTGAAAAAATAACGGTGGAATTATACGAAGAAGACCTTTTAAAAAATGACGGTCCAATTAGTGAGGTTTGTGCGACCTATCGTGCAAAAGAAGAAACATTCTATCACAAGTGGGATGAGGGTTCAACTCATGGCAGATTATATTTTTCTCAAACAAGTCCAGAATTTGATGCACACTGGGGAATGGAGAAAACATACGATTATTATCTCAACACCTTTAATCGCAAAAGTTATGACGGAGAAGGTAGTACAATTTATAATGTTTTAAATTCATCAATGTTTGATGATTTTAACGCGGCAGCATTTTCGGTGGAACCTTATCCAATGTTTTATGGGAATGGTGGAACCCTTAGTGGAACAAAGTTTAAACCCTTTGTTTCTTTGGATATAATGGCACACGAATTCACTCATCTCATCACAGAAAGGAATGGTAACGGAGGTTTAAGCTATGATGGAGAATCTGGGGCATTAAATGAATCCTTTTCTGATATATTTGGAACATGTGTTGAATTTTACGCCAAAGGTGAAGATGCAAATTGGTTAATTGGCGACGGTCTAATGTCTGGCTACACAAATTTGCGTGACATGTCCAATCCGAAAAATGGTATGGACGGCGACATCATATATGCAGTTGCTGGTTATCCGCAACCCGACACTTATGGCGGAGATTACTGGCAGGATATTACTGCAGGAAATGATAATGGGGGAGTTCACCGCAACAGCGGGGTTCAAAATTATTGGTTTTATCTACTCTGCGAGGGAGGCACTGGTACGAATGACAATAATGAACACTATTCCGTTTCGGCTATAGGAATGAATGATGCACAAAAAATAGCTTATAGAAATCTCATGACATATCTAACCCCTTATGCAACATTTCGAGATGCTTGTGATGGTTCAATACAAGCAGCAAGAGACTTGTTTGGCAAAGGTTCAGAACAAGAAAAGGCGGTAAAAGATGCATGGCGTGCAGTTGGAGTGTCGTACACCATAAATTCAGCGTACTTATCTCAATTGATTCTTTATGCTGATTCTTTACTACAAAACACACAAGTCGGAACGAGCATAGGACAATATGGGCAAGCTGAATTTGAGGCTTTAGAGGCGGAGAATATACAATCCAAAGCTGTTTTAGAAAATGATGACAACACCCAACAAGTAATCAATTTACAAGCAACCCTATTGGAATCTGCAATAACCAATTATCTTGAATCCATTATAGTGGATAAATCTAACTTACAAACTTTAATCGCTCGGGCAGACTCCCTACTAACAAATACACAAGTTGGAACAAAACCTGAACAATATGGGCAAAAAGAATTCCTTGCATTATCGAACCAAAAAGAGAAGGCTGATGAAATAAATGAATCAGAATCTTCTACACAAAACGAAATAGATATAGAATGTACCATTCTTTCTATTGCAATTTATAACTATGAAAACTCTAAAGTTCCAACAGACAAAACAAAACTTATCAGCACAATTTTGAGAGCTGAAAATCTTTTAAATAACACTCAGGTTGGAACAGAACTTGGTCAATACGGACAAGCAGAATATTTAGCTTTAAATTCTGAAAAAAAGAAAGCAAATACAATTCTAGAATCCGAAAATTCTAAACAATCTGAGATTGACGAAGAAGTCGCACGACTTTCGTCTGTAATTGAAGTTTATGAGAAATCGAGAGTCGAAAGCACTGCTGTTTCTGAAATAAAACAGGAGGTATCTATTTCGGTAAAAGACAATACTATAATTTGCAACGTTCCTTTCCAGATTATTGCTATTGGTGGACAAAATGTAACAGCTCAAAATGGGGCACTATTATCTGGAACGTATATTGTTGTAACTGAACAGGGAAATCAAAAGGTTATTGTGAGATAAGTTTTACGATATACTAAAAAAGCGAAGCCTCACGACTTCGCTTTTTTTATTTCTCCAACTCCTTCCATGCCAATGCACTTGCACCGAGCACGGCGGCATTTTTGTCCATCAGTCCGCTGAGTTTGATTTCTATCTTGTTCTTGAAAATCGGCAACAAGTATGCTTCCATGCTTTCTTTCGTAGGTTTGATGATTGCATCGCCTGCTTTTGCAGGTCCACCAAACAAGAAAATCGTCGATGGGCTTGTGTGGCAAACCACGTCGGCCAATTTCATCCCAAGAATTTTTCCCGTATAGTCAAAACATTCTTTTGCCAATTCGTCTCCTTGCTGATATGCCTTGAAAACATCGTACGAAGTCAGTTTACTGTTAGGAATATCGCGAAGTTGCGACGATTTGCGTGAATTACAAAGCATTTCCGTCATTGTGCGGACAATTCCCGTAGCCGAAGCGTAGGTTTCCAAGCAACCTTTCTTGCCGCAACCGCACTGGCGGCCGTCCATAAACACAGTAGTATGTCCCACTTCGCCGGCAAATCCGTCGTGACCGTAAACCAAATCACCGTTCACCACGATACCGCTTCCCAATCCAGTGCCCAAGGTAATGACAACAAAATCCTTCATTCCCTTTGCCGCACCGAAAATCATTTCTCCCATAGCGGCAGCATTTGCGTCGTTGGTAATGGCAATTTTCACATTCGGGAAATATTCGCCCATCATTTTGCAGAAATGCACCGTGCCTTTCCAGCTTAGATTCGGAGCTTCCTCAATCGTTCCTCTGTGGTAATTTGCATTCGGTGCACCGATGCCGATTCCCTTCAGCTCACAATCGGAATGGTTTTGTAACTCTTTCTGTATCAACAAACAAAGATTCTTCATATACGGCTCGATTTCCGTATATTCCTTCGTTGGTATGCTCGTTTCGAACAAACCGTTTCCATCTCTGTCAACAAAACCAATGGCAGTGTTCGTTCCACCAATGTCTATTCCGACTGTAATTTGTTTCATATATTTATATTTTTAAATTTTTGATTTCATTAAATCGTAGTACATCAAACGAGTATTAGAATCTTTATCCTCTTTTGTCCAGAATTCAAAATTGTTTTTTTCTTTATAAAAGGACAATACCTTATCATTGTTGTATGCATCGACCAACAAATATCTGCTCGCCACCTCTTGCTGAATGTTTGCAAAACGATATTTAATGAAGTCCATTACTATAGAGCCATAATTAAATCCTTTATATTTACCATCTATTGCAAAACGCCCAATTTTGATGGCCGGGTAGGAATGGTATAATTTACCATTGGTAAATTTAGAACGAATAACATCCGTGGCTGGCATAGAATCGCTTGACAACGTATAGTAGCCAATAAGATTTGTTTGCTCATTAAATACAAGATATGTTACAGCAAGAAGTTCGTTTTGGTGTTTACGAGCCCGTCTTTCAAGAAACTGGTTTAGATATGTGTCGCTGCACCTAAATTTACGTAAAAATGCAGGCGTAAAAGTATCTGACAGACGAATGTGGGTAAAACTACTTTCCATTGAAAAAATCTTCTGCTGATACAATTCTTTGTTTTTCAAAGTTTTTCTCCATCTCAGCAAGACGTTTCTTGCTTTCTTTTTTTACGTTTACCGTACTTTCAAGAAAGCGACGCCCTTCGGCACCAAAAATCATTGGTGTAGGTTTGAATTCACTTTTTAGGTATCCTGCCATAATTCTTACTTCTTTTTGCAAATATACAATGTTCAAATGTAAAAATCCATTATATCGAAAATAAAATAGTTGCCGCAAGTTCATCATTTCTATCCTTTCATATTTTTCTTCAAAGAAAATATACATTTGCATTTTTAACAAAAATTTTCAATCTTTGTAGAGATTAAAAAGTATATAAGAAAACAAAAATTACTATGGATTTAAAAGGATCAAAAACAGAAAAGAATCTCCAAGCGGCATTCGCTGGGGAGTCACAGGCACGAAACAAATATACGTACTACGCTTCGAAAGCTAAGAAAGACGGTTTCGTTCAAATTGCCAACATCTTCGAAGAAACGGCAAACAACGAGAAAGAACACGCAAAAATTTGGTTCAAACTTTTGCACGACGGCAAAGTTCCCGGCACTATCGAAAACTTGAAAGATGCCGCCGCTGGCGAAAACTACGAGTGGACCGACATGTACGCAACATTCGCAAAAGAAGCCCGCGAGGAAGGGTTCGACAAAATTGCAGACTTGTTCGAAGGCGTGGCAAAAATCGAGAAAGAACACGAAGAACGATACAAAAAGTTGCTGGAAAACATCGAAGGCGGTCTTGTGTTCTCGAAAGACAAAGATATGATTTGGCAATGCGCGAACTGCGGTCACATTGTGATTGGCAAAAAAGCACCAGACGTTTGCCCCGTATGCGACCACCCACAAGCATATTTCCAAGTAAAAGCAGAAAATTATTAATCAATAAAATTACAATTATGTCAAAGAAATTCATTTGCCCAATTTGCGGCTTTGTTCACGAAGGAGAAGAGGCGCCAGAACGTTGCCCACAGTGTAAACAAATAGTAACGTGGAAAGTTGTCGACGAATCGGCTGCTTTGAAATTTGTGACGGAACACGTCATCGGTATTGCAAAAGACTGCGACGCTGAAATGAAAAAAGATTTGAATGCTCACTTTATGGGAGAATGCTCGGAAGTGGGAATGTATCTTGCAATGAGCCGTCAGGCCGACCGCGAGGGATATCCCGAAATCGCCGAGGCATTCAAACGTTACGCGTTCGAAGAAGCTGAACATGCGGCAAAATTCGCAGAATTGCTTGGCGAAGTTGTGTGGGACACGAAGACAAACCTCGAAAAACGTATGATGGCCGAAGCTGGCGCATGCGAAGACAAGATGCGAATTGCTAAAAACGCAAAAGCACAAAATCTCGATGCAATTCACGACACCGTTCACGAAATGGCAAAAGACGAAGCCCGTCACGGTCAAGGATTCGAAGGATTGTATAAACGATTCTTCAAGAAATAAAAGAATATCTTTTTTATACGAACGGAAGTCTAAAATAGGCTTCCGTTTTTTTGTTTTTGTATACTTTTGCAAAAAAGTAAATATGAAAGACATCATTCTTTGGAACAACTCCCTGCTCGACATTCTCATTTCAGTGGGAATAGTCATTGCAGGTTTTTTTATAGCAAGACTTATCTACTATATTTTCACCCACATTTTCGGGAAACTTGCTGCAAAAACAGAAACAAATCTAGATGATTTGCTTGTCGATAAATTCAAAGCGCCATTTATGTTTGCCGCAATAATTGGTACGATTTGGGGGGCATTGAAACGCCTTGAACTTTCCGAATCTGTTTCAGAGTCATTGTGGAAAATCTACACCGTTCTTATTGTTCTGAATTTTACGTGGGCATTTGCACGCCTTTTCAGCGGAATCATTCAAAATGTACTTAACAAGCATGCCGAAAGAGAAGATAGTAAAATTGACAGCAACATTGTCGGCATTCTCGACAGCATTGTGAGATATCTTATCTGGGGTATCGGCATTCTTGTAGCATTACACAATATTGGTATTCAGATTGGAACGCTCATAGCCGGTCTCGGCATCGGTGGTGTGGCCGTCGCTCTTGCCGCTCAAGACACCCTCAAAAACCTGTTCGGAGGATTTATAATATTCTTCGACAGACCATTCATTATTGGCGACAGAATCCGTTACAACACAATTGACGGATATATTCTGCATATCGGTCTGAGGAGCCTTAGAATAAAAACTCTCGACAACCGCATTGTAACCATTCCAAACTCTCAGGTGGTTGACAGCGCCATTGAAAACGTGACATCTGAACCATCAACAAAAATCACGACAAAGTTGGGACTGACTTACGACACAACTCCCGAAATGATGGAAAAAGCCATGCAGATTCTTCGCGATATTCCAAAGGCAATTCCCGACATAACCGAAGAAACAAGTGTCAGTTTTATTGAATATGGAAATTTTTCACTACAGATTCGGTTTGTGTATTTTATAAAAAAAGACTGCGATTACTTTGAAACACAGTCTATTGTAAATATGGAAATTCTCCGCCAGTTCAATGCAAATGGTCTCGAATTTGCGTTCCCGACACAGACAATTTATACGAAAAATCCAGAATCTATATAGAGAACGGCGGCGATGCGGGCTCGACAAGCCCAGCCATCGTATTCTAAATTCTTAGATTATATCTCTAAATTGTTTTCAGTATCTTTTCTAAGTCTTCAGGGGTATCTACGCAGAGATTCTCAAAATCCGTCACAGCGGTGAAAATTTTGTAATTATTGTCAAGCCAACGTAATTGTTCCAAACTTTCAGTTTTTTCGAGCTGCGACTGCGGCAATTTAGCAATTTCAACTAAAACTTCGCGTCGATACGCATATATGCCTATATGTTTGAAATAATCACGCTCAGAGCACCAATCTTTCACATCTTTCCCCCGTAGATACGGAATCGGAGAACGACTAAAATACACAGCATGACCATCGCCTGCTATTGCAACTTTTGGTTTGTTTGGATTAAGCAAATCCTCTATTGAAGTAATTTTCTTTACCAAAGTAGCAATTTGTGTCTGCGGATTTTTTTCGAAAATTGATAATAACAATTGTATTTGTTCTGGTTGAATGAATGGCTCATCGCCTTGAACATTCACAACCACATCGAAAGACGATGCATCGGGAATCTTTGTAATTGCCTGGGCTAATCTGTCCGTTCCACTCTGACAGTCAGAAGACGTCATAACACATTTCCCGTTGAATTTTTTTATGGCAATTTCTATACGTTCGTCATCGGTAGCAACCCAAACCTCTGACACAGCTTTCGAAGCATTTTCATACACATGTTGAACCATAGGTTTGCCTTTAATATCAGCAAGTGGTTTGCCTGGAAACCGGGATGAACCAAATCGGGACGGAATTATAACAATCGCTTTCATAATCATTTATTATTTGCTCAAAGGTAAAATAATTCCAATAAAAATAAAAAAGGAGTTTCAGCGAAATACGTTGAAACTCCTCATTAAAAAAGAGGCGGCACCTACTCTCCCGGTTGTTGCCCAGTACCATCGGCGCTTCCGGTCTTAACTTCTCTGTTCGGTATGGGAAGAGGTGTGACACCGGAGCAATAGCCACCCAAGTCTTCTGTGTCCTTCATCGACACTC
>JAFXAU010000014.1 GCA_017516865.1 Bacteroidales bacterium
ACCTCAAGTCGCATCGTGGGGTAAGGGGATGGTGGCTACATATTGATGTTGTGCTGTTGCTTTTTACTGAAAGCTGCTACTAACGACTCATAAATCTACCCTTAATCGTGTATTGGATGATAGTTGCGGATTTTAGGTTTAAATAATTCTTCATCTCCTCCAGGATATGCTGGCTTTTTTTCAACACGCTCCACATACACTGGTTCATCATCCTCAGATGGGTCAATACATATATATTCTTTCTGTGCTTCCGCAAAAAACGGCAGAAACAATAATAAAACTATATTTCCAATTAATGATGGGTAATATTTATGTTCTTGTTCCATAATGGTTTATTTATCTAATCTAAACAGAATTGGTACCATATAATATACATTCACTTTTTCTCCATGATGCTCTCCAGGAATAAATGTTTTTAAGTGAGAAAGAACATCCAATGCGGCAGAATCAAATATATGATTAGTTGACTGCGCAATTTCTAAGTTAGTTATTTGCCCTTCTTTATCTATAACAAAAAGAACTATAACCGTCCCTTGTAAACCTTCTTTTTTTGCATCTTCGGGATATACCAGGTTTTCTTGTATGTCCTTAATTAATTCTCTCGTTCCTCCTGGATATGCTGGCATTTTTTCGACCTTTAAAAAAGGACCAGTGTCTAGTTCGGACGTAAAATTCCTATCTGGATAGGGCGTAACATTCCTATATGGATCGATTGCGTCAAAATACATATCCCATAATCTTTCGCTTGAAATACCTGTGTCAAACGACAAATCCGTTATATATCCTCCATAACTAATGTGTAGAGAAAAAGAATATAAAACTTCAACAAATTCCCCATTTTGTTTTCCTGGCGTGAACCGAAGCATCTCGCATACGCGTACAATATCGTCATTTATACCAGTTGTTCCTTGAATTATTGTAACATTTTGAAACTCCCCTAATTTGTTTACAACACCGGCTACAACAAAACTTTCTGCTCTCACTCTTTTCTCTGACGATATTTTGAGGTTTTCATTCAAAAAATCCAGAAGCCCTTTTTCTCCATCAGGAAACAATGGCATTTCTTCGCTTGAAACATATAATGATTCTATTGGTTCTTCATTACCACATTGTTGTCCTATGGTTTCCGTATGAAAAAATAACAATAAAACAAATGGAAGGATAAAAGAAAAAAAGGGGGGGTAGTTTGTAATACCTGCCAATGCATGCAATCATAGCACAGCATAACCCTATCAAGGAAAAATTTTCTCATAATCAACTTTTGCGAAAGATACAAAATTTGGGAATATTTGCATTTTCCGTATAAAAAACTTTTGCATAGTAATAATTATCAAGCAAATATAGCGTTTTATGTGAATAGGCAAAGAGGAACGGGAAAAATTAGAGCAACAACTGCTTTCACCAATTTGCCTTATAAAATTCGCCGAAATTATCTATTCGGTAGTAATCTCCTCCGCTCTGAGGACGTTCTCCCGCTTCTTTTTCCTCGGTATAAATGCTAATGCGATAATCTTTGTTGATTACAAAATCCTTGAAACTATATGTGCGCTTGTCTTCCGAAACAACAAAATGCGGAGTGATGTCCAACCCATTTTGCAACACTCCCGATTTCACCACATACAAGGTATATACTGCCCCGTCGCCTTTTGTTTTTTTACTTATAACGACCGTATCGCCATTGTAATCGGGCAATCTCGTTAGTAAATCACCATTGTCGGTTATTTTTCCGTCATATTCCAACACACTCAACGGAAATTCTTCGGGCAACATCCATTGTGTCACAACCAAATCCTTCGACGAAAACATGGCATTGGAATCAATGTCCATTTTTGGCTCTGAAAATTCTTCGGCAGGCTTGTCAACAAGAACTTCTTCGGTGTGTTCCTGTGGCAGTTCCACTATTTTTCCATCGTCGGAAATCCGATATGCATAGGTTGCAATGGCATCGTACACTGTTTCGTTCGGGTCGTCGGCCGAAACGTCCACACAACGTTTTCTGTCTTTGAGTCGGATTACATTCTTTTCATCGTAAGTGAAATTTCGAGAAAACCGACATTCACTGCCCATGTACGCATAGACAATGAGTTTGTCGATAAATTTGCCGTCGGAATCGAATGTTTGCAACTGAATAAAGACTTTTATCCCCATACACACATCGTCATCTATTTTGTCGTCATAAACCGCAAACAACAGCACCTTATTGTGGTTTACATCGGGCAGACGCTTAATGAAATGACCTTGTTCGTTGCTTTTAAAGTCAAAATCAAGCGACAGATGTTTCCAACCGTTGTCGCGATGAAACATTTTGTCCATCTCGTTCGTTTCTGGCGAAATGTTAAAATGTTTATTAAAGGTTTCTTGCGTGAGCATCCATTGCAATACAGAATTTCTGTCACTATCGGTCATTGAAAACGGCAGTTTCTGAATCGGCACGTTGTCCCATACGTTATTATCCGTCGCAGGTTTGCACGAAACAAACGCAACAGAAACAAGCAAAACCAACAGGACAAGACTGTTTTTCATAAAAAAGATTTTTTCAAAGATACATAATACTTCATTCATTGAATCCTTTTCAACACTCTTTGGGCAATTTCATTTGTTTTGCCTAATGAGTTCATCAACAAAACATAACTTTCATAATAAGTTTTTGCCAACGAGACATTTCCTATCATCCAATAATTATCTCCAAGTCCAAGACATGTCTTCGTGTCATTTGGATAATGCATAGTTGCATTAATCTTCAGAAACACTTGTAGGGAATATTGGTAACATTTGTTTTCGTAGAGACAATTTGCCAACTCATATACCAGTTCAACGTTGTCGTCCGTTATAAATTCTTTGTCCAAAATAAATGCAACCGCCAACATCTTCAGGATTTCGGGTTTATTTTTGTTTGAACACAAAATTTCATTGTAATATTTTTTTGTCTTTTCTTCTGTTTGTATATCAAAGGTTTCTGTCAGCAAAAGTTCATTCTTGTCGTAAGCATCAAATAAAATATCTTTTAACAATGTCCCATTTCCTGGCACTCCGTATAAATTATCGTGATTTCTGTCCGAATCCCTAAAAAATCTGCAAACCTGTCGATATTCACCATTATCTTTTGTATAAATCTGAGTTTCAATTGTATATTTATAACCATAACGGTCTATAAAGCAACTCAATTCTAAAAAATTTTCGTGGCATTTTTTCTCAAAATAGAACGTATCAATATCGGGAAGATTTTTCTCTGCACTTATTGGTAGCGCGGAGAAGTCCATAAATGTTTTCTCACAGTCTATCTTGCCCGGATTCATAAATTCATAGTCCGTTTTAACTCGCAAAGAATCAATCATTCTTGCATCAAAATCATCTAAATGCAAATTATTGAATCTGTAGGTCTTAGTATATTGACAATCCCCCCAAGACTCCATACAAATGCTGTCAATCTTATTATCCACAACGTGTATATCTGCTACAAACCCATTATTACCTGAATAGTTTATTTCTATCATAAAACCATTCTCCGTTTGGCTCAGACTTTGCAATGGACCAAAACCATCGTTTAGTAGTAATGCTTTTTCATAAATCCTCACTGCATTCGTCTGCATATCCAAAATCACCAACAATGGATTTTCAACACTATCGGGAAAACATTCCCAACCCGGGTACGTATAGAACGGAACTAATATGGCTACGCTGTCCTTGCTATCACCAGACCTGACACAAGAAGCCACACCGTAGAAATTGGATATTTGTGCGCCGCATCTCTTATAGTAACCTTTTGCAATGTTGTAACATTCACTATCTTGGTTATATTTTATATCTTGTTTTGGTGCAATCACAATTTCCTGTGCCACAGCAACGTGCGATGCAATGCAGAGAAACAATATGAGGGATAGTTTATTCATCTGTCAAGCGTCTTAAAAACTCTGGCTTTAGAAATGGCTTTATTTCTTCAAAAGAAAATTCGGCAAACAAACGCATATTCCAATGAAAGGGATGAAAAAAACGAAATGTGACTATTTTACCCAAAGAATCAGTTTCAATCTCATATTGGGAAAGATGAACAGGAGCTATGTCTTCGCCATATGAAAAAAAATCATCATCATCGTCATATGCATCGTTGTCCTTCTTCACATCCTTATAATCTTCTTCTATCTTTTCCCGATATATTTCCAATAGTTTATCCTTATTGATAAACACATCTTCTCTAAGATTTTTGTCCTCTTTGAGATCAAACGTAAATAATTCAATACCTATGAATGTATTGGCGAAATTTTCTGTGCGTAATGTTACATTTAAAATATCATTTTTTTGATAATTGATATCATAGTATTCCAACACATAATCCTTTTCCCGTAAACATTTCCAAGAACCGTTGCAGTCCAAAATTAATTTCTTTTTATAATTCAAACGTTCTTTGTAGTCTGTAAAAATGGTGTCAAAGTCATTGTAGTCCTCTTGTATTGCACAATATATCTGGGGATGTGTAAATGTAAGTTCTTGAAGTTCTCGCCAGACTCCATCTATACAAACAGAATCTTTTATTATCTTAACCGATTGGGAATACAGCGACAAGGAACTGAATAATATAGACACAACAAGAATATATTTCTTTAAGTTCATATTTCTAAAAATTTTGTTTACGGGAATCTACTTTCCGACGCAAAAGTGTGCAAATATGTTTCCTAACATTTCGTCTTCGGAAATTTCACCTGTTATAAGTCCCAGATAATGAAGAACTTGCCGTAATTCAAGACTGATTAAGTCGTTGGTCAGACCATTCTGAAAACCTTCGTCTATTGCGTGAAGTGAATCCAACGCATGATTCAAAGCTTCGTAATGGCGGAAATTTGTGACAATGGCATCGTCCTGCGAAATGTTGCCTGCATTGACTTCGGCAAGCAGCAGGTTTATCAGGTCGTCAATGTTTTCGTGCGTTTTTGCCGAAATATACACCACCGAATCGTTTTCCGACAGTTCCGAAAAATCCGCTTTCGCCATCTGGCGTTTATAATCGGGATTCGTATCTATTTTGTTGACAATCAAGAAGATTTTCTTGTCAGGCGTATGTTTTTTTATGGTCGAAATGGTTTGTGCCACTAACTGTTTGTCGGAATTTACATCGACCAACACGAGAATATACGTCGCCTTGTCGATGTTTTCGAACGTTTTTTGAATACCAATTCGTTCTATCTCGTTTTCGGTCTTGCGAATTCCTGCCGTGTCGATAAAACGGAAGGTCACGCCGCCCATCACCATCGTGTCTTCTATCACGTCGCGCGTGGTTCCGGGAATAGATGACACAATTGCTTTATCTTCGTTGAGCAAGGCGTTGAGCAACGTGGATTTTCCCACATTCGGCTCGCCTACTATGCACACGGGAACGCCTTGTTTTATGGCATTTCCCAACTTGAACGAGTTCACCAACTTTTCAACCCTCCGTGTCAAATCAGCACAAATGTCGGTCAGTTGCTTGCGGTCGGCAAATTCCAAATCTTCCTCGCTAAAGTCAAGTTCCAATTCCAAAAGCGACAGAAAATTGAGAAGCACGGCACGCAAATCCTTGAGTTCCTTTGCATAGCCGCCTTTCATCTGCGACATAGCCAAATGGTGCGACGATGCCGAACTCGACGCAATCAAATCGGCCACGGCTTCGGCTTGCGACAAGTCCATTTTCTTGTTCAGAAATGCCCGCTGGGTAAATTCCCCGGGATGCGCCATTCTTGCTCCGTTTTGCACCAAAAGACGCAAAATTTCGGTCTGAATATATTGGGAAGCGTGACAGCTGATTTCGGCAGAATCCTCGCCAGTATAGGAGTTTGGGGCGTTGAATATGGAAACCAACACGGAATCCACTACGTTCGTGCCATCAAAAATTTCACCAAAGTGAATTTTGTAGCCTTCGTCCAGCCAATTATCAGACATCTTGAACGGACGGAAAATTTTTGCAACAATTTCTTTCGTCTGCGTTCCGCTGACGCGAATCACCGCTATAGCGCCTTTCCCCTGCGCTGTAGCAATCGCACAAATCGTATTGGATTCAAGAATCATATTAAAAATTTTGTCAAAGATACCACACATTATTTAGAATTGGTTTGTGTTATTATTTTTTTCTGCATTGTTTCAACTTTTCCGTATTTTTGCACCACTATGGTACGATTACGGGAGTTGTTCGGTATTTTTTTACGCATTGGAGCCTTCACACTGGGCGGCGGCTACGCCATGCTCTCGATGGTGGAAATGCAGATTGTCACCAAGAAAAAATATATTCCCAAAGATGAATTTTGGAATTTGATTGCTGTAATTCAAACACTTCCGGGTGTGTTTGCCATAAACACGGCGTTATATGTCGGGTACAAATTGCGGGGAATGAAAGGAGCGTTGGTTGCTGCTTTGGGAGCGGCTTTGCCATCGTTTGTCGCCATTTTGTTGATAAGCATTTTCTTTACGAATTTTAGAGAAAATGAATATGTGGAACGGGTGTTCAAGGGCATACGGCCGTGTGTCATTGCATTGATTTTTGTGCCGGCAATCCGTCTTATCATGAATCTGAAGAAATCGTGGAAGATATTGTGGATTCCTTTTGTGGCTGCGTTTCTAATTTGGTGGCTGAAGGTTTCGCCGATTTTGATTATCGTGGTGGCATGCGTAACGGCCGTGTTGTTGGAAATGTATTCATATAAAAAACTGAATCGACAATGACAATACTGCAACTTATATATGTCTTTTTTAAGATTGGACTGCTGGGATTCGGCGGCGGATATGCCATGTTGTCTATGATTCAGTTTGAATGCGTAGAACATTTTGCATGGCTGACGAATCAGCAGATTTCCGATATTATAGCAATTTCGCAAATGACGCCCGGACCTATATCTATAAACACGGCAACGTATGTGGGCTATACGGTCGGAGGCTTTTTCGGGGCTGTTGCAGCGACGATTTCGTTGTGTCTGCCTTCGATATTGCTGATGTATTTTGTGATTCGTTTTTTGATGAAAAATAAGGAAAACCACTATGTGCAGTCTGTTTTTGGAGCATTGAAACCAGTGCTCGGCGGGTTGATTCTTGCCGCGGCGTTTATGCTCGTTGATTCCGAAACGTTTTGCGATTTCGGACTTGGAGAATATAATTTTTCGGTAATGATTTTTGTGGTGTCGTTTGTCGCGTTGTTCTTCTTTAAAATCAATCCTATGGTGGTTATCGGTGTTTCGGGACTGTTGGGGGTGGTATTGTTTTAATGTTCAATGCGTAATGCTCAATGCTCAATGCTCAATGCACAATTCATAATCCATAACAACCCGTAATTTATAATGAGAAATTATACTATTTTTGTCTCATGGTGAAATTGGTGGTAGACAGTAACTCTGAATTTTCGCAGAAGGTTCTTTCAGCTCCTTTGGGGCAAACGCACTTGTTTTTTCTTGGGCAGGCTGGATTTGTTGTTAAGACGGCTTCGGGAAAATATATTGGCTACGATATGTATTTGTCTGATTGCGTTTATCGTACTGAGCAAAAAGACGGTTTGCAGCGTTTGTTGCCACAAATCCTTGATACAGAAAGTATTCCATTTGATTTCATCGTTGCTTCGCACGCCCACCGCGACCATTTCGACGAAGATTCGCTGCCCGAACTGATGCAACATACAAACGCTCGTTTAATAGCTACACCTTCATGTGAAAACGATGTGGAACGCTTGCGGATTGACAAATCACGCTGTACATTTGTGTCGGTTTGCGACAAGTTGAAATTCAACGACATAGAATTCCATTTTGTTCCCTGCGACCATGGCGACGGCGCGCCCGATGCCGTTGGATTATTGCTCTCGGTTGACGGCAAGAAAATTTATTTTACCGGCGATACGTGTCTGCGGCTCGATATGGCGGATTATTTCCGCGCATTGGGCAATTTCGACGTAATGGCTGCACCAATAAACGGAGCGTGGGGCAACCTTGACGAAACGGAGTGCGCGGCGTGGGCAAACGCACTACAACCAACGTTGACAATTCCCTGCCATTACGGAATGTTTGCCATGCACGGCGGCAACCCCGACAAATTTGCCCAGATAATGAAAACATATTATCCCGATTTACATTTTTCTATTGTAAAACAAGGAGAATCAATAATACTATAAATAAAAGAAAATGAACGTATTAACTACAAAAAGAGAAGTCGAAGAACGCGATGTGATTTCCGTTTTGGAACTATTCAATATAAAAACAAACGAACGCACGGCTGTCGCCACATTTGACGAATTGATAGAAGCTCCGAACTGGTTGAAAGACGGAAAAACGCTGTTATTCAATGGTCACGGAAAATTGTACACCTATAATCTTGAGACACAGGAACGACGCGAAGTCAACACGGGATTTTGCACGCAGTGCAACAACGACCACGTACTTTCGCCCAACCACGACAAGGTTGCGGTGAGCCACCATACGATTGAGGACGGTCAAAGTCGCGTATATGTTATTCCGTTTGCCACAGGCAAGCCGGAACTGATAACACCCATTGCACCAAGTTATCTGCACGGCTGGTCACCCGACGGAAAAACACTGGCATATTGTGCCGAACGCAATGGCGAATACGACATTTACACTATTTCCGCCTGCGGTGGCGAAGAAACACGGCTGACAACGGCGGAGGGCTTGAACGACGGCTGTGAATTTTCGCCGTGTGGAAACTATATTTGGTTCAACAGCGTGCGCACAGGGCTTATGCAGATTTGGCGCATGCGCACCGACGGCAGCGAACAAACACAGATGACGTTCGACGAAAACAGCGACAGTTGGTTCGCCCACGTTTCGCCCGACGGAAAACACGTGGTGTATATTTCGTACAACAAAAACGACATCAATCCCGGCGACCATCCCGCAAATAAAAACGTGGAAATTCGAATGATGTCGCCCGAAGAAGGTGAATATAAAACGCTGGTGAAATTGTTCGGCGGTCAAGGCACAATCAATGTAAACAGTTGGTCGCCAGATAGTTCTAAATTTGCTTTCGTAAGCTATCGTTTGAAAAAATAAACATTGTGTTGTGCAATTATTCAAAACTACTTCGAACCTTGTTGAAAACGAAAAATATTTTATCTTTGTGACACTTAGAAAGGAGTAAGAAATTATGGATGTCGTTATTATCGGGGCGGGAAATGTTGGTACGCACATGGCAAAGGCGTTGAAAGGCGTCGGGGTGTCGGTCGTACAGATTGTGAGCCGTACAATGAAGTCGGCAGTGGAACTTGCTTCGGAAGTCGGATGTGCGTTTGCAACAGATTTGCACGACATAAATACGAATGCCGACATATATATATTGTGCGTGACGGACTGTGCGATAAGTCCTATTCTCCGTCAGTTGCATCTTGGAAAAAAATTGATTGTGCATACGTCTGGTTCTATAGGCATAAATGTGTTTTATGATTACGCCGAGAATTATGGCTGCATTTATCCTTTGCAGACGTTTTCGAAGTTCAAGGATTTGAATTATTCCGAAATACCTGTCTTTATAGAAGCGAATACCGAAGCCAATCAGCAGATTTTGATTGATTTAATGAAAAAAATTACATCGCATGTTCAGGTGTTGTCTTCGCAACAGCGTTGCATTCTGCATTTGAGTGCGGTTCTGGTCAATAATTTCACAAATCATTTGTGTACGCTTGCGGAAATTCTGATGAAGGAAAATCAATTGCAGTTCGATTTGCTGAAACCGCTTGTGAAGGAAACAATGGATAAAATTTTGAAATATTCGCCGTATATCGCACAGACAGGTCCTGCCGTGCGTGGAGACGAACTTATAATGCAAAAGCACCGTGATATTTTGGAAAATCACAAGGACGTGCTGGAAATCTATAATGTGTTAAGCGAAAGCATAACAAAGACTCATTCAGAAGAAAAATAACATGAAGAATTTCAAGGATAAATTAAAAAATATTAGAGGGTTTGTGTTCGATGTCGACGGCGTGTGGACGAACGGATATGTGTACGTTGATGGCAACGGCAAACAGATGAGGACGACAAATACAAAAGACGGTTATGCCGTTCATTATGCTTCTAAGATTGGCTATTCGATAGGGATAATTACGGGCGGGAAATGTGAGTCGATTATTGGAAGATTCAACGATTTGGGCGTGTACGACGTATACACTCAGGCAAGCGACAAAGTGAAACAACTTGAAGAATTTCTAAAGAAGAACAATCTTACGGCAAAAGAGGTGATGTATATGGGCGACGACATTCCCGACATTCGCGCTATGAAAAAGTGCGGTTTGAAGGTCTGTCCTGCCGATGCGGTTCACGAAGTGTTGGAAATTGCCGACTATATTTCTGATAAAAAAGGTGGCGAAGGTTGCATACGCGATGTAGTGGAGCAGACGCTCCGTTCTCAAGATAAATGGTTGCAAAAAGAAGCATATATTTGGTAAGATGAATTATTTACGGCTGGTACGATATAAGAATTTGTTGATTATCATAGCGACTATGTTCATAATCCGCTATGGAATAATCAATGTTTTTATGCCGTTGCAGCTGACGTTCGTAGGCTTTTGCCTGTTGGTTCTTGCTACGGTCTGTATTTCTGCAGCAGGATATATCATAAACGATTACTTCGACGTGAATGCCGATATGATGAACAGACCAGATACTGTTATTATTGGAAAATCCATAAATCGACGAAACGCAATTATCCTGCATTGGGTCCTGAATATTATTGGTTGTATTTGTGGCTTTCTGGTCTCGTACGGAGTTGGCAGACCGAGTTACACGTTTGTGTTCATGTTTATTGCCGGCATATTGTGGTTTTATTCCACTACGTTCAGCCGTGAGCCGATAGTCGGAAATCTTGTTGTGGCAGTGCTGGTTGCTGTTGTTCCGCTTATTGAAACTCTTTACGAAGTTTTGCCGTTGTTGTCCATGCCAATAGAGTTTTTGGCAGACATGCATATAAAATTCGAAGACATACTTATGTGGAGTTTGGGCTACGCGCTGTTTGCCTTTTTGTTGACATTGTTACGCGAAATGGTGAAAGACATTGAAGATGTTGAAGGCGATAGGTCTTATGGACGAAACACGTTGCCGATAGCCTACGGTATTTCGATTGCCCGCTATGCAACCATAGGCGTGGCAATAATCATTTTGGCGGCAATCATTTTTGTACAAGTGGTGAAACTCCACGATGTTTATTCCTTGATTTATTTGAATGTGTTGATTTCCGCACCAATGTTGTATGTGATTGTGCGCCTTTGTAAAGCCGAAGATGTACAGGACTATTCGCATGTGAGTTTAATCCTGAAAATCACAATGCTGCTCGGTTTGCTCTATTTGTTTCCATACGTTTTCTAATGTTTCGACAATCTCAACGAACTCTGTCTTGAAATTTAGAAAAAATTGTTAATCAGTTTGTTACGTGAGAGTAGCTTGTGGTGTTGACAAACGAAGGGAGTTCCAAACAGATGGAGATTTTTCGGTTAATATCTTTTTGAAAAATTATAAAAAAGAATAGACGAAATACGTTCGGTAATTAAAGATAATTTTGCACTTTTGTGGGCGAAAAAATTTTAATATCAAAATGAAAAAACATAATTTCAATGCAGGACCGTCCATATTGCCTCGCGAGGTGATTGAAGACACTGCCAAGGCAGTTTTGGACTTCGAAAACGATGGACTTTCAATTTTAGAGATCAGCCATAGAGCTAAGAACTTTCAACCAGTAGTTGACGAGGCTGTCTCCTTGTTCAAAGAATTGTTGGACATTCCTGAAGGATACTCCGTTATATTCCTCGGTGGAGGAGCAAGTTTGGAATTCTGTATGATTCCTTACAACTTCTTGGAAAAGAAAGCTGCGTACTTGAATACGGGCGTTTGGGCTAAAAAAGCCATGAAGGAAGCAAAACTTTTTGGCGAGGTTGTTGAAGTCGCTTCGTCGGCTGACGCAAACTATACGTTCATTCCAAAGAATTTCACAATCCCGACTGATGCTGACTATTTCCACATCACGACAAACAATACTATATATGGTACTGAATTGTTGAAAGATTTGGATTCTCCAGTGCCAATGTTCGCCGATATGTCATCGGATATTTTCTCCCGTCCGTTGGACGTTTCAAAATATGGCGTGATTTACGGTGGCGCTCAAAAGAACTTGGCTCCTGCCGGCGTTACGTTCGTTGTGATTAAGAACGATTTGCTTGGCAAGGTTTCTCGTCAAATACCTACGATGCTTGACTATCGTACGCACATCGACGGAAATTCATTGTTCAACACACCTCCTGTATTGCCAATCTATTCGGCTTTGTTGAATTTGCGTTGGTTGAAGAAACAAGGTGGTGTTAAGGAAATGGAACGCCGCAATATTGAAAAAGCTAACTTGCTTTACGATGCAATCGACAATAGTAAGATTTTCGTCGGAACAGCAAAGGCAGAGGACCGTTCAAGAATGAACATCTGCTTTGTAATGAAGGAAGAATACAAGGAAAAAGAAGCAGATTTCTTGAAATTCGCTCAGGAAAGAGGAATGGTCGGCGTGAAAGGTCACCGTTCAGTAGGAGGTTTCCGTGCTTCTTGCTACAACGCACTTCCAAAAGAAAGCGTTCAGGCATTGATTGACTGCATGAAAGAATTTGAAAGAACAATTTAATTTAATCGTATAACGACGAAGGAGAAAGTTCAGCTTTCTCCTTTTTTAATTTTATAGAAATGACAAAAGTACTTGTTGCTACAGAAAAACCATTCGCCAAAGCGGCTGTAGATGGTATTAAAGAAATCGTTGAAAAAGCAGGTTTTACATTTGCTTTGTTGGAATCTTACACTGAAAAATCTGCATTGCTGCAGGCAGTTGCCGACGCTGACGCTATTATCATCAGAAGTGATAAAGTTGATGCAGAAGTGTTGGACGCTGCTAAAAATCTTAAAATTGTTGTTCGTGCCGGTGCTGGTTACGATAACGTTGACTTGGCTGCCGCAACTGCTCACAACGTGGTTGTGATGAACACTCCGGGACAAAACGCCAACGCTGTTGCCGAATTGGTATTCGGTTTGTTGGTGTTCGCCGTTCGTAACTTCTTCAATGGAAAATCTGGTTCAGAATTGATGGGCAAGAAACTTGGTATCTTGGCATTCGGTAATGTTGGCCGTAATGTTGCCCGCGTGGCGAAAGGTTTTGGAATGGAAGTGTATGCATACGACGCATATTGTCCTGCAGAAGTTATCGAAGCTGCTGGCGTTAAGGCAGTTGCAAACCAGAACGAATTGTTCAAGACATGCGACGTTGTTTCTTTGCACATTCCAGCAACTCCTGAAACAATCAACAGCATCAACTACGATATGGTTAACCAGATGAAGAAAGGCGGTATTTTGGTTAACACAGCACGAAAAGAAGTTATTGACGAAGCAGGTCTGATTAAACTGATGACGGAACGTGCTGATTTGAAGTATGTTACTGACATTATGCCTGCCGCTAACGATGAATTTGCTAAATTCGAAGGCCGTTATTTCTCAACGCCTAAGAAAATGGGTGCCCAAACCTCCGAAGCAAACATCAATGCCGGTTTGGCAGCAGCTCGTCAAATCGTTTCTTTCATCACAACAGGTGACAAGAAATTTCAAGTGAATAAATAAGATTTAATCATAAATCTACATTGAAGTTAAGGGATTTCCGTGAGGAAGTCCCTTTTTTAATGCTCAATGCGCAAATTAATGTACAATTCATAATGTATAATGCACAATGGTGAGATTCCTCGCTTCGCTCGGAATGACGCGGCTGGCGGGGGATACAATGAAAGAAAAGTGAAAATGGCGGAGCCATTTTCACTTTTCTTTTTCTCCCTTTCCTGAGTCGCCGTCATTCCGCAGCCGAGCAACGCGAGGCAAGGAATCTTTTTTGTATTTCTCAAATTTAAAAATCGGGAATCTTGCGGAATATAGAATAAATACTATCTTTGGGCAACCAATTTATAAAGAGTAGTAATCTATGAAAAATGAAATAGATTCAAGCCCAAAGAGCGAAATAATTTTGTATCAACCCAACGAAACGGTGTCGTTGGAGGTGCGGTTAGACGAGGACACGGTGTGGCTGACGCAAGCCCAGATGGCAGAGCTGTTTCAAACAACACCTCAAAATATTACGCTTCACATCCGAAATGTGTATAAAGAAGGTGAATTGGAAATCCTATCAACTTGTAAGGATTTCTTACAAGTTCAAAAAGAAGGGACCCGAATTGTAAAAAGGGTACAAAAACTCTATAATCTTGATGTGATTATTTCTGTCGGATATAGAGTGAAATCAATGCGTGGTACGCAGTTTCGTCAATGGGCGTTAAAAGTCTTGAAAGACTATTTGCTCAAAGGGTATTCTGTAAATCAACGTTTTGAACGATTAGAACACCGTATGTATGAAGCAGAAAACAAAATCGACTTTTTCGTCCGTACTGCGTTGCCACCAGTAGAAGGACTGATGCACGAAGGACAGATTTTCGATGCCCGTGTCTGCGTTGAGAATCTTATAAAACAAGCAAAGCAAGAAGTTATTATGATTGACGGCTACGTTGACGCTGCAACCTTCGAAATTCTTGATGTTCGGCAGAAAGGCGTTTCTGCAACAATTTATACGGAACGGATTGGAGAATCATTGTTGAGAATCAAGGAATTGCACGATTCGCAATATACCGACAAAACAATAGAATTGAAAAAATATGCCGAGAACTTTCACGACCGTTTTCTCATAATTGACGATGTGGTCTATCATTTTGGAGCAAGTTTCAAAGATTTGGGCAACCGCCTGTTCGCATTCAACAAAATGGGATTGGATAAGAATCTGATTCTTTCTGCTGTGAAAGGTAAATTTGAGAAACCGTAGGCGTTTCGGTACGGTAATTTTGTAGAGACGCGATTAATCGCGTCTCTACAAAATATTTAAATGAAAATGTTACAAAATCAAAGGTCGTCGCAAGGCGGCCTTTTTTAATACATAATTCACAATGCATAATGCACAATTAAGGGATTCTCGTGAGGGTGTCCCTTATTCATCGCAGACGCAAATTACCGAAATACAAAACCAACAGTTCCGTCCGTAATTTTTTCCTCTTAATTCTGTAACATCACGCGGGGGCAAGTAGTCTGATTGTGTAAATCAACCATGTAAAAATAAGTATAATCGTTGTTTTCACAATGATTATGTGGTATATTCAACTTTTATCATTGTATTTGCAATTTTTATTTATATCTTTGTAACCGAAATACAAAAGACATTGGTACTATGTGGACAGAACTTAGTGATACGACCATATTGAAAAAGCTCGGGGCGAGGTTAAAAGCGTATCGCATATCAAGGGGTCTTAAACAGCAGGAACTGGCCGCCGAGTCTGGCGTTGGTGTTAGTACCATTGCTAAGATAGAGAGCGGACAGTCCGTTTCGTTTTTATTACTAATCAGTGTCATGAGAACGCTCGGATTACTTGATAACATAGACTTGCTTGTACCCGAGCAGAAACCGTCGCCAATGCAGCTGTTGAAGATGCAGGGCAAGCAGGTTAAACGCGTAAGAACAAAGAAGGATTAAGTAATGGAAGAAATACCAGTCATACAGATATACCTTTGGGGCAACCTTGTGGGTGCCATGTCGTGGGATGATGAAGGGGGCTATGCGGATTTCCAGTTTGATGACCGTTTTCGCAGGTCTGGATTAGATATCGCCCCACTAATGATGCCATTGGCAAGAACCCGTGGTGTCGTCTCGTTCCCCACAAATGCAAGAACAAAGTGTTTCAGCGGTCTTCCTGGTTTGATAGCCGATGCCCTTCCCGATAAGTTTGGTAGCCAACTTGTCACGGAATGGTTCGCACAACAAGGCAAAACGGAGAATATGATTACTCCGCTTGACCGATTGTGCTACGTTGGCAAACGAGCTATGGGAGCATTGGAGTTTGTGCCCGCTGCCAGTGTGGAGGGCGTAAACGAATCGACTGAAATCTACATTCGGGAACTGATGATGCTGTCTGATTTCATCTTCAAGGAACGGGGCAGGTTTCAGGAACTGATTCGGCAGAATGACAAGTCGATTCTCGACATCCTTAAAGTTGGAACATCTGCCGGCGGTGCGAAGCCCAAGGCGATTATTGCCTTCAATGAAGAAACAGGAGAAGTTCGGTCAGGTCAGGTTCCTGCACCAGAAGGATTTTCATATTGGCTGTTGAAGTTCGACGGAGGCACGTATAGCGAGCATAATGAGATAACGGATAATCCACAAGGCATTGGAAACATAGAATATGCCTACTACAAGATGGCTACTGCCTGCGGCATCACCATGTCGGAGTGCCGTCTGCTGCCAGATGGCGACTGCAACCACTTTGTGACACGCCGCTTCGATCGAACACCAACGGGTGAGAAAATACATATGCAGACAGCTGCTGGTATTGCCCATCTGGACAGAGACACGCGTCACTCATACGAGGAATTGTTTGGTGTATTGCGCCGACTTGGATTGAACTATAGGGACTTTGAGCAACTGTATCGCCGTATGGTGTTCAATGTCATAGCACGCAATCATGATGATCATACCAAGAACTTTTCATTTCTCATGGACAAGACTGGGCGTTGGTCGTTTGCTCCTGCATACGACTTATGTTACTCATACAATCCTGCCGGACGATGGACAAACCGCCACCAGCTTTCACTCAATAGCAAGACTGACAACTTTACTCGGGATGACTTGTTGGCGGTGGCACAGGACATCGGCATACGTGACGCCAACCACATTATTGAGGAGATTCGTTCATACGTTGCATCTTGGCCTGATACGGCAAAAGATTGTGGAGTAAGACCAGAACATATAGAAGCTATCGGCAAAACACTCCTGCTGAATATCTAATGATAACTGTACCTGTTGAGTTGGAAGAATTTCTATAGAAAATCATAACGCAAATGACAATACACGGCGACTGATGCAAAAATAGGAAGTTTACAGACTGATAATTCTGAAAAAAAACTAATTTTGAGAAAAATTGAAATTAAATGAAAGATTCGGTTATAAATATTTATCAAATTTTTACCCGTTTGTTTGCTAATGCGAACGAGACGAACAAAGAGTTTGGAAGTATTCGTGAGAATGGTTGTTCTAAGTTCTCGAACGTGACTTCGCTTGCTCTTTCCGAAATCAAAAAAATGGGTGTGACGCACGTTTGGTATACGGGTGTGATTCGTCATGCCTCGTGTACGTCGTATGCAAAGAACGGCTTGTCTGCCGACAATCCACAAGTTGTTAAGGGACAGGCTGGCTCGCCGTATGCAATAAAGGATTATTATGACGTGGACCCCGACCTTGCGACAAATGTGAAATCGCGTATGAAGGAATTCGAAGCAATGCTTGACCGTACCCACAAGGCAGGCTTGAAAGCAATTATTGATTTCGTCCCCAATCACGTTTCCCGTGAATATCATTCCGACAATTTGCCTTCTGGCTGTATTGATTTAGGTAGTCACGACCAAACCGACAAGGTGTTTTCTCCCAATAATAATTTCTATTATGTACCTGGCGAAGAACTGCACTTGCCTGAAAATATTTCATTCCCATATAACGAAAAGGCTCCTGCGTATCGCGAGTATCCAGCAAAAGTTACGGGGAACGATGTGTTTTCGGCTTATCCGTCGCGAAACGATTGGTACGAAACGGTAAAATTGAACTACGGCGTTGATTATCAGGATTGTTGGCGGAAACATTTCGACCAAGTTCCTGACACATGGCTGCGAATGTTGGAAATTCTGACATTTTGGGCAAAAAAGGATATTGACGGCTTCCGTTGCGATATGGCGGAAATGGTTCCCGTTGAGTTTTGGGGTTGGGTGATTCCGCAAATTAAGAAGATAAAGCCGTCGATAATTTTCATAGCCGAAATTTATAACCCCGACGCGTATCTTACATATTTGAACACTGGCCATTTTGATTATTTGTATGACAAGGTTGGTTTGTACGACACGGTACGTATGATTGTTGAAGGAAACGGCTCCGCCCGTAATATTTCGGACTATTGGAAACGGACTGGCGGTTTGGAGGGGAAAATGCTCCGTTTTTTGGAAAACCACGACGAACAGCGAATTGCGTCGCGTTTTTTTGCTGGAAATGCCGAAAAAGCCCGTGCTGCAATGATTCTGCTGGCAACGCTTAATCCAGGCCCTTTGATGATTTATTTCGGTCAGGAAATTGGGGAGTCGGGAATGTACAAGGAAGGTTTCAGCGGTGTGGACGGAAGAACGACAATATTCGATTATTGGGCGTTGCCGAAGTTTAATAAGTGGGTAAACGACGGAAAATTCGACGGCGGCGGTCTTTCGCAAGACCAAAAGGATTTACGGGACTTTTATTCTCGACTGCTGAATTTTAGATTGAATTCCAAAACGGTTCAAAGTGGGGCATTCTACGATTTGATGTGGAAAAACGAACGGGGAAATCTCAATGCCGATAAGATTTTTGCCTATTTACGCTATACCGAGAAAGAAAAGTTGCTTTTCGTGCTGAACTTCGATTTCGAACATACGCATTCGTTCCGTCTGCACATTGGCGAACACGCGTTTCAGACTATGGGAAGTCCGCTCGAAGGCACATTGTATATAAGTGAACTTTTCGAAAAAGATTTTGTAGATAATTTCTCAATGGACGAAGTGCTGAGAAATGGTCTGCCAATATCTATTTTACCGAATTCGGCTTTAATATTTCGCTTAGAATGGAGATAACGCTTGGCTTTTCGTCGTGCCCCAACGACACGTACATGTTCGATGCACTCGTTCATAAAAAAATTGATACGGAGGGCTTTGATTTCAATTATGTTATTTCCGACGTACAGGAACTGAACAGACGAGCATTTGTCGGTGATTTGCAGATGACAAAATTGAGCTATTTTGCATATTCCCATGTTTACCAGAATTATCAGATTCTTGATTCAGGAAGCGCGTTGGGATTTGCGAACGGACCGTTGTTTATTTGTAAAAAAGGCGACGAGAAAAAAATAAATGCTTCATCGCGTATTTTAATCCCAGGAAAGGAAACCACTGCAAACCTTTTGTTTTCAATTGCTTATCCTGAATTTACAAATAAAACCGAATGTCTGTTTTCCGAAATAGAACCGAAAATAATGAGCGGCGAATACGATGCGGGGGTAATTATTCACGAAGACCGTTTTACGTATGCCGAACGTGGTTTTTCGCTATTGTGCGATTTGGGGACGTATTGGGAATCGCAGACTAAATCGCCTATTCCGCTTGGTGCAATCGTGGTTCGTCGCGATGTTCCCGATGATGTGAAAATGACATTGAGCCGTTTGTTGAAAAAAAGCATTGAATATGCCAACGCCCATCCAATGGACTCGTATGCATTTATACACGAGCATGCGCAGGCAATAGAAGACGATGTTTTACGGAAACATATTGCGTTGTTTGTCAATGATTTTAGCCTTTCGTTGGGCGAACAAGGCCGTAAGGCTGTCGAGACGCTATATCGACGGGCGTATGAGGTTGGTATTTTGTCGTCAAAGCCGAGTCAGATTTTTCTGAATTTGTAATTGTCTCCACGATTCAAGTACAAGAATAAACAATCCGATGCAAATATAAAGAGCGACGGATTGCGTCTGTGTGATGTTGAGATCGATTTGTGCGTGCGGAAAGGTTGTGATGTCGGCAATGCTGTCTTGTAAATAATCTGTGACAAAATTAAGGATGTGGGCGATTTGTTCGGCAACGAATGGTATTGCGCTGAAAGTTAAAACGAGTATGACGCAAAGCAGTATGACGAATGCCAATGGAATGACGATGATGTTTGTCAATAAGCCGTAAGTTGGTATTATGCCGAAGTAATATAACGTAAGCGGTATCGTTCCAATTTGAACAGACAGCGAAACGGCAACGATTCCCCAAACATAGCTTCCGATTGGCGTTGACGGAGTATACAGCTTTTGTATGTATTGTCCGAAGTAAACTATGCTCAGAACGGCAGCGTACGATAACTGAAAACTCACGGAAAAAATATCGTTGGGGGAGAGTAACAGTGAAAAAAACGCCGCAACAGCCAAGGTGTTGTAAGTGCTTGTACGTCTCTGCAACAGCAATGCAATTGAAATGAGAGAACACATAATCGAGGCACGCTGAACCGAAGGGCTCATTCCTGTGATGCAGGCGTATGCCCAGATTCCCAGAATACAAATCAGTATTTTCAGCCAAAGAATTTTTCTATTTCGCATGAACGACAACAGGAAAAATAGTATGCCGTTGATTATTCCCACATGTAGTCCCGAAACGGCGAGAACGTGCATGGCGCCCGCTGTCTGAAAGTTATTTTTCGTTTCTTCGTCAAGCAGACTCTTGTCTCCAAACGCAAGGGCGGAAATTAGTTTGAGCGTTTTTTCGCTTGTGCCGGAATCGTGAAGTTTGTGCAGACATTGTTTACGAATGTTCATGCAAAAAGAAAAAATGCTGTTCGCGTGTCCGATGTATTTCCAGTTTTTGGTCGGTACGTATGCCTGCGAAAAAATATATTGATTGTTCATAAATCTTTTGTAATCGAATGGCAGTTTGTCGCTGTTCTCAATCTCGCGGAAGGTGTTTTTTACGGAAATGACATCGCCGTAGCATAACTGTTTCGCCGAAGAATCTTTTTGAATGTAAATGACTGCTTTACAGGCTTTTCCGCTCTCGATAGATTCAAAAAGACATTTGTATGTTTTTGCTTTCTCTTCGGGAGAATTGACTATTGTGCCTTGAACGTACTTGCCTTCGGGCATTGTTGAATAATGGTGCGTGTGTATTACGCTGTTGACGTATCCTGCCAGTACGAACCACGAAATCAACAATGTAATGTGTGCACGGGCAATTTGTTGTGAAAGGGCTATGCAGAAAATCCCGTAAGCGGATAAAATGCCTACGAAAGCATTAGGAGGGAGTGTAATGGGAGAGTTTGTGTAGAATAATATTCCACAAATGAATGCGATTGTTACGCATACGAACGGATTTTTTGCCAACATTGCGGTACGAATGTTGGTCAGTGCGGCGGTAAAGGGTGTCATGCGGTGTTTTGCGGCAGAATTTTAGGGTTTGAAAAATTTAATTTTATATCGTGGGTGAACTTTCCCTTTTTCTATATTCGAAAGTTTCGACGACAGCATTTTCCGTTTGAGCATACTCAGTCGGTCGATGAAACATTTTCCGTCGAGGTGATCGTACTCGTGTTGTACCACGCGGGCACAAACGCCAGAAAACGTGTCGGTGTGTTCCACGAAATTTTCGTCTAAATACTTGATTTTCACGTTCGATTTACGCGAAACATCTTCGTGTATGCCGGGGAAACTTAGGCAGCCTTCGTTGAACAGCCATTCGTCTCCGCTCTCTTCAATCACATGAGGGTTGATGAATACTTTTTTGAAATCCTTTGCTTCGGGATAGTCTTCGACAAACGGAGTCGCGTCGATGACGAACAGCCTGATGGATAGTCCGATTTGCGGAGCGGCAAGACCAACACCGTCCGACGCGTACATTGTTTCGAACATGTCGGCTATCAACTGTTGTATGTCAGGATAGTTCTTGTCTATGTCTGACGAAACTTTTCGTAAAACTGGATTTCCGTAAGCTATAATTGAACGTATCATTATTTAGAACTTTTTGACAAAGATACGGATTTTGGGGAATTTCGTAGGCTCGATTTATTAAAACATTTTCGTTAAAATTAAAACAATTCGTACTCTAAATGGGGGACTACTTCAAATACGTTTTTCCCATTTTCGCAGAGTTGCGACGTAATGTCTTGTTTGCCCATGATTCCTTTGGTGTAAAGGTTGAAATCAATCTTGTTCGGTTGCGAGAACCATTTTTCAACGTGCATTATTATGTCAATTTGAGGATGATAGTGGCTTTCTTTTTTTGAATTGAATGTAAGTTTACAAGGAAATGTCATTGAGAAATCGTTGTCAATAAACGTGTCGTTTACCACGCCGCGGCCTAAATGACAGTTGAACAGCGAAACGGAATCCTGCTTGTCTATGAATTTTGTGTTGAGTTTCATGTAATGATAGCCGCCGCCTAACACGTCGGGCCAGAACATGAGACTGTGCGGCGGATTCTTGAACATATACGATTTATTCTGATTTTGAGGAATTCCGAATGTGAACCGTATTGAGTCTATGGATATTTTTCGGGAAAGGGCGATTTCGGTATTAAGCGTTTCGCTTTTTTCAATGTCGACGTAGTGGATTGTTGAATCGCAAATCCATTGACCTTTGGTGGTATGAACCGCAATATTCGATATAAAGTATTGAATTTGATTGATTTGGTATGTTGTACCGCACTCGTTTTTATAAATGAATTTATTGAGAACGACGGGGTTGTCTATTAACTGATTTGAGATGAGATACGGACAATTTTGTTGGAATGAGATACGAACCTTTGTTTGTTGTGCATACATATTTATATGCACAGCAAACAAGATAAGTATAAGAATTTTAGAACGGAAGTGCATCTGCCGGGTCTGTTTGTGCAAGATCCTGTTCTGTCAATGTTTGAATTGGGTCGCTTATAGGAGCGGTGCTTGCTGCTGGTGCTGCAATGCCGTATTCGCCGTTGCTTGGCATTGCCGAAGGCTGACTGCTTACCAATCCTTTCACAGCTTTGTAGGCTTGAACGCTTGTAAACCAGTTTGTTCCATTTGAACCGAGACGGCTGTCAATATCGGCGTAGATTGTTACATCTTCACCAACAACGAGTGCAGATTTGTCTTTGTCGCCCCATACGGCAAAAACGATTTTACGAGGGAATTGTTCGTTGGTTTCCAACAAAAACTCCTGCATTTTCCATTCTTTTCCATTTTTGCCCATTCCGCTACGCATATCGAAGGCTTGAATAAGTTTTCCTTGTATTTCCACGTTTGTTTGCGTCTGCGAAATACCTTGGGTGATTCTCCAAGCACGAACGTCGGTAAACCATCTGCCGTTGTATTCGCGGCTTTCTATGTTGATGGAAACGGTTATTTCTTGCCCTTTCTGAAGTCCCGACACGTCAACTTTGTCGCCAGTCGTAGAAAAACAGATTTTTCTCGGGAATTGAGACACTGTTTCCAATACGAAATCCTGTCTTTTCCATTGACCGTTTCTTCCTTCTCCTGTTATCGGCTCATATATTTCTATGAGTTTGCCTTGTATTTCCATATTTTAAATTTTTCTCAAAAGTAAGATTTTAATCAATAAGACGGACGATATTTTAGGAGGGGAAAATAAATAGTTATTAACAACACGAGGGAAAATAATGCTCAATGCGTAATGCTTAATGCACAATTCACAATGCACAATGCATAATTCACAATGCACAATGCATAATGAATAAATAGCAATGTTTTAAAAATAAAAAAGGCCGTCCATTCGGGCAGCCTTTGGGTATAGAATAAATCTATTGTTTAGTCTACAAATTTTGCACACAAAAATTCTCTGTTCAAACGAGCGATGTTTGTGATTGAAACGCCTTTCGGACATTCTGCTTCGCAAGCGCCAGTGTTTGTACAGTTACCGAAACCAAGTTCGTCCATTTTTGCAACCATTGCTTTCGCACGACGTGCAGCTTCAACCTTACCTTGTGGAAGAAGTGCCAACTGCGAAACTTTTGCCGAAACGAACAACATTGCAGAACCGTTCTTGCAAGTAGCAACACACGCACCACAACCAATACAAGAAGCGGCATCCATTGCTTCGTCGGCATTTGGCTTTGGAATAGGAATAGCATTTCCATCAGGAACGCCACCAGTGTTTACCGACACGAAGCCTCCGGCTTGCATAATCTTGTCGAACGCGCTACGGTCAACAATCAAGTCCTTGATTACAGGGAAACCAGCCGAACGCCATGGTTCAACGGTAATTGTATCGCCGTCTTTGAACTTACGCATGTGCAACTGACAGGTTGTTACGTGGTCGTCGGGACCGTGAGCTTCACCGTTGATGTACATGCTACACATACCACAGATACCTTCGCGGCAGTCGTGGTCGAATGCAACAGGTTCCTTGCCTTCGTTGATGAGTTGTTCGTTAAGAACGTCCATCATTTCAAGGAAAGAACTGTTCGGTGAAATGTTCTGTAATGAATATGTTTCAAAATGACCTTGTTCTTTCGGTCCTTTTTGTCTCCAAACTTTTAGAGTCAAATTCAAGTTTTGTACTTCCATAACTCGATATATTTTATCCTTTTCAGGTATTAGACAATAGATTACTTATAATTTCTTTGTTTCAATTCAACAAATTCGAATTTCAGTTCTTCCTTGTGAAGTTCTGGTTCAACGTCTTTGCCTTTGTATTCCCAAGCGCCAACGTATGCGAACTTGTCGTCTTGACGAAGAGCTTCGCCTTCTTCTGTTTGGTATTCCTCACGGAAGTGGCCACCGCACGATTCTTCACGGTGAAGAGCATCACGTGCAATCAACTCGCCTAATTCAAGGAAGTCGGCAACACGGTTTGCCTTTTCAAGTTCAACGTTCAATTCGTTTGCACTACCAGGAATACGAACATTTTTCCAGAATTCAGCACGAAGTTCCTGAATTTGTTTAATACCTTCCTGAAGACCTTCTTTCGTACGTCCCATACCAACGTGTTCCCACATAATGTGGCCTAAACGTTTGTGAATGCTGTCAACAGATTCAGTACCCTTTATGTTCATCAACTCGTCGATGTGAGCTTTTACATCGGCTTTAACTTTGGCAAATTCGCCAGAGTTCGTGTCCATACGAGGTGTATGAAGTTCGTCAGCCAAGTAATTTTGAACAGTGTAAGGAATTACGAAATAACCGTCGGCCAAACCTTGCATCAACGCAGAAGCACCAAGACGGTTGGCTCCGTGGTCTGAGAAGTTTGCTTCACCAGCTGCGAACAAACCAGGAATGGTTGTCTGTAATTCGTAGTCAACCCAGATACCACCCATTGTGTAGTGGATAGCAGGATAAATCTTCATTGGAGTTTCGTATGGATTGTCGTTGGTAATCTTTTCATACATCTGGAACAAGTTACCATAACGAGCTTCAACAACGTCTTTTCCTAAACGTTCGATAGCATATTTGAAATCCAAGAATACTGCACCACCGTTTTCAACGCCGAAACCGTGGTCGCAACGTTCTTTTGCGGCACGTGAAGCAACGTCACGTGGAACCAAGTTACCGAATGCAGGGTAACGTCTTTCCAAGTAGAAGTCGCGGTCTTCTTCTGGAATATCGGAAGCTTTTTTCTTGCCTTCGCGGATTGCCTGAGCATCTTCGGCTTTCTTAGGAGCCCAGATACGACCATCGTTACGAAGTGATTCAGACATCAATGTAAGTTTTGACTGGAATTCTCCGTGAACAGGAATACACGTCGGGTGGATTTGCACGTAGCAAGGATTTGCGAAATAAGCACCTTTCTTATATGCTTTCCAAGCAGCAGAACCATTGGAACCCATAGCGTTTGTTGACAAGAAGAACACGTTTCCGTAACCGCCAGTAGCAAGAATCACAGCGTGACCGAAATGAGCGTCGATTTCGCCAGTGATAAGGTTACGAGTAACAATACCACGACATTTTCCGTCAACTACAACGATATCCATCATTTCTGTACGAGTGTACATTTTCACAGTACCTTTACCGATTTGGCGGCTCAAAGCACTGTAGGCTCCCAACAACAATTGTTGTCCAGTCTGACCTTTTGCGTAGAATGTACGGGAAACCTGTGCACCACCGAATGAACGGTTAGCCAACAACCCTCCGTAATCGCGAGCGAAAGGAACACCTTGAGCAACGCATTGGTCGATGATGTTGTTGCTTACTTCAGCCAAACGATATACGTTAGCTTCGCGAGCACGGTAGTCACCACCTTTGATTGTATCGTAGAACAAGCGATAAACGCTATCGCCGTCGTTTTGATAGTTCTTTGCTGCGTTGATACCACCTTGTGCAGCGATAGAGTGTGCACGACGTGGACTATCTTGGTAGCAGAAACACTTTACATTGAAACCAAGTTCACCAAGCGAAGCGGCTGCCGAAGCACCAGCCAAACCGGAACCAACCACAATAACGTCGAGTTTACGTTTGTTGGCAGGGTTTACAAGTTTTTGATGAGCTTTGTAATTAGACCATTTTTCAAACAAATGTCCTTCTGGAATTTTACTATCGAATGTTGCCATAACTAATAATTTTCAAAGTTAATAATTAAAGACTCATGCAAAATGCCGCAATTATCACAGCTGCAAATGCTACACAAATGATTGTTGCAATAATGTCGGAAAGACATCTTAGACGTGACATCCAAGTTTTGTTGTTCAATCCCATTGTTTGGAACATACTCCAAAAACCGTGAGTTAGGTGGAACCAGATGGCTACCAACCAAACCATATACGTGATAACTACCCATGGTTTGCTGAACCAATACATTATAAATGATGATCCGTCAGCGTACGAAGATGCTCCAATTTCTGCATCAAGAGGGATATTTGCGATTTCCGCAAATTGCATTTTCGACCAAAACATCCACAAGTGGAGTATCAAACCAACGAAAATTATCACTCCTAATGCGAACATATTTTTTGATGCCCATTCTACCGAAGCAGGACGAACTTCGCTGTCATAGCGGTCCGCACCACGTGCTTTTCTATTTTGTATAGTTAAGATTGTTCCATACGCAATGTGGATTATAAATCCAAGAGCTATGACGCTTGTTCCTACCAAAGCATACCAGTTTGCGCCTAAAAACTCGCACACTTCATTGTATGCTTCTGGGCTAAAGATATGGACTGCGTTCATTGCTGCGTGAAATAGCAGGAACAAAACGAAGAACATTCCTGTGATACTCATCAGAAGTTTCTTCCCGATGGACGATTTAAGTAAAGTTGGATTTGACATACATTTATAATTTTAAGTTTTGTTATTAAATTTATGCCACAAAGATAAACTTTTACTCTGAATTAACAAACATGAAATTTAAGATTCTGTTGAGAAATAATTCAATTAGTTACTTTCGGCTGGTGACAGCTCATTATGAATAGTACCGAATGTTTTCCCATACTTCTTGAAAACCAACAGATATTTTTTACCCATCGTCAATTTTCGTTTTTTGAGGGTTGCCATAGGCTCAATTTTTTTTTCTCTCTCGAGAGAAAATTTTTTCTCTCCCTATTTTCAAAATTTTTTGTCTCAATTTGAATTTTTTTCTGTCTTACCAGGGTGGAAAAAGTATTGACGGTTTTGGGAAAATAACGGAAAACCAACAAATATTTTTTTTATTCATTCTCTGTTACTTTCTGTCTACAGCGACAGAAAGTAACCAAAGAACGCCGGCGACGCTGCATTCTCGCTAAAAATCTTATCTCTCCGCTAAACTCTCGGGGATGG
>JAFXAU010000015.1 GCA_017516865.1 Bacteroidales bacterium
CATTGAGCATTGAGCATTAAAAAAAGGCCGCCTTGCGACGACCTTTGATTTGTAACGATTTGTAGAGACGCGATTAATCGCGTCTCTACAGAATTACCGTACCGAAACGCCAACCATTTTGCCATCTGCAACCACAAAATACACGCCCGATTTGAGGTTTGTAATCATTTCCATTGGAATTTTGGCATTTTTCAATACTTTTGCCCCATCATATAAACAATTACATAATGAATAACCTACAAGCCGATCAACCCATTTCGGTTGACAACATCAAAACAAAAATCTACGAATTTCGTGGGCAAAAAGTAATGATAGACAGAGATCTAGCGGATTTATACCACATTGAAACAAAAGTGTTAAACCAAGCAGTGAAACGAAACATCAAACGATTCCCGACTGACGCAATGTTCATACTGACCAAAGATGAGTTTGAAAGTTTGAGGTCACAAATTGTGACCTCAAATAAACGAGGCGGCGCGAGGTATATGCCATATGCCTTTACTGAGTTAGGCATCGCAATGTTGAGTAGCGTATTATCATCGGAAATAGCAATTCAAGCCAATCTGAACATAATGAGAGCATTTATTCTGATGAAACACGCCTTTCATTCGTTTATGGAAAACTCCGTACGATTTGAAAAAATTGAACATCAAATAGCAACTCTTAATTCATATATAGAAGACGTTCTCCGTGACCAGAACGACATAAACGACGACACCGCCGCACAACTGGAACTGATAAACCAAACACTTGCAGAATTACAAGCTGAAAACACCATACGAAAACAATTTGCCGAACGAAAACCTGTTGGGTTTAAAATTGAGAAATAACATACGGAGATTCCGAGCGAAGCGAGGAATCTCACCATTGTGCATTACGCATTGAGCATTGTGCATTAAAAAAGGCCGCCTTGCGACGACCTTTGATTTGTAACATTTGCAATGATTTGTAGAGACGCGATTAATCGCGTCTCTACAGAATTACCGTACGACAACACTCATACTATTTCCATCTGCAACCACAAAATACACCCCTGCCTTGAGGTTTGCATTTGCGGTTTTCTTACCCGAAACGGTTACCACGAATGCTGGTGCTTCGCCGTTTACAAGGATTTGACCGTTTACGACTGTGACAGCCGTGGCGTTGGAAACCTCGGAAACTGCGGTTGAACCGCCTTGGCTACCTTGTCCGCTGCCTTCGCCGCCACCTTGAACGCTACCGCCTGTGCCGTCTTCGTTCTTGGTTGTGAACGAACCGCTGTATTCTTTAAGCACGGATTTATTTGATGCCAATGCCTTGAAAGAATAGCCGTAGTCTTCTGCCGTTGAAAGACCCGTTACCGTGAATTGGAACGCCTCAACGCCCGATTTTAACTCGTAGCTCTTGTTTGTTGAGAAATCTATGTTAGCCAATTGTCCTTGTGCGTTGAACGTGAGAGTGCAGAATGTTACGCCATTGTTGGAAATGGTAAGCGTGTAGGAGTTTGCACTCTCGTTTTTAGGCATTGAGAACACTGCCTCGGTTTTCTCTGGAACCACGGCAACCTCGTCTTTGGTTAATTCCACTGGTTCCGCGCCTATGCACTCCACGTGCTTGAACGAACCCCAGCAAACATCTATTTCATAATCTTCTTTATTATCACAAGGGATATAGAGATAGCCGTTGTAATTACTGAAAGGGTCATTGTCATTCTCTTTGCCAACAGTCACATCTGGTGGCGTAATTGCAAGACATGTTACTTTTGCAAGTTTTGTACAATTTTTAAATGCGTGGTAAGCTATTGAAGTTACATTGTTGGGAATTATAATAGATGCTAAATTTGTACAACCATAAAATGTTAATTCATTTATCGAAGTAACGCTGTTAGGAATTGTTATAGAAGTCAATCCTTCGCAACCATAAAAAGCTTCTCTTCCTATAGAACTAACACTATTAGGAATAGCAACAGAATTAAGTTCTATGCAATTACTAAATGCTCCGCTTTCAATGGAGGTTACTGACGCATCTTCAAAAAATAATTTACCGTTGTATAGATTTATTTCTAATACTATTCTAAAATAATGGTCATCTAATAAAGAAGCCTCTCTTGCTTTAATGACCCCTTCCCCTCTTACATTCTTGAAAGCAATAGCACCACCTCCCAATTTGAATAGTCTATCTGCAATTGTTGTCCCTTTACTCCAATCAACAGACTCGAAATCTGTGTCTGCATTATCATAGTCCACATGAACAAATATTGTTTCTGATGCTTGTGCTTTAACTATTTCGTTGGGTGATTCTGTGCCAGAGATGATAGCAAGGGCTTCATCTTTATAAATGACTTGGAATAATACATTAGTAGCAACAGCGTCAAGTTCATCTATTGTCTGAGGTCCTTTGTCAAAAGTGTAGAATCGAGAGGATTCATCTAAAGTAACAATTTGTGTTGAAAAACTAGGCGTTACGCCTGTTACTGTTGCAGGTATAACAATATCCCCCGAATAATCTCCTGACACAACACTACAGGTATTTGTCTGAGAATCATAACGATAGTTTATACCGTCAATCTTAACTGCCCACACGCTGCTTGCTACAAACAACGTAAGAAAAATTGTAAAAATTCTTTTCATAACTAATAGATTTTAATAAGATTATACATTGAGTTTATTTTTTCGTTCTTTTCGGTATTCATTGTTTTTATCCATTTTTATTAATTCGTGGCAATGTTCCTCTTTCGTTGCACAAAATTTGTAGAGACAGATTATTACGCATATCCCTATTCCTATTATCAATAGGGCTAATACGCAAATACAAATAATCAATGGGATGTAACACCCACAACATTCACTAATACACATAATTACATTCATCTTTTTTATTATTTTACAAGTTCAACAATCAACATTGCTAGGGCTGCTACAACAGCAATCATTTGTAGTTGTAGCATTCTTTTATTCCGTTCCCTGTCGGTTATGGCTTCGGCGTATTGGAACAATTGCTTCACATCTTTTTGCAGTTCAGCGTTTCGCCTCTGTATTTCGAACCGCGATTGCAGCAGTTTATAGAGTTTGTTGGTGTTCCGCTTCGGCGATATGTCGCTGTAACAAATGTTGTTGGCAAATGACAACACATCTTTGTCCAGCTGCTGTAGTTTATCCAAGAAATCATGGTCGGATAGTTTTCCGTGTTGCAGGTCGTTGGCTATGTCCGACTTTTTCTTTGTGAACCACAAATAGCAGGCTTTCTGCGCCAACGCCAGTTCCGCAACCGCCACACACAATGTTTCGTAGAAATTCAGTTCGTTGGTATTTTTTCTACGGTAAATATCCATATTGCTCTGCGTAACCACAAAATCGTATTCTCCAGAAAACGCACTTACGTTCATTTTAGGATAATTTATTCCAACAACATTGCTGTTCAACATCGTCACATAAAACATGCTGTCGTCGCACAGCCACGCGGAATTCGTTAATTCTTCGGGCAGAATCCGGCTTATAAAATCAGGCAGTTGGAATGGGCTTTCGTCCTCGTGTTCGTATTGCGAAAACTCTTGTTTAAACGTGTACCCATTCTTAAAACGTACTTCGATTGATTTCGGGCAAACATCTTTGGCATCAGTAAAATATGGCGGAAATATATGGCGACCAAATTCGTTTATTTCTCTAATTTCCTTTATGGTACTATAATCGTTATTCTCTACGTGAAAAACAAGAACCCCCACAAAGGTTTCATATACACGGAGTTCAACCTTTTTTAGCGTCAAATTATACTTTAGGGAAGAATTTTCTAATTCTATACCAAATTCTCCTCCGATTCCGCCCAAATAGTCATACACCGCCAGCACCCGATTTGAGCAGGAGGAATCGTCAAACATTGCCCCGCAGCCATAGAACAGAACGGAGTTTTGCATGGCAAAATTGTCGTTATATTCTCCCTTGCGGTACTCAAAACGATTCCGTTGCCAGCCAAGCAATTCGAGTTTGTTCGAAATGGAATCCTCGGTTTCGCCTTCGGGCAAACTAAACGAAAACATGAACCAATGTTTTGAAAACGTTGTCATTCATTTTGTCATTGCCGACTCCCAAGCAAAATTGATTATAAATAAAAAAGCGTGGAATCGTACCTGTTACCCGTCCCACGATTCGAGGCTCTCGCATTGCCCATCTAATCAGAACGAGCAACGCAGAACCCACGCCGATATGCAAATGGTACTGGCGTACCATATACTACATACCCTATGGGCATCCTCCGTTGCTTTGATTTTGATTAGATTGGCAGAAATTCCTAAGAATTTTGCAATCAAGAATTTGCGAGATTCCGAATCGTCAAAACAAAGCGTCAGATAAACGCCTTCTTATATGTCCAAGCCCACCCAACCGCATAAAAAAATGCTTCGGCGGGAACTTTGGTACAAATATATGTTTTTTATGGTAAAAAATTGAGCATGATTTGAAAAATATACTTTCTAAAATTAGTCTTTTCGTGAAGAAATCATTCCAATTCTTCTAAGCAATTCTTCACCTCTCAATTTATTTCTATCGATACTTTTTTCAAAAAATCTGAAAACCAACATAAATTTTTTTCTCGTGAAATTTTTCTTTTTGGGGAATGTAATTTGTAGCATTATGTGGACCAAAAAATTTTTCTCTCTCGAGAGAAAATTTTTTCTCTCCCCATTTTTAAAATTTTTCCTCTCTATCAAAAATTTTTTTTCTCTTTATCGCTCAAAAAAACGTACCGATACTTTTTTCAGAAAGTATGAAAACCAACAATTATTTTTTTCTAAGTCTTGACTTGTGTTATTTTCTGACTTTGCGTCCTATATTTTCC
>JAFXAU010000016.1 GCA_017516865.1 Bacteroidales bacterium
ATCAACATAGTGTAGCGTTAAAAAAGAATAGCATTGCCCTGCGTTTGGATTGTGCGGAGCGGCAATTTTATTCTTTTAGCGGAACGACGTTGATTTTTAGCCAAGCAGGTACGTCGGTGGCTTTTCTTTGGGTTCCGTTTCTTTTGCCACCAAAAGAAATGGAACAAAATAAAATACGAATTTTGCAAGATTAAAGTGGATAATTCCGATTATTTTTAATCAATGACTTACGGCGAACAATCATTAAAAAAACTCGACCGTTTAATTCCGAAATAAAAAATTAGGGGATTTTGTAGCGAATCCGGGATTCGAACCCGAATATCCACCGTGAGAGGGTGGTGTCCTAGCCATTAGACGAATTCGCCATTAAACTGTTGCAAAATAATCGCTTTTTATTGAATCTTCCAAATCAAAATTTTATTTTCTTGATTTTCCGCCAAGTTTCTGCCTAAATTCCTCTACCAAATCGGTGACATCTTCTGACACTTTGCTGAAATATATCATCACGCAAAACAGTATTGTGAGTATTCCACTTTTAATAATAATGTCGCAGATTAACATTCCTGTTTCCGGAACAAAATAACTTGCAAGAAATGCAACTCCGCCAATTAAAAGAATGACCACGTGCTTCATAGAATACGGCTGCAAGTGGAATTTTCTATTTACATACGAGTACGCCACTACATTATACAATATTCGCGCAATGCACGACGAAACGGCGGCGCCGGTAATTCCATAGGAAGGAATAAACACAAAATTCAGCAGAATAATTACGAAAATCAACGCTATGGTCCAGTGTGACAGCTTTTTGTATTTAGGCGAATTGCTTACAATGTCTTTGTTCACGCCGGCAGCCATGTCGCTCAGGTAAAACAACCCAATGAAGACAATCACCCACTTACCGCTACTGTATTGTTCGGGAATAATCTGAAAAATATAATCGAGATTGATACAAAGGCCGAAAAACACCAATGTTCCTATAATCAATTGCGTTATAGTGCTTTTCCTATAAATCAGTTGAAGTTGGTCCATGTCGTTTCGCTTCCAAGCCTCGGCAACAAGCGTAGACGTGATTTTCTGCAGCGGTCTGTTGGGAAGAATGACCATCGTCGCAAAATACGTACACGTGGTGTAAATGCCGACCTGTGCAAGAGAGTTCTCCGTCATCAGTTTCTCTATCATGATTCTGTCGAGATTTATGACAATCATGCTTGCCGAAGAAATTATTATTCCGAAAAGACTGACCTGAAACAACTCGTTCGCCATTTTTTTATCGACAAGCGAGAAATCGGGCCGCAAGAAAAACTGACCGTCAACTATCAATGCCACAAGCATATACAGAAATATCAAACCATAGCACGCGACGTACAAATACACAAACTGATGGTAATTCACAGCATTGAAAATAAATGCGACAATGAGTATCAACGTCAAAATCCGCAGCACAACTTCTTTTTGCAAAATGCCCCGAGTTGCGTTATACAGTGCTTTTGTATAAGTATCTAAAATATTGAACAACACTATAAATACGAACATGGGAACGATAAGCAGGCCATATTCCTGAAGCAGACTTCCTCCTTTGTCGTTGCTTTGTGTTATGAGCGGCTCCGTGACGAAAAACACGCCAATCATCAATATGGTGGCAATACCGACTACCGCAAGCGTAAGAAACAAAAATCCGTTGTGTTTTTTGGTTTCATCGCGGAAATACGGAAACATTCGCGTGATGGTGTTCTGGAAACCCGCCGACGCAAACTGTGCGAACAACATTCCGTACGTCACAAGCAAATTCAGCAGTCCGATTTGTTCGGCATCCAAATAATGAGGAAACAACAACGCACTCGTGACGAAACCTAATCCAGCACCGAGATACACCCATATAGAGCCTATGATTGATTGTTTCCTGACGATTCCCATTAGGCTGCTTTTTGTGCTTCGGACAAATGTTTTTTAATCTCAACGACACATATTGCAACAAATCCCGTAAGCAGGATTAGAGAGAATAGTAAAGAAAGCGTATTGCACGTGTAATACGTTTTCGGCTCGAATTTAAATTCAATAGTGTGCGTACCGGCAGGAATTTCAAGTCCACGCAAAACGTAGTTTGCCTGGAAATGTGCATACGGCGTTCCGTCTATATAGGCATTCCAACCTTTTTTGTAGAATATTTCGGAAAATATTGCCACACCTTTCTCCGCATTTGCCGACGTATATTTAAGATACATAGGACTATAGCTGTCGAGCACGATTGACGCTGAAGAATCCACGGTAAAAGTAGTATCAGAAAGGCACTCTCTAAATCCTTGATTTACAAAAGCATCTGTTTTTGGCTCGAAATTTTTGAGGCTTGCAATTTCGGCATCGGCATTCGGCACGAAATGAACTGATTTTACAAACCACGCATTTCCCAATGCGTTCGGATTACGTTCGGCAACAGGCTTGTTATCGGGTCCGGGGACAATAAAATACTTAGTATTGAGCATATTGTACGCCTGCATATTCTGTTTTGCAAGACACGAATCAATGAATTCCTGATAGCGTTTCATTTTCGCACCGTGATAGCCGCCGACAGATTTATGGTAATACGATGTAGATGCATCGTTGAACGGACTTACGGTGAAGTTCATCACGCGGAAATCAGGGTCTTTGTCCTGCAAAATCTGTTTGTCGGCAGGAGTCATTCTAAACGCCGTTTTTGACGGTTTCACAAAATCGTCGTCGTTGAGATAGCGTTTATTTACCGTCCACATATCAAATACAACGAGTACGGCAAGTACATAGATTGCCGTGGTTGCCCGTTCTTTTTTGAAGCGAACCAGCGTAAGCGTGCAGAACGTAAAAACTACAAGGAGCAACGAACGCCACAAATCACCTGTCATCATTGCCTTTCTGTCTGCAATTATTGACGGAATAAGCCATTCGGGAAGCATTTCGTGGTCGTGAGGACCTTCGAACGACCACATTCCTGCGGTAAAAATAAGCAGTAGAAGCAATCCTCCGCAGATTCCCAAAGCAATGCACAATTTTTTGAATGCCGCCTCCTTCTGCTCGTCCTCAATAAATTTTTTGACTGCAAAAATTGCCAGCAACGGCATGGTAAATTCGGCAATGACAAGAATCATCGAAACGGTTCGGAATTTGTTGTAGCCTGGGAAATAGTCAAGGAAAATATCCGTAAGCGGCATGAAATTATGTCCCCACGCCAACAAAATTGAGAACAACGTGGCAATGGCGAGCCACCATTTTGCAATGCCTTCGACATACAACAAGCCGAAAATGAACAGGAACACCACCACCGCTCCAATATACACCGGACCGGAAGTAATTGGCTGCTCGCCCCAATACGTCGGCATAGATTTCGTTACGTTCTTCAAATCGGAAACACCATACTTTTTACAGGTTTTATATGTTTCGGTATTTTGGTCGAGTTTGCTCATCGAAGCGCCACCCATAAAGTTCGGCACAAAGAGGTCGAGTGTTTCGGCAATGCCATAGCTCCAAGCCGTAGCATAATCTTTGTCCAGTCCCGAAGTTTTGTTGTTTTTCGTATCGGTCAGTTCCGATTTTCCACGCATGGAGTCTTTTCCGTAATCGTACGTCATATAAAGATTGCAGCTGTTCGCACCCACAGCAAGAATCAGTCCCACAATCAAAAATGCCGACGGTTTCACAAAATTCGACATAAATTGTTTTGTCTTGATGGCCTGATACAGCGCAAAACAGACCAACAGTCCGCACACAAGAGCCGTGTAATAGGTAATCTGCAAGTGATTCACCAACAACTGCAAAGCCAGACTCAGAGCAAACACAGCGGTGCCAAGCCAGTGCTTGCCTTGCATATATGTAATATAAACCGCCGAAATCACAAGGGGCATATAACCGAGAGCCCCGGCCTTCGTCATGTGACCCGCTTCGAGAATTATGTATAAATACGACGAAAAACCATAAAACAACGCACCCAACATCGACAAACCAACCGGAATCCCCATCAGCAAAAGAGCAATGAAGAAACAAAGCAAATACATAAATGCGAACATTTGCGGATGCTTGTAGTTGGTATGAAATATTTGGTGTACATATTTCACCAAATTGTCTGTTTTTATTTGAATCAAATATGTCGGCATACCGCCAAACATGCTGTTTGTCCACAACTGCGTCTCGCCGGTCTGCTCTTCGTAGTCCATAGACTCTTTTGCCATGCCTTGCCACTGAAGAACGTCGTGCTGCTGAAGAGTTTTTCCGTCGAAAATCGGCTTAAAATACAGCAATATGAGAAGACCAAATCCCAAAATGATGCACAAACTCGCCACAATGGCTTTGTTGTTGGAATACAATGATTTAAAGTTCATCTTTATAAAATTTATTTAGATTGCGAATATACAGATTTTATTTGAAAACATTAAAAAGCCTCGCGCATAGTCATATAAACGCCCGAGTCGCCGAACTTTCCACGACCGTAGTCAAGTCGAAGATTTATATTGTTTTTCGTATCGCTTTGGAAACGTATGCCTCCGCCATAAACGTATTTCAGACCCTCGAAGCGCATATCGGACATTTTCGGACTTGTATTTCCGAATCCTCCAAAAATCACGGCGCTGAACCTGTTCCAAATATGTTTTCGCAACTCGCCCTGCACATAAACGGCATTTTTGTCAATATACATATACTTGTTCGAAAGGCCGCGGAGACGGGACTGTCCGCCAAGTTGGAACAAACTATAGAACGGCATGTCGCCTTCGCTCGTTCCCACAAAACCCTGAAGCGCCAGAATCAAATCTTTGTAAAGCGTTATGAATTTCCGAGCGTCGACCTCGACGGAGTAAAAAGAATACGCATCGTCGTTGTGCGGAGCAAAATATTTCACGCCGACGGTAACAAATTCACCGTGAGTGGGATAATTGATATTGTCGCGACGGTCGAACGTGAAATGCGGGCCAAAGCCAATCAAAAGACTGTTTTTCTGTGCCGGAACATCAAGACTGTCCTCGTTCATTCCCTGCGAAGCGTACTTTCTATGAGAAATATCGAACGTGAAACCGAGATAAAACGTCGATGTAATTTCTTTTGAAACATTTCCACTGATTCTCAAGTCTTTCATGTCGAATTTCACCGGATTCGTATTCAACGTGTCGTTACCGATACCGTAGAATTTATCGGGCGAAATCTGGTATTGCAAAACTGTGTTCACCACAACGCCATGACTTGCATAGATAATCATGTCTGATTTGAGGTTCAGCCAGTTTTTGGTAGAATATTGCGCCATTGTCGAGATTGACGTCGGACGGTAGAAACGGATAAATTTCCGCTCGCTTTCTTTGGGCGCGATTGACACCAACGAAAGTATTCCCACCGAAATTCCGCTTGCCGGGTCTATGCCCGCCGACGGATAACATTTCACCGACGTACGTCCGCGGTTATATTCAAACAGACTCATCACACGGTCGATTATGTTCTTGGACTGTGCCGAATCTTGCGACACAGTCAGGGAGTCGGTCTCTTGTGCTGAACATAGATATGACAGCAACAAGAATACCGCGATGAACCGAACTTTCATTAAATCGTCGTGTAATTTTGTGCAAAGATGTGAAAAAATATGAATTTCAAGACTGAATTAAAGAAGAATATAACATACGCGTTGTTCTTTGTTCGGCTGGATTTGCAATCCAGCCTCTGTTACTTTCTGTCTACAGCGACAGATATAGCATATTTATTCTGTTCCATTTCTTTCGGCGGCGAAAGAAACGGAACCCAAAGAAAGGCCGCCGACGGACCCGCTCGGCTAAAAATCAATGTCGTTCACTAAAGGCGTTGAAGTGCCACGCTGTCGTTACACTACCCGTAGCGTACCAAGGCACCAACGCCTTTTTAACGTTCTCTCCATTGATTTTTTTCACGCCTCTCGGCTCAGTCGGACTGTCGTGCTGACAAATGTTTTTGATTAGTGGAACAAAGGCGTCTGGATTGCAAATCCAGAC
>JAFXAU010000017.1 GCA_017516865.1 Bacteroidales bacterium
CGTGGTGATCCGCAAGTCGGTAGTCCGCAAGGTTGTGACGATGGACACGATAGCCTACCTGTCGTCGAACAACAACACGTACACCGACACGTTGCCGGCGAAGGGCACGCAGGCATACTACGTGGGCATGGTGTTGCCTGAGGAGATAAATCCTATGACGCAGTTCATGAAGGCGGAATCGGGACCGTTCTCGATAGCGTTGTCGAACATAGCGGAGGTTGAGAGCGACGGTCCGGATGCGGTATATGACCTGAGCGGAAGCAATGCGAAGGCGTACGCATGGGGCCATACGATATACGTGAAGGGAGCCGCAGGCGAGGACGTGGCAGTATATGACGTGAAAGGCCGCAAGATAGACGCGGCAGAAGGTCAAGATGAGTACGAATTTAATGTGAGACTTGACGGAGTATACTTCGTGAAAGTAGGAGAGTACACGTTCAAGGTAGTTGTGGAATAATAACATTGTAGAGGCGTGCCGTCGTGGCGCGTCTCTACTAAAATTTTCCAATAAATTTGTAGAAATATTCTTTGTTTTCTATCGAAAACTGATTCTTCATTCCAAGGGCAATTGGAATAAATTTATTTTCGGAATTGTAGACAAGGAACCATTTGTCGGCGGAGTTTTTGTAATTATTCCAGAAATTCTCTTTGCTGCGATAATAGCGGCGAATGACATCTCGGTCTGGTACAAAATGACCGCCTTTCAGCACTCGTTCCTTAATACGTTCTATACAAACTTCGGGAGAGTATAAAAAAACGTATACGAGTGTCACATCGTAGCCGTCTTTGTGAAATTCGTCCATCATTTTGGTAAGATACGTCCCCGAAAGTGTACTTTCAATAAGTATGCTTTCGCCTCGGGCTTTGTATTGTTCAAGCCGTTGGAAGAAGATTTTTCCCGCAGTAACACTAACTTTGCTGACATTTTCGGGATTGATGTCCTTGGCAATTTCGTCGGCATTGAGACAGGCCATAGGATGCAATTCGACGTAACTTTGTGTAAACGTCGTCTTGCCCGAACCGTTCGGTCCTCCGATTATCACCAATTCCTTTGTTTCAGCCATGAATTATTTATTGCCTTCCTGAACTTTGACTGGCAAAGTACGGAAGTTTTTGTTCTGTTTCTGTCGTTTTTGCCAGCGCTCACGTGCAAACTGTTGCAAGTCGCTTACTTCGTCATTCTCGTCAATTATTTCCAATCCAAGAATTGTCTCAATAATATCTTCAAGTGTCAATATACCTTGAAAACAGCCGTATTCATCAATAATCAACGCTATTTGTGCCTTGTTTTTCAGCAAAGACTCCCATACGGCACTGATAGACATTTCTTCGTTAAAGAAACTAATATCACGGCGAAGACTACCTAATGTCATGTCAAAATTATCTTCGGCAAGTTCTTCCAACGCGTCGCTTCGCAAAACATAACCAGTGATATATTCTTGCGATTCTGCATAGACGGGTATTCTCGAAAAGTGGAGATAATCATCGCTGTCGTAAAATTCCCTAAGTGTCATTGATTCCGGTGCAATGGCCGCAACCACACGGGGAGTCATTACGTCGTATGCCTTGATGTTGTCAAGTTTCATGATGTTTTGAATGATTTTGTTCTCATTCTCTTCGATAACTCCTTCTTCCTCGCCCACGTTAGCCATGGCGGAAACTTCTTCGCGGCTGACTGCCTTTTCCGCTTCTTGGGGCGAAATCCATTTTGTGATGAGTTTTATGAGAATCACAAACGGGTACATGATGACCAGCAACACACTTATGATATGTGCCACGGGACCCATGAGTTGTTTCCAGTAGGTTGTTCCGATTGTTTTTGGTATGATTTCGGAGAAAATAAGAATCATCAAAGTTGTAATAATTGAAACAACTCCGAACCATTCGCTTCCAAAAACTAATGTTGCCTGTTTCCCAACACCGGCTGCCCCTATGGTGTTTGCAATCGTGTTTAACGAAAGAATTGCCGCTAATGCTCCATCGGTTTCTTGCTTGTATTTTTTGAATAAAACTGCACTTTTATGTCCTTCTTCCTCACGCATTGTAATGTATGAAAGCGGCGTCGACAAAAGAACCGACTCCAATATGGAACATAGGAATGACGTGCATAGAGCGATTAGTAAATATGTAAATAATAACCCCATTCTTAATGAAAATATTGCACAAACATAACGCAAAAGCAGAAAAATAGCAAATTCTCACGGAAATAGAATAGAAATATGTATGTTTGTGCTTGTGTGAATATGATGAAAACAAAATCTGATTTACTGCTACAGGCTTATATTGAGGAGCATATTGAGGATGAACCGAAGTTGTTGAAAGAACTTCGTCGGCAGGCACATCTTACGTTGCTTCGTCCCCGAATGCTGTCGGGCCATTTACAAGGAAGAATACTTAAAATGTTCATGCAGATGATACGGCCTGAACATGTGCTTGAAATAGGTACATACACGGGTTATTCCGCCTTGTGCATAGCCGAAGGGCTTCCCGACGGTTCTTTGCTCGATACGATAGAAATAAATGACGAATTAGAAAACAAAATTCTTTCGTTCTTTAATGCTTCGGAACACGGCAAAAAAATAAAACTCCACATTGGCGATGCGCTGGAAATTATTCCTACGTTTCCATACTCTTTTGATGCAGTTTTCATGGATGGTAACAAACGGCATTACAAAGCTTATTACGAAGCATGTTTGGGCAAACTCCGTCAGGGTGGATACATTTTTGCCGATAATACGTTGTGGGACGGTCATGTGGTTGACGAGGAAATTCGTAGAAATGACCAACAAACAAAAGGTATAATGGAATTTAACGATATGGTGAAAAACGACCCGCGGGTGGAGGTTGTTATTTTACCGATTCGGGATGGGATAAGCGTGATACGGGTGAAATAATGTGTAATGCTCAATTCTCAATGCGTAATGCTCAATTTAATTATGGGTGACGGGGTTGAGATTGGGTGTAACAGTAAAAGAAATTCACAATACATAATTAAATTTTGAAAAAAATTGTGAATGTTATGAAAAATAAAAGAAATGTGTATATTTGCACCACCAAATGCCAAAGTGGCGGAATTGGTAGACGCGCTGGACTCAAAATCCAGTGATAGCAATATCGTGCGGGTTCGATTCCCGCCTTTGGTACACGAAAGGTTGAAACTTATGTTTCAGCCTTTTTTGTTTTCATATTGCAGAGTCGATGTGTGAAGTCTTGACTTGTAAATTCACAAAAAATGATTATTTTTGAAAAATCTTACTAAATAGTGTAACCTTTTTGTTTTTATTCGAGTCTTGTTATTGAATTTGTAATAATGTGTACAGATGAAGAAATCATAGACGGATGTCTGAGGAATGACAGAAAGATGCAGAAGGCCTTGTATGACAAGTATGCGTCGAAAATGTTCGCCGTATGTCTCCGTTATTCCCGTAGCAGGGACGAAGCTTCTGACGTATTGCAGGAAGGATTCATGAAGGTTTTCACGAAAATCGAGCAATTTTCACGAGAACATTCATTCGAGGGATGGATTCGAAGGGTTATGACGAACACTGCAATCACATATTATTATAAGAACAAACAAATAAATGAACAAAAAGATATAAACGAGGTTAACGAATTAGAAATTGAAAATGTAGATTTTAGAGAAAGTGAGTTTTCGAATGAAGAGTTGATGGGGGTGATACAAGAACTTCCCGATGCATATAGAATAGTTTTCAATATGTTCGCAATCGAGGGGTACAAACATAAAGAAATAGCGGAATTGCTACAAATTGAGGTCTCAACCGTCAAAACTCAATATCATCGAGCAAGACACATGATTCAAGAAAAACTACAGAAACTGGGGAAAGAAAGGATTTGAGATGTTGAACGAAAAAGGTAGCATAGAAGAATTATTCAGCACACGCTTTAAAGATGCCGAAGCAATGCCGTCCGAAGACATTTGGGCGAAATTGGAATCGAATCTTGACAAGCAAAATGTAGAAGGACTTTACCAGACTGCATTTAATAATGCCGTTGTGGAACCTTCGGCTTTTGTTTGGAAAAAATTGTCTTCGATGTTGGCTTTGCGGGCATTCCTCACGTTCAAATTCAATACATTCAATATTTATTACGCTTCGATTATCGCAGCATTTTTCGGTGCTACGACATATAATGCTGTTCAGGAACGTGAATGGCAAGGATGGGAAAGACGCAACATTCGTGAGGTTGCAAGTTCCACTCCTGTAAAAGAAAATAAAACTTCTGTTACAATAGATGAAATTCAAAATGAAGAGACTGATTATGTTGTAACAAAAGAATATCTTTCTGAATCAAATCATGTTGCAACAACAAAATCAACAAGAGAAACAGGCCATTCTTCTGCACCCCAACATATTACAAGTGTCAATGTGCCAGAAGCTATTCCTACAACTGATGGGAAAGGCAAAAAGAATGCTTCTGAAAACGCAAGAAATGTGGATTGGCAATATGTGAAGATTTCTGGTGCAAATTCAATTTGTAAAGACGTTGCTTCGGTATACAGCATTGAAGGCTTGACCGTTCATGCCGATGTGACATGGAAGTTGCCGAAAAGTGCAAAGAAGACATCGGACGCGGGTCACAATGTTTCGATTATGTGGCAGGAATCTGGCGAACAGATGCTGAGCGCCGTGGTGAATGTCGATGGAAACAAGAAAACGTTCGACTATGTTGTGAACGTAGAAGGAGTGACCATCCCGTCAATCAAAGGAAAGACAAAAGTTTGCCAAGGAATGGAGAAACAGTTGTATTTTGTTGACGAAAACATCAATAAGGAAATTTCTTACATGTGGGAATCGCAGCAAAACACGATTGACCAGATTGGTAACAAATACATCAACGTGGATTGGACGAAGAGCGGAAAAGACACCTTGTTCGTGACAAAGATAAATACTGTAACTGGCTGTAAATCATCTGTTGCAATAGGAATACTTATTTATCCGCAACCGAAAATTGACTTTGAATGTCATCCACTTGGCGACAATCAATTTGAATTTGCGTTCAGCGAATCGCAGCGGAAAGGCTACACGTATGAATGGAACATTGAAGGAATGGAATACACTGAACCTACTGTCACTCATGTGGCAACAGGAACAGGAAGTTCTTTCGTGACGCTGAGTGTCACCGATAAAAATGGATGCGTCACCAAGAAAGTGAAAGAAATTGATTTCAACAAAAACCATATTTCAATTCCATCGAAATTCACACCTGAAGGCGGAAATTATTTCATCCCATACACAAATTCCGATCTGCAAAATTATAGGATTGAAATTTATAATGCCCGAAATGAAAAAATTTGGGAATCTACCGAGTTGAATAATGGGAAACCTGCTGTTGGTTGGGATGGAAAATACAAAGGAAACATAGTCCCAGGCGGAAAATATTTGTGGAAAATTTCGGCAACATTCGAAGACGGTACAAAGTGGAAAGGTCTTATCCAGCCTAATGGAACGTGTCAGCCGAACGGAATATTCATATTGGAGAATTAAGATTTTTTCCCCTCATCATCTATTTATTTCGTAAACACGTGTCGCATGACAAAGAGTTTTGTTGCGAAACGTTGTGATTTCTAAAAAATGACGTTTTTCTCTATTGTGTGTAACAATTTATGTGAAAAATCTCAACAGCATCTGAATGTTCTTGTATCTTTGCCTCAATTTAATTGCCATGTACGACGTATTAAACGACAGTGTCTTGCAGAAAATATCGGAAATTGCCGATGCCGGAGGTGTTCAAGCCTTTGTAATCGGTGGTTTTGTGCGTGATATTTTTCTTCGTCGCCCCAACAACGACATCGACATTGTGACGCTTGGCAACGGCATTGATTTGGCTGAAAAGACGGCTCATGCGATTTCTCCAAAATTGAATGTTTCGGTTTTCAAAAATTTTGGCACTGCCATGTTCCGCTACAATGGAGTGGAATATGAATTTGTTGGTGCACGCAAGGAATCGTATTCGCACAATTCGCGGAAGCCGCACGTTGAAGCTGGCACGTTGCAGGAAGACCAGAACCGACGGGATTTTACAATCAATGCGTTGGCGTTATCGTTGAACAAAGAGAATTTCGCCGAACTGCTCGACCCGTTCAACGGTTTGCAGGATATGAACGATAAAATTATCCGCACACCGCTCGACCCCGATGTGACTTTTTCCGACGACCCGCTTCGGATGATGCGTGCCGTAAGGTTTGCCACGCAGTTGGATTTCAGTATTGAGGAACGTACATTCGAAGGTATACAACGAATGCGTGAACGGATTTCCATTGTTTCTATGGAGCGGATAATGGACGAATTCAATAAAATAATGCTGACGGAAACGCCGTCGAAAGGAATTTTATTGCTTGACAAAGCTGGTTTGCTTGAACTGATAATACCCGAACTTATGCGCCTGAAAGGAGTGGAAACCGTGAACGGCATAGGTCACAAGGACAATTTTTTCCACACATTGGAAGTTCTCGACAATGTTGCCCGTCGTTCCGACAATCTGTGGCTTCGATGGACGGCACTGCTCCACGACATAGCCAAACCACGCACGAAAAAGTTCGTGGAGGGCATAGGGTGGACGTTCTATGGTCACGATATTGTAGGCGGTAGAATGGTGGTTGATATGTTTCGGAAGTTGAAATTGCCGATGAACGAGAAAATGAAGTATGTGCAAAAACTCGTTTCTCTGCATCTTCGTCCTATTGCGTTGGTTGACGATGTTGTGAGCGATTCGGCAATTCGTCGTCTGTTGTTCGACGCCGGCGACGATATTGACGATTTAATGCTGTTGTGCGAAGCCGACATTACCTCGAAAAACGAAGCCAAAGTCAAAAAATATCTTGACAATTTCCAACTTGTTCGCGAAAAATTGAAACAAGTTGAAGAGAAAGATGCGCTCCGTAATTGGCAGCCGCCAATCACGGGTGAAGAAATAATTGAAACATTCCATATTCAACCTTCAAAAGAAGTGGGAATCATTAAGTTGGCAATCCGCGAAGCAATTCTCGACGGCGTGATTGGCAACAACCACGACGAGGCATTTGCTTTTATGCTTGAAAAAGGGAAGGAGTTGGGGTTGGTGGAGTAATAATGCTACTATTATTTATGATCATAAAAAAACTGGCTCAAATAACCGGTTTTTCGTGGGATTGTAGAGAGATGTACACTCTACATGTTAAATCTTCATTACATCAGCTTCTTTTGCAGCTGCTTTCTCATCAACTTTTGCAATAGCGGCGTCAATAATTTTTTGAATTTTTGTCTCGCCGTCTTTAGCCATATCTTCGGCAAGACCGTCTTTCTGAAGTTTTTTCAACATTTCATTGGCATCGCGACGAATGTTGCGGATGACAACTTTTGTATTTTCCGCTTCGGCACGAACTTGTTTGCAAATATCTTTACGGCGTTCTTCTGTCAGAACAGGAATAGAGATTCGAATGAGAGAGCCGTCGTTGATTGGAGTCAAACCCAAGTTTGCTGCCATAATTGCTTTTTCAATCGGGTCAATCATTTTCTTTTCCCATGGTTGAACGACCAACGTACGAGCATCGGGAGTGTTTACGTTTGCCACTTGATTCAGCGGAGTCATTGTACCATAATAGTCAACTTTTACCGAGTCGAGCATTACTGGTGACGCTTTGCCTGCACGGAGTTTCGACAACTCTGTTTCAAGTCGCTGCAACGGTGCAGTCATTCTTTCCTTCGTATCTTCTATGACAAGTTCTAATTCTTCCATATCTCCTTTTATCGTAACTGAAATTGTATTGGTAACATGTAGTATACAGGAACTTTTTCACCTGCTTGTTCTCCAGGGGTGAATGTCGGCAATTTACTGATAATGTCTAATGCAGCCTTATCCAACATTGCATTTGCCGAATTTATAACTTTTGGATTCTTTGCTTTACCGTCTTTACCAACGACAAATTGGATCACAACAGTTCCTTGTACACCTAAATCGGCTGCTTCCTGTGGATAAACCAAATTTCTACCGATGAATTCCAATAGAGCCTTGTTTCCGCCTGGGAATGCCGGCATTTTTTCTACTTTCATGAATGGAGTTTCTTCAACTTCTTCCCCTCCATCTCCAAAATCTATAGGTGCTTCTACTTTTGCGTTTTGGTCATCATTGTTTGCCTGAATTTGATCTGAATTATCGAGGGTTTCATCTTCAGTTTCTTCAATGTTCTCGGCTGGAGGTGGTTCTGGTAGTTCAGGCTTTGGTTGCTCTGGCTCTGGTTGTTGCTCGTCACGAGTTACTTCTACCATTTCCATGTCGTCTTCTGAAATAATGCCTTCGCGCGTTATTTCTTTGTTGGATTCTTCCACTCCAAAATTGAATGCAGCTAATAAAATTCCAAGTATAACAACGAAACCTATCTCTCTGAATATGAGTTTCTTATCTTCCAAGTTAGCTTTATCGCTTTTTTTAACTTCCATATTTGTAAATATTAAGCGTTAAAATTTTGGCTAAAATAATAAATCCTTTGCAAATCGTCAATGAAAAACGTGTTTTTTTATTCTGTCGCTGATTGTTTTTTGAAAATCTCGCGGAATGTCTGGTCAACTCTGGTGCATGGGATTACGTTGCATTGCGATTTGCTCTGTATGTCGCATGGAGGGACGAACATTTTTTGTATGCCGAGTTTTGTAGATTCTTTGATTCTTTTTTCGACTTGCGAAACGGAGCGGATTTCACCTGTCAGTCCGACTTCGCCGGCAAAGCAATAAGAACTTGGAATGTAAAAATCAAATAGAGAAGAAAGAATTGCTGCTACAACAGCAAGGTCTATTGCGGGGTCTTGAACTCTTATTCCGCCTGCGATGTTGAGGAATACGTCTTTGGTATAGATTTTTACGCCTAATCGTTTTTCAATGATTGCAAGCAGCATGTTAAGTCGTTTTCCGTCGAAGCCGTTAACGGTTCTTTGCGGTGTTCCGTAGGCTGCTGTGCTTACAAGAGCCTGAACTTCAATCATCAGTGGACGAATGCCTTCCATAACGGACGCAATTGCCACACCGCTCAGTTTTTCGGGATTCCCGCTCAACATAATTTCCGATGGGTTTGAAACCTCTCGCAGACCATTTTGCACCATTTCGAAAATGCCGATTTCCGCCGTTGAGCCGAATCGGTTTTTGTTGCTTCTGAGTATGCGGTAGACGTTTTGCATGTCGCCTTCGAATTGCAGTACCACGTCGACCATGTGTTCCAAAATTTTTGGTCCAGCTATGCTTCCTTCTTTGTTGATATGTCCAATGAGAAGCATTGGAATGTGCGTCTGTTTTGCAAGTTCGATAAGTAGGTTTGTTGTTTCACGAATTTGCGATACGCTACCCGGCGACGCGTCAATGTCGGGGTGTTTCAGTGTTTGGACAGAATCTATTATAACTAATTCGGGCTGAAATGTTTTTATTTCTTGTATGATTGCCGCAACGTTTGTCTCGCTGTAGATGTAACACGTATTTGACGGTACATTGAGTCGTTGGGCTCTAAGATAAATTTGTTGTGGACTTTCCTCGCCCGACACGTATAATACTTTTTTGTCGAGAGAAACCGCAACTTGCAGTAGCAAAGTCGATTTTCCAATACCAGGTTCTCCTCCTAATAAAATGACAGAGCCAGGAACTATTCCGCCGCCCACGACTTGATCTAATTCGTGTATGCCTGTTGCAATGCGGTTAAGTTTTTCTGTTTTGATTTCCGATAAAATTGTCGGTTTATGGCCCGACGTAGTTATAGGAGTGCTTGCTGTTGAAACAGAAGATTGTATGACTTCTTCCTGAAAAGAGTTCCATGCACCGCACGAAGTACATTTGCCCATCCATTTAGGTGATTGGGCTCCGCAACTCTGACAGACAAATACCGTTTTTGATTTCGCCACAGCGGTTATTTCGTGAATTCTCTACGAAGAAACGCCCCTTTCGTATCGCCGTTTAGCCATTCTACACGGTTTAATATGAGGTGTTTATTGTTGCACTTTTCTACTCGCCAGTTCCCGTTGAGCGACAAATCACCCATTCCTTTTATACGAATGTAGGGTGTCACGAGCGAACGGGTAAAAACTTCGTAGTTTCCTCTTTGGGTATTTCCAACGCCGACGATAGGATCGGAGAACACTTCCAAATCGCCACCTGAATAGAATGTCCATGTTAAATCTTCTGGCCAGCCGTTATCTCCAATTTGCTGGATTGTCCATGCACCGACCAATTTTGATTCCGTGCGTTTTGCACAGCTTGCACACGTCAGTATGACCAAAAGTGCTAATAAAACATGTTTCTTCATACTTGTAATCTTTTGCATAGGGCAAATATAAATTTTATTTGTGAGAAACGGTATATTCGTATGTAATTTTTGCATATCGTATGCCAGAACCCTCGGCTTGTGGCGGAAATTTTGTTTTTCGTGCAGCAGCTTTTGCCGCGTCAATGCAACTTTGTTCCGATAGTGCCGTTTCTGTTGATTGAATCTCTATTACGTTACCGTTTGCATCAACCTTTACATTTAAAACAATTGGGTTGTTGCAGTTTGTTGTATTGCTCGGCTTAACCAACTGTACTGCGTCGCCGTTACCGTAAGGACTTCCGTAAGTACCTTTTTTATTTGGAGATTTTCCTCCATTCGGACTTCCTGCATTTCCGTTAGTTTTTCCTTCGTTGGAATTTCCTGCCGTGCCTTCGCCTGTGCTGCCACCGCCCCCCAATTTTCCAGTAAGAGCATCCATTTTTGCTTTAAATTCAGCTTCTTGTCGGATTCGTTCCTGTTCTTCGGGAGAAAGTTCTGGTGTTTTTGTTTCCTCAACTTTGTTTTTGTTCGTCTTTACAGGAATCGAAGGCACTTCGGTTTGTGTCACCGTGGGAGCATCGTTTACTTCTGGCTGTGCGGTAACAGGTTCTGTTACAGAAGACGGAGATTCCGCACCTGTGTTGTCGCCAACAACCAAATCTCCAAAATCGACAAGAATACCATCAGGTTCGGGAAATTCAACTTTTGGTGGAGCGAAACCAAACAACAACAATATTAGCAGAACAATGCCGTGAACGACGATTGTTCCGATAATACCATACGTGTTGTTTTTTTCTAACTTCATTTTACGGTTGAGTTGCCAATGTAAATTTCCAGCGATTTCTATTCGCAATTTCCATTATTTTCACCGTTTCGCCGGTCGGTACGTCTTTGTCAACACGAAGAACGATTGCCGGCTCCTCCTGACCTGCAAGTTCTTGACGTAATCGTGGCTCAACTTGTTCAAATGGTAAAACGTCGGTATTTACCGCATATTGCCCTGCCGCATTGATGGAAACTGAAACGTGTGGTATCAATTTCACTTGCGACGAACTTTGTGGCAATGTGACCTGCAAGCCGTTTGGCGCGATTTGCGTTGACGTCACCATGAAAAATATCAGCAATAGAAACACAATGTCCGTCATCGACGACATATTGAAACTTGTTCCTATCTTATTTCTTGCAACTATTGCCATTATGCCACAGGTTCGTTAAGCAAATCCATAAATTCCGTTGTGCGGAGCTCAAGTTTATTGACAACCTTACCAATTTCCGCCACTAATATATTGTAGCCCAGCATGGCAATCACACCCACGATAAGACCGGCAACTGTTGTTACCATTGCAGTGTAGATACCGTTCGACAACATTGCGATGCTGAAGTTTCCACCTGCGTTCGCCATATCGTAGAAGGCGGTAATCATACCCAACACAGTTCCCAAGAAACCAATCATAGGACCAACGCTCGAAATTGTAGCCAACATAGGCAATCCTTTTTCAAGATTGGCAACTTCGAGTTTACCAACATTCTCTATCGCTTCGCGTACGTCGGCAAGCGGTTTCCCGATACGGGAGATTCCTTTGTCAATCATGCGAGCGACAGGCGAATCGGTGCCTTGGCAACGAATATGGGCTTCCTCGATTTTGCCTTGTGCCACGAAGTTCTTCACTTCGTTCATAAAGTTCACATCTTCTTTTGCAGCCTTGGTAATTGCAAAGGCACGTTCAACGATAATATATACCGCCACGATAGAAAACAAAGCGAGGAAAATCATTATCCAGCCACCTTTTACTGCCATGTTCCAAAACGTCAGTTCATCAGCAGCTGGGGCTGCTTGTGCGGCAACATTAGCGGTCTGTGTGACCGCTATGTCCGCCAAAAATTGTACTATTGATGCTAACACCATAAATTATAAACCTAAATAAATACAAAATGCACCAGCTAAGTAACCTACAAGAGCCAACCAGCTAATGTGTTTCAAATACCAAATGAAGTCGATTTTTTCCAATCCCATTGCAGCAACACCGGCAGCAGAACCGATAATCAAAATAGAGCCACCAGTTCCCGCACAGTACGCAAGCATGTGCCAGAATGTTCCGTCAACTGCGAAATCTGCAACAGATGGGTCAATTAAATACATTTTCATTGAAGCGGCTACAAGTGGCACATTGTCGATAATTGATGACAAAACACCAATAACAGTGTCAATTACGTAAATATTTCCACCTGTTACCTCGCGCAACCATACCGAAAGTTTACCCAACTGACCTGCGGCACCAAGAGCACCAACAGCAGTCAAAATACCAAGGAAGAAGAAAATCGTTGGCGTTTCAACGTGTTTTAGAATGTGAACAACTGTCAAACGTTTTTTAATTTCCCATGATTTTTTCTTGTGCATCAACTCTGTTACCATCCACATAACGCCCAAGCCAAGCAACATTCCCATGTATGGAGGCAAGTGAGTGATTGTTTTGAAAACAGGAACGAACAACAACAAACCTACGCCCAAAATCAACAATGCCATTTGTTCACCCGGAGTGGTGATTGATTCTGCTTCTTCGCTTTCTTCGGGACGTTCAATTTCACCTTTCAAAGTGAATGACAAAATAATCAACGGAACAATCATCGAAACCAAACTTGGAAGTAGGATACCCGTAATGATTTTTGCTGCAGTAATTTGTCCGCCAATCCACAACATAATTGTCGTAACATCGCCGATTGGTGACCATGCGCCGCCGGCATTTGCGGCAATAACCACGATACTTGCGTAGGTCCAACGGGTATGTTGGTCATTTATAAGTTTTCGTAAAAGCGAAAGAATTACAATTGTTGTTGTAAGGTTGTCAAGCACAGCCGACATAAAGAATGTCAGGAAGCTAAGAATCCACAACAATTTAACTTTGCTTGTGGCGGTAATTCTGTCGGTAATGATTTTGAAACCATTATGACGGTCAACAATTTCCACAATCGTCATTGCGGCAAACAGGAAGAACAGCGTCTGCGCCGTTTCAGCCAAATTTTCGTTTAACGCTTCTCCGACTGAATGCGGGTCGTTGCCTCCAAATAAAATGAAAACTGCCCAAGTTAATACACCAATCAACAAAGCCGAAGCAGCCTTGTCAATTTTTAATGGATGTTCCAATGCTATGCAAAGATAGCCAAGAACAAAAATCACAACCATTGCTACTGAGTACATATCTATTATTTTTTATTTTACGTGGGCAAAAATACGTATTTTACGTAAAATAATGTAAGAAGACGGAGATTTTTGTTTCCGAATATTTGATTTTCTAAAACTTATCTTTTAAATGCTCTGCAATGCAGAAATGGAGCGGCTCGAAGAATAAAAACGACCATGATAGGAACTGCCGCAGGATGTATGTATTGTCCGACACTAAGAGAAACAATGACGGAAATAATTGTCATTACCGCAGAGAACAGTGTGTAAAAATCCGTTTTTGTCCGTATAAAGGGAATAGGTGACAATATGACGAATAACAAATGCAACGGTGTGAGCCAAAGTAAATTACAGTTTGGAAAGACGAAGGAATGTATGCTCACGAACGATAAAAACCACAGGAGACAGCCTAAAATGCCCGTGGCGGTGAAAAAGAGGATGTCGCACCAGAAAAATCGTTTCTTTTTGAAGAATTCCACAGTAGAAATGCCAAGGAACAAAATTGCAATGCTCCATAGAACAAACTGTGCATTTTCAAAAAACGTCGGTGAAGTTATCTCGCGTCCTTCCAAAATAACCTTCTTATTGTTGGCGAGTTTCCGCGTTCCATTGTCGATTGTCGCAGTTGAGAAGCTTTCCGACAAAGCGTCGGGGAGAAACATCAATTGATTGGTCGTGGCAGGTTTGTCGAGTGGTACGCCAAGAGCCATATTCGCTCCGAAACTTGTCCACGATTGTGTGCCCATATATCGTTTGACGAGAGGATTACGCCATGTCTCGGGTTCGTAAGGGGAATTCCATTGTATGTCGGGAAATTCCCGTTCAAGAATGTCGCGAATCCGTGTGGCACAGTTGTCTGTAAAGAAATTGTACAGATATTCCTGATTTTCGGGCTGAATGTTCCAAATGAGAAATTTGCCGATAGTTTTAACCTCTTCGGGAGTTAGATTCAATTCTTGTTCGATAATACCACGACCTTCGTAGCGATATGCCCACAATGTCTGGTAGAACGAGCGAATGTCGAGCATGTAGTAGGTTTTTCCTGTTAAGAAATTCCAGACAAAACGAGGAATGTCATTGATGTAAAATGCTCCGTAGTCAAATACAATATCTATCTGTTCTACCGTATCTTGCAACCTCAGTGCCGAATGACCGAACTGAGAATATATAGCTTCGCCCGGAGTACACGTCAGCAACGATATTTTTGCCGATTCCGAGGGCATGTAGTCTTGTGCGTGAATCCCAATGGAACCACACAATAATAATAGTATTTGAATAATTCGTTTCATTTTCTATGCAAATGTAGGAGAAAAGTTAAGAATTATGGATTATTAGTTATGAATTATGCATTATGCATTGTGCATTGTGCATTGTGAATTATTTTACGTTGTTGATAACTTTTTAATATGTATAAATCAGCACGTTAGAGCGTTATTTTGACAAGCAGGAGATGGAGTATGATAGAGGCACAAAGTTTTTTTGTAATTTTGAGGCTCTAATGCATAAAATTGTATAGGAAATGGGAAAAGTAATTGCTGTTGCAAATCAGAAAGGCGGAGTAGGGAAGACGACTACGGCCATCAACTTGGGTGCGAGTCTTGCTGCGCTTGAATATTCAGTTTTAATTGTCGACTTCGACCCACAGGGAAATGCGTCGACTGGACTGGGTATAGATATTAAGAATCCCGACATGCTTGGCATATATGAATGTCTTGCCGAAAAATGTTCGCCGAAGGAGGCAATCCGTCATTATGAGGATATAGACAATCTCGATATTTTGCCGGCAAATATAGATTTGGTCGGTCTTGAATTGGAACTTGCAAACGACGAAAATAGAAATAGTTATTTGAAAACGATACTTGACAAAGTTCGTAATGACTATGACTTTATAATTATTGACTGTACGCCGTCGCTTGGAATTTTGACCGTCAATGCTCTTGTGGCTGCCGATTCGGTGTTGCTGACAATTCAATGTGAGTATTTCGCCTTGGAAGGTCTTTCGCAGTTGTTGAATACAATCAAATTGGTTCAAGATAACTTTAATCCGTCGCTTTCGATAGAAGGATTTTTGATTACTATGTACGATGTCCGTCTTCGTCTGTCGAACCAAGTAGTTGAGGAAGTTCACAAACATTTCGAAACGATGATTTTTGAAACTATCATTCAAAGAAATGTGAAACTTGCCGAAGCTCCAAGCTATGGCAAACCTGTTATAACATACGATGCGACTTCGGTCGGAGCCAAGAATTATTTGAATTTGGCACAGGAACTTTTGCGGAGAAACAATTTACCAGAAACTAAGAAATAATGGCAAAGAAACAATCAGGATTAGGAAAAGGATTGGATTCGCTTCTGACAGGACCGAAACCAACAAGCAATGTGGTGTTGTCGCATGCAGGCGTGTCGGAAATTGCAATAGAAAAAATTACTCCCAATCCCGACCAGCCACGAAAAACTTTTAACGATGCCGTGCTTCAAGACCTTGCAGATTCAATCAAGGAACATGGTGTTATTACACCTATCACGGTTAAGAAAAGTGGCGTCGATTCGTATCAGATAATTGCAGGAGAACGTCGTTGGCGTGCATCAAAACTTCTCGGACTTGCAAAGATACCGGCGTTTGTGAGAGAAGCCGAAGATGATAATAAACTGCTTGTCTTAGGATTGGTGGAAAATTTGCAACGCGAAAATCTTGACCCGATAGAGGTTGCACAGGCATATCAACGACTTATTGAGGAAGGCGGACTGACGCAGGAACAGCTTGGAAAACAGGTTGGAAAAAATCATGCCACCATTGCAAATTCGCTTCGATTGTTGAAACTGTCTCCCGAAATTCAGGTTGGATTGATGAACGGTGACATTTCGGAAGGTCACGCAAAGTCAATACTTTCGTTGGATGACGAAAACAAACAGAAAGAAATTTATACGGAAATCATTGCAAAAGGACTTTCTGTCCGTGCAACCGAAGATTTAGTGCGTCGTTTGAAAGATGGAAAGAAACCGTCGAAAAAAATTGCTAAGTCGAAGGAACAAAAAGAAATACAAGAAAGAATATCGACGAAACTTAATACGAAAATTGCGTTGAGTGTGACGGAAAGAGGGAGCGGAAAAATTTCGATTCCGTTCAAGAATGCACGCGAACTCGAGGCAATTGTTGCGTTGTTTGATAAAATCTAAGACTATGCGGAAGGCGTTTCTTTTGGGAATTGTCTGTTTTTTAACGGTGTCTGTCGTCGCTCAAAACGACAGCATTGTTGAACTGCAAGGTGTTTCGAAGGAAACGAAAGAGGAGGTAGAGAAAAAGCATTCTCCTAAAACTGCGTCGATTTTGTCGGCTGTGTTGCCAGGAACGGGACAGATATATAACGGTTCGTGGTGGAAAACACCTATCGTATATGCTGGTTTTGCAGGATTGGGATATGGATTGTATTTCTATCAGGATTATTATTCGTCGTTTAAAAAGGCATACAATAATTACAGAAACCCATATTTGGAGAATGGCTTGAATCCTCCCTCCGACACAGTTTTGACAGTACGCGGTGAATCGGGATATTCTCCGTTAGGCGTGCAACAAGGTAGAGATTATTACAGAAAATACCGTGATTTGTGCATTATTGGCGTTTGCGCGTGGTACATAATAAACATTCTTGACGCATACGTCGAAGCGCATTTGTTTGAGTTTGATGTTTCCGATGATTTGACCGTTCAATGGCAACCAACATTTAATTATGTGCCTGTCGGTTATGCTCCGTCGCCTTTGCCGTCGGGAGTACGACTGTCGTTGCAGTTTTAGCGGACAATCTTGTCGTTCCCTTTGTAGGAAAGAACCTCCATGCCGTTTTCGGAAAGTACTGCGTAGGTCGAACCCCAAATCCAGTTACCAAGATTGACATAATATGAATTTGGAGCAACTTCTTTATTTGCAGCAACATGCCGGTGACCAAAGACAAAATAATCGTAGAAATTATTTTTAAGAACATCTTTGATGTGTAGAATCAGATATTCTTTGTCGTCGCCTAAATAGTAATGGTCAGGACATTCGGAGTCGCAAGGATTTTTGTGCTTTTTACGATTGTGTCGCGACCAAGCTCGCCCAAATCCGTATGCCCAATTGACAGGAATAAAGGCAAAAAGAAAGCGTAGAATTTTGCTTGTGAATATTCCATTCAAAAAATTCATGCCTTTGTCGTATTTTCCGAGAGCGTGTCCGTGATGAATGTAGAGTTTTTTTCCGAAATATTCTCGTTCAATTGGTTCGTCAAAAATCGAGACGCCGATTTCTTTTTCGAGGTATTTGCCGTACCACATGTCGTGGTTGCCGCAGAATATGTTTACGGGAATGCCAGATTCCACAAATTCCGTCAACTTTGCCAGAAAACGGATGTTTCCTTGGGGTGCTACATATTTATATTCAAACCAGAAATCAAATATATCGCCCAAAAGGTACAGTTCTTTGCACGATGGTTTGATATCGTCTAACCATTTGATAACCAATTTTTCTCGCTCTTTCGACTGCACTTCGTCGGGGTAGCCGAAATGAAAATCCGATGCGAAATAGATATTTTTTGTCATTTGTTCCATCGGGTCAAAGGTAATAAAATTAGGAAAAATGTACCATTTGTGAGGTGAAGAATGCAATTTCTTCTGAAAAATCCAGCTCTGGATGTTCGGTAGTTAATTTTTCACAATTGGTAAGATTTGTCTGCAAAAATGTTTTGTATGACAGACTTTGGGCGTTGAACGGCCTATGTTCCATTGCTTTATGGATAGAGCCAATTTGTGAAATCAACTCTATGGTTTGCTTGGAAAAATATGTTACCGAGAATTTTTCCCAGATATATTCAACTGCCGTGGCACTTGGGTGGAGCATGTCTTCGTCGTAGAAACGATAGTCGCGCAAGTCGTCCATAAGTAACTCATACGCAGGAAAATAACCAATGTTTTCCATCGTTTTTTGTAATTCGTCAATTGCCAAAAACAAGGTTGACTTGCTCACTTGGTTTTCGTGTGCACCGTCCTTCCAGTGACGGATGGGGCTCACTGTGAAAATAACTTGTAACTTGGAATTTTGTTTCCGTAAACGAGCAATTGCTTTTTCCAAAACTGCGACGCATTCTTCGACCGAAAGTTTACGACGATTGAATTGCGACGCAGGAGTTTTGTGACAATTGTTTACGATTTGTCCAGTTTCTTTTAATTCGTAAATCCACGCTGTTCCTAACGTAAGAATCAGATAGTCAATATTTTGATATTTCTCCAAAAACAAGTTCCTTACGTCGTTGAATGCTAAAAGGACATCTTGTTTTTCGACCGACGAAAATGAAGTGTGCAAATAATACGATTGCCACACATCGTTGGCGAAGAAAATCTGTTGCTCGTCGAAGGAAATTTCGCCGAGCAGCAAATCAATCGTTTGTGCAATGGAAACAGGGTTATAAACCGTTCCGAGCGGATTCACCATAATGGGAAACTTTGCCGCTTGCAGCCGATTTCCGATATTCGTGGTGAAACACGAACCAATAGCCATTCCTTTGTGTGCGTGAGAAATCTCAAACGAAGAATGAGGAACGTCTATGGTCGTTTTGAATTGCATTATTCTTCTATGGTAATGGTTTCCAATGCTTTACGAACACGTTTAAGCGTTTCTTCCTTGCCAATCATTTCAAAAATGTCGAACAGATGGGCTCCCATACAGGCGCCAACCACAGCCAAGCGAAGGCAGTTGCAGATTTGCCCCACGTTGTATTCATTCTTTGCAATGAAAGCCATTGTTTTTTCTTCCAAAACCTTCGACGTGTAGTCAGTTTCATTTTCCAAAAATGCCAATGTTGCCTGAATCTTCTCGGCGGCATTGTCCTTCCAACGTTTTTTCACGTCTTTTGGCTCATACGACTGCGGTGCTTCGAAGAAATAGTAGCCGTTTGTCCACAAATCTTGTACAAACACGGCACGCTCTTTAATCAGGTCGCATACCTTCACTACATAATCCATTGACGCAGAGATATTTTTCTCTTTCAAAATTGGCAAAAACATTTCCGCTAATTTGTTCGACGGCGTACGGTGCAGCCACTGCTGGTTGAACCATTTTGTTTTTTCCGGGTCGAAGCGTGAGCCAGATTTTCCCACACGTTCAAGCGAGAATGCCTGAATGAGTTCGTCCATCGTAAAAATTTCTTGTTCCGTTCCCGGATTCCAGCCCAACAGGGCAAGCATATTAACAAACGCTTCGGGCAAATAGCCGTTTTCGCGGTAACCTTGTGCCGTTTCGCCGTCGTCGCCTACCCAAAAGAGTGGGAATACAGGGAATCCGAGTTTGTCGCCGTCGCGTTTGCTCAACTTTCCTTGTCCTTGCGGTTTCAAAATCAACGGAAGATGGGCAAATTTCGGCATCACGTCTTCCCAGCCGAATGCACGATACAAAAGCACGTGCAGAGGCATAGACGAAAGCCATTCCTCGCCACGAATCACGTGGGTGATTTTCATCAAATAGTCGTCAACCACGTTTGCCAAGTGGTAGGTCGGCATTCCGTCTGATTTATACAATACCTTGTCGTCAAGTTCGTCTGTGTTGAAATGTACTTCCTTACGAATTTCGTCATACAAATCAACATTCTGATTTTCAGGCATTTTAAAACGAATTACAAAATGTTCTCCCGAGTTCAAGCGTTTTTCAACTTCTTCTTTTGAAAGTGTGAGCGAGTTGCACAATTCCATACGTGTTTTGTGGTTATACACGAACGGATTTTTCTCTTGTTCGCCTTTGGTACGTAAGGCAGTCAATTCTTCGGGGGTGTCGAATGCAAAATATGCATTGCCCGATTCTATCAATTGATATGCGTATTGTTTATACAACGGTTTGCGGTCGCTCTGGCGGTATGGTCCGTAGGGGCCTTCGGGCGTAACGCCTATACCTTCGTCAACTTTGATTCCGCACCATTTCAGCGATTCAACAATATATGCTTCGGCATTTTTCACAAAGCGAGTTTGGTCGGTATCTTCGATACGCAACAAGAAATCGCCGCCGTTTTTCTTTGCGAACAAATAATTGAACAATGCTGTACGAACGCCTCCCATGTGAAGCGGTCCCGTAGGACTTGGTGCAAAACGCACACGAACTTTTCTTTCCATCTTTCAAATTTTATTGTGGCAAAGATAGTAATCGGACACAAATTTTACGAATGAGAACGAAAAAATCCCAAGATAAAACTAATTGTTTTTATGAAATCATGCTTTAGTTACACGGCAACTGCATCAAAACAATTGTAAATGGAGCAGTTTTTTGCAAGTCTAAAGTAAATAAATCCATTTTTTTTTCATCAATAACAATAGACAAACAGAAATAAAACGAAATATCAATAAAAAAAACAGAAGCAAAGCTATTCTTCCTATGTAAGACAGTGATTTTTCTGTTTGCATCGAAATATTTTTTTTATATCTTTGCACCGCATCACATAAAGGATTTAGATAGATGAACGAAAGCAATAGAGAAAATCTGTTACTCAAGGAAATTGAGACACTAAAGGCGGAGATTAAATTATTGAAAGAACTTGCAAATGATGTTCTGGCGTCGCAAGTTCAAAAAGTTGAATATCATTGGTTATCCATCGACGATTTGGTTAAGTACCTTCCCAACAGCATTTCAAAAGCGACTGTTTATGGGTGGGTTTCGCAGGATGTGATTCCACATCATAAAATCGGGAAGAAACTAACGTTTTTAAAATCAGAGATTGATTCGTGGGTGCTTAACAATGGTGAGATCCGAAACAATCGGAAAACCTTTTCATAGGTCACAAACATACCCATTCATCACAGAGTATACGTCTGTATACTCAAACCAATCATATCAGTTATGTTGAGACCAAGTCCTTGTTGGGGGACTTGGTCGTTTTTTATAGTCTTCCGAAATCAAGAAACAACGCGTAGAAGAATATGGCAAAAATAATTGCCATGCCAATCATCTGTGCTTTCATCAAGAATTTTTCACTTGGTTTGCGGCGGATAATCAGTTCCACAAGCAAAAATAACAGATGACCGCCGTCAAGTCCGGGGATTGGCAGAATGTTCATAAATGCAAGAATGACAGAAAACAGTGCCGCCAATGACCAGAAATGGCTCCAGTTCCATTCCTTGTCGTACATTTTGCCCATGGAAACAAAGCTGCCGACTTGCTGCGAGCCTTCTTTGGTGAATATAAGTTTGAACTGCTTCACATAAAATGTGAGTGTTCCCAATCCCATCTTTATGCCTTCGGGTACTGATTGCAACAAGGAATATGTTTCCGTAACCTCGTCAAATAAGTCATACGCCGATTTTGTATAAGCACCGATTTTTCCTTCTTCGGAAACGGTTACGGGAATTTTCTCGTCAAATCCGTGTCTCACCACCGTTAAAACAACCTCTTTGCCTGCGAATGGCTTCACTTCCTTAACAAAATCCATGAACGATACGGTTGGAATGGAATCTATTGCAACAATTTTGTCGCCCACCCGTAAGTTGGAACGGGAAGCTGGCGTGTTCGGCATAATGGAGTCAATCACGAAGGGAATATTTTCTATCATAAAGAAAGAATTCGGATTAGCAACGATACGATTTTCAATGTCGTCGGGAAGAGTGATTGTCACTTCTTTGCCGCCGCGTTGAACGGTGACGGTTTGGGCATTGTCGAGCAGGATTTGCGAAATGGCGTCGCCTAAAGTTTTAGGTTGTTTGCCGTCAATCGATAGGATTTTGTCACCGTTTTCGAAACCTATGCTTAACGCCGTTGAGTCGCAGTACACGCCGTATTGCAAATTTTGAATTGGCAAATATGTTTTCCCGTATGTGAACGATAGAGCGGAATAAATCAGAATTGCTCCGATAAAATTGAACAAAACGCCGCCGATGATTATCATAAATCGCTGTATCCATGGTTTTGAACGATATTCCCACGGCTTTGGCTCGGAATGCAGTTGCTCCTTGTCCATTGACTCGTCGACCATTCCCGCAATTTTGCAGTAACCGCCCAACGGAAGCCACCCGATGCCGTATTCCGTTTCGCCTTTTTTGAACTTGAACAGCGAAAACCACGGGTCAAAAAACAAGTAAAATTTGTCAACTCTCGTTTTGGAAAGTTTGGCAAACGTAAAGTGCCCCAGTTCGTGAATGAATACCAACAGGGCTAATGTTATAATGAGTTGAAGTGCCTGCATATCTTGGATTTTGTTTTCTATAAATTGTAGGCAAATGTATTGAAAAAATCGTCAATACCTTTGTATAGGACACAAAAAAACCCGATTCGTAATGAACCGGGTTTTGTTTGAATTTATAATCTATTCGAATTATTTTACGAATTTGATTGTTCCTTCTTCAGCAACGATGAAGTATGCACCGGCAGCCAAAGTGTTTACGTTGAATTCTTGAGAAGCTGTAGCAACAACTTGACCAGCTACGTTGTAAACAGTGATTACGCCAGCTGAGTAAACCATACCGCCTTCGATTGCGAAATCAGCAGCAGCAACTTCGTTTACAGCTGTTGGGATTGCGTATTTGTTTTGATCTGTAACATCAACTTCGAGTGAGTAGTTTTCAAATACAATGCTAGGTAATTCCTCTGTAGATTGTGCAAGGAACACATCTTTAAGTTGTGAAGATGCCTCTTTCATGTCTGCATCTAACGGAGCCGAAAATTGCAGAGAAACTGTTTCGCCAGCTTTAATATCCGATTTACATGTAATGAATTTGTTCAACTGATTGAAATAAATTTCTTTGCCACTATTGTACTCAATCAGAGTATACATAAGAGTAGAAACAGCGGATACGGCTTTCCCAGAGAAAGAAACATTTACATATTTGCCTGATGCTGCACTTTTAGCAGTTGAAAGCGTTGTAGATTGATATTTAAATCCATCTTCTGCTTTATCTGCAGGACCTTGATATTCCAACTCAACATAAGGATCCTCATATTCAATCGCTTCTGTATACATAACCTTTAACGAAGCATTTGTAATTGTACGAGCTGCAGCCTTGTCACTATCTTCGTACTTAGATCCCTCTGGCATTTCGTATCCAATTATCAATGCGGCAACAGAAAGTTCTTTTCCAAATGATGGTTTCTGGTTATCTGTCTGTGTCAAGTTCGATATTTTTAGCGGAAATTTCTCTGAAAAAGCTTCCCCTTCTGTTACGTTAAACTCGAAAGAACCCGACCAAGCACCCCAATAATCCACAGCTTCACTTTCATCTACAATAAAAAATTTAAGTACACCAGTCATGTCGGCTGTACCAGAAATAGTAATCGTAAATGTTTCTCCCTTTGCTGGAACCCATGCTGCATTTCCGCTGGCATCAAAAACGGCCTCTGATAGAATCTCAATACCAGCCGTTCCACCACCTTGCCAGCCAATACTTGGATTATTAGGATACCCTTTACCATATGAATTATACGGAATTGAAAGAGTTTTCTCAGATTCGTCATAACTGAACGCTTCACCTGCCATTGCTGCAATGCCGAACATTGCACTTGTTAAAAGTAAAAATACCTTTTTCATAATTTTTTTGTTTTTAAATTAGACTTTACAAAATTTTAACTTTGCAAATATAGAATACTTTTATGAAAAACGAACACAAAATTCGTTTTTTTTTAGACGAACTCAAAAGTAAGCGTTAACCAAAAATTTTTGAAATGCGTTTTACCGCTTCGACGCAGTTGTCGCGGTTGCCGAATGCGGTCATTCTTACGTAGCCTTCGCCTTGCGGACCGAAACCAACCCCTGGCGTCACCACCACGTTGCATTTGGTGAGCATTTGTTCGAAAAATGTCCATGAATCGGTGTTTTTCGGAGTCTTCACCCAGATATAGGGTGCGTTCACGCCTCCGTGGAGCGTCATTCCAATGTACGAAAGTCCGTCACGGATTATTTTTGCGTTGGTCAGATAGTAGTCAATATTTTGTTTGATTTCTTTTTGGCCTTGTGCGGAATAAACTGCTTCGGCGGCACGTTGCACAATATATGATGTGCCGTTGAATTTTGTACACTGACGACGGTTCCACAATCGGTTCAGTGCTATGTGCGAGCCGTCGGAGGCAGAAGCGGTGACTGTTTTCGGCACAACCGTATAACCGCAGCGGAGTCCTGTAAATCCTGCCGTCTTCGAAAAACTGCGAAATTCTATGGCGACGTCTTTCGCACCTGCAATTTCGTAAATGCTGTGCGGTACGTCGGGTTCGGTGATGAACGCCTCGTATGCCGAATCGAACAAAATCAACGCTCCGTGTTCGCGTGCGTAGTCAACCCACATTTTTAGTTCGGACTTGGTGAGGGTGGTTCCCGTAGGATTGTTTGGATAACACAAATATATAATGTCGGGAACTAATTTCGGCAGAGCGGGAACGAACTTGTTCTCGCTGCTGCACGGTAAATACTCTATGCTGCTCCATCGGCCGTTCTTTTCCAAAATTCCAGCCCGGCCGGCCATCACGTTGGAATCGACGTATACTGGGTACACGGGGTCGGTGACCGCCACCAAGTTGCCAAAGTCGAACAAATCGCCAATGTTGCCGAGGTCGCTTTTAGCGCCGTCGCTTATGAAAACTTCATCGGCGTCTAACTTAATGCCTCGGGAAGCGTAATCGTGTTTTATGATTTTTTCTATAAGAAATTTGTAGCCCTGCTCCGGACCGTAGCCACGGAACGTTTTTTCGTCCGCCATTTCGTCAACGGCCTTGTGCAGTGCCTGAATGACCGACGGACACAACGGCCGCGTCACATCGCCAATGCCAAGACTGATAATAGAAGCATCGGCGTGCGACGCCTTGTAATCAGCAACTTTGTGAGCAATTTCCGAGAACAGGTAACTCTCTCGGATTTTTGTAAAATTGTTATTGATACAAGCCATATTGTAACCGTTTTGTGTTATTAACTAAATTTTTTGATGCAAATAAACGGATTATATTTCAAACCGAAAGCAAAATAGACTAAAATATTTAAATTTATAATAAAATTACGTAGATTTCGTATAAATGTTGTAAAAACGATGTGCACATCGTCTCTACTGCTCGAAAACACACATTTTTTTAAAAAAAATCCGCCAAAACGATATACATTAAAAAAAAGGTGTATCTTTGTGGTGTCAAAAATTTAACTTATTAACAATTTAAAACAAAAAGTATTATGAAAAAATTAAAATTCTTAGCACTTGGTTTAGTAGCTGCATTCGGTTTCGCAGCATGTGGTGAAGAAGAAGAATCAAACTACACTGAATCAACAATCGTAATGGGTGGTGCAAAATCAGCTAACGGTTCTTTCTACACATCTGACAATGGTGTTCAAACAAAAAAACAATTGGGTGATGTTGCTACTAACGTAGTATTCTGCTTCCAAACAATTGACGAAGCATTCCAATTCATTTCAGGAACTGAAGCTACAAACGAAATCGTTAAAGCACAAGCTTCTGAAACAAAATTCGCTGTTATCGGTGATGGTAAAGCAAGCAAATTCGAAAAATTAGCTGATGCAGATTTCAATTTGACAGCAGTAGAAATCAGCAACAAACTTGAAGCTGGTAAAAAAGCTGTTGCTTTCAAGAACGACAAACTTAAATGCAAAGGTTTCTTCGAAGTTATGGACTACGCTGCTGAATCAGAAGATCTAACTATGAAGATTTGGGTTGCTAAAGAATTTGAAACTCAAGAATAATTTAGCAAAGCAATTTTAAATAAAACCCGGTTCCAAAAGGATCGGGTTTTTTTGTGCGGTGTAGAGACGCGATTCGCGTCTCTACGTGTTTTGTACGAAAAATGTTATTCAACCGTGTTGTTGTATTCTACCAAAATGTTCATTAACTTTGTATCATCAAAAAATAAAAATATGAAAAAGATTATATTAATTCTTGCTGTGTTGTTGGGTGTTGCTGTTGTGTCGCAGGCACAAAAGTCAGTTATTGAAAAACCAAAGGTTGAAGCAAAGAAGTTGTCAAAAGACGGATATAAGATTTTACCTGACGCTCTGCATCCAATGAAAAAGCAATTGGAATTTGTTTATGCCAATCAAATAATGAAAGATGAAGACGAAGATATGCCAAAATACCTTATGGGAGTCGGAACAGCGTCGGATGCATCGTTAAATCAGGCAAAAATTTCTGCCCGGGAAAAAGCCGTACAAATAATTCTTCGCCAAGTAATGGTGCCGATGAAATCTATTATAGAAGAATACGGGGGAATTAATGAGAACGGTTCAGTATCTTTAGAGGAACTATTGAACATGGTTGAAGAGAAATGTAAGCAGAAAATGATGAGCGGACCTACTTTAGCAGCCTTTTATAAAAAAGAAGGGGGAAAGTATGTTGTAAAACGGTATTGTACATATAGTTACGTGGATGCACGTACGATGGCAACCGACTTTTTCGAGGCAGAATTAAAGAATGAATCGGAAATGTTGAAATATGCTCTCAGAAAACCTTCAAATTGGAAATAAAAACGGATGATTTGTTGTAGAGATGTGCCATGGCGCATCTCTACTGAAATTATTCCTTGTTTTTCGTGTCAATTATAATGGTAACGGGGCCGTCGTTGAGCAAATCAACTTTCATGTCGGCGCCAAATTCGCCTGTAACAACTTTGCCTTGAATTTCGGATTGCAATTGTCTGATGAAAGCTTCGTACATCGGAATTGCCTTTTCTGGGCGGGCGGCACGTATGTACGACGGACGGTTTCCTTTCTTTGTGCTGGCAAATAGCGTGAACTGGCTCACCAACAGCACATTGCCGTGAACATCGTCAAGCGAAAGGTTCATTAAATCGTTTTCGTCGCTAAACACACGCAATCGGGCAATTTTCCCCGAAAGCCATACTAAATCTTCGTCGGTGTCGGCATCCTCAATTCCAAGAAGCACCAAAAATCCAGTGCCAATTTCCGATTTAAGAGTTCCGTCAATCGTTACCGAGGCACGGGTAACTCGTTGAATTACAGCTCTCATTATAGTTCCGCGCTTTTCGCTTCAACATCGGCAACGGTCTTGGTGATAAGCCCTTGCAACACTGTTCCCGGACCAACTTCCACAAATTGGTTATAGCCGTCGGCAACCATATTTTTCACAATCTGCGACCAGCGCACTGGCGAAGTCAGTTGTAAAATAAGATTTGCCTTGATTTTCTCAGGGTCGGTGTATGGTTTTGCGTCAACATCTTGATAAATAGGACATTGCGGAGTATTGAATTTTGTTGCCGCAATTGCTTCTTCCAATTCCTTGCGAGCTGGTTCCATAAGCGGAGAATGGAAGGCACCGCCAACTTGCAGCTTTATGGCACGTTTTGCGCCTTTTTCCAAAAGAATTTTGCAGGCTTCGTCAATCGCCTCGTTCGTTCCCGAAATCACCAATTGTCCCGTACAGTTGTAGTTTGCAGGAACAACAATTCCGTTGATTGACGCACATACTTCTTCTATAACGGCATCGTCCAAACGGAGAATGGCAGCCATTGTCGAAGGATTTTGCTCACAGGCTTTCTGCATCGCCATGGCACGTTTCGAAACCAGTACCAAGCCGTCTTCGAACGACAACGCGCCCGAAGCAACCAATGCCGAAAATTCACCAAGCGAGTGGCCGGCAACGCCTTCGGGCTTGAATTTGTCGCCCAAAGCCTGTGCCAAAATAACCGAGTGTAAGAACACAGCAGGTTGGGTTACTTTTGTTTGTTTCAAATCGTCGGCTGAGCCTTCAAACATAATGTTGGAAATGCGGAAACCGAGAATTTCGTTTGCTTTTTCGAACAAATCTTTTGCCACAGGAATCGTGTCGTATAAATCCTTGCCCATTCCTGTAAACTGTGCTCCCTGACCTGGAAAAACGTATGCTTTCATAATTTTTATTTTTTTTTGTCGTAGAGACGCGATTAATTGCGTCTCTACAGGATTATTAATGTAATTTTGAATTTACCAGCAACATAAATTCCTCTCTTGTTTCTTTTCGGTTGAACGCCCCCGTGAATGCCGATGTGGTTGTGGTTGAATTTTGTTTTTGAACGCCACGCATCTGCATGCACAAATGTTGCGCTTCAATAATTACAGCCACGCCAAGTGGATTCAATGTTTCCTGAATGCAGTCACGGATTTGCACGGTCAATCGTTCCTGAACTTGCAGGCGGCGGGCATACACGTCAACAACTCTCGCGATTTTGCTCAGCCCTGTAATGTAACCATTGGGAATATACGCCACGTGAGCTTTCCCGATGAACGGCAACATGTGGTGTTCGCACATTGAGTAGATTTCAATGTCTTTCACCAAAACCATTTGTTGATATTCCTCCTTGAACATTGCCGCACGGAGAATTTCCTTCGGGTCGGTGTCGTAGCCTTGCGTAAGGAACTGCATGGATTTTGCCACGCGCAGAGGCGTTTTGAGCAGCCCTTCGCGTTCCACATCTTCGCCGAGCAACGTCAGCGTTTCTCTGTAAAGTTCCGCCAAACGAGTCGTTTTTTCATCGTCGAACCGTTCTATTTTCTGGTAACTCCCGTCCGACGGCGTTGAAAGTCCGTTGTTGTATATTTCCATTACAATAAATTTTCGCGTAAAAATAATATAATTAGCCAAACTATTATGAATCTGTTTTATTTTTATATCTGTTGCTTCAGCAGGCTCAGCCCTCCTTAATTCTCAACTTGTATTTCGTTAGTCAAACCGTATTGCTTCCGACGGACTGATTTTTGTTACCAAAACCGATGGAAGAATAAGCATGAGAGAAGTTAGAATGAATGTTCCGGCATTAAGCAGTACAATGTAGAATACATTCAGTTTTATTGGCACGTACGACATAAAATATATTGACGGGTCAAGTCCGAATGGGTGGAAATAATATTGTATTAAACATAACCCTATGCCAACAATATTTCCCCACAGTAGCCCTTTGCCGATAAGCATACTGCCCACATAGACGAATATTTTGCGAATGCTTACGTTTTGGGCGCCAAGCGATTTCAGCACGCCAATCATTGTTGTTTTTTCAAGAATGATAACGAGTAAACCCGTAATCATGTTCATTCCCGCAACAAGCACCATCAAGGCAATGATGAGCCAGGCGTTCATGTCGAGGAGCGACAGCCAGTCGAAGATTTGCGGTGTGGTTTCCTGTAACGTCTGAACCCGCAGTTTTTGAATGTCGGGTGAAATGTCGAAGCCAACAATGTCTTGCACGGTTTCTTTTTGAATGTCAAGGTTTTTGTAATCGTTCAAAAAGACTTCGTAACCCGTACATTGATTTGATTCCCAATTATTTAAATCTTGAATGTGACGAATATCGGCAAGAATGAAACGGTCGTCAATTTCGTTGAGGTGCGTTTCGTAGATGCCGTGTACCACAAACCGCCGTTTCCGTACTTTTTTGTTGCTGTCGTTCGGCACAAACGAAGTGGTGAATTTGTCGCCGAGCGAGAGTTGCAGCAGGTTCGCCAGTTTTCGCGAAATCACTGCGTCGTCGGTTGTGGTGTCGGATGGGAAAGAAAGTATCTCGCCTTCAACCAGATGATCCTGAATGAATTTCCAATTGTAGGAATCATCGATTCCTTTCACAACAATGCCTCGTACGGTATTGTTGACTTTAACCAATGCGGGTTTTGTCGCATAAATTTGTACGTGTGTGATTTTTTCTTCGTTGCGTAATTCGGCGAGCAACGTGCTGTCTGTGCGGACAGGCAATGATTCGAACGAGGAGTTCATGTCGAAATTCACAATCTCAATGTGCGACGAAAAGCCAAAAATTTGTTCCGAGATTGTCGATTTGAACCCGACAATCACCGAAACGGCAATAATCATCACCGCAAGTCCCAACGCGATTGCAATCATGGCAATGTTCACAATCGGGTTCGAAATAGCCTCGGAATTTCTGCGAGGAAGAATTTTTCGTGCTATATAAAGTTCCGTGTTCATTCGTTAAAAACTATGCAAAAGTACGAAAATATTGTGAAGACGGAATGTGTCTGAGTTTAGAATGCAAAAAAGGGAGTACGAATCCGCACTCCCTCCTGCAAAATGAGTGAAAGATTTTATTTCTTGAACAATTTTCCTAAAATTCCTGTTGCCGCACCAAGAAGGTTACCCTTTGAACCTCCTGCTGCCGAAGCTCCCAATGCCGAAAGAATAGAGGTAAGGTCGAGGCCGCTGTCTTTCGACGTGAGTTTGCCAATGATGGTTGGTAACAACGATGTGGCTAAATTTGCCGTAGTTTTATCCAATCCAAGTTTGCTCGCAATGTTTTTGGTGAAAAGTTGCGTAGCCAATGATGTTATTGGGCTCGACTCAGCCGAAGTTTTGCCAGTGAACAATTCGGTGATTTGTTCAATACCGCTTGCCGATTGAGCTTTTTCCTTTACGCTTCCGAAAATTGAATCCGACAATCCGCCTAATACGTCGGAACTTAAGTTACTGCCCGATGCGGCAGATTGAACTTGCTTAAGAATTAAATCTGTGATTTGTGACATAATAATTTTATTTTAAAAGTTATAGCATACAAATATATGAACTGTTTTGAAATAAATTGCAGAAATAGGATTTGTTTTTCCTAAAAGGGTAATGAGTTTGACAAAAGTAACCCCACTCTGACTTATAACCCTAACTCATAATTAATAACTTAATCGTTCGTCTATTTTTTCAAAAAAAATATAACTAAATAGGTGAACAAATAAAAAAAATCTCTATGTTTGCGTCAACAAAAAAGAACAAAATGAAAGTAATGAATAACAATTTTTGGTGGTGGCAAACTTATGACCGAATGTCGTAAGTAGAGAGGCCATTTCCAAAAACAAAATATAAAGGGGGCTTGTCAATCTTACGACAAGCTCCCTTTTTTTGTTGAATTATGAATCGAAAAAAATTAAAAATATGAAATCATATCAAGTTGACAACAATGGTTACTACGGAGAATTTGGCGGGGCGTACATTCCCGAAATTCTCTACAAAACGGTGGAAGATTTGAAAAAGGCGTATCTTCCCATAATTGAAAGCGATGCGTTCCAAAAGGAATATCGCGCATTGCTCAAGAACTATGCTGGTCGTCCGTCGTCGCTGTATTTTGCAAATCGCCTGAGCGAAAAATATGGTTGCAAAATTTATTTGAAACGCGAAGACCTGAACCATACGGGTGCCCACAAAATCAACAATGCTCTCGGACAAATTCTGATTGCCAAGGCGATGGGCAAAAAGCGTATCATTGCCGAAACGGGCGCTGGTCAGCACGGTGTGGCAACGGCCACGGTGTGTGCCTTGATGAATATGCCGTGCAGAATTTATATGGGCGCGACCGATGTGAAACGTCAGCACATGAACGTGGAACGAATGAAAATGCTTGGCGCGGAGGTTTTCCCCGTTGAAAGCGGAAATATGACGCTGAAAGATGCCACGAACGAAGCCATCCGCGACTGGTGCTGTCATCCTGCCGATACATTCTATATTATTGGCTCAACGGTTGGACCACATCCGTATCCCGATATGGTGGCTCGTCTGCAAAGTGTTATCAGTGAGGAAATTAAATATCAGCTGAAAGAACAGGAAGGTCGTGAAAATCCTGATTATTTAATCGCCTGCGTTGGTGGCGGAAGCAATGCCGCCGGAACAATTTACCATTATATTGACGACGAAGATGTGAAAATCGTTCTTGCCGAAGCTGGCGGAAAAGGCGTGGATTCTGGACTCACTGCCGCCACAATTCAATGCGGTACGCTCGGCATCATTCACGGAAGCCGCACGCTCGTTATGCAGACCGAAGATGGTCAGATTGTGGAACCATATTCAATTTCCGCTGGACTTGACTATCCAGGAATCGGTCCTATGCACGCCAATCTTGCTAAACAGCACAGAGCAACCGTTTATGCAATAAACGACGACGAAGCCGTTCGTGGTGCGTACGAGCTCACCAAGTTGGAAGGCATCATTCCCGCTCTTGAGTCGGCTCACGCTCTTGGCGTTTTGCCAAAATTGAATTTTAAACCTACCGACGTGGTTGTGCTAACCGTAAGCGGGCGCGGCGACAAGGATTTGGAAACGTATCTCAATTATAAGAAAGAATTAAAATAAAAGATAGAAAGATGAAAAAGTTTAGTTATACTGTTTTTGAAAAACAAATGTTCGGCGACACGTGTACTCCCGTAAGTGTCTATATGCGAATCAGAAATCTCTACACGCAAAGTGCTTTAATGGAATGTTCCGATTACCACAGTTCTGAAAACGGCTGCTCGTATATCGGCGTTCGCCCAATCGCCCATGTTGCCATAGAGCACGGTCTGGGTAAATGCGTCTATCCCGACGGCAGTTTGTACCAACATCCAATCAATGCAAACTATCTTCCGTCGGATATTATCAATGAATTTTTGAACGAATTCAATGTAAACAACGACAAAAATCTGGGACTGTTCGGCTACACGTCGTTCAATTCCGTTCGTTACTTGGAAAACATTGCCGTGAAAGACGAGACACAGGTGAAGAACGATGCACCCGATATGATTTACATTCTTTATAAGTATGTCATCACGTTCAATCATTTCGACAACACTATGAGCATCAGCGAACTTGCTGCCGACGGCGAAAAATCGGACATCGAAACGATTGAAAAGGCGATTCAAAAACCTTTTGTGACAAAATATGAATTTCATCATATTGGCGAAACAACCAGCACGCTCACCGACGAGCAGCATAAAGAAAACATTCGCAAGGGAATTGAACATTGCAAGCGCGGCGACGTGTTTCAAATCGTGCTGAGCCGTCGTTTTGTGCAACCTTACGAAGGCGACGATTTCAATGTTTACCGTGCGTTGCGGAGAATCAATCCGTCGCCGTACTTGTTTTACTTTGATTTCGGCGGATTTCGAATCTTTGGTTCGAGCCCCGAAACGCATTGCCGTGTGAAAAACGAAAATGGAAAATTCATTGCATACATCGACCCGATTGCGGGAACAACAAAACGTACTGGCGACGAGGAACAAGATGCCCGCAATGCCGAATATCTTCGCAACGACCCGAAGGAAAACGCCGAACACGTGATGTTGGTTGACTTGGCACGAAACGACTTGAGCCGTAACTGTCACGACGTGCACGTGGATTTTTACAAAGAATTGCAATATTACAGCCACGTGATTCACTTGGTAAGCCGTGTGAGCGGTACGCTGGACGACGACAAAAATCCTGTCAAGGCGTTTATGGACACGTTCCCCGCAGGAACATTGAGCGGAGCGCCAAAAATCCGTGCTATGCAACTGATTAGCGAATACGAACCGCACAATCGCGGAATGTACGGCGGTTGCGTCGGATTCATCGGATTCGACGGTTCTCTGAATCAGGCAATTACAATCAGAACATTCGTTTCGAGAAACAATGAATTGTGGTTTCAGGCAGGCGGCGGCATTGTTGCCCAAAGCGACGAAGAATATGAATTGCAAGAAGTTAACAACAAATTAGGTGCATTGCGCAGAGCAATCATACTTGCCGAAGAAGCATAAAACTGAACGATATGAAAATAGCATTGATTGATAATTACGACAGTTTCACGTACAACCTGTACCACTTGTTGAAAGAACTCAACGTGGAAGTGAGTGTGTTCCGAAACGACCAGTTTCAAATGAACGAGCTGGAGGCATTTGACAAGATTTTACTCAGTCCCGGACCGGGCATTCCAAAAGAATCGGGCTTGCTGATGGACGTGATAAAAACATACGCCGGCAAGAAACCGATTTTGGGAATTTGCCTTGGCGAACAAGCCATCGGCGAAGCATTCGGAGGTACGTTGACAAACCTATCCAACGTGTTCCACGGAGTTCAAACGCCAACCGATATTGTAAGAGAGGATTATTTGTTCAATAATCTTGACAAGGAAATTCCCGTCGGACGCTATCATTCATGGGTTGTTGACAAGGATTCGCTCCCAGCCGATTTGGAAATTCTTGCGGAAAGCAAGGAAGGGTTTATAATGGCTCTGCGTCACAAGACATACGATGTGCGCGGCATTCAATTCCACCCCGAATCGGTACTTACTCCCGACGGAAAACAAATAATGAAAAACTGGATTTTAAACTAATGTGATATGGAAAATTGTTTAAGAAAAATTGTTGCTCAAGAAACGTTCACACGAAACGAGGCAAAAGAAATAATGCACGAAATTGTTGACCAAAAATATTCCGATATGCAAATCGCCGCAATATTGATGGGTATTCAAACTCGCGGCGTTACCGTTGATGAAATTTTAGGATTACGCGACGGTTTGTTGGAAACTGGCGTTCACACCGATATGAAACCGTATCAGGTGATTGACATTGTCGGTACTGGCGGTGACGGGAAAAATACGTTCAACATCTCAACTTGTTCGTGTTTCGTTGTTGCTGGCGCTGGCTACAAGGTTGCAAAACACGGAAACTACGCCGCTTCGTCGGTGAGTGGTGCGAGCAACGTGCTCGAAGCCCACGGCGTTAAGTTTACAGCCGACAACGATGCGCTGAAACGCAGTTTGGAAGAATGTGGCTTTGTTCACCAACACGCACAATTGTTCGCCAAAGGAATGAAATGGGTCGGTCCTGCCCGAAAAGCACTGGGACAACTGGGAACTCCTTCGTGCTTCAATTTGTTAGGTCCGCTGGTAAATCCCTGCAATCCCGATTATCAGTTGCTTGGAACGGCAAACTTAGACCAACAGAGATTGTATCATCAAGTATATCAACGAATTGGAATAAAATATGGCATTGTAACCAGCATAGACGGCTACGACGAAATTTCGCTTACTGGAAGTTTCAAAATAGTGTATAATGAGGAAGAACACGTCTATCAGCCGGAAGAATTTGGCATGCAGGTCATCAATCCTAAGGAAATCTACGGCGGAAGTACGCTGGAAGACGCAAAAGAAATTTTCGACGCTGTGTTGGAAAACAGGTCAACTTTGGCACAAAAGAACGTGGTTCTTATAAACTCCGCATTCGCAATCCACGTGATTGAACAACAAAAGACGTTCAACGAATGTCTGTCGCTTGCAAAAGAATCGCTCGAAAGCGGACGTGCATTGCAATGTCTGAAAAAATACATCGAACTAAATTCGTAAGCTATGGCCGATATTTTGGAGGAAATTGTTGATAATAAGCGTATTGAAGTTGATGCGGCAAAACAAAAACTGCCGTTTTACGAACTTACCAAACGTGTGGAGCAGTTTTTGACAGAAAATCCGCTGAAACCACGTTCCATGCACGATACGCTGATGGCAAGCAAGTCGGGAATCATTGCGGAATTTAAGCGTAAATCGCCGTCGAAAGGATGGATTCATGCCGACGCAGTGCCGACCGACGTGGTGCCGTTGTACGAGAAGAATGGAGCTTCGGCGGCTTCCATTCTTGTTGACGAAAAATACTTCGGCGGCTCGAAACAGTTCATCGAAACGGTACGCCCGATGGTTTCTCTTCCAATTTTGTACAAAGAATTTATTGTTGACGAATATCAGTTGTACGAGGCGAAACTTGCTGGTGCCGACACCGTGTTGCTCATTGCGGCTACGCTTTCGGCTCCGATGGTGAAAAAATTGGTGGAAACCGCCCATCAGCTTGGTCTGGAGATTTTGTTCGAGGTTCATTCCGTGTCGGAATTGAACAAAGTCGTGCCAGAAATTGATATGCTCGGCGTGAACAACCGTCATTTGGGCACGTTCGTCACCGATGTGCAATGGTCATTTGACATTGCCGACAAACTATCGAAGGATTTTTTGCTCGTGAGCGAAAGCGGCATAAGTAATCCGCAGACTGTGAAAGAATTACGGAATGTTGGCTATAGAGGATTTCTCATTGGAGAATGCTTTATGAAAGAACAAAATCCGGGCGAGGCGTTGAAAACATTTATTCAAAAGATAGAGCAATGTTGATAAAAGTGTGCGGAATGCGTGATTCCGAAAATATGAAGGCAATTGCCGATTTAGACGTGGATTTTATGGGAATGATTTTCTATCCACGTTCAAAGCGCTATGTTTCGGAAGTGCCGTCGTTCCGCCCGTTGCGGCAGAAATTGATTGCGGTGTTTGTGAATGCCGACATCGACGAAATCATCAAAACAGTGGAAACCTTTCACTGCGACGGCATTCAGTTGCACGGCGATGAAACGCCTGAATTTGTACGTTCGTTGAAAAGCACGTGCAATTGTCTGGTTATTAAAGCATTCCAAATTGCAAAAGTCGAAGATTTGCAGAAAACGTGTCAGTACGAAAACATGTGCGACTATTTTTTGTTCGACACGGCAACGCCTTCGTACGGTGGAAGCGGTGAATCGTTTGACTGGTCGGTACTTGCCGAATACAAAGGTAAAACGCCGTTTTTGTTAAGTGGCGGCATCGGAGCAGATAGCGTGGAAAGAATCAAACAATTTTCGCATCCGCAGTTTGCTGGAATCGATATAAATTCTAAATTTGAAACCAGTCCTGCTGTGAAAGATGTGGAAAAAACAAGAAGGTTTGTAGAAGAATTAAGAATTGTAGAGACGCAATGAATTGCGTCTCATTGAATAAAAATGAACGATTATTAATGTAGAGAAGTGCCATGGTGCGTCTCTACGATAAAAACAAAAGAATATGAACAGAATTAATCAATTATTTAAGACAAAGACCAACAATATTTTGAGTCTTTATTTTTGTGCAGGGGCACCAACGTTGGACGGCACAGTTTCGGTGCTTCAGGCAATGGAACAGAACGGAATCAATATGGTGGAAATTGGCATCCCGTTCAGCGACCCTATGGCCGACGGTCCGGTTATTCAGACGGCGGCAACCAAGGCGTTGCGAAATGGAATGTCGCTGAACCTGTTGTTTTCGCAGTTGAGAGATGTGCGTAAATCGGTAAACATTCCGCTCATTCTGATGGGATATTTGAATCCTGTGATTCAATACGGCTTTGAAAACTTCTGCAAAAAATGCGTCGAAGTCGGTGTTGACGGAATGATTTTGCCCGATTTGCCTTTCAAAGACTATTTGGAAGACTATAAACCTATTGCCGACAAATACGATTTGCGAATCATCATGCTCATCACTCCCGAAACGAGCGAGGAGCGTATTCGTTTCATAGACGAACACACCGACGGCTTTATTTATATGGTTTCGTCGGCAGCCACAACAGGGGCACAAAAAACGTTCGACGACCAGAAACAGGCCTATTTCAACCGAGTTCACGCAATGAATCTTCGCAATCCGTTGATGATTGGCTTTGGCATCTCGAACAAACAAACGCTGGAATCGGCACAGGCAAACGCCAACGGGGCTATCATCGGCTCCAAGTTCGTACAACTGCTCGACGATGCAAATGGCGATGCGGAAAAAGCAGTGAAGAATTTGTTTGAGTGCTTGGGGAAATGAGATTTTAATGCACAATTCACAATGCATAATGCACAATGGTGAGATGCCTCATTCCGTTCGGCATGACGGGGCTTAGATGGGTTAAAAAGAAAGGGAAAAATTGCGGAGCAATTTTTCCCTTTCTTTTTCTCTTTCTGCCCCAAATGCACGTCTTTTCGAGCAAAGCGAGAAATCTCTTCAATCCCACTAAAGAATTCAATTTTAATTCTCAATTATTATAAATAGTCTTTTGTGTGCAGAACGAAAAATATCGTATCTTTACCAAGATTGAATTGACACGATATGAAATATGTAAAAATTGCGGTTGGAATGCTGTGCGTGATGGCAGTGGGACTATATGCGTATAGCGAGATTGCTGAAAATGAGATTGCAAAGGTAGAATCTGCGGTGCAAAAAACAGAACAAACAACAATACCGTTGAAAGTCGGGGCGGAGCGGATGGAAGTATATTTGCCACTGTTGCAGGGGAAAAATGTGGGTGTTGTCGGTAATCAGACATCGGTTGTAAAGCAGACGCATCTTGTCGACACACTTATCAAACGAGGTGTTTCGGTAAAGAAAATCTTTACTCCCGAACATGGTTTTCGTGGTACTGCCGATGCAGGTGCGAGTGTGAACAACGGTGTTGACGAAGTGACAGGCCTGCCATTGATTTCGTTGTACGGAAAACATAAAAAGCCCACTCCCGACGATTTTCAGGGAATTGATGTGATTGTGTTCGATATTCAAGACGTAGGAGCTCGTTTCTACACTTATATTTCCACAATGCACTACGTGATGGAAGCCTGTGCGGAAAACAACGTTCCCTGTATCGTTCTCGACCGTCCGAATCCGAACGGATTCTATGTCGATGGACCAGTGTTAAAACTTGCTAATCAGTCATTTGTGGGAATGCACCCCGTCCCAATCGTACATGGAATGACAATTGGCGAATATGCCCAAATGATAAATGGTGAAAAATGGCTTGCCAACGACGTGAAATGTGATTTGAAAGTTATTCCATGCGAGGGTTACGACCATACGGTGAAGTATAAAATTCCTATTCCGCCGTCACCGAATTTGCCGAATATGCAGGCAATTTATTTATATCCTACGCTATGTCTGTTCGAAGGTACGGTTATGAGTGTCGGCCGCGGTACGGATTTCCCTTTCCAAGTAGTCGGACATCCGCAATATAAAGATTCAACTTTTTTCTTTAGGCCCGAAAGTAGGACGGGGGCGTCAAGTCCATTGTATGAAAATAAAAAATGCTACGGGAAAGATTTTCGCACGTATGATGTTTCGAAAATACACTCGCTCGACATTTCAATTTGGAAGGAAATGTATAAGAAATATGGCGGCAATGAATTGTTTTTCAACCGTTTTTTTATAAAACTTGCTGGTACTCCCGATTTGCAACGCTCAATAGAATTGGGGCTGTCCGAAGAAAAAATTAGAGAAAGTTGGAAACAAGATTTGGATTTATTTCGGCAAATTCGTCAAAAATATTTGCTTTATAAAGACTTCTAATTACACGGAATATCTATATTTGTAAATGTTTTTTACGTGGGGTTATGATTGAGGATTTAAAGTGTAAGGAAAAGAAGATTGCCGTTGTGGGTTTGGGCTATGTCGGTTTACCTTTGGCATTGGAATTTTCAAGAAAATATTCGGTTATCGGTTTTGACATCAATGAGGCTCGTGTTGAATTGATGAAAAAACATATTGATCCAAGTAACGAATTGCCGACGGAGGCATTTGACGGATGCGATATTCAATTTACTTCGAAAGAAGAAGATTTGAAACAGGCTCAATTTTTCGTTGTTTCCGTTCCGACGCCGATAGACAGTCATAACATTCCTGATTTAAAACCGCTTTTGTCTGCAACGGAATCTGTCGGGAAAGCCTTGAAGAAAGGCGATTACGTTGTATATGAATCAACCGTATATCCTGGTGCGACCGAAGAAGATTGTCAGCCGATTTTGGAAAATCTTTCGGGATTGAAAATGGGAGTTGACTTTAAACTCGGTTATTCTCCGGAACGAATCAATCCGGGTGACAAGGTAAATACGCTCACCAACGTTTTGAAGATTGTTTCTGGCTGTGATGCCGAAGCATTGGACACAATAGCTCAAGTCTATGGTTCTATTTTGAAAAAAGGCGTATATCGTGCAAGTAGCATAAAAGTTGCCGAGGCAGCAAAAATCATTGAGAATACCCAACGTGACATCAATATTGCTTTGATGAACGAGTTGTCGATGTTGTTCAAGAAAATGGGCATCAGTACGAACGAAGTCGTAGAGGCTGCATCGACAAAATGGAATTTTTATAAAGTTACGCCGGGGTTGGTCGGCGGACACTGCATTGGCGTAGACCCGTATTATCTTACATATAAGGCAAGTTTGTTGAAGCATCATGCCGAATTGATAAGTGCTGGTAGAAAAATCAACGACGACATGCCGCATTATGTAGCAAATCAAATCATAAAAAACATCAACGCTGTAGGCAAGGTTCTAAAAGAATCCCGCGTGTTGGTAATGGGGGCGACGTTCAAGGAAAACGTGAGCGATATCCGTAATTCGAAAATTTTCGACGTCGTTTCTGATTTGGTTTCATTTGGTATCGAAGTGACGGTGATTGACCCGTATGCTTCGGCAGAGGAAGTCCTTCGTCACTATAATCATCCTTTAAGCTCGGAACCGACAGGTACATACGATGTGATTGTGCTTGCGACAAAACACGACGATTATGTGAAGTGGACCGAGGCTGATTATAGAAAATGGGCTCGTGAGCCGTTTATTTTCTTTGACATAAAAGGAGTTTATAAGAATAATTTTAAAGATTGTAAATATTTTAGTTTGTAATATATGGCAAAGCAACCGTCGTCAACACAGTTACTGAAAGCTATAGTGGAGGGAATGCAGGAGAAGAAAGCCAAGAATGTGGTTTCTCTTGATTTTAAAAAGATTGACAATGCCATTTGTCGTTTTTTCGTCATTTGCGAAGGTGAATCTTCAACGCAGGTTGATGCAATAGCAGATTCGGTACGTGATTTTGCCCGTAAAAAGACAGGTGCGTCGGTGTGGGGAAGTGCAGGATACGAAAATGCCGAGTGGATTTTTTTAGACTACGGCGACGTGATTGTGCATATTTTTCAGCCGCAAATCCGCCAGTATTACCAATTAGAAGAATTATGGGCTGATTGTCCTAAAAAAGTGTACCCTAACGTAGAATAAAAAGTATGGCAGCTGAAGAGAATAAGAACGCAACTAATCAGGAAAAGGATAAGAAAAAGAACGAATTCGGCGGTCCTGATTTTATGAATTTTAAGAATCCGAAGAAGAAAGATCCTGATGGTGGAAATTTTTGGATTTATATAGTGATTTTTGCCGCTTTGGCACTATTTTCATTTATTGATTTTGGAAAGGCTTCGGATAAAATCACGTCGACGGAATTCGAAACACGCCTTCGTAACGGCGAGATAGGGAAAGTCGTTGTCGTTAACAAAGAGTATGTTGAAATTTATCTGAATTCGAGCAATACGGGACATGGCTATAAGTCGCCCGATTACACGATGACGATTGGTTCGGTCGATAGTTTTGAAAAGAAACTCGAAAATTACAATGTCGATATAGAATATCAGACTCATCATAATTATGTCGGTGAAATCATTGGCTGGCTGTTGCCGATTGTGCTTATGGTTGTGATTTGGATGTATTTTATGAGAAAAATGGGCGGAGGCGGCTCGGGTAGCGGCGGAGGTCCGGGTGGAATATTCAATATAGGCAAGTCGCGCGCAAAACTGTTCGAACAGGGCGGAAAAGTGCAGACGACATTCAAAGATGTGGCAGGATTGGAAGAGGCTAAAGTTGAAATACGCGAAATTGTAGATTTCTTGAAAAATCCGAAAAAATATACAGAACTCGGAGGAAAAATTCCTAAAGGAGCTTTGCTCGTAGGTCCTCCGGGAACGGGTAAGACGTTGTTGGCGAAAGCTGTCGCAGGCGAAGCGGGTGTGCCGTTCTTCTCGTTGGCAGGTTCCGATTTCGTTGAAATGTTCGTCGGCGTGGGCGCGGCACGAGTACGAGATTTGTTTAGAGAAGCAAAGTCAAAGGCTCCGTGTATCATTTTTATTGACGAAATTGATGCCATAGGTCGTGCTCGTGGTAAAAATGGATTCAATACAAACGACGAACGTGAAAGTACATTGAATCAATTACTTACCGAGATGGACGGATTTGGTACCGACTCGGGTGTAATTGTGCTTGCAGCGACAAACCGTGCCGAAATTCTCGACAAGGCATTGCTCCGTGCTGGTCGTTTCGACCGTCAAATTCATGTGGAATTGCCTGATTTGAACGAGCGTCAGGCTATTTTCGACGTTCATTTGAAACCGTTGAAATTGTCGACGGAAATTCAATCTTCGTTTCTGGCAAAACAAACACCTGGTTTCTCAGGCGCCGACATAGCAAATGTTTGTAACGAAGCGGCTCTTATTGCGGCACGAAAGGATAAAAAGGTTGTCGAAAAGCAAGATTTCCTCGATGCTGTCGATAGAATTATCGGCGGTCTTGAAAAACGAAACAAGATAATGACGCAGGAGGAAAAGCGCACAATTGCCTTTCACGAAGCTGGTCATGCAACGTTGAGCTGGTTCTTGGAATACGCTCATCCGCTTGTTAAAGTCACTATAGTTCCTCGTGGACAGGCTCTCGGGGCGGCGTGGTATCTGCCCGAAGAGCGTCAGATTGTGACGAAAGAGCAAATGCTCGACGAAATGTGTGCTACGCTTGGCGGTCGTGTAGCCGAACAAATCACGTTCGGAAAAATTTCTACTGGTGCGTTGAACGATTTGGAAAAAGTGACGAAACAAGCCTACGCAATGGTGCAGTATTATGGAATGAGCGACAAAATTGGAAATTTGAGCTTCTATGATTCCACAGGTCAGTCGGAATATTCATTTGCAAAGCCGTATGGCGAGGAAATGGAAAAGTTGATTGACACCGAAGCACAGGAAATTATACGCAAATCATATCAGCGTGCTTACGATATTCTTACGCAAAATCAGGAAGGTTTTGTCCGTCTTGCCGAGTTGTTGCTCGACAAAGAAGTGATTTTTGGCGAAGATTTGGAAAAAGTTTTTGGAAAACGTCCGTTTGCGGATCAACAAAAAAGTAACTGACGAAACAAGAAAGACAATGAGTAATCCAGATTCAGAACAAAATAAAAAAGCAATCCTTGCCGATTTGGAGTCGGTAAAGATAACACCTCAATACGACTACGAAAAGTTGTCGTCAACTAAGGAATTTTTCGTGCAGCCCGAAGGCGATTTGTGCGAGGCGTATTGTGCAAAATTACAGTTAGTTGCAGGGAAGCCAGAAATCGTAGATTCTGTAGACTCCGCTTTTTCTCGTATAAAAGAAATCATCGGCGATGATGTATTGTTGTGTAATAATCCTGATTTGCTCAAAATCCTTGATGAAAAAGGTATGACGTACAACACCGACCCTGAATATGCTCGTGTGGCAAAGTTCTCGCTCACAACGTGCGAAGCATTGGTGGCACGGACAGGTAGCATTTTTGTGTCGTCTGCTCAAATAGAAGGCCGTCGGTTGATCTCGGCTGCTGAAACACATATTGTGCTGGCATATGCCGACCAAGTATATCCCGATTTTCCGCAGGCAATGGATGTGATTGAGGCAAAGTATGGAGACAAATTTCCATCGCAAGTCACGGCAATCACAGGCCCGAGTAGAACGTCGGATATAGAGAAAACGCTTGTGCTGGGTGCACATGGACCTAAAAATTTGTATGTACTGATAATAAAGTAATATGAAAAATTTCATTCTTCGTGTCATAACAGGTGCCGCCTACGTTGCAGCGATTTTTGCTGCGTTGTTTACGACTATGCCTGTGTTTTTTGCCGTTTTTGGCATCATAATGTTATTCGCGTTGAATGAGTTTTATAAAAATCTGAAGGTCAAAGATATAACCGTCGATTTAGTCTTGTCGAATGCTTTGGCTGTCGGTATTTATTTGCTACCAATAGTAAAATTTTATTCGATAGAATTTCCACTGTTGTCTATTGTGATTGTATTGGCGTTGGCACTTTTTGCCATTGAGTTGTTTCGCAACGACGAACAACCGTTTCAGAGAATTGCGTTTTCGTTGTGCGGAATAATATATGTGTGTGTACCGTTTTCGTTGTTGGCTCTTTATAAAGTTGAAAATAGCGTAGACTTCTTTTGCACTTTTGCGCCGTCATCTTATATGATTTTGCTTTTGTTTGCTTTCACGTGGATAAACGACACATTTGCATATCTAACGGGAATGCTACTGGGAAAACATCCGCTTTGTCCGAAAATTTCACCGAAAAAAACTATAGAAGGGTTTGCAGGAGGATGCTTTTTTACAATTGTCTGTGCGGCTGTAATTGCATACGTATACATGGAAGGTATGGAATTGCATATTGTTGGTCTGGCGGTACTTATTGTCATTGCATCAACATTGGGTGACATGGTGGAATCGCGTTTCAAACGGTGGGTAGGCGTGAAAGATTCGGGGAAAATGTTGCCAGGTCACGGAGGTTTCCTCGACAGATTTGATAGTGTAATTTTTTCAATTCCCATATTTTTTGCATATTTGCAAATATTTGGTTAAACAAGTAGCGGATGAAAATACATAAAGAAGGATATTCAACGATAATTTTAGTGTTCGGGGTGCTTTGCCTTTTGAACTTGTACCTTAATCAGATACACCTTCACCCTGCAATTTTATGGACGGTGTTTTTGGTCTCAGCATTATTTTTCTTCGTGATAGTATTTTTCTTTAGAATCCCCAAACGCGTGTTTACCGAAAATGCAGAAAGTCTGATTGCTCCTGCCGATGGCGAGGTGGTTGTGATTGAGGACGTGTACGAACCCGATTATCTTAAGTGCGACTGCCGTCAGATTTCAATTTTTATGTCTCCGTTGAATGTTCACGTAAATCGCTATCCTATAGCGGGAAAGGTAATAGAAAGCGACCATCACGACGGTGTGAAATTACCTGCATTCAATCCTAAATCTTCAACGAAAAACGAACGTACATCTATAATGATGGAAACAGCGTGCGGTAAAATACTTTGCCGTCAGATTGCCGGAGCAGTTGCACGCCGAATTGTAACGTATGCGGTTGCCGATACGGAGGTAAAACAAAATCAGGAACTTGGATTTATAAAATTCGGTTCACGGGTGGATATGTTTATACCGAAAGATTTGAAAATAGAAGTTTCGCTTAATCAAAAAGTCCGCGGAGGACAGACGGTTATTGCACGAAAATAATGAAAACGCGAGTTTCTATAATCAATTATAGTAACACAATACCTTTTACCTACGGTCTGTTGAATAGTAAAAATCTGCACGATTTGGCTGATTTTTCGTATGGCTATCCTGCTCAGGTTGCCGACATGTTGTGCCAAAATCAGGTTGACATGTCTATTATTTCGGTTGGGGCAATACCGACAATCCCGAATGCACAAATTGTAACAAATTATTGTATCAGTGCCACGCAGAAGGTCGATTCCGTGCTAGTGTGTAGCAACAAGCCTCTTGATGAGGTTTCTACGATTACGTTGGATTATCAGTCGCGGACGACGAACATTCTGGTGCAGATTTTAGCCCGATATGCGTGGAACATTTCGCCTCGATTTGTTATGGGAGCACAGGGTTACGAAACTGCCGATGACGGCTCTGCCAAGGTGATTATAGGCGACCGCGCGTTGAATAACGCTTCGAATTTTTTGTACGTATATGATTTGGCAAACGAGTGGTATAAAGCATTCCATCTGCCGTTTGTATTTGCCGCGTGGGTCGCAAATAAAAAGCTCTCCGATGTGTTTGTAAATGAATTCGAGGCTGCGTGTAAGTTTGGCGTAGAAAATATAGAAGACGCAATTGCATTTATAAATAAATCGTTTTCATTCGATATTCGTGATTATCTGCACAATAGCGTGGAATATGAGTTGTCTGATGAAAAACGAACGTCCATGGAGCTATATTTTGAGAAGGCTCGGGCGATGAAGATTCTATAAAGAATGCAACGTAATAAAAAAAGCCATAGCATTGTGCTATGGCTTTTTTATGTAGTTGAAAATGTTTTACTTATCCGAGCCGAGAATAAGCGGAAGACCGTTGCTGCCGGCACTACCGACGATAACAGTCTTGGAATTTTGCGATTTACTTAATTCCAAAGTTGCTTCAATACCTCTCATCTTTAACAGGTTTGGTGTCAAACTGTTGTTGATGATGTTGTTCGCACGAGCCTCACCTTCTGCTGCAATACGTTTACGTTCAGCTTCTGATTTTTCTTTGTCCAAACGGAACTGATAAGCAAGAGCTTCTTGTTCTTGTTTCAATTTGTTTTCGATAGCCTGACGGATATCTTGTGGCAAATTGATTGAACGGATAAGCAAGGCTTTCATTTCTATGTGGTTGTCGCGAAGTTTTTTGCCTGCTTCGTCAATAATTGTCTGTTCAACTTCGGAACGTTTGGTCGAATAAATTTCTTCGGCGGAGTAACGTCCGGCAACCTGACGGACAGAAGAACGAACTTCAGGAATGACCAGCACATTGGCGTAATCGGTACGGAACGCTTCATACAAATAACCTACGCTATTGTAAATTGGGAAGAAACGAACCGTTATTTCAATATTGATGGAAAGTCCGTTTTTGTCAAGTACGTCCATCGTTTCCTCAATTTTCTGCTCCGCAACATTGAATACGTACATGTCGTTCCACGGTGCAATGATGTGGAAACCTGGTTCGTAGACATTCTCTTTGTCCAAACCTGTTGTAAACTGGCGGAAAATGACACCGCGTTCTGTCGCTTCGAGTTTAATGAACATGCTGTTGCCAAACAGAACTAAGAAGAATACGGCTACGATGCCGAAGATTATTAGTTTTTGATATTTACCTTTCATTATTGTATTGTTTTAAACTTGTACAAAGATAGCAATTTTATTAGACATACAAATTCTGAATAAAATTGTTTTTTTTATTGGATTTCGTGATTAAGTATCTACATTTGTAGAAAAGATTTTTTGAGATGAAGATACTGCCACATAAAAATATTGCAATACGGATTGCTCTTGTAGGTCTGCTGACGGCTGTGATTGTCGGTGTGGTTCTGTATTTTTTGCATGTGGAGAATCCTTTTATCGCCGTGGCGACACTTGCTGTGTGTGAAATTGTTGTGCTGTATTTTGTCTCACGGATATTGATGAAGTCCTTCATCGTAGAGAAAATTCGCCCGATTTATAAGATAATCCGTTCCGCTCAAATGCCGAAATTCAAGGAATTGGTGAAAAGCGACGAGAATTTATTGGAAACAGCTTCGAAAGATGCCGAAGAATGGGCGGCACGTAAAAGCGAAGAGTTGGAACAACTTAAAAAGCAGGAGTTGTTCCGAAAGGAATATATAGGTAATGTGGCTCACGAGCTAAAGACACCGATTTTTACAATTCAAGGCTATGTTTCCACATTGCTCGACGGCGGCTTGTACGACGAGTCAATCAACCGTAAATATTTGGAACGGTCCGACAAGGTGATTCAACGCATGACGTCGATTGTAAACGATTTGGACGCCATCAACCGATTGGAGTCGGGAGAGCTTAAGATGGAATATACCGCATTTAATATTGTGGATTTAGTGAATGAGATATTCGAATCGCAGGAATATTTGGCAAAAGAAAGAAATGTTACGCTCTCGCTTGAACTGACATATCCTAAAAACACCATGGTGGTGTATGCCGACCGTATGAGAATAAGTATGGCATTGTCGAATCTTATTGTCAATGCAATAAAATATAATAAACCCGAAGGTGGCTCGGTGCGAGTGCGTTTTTTCGACATGGACAGCCGTTTCCTTGTAGAGGTTTCCGATACGGGTATCGGTATTCCGCAGGATTGTCAGGGACGAATTTTTGAACGGTTTTTCCGTGTTGACAAAAGCCGTTCACGCGAACAGGGCGGAACCGGTCTCGGACTTGCAATAGTAAAGCACGTGGTCGAGGCTCACGGTGAAACAATAAATATGAAAAGTACACTTAATAAAGGTACCTCGTTTTCATTTACAATAAAGAAAGGTGTAATACAATAAATTCCGTCTATGTCTCAGGAAAATACAATATTGATTGTTGACGACGAACCAGATATTATAGAAATTCTCCGTTATAACTTGGAGAAGGAAGGCTATAAGACGTATTCTGCCACAAATGGTTTGGATGCAGTTGCCAAAGCGGAATCTATTTTGCCAGATTTGATTTTGTTAGACGTGATGCTGCCCGACATGGACGGCATTCAGACGTGCGAAACAATACGGAGCAAGCCGGAACTTCGCGACACGCTCATTGCTTTCTTGACAGCCCGAAGCGAAGATTACTCCGAAATAGCGGGATTTCAGGCAGGCGCCGACGATTATATTACTAAGCCGATTCGTCCGAAAGTTCTTATCTCGCGCATCCAGTCGCTTTTGAAAAGAACCCGTCAGCAGGTCGATACAAAAATTATTTCGTACAACGAGATTGTCTTGAATAAAGAAAAAATGCTTGTCGAAATGGACGGAGTATCGCTAACGTTGCCCAATAAGGAGTTCCGCTTGCTGGAATTGCTGATTTCCAAACCCGAACGGGTGTTTACCCGTAAAGAAATTTATTCTTTGATTTGGGGAAGCGACATTATTGTCGGCGATAGAACAATTGACGTGCATATTCGTAAGTTGAGGGAAAAATTACAAGAACGCTACATTTATACAATAAAAGGAGTGGGATATGTGTTTACAAGATAAAAAAATTCGTGCGTGTATTTTTGATATGGACGGTGTGCTGGTGAACACCGAGAAATATCATTTTATGGCGTGGCAACGACTGACCGAGACGTTGGGATTCACGATAGACGAGAAATTTAACGAAAATCTAAAGGGCGTAAGCCGTTCGGTATGTGTTGATTTAATACTCAAACATGGAGGTTTGACAAAAACTCAAGAAGAGAAAAATGCTCTTGCCGCTCAAAAAAATGAGTGGTTTTTGGAGTTCGTCAAGACGGAAGTAACTCCGGCAAACGTCTATCCGGGTGTTTTGGACTTTTTGCATTCGTTGAAATCGAAGGGTTATAAAACAGCGGTTGGTTCTGCAAGTAAAAACACAATGCTGCTGCTCAATAAGTTGGAAATAATTCAATATTTCGATGCCATTGTCGATGGAAACATGATTGAGAAGGCGAAGCCAAATCCCGAAGTGTTTTTGAAAGGTGCGGAACTTTTGAATGTCAGACCATGCGAGTGCGTTGTGTTTGAAGATGCGTACAGCGGTGTAGAGGCCGCGAAAAACGGCGGTATGTATTGTATTGGCGTGGGTTCGCCCGAAGTGCTCTCGAAAGCAGATTTTTGTATTCGTACATTTATGGAAATGAATGTGGAAAGATTGAAAGAATTATAAATCCAAAATTTATATATTTGCACGGTAAAAAAGTAAGTACTTAATTTTTATAACAATGAGAAAAAAAATAGTAGCAGGAAACTGGAAATGTAACACTACTCTGCAAGAAGGTGTTGCATTGGCAAAAGAAGTAAACAGTATCGTAAAAACTTCTGACGTTCAAGTAATTTTGGGAACTCCGTTCATTCACTTGACAGAAGTTGTAAAATTAGTTGACAATAAGGCAATTGCAGTTGCAGCTCAAAACTGTGCGGCAGAACCGAAAGGCGCTTTCACAGGCGAAGTTTCTGCAGCAATGGTTAAATCAACAGGTGCACAATATGTAATTCTTGGTCACAGCGAACGTCGTGGTTACTACGGCGAAACAAGCGAAATCTTGAACAAAAAATTGGCTTTGGCGTTGGAAAATGGTTTGACACCAATCTACTGCTGTGGTGAAGCTCTTGATGTTCGCGAAGCTGGAAAACAAAACGAATTTGTTATCAATCAGTTGGAAGAAACAATCTTCAAATTGTCTGCTGACGATTTCAAAAAATTGGTTATCGCTTACGAACCAATTTGGGCAATCGGTACAGGTAAAACTGCTACTTCTGACCAAGCAGAAGATATGTTGAAGACAATCCGTGAAGCTATTGCTGCTAAATATGGTAAAGCAATCGCAGACGAAACTTCTATTCTTTACGGTGGTAGCTGCAATGCGAAAAATGCAAAAGAATTGTTCGCAAAACCAAACATCGACGGTGGTTTGATTGGCGGCGCTTCGTTGAAGGCAGAAGACTTCAACACAATCGTGATGTCGTTCTAATCATTTGATAGATATAGAGAGCAAAGAGAGGGTTTTGTGTAAAATCCTCTCTTTTTTATTGTACCTGTAGCAAGTTATAACGAGTAATGTTTTTTCAAAAAAATCATTACTTTAGCGAAAAATTTCAGCGATGTCACAGATAAAGTATTTTTCTACAAATCATAAGGCTGCCGAAGTGACGTTCGGCGAGGCTCTGTTGAAGGGTTTGGCTCCCGATAAGGGCTTGTTCATGCCCAATGCAATCCCGTCGTTTTCTCCGCAGGAGTTAAATAGTTTGAAGGGGAATCAGTATTATGAGATAGCTGCAAAAGTGTTCTCGAAATTTCTTGGCGACGAGGTTCCTATGGCTGATTTGTTGGCGATGACGAAGGATGCCTACAATTTTGCCGTTCCGTTGGAACAGGTTGTCGACAGAAAATATGTGATGCGTCTTGACCAAGGACCGACGGCTTCTTTCAAGGATTTTGCCGGTCGTATGATGGGACGTATGATGCAATATTATCTGAAACAGAAAAATGAAAATAAGTTGATTCTTACTGCAACATCGGGCGACACGGGTAGTGCGATGGCTCATGCGTTTTATGGTTTGAACAACATTCAAATTGCCGTGCTTTTCCCGAAAAACGAGGTGAGCGAACGTCAGCGTAAACAAATGACTACGTTGCAGAAAAATGTCCAGATTATCGCAATCGACGGCAAGTTCGACGACGCTCAGGCTATGGTGAAACAAGCGTTCTCCGACCCTGATTTGGCGTGTTTGAATTTTACGAGTGCAAACTCTATAAATATTGGTCGACTGATTCCGCAGATTGTGTATTACATTTATTCATATACACAGTTACGGAAACAAGACAGCGACGAACTTGAACCAGTTGTGTTCTGCATTCCGTCGGGAAATTTCGGCGACATGATGGGCTGTGTTCTTGCAATGAAAATGGGCTTGCCAGTTAAGAGAATTCTTGTGGCGACCAACGAAAACGACGAGTTCGAAACGTTGATGAAAACTCACACATACAAAAAAATAGAACCGTCGAAAAACTGTCTCTCAAGTGCCATGAACGTCGGTCACCCAAGTAACTTGGCCCGTCTTATAGAGTTGTTCGATGGAAATATGGACGAGAACGGCGTCATTCACAAGGAGCCAAATTACAAAGAAATGGATAAAATCTTTGTAGCTCAAAGTGTGACTGACGAACAGACTCGTGAGACTATCCGTCAGGCGTGGGCACAGTATCACATTGTGCTGGAACCTCATGGTGCGGTAGGGTGGAAGTGTGTCGAAGATTTTATTGCTAAAGAGAAACCATCTGCGGAACAGTTGCTCATCTCTTTGGAGACGGCGCATCCTGCTAAATTCCCGCAGGCAATAATCGATACCATTGGTGTTGACCCTGAATTGCCCGACAGTTTGAAGGAAATTGAATCGAAAGAAGAACATTACGATTCCATCGACGGTAATTATCCTACATTCAAGGAGTATTTGGATAAACGCTACGGATGGAGAAAATAATTCTTGGCATTGACCCTGGTACGAATGTTTTGGGCTACGGCTTGCTGAAAGTCGAAGGCAAGACATTGTCGGTGTTGGAAATCGGCGTTGTTGAAATGCAGAAAATTGGCGACCCGTATGTCAAGTTACAGAAAATATACAAGACGCTTTCCGAAATTGTGGAACGCTATGCTCCCGACGAGATGGCGTTAGAGGCTCCTTTCTATGGGAAAAATGTTCAGTCGATGTTGAAGCTTGGTCGTGCTCAGGGCGTTGCCATGGCGGTCGGACTGTCTCGCGACATTGTAATACACGAATATGCTCCGAGAAAGATAAAATTGTCGATTACGGGCTCGGGTGCGGCTTCGAAAGAACAAGTTTCAGCCGTGTTGTCGAAAATGTTGAGGTACGAAAACACACAGAAGTATCTCGATGCAACCGATGCGTTGGCTGTCGCTGTCTGTCATTATTATCAGATTTCGAAACCGAATTTCGACGAAGTTGAAAAATCGATAAAGAAAACACCGGTGAGACATGGTAAAAAACAATCGTGGGAGCAGTTTGTCGTTCAAAATTCTAATAGAGTAATCAGATAATGAATCAGATACATGAAATAGAATTCAACAAAGTTCGTTCGACTACGGAAATTTTCGAAGATTTTTGGAATTTCATCAAAGAAGAATGGCGGCAATATTTTTTGCTTATGTCTGTTGCGGTTTTGCCGTTCTTAATGATTCAGGCGTATTTTATGACGCAGATGGCCGCTGACGGTTTTCTCGATGCGGTGGAAATGGAAAAATCGATGAATAGTTTACTGGTTGCGGCTCTTATGGCTTTTTTAGCAAAATTTGCTGCCATTTTTGTTACTTCGTCGTATATAATAAGTTACCGAAACGGAAAAACCTTGGATTTTGACGGGCTAAAATCTATGCTGTCTACGCATGGTCTGCGTGCATTGGGTGCAACAGCCGTCATGATGGTGCTTCTTTCGTTGGGATTTATCTGTTTTTTCATTCCCGGAGTCATATTGTTGCCGCCGTTGTCAATGTTGGTGTACGATGTAATAGTGTCGGGGCTGCCGACGTTCACGTGTCTTTCGCGTTGTATAAATCTTTGTAAGACAAATTGGCGGCAGAGTTTCGGCGTGGTACTGATTTGTTATGCAGCACTTTTAACGGTGTCGTGGCTTGTCGGTTATGTGCCTGTAGGCGAGACAGCTTCGATATTTGTCGCTTCGTTTTTCTCAATGGTGTCGGAATCAGTTGTGATACCTTTTATATTGATGTATTATAGTTTAGCAAATCAGAATTTACAATTATGATTGTCGTTAATGAAACAATATCGTTTGCCGAAACTATACAGGATGCGGCGTTGAACTGGATAAAGACGGATTATATGCCTTTGTTGAAGGCTTGTCCGGTGGTTCTCAGTGTTGAATTTTTTCAAGTTGAAACACAGCAAGGTGCCGACGACACGTTTGCTCTGCAAATTCGTTTTAATACGCAAGAAGCTTATAGTCAATACACATCTCTGTTTCAAAGAGATTTTGACGGAGCGTTGTTTGCAAAATTCGGAAATCAGTTTGGCATATTTAAGACAATATTGACTTCGCTATGATTCTTTTGGCTGACAGTGGTTCCACAAAGACTGAGTGGATGTGCGTTTCGTCCGAAACAATACGTTTTACGACTATAGGACTGAATCCATATTTCGCGGATGAAGATACGATTTGTATGGAACTGCGTGAGAAAATGCCACAATCGTTGAAGGCGGAGCAGGTTGAAAAAGTCTTTTTTTACGGTTCGGGGTGCGGTAGTGCGGAATCGAAAAATGTTGTCCGTAAAGGATTGCAACGTGTTTTTACAAAGTCGGAAATAACCGTGGAAACCGATTTGGTGGGTGCGGCGATTGCCTGTTATGGAGCAGGACAGGGCGTTGTTGCAATTTTGGGAACGGGAATGAATATCGGATATTGGAATGGTAAAACCGTGGAGACTCCGTTGCCTTCGTTGGGTTACGTGTTAGGTGATGCCGGCAGCGGTGCGGTTATTGGGCGTCGGTTGCTTCGGGCGATTTACGAACAGCGTGTTTCACAAAAAATCGTTGAATCTTTTCAAGAAGAATATCATTTAGAAGTTCCAGAACTTTTGAGTCGGGTGTACAAACAACCCCGTCCCAATACGTTTCTTGCGCAATTTGTCCCTTTTGCCGCAAAATATCGTAATGAAGCGGCAATACAGGAATTGTTACAAACTTCGTATCGGGAATTTTCAGATTTTTATGTAAAACCAGTGGCAAAGAAATACGATGTGAAAGAAATTTCCATCGTTGGCTCGTTGTCGGTCGTTTTTAAAGAAGAAATAATGCAGAATTTGCGTGAAGTTGGAGTTGATTTGCAGAAAACTATCGCCAATCCGCTAGACGAGATTGGTAGTAATTTTGAACAACGAAAGGTGCTTTAGTAAGAGCGGAAGTGGATAGCCAATAGTAATCCCATAAAATTGAAAAATCGTGTTTTATTTAAAAAGTTTTTTCTGAAAAAATCGTGCTTTGAAAATTCTGAATATCAATATTTTGAGAAAAAGTTTCAAGAAAGGTAATTGTAAATTATACACTTTTTGAAGAAAACACTTGACAAGAATAAAAAATGTTGTATCTTTGTCTCATCAAAATCAAGCAAATTATGCGAGGTTTGATATTAGTACATTGAGATTTCATAATCAAGATAAACGGGTAGCCAGATCTTCTCTTTTTTTCATGGTGTTGCGGCTTTTTCATGATTGGTTATGTGGTGTTTGAGGTTAATGTAAGGTAGTTTTTAGTTAATTTCTTCTTCTCTGGTTACCCGTTTTTATATTTTCCCTTTTTATATTTTTTATTTACGTTTTATAATTTTATCTTTGTTCATGCGTTTAAATGAACAATTATGGATTGGAAAAAACATAAATATCTATTTGTAAACCTGATTTGTATCCTTGTTTTTATAGTGGTAGCCTTTGTGTTGTTCGATGTGTGGCTAAAATCGTGGACTTCGCATGGCGAAACGATAGAGGTTCCCGATCTGTCGTCATTGGAGGTTTCCGACGCTCAGTTGGTGGCAGAAAAAGACGGCCTGTTGGTGAAGGTGAACGATACGTTGAGTGTCGAAGGTTTTGCTCCTGGCGTTGTGGTTGACCATTTCCCGAAAAAGGGAGCAAAAGTGAAGACGGGACGAACAATTTATTTGTCGGTCAATTCAATGTCGCCAGTGATGGTTGTGATGCCTAAAGTTACGGACGTTTCGTTGCGTCAGGCTACGCAGTTGCTGGAAAATAGAGGATTGAAGTTGGGAACAATTGAGTACAAACCCGATTTTGCCGATAATTATGTGTTTGAACAGCGAATTGCATCTCGTCAGATTGAGCCGGGTTCAAAAGTCCCAAAAGGAACTGCCATAGATTTGTTGGTCGGCAAAGGCGGAGCCGGTGTTGAAATTTCCGTTCCCGACCTTGTGGGTATGTCGTGGCGCACTATTTCCGATTCGTTGGTCGCACGTGGACTTGTTGTCAATCCAATTTATAAAAGCGACGTAAGAACGGCCGAAGATTCTATCAAAGCTCGTGTACAGTCTCAGTCTCCAGTTGGTGGCTCACGTATGATGGCAAGTGGCGTAATAGATGTTTGGCTCGGAACAGGGACTGAAGAAATAATAATTGATTAATCTATAAGGCTGGAGAATGGCGAAGAAACTTGTAACTCTCATATTTCCCTTGCTTTTTCACATTGCGGTTTTCGCCCAGTCTGAATATATTTCCGTAAATTCTACCAAGGATTTTCACTTGAAAAGCGAGGAAAACACTCCTGTTTTGTTGAAGTCGCTTCCGTTTTTCGACGATTTTGCATACCCGTATCACACACCGCTCAGTACATTGTGGAAAGACGCTGATGTGTACGTCAACACTGCATTTGCGAAAAACGAAATCACTATTGGCGTTGCTTCGCTCGATGCCATGGCAGGAAACGGGAAATTGCACGAAAATGTATCGACAACATCAACGATTTCGGATTATCTGACTTCACGTCCGATAAACCTAAAAACGTATGAACTAATGTATTACAGCGACAAACTGTATCGCCATGTTGGTGAATCGTTTCAATTGTTAGATGAGAATTATTTTTTGTTCGATTCGGAGAAGAATGAATATGTTCCCGTGACTCAGGGAATTGCATATCGTGCAGGTGATACGTTATATAATTTGAGTGCCGATGTATATACTCCAGTTCAAGATTCGCTTTTTGACGAACATCATAAATATATAAAAGGTTCGCGTACAACGGAGCATGTCTTTTATAATTATGAATTGGCTGATTCGCTTGCGTTAAGTTTTTATTATCAGTCGGGTGGAGTAGTTGATACTCCAGAAGCAACCGATAGTCTGGTGTTGGAATTTTATGTCCCGTACGACACCTCGGGGATTTTTATCAATGAAATGTCGTCGGCGGGAATTGAATTGTACAATGCAACAGACACGGTTCTTTCTCTAAAAGGCTATTTTTTGATATTCAGTCCGTTAGAAACGTTGATTGAAAAAGATTCTTTGAAGTTTTTCCAATTGTCAGACGGAATAATTGACCCGTACCATCATTATTTTTTCACGCCGGAACAGTTCTCAATGCAGTCGTTTACAAAGACGTATGCATATTTGTATTCGCCTGATACAGTTTGTGTCGACAGTATAGATTTGCAACAAAAATTGTCTCAAAATGTCGTGTATGCACGTCTGACCGATGGGAATCCAGTGTGGTCGTACACGGCAATCGAAACGTTGGGTGACTGTAATCCTTCGTGGCAGTGGGTTTGGTCGACGAGCAAGGCGACGGGAGACACGTTTGTCCCACAATTTGTTCCATTGAATTCTCAAGAATATTTGGTGAAGGGTTTTCGATTCCGCTTTAAAAATTATACGAGTTTGAGCAATGACGTAAGTCATGCCCGAAACGAGGATTTTTGGCACCTCGACGTGATTCTGCTTGATGCACACCGCACGGCGAAAAATCTTCAATTCCCCGATGTGGCGTTTACAAAAAATATAACACCGCTCTATTCAAGGTACAAGGCTTTGCCTATGTCGCATTTCTCTCAGGTGACGGCAAACGATTTCCGTTTGACGATACCCTCGTCGTTCAAGAATTTTGACTCAGATTACAGAAAGGTGAAGTTTAATTTTGCAGTGAAAGGTCTGCATAAAGACGATGAAGTTGCTTTTACAACCTATGAGGCTGATATTCCTGCAAATACATTGGCTACGGAACGTGATATTTTGACGGATTTTGATGTGGATTTTTATGATTTCATCGCTGACGATATCGATGTGTACGAGTCTGGTCAGTATGAATTTCAATATTATTTTACAGATAAAAATAATCCTTTGTATACGCAATATCATTGGAACGATACCTGTCGGGTATTGTTGACGTTGGCGAATTATTATGCATACGATGATGGTTCGCCCGAGGCGGGCTATGGACTCCGCGACGCTCCGATGGGACGTGTTGCGTATAAATATGATATTTTGCAGAAAGATACGCTCCAGGCAATTTCCATGTATTTTAATCCTACTATGTTGGAAAATGCGGTGACGTTTAATTTGTGCGTATGGGCGAACGATAATGGCTATCCGGGCGAGTTGTTGTATTATTCTCCAAGCGAGAAAGTTCAGTATGCCGAAGGCATGTATCAGTTTGTGGATTATGAGATTAAGCCAGAAAATATTGGGTCGGGCGAGAAGAATTTGATTGTCGAGAAATCCTTTTTCGTCGGCTGGGAACAGCCACACGATGTTTTGTTGAATGTCGGCATTGATTTGAACGCAAGTTTGAGCAACCGACTGTATTACAATTTGGGCTTTGAATGGGAAAATTCGGTTCAGACGGGTGCATTGCTGATGCGACCTGTTTTCGGAAAATTTCAATCTGCGCTGGCTGTAGAGCCAGTTACCGACAATCAGTCTGTTGTAATATATCCGTCTGTTGCGGACAATGTTGTACACGTTGATGCGGAAACACACATTTTGTCGGTTGCCGTTTATGATATGAACGGGCAGAAGGTTTTGGAAACTGCTTCGTCGGAATTGTCTGTTTCGGCGTTACAAAACGGATATTATGTGGTTGTTGTGCGGACAAGCCAAGCTGTTGTCGCCAAACAAATAATTGTGCTGAAATAGCGACCTATTTTTGCTGTTCCATAAAAGATTGAAGAATGATTGTCGCACTTATGCTGTCGACGACGGCTTTGTTTTGCCTGTCTTTTTTCTTCATACCTCCCGCAATCATAGTCTGGTGGGCGATGGTCGACGTGAATCGTTCGTCGATTTCGCTAAGAGGCATGTTAGGAAATTCTTTTTTGAACTGTTTCTCGAAAATCTTTACATATTGGGCATTTTCGGCAGGTTCGTTCCGCAATGTCGTGGGCATGCCTATTACCACTTGTTCCACATTCTCTTTTGAGAAATAGTCTTTCAAGAATTGAATCAAATCGCAGCTTCTGACTGTTGTCAGCGAATTGGCAATGATTTTCAACGGGTCGGTGACCGCAATCCCCGTCCGTTTTGTACCATAATCTATAGCAAGTATTCGTCCCATATCGGTACAAAAATAAAAAAAGTATGTCGAAAAATGAGGCTGACGCGTTCAAAGTTGGACAAAAAATTGTACTTTTACCTCATTAAGCAATTTAAATTAAAATTTGTATGAGTAAGTTTGAACTAATTACGTTACCGTATGCGGCAGATGGTTTGGAACCTGTCATCAGTCGCTCTACTATAGAATTCCATCACGGAAAACATTTGGCTGGATATGTGAATAATCTCAATAATTTGATACAAGGAACAGAATTTCAGGAACTTTCGTTAGAAGAGATTGTGAAAAAATCCGAAGGTGCTATAAGCAATAATTCCGGGCAGATTTTGAATCACAATATGTACTTTGAACAATTTACGTCAAAAAGCGAGAAGTCTGCTCCGACGGGAAAACTTGCCGAAGCAATTGCCAGTGCGTTTGGTTCGTTCGATTCTTTTAAGGAAGAATTTCAGAAGAAAGGTGCCGGACTGTTCGGTTCGGGGTGGGTATGGCTTTCGGCGGACGCCGGTGGCAAACTTGTGATTACACAGGAGACCAATGCCGCAAATCCCGTACAGAAAGGTTTGCGCCCATTGTTGACGTTCGATGTATGGGAGCATGCATATTATCTTGATTATCAGAATCGTAGACCAGATCATCTTGCTTCTTTATGGAAAATTGTTGATTGGAATGTGATAGAAAAACGGTACGAAAAACTATGAAAAAAATTATCATATTTTGTTTGTCGTTGTGCTTTCTCTTGAGTTGTTCCAATTCCAAAGTCGACAATTCCGTCGTAAAAGAATTTGATATGGAACGATTTACGGGCGACTGGTACGAAATTGCCCGGTTTGACCATCATTTTGAACATGGAATGGACTACGTAAAGTCGAATTTTGTGATAGACAAAGACGGCTCTATTATTATGACAAATTACGGCATTCGTGAGGGACAAATGAAAATGGCTCGCGGGATTGCAAAACAGACAGATACTCCGGGATTGCTGGATGTTACGATGTGGAAATTGGTTTTCGCCGATTATCGTGTCATGTTGCTTGACGAGAATTATCAATACGCATTGGTCAGCAGTGGCGGTGAAAAATGTTTGTGGCTGCTTGCCCGTACACCGCAAGTTTCTGATGAGGTGAAAGATATACTGACACAAGAGGCGGAACGCCGTGGTTACGATGTCGCAAAACTTATATGGATAAAGCAGAAGTAAAAAAACGTGTGAGCTCCGACGAAATTATTTCTCTGCTACAAGCCCTGCAAGACGAGAAATATGCTGCGTTTCAGCGTCCGCTTATGCCGACGGTTTCACCTGATACAATTATAGGTGTACGTACTCCAGATTTAAGACGTCTGGCTAAGAACATTCTGAAAACAGCAGATATTTCGGCTTTTTTGACACAATTGCCACATTCGTATTTCGAAGAAAATCAGTTACATGCGTTTCTCCTTTCTGGCGAAAAGGACTTCCAAACCTGTGTGCAAAATGTGGAACAATTTCTTCCGTATATTGACAATTGGGCGACATGCGACCAACTTTCTCCACAATGCTTTGCAAAACATACGGCACAATTGCTGCCACATATTGAAAAATGGCTGAAATCCGAGCACGAATACACGGTTCGTTTCGCCATTGGTATGTTGATGCGCTATTTTCTTGACGATGCGTTTTCGTCGCGGTATCACAAACTTGTAGCTTCGATTAAACGAGAGGAATATTACATAAAAATGATGCAGGCATGGTATTTTGCCACTGCACTTGCCAAACAATACGAGGCAACGTTGCCGTTTTTGCTCAATCATAAACTTGAGCCGTGGACTCATAACAAAACAATACAAAAAGCCGTTGAAAGCTATCGCATAACTGACGAGCATAAAACGTGTTTACGCACATTGAAAGTTGCGGTTAAGAAGTAAAAACAAGGTGCAATCCGCTTTATTTTTCAGTACAAAATTCGCCCGAATGTCTATCTTTGCAAAAAAAGAAAAAGATGGAACTGATTTTTGCGTCAAATAACAGACATAAATTAGAGGAAATCGCCAAGATTGCAGGTAACCAATTTACTATCAAAAACTTAAAACAGGCAAATTGCGAAGGCGAAATTCCCGAAACAGGCACGACGTTGGCAGAGAATGCCCTCCAAAAGGCTCATTGGGTATACGACAAAACGGGGAAAAACTGCTTTGCCGACGATACCGGACTTGAAATTGAAGCGTTGAACGGTGCCCCGGGCGTCTATACTGCACGTTTTGCCGGCGACGATTGTACTCCCGAAGACAACATTCAGAAAACATTGCGGCTGTTGAAAGGCGAAACGAACCGTCGGGCTTGTTTCCGAACGGTGATTGCATGTATAATAGACGGGAAAGAGTATCTATTCGAAGGCGAAGTGAAGGGAAGCATTGCAACGGAAAAAATGGGCGAAGGCGGTTTCGGCTACGACCCGATTTTTGTCCCCGAAGGGTTTTCGGAATCGTTTGCACAAATGCCGCTGGAACAAAAAAACGGCATGAGTCACCGCGGACGTGCAACAGCAAAGTTTGTGGAATTTCTCAATACGTTAAAAAAAGTAAGTATTGAAAATAAGAGTAAATAAATGACGCTCATTCAGTTATTCAAAAACATTTCGGTGTACGTCCGTCCGTATCGGTGGATAGTGTTGATTACGCTTATTCTCACGCTTATCGGTTCGTTGTTGGCACAGGTTAATGCCATCGTGCTCGACAAAACCGTCGATGCGATAAATCAGTTAGTTGGAACTACTGATTTTACGTGGGCGAAAGCGGCCCGGATACTGACTGTCATTAGTGTAATTTTATTGTCGAAAGAACTTGTATCGGCACTTGTGACGTATGCGCAGAATTTTTTCGGCGAGAAAATGCGTATCGGCGTTTCGAAAGATATGTCGCTGTCGGTTGTGCGGAAAATATTGACGTTCAGGGTTGCGTTTTTCTCTCACGAAGAAAATGCTGCAGGAATGTTGCAGACGAGAATTACACAGGGCGTAATGAATTTGTCGCGGACAGTACAAAATTTCTTCATCGACTTGCTGCCATTGTTCACGAGTGCGATAATCGCTCTGATTCTCATGTTTTCGGCAAATGTGTACGTCGGTCTGACGGCTCTCGCCATCGTGCCCGTGTATTTCATCATCACCGTCCGTCAGGCAAAGAAGTTAAAAGGCTGGCGGAGAAACATGCGTTCGTCGCACGAAAAACGCAGTCATGGAATTATGAATATAATTGAAAGTATTCAAGTGATTAAGTCGTTCAATCGCGAAAGTATTGAAGATGAAAAACATAGCAAAATCCAAAGTGAATTTTACGACAATCAGATGAACGTCCGCCGGACTTCGTTTTACTACGATGCGTTGAAAACCTTTGTCCGTCAGTTGGGGACTGTTTTGATTATCATTCTCACCGCATATCTCGTACTGATTGACTATCCGGGAATGACGATAGGAAAAATCATGTATCACGTGATGTTGTTTGCCAACGTCACGGCACCGATTAGCCAGCTACAACGGATTTTCGACGACATGAACGATGCGTTGGTGTATGCCGAAAGTTTCTTTGACATTCTTAACGCCGATTCCGAAGTTGAAACGACGGGAACGTATCGTCCCGAAAAAATTCAGGGCGAAATAGAAATTTCGCACGTGGATTTCACCTATCCAAACGGTACCAAGGCTTTGCACGATATTTCAATGAAAATAGAAAGCGGCAAGATTACCGCTTTCGTTGGATTGAGCGGGGCTGGAAAGTCCACCATAATCAATTTGTTGGATAAGTTTTACGAACCCGATTGTGGTTCAATAAAGCTTGATGGCGTTGATTTGCGGGAATACGACACGCAATATTTGCGAGAACATATAGGTTTGGTTCTGCAGAAAAACCACATTTTTGAAGGCAGTATAGAGGAAAATATCCGCTACGGCCGTCCCGATGCCACTCACGAAGAAATTCTCGAAGCGGCAAAGAAGGCATACGTTTATGACCAGATTATGGAATTGCCGAAGAAATTTGAGACTTTGGCGACAGAATTGTCGGGTGGACAACAGCAGCGCATTGCAATTGCACGAATGTTCCTTAAAAATCCGCCAATAATCTTTCTTGACGAGCCTACCGCTTCGCTCGACGCGGTTGCAACGGAGCAAATCAAGTCTGCTATCGACGATATGAAGAAAAACCGGACGGTAATCATCATTTCTCATTCCATTTCGCAAATCATCGACAGCGACCAGATTTATGCACTGAAAGAAGGCCGTGTGGAACAAAGCGGCAATCCCGACGAGGTGTATAAACAAGGAGGCGTTTACAAGGAAATTGTCGATGCGTCGGCAAGAAGTCTTAATATAGAAAAACTTGCACAGACGATTGAACTTGATTGAGTTTAATTTTGATTTCAGCTTACTCTTCGTTGATAAAAAACACCGATACTTTTTCTAAGAACTATAAAAACCAACAACAATTTTTTTCTTGTAAGAAATATTCTTTTTTAGAGGAACATTTTGAGCGAAAAGAGGACCAAAAAATTTTTCTCTCTCGAGAGAAAATTTTTTCTCTCCCCATTTTTTTAATTTTCCCTCTCTATCAAAAAAAAATTTTCTCTTTATCGTTAAAAAAAATGTACCGATACTTTTTTCAAAATATATGAAAACCAACAGTTATTTTTTTGTAACCCTTGATTTGTATTGTTTTTTGACTTATTCTCTCACGTTTGTTTGTTTTTGAACGAAAAATTTTTCCTTCAAGATACTTGACTTTCGCTATTTCAATGTTGTATGTTTGCCCTCGGTTTTAGAAACCACTTCTGACATATTGACGACTCCAATTTTTTCACTGTAACCTAAATAGTCAATATGTCTTGCGCCAGCAAACGGGTCTGACGATTCTCTGTAATCAGACCTTAAAAACTTCAGAGAACGTGCTTCAGCATGCAGAGTTCCTTCTGATAGAGAAGGACGCCAACCGAGCAGAAAAGCAACGGTGGTCTTATATGCGAGGGAGTTGTCGCCCGATGCGGCGAACAATGAACTAAACAAAATCGCAGGAACTTATGATGAGAGACCTTGCTGGCTTCTTGTTGACAGACGAGGAAGGGAAGAGGATGCGTCCCGACGTGATTCTTCATCTTGATAAGACACGTGAGGTTATTATCGATTCAAAAGTGTCGTTGACCGCATTTATGGACTACGTGAATGCAGAAGACGAAACAACCCGTCAAGCAGCTATGAAAGCCCATATCGAAAGTTTGCTCAAACACGTGAAGGAACTTTCCACCAAGGATTATTCCTCATACATTCAGGCACCCAAGGTGAAAATGGATTACGTGATAATGTTTGTACCTCATTCTGTTGCATTGTGGACTGCGTTGAACGCCCAGCCAGACTTGTGGCGGAAGGCAATGGACATGAATGTATATATAGCCGACGAGCAGACGCTGTTTGCCGCCCTGAAAATCATAAACTTGACGTGGACACAAATCAAACAAGCCGAAAATCACGAAAAGGTGTACGAGTTGGCAAACGAAATGTTGAAACGTGTAGCATTGTTCGAAAATTCTTACAATGAAATAGGCAAGGCACTTGATAAAGCCCGTGGCGCGTACTCCGACGGCATGAAGAAGCTTACCGAAGCAGGACAGAGCATTCCTAACACCTGTAGAAAGCTGATTGCCCTCGGTGCAAAGGAAAACGACAAGAACAAACTCACTATACATGAGGTTGACGATGTTCCCGCATTAGAAGAAAGCAAGGAGGGGGACAGTTTGTAACTCGGATAGTGAAAACCTAACTTTTGGGGAATTGATTCCCGAAAAGTTGTAACTTTTTTGGAATTGATTCCGGAAAAGTTATATATTTGAACTCGAAAACTTGTTGATTATGATAAAAAGACTATTGCAAGATATTGTTGAAAAACGACTCTTTTCGGGGAAGGCATTGTTGTTGTTAGGTGCTCGACAAGTAGGAAAAACAACGTTACTGAATGATTTGGTCTCAAAAAGTAACGAATGTTTATGGTTGAACGGTGATGAACTGGACGTTCAAAAAATGTTTGAGAATGCTTCGGTTGACGGATTGAAAAAACAATTCGGACAGAATAAAATTGTTGTCATTGATGAAGCTCAGAGGATAAAAGACATTGGATTGCGGATGAAACTTATAACCGACCAAATAAAAGACGTTCAACTTATAGCAACGGGTAGTTCTGCCTTTGATTTGGCGAACAATGTAAACGAACCTTTGACAGGGCGGAAATGGCAGTATCAAATGTTTCCACTCTCGTTTGCGGAAATGGTTCAGCATCACGGACTTATAACGGAAAAACGGCTCTTGCCCCAACGTCTTGTGTATGGCTACTATCCTGAAGTGGTGACGAGCAATGGCGACGAAAAAATGGTGCTAAAACAGCTTACCGACGCGTATCTTTACAAAGATATCCTTGCGTGGGAGAATATAAAACACCCCGCTAAACTTCTTACGCTTTTGAGGGCTTTGGCTTATCAAATAGGGTCGCAAGTTTCGTTCAACGAGTTGGGCGAACTATGTTCTATGGATGCAAAAACAGTGGAACGATACGTAACATTGTTGGAGCAATGCTATATAATATTTCGTCTGCCGTCGTTCGCTAGGAATCTGCGCAATGAATTAAAAACAAGTCGTAAAATCTATTTTTATGACACGGGTATCAGAAATGCATTGATAGCAGACTTCAACTTACCCGAAATGCGGCAGGATATAGGGCATTTATGGGAGAATTTTGTGATTGCAGAACGAATGAAGTACCTCACCTACAACGAAAAGTGGGTGAACAGTTATTTTTGGAGAACCAAGCAGAAGCAAGAAATAGATTATGTAGAAGAATCGAACGGAAAACTCCTTGCCTGCGAAATCAAGTGGAATGCAAAAACTAAAGCGAAATTGCCCAAAACATTTTCCGAGAACTACACCAACTCTGATTTTATTGTTGTTACTCCCGATACTGTGGATGATTTCCTCCTGTGATTTATCTATTCGGTCGGATTACAAATCCTCATATTCATAGCGGCTGGATTGCAAATCCAGCCGAACAAGAATTGAACACGTCGAGCAGCACCACGTCTGTCACCATCACCGCCAAGAAGACACACATCACGTCATAGAACGAGAAGTAGGCACGTCCATCATGCCATTGCTCAATGCCGCTCCAGCAAACACTCCGATTGCCGCCACCGTCACCACCGTGCGGTATCGTTCCACCTTAGCGCCGATGGCAGAGTTCAGGAAGTTTACTGCATCGTTGCTCACCCCGACCACGAGGTCGAACACTGCAAGTACAATCAGGAATATAACTATCCCGAGAAATAATGTATCCATCTTTCCAATTATTTGATTAAATATACTTTTTTATCCCATCTTTCCCGTCAGATAAGCCTTTGTTCGTTCGTCAATAGGGTTTGTAAACATTGTTTCAGTATCTCCGTACTCAACAAGTTCCCCCAAATACATAAACATCGATTTTGACGATATGCGCTTTGCCTGCCCCA
>JAFXAU010000018.1 GCA_017516865.1 Bacteroidales bacterium
TGACGCGGCAGGGAACGAGTGTTGGGGCTCGTATGCGTCCGCAACCGTGACCATCAACCCGCTGCCTGTTATTGAAATTGACGACATTCCAGTTCAATGTTACGACGGCGGTGAATATGAGGTCGTTGCTACGGTTGACGGTGTTCGTTCCTCAAGCGGGACATGGACGATAGACAATGCCACAGACGGCGTTTCGACGGCGGGAATCATATCGCCTTCGTTCAAACAAAATTCAAGCGACGGCGACTTTACGTTGAAATATGAATTTACAAATGCTACGACACACTGTTCTAACTCGGCAACAAAAGATTTCCATGTGGAATACGTGGAAGTTCCAACACCAATAAACCACACAGGCATAATCACCGACCCGAAAACAGTTCAGGTTTCCGTTTCCGATATTGAGCAAGGTGCTGAATATCATTGGTATGCAGGTCAGTCGTCAATAGATGTATTGTCATCGGATATTCCGTATGCGACAGGCGACAATCCCGAAACAGAGGTTGAAAAAAGTTATTGGGTAAGCAAGTCCGTTTCCGGCTGTGAAAGCGGTCGAGCAGAAGCTACGGTAACCATTGTCAATTGTCCGTGGACAGTGGAAACAGTGACGAATGTTGAAGACTGTCAAAATTCACAGTCATTGGCTGCAATGACAGCAACGGCACAAAGCAATGCAACGGTTCAGACATGGAAATGGACAAATGAAAACGGCACTGAGGTTTCCTCAACCGATTCATATACACAGACATCCACGGATGAGGCAGGCACGAAAACTTATTTTGTATCATACTATGCATACGAGCCGGTGAGCGACACCTATTGTTGGACACCCGCGAAAGAAGTTACGACGACAATCAACTCGTTGCCAGAAATCACGTTTGACGAAACGTCTTCCTCGGTTTGTTACACAAAAACATCTGAAAGAATTTCCGTTACGGTTGATTACGGGACAAACGGTGCCGGAACAGGAAAATGGTCGGTGACGGGAGATGCAAGTGCGATAAATGCTTCGGGAATATTCAATCCGCAGGCAAACGGAGAAAAGTCTGATACGTACACTATTACATACGAATACACCGACGGCAAAGGTTGCGTAAACAAAAACAATCGAACAATTGACGTTATTTATTTGTCCGCACCCGAGACAAAAGACTTTTTTGCAATGACTTCGCAGTCGAATCCAGTAAAAGTCAACGTTACAAGTCCTGTAGAAAGCGAAATCCAATGGTTTGAGACATCCTCGTCTACAACCAATTCGGTTGGAACAGGAGTTGAGTTGAATACAGGAATTTCAACATCGGCAAAGACAAACAAAAGTTATTTTGCCCGTCAGTACAAAGACGGCTGCTACAGCGAACCGACCGAAGCAACTATTACGATTGTTGACTGTCCAATTCCTTCGGTAATGATTTCAGACGAAACAGCGTGTATTTACGATGATGTTCCCATTTTGACGGCAGAAACATCTTCGTGGTCAGAACGAAATGCAGGGAAATCTACGTTCCGTTACTATTCAGACGCAACAGCATCAACTCCTTTGTCCGAGTCTGTTGACGGTACCTACCAACCTACTATCTCTGCTGCAGGAACGTATGCTTATTTTGTTTCGGAATATAATTCTGAACCACTTGCAAATCTTACCAATGTAGAAGGTTGCGAAAGCAGTCGCGCAAAAGTTACGTTGACAATAATTGAAACTTCTGAACCGACTATACTAGCAACATCAGCAAATCCTTCGGTATGTTATGGCGACGAAAATCCGACTATCATTGCATCAAGAATACAAGGAATTGTGGAATGGTACGAAGAAAATCCTGGAACTGAAGGCGAACCGACATCAAATGCAACGGGAAGAGGAACAAGCTATGTTCCACAAACAAATGAAGTCGGAACACATTCAATTTGGGCGATTCACGTTGATAATGGTTGTTATAGCAAACGAGCAATGATGCAATATACCGTAAAATCAATTCCAGAACCGCCTCAAGTTACCAACGCCGAAATCTGTTATGGAGAACCATCCTCTTCAGTTTCAGCAATGGGCGATTCAGAATCTACAATTGTCTGGTATTCCGACAAACAAAAAACTGACGAACTACGAAAAGGTAGTCCGAATTATTCACCTTCAGTCTCTTCTATCGGTGCATATAACTATTATGCGACACAAATTGTAGATGACTGCGAAAGCCAACCATCCGAAGCAATCTATACAATAAAAGCATTGCCAAGCCCGCCAATCACGTTGTCACAACTCAATATTTGTGAATATGATTCCGCACCAACCTTGCGAGTTGCTGGAGAAAACATAAAATGGTATGCAGCAGACAAAACAACAAAAATTGCAGATGGAGATTCATTTATAAATGATGACATGAGCGTCGGTTCGAAAAGATTCTATGCGACACAGACAATCAACGGATGTGAGGGTACACCGACAACCATTACGTATGTCGTAAATGCCCAACCGTCTGACCCGATCGTAACAGGAGCAAGCATGTGTGCCGGCGACACGCTTATACCATCGCTAACGACTAATTTAAGTATTGACAAATGGTATTCCGACATAAATGCAACAGATGAATCATACAAAGCGACAGGATATAACTATACACCTAACTATGAAGACGTTTCTGCTACGACGACATTCTATGTACTTAGAGAACAAAATTCATGCTTAAGTAATATTATCCCTGTTGAATTAAAAGTCATTCAACAACCGAATTTCTCTATCGGAGGAAACATTATTTCTTGCATCTACGATTCAGTAAAAACTATAGAAGCAACAGATTTCGAGCCAGCTATAAACGAAAATTCATATATCGGTTGGACGATCGTAACAAAGAAAGAATCTCTAGCATATCCAGATAATTCAGAACACGCAATCACTCCGTCAGATTTGATAAACGAAGTTGGAACATTCACAATTTCAGCATATTACCGATACAAATACGACAATGTGTATTGTAATTCAAATACAAAATCAATTACCTATACAGTAAAAAATCGCGCACATACGCCAATTGTTTTTTCATCGGTTATTTGTAAAGGAGAGGAAATCAAAGACTTACAAGCACTTGGAAGTCCGAATATGTCATGGATAAGTCTTTCGGGAACCAAACCGATATACGCTTCAGGCATGACCTATAAATTTGAAAGTCAAGATTTAGACACGGGAATTTATAAGTTTGAAATTTTTGATATTGACTTATATGACAAAGAAAATAACCTTGGATGTGAAAGTATACACGACACTATAGCACTGACAGTTGCACCTGCTGCTCGTACAAAATTATTCGGCAAGGATTCGGTTTGCGTAGGTGCAACAGAAAGTTACTATACGCAATATACCCCCGAAAGTCATTATTATTGGAACGTGAGGGTGATAATTTAAATTACTCAAAAGACGCCGGTTCGTCATCGGTACGCTACGTAGATTGGATGAAGTCTAGAATAGACACGTTGACGGTATACGAACAGACGTGGGCAGGCTGTGAAGGCTTCGACACGTTGATAGTGAAGATTGCAGCACGTCCAAAACCGTTATACTCATGGACATTGCCAGGAGCATCGAACATAATAGAATTACAAGACAGCACAATACAAGACAGTTTGTGGTACATGGGCAAAGATGGCGAAATGGTAGGAGAACCGATCCCGTATACAATGTATTGGAACTATGGTCACCAAGGCGAATCTGAAGACGTGATAGATACGGTGATGGATTACTCGAAGAGATTCTTTGCGATTCAGGAAGGCGACTATATACATGGTTACAACTGTCCGATATTGACTGTGGAGAACTCGTTCGGATGTAAGGAAGTATACAAAGATTGTATTTTCTTGGAAATTACTTCATCGTTGTATGTTCCTACTGCATTCTCTCCGTCAAATCCTGCACACAGCGTGCGTACATTCCAACCTAAAGGTTATAATTTAAAGACCTGCGAAATCTCAGTATACGACAAGTGGGGTAACTTGTTGTGGTACTCTGATGCAGTAGAAGACGGCAAATTCGTGGGCTACTGGGATGGAAGATACGAAGGCAAGATGATGCAGTCCGACGTGTACATTTGGAAAATGGAAGCTACATTTCTTGACGGGCAAACTTGGGACGGATTTGATGTAGGGAACGGCAAAAAAGCAAAATTCGGGAGTGTGACGTTGGTACGATAATCTTAAAATCTAAATCCCATTGAAATTCCCATCAATGTATTGATTTTCCAATCGCCATAAGATGATTGCATAGAAAAATCCGCCGATGCAAAGAAACGATTTCGAATAGGAACTTTTATTCGAGCTCCTACTTCTCCGAGCAATGCTCCCCCATTTGATGAAAATTCGACGAGTAACGGATTTACATAAGGAGAAACCCACAAATCCTCGCCACAAGGAATGTCGTATGACAAACCTTCGGGAATTAAGCACAAGAGTGCCAAAATCGATGCATCCCAACCGTCATCTGCCAATAAAGCAATGGCAAAAATACTTGTCACAGCACTTACCGGACACTGAAAAATAAAATTATTGTTTTCGGAATGCCCGAAACGCAACGAATAATTAAGACCTAATTTGCCATCTTTGGGATGCCATTCCAGCGCCGTTCCGCCAAAACTTATCATTTGAGAACGAATATCAACACCCGCTTTGCCAAAAACTGTCCATTCCACAGTTGACTGCGACATTCCCCATAACGGCAAACACATCAAAACTATAAGAACATATTTCTTCATGCCAGAAGTATTTTTATTCAAAACTATACAATAAAATTCAAAATACACACCTAAGATATATTTTTTCGTGCAAGCATTATGCCAAAAAGCACCTAACTACAAAAATCTGTCATCTTTTTAAAGATAACTTCATGAATAACTTCAAATATCAATTGTAATTATTATCTTTGGCGTACATTTATGGTGTATATGAAAAAATTACTTATCACTTTACTGACTATCACGCTATTTACGTCGTGCGAGGATTTTCTTGACAAAGATCCAGCAAATTATGCTTCGCAGGAAACGTTGTTATCTACAAAGCAAGGTGTGACCTCCGCTCTCATTGGGTGTTACAACGATTTCCAAAGTTACACTTATTATGGTCGTAACTTTGTATTGATAGGCGACGTTTATGCCGACAATGCAAAACTTTCCACACAAAACACGGGAAATTTTTCGTCGTTCTACAACTATAGTGTAACTGCCGATGACGACGACCTCGCTGATTTTTGGTCAACAGCATACAGAATTATAAACAACACAAACAACATCATTAAAGTTTGTCAGGATTCCACAAGAAGCGACATTAGTAACTCATTATACGGCGAAGCATTGGCTATTCGCTGTTTGACATATTTTGACTTAGTAAGAACATTTGGAAATCAGGCTTCATACGATAATGCAGGTATTCCTGTCGTAAGCGACACAACATCGAATCCGAGCAGAACAACGGTAAAAGACGTTTACACAATGATTATAAAAGACTTGAAAAAAGCAATAGAATTATTGGAAGACGCACCAGTTACACCGTTCAGATTAAATAAATATAGTGCAAAAGCCTTGTTAGTTCTCGCCTATCGATACAACAACCAATTCTCGTTAGCTATTACAGAAGCAGAAGAACTCATAGCAAGCGGTCAATATTCGCTACTTACCACCGACAATTACATTGAAAGTTGGTCGCAGGAATCGTCAACAGAAAGTATCTTCTCAATTGCAATGTCGGCAACCGACAACGCTGGGACAAACAGTATTGGGCACATGCTTTCTCCAGATGGTTACGGAGGACTTGTTCCTACCGACGACCTTTTGAAATTATATTCCGACAACGACATTCGTACTCAATTTTTCAACACTCGTTCGGAAACATTTTTCAACAAATATCCTGGTCGTGACGGAAATCTTGGAGTAGACAATGTTCCTGTCATTCGATTGTCGGAAATTTATTTTATCCTTGCTGATTGCTATATGAGCAAGCTTGCAACAACGGGTGATTCTCAATATTATTACAAAATACTTGACATAATGGACAAATTAACCAAACGCGTTGATGCCACAGCCGTATTTGACAATTTGTCTATGGACGATTTACTTTTGAAAATTCACGAAGAATATCGAAAGGAGTTTGCTTTCGAAGGGAAGCGTCTTACCCAGTTAAAACTTTCCATTTGGAAATTTCCTGTCATAAGAGAAGACTGTAATTCAACGATTTGCAATATTCCAAACCCAAGTAATAAATTTGCATTCCCTATTCCGACAGCCGAATTAAATGCAAACCCGAATCTAACACAAAATCAAGGATACTAATGAAAATACGCATTTTATTTATAGTAACAATTTTAGCCCTATTTGCTTGCAAGAAAAACGAATATCTTGATGCAAGCATAGACAAGCCTACTGTAGAGTTTTCATCTACCGAATTGACGGAAACAATCTCTTTTATCTCAAACGGCAACTACGATATCGCCGTGCCAATTCAAATATTCGGCGGAACAACGGACAAAACAATTTCCGTTTCTGCTAAAACTGCGTTACCTAATGACGCCTACTCACTAAATTCCACACTGTCGCTCACAAAAGGGCAAAGCATCGACACTATTCATATTTCACTCAACACCAGCAAGATACAAAAAGGTAAACCATACAACATAACATTGACGATTACATCAAATGACATTGCTGTTTCCGAAAATTATAAGACTTGCGACATAATTCTTACGCAACAAACGTTTATGGACTTCTTCACTGGGAAATACAGTTGTTATGAATCTGCCACAAATTCGACTTACGAAGTTGATTTTGAAAAAATAGATGCGAACTCCATAAAAAACAATAACTTTTGGGATTTTCCGCTTCCAGGCCAATACGTAACATACATTTTCGCCCAAGATGAAACATTCGCAATTTCCATTCCCGAAGACTCAGAATGGACTGATAATTTAGGAAACAAATACCTTGTTTCTGGTTCCGGGACCTACGATTTACAAGGGAATTTCACCGTAAACTATGTGATGAAAAACGCTTCAACAGGAACTACATACCAAACTGGCACGCATACATTCAAAAAGAAGGCTCAATAGTTTCTTATGGACACGTTATCCAAAGAGCAGCGAAGCCTCAATATGAGCAAAATCCACAGTTTCGACACGAAACCAGAAATTCTTGTCCGGAGATACTTGTTTGCAAACGGTTTCCGATATAGAGTCAATGTTAAATCGCTTCCTGGCACTCCCGACATTGTTTTACGGAAATATAGGACTGTCATTTTCATTCATGGCTGTTTTTGGCATCGACACGAATGCATGAAAGGAAAACTACCAAAGACAAACACAGAATTTTGGGAGCAAAAGTTCAGGAAAAATCAAGAGCGTGATATTTCTGTCCGAGAAAAACTCAAACAATTAGGGTGGAATACACTTATCGTATGGGAGTGTCAACTAAAACCAACAGTACGAGAACAGACTCTAAAAGAAATTGCTTATTTACTCAACAAAAGTCAGCTTAAAATACTCCACCATCGCTATCAAATCTACGAAGAACCTATCCGTATAGCCGCAGAGGAACCAGCAAAATACGGCTTGGATTAGCGTTTTAAAACTTTTTCTGTACGAATTTCTCCCGAAACTAATTCTACTTTCACAAAATAAAATCCTGGATTAAGAGATGATGTTGCAACAGGTATTTGTGTAGTAGATACAACTCTATTTCCCGAAGCATCGTAAACACTAACAGATTTCACCTGCGAATCAGAAACATACAACCAGTCGCCACAAGGATTTGGATAAACCAAACTGCTTTCGGCAACCATTGGTATCGGCAATGCCACACGCTCTTGTATCTTTAGATTATCGATAGCCCACCCCCAGCCGTAGTTTGTCGCGTCGGCTTGCAATCGGAAACGGATGAAAATTGTATCTCCAACACGGAAATATTTGTTTTCCAGCAAGTTAATTACATGCGAACGATACATTGTCGCATCGCCTGTTGCCAAACTATTTTCATTGTCGCCATCACGTTTAGTGTTAGAATAAAACTGTGTCTGCCATACTTGAGAAAGCTGAGAATCCCAACCTTTTTTTCCAAGAGCATACCAAGTGTCCGAATCAAGAGATTTTGCACCTTCAACTACCACATAGTCCCAAAATCCGAATGTTCCAAAATCAATTCCAGCCTTTCCCGGTTCAACAAGAACAACTTCGTCAAACGAGATAATTGCAGGGTTCGAAGCAATTACCACAGGATATTTTAACGTTGCTACATATTGATTGTATTTTCCATCAACTCCACTATTGGCATACGGATGAGCCGTGTGCAACGCTTTATCAGAAAAGCCTTCACTGAGTGAAATCGAACATTTATCCAAGACGAAATAATTTTGTATATCGTCATCTTCAAAATCCGTCACCAAATATCGGATTGGATCCAATGGTTCTTCAAACGGAACAGCATACCATTTTGAATCAGCAGGGAACGTTGCCTGATTACCAGCTTCATCTTCAGCAACTATCACATAATAAAGGACATCGCCTTCCAATATTTTTCCAGTTGCTGTCGTAAAATCAAGCAATGCCATGGTTCCATTTGGAGAAAACTCCAAATTTACACGTGTGGTATCCAACAAACACGTTTTTCCCCGAGCAATGAAATAGTCAACATAGGCAGTTTTAATTCCGAATTGGTCAGAAATTACAGGAGATAATGAAAATTTCTCCACTGTCGTATGCACAAATGACAAATCAATATTTTCAATAACGGGAGCTTCGGTATCGTCGCCGACAAAAATTGTATACCACTTTGATGGAAATTCTGAAGGAGCATAAACAGTATCTCCCGCCGATGTTACTGAACGAATTGCATACGAAACGGTATGGTCAAATGCAAATGCAGGAATTTCAGCAGAATAAACCGAGTTGTCATTCGTCGTAGTCGGCAGTTCTACTATATGTTTCCCGCCATCAAAAGAATAAAGGATTGTCTGTCCTTCGGTGTTTCTCAATAATTCTCCAACATAGGCTTTTACAAGAATTGATTCGGAAAAATTAGAATTATTGGTAACCGTCGTTTGATTTGACACAAAATAATCATTCCAACCCATATCTGCAAGAATCGCCAATGTAGCGACATCAACATCACGGAAAATATCCTTTTGCGTCAATTTAGGCGTCAACAATGCGTATCCCGATTCGTAAGAATATGTCTCCTCGTCAAGGTGATATGCTGTAGAGCCACTATTGAAAGCTTTCGGAGCATACAACTTCAATGTCTGTTGCATGAATGCTTTCCCATAGCGACCATTCCAATACATTTTTTCAGAACGAAGCACCGATGTATCAATCACAAAAGATTCGCCTTTTCGTGTAACGATTGATTTTCCGTTTTCGTCGGCAATATACATATCGTAGATTGTTGGTGCAGGGAATTCCACAGAATTAAGCGTTTCGACAGTAATATTACCTATCAAACCTAATCCGTGAGCGAATTCATGCATAACTGTCGATGCCAAATCATAACGACCATCAGCAGAAGGTGTAGAAGATTCAACGTCAACACTGAATTTCATTTTTTTATTGACCACAACTTCAATGTCGGCATTGGAACCATTTAAGTTTTTTTGTTGGAGTTTTTCTGCAAGCGGAACAGGATAATAAACGCCATCGACAGCATAATAAGTTGTTGGGCTTGCATACGCATTCACATTAGATTGTAATTCCTGCCACGAAACCGAAACATGAATTGGAACGTCGGAAACAACATATTCGCTCCATTTCGTGGCACAATGCTCAACAACCGTCATTATTGAGTCAGGTACACCCGTTCCCGACACCAAAAATGTTGCATTTTGAGCCTTAACATTTTGAGTACATGCAAATACACATATCACTGTAGCCGTAAGAGCAGCGGCACACGACTTAAATATACGAGTCACCCTTTTTAAATTTAATATCATTAACAAACTGACGAATTTTTTGTTCGTCTTCTCGTTTACAAATCAACAATCTATCTGGCGAATCAACAACTATGAAATTGTCCAAGCCATCGATAACAGCCAATTTTTTATTTGGAACGGAAATCATGCAATTGTCTGCATCATACGTCATTACATTTGCGCCAATAATAGCATTTTGCCGTTCGTCTTTTTCTGCATTTTCGTACAACGCTCCCCATGTTCCCAAGTCACTCCAACCAAATGTAGACTGAAGAACAAACACATTGTCAGCTTTTTCCATAATTCCATAGTCAATCGAAATATTCATACATTTTGAATAAATATCGTCGAGCACAAATATATCCGACTGAGCCTCAAATAGATTATACACTGTTGGAAGATATTTTTGAAATGCAGCGTCAATTGATTTGAGCGACCATAGGAAAATACCCGAGTTCCAGAAGAAATCACCACTTTTCAGGAACATCTTTGCCATTTCGAGTTCTGGTTTTTCCGTAAAGGTCTTAACCTTGTTTATCTTATGGGCATTTATTTCGGAAACTTCTTCGCGAAGTTGTATATAGCCGTAACCAGTGTCCGGTCTGGTCGGTTTTATTCCCAACGTCAGTAATGCGTCATTTTTTTCAACGAATTGCCAGCCAGCACGAACAGTGTCCAGAAATTCTTCTTCATTAAGAATAAGGTGGTCTGACGGAGTTACGATGATATTAGCATTTTGTGCACGTTTTCTAATTTCGTGGTTTCCGTAGGCAATACACGGAGCCGTATTTTTTCGCAACGGTTCTTTCAAAATCTGATACGGATATAGTTCTGGAAGTTGCTGTAGCACCGTTTTTTCGTACTGTGCATTCGTCACGATGTAGAAATTTTCAGGCGGGCACACTTTTTTCATTCGTTCGTATGTCAACTGCAGAAGTGTTTTCCCAACGCCGAGAATATCTATAAACTGTTTAGGCGTGGCAGACGTGCTGAGAGGCCAGAAACGGCTTCCGATACCTCCTGCCATTATTACGCAAAAATTATTGTTGTTCATGAATTCAAATTTTATACTTCACTGAACGAAGATACGCATTTATTTTGGATTGTACCGTGATTTATTGATAATTTCCTTTGAAGATTTTATAGAAAACAACTTTTCCAAGGTTACGTCGGGATTATTTTGCATGAAAGACTCAATAATTTTAAAGCCTATCCATTGTCCCACGCGTGCTGGGGAATCCTTTGTAAATACCGAAGTGAACGGTCCGTCGTCAACAAATCTTTTTTGCACCATATAGTCCGTCGAGAACAATAAATTATCAGTACTAATTAAATATTTCCAAAATTCACCTTCGGATTTTTCGCAAAATTCCATCTGTTTGGCGGTAAATCCCCATAGAAGGCTGTCGGGTTCATCAGGCAACATACATTTTACAAAATATTGATACCTACCATGTTGCAACATTGTAGCCAACAAATAATCTTCATCAAAACCATCAGAAAACTCACTTTCTGCCAATGCCCGCATAGCATCGGAAGGAATTTTTTCAGGAATCATATTTCGTTTAATGTATGATTCGATTCTCATGGAATTATAAAAATCGCATTTTGTCCCCAAATACTTATCAATCCCTATTGCAATTACGTTGGAATCGATTGCCATTGAGTAATTTACGCCAGTAATGAACGTATAAAACCGCGGTATGTTTTTGTCGGGGAAATAATATTTATAATATTTGAGAGCATCGGTCATTTTTTCATCAATTTCGCTTTGATGTTTTTGTAACGTACTATCACTCAAACGATACAACTCTTGAATCCATTTATTTATTACGAATGTGTGCAAAATCTCCAATTCCGACCTCGTACCAGGAATCTGCATTGTGCGACCTACATCGGCAATATATGTTTGGAGAAACGCTCCATATTTTGCTTGCAATTCCCGAAAACCCATCGAATCCTTATTCATACCAACTGACCGGACATCGGAATGAAAAGGGATAGTCTGAAAATCAACCTGAATATCCGACACGTCTCTGTGGTACGGATTTTTATCGCAGGCAATTATCAAAAAGAATGAAACAAATATGATGAAAGGTCTGAAGTTCATGGTTATGGATTATGAGTTAAGTTATAATTGTGCATTATGAATTATGCATTGTGCATTCCTACTTGTGCATTGCATTCATTTGTTGTTTTTGCAACTCTTCCTTTCGTTTGCGACGTTTTTCCAAATGTATAGCCAATGCCTCGGGAGTTGTTTTCCAGCGTTTATGCATCCAAATCCCATTGGTCAGGATATTCTCTTACGATTGATTCGATAACTTCGTTGTGAATCTTGGTATTATGTTTAATATCGTAATCTCTGTCGCCAGTTAATTCCATAGGTACTTCAGGTAATATTTTGAACAAATATTTTCCATTGCCTGTCCGAACCGTGAACATCGGAACTATTGCCGCTCCGCTGTCAAGAGCAAGACGGGCACATCCGAGCGGGGTGTACGCATCATGACCAAAGAACGGGATAAATTCACCTTTTATATTAAGACTGTCTTGGTCAATCATAATTATCATACATTCACCTTTATTCAACGCAGCGACCAATTTGTCATAACAGTGATCCTGACGAGAGAAATTCTTCATTCCGCGGCTTTCGCGAAGGTCAATCATAAATTTATTCAGCGCAGGATTTTTGATTTTACTGCTTACTGCCGAAGTTTCATACCCCAAAACAGGTGGCATGATTGCCGAAAACTCCCAGCTGCAAGTATGAGGTATCAAACACAAAACTCCTTTCCCTTTTTCTACAGCAGCCTTAAGATGCTCCTCACCTTCGACTGTGAAAAATTCAAGAAATTCCTCGCGAGTTTTCTTTTGAGAATAATATGCATAATCGTTAAACGTGCCGACCAAATTCAACACAATCCGCTTACCAATTTCGTATTTCTCCTTATCAGTAAATGTATCGCCGTACGCAAGCGTAAGATTGCTTTTTATGATTTTGTGCATGGGTCTCATAAAAAAATAAGCAATCCGACCAAGAAGCAAATGCCACGCACACGCAACTTTACGAGGAATGAAAAAGCGTTCCCAACAAGCAAAATTCGCAAAAAAATACACAAACGCATTGCGAATGGGGCGTATAATGTATTTCTTTATGATCTTCTTTCGTGCCATTGTTTAAAATTCAAGGCAAAGAAACACCAAATTCCCGACAATTGAAAATTTAGACTACTAAAAACGAGGAAACATAAATTGTTTTTTTCTCCCTAACAATATTCTTTACTTTTTTGTTATGTTTGTCCCTCTAATTATTCCTGTCACAGATAATGAAACAATTTGTAATTAGATTTTTTCATGCCACGGTATTTGCATTGTGCTCGTTTTTCAACAAAAAGACGAATCATAATCCTAATAAAATTCTCTTCTACAGCGATTTAGGATTCCGAGACAATGTAAAAGCTTTATTCGATTACATCATTGAAAACAACCTAAATGAGAAATATACGATTGTCTGTGCGACAAATGATTACAAACAATTCACGAGCATGCAACTTCAGCATGTAACATTCAAAAACAAATGGTGGGGATTTTGGGAATACTTTTCGGCAGGAAATGTTTTTTACTGTTTTGGCAGAATTCCAATTTTACCAGGAAAGAATCAGAATGTTGTGCAACTTTGGCATGGTTCTCCGTTAAAAGCAGCCTCAAAAAAAATGCTTGAAAAAAACTTGTCAGACAAATTGTTTTTCACTCATATTATTGCAAGTTCCGATTTCTTTGTCGACGTTCTTTCGCAATGGTTTTCATTTCCGAAAGAAAAAATATTTGTTTGCGGACAACCAAGAAACGATAAACTTTTCAAACAATCTCATTACAATCTTGGTGAGTATGAAAAACTAATTTTGTGGCTGCCAACATTTAGAAATTCTTCGCAAATGGGGCACGACTCATCTCAAAATCAAATTTTGCCTATTTTTCAAGAGAATGAGTTTAAAGAATTGAACGATTTTCTTAAACAACTTAATGTAAAAATAATTGTAAAACTGCATCCTGTTCAAAACATTGATAATTACAACCTTGTCGATTTAGAAAATTTTATTCTTTTAAGCAACGATGAATTCACAAAACGAGAAATGGATTTGTATTTACTTTGTTCTCAGGCAGATGCAATGATTACCGACTACTCCTCCATTTATTTTGACTATCTATTGTTAAATCGTCCGATTGCATTTACGGAAGACGATATTGAAAATTATTCCAGTCAACGAGGTTTTTCAGTAAAAAATCAAGATGAATGTAAACCCGGCTTTCGTATAAAAACAAAACAAGACTTCTATCAATTTGTAACAGACATCGTTACAGAGAAAGACGATTACAAAATAGAACGGAAAAATGTAAATTCGTGGGCGAATACATATACCGACAACAAGTCATCGGAACGAGTATTAAAACTCGTCGGCATCAGCAAATAATTACTTTTTATTGATATCCTCTTTAATTTTTGTAGTTGAAATTTCTGGAGTCCTTTCCAAATAAACAACTTCGCATTGTTCTTTGAGAAAATCAAATTTTCCTTCCCAGTCATTGCCGATTACAAATGTATCGATATGATATTCTTTAACATCGGTGGATTTCTGTTCCCAACTTTCTTCGGGAATAACTAAATCAACATATCGAATTGCTTCCAATAATTGCTTGCGCTTTTCATAATTAAAATAGCATTTCTTATGCTTCTGATTCCAATTAAATTCATCGGTCGAAAGTGCAACAATTAAATAATCTCCCAATGCCTTAGCTCTTTTGAGAAGATTTATATGACCATAATGCAAGAGGTCGAAAGTGCCGTATGTGATAACTCGTTTCATAAAATTTCTGTTACACCTATAAAATTGCTGGACAAAGTTAAAACATAATCTACATTTATTCTTCTCCTTCTGCAAATTTTGGAAAAATATCTATCGCACATTGCTTCATTTCTGCCCGATACTGCTTGGAGTTTCCGCCACAGCATCTGTCAAGTAATGCATAAAATTCTTTGCTGTGATTCATGTATATCGTGTGACATAATTCGTGAAGAATCACATAATCTATCAAATGAAACGGCAACGTCATTAGAAAATATGAGAAAATTATCCGTTTTTGCGAATTACAGCAGCCCCACCGGGTTTTAGCGCTCGAAAATTTTATTTCGGAAACTTGAAAACCGTATTCTTTCGCCAACAACATTGTACGTTGCGGAAGATAGGTTTGAGCTTCCTTTTTCAACACTAATTCTATACTTTTTCGAAGAGCATCTTGAATCTGCTGACGTTCAATCGGAAGAGAATGTGGCACGATGGCTTTTATCACACCATCTTTAACAAATATCCGTAACGATTCATCGGCAGCTTTTGCAATTTCAAGTGAATGAAAATGAGTAAAATGCGTTCGACTTTCGGTAATATATTTTCGTTTTGCCGCACTTTTATTTTGCTGAGTTCGAATCCATTCCGCGTTCTGCAAAATAAACCGTTCAATTTGTCCTTTAGGATATAGCCACGGCGCGGTTACATACACTTGACCGTCCTGTTTCACTCGCACAATCAGCTTTTTACAGCCTTTTTTTCTATTTACATGAATTTCGTTAGAAAACGTTCCGCTGTCCATACATTTATAATTGATACGACAAAACATATCGTTCTAACTTATTATGTTCTATATCGCTGACAGTCACCAAAATACCCGTTTCTTCCACAGCTCCAAACCCAGAATTCAGCGATGTACCGAAAACTTTCATAGTACCACTCAAATTGATGTATGAATTTATGAGTGGCGGAATATTGCAGTTTAATTCCCGAACTTTCGAAAACAAAATCTTGTAATCGTCACGCACAGTTTCTCCGTTGAAAACACGTGCAATATCGCATTCGGGATGTTCGTAGGTCAATGGTTCTCGCGTTGTTACCAATTTGTCGGTATCTGCAAAATGTTTATTCAAAAAATACAGAATATAATCACGGGCTAAACGATTGTATTGCAAATACATAGTAACCTTTCCGAACAAATATTTTACTTGCGGATTCAGAGCAATTACGGCTCCAATTCCTTCCCACAAATTATCTAAAACAAACACGCTTTTCCGCGACGAAGCACCCAACGAAGACTCATGATAGACAAATGACCGTCCGAGTTCTATGGTATGTGGCATAAACTCATTTCGAAATTTATCAGAAAAATTAAAAAGTTCCGATGTAGCCAAATCGTATTCGCCACGTTCGTTTTTTGCATCCTCGCACAAAATATAGCGATAGCCGCCTAAAATCTGCTGACTTTCGGGATTCCAAATCACAATTTGCACATACGGATGCGACGGATGAACATCAAATTCATCTATATCGACACGTTTGCCCGTTCCGCCGCCAGATTTCCGAAAAGCGAGTTCACGCAACCGCCCAATTTCTTGCATAACATTCGGCGCTTCGGTTCCTTTGACAGCATATATTTTATTAGAACCAAAATGAGAAACACGAAGAAGTTTTTCCTCCGTCAATTCACTCATTATCAATTCTCTGTCAACAGGTTCACGAACTGCTTCCATTTATTTTTCCTCCAATGAATACACTATTTCTTTCACATACTCGGCCCACTCCTTATCGCTTTTTTCATTCGTAAACGATTGATACGGAATTGGTTTGCCAAAATATATTGACATGTCTTTATTTTTGTGCTTATAGAACTCGTCTATAAGGTACATTTGCTCTATATTCACCTTGATTCCCAAACGTTTACGCCAATTTGCGAGCCGATAAAAGAAATTTGAGTTTTTTCCATCAATAAACACGGGTATCACATCGCGCTGATAGCGTTTTGCGTAACTGATAAACGATTTTTTCCACGACAAATCGACTACTTTTCCTTTTATTCGCCGCGAAACGAGTCCAGCAGGGAAAATAACCAATTGATAATCAGACTTTAAACTACTATCCAAAATATCCACATAATCGTGTTTGTTGCGACCAAAACGGTTTATCGGAATGAAAACATCTTCAATATCAGGCAAGTTCATCAATAAATCGTTCACCATCAACTTTGTTTTCGGGAACATGCGACCGACAGCCGATACAATCATTATTCCTTCGGGACCGCCCATCGGATGGTTCGAAGCAAAAATAAAACGACCTTCGGGAGGTACAAGTTCTTTTCCGTGATAATTGATTTTTATATTGCTTATTTCCAATTGTTTATGAAATTTAGGAACCCCAACCTCATCTGAAATCTTCTGCAAATCGGAGTTTATTTCATCTTGATGAAAAATACGAATGAGATAGTTTATCACAAAACGCGGAAGACGCTTATACAAGCGGGGAGCCTTTGTCATCAAAATCTTTTCGACATTGATAAATTCTTTCGTTTCGCTACTTTCCGTCATTTTTTTATATCTTTGCTGACAAAGGTAAGATTTTAATACAAAAGAAAACGTACCTTTGTAAAAATTCCTATTACCAATGACCGAATACGAAAATATATTACAAAAATATTGGGGCTACCCCACTTTTAGGCCATTGCAGCAGGAGATTATTCAAAGTGTCTGTCAGGGAAAAGACACGCTTGGTCTCATGCCCACCGGCGGTGGAAAATCCATCACATTTCAGGTTGCGGCATTGTCGAAAGAAGGGATTTGCATTGTCATCACGCCGTTGATTGCACTCATGAAAGACCAAGTCGACAATCTTAGACGACGAAATATAAAAGCTGCGGCAATTTACACGGGCATGAGCAGTTCCGAAATAACACGTACATTTGATAATTGCGTAGACGGGAATTTTAAATTTCTTTACATTTCGCCCGAACGGCTTCAGACAGAGAGTTTTATAAACAAACTCATCCAACTGAAAATCAACCTAATTGCCGTTGACGAATCGCATTGCATTTCTCAGTGGGGATATGATTTTCGACCTGCGTACCTCAACATTGCCTCTATTCGTCAATATGTACCCAAAGTTCCTATTCTGGCTCTTACAGCAACAGCAACCCCCGAAGTGGTAGACGACATTCAGGAGAAACTTCACTTTAAAGAAAAAAATGTTTTCTCAAAAAGTTTCGAAAGACGAAACCTCACCTACAACGTGTATGAGAAAAACGACAAAATCGGTGCGCTGCTACAACTCTGCGAAAAAAGCAAAGGTACTGGCATTGTGTACGTAGGAACAAGAAAGGAAACAAAAGAAATTGCGTACGTTCTGCAACAGAATGGATTTCCCGCCGATTTCTATCACGGCGGACTCGACACCGAAACACGCACGCAAAAACAAGAACTGTGGATGCGCCACCCGAACAAAATCATGGTGGCGACAAATGCGTTCGGAATGGGCATCGACAAACCAAACGTGCGTTTCGTAATACATCTTCACATTCCCGAATCGCTCGAGGCATATTTTCAAGAAGCAGGTCGTGCTGGTAGAGATGAAAAAGAAGCACAAGCGTATCTGTTTTACAATCAAGGAGATATTCAAAAATTAAAAGACAATTTTGAAAAGAAATTTCCTCCTCTTGACTTGGTGCGAAAAATGTACAATCGATTGTGCGATTATTGTTCCGTCCCTGTAAACGAAGGCGAAGGCTACACGCACGATTTCATCTTATCGGAATTTTGCAAAAAATATGAGTTGAACGCCATTGACGTAATCAACAGCATAAAGATTCTCGAAGACGAAGGTTTAATCACACTCAACGACGATGAAGAAACAATGTCGCGTGTACGTTTCATCGAAGACCGGACAAATCTTTACAAATTTCAAGTTGAACATAACGAATACGATACTTTCATTAAATTTCTACTGCGTACATACAGCGGATTGCTGTCGGATTTAACGCCAATTCACGAAGGGAATCTTGCCCGAAGAGCTCAATGTGCCCCTGAATTGATAAAAAAATACTTGCAAGGTCTTCAGACATACGGAATTATAGAGTATTTTCCTGCGCGTAAATGTCCTGCAATTTCCTTTAATCAAGACAGAGAACAAGAGAGCGACCTTCGATTCAACGAAAAGCGCATTGCAGAACAAAAAGAGCGGCTTCGGACAAGAATCAAAGCAGTAATTCAGTATGTAACGACAAAAAAATGCCGAAGCAACCAACTGTTAGAATATTTTGGAGAAAAGACCGATGCTCGTTGCGGAAAATGCGATGTGTGCATTGATAGAAACGAAGTGAACGTCAGCACATTAACATTTGACTACATAGTTGAAGATCTCAAAAAAATAATTGGAGAACAACCTGCAAGCATACACGAAATTCTTCAAAAAATTTCAGTAAAAGACGAACAACAAATTCGAAACGTCATAAAATTCCTACTTGACAATCAAAAAATAGTCTATGTGAACGGTGCACAACTTATGTGGCACAAAAAAGAATAAAGTTCAAAAAGTTACGCCAAATTTGCATACCTTATCTTCGAGCAAAATCGAAAAAAAGAGCCACAAAATATGTGGCTCCCAAAGAAAATTATTTAAGAAAATAGAAACCTTAGAACGCATAACTTACGCCCAACGAGAACGATTTATTTGTTCTGTCGAATGATTCTGTATGCGATACGTTGTTAAATGTCGATGACTTTTCAACTTTATCGTATGCCACGTACATAAATCCGAAATCAACTTTTAGTTTTTCGGACAGATTCAATCTACCACCCATACCAAAAGCATTGGAGCTCAAAGCATAATCCATATCTGTTTGAAATTCTTCGCTTGTACCCGAAATACTACGAGAATAACCAGCACTCAACGTAAGCAATGGAATTACATCGTATTCCAAGCTACCAGCCACGTCCATCGTGTTCTTATCCATCTGTTCCTCACGACCTCCCCAATCTGCATTTTTGTCAAAGTAATAGGTGTACGAGAACGAACCTCTGAATTTATCGGTAAAATTACCACCAATACCTAATGAAACAATCGCAGGAATATCTTTTCTAAACGTTGAATCGTCGGTAAACATTCCTGTATCGTCTTTCTTCGTATCGTTTGTCAATTCCATTTTTGTCCGACCTTCGTATTTAATACCAATATTTAATCTGTCGTCTGGTTTAAAATTAAAGCCGACAATCGGAGCAAGACCGAAACCTGTTTGGACGGCATCAACTTCTTTATCGGCAACAGCGCCTGCGTATGCAGCGGCAGTCGCAGCCATTGTCGGATTGAGACTTGCCAATGCAGTAGAAAGTGTCGTAAAGAACGTCGTTGCAGGCATCATGTCGCCATTCATGCCCAACAACGCACAAGTCGGATTTAGTTGAATGTCTTTAATTGAACCTTTGTATGCATTTTTCTGATAAATTGCGGCAACACCTAAACTTACAGCCAATTTATCATCGAGAAACGAATATGCTCCACCGATACGACCGCCGTATAAAATAGAAGTACCTGTAAAATTGATATTTACATCGTAAGCCGACGCGGACAATCCCATTGAAGAGCCCATAGATGTTATCATTCCTGGCATCATAGAAATTTGTCTTTCAAACGAAGCAAGACCTTTTTCATATTCAGCGCTACCACCTCCGCCGACAGGTCCGAAGCCGAAAAACAACGCAAGGTTATTTTTCTTCCACGTTGCATATAAATTTGGAAATGCAGGAACAAACACATTTCCTTCGTATTCATGGTTGTTCAATGTCGGAAAATCATCTGTCGTTGTACGTTTCTGAATACAAATCTGATGACTGTACGACAAATGCAACCCTTCGGAAAACTGTGCCGTTGCCGCAGGGTTAAAGTAAACAGCATCATCGTCGAGTGATGCATTACGCGATACCGTTCTAACAAATTGCGTACTTTGATTTGTGTTTGTTATAACACCACCAGCAAAGACTTGTACGCTTCCCATTGCAAGTGCAAAAATTAAAAACTGTTTTTTCATTTATATTGTTTTTAGTTTGACATGTGAACAACAGCAACGCCGCTGTTCGATTTATCGTCGACAAAATTATGGATAACCCACTCCTATCCTAAATAAAAGGGAAACACGGCATATTTTTTCTGGAAGAAGACGGATTATTCGGGGCTATTTTTTGTCATTTGGGGTGAATTTCAAGAAAAATCAAATTTTATTTTTCACCCATAGGGAGAGAATTTTCGTATAGCAGACAAACGATGCCACAAAATAAGCAGTTTGTCGAACAAATAATCAAAAAAAACTAAAAATTTCTCCACTCAGGCATTTTCTTTTCATTCGCTTTAATATATTTGCCATACCAAATATAACCGACATGAAATATATGTTTACTGCAATCCTTTTCGGGTTGTCTTTTGTTTATTCAAACGCTCAAACAGAGCCATTTAGAACTGTGGAGAATGTCACATTAGACGAAAATCTCTCCGAACAAAATTTGATTATCCGTAATGCCAGGGTATCAAAAAAAATCTCCATTTCCGTTAGCGACACACTAAAAATCTCAGATTCAGAACTTTCCGACGGCATAATTACAGCCAGAATCTGCATTCTCGAAAACTGCACAATTTCCTGCACGAAAAAGGATTCTCTGGCAATTTTAGAAAAATTGATACTAAAGAACTGTTCTTTTCCTAAAACCGACTCGCTCCACATTTCCTACGTATCGGCACCAACTATTTTTGTAGACGATTACACAAGAATCGAATCGGCTTACGTTGAATGCAACGACCTCATAATCAACGACACGCTTGAATTTACTGGAAAACTCGGGGTAAAAGAAATTTATAACAATTGCATAATCAACGGAACATTCATAAACTCCGAACACGAAAACATAAAACTCTACGGAAATTTGTCAAATAACGGCCATTCGACATGCGAAGATGTTAATATAAACGCATACGGGACGGACAACCTTATTAATGGCAATTTTTCATTTTACCGACTAACATTAGAGAAAAATGCACAATACACTACGTCGGATACTATAACTATCACGGAATTTTTTTCAGGCGACGGCACACTTGTACAAGGAGAAAACGCTTACACGAAAATACACACGAGTGACAGCCCCAAAATCATCGCCTCCACATTGGGGAATACACTGGAATACACTCGTGGCGGAATCCAGACACTTAACACAAATGAATGCTACAATCTTATACTATCAAAACAAAGCAAGTCTCATCTTGTTTTACTGCAAGATTGCACCATCGCAAACGAACTACTGATTAAGAGTAAATGTTTTCTTAATTGTAATTCTTACATGCTCACTCTGAACAATTTAGACATCTCCGACTTCAAACGTGACAGAGGTATAATTTCCAACAAAGGACAAATCTATATTCCAAATCTTCCCCACAACGAAAACCTATGGCTCCCGTTATTCACTAACGAACAGACATACGCTGGCGTCACCATAACTAATTTGGACGAAAACCACACCGACTTTTACATTGGCAGCATACTTCCGTTTGTTACAGAGACTGGTCTCGCAACAGACAAACACATAATTTACGAATTTGTGGAAAACACTTGGAATTTCTCATCGTCAATTGAAAAAGCAGAAATTACATTTGAATGGGATTCAAGCAAGCAACTTCCAGAATTTAATTCTGAAGATTGTTCCGTCTACCATTCCGATGGTACCTCGTGGGCAATACAAGACAGTTTTTCGCCCGAATACGAGAAAATAACGACAACCCACGCGTTAAATGGTTATTTTGCCATTGCAAACAAACTTATTTTGTTACCCATTTCATTGGAATATTTTTACATAGGAAACAAAAACGGCATAAAAATAATCAATTGGAAATCAACAAATAGCGACACCTTCTATCTTGAAAAATCATTCGACGGAATACACTTTTTTACACTCGCCGAAATTCCATTCCAAACATCACACACATACTCGTTTACCGATTATTCTCCGTCACCAACTGCCCTATCTTACTACCGATTGATGCAAATCGACAAAAATAATACGGTAGATTATTCCGAGATTCTCTGTACATCCGACAATAACCACCTTATTTCGATTACAGGAACAGAAATTTCCACAACAATACAACCTCCTTATTCGCTCATTTTGACAGACTTAACAGGGAAAATCATTCAAAAAACAGAAAACACACCTTTGCAACTGACTTCTAAAGGCACATACATTATTATAATAAAAACATCGCGGAGCACGTTTCAACAAAAAATTAGCCTTTAAATCACAATATTTAATATCTTTGGAGGCTTTAAAATTTACAGAATGAAAAAACTAATTACGTCAATACTTTTAATCGGCATGTGGGCATTTTCGCATGCGCAAGACACTAACCGAGTGGTAAAAACAACAGGTCACGTATCAGTCAACGGGAAAAACATTAACTACGAAGCAACGACGGGGTTCTTCGCCCTTAAAGACAACACAGGGAAAGCCGTTGCCGACATTTTCTTTGTGGCTTACACAAAAAATGACGTAAGCGATGTGAGAAAAAGACCTATAACATTTGTATTCAACGGCGGTCCTGGTTCATCGTCGGCATGGCTGCACATGGGCGCAATTGGACCGATGAAAGTCAGCACGACGGAATACGGGAAAACTGAATTACCACCCAAAACGTTCAACCTCGTAAACAACGACCAATGTTGGCTCGACATTACCGATTTGGTATTCATCGACCCTGTAGGATGCGGCTTCAGCAAACCGATTGGCGAAGAAAAAACAGACAAATTCTACGGTTACGAAAACGACATAAAAACCACAGGAGACTTTATCAACCAATGGACAAGCCAAAACAAACGCTGGGGTTCTCCGAAATTTCTTGCAGGTGAAAGCTATGGGACCACACGTGCCTGCGGCGTCGTTGACTATCTCACAGACAAATATCAAATGTATTTCAACGGAATCTCGCTGATTTCGTGTGCATTGGATTTTGAAACACTACGCGAATACGAAACAAACACACTTCTTCCATACGTTTGTAATCTTCCCGTATATGCAGAACTCGCTGTTTATCACGAAATTATAAATCCTGAAAAATCTACCGATGAATTTGTCGAAGATGTGGAAGAATTTGCAATGAACGAATATGCACTTGCTTTGATGAAAGGCGATTTGCTGTCAATCAACGAAAAATTCTCCATTGCAAAACAAATGGAATCCATGATTGGCATCAACGCAGATGTCATTCTCGACCACGATTTGAAAATTCCAACGTGGCAATTCCGTAAATTTTTGTTGGATAAACAAAATCTTCTCATCGGCCGCTACGATGGTCGTCTGACCATGCCCGACCCGAACAACGGCAGAGATTATGCCTACGAAGATCCAAGTTACACAGAAATTGCCGGTGCTGTAAGTGCCGCATTCAACGACTACGTACGCAACGAACTTAATTATCCTATTGACGACAGATTTTATTTGATTGGCGACGTTCGTCCATGGAAATATGCCGACGGGAAATACTTGAATGTGCTTCCCGAACTCCGCTATTCCATGTTCGTCAATCCCAACATGGAAATTCTTGTGGCAAGCGGCCGTTACGACTTGGCTACAAGCTATTTTGGAACATCCTACGCCATCAATCACATGAATCTTCCAGCAAATCTGCGGAATAAAATCACATTTTCGTATTACGACGGCGGACACATGATGTATCTCATTCCTTCGGAATTGAAAAAACTGAAAGAAGACGTGACAAAAATGTATAACCGAAGTTTAGGAAACAAATAACTGAAAGATGATTTGCTTTCCGAATGCTAAAATAAATATCGGACTTCGCGTAACCGAAAAACGATCTGACGGATTTCACAACATTGAAACCGTGTTCTACCCTATTCACGGCCTATTTGATTGCCTTGAATTTTTTGAATCGGATAAACTTGTATTTGAAAATGCAGGCATTCAGATTGACACGCCGCCCGAAAAAAACCTTTGTGTAAAAGCATGGAATGTTTTTAAATCGCACTACGACATTCCGCCCGTACACATAATTCTTTTAAAGAAAATTCCTTTCGGAGGCGGGCTTGGCGGCGGCTCCGCCGATGCAGCATTTTTTCTTTCAGCGTTGAATGAATATTTTTCTGTCGGAGCATCAAAAAATGAATTAGAAAAAATGGCTTTGGAACTCGGCAGCGACTGCCCATTTTTCATAAATAACACACCAGTCTTTGCCGAAGGACGTGGCGAAATTTTTTCACCGACAAATCTTTCGCTGAAAGACTATTGGATTTTGCTTGCAAAGCCTGATGTTGCCGTCAGCACCGCCGAGGCATATCGAGGCGTAACGCCATTCAAAAGAGAAAAAAAACTCATAGAAGATTTTTCGAGCGACATTTCAGACTGGAAAAACAGTATTTCAAATGACTTTGAAAAATCGATTTTTGCATTGCATCCAGAAATAAAAGAATGTAAAGATGTACTCTACGATTTGGGAGCACTCTACGCATCGATGAGTGGAAGCGGCGCGACCGTTTTCGGAATTTTCGACCACGAGATTCAAATTCCCAACAATATTCCCTATATTTGGTTCGGACAATTACAATAAATACATTATAAAATGAAACGAATTACAACAATCCTACTTTCCGTCCTTCTGACGACAAACATTTTTGCACAAAAAAATCTTTCAAACGAACTTGATAGTGCTTCGTACGCAATCGGTTGCATAATTGCGACAAACATGGCCGACGAGATTAGTAGTATGGGTCTTTCACAAGATATGTTTATAAAAGGATTTTCAGACATGATGAAAAAAGAAAAAATGAGCATACCAACTGACCAATTACACTCTATAGCCGAAAAGTATTTTAAGAAAATACAACAAAATGAAGAAGCTGATATGCAGGAACAATGTCTGAAAAATTCCGACTGGCTTCTGGAAAACAAGAAAAACAAAGATGTCGTGACATTAGAAAACGGTCTACAATATAAAATAGTAAAAAAAGGCGACGGCAAAGAAACTCCGACAAACAACGACCAAGTTGTTGTGCATTACAAAGGTTCACTTATTGACGGAACTGTATTTGATTCATCGATAGACCGCGGAGAACCAGCAACATTCCCTGTAAACGGCGTGATTCCAGGATTCTCTCAAGTTCTTGAGAGGATGACGGCGGGCTCGACATATATAGCCTACATTCCGTCAGATTTAGGATACGGCATGCGAGGTGCTGGTTCGGTAATCAAACCATGCTCTACCCTTATTTTCGAAATTCAACTACTTGAAATTAAGAAAGGAAATGTCTCTACAGAAGAGGCTATAACAGAAGAAGTGGAAGCACCTACAAGCGACAAAAAACAGGCTAAGAAAAATAAGAAGAAATAATTATATATCAACAGCTTATAAACATGAGGCGGTCTATCAAGGCCGCCTTTTTTATTGCAAAATTAAAGGATTGAAGCCCAACAAAAATTCGTCGGGTAAAAAAGAGTAAATATATAAAATTTTCATTACACACTTTGTTTTTATTAAAAAAAAATTACCTTTGCCCCGTTTTTAAAGGAGAGATATACGTAATATGTTCAGTATCAGCACTATAAAAAACACAGCGGCAATAGGCCTACTTCTTATTCTACTTGGCATTCCAGTAGTCTTACCCGAAAAGAGTTTCGAAATTGACAATGTAGAAGAAGCTGTGGACATTGAATTGGAATACATAAATTATCAAGATTTATATACCAAAATCGCCCACATTGAGTCACGCCAAAACTACGATGTTGCAAACAAGACAAGAACGGTAGGAAAATATCAGGCAAGCAAGGCCGCCCTACTCGAATTCGGCTACAGCGAAGAACAGGTGCAAGCAATCTACGATTCATTCGATACGGTTTACACGTCAAAAGGTCATGCCCGTTATCATTTCGATTTAGAAACGTTTCCTCCCGAAGACCAAGAACGATTCATTCGTTGGTATATGCACCGCATGGAAACGGTTTATTTAAAGGATATTATCGCCAAATATGTCGGCACGACGGTAAACGACGTGTATATTACGAGAGCGGGAATCCTGAACGCTTCGATGTTGGGTTTCAACAACGTGGTGAAATTTTTGGAATCGAACGGAGAAATCAATTTCACGCCCAAACGTGGCTATTCCGTTCAAAACAGACTTGCGCAGTTTGAAAGAATCGAAGTTCTTTCATAAACAATCACATTATTATTATATTGTATAAAGGAATTTATTGGAATAAATTTCTTATCTTCGCCATTGTCAATTTATTGTATCATTTAAAAACATAAATACATGGCTATTAGTGCATTACAAAAAGCAAGAGCTGCGTATCAACCTAAATTGCCAAAGGCATTCAAAGGTGGCGTTGTTCTTAAAGAAGGTAAAGCGACTCAATCTGTTGCTGACCAAGACGAAATCAAAAAATTGTTCCCTAACACGTACGGAATGCCTATCGTGACGTTTGAAGAAGCTGCTTCAAAATTGTCTATGGGCGACTTCAACGTCGGTGTGATTCTTTCAGGTGGTCAGGCCCCTGGCGGTCACAACGTCATTTCTGGTTTGTTCGACGGAATCAAATCAATGAACAAAAACGCTAAATTATATGGTTTCTTGGGCGGTCCAAGCGGATTGATTGACCATAAATATATTGAACTGACATCTGACATTATCGATGCATATCGTAACACAGGTGGATTCGACATCATTGGTTCAGGTCGTACGAAATTGGAAGAAACTTCACAATTCGACTCTGGAATCGAAATCTGCAACAAATTGGGTATCAAGGCATTGGTAATTATCGGTGGTGACGATTCCAACACAAATGCCTGCGTACTTGCAGAATATTACTTGCAAAAGAAATGCGGCATTCAAGTAATCGGTTGTCCAAAAACAATCGACGGCGACTTGAAAAACGACCAAATCGAAACATCTTTCGGTTTCGACACAGCTTGTAAAGTATATTCAGAAGTTATCGGTAACATTATGCGTGATGCCAATTCTGCAAAGAAATACTGGCACTTCATCAAATTGATGGGACGTTCCGCTTCTCACATCGCTTTGGAATGCGGTTTGCAGACACAACCAAACATCTGTATCATTTCAGAAGAAGTTGAAGCAAAGAAAATGACATTGGCAAGCATCGTTGAAAACATTGCAAACACTGTTGCTGCCCGTGCCGCACAAGGAAACAACTTCGGTGTTGTTTTGATTCCTGAAGGTTTGATTGAGTTCATTCCAGAAATGAAAGTCCTGATTAAAGAATTGAACGACCTTTTGGCTGTTGAATCAGACGTGAAGGTTGCCGTTTCAAAACTTTCTGCTAACAGCAAATCGGTATATGAAAGTCTTCCTGAAGCAATTGCAAAACAATTGACTTTGGAACGCGACCCTCACGGAAACGTTCAAGTTTCGTTGATTGAAACAGAAAAATTGCTTATTGAAATGGTTCGCACGAAACTTGCCAAAATGAAAGCCGAAGGCAAATATGTAGGCAAATTCTCTGGTCTTGGCCACTTCTTCGGTTACGAAGGTCGTTGTGCAGCTCCGTCGAACTTCGATGCTGACTACTGCTACTCTCTTGGTTTCAATGCAGCAAACTTGATTGCTTCTGGCAAATCAGGTTATATGTCGTTGATTAAGAACACTACGAAACCTGCAGACCAATGGATTGCAGCCGGTGTTCCTATCACAATGATGATGAATATGGAAAAACGTCACGGTGCTATGAAACCAGTTATCCGTAAGGCATTGGTTGAATTGGACGGCGCACCATTCAAATTCTTGGCTTCAAAACGCGACGAATGGGCATTGACGACATCATACGTTTATCCTGGTCCTATCCAATACTTCGGTCCATCGGAAGTGTGCGACCAGCCGACAAAAACATTGATGTTTGAACAAAAATAATTCTTATTTTCCGTAGAGACGCGATTAATCGCGTCTCTACAAAACATAAAAAAAGACTGTCAAAAATTTGGCAGTCTTTTTTGTTTTACTGGATTTGTGAATAGAAATGTTTCACCACCTCACCGGCAATCGTAAACCCGAACATTGCCGTCACATGGGCTGTCGAGCCGTTTATACGCTTTCGTTCGCCGTCCACTTCCTGTATTTCGGAGCCTATCAACGTCTGTTCCGTACTATACACGCATAGAAACGGTTTTGAAGGCAGTTCTCCTTTACGAATATTTTTCCTAATTCTTCGAGCGAACAAATCGTACTGCACGTTCCAAAACTCGTCGACACAAATCTGTAACGGGTCAATTTTCAGAGCGGCCCCCATAGAAGAAATAAAAAAAGCATCGGTTTTTGTTGCCTCACGAATCAAATGCATCTTGCATTGCATACTATCAATGCAATCGACTATGACATCATAATCAGACAAATGAAACGATTCGGAATTAGCAGGAGAATACACTTCGGAGCGAACGCAGATTTCAACATCGGGATTTATTTCCTCAAAGCGTTCTTTCAACACGTCAGTTTTATAACGACCGATTGTTTTGCTTGTCGCAGGTAATTGTCTATTGCAATTTGTTTCGGTGATTGTATCATAATCAACAAGTGTGAGTTTTTTAAATCCGTTCCGCACAAGTCCTTCGGCACACCAACTGCCTACACCACCCAAGCCAAAAATAATAACACGAAGCGAACCAAATTTTTGAACGGTTTCTTCGCCCAACAACAAATTTACCCGATGAAACAACTCCGACATCAATCTTCGAATTTCAAATCACAAGCTTGATATTCCTCGCTCTTTACAGACATAAACACTTGTGAAACTTTTGCCCGCATCCACGCATTCAATGTAGAATGTTTTTTTGCCTCCAACGCCATTTCCTTTACATCGGAATAGTCGTCAACGAGCGTGGCTGTATGCTCAGGCGTATACGAAACCAATTTCACCAGTTTATATACCTGCGAACCTTTTTCGTCGTACGTCAGCATTGGTTCCGAAATTTCACCGACTTTCATCGACTTAAGAGTGTACCACACTGTCGGGTCAAGCATTCCTTCCTCAAATTTAGACGTTCCCGTGTATGGATTCATATACAAACCACCGTTATTCCTTGTTTTTTCATCGGTTGAATATTTTGCAGCCGCCTGTTCGAACGTCAGAGAATCGCCGATGGCACGACGTATACTGTCGGTTTTTTGGAAAGCAGCCTGCATTTCGCCCTGCGTTACACGTGGCTTGAGCAAAATATGTTTCAGTTTTGCCTTTTCGCCTTTCAGTTCCACCATTTGAATAATATGATACCCAAAATCAGTCTTCACAACACGCGAGATTTCGCCTTCTTTTAATCGGAACGCCGCAGCAGCGAATTCCGAAACCAAATCACCACGTGACATATAATCACCCAACAAGCCACCGATTTTTGCCGATTCGCTGTCGTCGCTATACAACACAGCAAGTTTCGAAAAATTTTCGCCATTGATTGCACGCTGACGAATTTCCTCGGCTTTCTTGCGGAGAGCCTTGTCTTCTTCGGCTGTTATTGTCGGTTTTATCACAATCTGCGCAAGTTCATAACGAGTCGGAACCTTCGGCATGCTGTCTTTATGGCTCACATAAAACATTCGAACGTCATTGGGAGAAACCTCAACATCGCCGATGATTGAATTTTGTACTTTCTGTGCCAATAGTTGGTCCTTTATCACTGGTTTCCAATCATTTCTGATTTCAAATTCAGTCTTTCCATAAAATTCTTCCAACTGAGCGAGTCCGCCTTTTGTCCCTGTCAAAATTGAAATCCTACGGTCAATTTCCTTTGCGACTTCGCCATCGGAAACCACAACACTGTCAATTTTTGATTGGTCAACAAGAAATTTCTGCATGACCATTTCCTTGAAAATCTCACACTTAGATGTCTTTTCGCCTTGCTGTTCCAACAGCATCTGCTGATTTTCAATATCGGACTGCTTAATCATATCGTCGCCGACCACCACTACGATTTGGTCAAGGACAGACTGGGCAGAAACTGCCGCAAAGGAACATATCGAAACTGTCAAAAGGACTAATTTTCTAAAAATCATATTCTTACAATTCATTAATAAAATACTTCATATTGTTTTTTTCGCGTTGCGTCTTGAAAAACTTTTTCGCGCATGTTCTTCAACATTTCAACCTTACGAGACTGCAAAATCGTTTTTGCAATTTTATCGTGCGCCAACTCAATCGGCATTCGATTTCCAGCTCCACGTTGCTCTTCTATTTTCACAAAAAACACATTTGCCGTGTCTTCAAACTTCAGACTTTTTCCAACAGGAAACGCTTCATTTCTCACTTCGAACGGCAGTTCCTGCTTCAGCGCATTCAAATCAACCCACTGATTGGCGAACGAAAACTTCTGACAATGCTGGAAACAAAAATCTTTCAAAGCATCCAAATCTATTTCCTTTTTCGGGAAAAACAATTTTTCAACTTCGGCAATCTCCCGTTCTTTCGTTAGCGGAAAGACTATGAATATAGGCTTTACAACAGAATGCTCCAACAAATATTCATTTTTATGCAGTTCATAATATTCGTCTATTTCCTTTTGTGGAATCAGCGTATCCAATTTTTGCTGAAGGAACATTTGTTCGTATGCGTTGATATACAATTCCTTACGGAACAAATCAACACGTTTTGCCAAAGAACTGTCGTTGTCGCTCACATTATTATCGGCAACTTCGTACAAAAGCGTAAAGTGCAGCCAATTCTCCACAAAACTCTTAACAAACGTAATGCTGTCTTCGGGCGACAACGAAATTGGCAATGCATCAAGCACATCGTCTTTATATAGAACCTGAGTTTTTGTTTTGGCTATCACCTCGCGTTCGTCGGCTTGTTCCGTGCGACACGAAAAAGCCACTACCGTCAGCAACAGCACTATCAGCCAATGTTTCTTCATCATAGATATTGTTTTAAATTTTCCACAACGGAATCATTTATTTGTACAGAGTGTCGTTTATACAAAGTTTTCATCCATTGTGTTTCGATTTCCTTTCTATAATCCATTAATAACTGCTCTTTTGCCTCTTTTATTGTCTGTTGGCGACTTGCAATATAGTAATAATGTACAACTAATTTATTTTCAAAGATTGCAATTTTTTCGCACATTGCCTTACAGCCACCAGCATTGACAGTATCAACCACGTCGTCGGCAGTTTTTAGAATCTTATCGCCCACATCAACCGAAATTGAATTTGGACGTTTTGCATTTATTTCATTCACAATGAACATTTGTGGAGTACCCTTATCTTCGTAATATGCAATTTTTTGTGCATGTTTTCCAACAACTCCTTCCCAATACCACATTTTTTGTTCATATAAAAGTTTTAAAGCCTTCGCCTTTGTTTTTTCGTCGGAGAAGTTGAATGTGACATATTCTTTACGCTTTTCCGTCATATATTGTTCCTTATGCTGACTATAATAAAACTTCATACCCGTTGTATCTTCTTCGGCGTAACGGAACACGTCGCGATTCATCAAATCATACACAATCATGCCGTCGTGATATTCCTGCATGACGTATTGAAATTCCTTGTCGTTTTTCTCCATGTCCTTCATCATAGCCAATTCCAAACGACGAACGATAAAATCATCGAAACGAATCCGCACCAACATATCTTTGTCGTACACGTTCCGAAGCCTATTTTTCTGAATTGCCTCCAAATATTGAAAGAAGTCACTTCTCATATATTTTTCATCAGCAATTTCAAACAAAACCGCATCGTTCTTCAACTGTGGTGCAGTCCATTTTCCCAGCAAGATAGAAGCATCGACGTACGTCATACATTTTTCCAATTCGTCGTCGTAACGCCGAAAACCAAGTTTCTGCTTCATCTGTTCTTCGTAATAGTTGTCAACGACGGCATTTCTGCTTTGGTCGCCGTCAATGCGCTTTTCATAACCCGTCTTATATGCTTCAAAGCCTGGCAACGGCAACACCCAACGACGTTTCACTATGGCATATCCATACGGAAGTTTTAACGGTTTTGAATAATCACCGTCGTTTTCAAGCCCAAACAAGGTTTCTTTTATTTCCCTGCTGTATGGCATTCCATTGTCAATCAAACCAATAACACCTTTTGTACTCTTCAGCCGTTCATTTAGGTTATATCTATCACTCAACGTATCGAACGGCACACCAGCCTGCAATTGTTCGTAAACAGAATCAATTGTCATTTTGGCCGCATTCCAGCCAGCTTCATCCTCGGATTGCGGATAAATCATAATAATAGCTGCATCAACGGCACCTTTCGTCGGACGTTTTTGCAAAATATTAATAAGATACCAACCTTCGGCGGTTCGAGCTGTCACCATATCACCAACATTGGCGTTATACACGGCATCTTCATATTCAAATGGCGAAACCATAGCCGTTATAAAGCCAACATTTCCATCATATTCCTTACTCAAATTATCGTCGGAATATTTTTGTACGCATTTTCTAAATGTATATTCTGGAAGCGTTGCCGCATGAAATATTTCGTCATGAATCTGCTTGATTTTTTCTTCCGCCGCCTTTTTTGCTGCTGGCGAATCGTAAATATTGGATTTTACAAAAATATGAGCCACCTCGTAATCCCAGTGCAGACGGTCGTATTCCAACTTCACCAATTCCTCGCGTTTCTGCTCCGCTCCCCGATACATTCTATCGTGAGCAGTAGCCTTCAGATATTTAAAGAATTCGTCACGAAAAGCCTTTGTCGTATCAAGTTGCTGATATTCAGCTTCAGTAACTTTTAATTTATATTCAACAAAACGGTTAAGATAATCAGAAAACGACACATTTTCAGATTCTTCCGACAAATCATTATATTTTGAGTAAAACCACACAAAATCGCTTACCGAAAACTCACACGTGTCAATTTTCACAACCGTGGAAGAAAGCAAACTGTCGGGAATACGAATACATTCCTGAGAAAACGACAAAAACGGCATCAGTAAAAATGCCAAAAATATTCCAGCCGTTTTCTTTTGCATATCGTGCATGTCTATTTGTAAAACACGCAAATATACAATGTTTATAGGAATTATGAACGAATAATGAGATTCGATGTAAAACGTAGAGACGAAAAAATTCTCGTCACCACGTTTTTAATTATCATTCTCGCAATAAATCAACTCACCGTTGATTACACGGAACCACTTGCCTCCCATTTCGCGAATTTGCACTTTGCTTGATTCATATTCTTCGGAGCAAGGATTGAAATCATCATATAAAATCTTGATTTCCTTGTCTTTGGGTATGAATGGGTCATCGTCCATGCCTAGCAAAGCTGCCATATTTTTTTCCGCCATACAATCGGCATAAGATGCGTAGCCACCGATTTCTCGCAATGAACTAAACATATTACTATATGTATAATACAACGCAGTATTGACACCATCATCATAATTTATATCTCCTTCTTCACTGGGAATAACCCCATCCCATCCATCTATAGAACTAATATTATAAATCACAGTGCCTCCAAAATATCCTATTGCATCTGGTGTAGACAATGTGGGATTTGCACACAAATTCACTGTCGTATATTGCCCACACACAATTTGAGCACCATCATTTAGATTTCCAATTGTAACAATAGCATGATTATCCGCTTCTCCGTCATACACAAGTTGGACTAATTGAAGTCTATCACTATTAGGGTCTGGATCAACAGTAAAAACATCATTAGCGACAACATGTCCTTCGATTTTTACATTATTTTGTGCACTTTGCTCAAATGTCAACGTTTCTGCTTTTATATATGCACACGGATATATTTCAATACTATTATTATTCCCATTTTTTAATCTCACACTTTTAGATACAAGATTTCCCAATATAACCATTGCATCACTATTATACGAATCAATATTGATATATTCTGATGCTAATATTGATGAAAAACAAGTAAAGAAAAAATTATTTCTTTTTTGAACTGAATTTTGTTTTACTGTCATTGAAGAACAAGTAATTGTGGAATTATTTGTAAAAGAATAATACTGTGCATCCTGATTATTACACATACTGGAACCATCAAACAAAAAATCTTCGCATGTTATATCTTCATCGAAGGTAAACGATACTTTTTTACAACAATTACGCCCACCACAATATATTGTACCGCCAACAGGCTCTTTATTTTCTTTTGCAAAATAATCATCACTTGATATAAAAAGAAAATCACTACTGCAATCACTCATATCTATGTTTATGTCACCATTGTCGTCTGTACATAAAGAATATGTATCATACTCCTTGCCGTCAACATATCGCGTGACATTATAGCACTTAGGATATTCAACTACATTTCCAACTAAATAAACAGTGTTTTCCAATAAACCATCTTTTGAGGATACATTTACTGGTGTATAATATGAACCAACTGTATTGAAATCATCTTTTATCTTAATTGTCAAACCGTCAACTTCAAAAACATCTGTATTGTCTATAGATAAAACAAAATCACTTTCATTATACTCTTTACAACTATTCAGAACTTCTATTTCAAAATCAGATAATGTAGATGTTTCCCCAACTCCTGCTTTCTTTTTCACAGAAGTAGCGTATGTAATGTTCAGCTCAGGATCTGGATTTCTAATTACAATATCTTTCGATTGGAATAAAGTGTTTCCATCGTAAGATATTGAAAACGTGTAAGTTCCTGCTACCATTGGACTTGCAGGAGAAAAATCGACAGATGTCGTTGATGATGTAATGTTTCCCGATTCAAGCGTGACACCACCTCTTTCCCATTTATAAGCATAGGTTTTACTATTATCGACAATATTCCACCCCGTTGCTGATAATTGTAGACCTGAGCAGTTTAATCCATTTGTGTTTGAACTAAGCGAAATAGTGCCTGTAATTGGGTCATCGTTTACACAAGGCAAAGCACCATCACAGACATAAACAATACCATTTTTATATGTTATAGTAATTTTAGTTTCTGTATTTCTATAACAAGTAAAATAACAAAATGGACCACTAGTATACCCATAGGCAGGTGTATTGAAAGCAGGGATATATCCTGAATTTGATGTTAAAACTTGAGAAAAACCATCTGAGTTAATATTTGAAAGACTTACAACCGTTCTACCATCTAAACTTATACCTATACCAAGAACTCTATCCGTATACGTTTCTGTGTTTTGTATAGTGAGCATAATACTACTACCATGTGTTTCTTTACTTATTGTTAAATTATCTCCATTATACGCAACAAACATACCATCCGATTGTGATGTAATATAACCGTCAGTTGCATACCCCATTTGTCCGCTCAACAAGCAAACAAACAGACAAATCAACAAACCATATATCAAATTTCTTTTCATATCCTTTTATTCCTACATTATATATAAGACTATGATTATCCTATTTTGGTTACAAAAAATACAAAAATTTTCGAAAAAGCAAGTATTTTTCTCAAAAAATAAAAATTGAAATGATAAAAATCATTAAAAGTTGAGAGTTGAGAGATGAGAGTGGAGTGTTGAGTGTTGAGGATGGCTTCGGCAAGCTCTGCCGCCAATATGTTCAACTCTCGACTTTAGTCTTTCGTCTCTCAACTCACTACCGTAATTCGAACGGATGTTTTTCTTCTTCGGAATTAAAGAACTGAATCAGCACTTTTTTGCTGTCAGAAGGGGGAAGATAGCTTTTCAACGAATAATACGACATGGCAACTTCGAGGAAGCCCGACACGTTGAACAAGGCAATTATAGTATTATCAGGCGTAGTGCCTTCGTAATTTTCGGAAATCACATCGGTACGCAGAGTTTTTTTGGTCACGGTGATGAAAAACGGACGATTACGTCCGACACGTTCAAAATCCTCCTGCCGAATATTGGTAATGCCATTGCCGTAGGTGTCAAAATACATTATGTTACCCACAATATCATCGGCAGTAATCATTGGAGCACCAATCTTGCTTCCACGGCAAAATTCCACTTCTTCGCCTATTTTTTCGGGATGTACGCCCATAGAAAGTTTCCCTATTGTATCGACAATTGCGTCGGATTCGGGAAACGAACCTACATAACGATTGGGCAAATGTATTTTATAAACATGTTCGGGAACGTCGTCAAGCAACATTTCCCACAAACCATTGTTCGGTCCTATAAAATACTGATAGTTATACTGGAAACAGATAAACTCACGATTTTTGTCGCGAACTCGCCTATCCTCGGACGCAACAGCAACCACGTGAATGGTCTTCGGTGCAAAATACGGATATGCGTTCCGCAAAGCATAAACGGCATCGTCAATCTTGAACGGTGGAATTTCATGAGAAATATCAACAATCTGAGCACCCGGAAGTTTTTGCACAAGTTTTGCCTTGAACAATCCCGTATAGAACCCCGAAGTTCCCCAATCTGTTGTCAATGAAATCGTCACCATCTATATAAAAATCGCACGTTCAGTTTTTCCTTTCAAATATACTACATTTTTTTCTATACAAATAGCTTTTATATTTATAAATTACATTCAAAAGACGCAATTAAGCACATCAACGTAAAAATGCACATATCAACAAGTTAGAGCCAACTATCAAATAAACGTATAACTATGGTGCTTCGATAAAACGCCCATTTTCATCCCTCTTTTTCAATTCTACATTCATTTTTACATACACATTCACCCCAAAATAACAAATTTTGCACCATAGGGACATATTTTTTCCATGACGTACCGCCCGAAAAACTTTTTTGTACAGCCTCATTAGTTTTATTGTAATTTTGTCCGTCAAAAAAATTTAAACGACTATGATATTTGCAACTGCAAGTGAACACAAAGCTATCGTGTACAAAGACAGAGAGTACACGTACAATCAATTTCTACAACAGACACAACAGTATGCGGATACTTTTTCTGCTAAAGCCAATCCGACAAAGGTTCTGATTTACGCAGAAAATTCCGACCAATGGATATTTGCGTTCTACGGAGGTCTCCGCACTGGCGCGATAATAATTCCTGTCGACGCTCTTTCAACAACAAAAGAATTAGCTTATATACTAAATGACTGCAAACCAGAATGTTTGTTTACCGAACCTGGAAAAATAGACATTGTTAAAGAAGCTCTTTCTATCGCAAATCATTCGTGCGAAATTCTCACTGCAAACGATATTTGTAGAGACGATGCGCACATCGTCTCTACACCAATCACCAACATTGAAATTGAAGATGAAGACCGCACAATAGCATTGATTTACACCTCGGGAACGACTGGTTCGCCCAAAGGTGTGATGCTGTCGACAAAAAATATTCGATTCAATATTAATAGTGTATCAGTTGACGTGCCAATATACAACGCACAACGCAATGTAATGATTTTGTTGCCGTTACACCACGTTTTCCCTCTTTTGGGAACAATGATTGCCCCGTTGAGCATAGGCACAAGCGTATATATTGCCGAAAACTTGACAGCGGAAAGCATTCTTGGTACTCTGCAACGTGGCAAAATCAGCCTATTCATAGGCGTGCCACGGCTATACGAGATTTTGGTAAAATCAATAATGAACACCATAAATAGTTCTTTATTGACAAAAGCAATGTACAAACTGGCAAAGGCAATCAATTCGCCAAAATTCTCGAAATTCATATTCAAAAAAGTCCATACAAAATTCGGCGGACACATTGATTATCTTGTTTCGGGTGGTGCAAGTTTGCCACACGAAATAGGAGAAAGTTTAAAAGTTCTTGGCTTCCAAGTACTTGAAGGATACGGAATGACAGAAACCGCACCAATGATTTGCTTCACTCGTCCGTGGAACATCCGTGTGGGTTACGTAGGCGAACCGCTAAAGGGCATTGAGGTAAAAATTGCCGACAACGGCGAAATTTGCGTAAAAGGCGACAACGTGATGCAGGGCTACTACAACCGTCCCGAAGAAACGGCACAAATTATTCAAGATGGCTGGCTACACACAGGCGATATGGGTGCGTTCGACGCAGGCTGCCTGAAAATCACTGGTCGTATCAAAGAAATTATTGTAACTGCAAATGGGAAAAACATCAACCCAGAAGAAGTTGAACAAGAAATTTTGAAAGATTCTCCGTGCATAAAAGAGGTCGGTGTATTCTTAAAAGACACTGTATTACAATGCATTATCGTTCCGCAAATGAACGAACTCCGCGAAAAGACGAACGAAAATATTCATGATATTCTCCGTGGAGAAATCGAGAAATACAATTTCTCTGTAGCGCCATACAAACGAATCAAAAACATTCATATTTATTCAGGAGAACTACCAAAGACACGTTTGATGAAAATTCAACGCTACAAATTGGAAGGACTTATTTCACAAAACAATGAAAAAGACGTAACCGAAACCGAAACTCCACGAAGCGAAGTATACGTTCGTCTCAAGAAATTCATTGATACTGAGACAAATATGAATGCTAAGGAGAATGACCACTTCGAAATCGACTTGGCTATCGATTCTCTTGGGAAAATTGCCCTGCTGACGTTTGTGGAACAAAATTTCAAAGTTCCTATCACCGAAGCTCAACTTGACGAAATCAACACTTTGGGCAAACTTTCGACATATATCGAACAACATAAAACCGAAGGAACTGTCAATACAAACATTTCGTGGAAAGAAATTCTTTCGACCAAGAAATACAACACCAAAATTCCGAAAGCAGGCATCATTCAAGCAATTTGCAGCCATTTAGTCCGCTTTCTGATGAACGCGGTGTACATGTTCAACTACCGCAAACACGGCAAATTTGAAATGCCGAAACAACCGTGTATCATAGTGGCAAACCACCGTAGCGCATTGGACGGTTACTTCATCACGTCGAAACTCCGTCCACGTGTTGTGAAAAACACGTTCTTCTTTGCAAAAGAAAAACATTTACATTCAAAATTTGCCCACTTTATGGCGCGCAAAAACAACGTAATTTTGATGGATATCAACAAAAACGTGCGTGATTCGTTGCAACAAATGGCCGCTGTGCTGCAAAAAGGCAAGAATGTAATTATTTTCCCAGAAGGCACACGTTCGGTCGACAACAAACTCAACACATTCAAAGACAGTTTCGCAATTTTGAGCAAAGAGCTGAACATTCCGGTAATTCCTGTAGCTATTTCAGGTTCGGAACGTGCCGTGTTCAAGAAAATTAACATTCCAAGACCATTTGCGAAAATATCGGTAGATTTTCTGTCACCAGTTGTTCCGAAAAAGAATTCGACAATCGAAGAAATCAAAAACAATGTGGTAATGCAAATCACAAAGAAATTGAACGATTACCAGATGAAAAAAACGCTAAAAACAGCATAACGATACGCTGGACATTTGTGCCCGCGAGAGCCATACGGTTTCCTCGTCTAACCCTACCTTCAACGACACCGTTTCGTTGGGTTGATACAAGATTATTTCGATCTTTGGGCTTGAATCTATTTCATTTTTCATAGATTACTACTTTTATAAACAGATTCCTCGCTTCGCTCGGAATCTCACCATTGTGAATTATGCATTGTGAATTATGCATTAATTTGCGCATTAAGCATTACGCATTAAGCATTCAAAAAAGGGACTCCACACGAAAATCCATTAATTGCGCATTACGCATTGAGCATTGTGCATTAAAAAAAGTCTGCCTTGCGACGACCTTTGATTTGTAACATTTGCAATGATTTGTAGAGACGCGATTAATCGCGTCTCTACAGGATTACCGTACCGAAACGCCTACCGTTTCGCCATCTACAACCACAAAATACACCCCTGCCTTGAGGTTTGCATTTGCGATTTTTTGACCAGAAACGGTTACCACGAATGCCGGAGCTTCGCCGTTTACAAGGATTTGACCGTTTACGATTGTGACAGCCGTGGTGTTGGAAACCTCAGAAACCGCGGTTGAGCCGCCTTGCTCGCCACCTTGTTCACCACCTTGGCCGCCTTCACCGCCTTGCTCGCCTTGTGCTGAACCACCTTGACTGTTACCGCCTGTGCCGTCTTCGTTTTTGGTTGTGAACGAACCGCTGTATTCTTTTAGCACAGCTTTAGCATTATCCAATGCCTTGAAAGAATAACCGTAATCCGACGCGGTTGAAAGACCTGTTACCGTAAATTGGAACGCCTCAACGCCCGATTTTAACTCGTAGCTCTTTGTAGAAGAGAAATCTATGTTAGCCAATTGTCCTTGTGCGTTGAACGTGAGTGTGCAGAATGTTACGCCATTGTTTGAAATGGTAAGCGTGTAGGAGTTTGCACTCTCGTTTTTAGGCATTGAGAATACTGCCTCGGTTTTCTCGGGAACCACGGCAACCACGTCGTTTTGTAAACTTGCGGATTCCGAAGAAATACAGTTCCTATGCTTGAATTGCCCCCATGCTGGGTGAATTTCGTACCACTCGAACTTATCGCATGGTATATACAAATAACCATTATATATTGCAAAGACGTTTTCGTTGGCATCGGGCGGCATATTTGCCAAACATGTGACTTTAGCAAGTTTTTTACAGCCTGCAAACGCTTCGTCACCAATTGATGTTACACCAGCAGGAATTGTTATAGACAACAAATTGCTACATGATGCAAACGCACCATTATCAATTGAAGTAACTGAAAAAATATTACCAGCAATCACCTTGCTTGGAATTACAACCTCGCCAGAGTAATCGTTTGCCACTACCATAAGTTCTGACGGACTCATAACTTTATAACGGAATCCATCTTTCTTTATATAAATTGAGTATTTCGAAACTTCAAAATCATCAGGTATTGATAACGATTCCAAATCACCTATTTCAGAAAAAATACTATTCCCTATATCTGTTTCATTTGATGAAATTGCTATCAATTTAAGATTATTAGTTCCTGCAAATGCATTACTCTCTATAGCTATTACACTTGATGGAATTATTACCGATGTTAAATCCTTGCAATCTTTAAATGTTTTAGAATATATCTCAGTCACTCCTTCTGGAATCATAATAGATGTCAACCCACTGTTTGCAAATGCACCTTTCCCTATATAGGTCACATTTTGGGGAATGACAACTGATTTCAGACTCGCACATCCGTAAAAGGCAAGGTCGCAGATTGTAGTTACGCTTTCGGGAATCTTTACATCGCCACCTTCTCCAATATAAGCCAACAATTCTTTTTTCTCCTCGTCGGAATATATAAAATTACCATCTATCGTTCTATTTACCATTAACGCACCCCAAGGATTTCCTTGAACATTACCATCAAACACAATATTTTTTACAAGATAAAAAGCATGTTCTCCAATTGTAGTCACACTTTTAGGGATAATAACGGACGTCAAACCGGTACAACTAGAAAAAGCCTCCTCTCCAATTGTAGTCACACCTTCGGGAATGATAACAGACGTTAGACTTGTGCAA
>JAFXAU010000019.1 GCA_017516865.1 Bacteroidales bacterium
CACACACACACACACACACACAACCCTCTCTTAAACAACCTTTTACAGTATTTATAAATAGCATATGCGGTTTTTCGTCGGTGACGGGAAACCTTTCGGTTTTGTTAATGCAAAAGACGTGAAATTTTTAGTATAACATACATTAATATTATGAAAAGAATAAAATTACTCTTGTTGGCTTTGCCGTTTATGTTTGGTGCAACATCTTGTGTAACTGACCATTGTGATACAGTGGAATGTCCAAGGGGCAAATTAATCGTTGAAGATTATTATGGATATGGTGACGATTATATCAAGTGGGTATATTCTGCCGTTGTAGATAACTGCGATGAAGATGTGAGAATCCAGGGGAGGGATTTCGACCATCAATATTTTAAACGCGACTATGATGTTAAGGTCATGGTTGACGACGAAACAGTAATTGTTCGATTGAGAGAGAAAAAATAGACTTTATCAGAAACCTTAATTTTATAGATATGAAGAAACTTTATTCACTTTTAGGGGCTATGTTGGTTGGAGCAAGTTTGTTTGCACAGACTAACTATACGTGTACGTTTTCGGCAAATGTGCCAATGGATAGCGTACAAGTAAAGAACACCGTTTCGGGCGAGGCTAAAATGCTGTATTACCCCGATAATGAAATTACCTTGCAAAAGGTTGAGAAACAAAATGTTTCCGTCGCAACAGTTGGTAATTCTGCATTTTTGCAGCAAACGGCAAACAACATTGTGGCGGTAAACGTGGAAACGGCTTCGCTGTTGAATCTTACATTGTATTCCGCTAACGGAACGGTGGTTGCGCGTTATGCAAACGCTGTAAGTGCTGGACAATACACATTCCAAGTAGGTGCTTCGGCAGGTGTGTATGTGTTGGTTGCTTCGGCTAACGACCAAACGGCTTCTCTGAAACTTTCGTTGCTGGAAAACGCACAGGCAGGCATTTTTGAAGTGGCAACAGCCGAACCAGTGGCATTCTTGAAATCAGCCGACGATGTTATTACTTTTAACGAAGGCGAAGAGTTTGAATTTACTGGGTATTATAAAAAACAGACGGATGTAAAAACTTCTGCAATTATCGAAAGTGAAGAAATAGTTTTTGCTTTTGAAAGAGATTATGAAGGTGCAATAAAATTTGCTTTTTCTGTTTCGGATGATAAGCAAGTGTATTTTTCTCAGGGAAACTTGCAATATCAGGCAAGTACAGGAATGTGGCGTTTTGCCGAAAATCAATACGATGTAATAGCAGCATATAATACCCTTATATCGTCAACATACGATGGTTGGATAGATTTGTTCGGATTTGGAACGAGTGGATGGAATAGCGAAGCAAATGCTTATCAACCTTATAGTACGAGTGAAAATAATGATGATTACTATATAGGAGGAGAGGCAATCAACAATTTTTCGGGTAGTTATGCAAATGCAGACTGGGGGAAATTCAACGCAATCTCGAATGGTGGAAATCAAGCAGGATTGTGGAGAACGCTTACAAGTAGTGAATGGGAGTATTTGATCTCAAGTCGTGTACAAGCAAATAGTCTTATTGGGCAAGGCAAGGTAAATAATGTAAAAGGATTGATATTGTTGCCTGATGATTGGGAAACGCCTTCGTCAATAAAATTTACGTGTAATCCAGGAGATTATACTACCAATGAATATTCGCTCGAAGATTGGATGAAAATGCAGTCATATGGTGCTATATTCCTTCCAACAGCTGGCGATCGTATAGGAACGACTATTTATTGTGTGGGAAAATACGGATACTATTGGTCTTCCACTATTTGTGGCGAGGGGGTGTATGGTCTACTTTTTAGCAGTAGTGAAGCTAGCATAAAGGGGTTCTATCGCTATGACGGCCGATCTGTCCGCCTTGTTCAAGATGTAGAATAATTTAGAAACTCAATTTTTATAGATATGAAGAAACTTTATTCGTTTTTAGGAGCATTGTTGGTGGCAACAGGTTTGTTTGCCCAGACCAACTACACATGTACGTTTTCGGCAAATGTGCCAATAGACAGCGTACAAGTAAAGAGCGTCGTTTCGGGTGAGGCTAAAATGCTGTATGGCTCCGATAACGTAATTACTTTGAAAAAGATTGAAAAACAAGATGTTGCCGTTGCAACGGTTGGCAATTCAGCATTTTTGCAGCAAACGGCAAACAACACCGTGGCAGTAAACGTGGAAACGGCTTCGCTGTTGAATCTTACGTTGTATTCCGCTAACGGAACGGTGGTTGCCCGTTATGCAAACAATGTAAATGCTGGACAATACACATTCCAAGTTGGTGCTTCGGTAGGAGTGTATGTGTTGGTTGCTTCGGCTAACGGTCAAACGGCTTCGCTGAAACTTTCGTTGCAGGAAAACGCCCAGGCAGGCATTTTTGAAGTGGCAACAGCCGAATCCGTGGCATTCTTGAAATCAGCCGACGATGTTATTACTTTTAACGAAGGCGAAACATTTGAATTTACTGGATATTACAAAAAGCAAACAGATGTAAAAACTTCTACAATTACAGAAAATACAACAATTGAGTTTGAATTTGAGATAGAAAAACCTAAACCTGAAATCTTTGAAAATGGTGCTATAAAAGCCGCATTTTCTATTTCTATGAATCAAAAGATATATTTTTCTCAAGGGAATTTGCAGTATCAAGCCAAAACTGACACATGGCGTTTTGCCGAGCACCAGTTGAGTTCCATTGGTGCTCTGTATTCATTGCCAGAAAATGATGGATATATAGATTTATTTTGTTTCGGAACTTCAGGCTGGTCAGGCGGGGCGGTAGCCTATCAACCTGATAAGTATAGCAAACAAAATAGTGATTACTATATTGGAGGCTCGCCAGCAAATGATTTGACTGGCGAATACGCAAACGCCGACTGGGGAGTTTATAATGCAATTTCAAATGGTGGAAATCAAGCAGGATTGTGGAGAACTCTTACGAATGAAGAATTCTCATATATAATGAAAAACCGACGTGATGCCTCGAAAAAATATGGAATAGCGAGTATTGAAGGTATAAATGGACTTATTTTGTTACCCGACAATTGGGTTTTACCAGAAGGTGTTTCATTTACAAGTGGAACTTCTGATTATTATGGAAAGTATCGTTATCAAGAAGTGAATAATTATACGTATGCGGAATGGGAAAAGTTAGAGGAAAATGGTGCTGTGTTTTTCCCTGCTGTAGGAGAACGCGATACGGATGGAACGTATCTTTTTGAAAATGAATATGGAAACTATTGGACAAGTTCTGTAAGGGGAGTGAGTGCGGAACTCTTTCATTTTACAAGTAATGAATATTCTGTGGGACCAATCGGCCGTTTATATGGTATGTCCGTTCGTTTAGCTCAAAATGTTAAACGTGAAGTATCGGACGAAGGCGTTATAAAGGCACCATTTTCTGTCTCAGAAAATAAACGGGTGAATTTCTCAATGGGAAATTTGCAATATAATCCCAATGTGGATGTATGGCGTTTTGCCGAACAGCAATATGACTTGATTGGCAATGAAAACTCAAATATTTCGTCTTCATATAATGGTTTTATTGACTTGTTTTCGTGGGGTACAAGCGGATTTAACTCAATCTATCCATATTCCGAATACAATAGAGCGTACGCGTTTAATGATGAAGAAAAAAATATTGCGGAAACTAACTATGATTGGGGCGTGTATAACCCTATTTCCAACGGAGGCAATTCAAATGGTCTATGGAGAACGCTAACAGCAGAAGAATGGAGTTATTTGATAAACGAACGTAAAGAAGCTGATAAATTATATTCAAGAGGAAATATAGAAGGAATCAATGGAATTATATTATTACCAGATAATTGGACCACACCATCTTTGCTTCAATTTACACATCAATCAGATGATTGGAATACGAATTCATATTCCGCGGAGGATTGGAACATAATGCAGTCAAAAGGAGCCGTGTTTTTGCCAGCAAATGGTTACCGCAGAGGTAAGATATTGTATGGTGATGGGGGATATGGAAACTATTGGTCTGCGTCCTTTTTAGATGACTATAACTCGTATAATGTACATTTTAACACGGAAGAAATTGTTACGAATCATCGTGGTGATCGGGAAACTGGTTTTGGCGTCCGTCTTGTGAGAGATGTAGAATAACATAATTTGAAAAACTCTTGCTATTTTTCCCAATAGCAGGAGTTTTTTACGTTAAAAATGCTTTACTTTGTAAAAAATGTGCTTTTATGAAAAATATTAAAACTGTTTGTACGCTTACTTTAGTTTTGTTGTGCTTTAGCGTAAATGCCCAAAAGTTATTCTACGTTTCTGGTGATATTGGTTATGCGGGAACACAGGGTGACGCATTTAAAGATAAAACCACAGGTGAAAAATTAGGCTCTTTTGGACTTGGGTTCGGTGCTGATGCTATGATGTGTTTAGATGCACTTAATAATAAGTTTGCGGTCGGGGGAATGTTCGCAGGTTCTGTATTATTTGGATTTGAGAGCTCTACGGAGTTAGATGTCGGATTATATAGTTTAGCAGTATATGGGCTAAAAGCTCAATATCGACTACGAGTCCCAGAAAAAAAGGTGAGTCCGTATGTTACCATTGGCCTTGGATTGAGTCAGTTTTCAACACCTGACACTTATTATGGAGAAACGTTGATTGCCGAAGGTGGAAGTGCGTATTCTTTCGGAATACGGCCAGAAATAGGATTTGATTTAGGTAGTTTTATACTTTCTGCAGCATATATTGTTCCTATGCATTATACTGTGAAATCGCAAACTGGAAATTTTAGTGGTACTGCCGGTGTTTACACTATCTCTCTCGGATGGCGGCAATATTTTTCATTCAACGACGGTTTTTCTCTGTCGAGAACATTAAAGACAGGCAAATCGGGAGCATCAGAGGTTACGTTCGATAATGCTCCTAAGCAGAAAAATACTGCAAAAAACAACAAAGAAACCTATTCGGCTCCGAAGAATACTGCACCATCTCAACAATATCAAAACGCTGAGACACAGGGAACAGCAACGCAAAATGTTGCCGAAAAGACACGTAAAGTGCCGCAAAACAATGCCGAATCGGTAAAGGTTCCGACAAATCCTGCGGAAGTCAAGGTAACGTATGAAAACCCGAACTTCAAGGTAGGTGAAAAAGTTCTTTATAAATTCCGCGATAGAGTGTATACGGCACATGTTGTTTCGTTTATTGGCAACGATATTGCCGTGGTTGAAACGGAAGACGGATTGACCGTAAATCGCTACGTGAAAGACCTTGTTACAGGCGAGGAACCGCCAAAACCAGTGGCACAGGCTCCGGCACCTAAGGTGCAGATGATGCCGCAGCATAATGCCGAATCGGTAAAAGAACCGACAAATCCTGCGGAAGCCAAGGTTACGTATGAAAATCCGAACTTCAAGGTAGGCGAGAAGGTGTTGTACAAATTCCGCGACAGAGTTTGCACAGCAACAATCATTTCGTTTATCGGCAGTGATATTGCGTTGGTTGAAATGGAGAACGGGGCAACGGTAAAACGCTATTTGAAGGATCTTGTGAAAGTGATTGAATAAAACTGATAGTATGAAACAAAGAATTTTTTTTCTGTTATTATTTGTGCTGACGGCGGTAATGACGAATGCACAGGACTGGTCTGATTATGAAATATGGAAATTATATCCAGGCTATGTTGTTAAAAACGACGGTGAAATAGTAGAGGGATATATCGAAGCACAAAAACGAGGCTGCATAGGCTCATATATAAATAGCAATCAGACGTGTGTGAACTTTTTTACCGATCCTCGCGATACACGGACAAAAATTGTATATACACCTGATTATATTAAGGCATACGTGATTGGTGACAGATACTACAAATCCATGCACTATAGCGGCGGGTTGATGTCGAAACCTATGCGTTTTTTGTTGCAGATTTCTGACGGATACATTTCAAAATATGTGTGGTACGAGCCAAACGAAACAAACACTGGTTACGAAGATAAAATTGTGTATCAGAAGGGTGACGAAATGCCTATAGAAATGACTTCGTTAATGTTGAATTTTACTGATAAAGTCAGCAAGTTGGTGGCAGAAGATGTGGAACTTGCTCAAAAAGTATTGAAAAAGGAAAAAGGTTACGGACGGCTTAATATTGATAAAATTATTGCCGAATACAACACGTGGTATAGAAATAATATGAGATAACCCGTAGAGACGTGATTCATCGCGTCTCTACATTCCCAAAAGAACATACGGTATTTTTTGATTATTTCCGTGCAATAGCTTCTGCACAATTCATGCCGTCGATGGCGGACGAAACGATTCCTCCTGCGTAGCCAGCACCTTCGCCACATGGGTACAAATTCTCAATGCGGATGTGGTGAAGTGTTTCTCCGTCACGGGGAATGCGGATAGGAGAGGACGACCGTGATTCTACGCCGACGAGAATGCCCTCGGAACTTGCAAAACCGTGCATTTGTCTGTCGAAGGCTTTGAGTCCTTCCTGTAATCTTTTTGAAATAGATTCGGGCATCCAAAAGTGCATGGGGGAACTGATTAATCCTGGAATGTATGAACTGTCGGGTAGAGAACCTGAGATTTTTCCTCGTACAAAATCTGAAATTCGTTGTGCCGGTGCAATCTGCTTTTGACCGCCGTTTTTAAACGCAAGGGATTCCAAATCTTCTTGAAATTTCAATCCTGCAAGTACGCCGTAGTCTTTGTATTCGGCAAAGTCTTCAATTCGCAGTTCTACGACCATTCCTGAGTTTGCAAATGGTGAATTTCTCCGTGAATTTGACATCCCGTTTACCACGGTCTGATTGTCGGCTGTCATAGACGGAACAATAATTCCACCTGGGCACATACAAAAAGAGTAGACACCTCTGTCATTTACCTGATGGACAAGTGTATAATTCGCCGCAGGTAAGGCGTCGGATTTATTCCCATGATATTGAATGGAATTTATCAATTCCTGTGGATGTTCCACCCTGACGCCCATGGCACAAGCCTTTGCTTCGAGTTCTATGCCGGCATTGTGCAACGTGTAGTAGAGAGGACGGGCTGAATGACCTGTGGCGAGAATAACCGTATTGACTTTGAATGAGTCGGAACCGCAGATTATTTTCGTGATTTTGTCGCTATTTATCTCAAAACCAGTTACTTCCTTGTTGAAATGTATTTCGCCGCCACATTCAAGAATGGTTTTCCGCATATTTGAAATGACTTCGGGAAGTTTGTCGGAACCGATGTGCGGATGTGCGTCGACAAGAATGGAATGTTGTGCACCGTGAATGACGAACAGTTCCAAAACCCGTCGGTTATCGCCTTTCTTTTTTGAGCGTGTGAATAGTTTCCCGTCGGAAAACGTGCCTGCGCCGCCTTCGCCGAAACAATAGTTCGACAAAGGATTACAGCCTTGATTAAGGTTTAGTTTTGCAATATCTTTTTTTCGTTCAGAAACGTCTTTCCCTTGTTCTAAAATGATAGGTTTGAAATTGAGCTCAATAAGTCGCAGAGCGGCGAAAAGTCCTGCTGGTCCGGCACCGATGATGTGAACTTCGGGTTGGAGAGAAACGTTGTGCTTTTCAAAAAGCAGCTTTTCCTGCGGAAGCCGTGCGTCGTCGCCGTAGGCGGTAAGTACAGACAGGTTGATTTTTATGTCTCGCGAACGAGCGTCAATCGAGCGTTTGACGATTCGCATTTCATTGATGTCGGACAAGGAAATATTCAGCCGTTCCGCAACCGTTTTCTTTAGACGAAAATCATTTTTTGCGTTATTGGGACGAACTTGTATTGTGACGGTTTGAATCATAGTTATTCGAAATGGAACGATACGATGAACATTCTACTTTTGAGAGCATCGATTACGGTGCAGTATTCCGTCTGTTCTGGTTCAAGCACGTTCACGGTACCGAAACTGAATTTAAATTCTGTTGCTAATTTGAAATATACAAGGAAGAAATCAATGCCGAATCCAAATTCGTAAAACATATCAAGCGGATGCTGATTTATTGTGTAATCGTCGTTGTCGTTTCCGATTCTTTTGGTGTCCAAATCGTAACGGAACGACATTCCTCCGACCAAATACGGACGATAGTTGTTTATTCGTTTCCCTTTGAATTTCAGTAGGATAGGAGCGTCAATGTAGATACTCGAAACTTTCATTGTGTATTCCTTGAAAACAGGTTCGAATCGGGGAGAGCCCTCTTTCCTGATTTGGTAAACCAGATTTCGCTGTCCGAAAATCAAACCGGGCAGGAATCTGGCAGAAAGATAATTTCCCATTCGTAATTCGCTGATTACGCCCAAATTGACACCGACAGTTCCGTGAGATTCAACACCGTAGACCGAATCGGCAAGACCTGTAAATAATAATGTAGAATCAGGGAAAATTCTGTAGTTCATGTAGTTGGTTCCCAGTGTGAAACCCAAGTGGAACCACTTTTTATCGTATTCTTGGTCGTGCATAATCTTTTTGTGCTGTGCAAAACCTTGCACCGCCATTGTGAGAAATAAAAAGATGTAGACAGTCTGTTTCAACGATTCTTTTTTTGGTAAAAGTATAAAGTTTTCGTTTACATTATTATTTTGTGCATATATACAAACTTGCAATTCCAAACGAAAGTGCTTGTATTTTAGTATTTTGGAAACCTGTTTTCTTCGTCAGTTCTACAAATTTTTGTCCGTATGGAAATTCTTGCACCGATTGAAATAGATAATAATACGCATCGTAATCTTTCGAAAAAATCTTTCCGATTGTCGGCAAAATATGCTTGAAATAAAACGTGTACAGTTGCTTTATCGGGAAATGCTGCGGCATGGAAAATTCCAATATTACCGCCGTGCAGCCAGGTTTGAGTACACGATATATTTCGGAAAGACCTTTTTCTAAATTTTCAAAATTTCTTACACCGAATCCCACGGTTATTGCGTCGAAGGAATTGTTTTCGAACGGCATTGATTCGCTGTCGCCGACAAGAAGCGAGATTTTGTCCTGCAAGCCAAGTTTTGCTATTTTTTCGTTACCGTATTGCAGCATATTTTCAGAAATGTCGATGCCAACAATCTTTTCCGCTTGTTGAATTTTTTTTGCCGAAAGAATTGCGAAATCGCCTGTCCCTGTAGCAATGTCGAGAATTGTACGAGGAGAATTTTTCTTGATTTCTTTTATGGCTTTTCGTCTCCAAATTTTGTCAATGTTAAGCGAAAGAATATGGTTCAAAAAGTCGTATTTCGGTGCAATGTTGTTGAACATATCGACAATTTGTCCTTTTTTGCTCTTGTCGGAATCAGTATACGGAATCGTCATTGTTTTCAATTTTCGTCTGCAAAGATAGTCATAGATTTTAGATTCTGTTGTTTAAATTGAAAAACTGCAATAGAAACAATCATCTTATAGAAAGTAAAACTAAATATATACCTAAAATCTAATTCCTAAGTATTAAATTTTAATTCTTAATTCATTACCTTTACCCCGCAATTTTATAGGATATAACAATGGGAAAAACATTATTTGAAAAGATTTGGGATGCGCACGTGGTGCAAGTCGTGCCAGACGGACCTACACAGTTGTACATCGACCGTCTGTATGCCCACGAGGTGACTTCGCCTCAGGCATTCGACACGCTTCGTGACAAAGGAATCAAAGTGTTCCGTCCCGAACAGGTGGTTGCCATGCCCGACCACAATACTCCTTCCGACCAACAGGAAGTAATCAATGACCCGATTGGTCGCAAACAAGTTGAAACCTTGGCGAAAAACTGTGCCGAATTTGGCATCAAGCATTTTGCAATGGGAACTAAAGACAACGGAATCATTCATGTTGTCGGTCCTGAAAAAGCATTGTCGTTGCCGGGAATGACTATCGTCTGTGGCGATTCACACACTTCTACTCACGGTGCCGTTGGCGCTCTTGCAATGGGCATCGGAACGAGCGAGGTGGCCGAAGTGCTTGCAAGTCAATGTATTTTGCAAGGAAAGCCTAAGTCAATGAGAATCAACATTGAAGGTACATTACAAAAAGGCGTTACGGCAAAAGATATTGCGTTGTACATTATGGCTCAAATGACAACTTCGGGTGCAACAGGCTATGTGGTTGAATATGCGGGCTCTACAATCCGCAATCTTTCTATGGAAGGTCGTCTTACATTGTCGAACCTTTCAATCGAAATGGGCTCGCGTGCTGGTATCATCGCTCCTGATGAAACTACGTTTGAATACCTGAAAGGTCGTGAATATGCTCCGAAAGGCGCAGAATGGGACAAAGCCGTGGCTTATTGGAAAACACTCAAAACCGATGATGACGCTGTGTTCGACAAAGAAGTTACATACAAGGCGGAAGACATTAAACCTCGCATTACCTACGGAACAAATCCAGGGGCTGGTATTGCAATAGACGAGACTGTTCCTACGTTGGACGGATTGAACGAGGCGCAAAAAGTACAGCTGACAGCACAACTTGACTATATGCAGTTTAAACCAGGACAAAAGTTGGAAGGCACGCCTGTGGATTATTGCTTCTTGGGTGCTTGTACCAACGGCCGTATTGAGGATTTCCGTGCATTCGCTTCAGTTGTGAAAGGAAAGAAAAAATCTCCAAACGTAGTGGCTTGGCTCGTTCCGGGTTCTTGGTTGGTTCGCAAGCAAATCATAGACGAAGGAATCGACAAAATTTTGGAAGATGCAGGTTTCGAGCTTCGTCTGCCGTCATGCTCGTCGTGTTTGGCAATGAACCCCGACAAGGTTCCTGCTGGAAAATTGTCAATTTCAACGTCGAACCGAAATTTTGTGGGACGACAAGGACCGGGCGCACGCACGGTATTGGCTTCTCCGCTCGTAGTTGCCGCAAGTGCAATCACAGGCGTAATTACTGACCCTCGTAAATTTATGTAACTATGGCAAAACAGAAATTCAATATCATCAAATCAACGTGTATTCCTGTTGCTATCGACAACTGTAATACCGACTTAATCATTCCTGCCCGTTACTTGGCAAGCACCACGCGTGACCCGAAATTCTTCGGCGACGCGTTTATGCACGACTTGCGTTTCGATGCCGACGGCAAACCTGTGGCAGACTTTGTGATGAACAAACCTGAATTTTCGGAAGCGCCACGCGAAGGCGTTCACGAAATTATTGTGGGCGGACAAAACTGGGGATCCGGCTCAAGCCGTGAACATGCTGCATGGGCAATCGCAGGCTATGGAGTTCGTGTTGTGATTTCGTCAAGTTTTGCCGATATTCACAGAAACAACTTGCTGAATTGCTTCGTGTTGCCAGTGATTGTTTCTCAAGCGTTCCAACAGGAATTGTTCGACACAATCGCTAAAAATCCGCAAGCTATTGTCACTGTTGATGTTCCAAACCAAACAGTTACGAACGAAACGACTGGGCATAGCGAGAAATTCGAAATCAACGGTTACAAGAAACATTGTCTTGTAAATGCACTTGACGACATTGATTATTTGTTGAGCGTGCAAGACAAAACTGTAGCGTACGAACAAGCGAGAGCGGCTAAATAGAATTTCGATTGTTCAATATAAGCAAGGAGAATGCAACGATGCGTTCTCCTTTTTTCATTATGTGAAACATTTATTGTATCACTGTCATAGTACATAAAAATCGAGTTGCCCTAACAAATATGACGGCTTTAAAAGAGAGGCGAAATCGGAGTGAAGAATGTAAGAGAATTTTATATCTTTGTACAATGACTCAAGTCTATGTTTAGAGAGAACGGAAAAATTTTAAGATACTGAATCGGAATTTATGAGAACAATTCAAATGGTTGACCTGCGGAGTCAGTACGAGAATATTAAAGACGAGATAAATCGTGAGATACAGGGAGTTATTGACTCTACGGCATTTGTAAAAGGAGGGAAAGTAGCTGATTTTCAGCATCATCTTGAAGAATATTTAGGCGTGAAGCATGTCATCCCAGTCGGGAACGGAACCGATGCTTTGCAAATTTCGTTGATGGCATTGGGATTGAAACCTGGTGATGAGGTAATTACACCTACGTTTACATTTATTGCCACGGCGGAAGTGGTGGCGTTGCTTGGTCTAACGCCCGTGCTTGTTGATGTCGACCCGCATACGTTCTGTATGTCGCCCGAAGCGGCGGAAAAGGCGATTACGTCGCGGACAAAAGCTATTGTTCCAGTCCATCTGTTTGGACAAAATGCCGATATGGAGGCGTTGATGCAGATAGCACAGAAACATAATTTGTATGTTGTGGAAGATGCTTGTCAGTCCATTGGCGCTGAATATACTTTTCCCGATGGAAGACGGGAGAAATCGGGCTGTATGGGAAAACTTGGATGCACGTCGTTTTTCCCGTCAAAAAATCTTGGCTGCTATGGCGATGGAGGGGCGATTTTTACGAATGACGATACATTGGCTGACGAAGTGAACTGTATTGCAAACCACGGAATGCGTGTTCGATACCATCATGACAGAATCGGCGTAAATTCCCGCCTTGACAGCATTCAGGCTGCTGTACTCGATGTTAAGTTGAAGTATTTAGATTCATATACTGCAAGTCGGCAACGGGCGGCGGCATTTTATGATTCGGCATTTGGTCAGTGTCCTTACATTACCATTCCTGCTCACAATCTACACTCGTCGCACGTATTTCATCAATATACCATTCAGCTTGCCGCTTCGATTGACCGCGATGCGCTCAAGGCGGCGTTGAACGAAAAAGGAATTCCAGCCATGATTTATTATCCAATTCCGTTGCATTTGCAGAAGGCATATCATAGCGAACGGTATAAAAAAGGCGATTTCCCTGTCTCGGAACGGCTGTCGCAGTCGGTACTTTCGTTGCCGATGCACACGGAACTTGATGACGAGCAGCTCCGATATATAACCAACACTTTGTTGCCGCTTGTTGAACAATGTAAAAAATAATTATGGAAGCACCTACGTATTTTGCACATCCTACGGCAGTTATCGACGATGACTGTGTGATAGGAAACGGAACTAAGATTTGGCATTTTTCTCATATCATGTCTGATTGTACGATTGGTGAACAGTGCAATATTGGACAGAATGTTGTTGTTTCTCCTCATGTAGTATTGGGAAGAAATGTGAAAATTCAAAATAATGTATCGGTTTATACAGGCGTGGTGTGTGAGGACGATGTATTCCTTGGCCCTTCGATGGTGTTTACCAATGTGATAAATCCGCGAAGTCATGTGAACCGTAAGTCGGAATACAAGCAGACTATTGTGCGTCGAGGTGCCTCGATTGGTGCGAATGCAACGATTGTTTGTGGCAACGAAATAGGTGAATACGCCATGATAGGAGCGGGGGCGGTGATTACTAAACCAGTGAAGCCATACGCACTTGTCGTCGGCAATCCAGCACGACAGATAGGCTGGGTTAGCGAATATGGTCACAGATTGACATTTGACGAAAATAATCGTGCCGTTTGTCCTGAGACAGGGCAGAAGTACGAGTTGCGAGATGGAAGGGTTGTGAGAGTTGAGAGTTGAGAGTTGAGAGACGAGAGTTGAGAGACGACAACGGTCATTTCTTTATAGAAATGACCGTTGTCGGTAAAAATCAAATTTTAATTGAGCCTTTTTACACGTGTTGTGATACTATTTAGAATATTCCTTTAAATATTCAAGTACTTGATTTACAATATTTTCCGCAGTGTAGCCGAATTTTTCGTCAAGTACGGTATATGGTGCGGAGTAGCCGAAGTGGTTCAACCCCCAGATTTTACCTTTTGCTCCTACAAGCCCTTGCAGATTGATTGAAAGTCCTGCGGTTACGCCGTAAATTGGTTTTCCAGAAGGAAGAATTTTCTCCTGATATTCTTTGCTTTGGTCACGGAACAAGCCTTCCGACGGAGCGGAAACAACTTGAACTTTCAAGCCGTGTTTGCTTTCGAGAATGAGCGACGCATCGTAAATTGTACTGACTTCGGAACCGTTGGCAACCAAAATAACGTCGGCTTCGCCTTGTGCTTCTTTTACAATATACGCACCGAATTTCGCATTTTGTGCATCGGCATAGCGTGTTGAACCTGGTTTTGCAGGAATGTCGTTGATTGTTTGGCGAGAGAAAATCAAGCCGGTCGGACGATCGTTTGTTTTCATGGCAAGTTCCCAACAAACTGTTGCTTCCTGAGCATCGGCAGGGCGGAGTACAAGAAAACTGCGTTTACCACTATGATTATATACTTGTTCCATCAAGCGGATTTGAGCTTCTTGTTCGATTGGCTGGTGGGTAGGACCATCTTCGCCAACGCGGAACGCATCGTGCGACCATACATATTTAACAGGCAGTTCCATCAATGCCGACATACGCATTGCCGGTTTCATATATTCCGAGAACACGAAGAATGTGCCGCATGCGGTGAACAATCCGCCGTGAAGCACGATACCGTTCATAATTGATGCCATTGTCAGTTCGGCAACACCAGCTTCGAGGAATTTTCCTGAAAAATCATCTTTGGTAATATCCTGTGTCTTTTTGAGGAATCCGTCGGTGTTGTCGCTGTTGCTCAAATCGGCGGACGAACAAATCATATTTTCGATATGTTCAGCAAAATATCCGAGAACCGTTTTCGAAGCGACGCGTGTTGCAATGTTTTGTTTTTGCTCTATGTTTGCAAAATCAATGTCGGCTGGGATATTTCCTGATAAGAATTGGGCAAGTTTTTTCGCCAATTCAGGATTTTTCTTTTCCCATTCCACTTGTTCTGCCTTACGTTTTTGTGCGTTTTTGATTTTATTTTCGTTGACGTTTTTCCAAAATTGTTTTACGTCGTCGAAAATGGCGAACGGGTCGTTTGGATTCCCGTCGAGGTTGAGAATAGTTTTTTCAACCGATGCACCCGCCTTGCTCACTGGCTGTCCGTGTGTCGATGTTTGTCCTTCGAACGATTTGCCTTCTGCGTCAAGCAATCCTTTACCCATCGTTGTTTTTCCGATAATCAGCGACGGTTTTCCCGTTTCTTCGTTTGCCCATTGCAGTGCCTTGCGGATTTCGTCGTGGTCGTTGCCGTTGATTGTGATGACTCTCCAGCCCCACGATTCGTATTTCATAGCGGTGTCTTCGCTCGAAACCGCATCGGTGTGGGTTGAAAGTTGAATATCGTTGGAGTCATAGAACATTATGAGGTTGTCCAAACCAAGGTGACCTGCAATACGTCCTGCTCCTTGCGAAATTTCCTCTTGGATACCGCCGTCGGAAATGAACGCATAGATTTTGTGTTTCATCCATTCGCCGAAACGGGCGCGAAGGAATTTCTCTGCAATAGCCGCACCTACAGCCATCGTATGACCTTGTCCGAGCGGTCCCGACGTGTTTTCAATACCAATTTTGTGGTTTACTTCAGGGTGTCCGGCAGTCAGGCTTCCCCATTGGCGGAAATTTTTCAAATCCTCAATGGAAAGCGTTCCAACCATGCACAAAGTCGCATACAACATCGGTGACATGTGTCCAGGGTCAAGGAAAAATCTGTCACGATTTGCCCACGCCATGTCGGTCGGGTCGTATTGCAGAAAATCTGAGTATAAAACGGAGATGAAATCCATGCCGCCCATAGCACCTCCTGGGTGACCGGATTTTGCTTTTTCGACCATTGAAACTGCGAGAATACGCATATTGTCGGCCGAACGTTCTGAAATATTTTTCATTGTTCTATTCTAAATTAAAACTGCCGCAAGGTAGTTTGTTTTATTGAAATACTAAAAAAATAAGAGTTTATATTTTTCATAGATATGAACATTTTTTAAGGTGAAATGTTCAATTACGATAGTTCTCTCAACTTTCGTCTTTCGTCTCAAATTTCTCTAAGAAGACCGTGTGTTTTTCAAAACAAATTCTATATCTTTATGAAAAAATATTTCAATGGTGGATTTATCTGCGCAATTTGCATTTGGACAAGGTGGTTTATTGCCACAGGAGGAAGTTCTTGAAGTTCGTAAAAAATCGAAACAGTTCGTTGTTGGTATTCCGAAAGAAACTGACAAGAATGAGCATCGTGTGCCGTTGACTCCGCAGGGCGTGGAAATTTTAGTGCGACAAGGAATTGTCGTGTTGAAGGAGGCAAATGCTGGAATTGAGTCGAAGTATTGTGACGAGGATTATGCCGAAGCGGGGGCTGTGATTTGCAGTTCGACAGATGATGTGTATAAGTGCGATTTGATATTGAAAATTGGTTGTGTTTCGGAACAGGAACTTGTTCATGTAAAGGAAAAACAGGTGATTTTTTCTACCGTTCCGATAACTGCAATGACCAAGAATGTGTTGCGTGCGTTGATGAAAAAACGCGTCACAGCAGTTGCGTATGAATTTATTCACGATTTGGATGGATATTATCCGATTTTACGTTCAATGAATGAAATTGCGGGAACATTGTCGGTGCTTGTTGCGGCGGAATGTCTGAACGACGTGGAGAGTGGAAAGGGCGTGTTGTTGGGTGGAATAACAGGTATCAGTCCTGCCGAGGTAGTTGTTTTAGGTGCGAACACAGCAGGGGAGTTTGCCGCTCGTGCTGCATTAGGATTGGGGGCAACGGTGAAAATTTTCGATTCTTATATGCAGCGTCTTGTGACTATTCAAGAAAAACTGTCGCAACGGTTGTTTACGTCGAATTATCACGAAAGCGTGCTTCGTAAGGCTTTGCTTTCCGCCGATGTGGTGATAGGGGCGATTCAATTGGAATCGGACGAACGTTTTGTGCTTTCGCAGGATATGATACAGACTATGAAACCGTGTTCGGTCGTTGTGGATTTGTGTATGAGTCAAGGAGGATGCTTTGCCACGTCGAAGGCGACCACGCTTGAAAATCCAACCTTCTCGTCACACAAAGTCATTCATTATTGTGTGCCAAATATTGCCTCGAAAGCGGCGCGGACTGCGTCTATTGCGTTAAGTAACATCCTTATGCCAATGGTCAAAGACATTGCAGGGTATGGAACGGTTTCGGCTTTTTTCAAGCAAAACTATGCGGCTCGTCAGGGGGTATACATATATAATGGTATACTTACCAATCCAATTTTGGCAAAACATTTTGGCATGACGAGCAAAGATATCGACTTGCTGAGTGCGGCGTTTTAGTTAATGCACAATTCACAATGCACAATGCTCAATTATTTGAGGTATAAAATACCGATTCCGAGTAGTACGCCAATAAGTACAAAACCTTTTTTGACAATATTTTGTTCTTTAAAAATGACTGCGCCAGCGAGGAACGAAATGATGACATTGCTTCGTCGGATCGCCGAAATTACTGCAATCAAAGCTCCCGGAATACTGATAGCGTAGAAGTAGAAAAAGTCGGCAAAAACTAAGAATACGCCTATGAGCGGAATTGTCCACCGCCATTGAAATTGGTCGGCATATTTTCTGTTCGGGAACCATAGTATCATCACGGTGGGTATCATTAGTAGAAACTGGTAAATTGAGAAGTATGCCTGTACTTCCATTTTGGGGATACCGCATTGTGCAATCAAGTATTTGTCGAAAAGAGCACTCACGGAACCCAAAATTGTTCCTAAAAAAATAAAGACAATCCAGATGTTGCGCGAAAAACGGATGCCTTCTTTTTTGCCGAGAAAAGAATAAAGATACAGACTGATTATAATCAACAATATGCCACACCATTGACTTGCCGTCAGCGACTCGTGTAAAACCAAAACCGCTCCGCAGAGCGTCCACATTGGTGCCGAAGACCGTATTGGACCGACAATAGAAATAGGCAGATATTTCATTGCAAAAAATGAGAATATCCACGATGCCCATACGATAATACTTTTAATGAAGATTAAAAACTGGTCGTGCGGATTGGTGTATGGAATAAAGAATACCGTTCCTTCCAGTGTCAATGGTGATACTGACGATAGAATAATCAAAGGAAGAAACATCAAAAGCGACGTTGCCGACGAAATGAGCATGACCAACAGCACGGCGTTACCTTTGAGCGACAGTTTTTTGAAAATATCGTATATGCCGAGGAAAACTGCAGAACAGATTACAAGAGGAATCCACATAGAATGTATTAAAAAATGTAGAGACGCGATTAATCGCGTCTCTACAATAAATTACAACGAAAACGGAGATATTATCTCATTTCTTTGTATTTGTTAATCAATCCGTTAGTTGAAGAATCGTGGCTCGAAACCGCATCGTTGTTCTTCAATTCTGGAAGAATCACGTTAGCCAACTGTTTTCCAAGTTGTACGCCCCATTGGTCGAAACTGAAAATGTTCCAGATGATTCCTTGGGTGAAAATCTTGTGCTCGTACATTGCGATTAACGAACCCAACGTTCTCGGAGTCAATTTCTTGAACAAGATTGAGTTTGTTGGGATATTGCCTTTGAACACCATAAATGGAAGCAACATTGCGATGTCTTCGTCAGATTTTCCTTGTTTTTTCAATTCGGCAGTAACTTGTTCAGCAGTTTTACCCATCATAAGTGCCTCCGGCTGAGCGAAGAAGTTAGCCAACAACTTTGGATGGTGGTCGCCGATAGGATTCTGCGAAATGGCAGGAGCCATGAAATCGCACGGAATCATTTTCGTTCCTTGGTGAATCAACTGATAGAAAGCGTGCTGACCGTTTGTTCCCGGTTCGCCCCAAAGAATTGGACCTGTCTGGTACGAAACTTCTTTTCCGTTGCGGTCAACGTATTTACCGTTACTTTCCATATTTCCTTGTTGGAAATAAGCCGAGAAACGGTGCATATATTGGTCGTATGGCAAAATTGCCTCAGTTTCGGCACCGTAGAAGTTGTTGTACCAAATGCCAATCAACGCCAAAATCACAGGCAAGTTCTTGCTGAATTCCGTGTTGCGGAAGTGTTTGTCCATTGCGTGTGCACCTTCCAACAATTCTTGGAAATTCTCGAAACCTATGTTGCAAGCGATAGACAATCCGATAGCACTCCACAATGAATAGCGGCCGCCAACCCAATCCCAGAATTCAAACATATTGTTGGTGTCGATGCCAAATTCCGAAACAGCTTTTGCGTTCGTGCTGAGGGCAACGAAATGTTTTGCAACGGCTTTCTCGTCTTTTGCAGCTTTCAAGAACCAATCCTTTGCTGTTTGTGCGTTCGTCATTGTTTCAAGCGTGGTGAACGTTTTGGAAGCAACGATGAACAATGTCGTTTCTGGGTCAACTTTCTTCAACGTCTCAGCCATGTGAGTTCCGTCGATGTTGGAAACGAAATAGCTGGTGATGTTCGGTTTTTTGTATGGTTTCAACGCTTCGGTAACCATAAGCGGACCAAGGTCGGAACCACCGATACCAATATTTACGATAGATTTGATTGCCTTGCCAGTGTAACCTTTCCATTCGCCAGAAATGATTTTTTCTGAAAAATCCTTCATTTGGGCAAGAACGCGGTTCACGTCGGGCATCACATCTTTTCCGTCGGAATAAATCGGTGTGTTGCTGCGGTTACGCAACGCAATGTGTAGCACGGAACGTTTCTCCGTCTTGTTGATTTTTTCGCCTGTGAATTCTGCCTCGATGGCGTCCTTCAAACCACACTCCTCTGCTAATTTAAGCAGAAGCGACATAACTTTTTCGTCGATAAGGTTTTTTGAAAAATCAACGAAAATATCTTCGAACTGTAAAGAATATTTTGCCGCACGTTGAGAATCTTTGGCAAACATATCCTTCATTTGAGTACCCTTGAACGTGGCGAAATAGTTTTCCAATTCTTTCCACGCATTCGTCTGAGTAGGATTAACTGTTGGTAACATTGTATCTTGTTTTAAAATTTTTCCAAAAGTATGAATTTATTCAAAAATATTCGCAATCTCACAAAATGATTTACAACAAAACTGTAAACGGAAGAGTTGAGAGACGAAAGTAGTAATTCTTGATGTTCGCCTGCAAAGTCACAATGCTATTGTTATGTGAACAGAATTATTTCCCCTAAAAAAAGAAATGGAACAGATTTCCAAGGATTAAAGTGGATATTTTCAAAAAAAGTAAAAATTTCATGCAGTCTTTTGACTTTTTTCGGACTATGTATAAGGTGAATTATTCTTAAAATTTCTGGCACTTAATTTGATAGCAAAATAAAAGTGTATATTTGCAAAAATTTTAAAGAACTATGAGAAAATTAGTAAAATTCATGTTGTCTGCATTGTGCGTATGCAGTTTCGGATTCACTTCACAAGCACAAAAATTCGGTCATATCAATTATGAAGAGTTAGTTGCAGCTATGCCTGAGAGAGACGAGGCTCAGAAAACATTGGAGAAAGAATACAACGAAATGAAAAGTATCCTTGAAAGTATGTCAGTTGAATTCAACAAGAAACTTCTTGCCAGCCAATCTGCCGACACGCTTAGCGAAACAGGCAAGAAAATGCTTGCTCAAGAACTTCAAGACATGCAAACAAGAATAGAACAATACCAAAGAAACGGTGAACAGCATCTTGCACAACGTCAACAAGAACTTTTGGAACCACTTTTGGACAAAGCAGAAAAAGCAATTAAGGCTGTTGCGACCAAAGAAGGTTTTCTTTATATATTCGACGTAAGCACAGGCAGTCAAGTCCTTTTCTTCTCCGACAAGAGTATTGACATCATGCCACTCGTAAAAAAGGAATTGGGCATTCAATAATTGGCAACTTTTGACTAATTATTAACAGTTCATCTATTTTATAATTTATTTGGTATATTTGCCAAAAATTATAATGCATAAGAACGATATGCAAAATTTCGAATCTATAAGACCCTATAAAGACACTGAAGTTCCCAAAGCGGTTAAGCGACTGACTTCCAATATTTTCTTTCCATGGCTTGTGAATACGCTTGCCCCTGATGAAAATCTTAAGGCGGTTACCGATAAAATTAAGGAAATAAAAACCGTAAAAGAATTTCAAGAGAAAGTCAGTTTTGCCGTAATTCGAAGAATAATCGACCAATCTATTACGAAATTTACGTGCGAAGGTTGGGAACAACTCGATAAAAACAAGCCTTATTTGTTCGTGTCGAATCATAGAGATATCGTTCTTGATGCGGCTCTGCTCAATTATTATTTCTTTCTCATCGATATTCCACAAACTGAAATCACTTTCGGAAGCAACTTGATGAAAAACGAAATTTCTGTTGACATAGGAAAACTAAACAGAATGTTTCCCATTAGCAGAAGCGGCAATCTTCGGGATTTGTATAGGGACTATATGGTCGTTTCTTCGTACATTCGTCACGTCATCAACGAAAAGAATCGTTCTGTGTGGATTGCCCAACGTAGTGGTCGTACAAAAGATGGAAACGATAAGACAGAACCAGCCGTACTGAAAATGTTTGCCATGAGCAACGATGACAATTTTGTGGAAAATATCTCGGAATTGTCCATAACTCCTGTCTCAGTTTCGTACGAATATGAATCGTGTGCATTTGCCAAGGCGGCTGAAATATATGTTTCGTCGCTTACAAAATACAAAAAGAGCAAATACGAAGACTATTATAGCATTTTCAATGGTGTGAAGGCGCAAAAAGGGAATGTGAATTTCGTCATTACTCCAACCATCACAAAAGAAGAACTGGAATATTGCGATTCGTTCGAAAAGACGGAAAAGTTTGTACAGCTGGCAAAAATAATTGACAAACGAATTTACGATGCCTACACATTGTACAAAAACAATTATATTGCATACGACATCCTTTACAAAGGCAACAAATTTGCCGACCAATACGATTCGAACGACAAGAAAATATTCCTTGATTATTTGGCAAACGGAATAAACGATCTTGACATTCCGAACAAGAGCGATATAGAACGGATTCTGCTCGATATGTACGCCAATCCAGTGAAGAATAAGTTTTCGTTAAAATAATGTAACAAACACTTGGAAAGCACGGATTTTTGCCGTGCTTTTTCTTTTTCGTGGTGGCAGGACTATTCTTTGTCACAAACAAAATGTTTATTAGATTTGCAGAAATAAAATTGACAATATGATACAGACAGATTTAGACAAGGCAAGCTACAGCTTGGGAATGAACATTGGCACGAGTTTAAAAGGCGAAGGCGTGACGGAAATCAATGCGGAAATGTTCGCTAAAGGACTTTCGGATATGATGAAAGGCGAAAAACTTGAGATTTCTTTGCAAGAAGCATTCGAGACAATTCAAACGTTTTTGGCTCAGGCAAATGCAAAAAAGTTTGAAAAAAACATTACTGAGAGTAAAAAGTTCTTGGAAGAAAATGCAAAACGTCCTGAAGTCGTTACATTGCCAAGTGGTTTGCAATACGAGATATTGAAACACGGTAACGGTCCTAAGCCAAAGGCAGCTGACACGGTTACAACACATTACCACGGTACGTTAATCGACGGAACCGTATTTGACAGTTCTGTACAACGTAACCAGCCCGCTTCGTTCCCTGTGAACGGCGTGATTCAAGGATGGGTAGAGGCTTTACAGCTTATGCCGGTTGGTTCAAAATGGAAACTATATATCCCTTCTGAATTGGCATACGGAGCTAATCCGCATCCGGGCGGGCCGATAGAACCACACATGGCTTTGATTTTCGAAGTTGAATTGTTGGCGATAAAATAAGATACCGTCATTCGCTTTGTTTTTACTGCGAAAAATGTATATTTGAAGTGTTTTTGTTCGTGTTTATGAAACGTATATTTTTACTCGGCATTGTTTTCTTTCTGACAGCTACGTTTGCTTTCAGCCAGAAAAATTTGCAGAAACGTGCCGAAGATGCTTTACAAGCGAACGAATATACGTTTGCAATAAACAATTTCAAAAGTTTATTTTCGCAGATAGAAAATGAAGACCCGCAGAAAGCTGAAATAGCATATAAAATTGGATTTTGCTATCGCCATATTTCCCGTCCGCTTGATGCTCAACTTTGGCTCGAAAAGGCGATTTCGCTCAAATATCAGGATCCCATTGTGTATCTGTATTGTGCCGATGCGCTGAGAATGAACGAAAACTTCGATAAGGCAATTAAATATTACGAACACTATCAATCGCTTGTGCCGTCCGACAAAAAAGCGGAAAAAGGGATTGAATCGTGTCGAACAGCAAGAAAATGGATAAAAAATCCAACTAATTACAAAATCACAAATCTTGCGTACCTTAATAGTGAAAATTCTGATTATTCGCCATTCTTTCTATTTGACGGGAAAGGCAATACGGTGTACTTTTCATCGGCTCGTTCCAATGCTACGGGCGATATGGTGCATGGAGGAAGTGGTCAGAGCTTTTGTGACATTTTCTATTCGAAAGAAGATGCAAAGGGCTCATGGACTGAACCGCAATCTGTTTCGGAACAAATAAATACTCAAAGCGAAGAAGGTACTCCAAGTCTTTCGTCAGATGGGAAAATGCTATTTTATACACAGTGCGAATATGGTGGAAACACAGCCTTTTGCAAAATTTTTTCGTCAATTCGTCTGGGTGGTGACTGGGACAAACCATCGTTGCTGCATTTTACCGATACGAAAGATACCGTAGACTACGTTCATCCTTGTATTTCGCCCAGTGGTCTCACGTTGTTTTTTGCATCGAACAGACCAGGCGGTTACGGAGGCTACGACATTTGGTATTGTACACGTACTTCAACAAAAGACAAGTGGGGAAAGGCTAAAAATCTCGGAAACGTAATCAATACCGAAGACGATGAATTGTTCCCTTATCTACGGAGCGACAGCGTTCTGTTTTTTGCATCGAACGGACATATAGGCATGGGCGGACTCGATATTTACCGTCTGAATTACGATAGTAAAGGTAAACCTTTTGTACTCAATATGATGAGTCCAATAAATTCTTCGTCGGACGATTTCGGCATTACATTTAGAAACGATACCGAAGAAGGATATTTTAGTTCAAACAGGCCAGGCGGCAAAGGGAACGATGACATTTATCATTTTTCAATCGTAAAACTGCACTATTCTGTTAATGGCAAGGTACTCAACGAAATAAGCGAAGAACCTATTTCGAATGCAAACATTACGCTTATAGGCAGCGATGGAACGTCTATTGAATTGCAGTCGGGAAATGACGGAAGTTATAACTTTAACCTTAATCCACAAACAAACTATGTTTTGCTTGCATCTCACGACGGATATTTAAATAGCAAATATAAAATTTCGACATACGGCAGAAAAGACGACAAGGTATTCGACGTAAATCTGTATTTGACACAAACCGACGTTGCTGTGGAAGTGCCAAATGTATTGTACGATGTAAACCGTTGGGAACTTCGCCCTGAATCGATTGTCTCGCTCAACAAACTATTGGAAATTCTCGAAGATAACCCGAACATTGCCATAGAATTGAGTTCGCACACAGACTACCGTGTCGGTACAAAAATTACAAACGAGGAACTGTCGCAACTTCGTGCCCAATCGGTTGTGGATTATCTTATTAGCAAAGGTATTGATTCAAAACGATTGACGGCAAAAGGTTATGGTGCAACAAACCCCAAAACGGTCGATACAAAATATGCCGATTTGTACCCGTTCCTACAAAAAGGCGATGTACTTTCACCTGAATTTATACAGAATTTAAATGACAAATCACAACAGGAAATTTGTCACCAAATAAATCGTAGAACAGAATTTAAAGTAACTTCAACTAATTTCAACAAATAATGGCTGTAGAATCGAGATATATGCAACGAGGCGTTTCCGCGGGAAAAGAAGACGTTCACAATGCAATAAAAAACATCGACAAGGGTTTGTATCCAAAAGCATTCTGTAAAATAATCCCCGACATCTTAGGCGGAGACCCAGAATATTGCAATATAATGCATGCCGATGGTGCCGGTACAAAGTCTTCGTTGGCATATCTCTATTGGAAGGAAACAGGCGATTTATCAGTATGGAAAGGCATTGCACAAGATGCGCTCATTATGAATATTGACGACCTGCTCTGCGTGGGTGCGGTTGATAATATTTTGGTTTCATCAACTATTGGAAGAAATAAATTATTGATTCCTGGCGAAGTAATTTCAGCAATAATAAACGGAACAGACGAACTTTTGGCTGAATTGCGTGAAATGGGAATTGGCGTATATGCCACAGGCGGCGAGACAGCCGATGTGGGTGATTTAGTACGAACAATAATTGTTGACAGCACCGTAACTTGTCGCATGAAACGTAGCGATGTGATTAACAATGCGAACATTTCCGCTGGCGATGTAATTGTCGGTATTGCTTCGTATGGACAAGCGACATACGAAAAAGAATACAACGGAGGAATGGGCAGTAATGGTTTGACATCGGCACGTCATGATGTTTTTGCAAAATATCTTGCTCAAAAATATCCTGAAAGTTTCGACGCATCAGTTCCCGATGACTTGGTTTATTCTGGTAACCTTAAACTGACCGACAAGGTGGAAGGTTCTCCGATAGACGCGGGGAAATTAGTTTTGTCGCCGACACGTACATATGCACCAGTTGTAAAGAAACTTTTAGATGCAATGCGTCAGCAGATTCACGGCATGGTTCACTGTTCGGGCGGAGCACAGACAAAAATCCTTCATTTTATTGAAAATCTGAAAGTTGTAAAAGACAATCTTTTCCCTGTACCTCCGCTTTTCAGAACAATCCACGAACAAAGCGGAACAGATTGGAAGGAAATGTACAAAGTATTTAATATGGGACACAGATTGGAAGTATATGTTTCTCCAGAGAATGCACAACAAGTCATAGAAATTTCAAAAACATTTAATATTGACGCTCAAATTGTCGGTCATGTTGAAAAATCCAACAAAACCGAATTGACCATCAAAAGCGAATTTGGGACATTCGAATATTAGTTGAATTTAGAACTACGGATTAACTGATTTGCTGTCCAGGTCTCTATACCTGCTACGGGCTGACGAAGAATATATACTGTTGGGGTATTCAAATATTATGCGTTTATATTTCTCTTTGGCTTTTTCAAAATTTTCGGTCTTGTCGTAGTATTCGGCAAGGGTGAAAATTGCTTTATCGGCATAAATTTCGTATGAAAAACGGTCTTCAATTTCTTGCAGATATTTGAGCATCAACTCGTCGTTGTGTTCTAATGTGGCGATAGTGGCTTTTCGCATTAAAATTTCATCTTCGAGAGAATGTCCGGGAAACCATTTCGGAATGGAATCGTAACAGACAATCGCCTCGGTATATTTCCCTTGATCTAAATACAAGTCGCCACGAGCGAAAATTTCCAAAGCAGTGGTCGTTGTGTCGAGTGCCGTGTTGTCCGAAATGAGTTGAGCCAGTTCAAAAGCATCGTTTGCAATGAGTTTGCTTGTGCTACCTTTGAGAACGTCGAGCAATGCCTTGGCATATTCAAAATTACCATTATAATAAGCGATTTTTGCTTGTTTAAGTTGAGCCTCGTGACCAATGTCGTTATTTTTGTAATTGAGTGCGACCGAAGCGTATTGCAGATTTGCCGCCCAAATGTCGTTTGTAAACAAATAAATGTCGGCAAGCTCCATTTCAAGCTGACTCTTGTAGATGCGGATATTTGGCTTGGCAATGTTCTCGTTGAGCAATTGGATTGCCTCGTCTTGTTTATTGAGATAAAACGCTTGGATGTGTGCAAGATTTTTGATGATTTCAGCGATAGTCTTTGCGTCTCCGATTTCGTCCAATGCTTTCAAATATTCTTTCTCCAAATTTACGATTTGAGCATTGTCAACTTGAGAATTTGCCTTGAAAAGTTTGTTGTACGATGTCTCCAACAGATTTTTTAGTGCCACTTCGTAATAATCACCCATTCTTCCGATTTTTATGATGTATGAGAAACACGTTGCCGCGTATTCAAATTCGTTGTTCGACAGAGCAATTTTTCCCAATTCAAAAACTTTTTCTCCATCGCTGTCGTTTGCTTCGTCAATTTCCTTGCTGAGGGCAAATGCTTTTTCATAATTTTGGTCCTGCATCATAATCCAAAGCAGTAAAGATTTGAAAGTGAATTCCTTACGTTCTTTTTCTGCAAGTGGTTCAATATTTTTAATCAACGTTTGTTTTAGCTTATTGTTGGAGTGTTCGTATAGGCTGTATTGTAGCTGATTTTCAATAAATTCGAGTTCGTCGCTATTATTGTTCAGTAACGAAATATAGGCACGTGCCAATTTGTCGTTTTCGCCAGAATGAAGATATAGTTCTGCAAGATTTTTTACAATCAGTCTGTTGTCGGGATATTTCGATAGAGCGTTTTCGTAGATTGTTTTTGCCACATTCTCCACTTTGTTGTCTATGCATGCCTGACCTGCTTCAAGAGAAGTCTCGAGTTGTTTTCCTGCTTTTTTTATAGTTTTCTCGAAAATGTCATCGGCATCTTTTGTTTTTCCCGTTTGGTTGTAGATGGTAGCCAATTTTATTGGATAGTAGAACGATTTCGGAAATCGTTTAATCTGTTCATTTGTGATTTTCTCTGCTTTTTCGTAATTGTGAAGCTCGTTGTAACAGGCAATCAAATAGTCAAAATGAATTTGTGAATGAGTTTGAGAGAACAGTTCGTAGTAAATATCCGCAGCTTTTTCGTATTCGCCTTGAGAATAATAGAGTAGGGCAAGTTGATTGTCGTTTCCTTTATTTTGCGAAAATGACGACAATGCCGTGAAAAGCACGAATAGTATGGAAATGAGTCGCTTCATATTAAAAAAAAGCGCATCTATCAAATAGACACGCTTCTGCAAATTTTATATGTTCAGTAGAAACTGAAAAGTCTGTTTTTATTTTCTGTGACGGAATTCGTCCGATACAGTCAATTTTTTTCTTCCTTTTGCTCTACGTGCAGCCAACACTTTTCTACCGTTAGCAGTAGACATTCTTTCTCTAAATCCATGTTTGTTTCTTCTTTTTCTTACTGAAGGCTGAAATGTACGTTTCATCTTATCTTTGTTTTAAATAGTTCTACTTGTATTCCCGTAAATCGGTGTGCAAAAGTACACGAATTATTTTAATTACAAAACTTTTTGGGGCTCAATTGGTAAATAAATTATTTTTTTTGTCTCAAAGAACGGTTCAGTGAAATATGCACTGATTGGAAATATTTTATATTTCTTGAATCCCTGCATTTCTTCGTAGAAGTCGCCACCCTTTATATAGATTATGCCGTTGCAAAGAGAATTGTTTACTATGCTGCTGACATTTTTCTTGACAAGTTTATAAAAGTCAGGAAATGCTGTAACTGCGCGGCTGACAATGTAGTCGTACTTTTCTTTGTTTTCTTCAACTGTTTGTTGTCTTGCTGTTACGTTCGTCAATCCTAATTCATTAATAATATTGTTTGCAACGGTAATTTTTTTTGCAATTCTGTCGATGAGTGTAAATTGTACTTTGGGAAAGAGAATTGCTAATGGAATTCCCGGAAGTCCTCCACCAGTACCGACATCAAGAATTTTACTTCCTTGTTTGAATTCAAAAAATTTGGCGATAGCCATGGAATGAAGAACGTGATGTTCAAAAATATTTTCAATGTCTTTACGCGAAATCACGTTGATTTTTTCGTTCCAATACGTGTAGAGGTCGCACAATGTCTCAATCTGTTCGTATTGTTTCTTAGTCAAATCGGGAAAATATTCGTATAACTTCTGCATTACCATAAGTTGTTTATTGGTTTAAATTTATTTTTAATATGCAGGAATCCTATTTGTATAGGAAGATATATGTCGAAAATCAGGGCATAGAGCCAGAGGTCTTTTTCGCGGAATCGGCGGCAGTTGAGAATGGTCGCCAGCATGAAGAAAAACATTCTGCATCCGATGAGAGTAAGCACGGCAATGAACATAGTCTTTGGCAACGTGATACAATATATTATGCAGCAGAGATAGAATAATTCTCGGCTGAATGGTTCCAAAAATAGCAATAGTTTGTGAATGAACTTGTAACGGTTCGAAGTTGTGAGATGTCTGCGTTTTTGGAATTTCCATTTTTGGAACGACGCCACTTGTTTTGAGCGGGTAAAACTGTCGGGGTCGAGTACAATGTCGGTGTTTTCGCCCGTACCGACTTCGGAGACAAACAAATCGTCGTCGCCCGATTTTATGTGATAATGCGCCGAGAATTTACTGCTTTGCTCATAAATGTTTTTTGTGTATGCCAAATTTCGTCCGACGCCCATGTATGGTATTCCTGCATGTGCAAACGACATGTAATTAACGGCAATGGAATATGTATCGTAGCGGATAAGTTTGTCAAGAAATCCAGACTGTTGCTGGTAACCGCCGTAACCGAGAATAATTTCTTTCTTGTCGCGGAAACTTTGTTGCATAAGTCGGAGCCATTGGTCAGACTGAGGCATGCAGTCGGCGTCGCAGAATAGCATTTTTTCGTATTTTGCCGCTTTAATTCCTATGGTAATCGCAAGTTTTTTCCCATGCGAAAACTTTGCATCTTTCTTAATAGTTGAAATTCTTAAGTGCGAATATTTCTTTGCAAAATCATTCAATACAAATTCACTGTCGTCTTCAGAACTGTCGTTTACGACAATTACTTCGTAGTTTGAGTATTTTTGTTCAAGAAAAGCAGGGAGGAATTTTTTTAGATTTTCTTCTTCGTTTCTTGCACAAATAATGACAGACACAGGGTCTTCTTGTATTGCAGTTCGTTTCTTCCGTTTTATTATGCTGATTCGCATGTAGAAGAACAAATAAAATAAAATTTGTATGCCGCACGCAACAATAAAAAGTATGCAAAACCAAAATTCTATTGCATTATATGAAATCTCAATCATTACTCATTCGTTTGTGACAAAATTACTTGTTTACGCATATAATATAGATGTTTCGTCAATTACTTATGAACATTTTTTAATGCACAATTCACAATGCACAATTTATAATGTGGATAGGCTCAGTCAGCAGAATAAACTTTTAATTTTTAATTCTTAAATTCACTGCTTTTTCATATTTTTGTAACCATGGATTCTAAATGGTTGTAAAATGTTTTTTTTAGGTTTTGACATTGGAAGTTCTTCGGTAAAAGTTTCGTTAGTTAGTGCTGAATCAGGAAAATGCACGGCTTCGGCATTTTATCCCAAACAAGAAATGCCCATTATTGCCAAACAAATTGGCTGGGCGGAACAAGAACCCGAAGAATGGTGGAAAAACCTAAAAATGGCTTTGGCGGAAGTGCTCAATACTGCACAAATCAACGTTAGGGAGATTTCTGCAATCGGCATTTCATATCAAATGCACGGCTTAGTGTGTGTAGATACAGACAAAAACGTGCTTCGTCCCGCAATCATCTGGTGCGACAGTCGAGCAGCCTCCATTGGCGATTCCGCATTCAATGCAATGGGAAAAGAACATTGTCTTTCGCATTTTCTTAACAGTCCGGGAAATTTTACTGCGTCGAAACTACGATGGATTAAGGAAAATGAACCTGAAATTTATGAGAAAATCTACAAAATAATGTTGCCTGGCGACTACATTGCGATGAAACTTTCAGGCGAAGTGCAGACAACCATCAGCGGTCTTTCCGAAGGAATTTTGTGGGATTTCAAACAACGTGAGCCAGCCCAGTCGCTTCTCGACCATTATGGCATAGATTCTTCTTTGATTGCCGACATTGTGCCTACGTTTGGCAAACAATGTAAAATTAGCGAGCAGGCAGCAAAAGAGTTGGGCCTGCACAGCAACATAACCGTCTCGTACCGTGCCGGCGACCAGCCAAACAATGCATTGTCGCTCAACGTGTTGAATCCAGGTGAAATTGCCACAACGGCAGGGACATCGGGCGTGGTGTATGGCGTAACCGAAGAAATCAAATACGATCCACTTTCGCGTGTAAACACCTTTGCACACGTGAACTACACCAAGGAACAGAATCGTTTGGGTGTTTTATTATGCATCAATGGAACGGGAATAATGAACTCGTGGATTCATAAAAACATTTGTCCTACAGCTACATACGACGAAATGAACCACATGGCAGAAACTGTTTTCATAGGTTCCGACGGACTTTCGGTGCTTCCGTTCGGCAACGGAGCAGAACGTGTTTTGCAAAACAAAAATGTGAATGCTTCGGTTGTCGGTCTCAGTTTGACAAAACACACGACAAGCCACCTCATCCGTGCCACGCACGAAGGAATAGCGTTCTCGTTTCACTACGGAATGGAGATAATGAAAACCATCGGCATCAATCCGTCGGTAATTCGTGCAGGCAAGGCAAATATGTTTTTAAGCCCGATTTTCCGAAGCACGTTGGCAAGTATTTCGGGAGCAACAATAGAACTCTACAACACCGACGGTTCCGTAGGCGCAGCCCGTGGAGCTGGAATCGGATCGGGATATTATAAAAATGCAGAAGAAGCCTTTGCATCGTTACAAAAAGTTGAAGTCATAGAGCCTGATATTAAAAATCAGACAAAATACCAAGAGGCATATGAGAAGTGGAGTTGGGCTTTAAAAACGAAATTACCTGAGCGGTAATCTTGAACTTTTCGAGAACGAGCTCGACAAAATCAGTCTTGAATAACTCGGTACAGACTGTCTCCCATTTTAAAAAGTAAAAAAGTTTCGGTTTTTTTTGTTGGTTCGTATTTTTTGAAAAAATCTTGCTCGTAGCAAATATAAGTATCGAAATAAAGTTTATCTTTGGAAAAATGAAACTTTGTTCTTGTGTTTGTACGTAAATATTTATATGTCAATGAATAAGATGTGTAATTTACAATGGGCAAAGTGTAATTTATACACTATTGTAGAATTTTAAAGAAATATATTTAACATGACAAAAAAAGAATTCTTTCCAGGAATTGGAAACATTAAGTTTGAAGGAAAAAACAGTAAAAATCCATTGGCATTCCGCTACTACGATGCAAACAAAATGGTGATGGGTAAAAAAATGAGCGAATGGCTGAAATTCGCTATGGCATGGTGGCACACGCTTTGCGCCGACGGCACCGACCAATTTGGTGGCGGGACAAAATCGTTTCCTTGGAATGAAAATCCAGACCCGATTCAAGCGGCAAAAGACAAAGTTGACGCAGGTTTTGAGTTTATGCAGAAAATGGGCATAGAATACTACTGCTTCCACGATGTTGACTTGGTGAAAGAAGCTACGACTGTTGAAGAATATGAGAAAAACCTCAAGGAAATTGTAGCATATTTGAAACAAAAACAAGCCGAGACAGGCATAAAACTTTTGTGGGGAACGGCTAATGTGTTCGGTCACAAACGCTATATGAATGGTGCTTCAACAAATCCCGACTTTGATGTGGTTGCCCGTGCAATCGTACAAATTAAAAATGCAATTGATGCAACAATTGAACTTGGTGGTACGAACTACGTGTTCTGGGGTGGCCGCGAAGGATATATGTCGCTGCTTAACACCGATATGAAACGCGAAAAGGAACACATGGCGACTATGCTCACTATGGCTCGTGACTATGCTCGTGCGAAAGGTTTTAAAGGCACGTTCCTGATTGAACCTAAACCAATGGAACCGACAAAACACCAATATGATGTTGATACAGAAACAGTTATTGGTTTCTTGAAGGCACATAATCTTGACAAAGATTTTAAAATCAATATTGAAGTGAACCACGCAACATTGGCTGGTCACACATTTGAACACGAACTTGCCTGTGCTGTTGATGCAGGAATGCTTGGTTCAATTGACGCAAACCGCGGCGACTATCAAAACGGTTGGGATACGGACCAATTCCCAATCGACAATTTTGAACTTATCCAAGCAATGATGCAAATCATCAGAAACGGTGGTTTTCATAATGGTGGAACAAATTTTGATGCAAAAACTCGTCGTAACTCGACCGATTTGGAAGACATTTTCATCGCACACATTGCCGCAATGGACGCAATGGCACGTGCATTGGAAAGTGCAGCCGAATTATTAGAAAAATCGCCAATCAAGAAAATGGTTGCCGACCGCTATGCAAGTTTCGATTTGGGCGAAGGAAAACGTTTCGAAGAAGGCAAAATGACATTTGAAGAGGCCTATGCTTACGGCAAGAAAGTCGGTGAACCGAAACAAATCAGCGGTAAGCAAGAATTGTACGAAGCTATAGTTAATATGTATGTATAGAGAATGCTCAATGTGTAATTAATTCAAAAAACAAAGAAACATGGGTGGAAGTAAGACATATCTTTTCAGTATTGTGTTGGTTGCGGTAATTGGAGGTTTGCTGTTTGGCTACGACACGGCAGTGATTTCTGGTGCGGAAAAAGGTTTGCAGGCATTTTTCGCTGCGGCGACTGATTTCACCTACACCGATGGTTGGCATGGTATTACGTGCTCGAGTGCACTCATTGGCTGTATTATCGGTAGTGTGTTGTCGGGGTTGTTTGCGACACGGCTTGGAAGAAAAAAATCGCTGTTCGTCGCAGGCGTGCTATTTTTCTTGTCCGCTCTTGGTTCTTGGTATCCTGAATTTTTATTTTTCAACTATGGTGAACCATCGTTTAGCTTGTTGATAGCATTCAATTGTTATAGAATACTTGGTGGAATCGGAGTGGGACTTGCATCGGCAATTTGTCCGATGTATATAGCCGAAGTCGCGCCCGCAAATATGCGTGGAACATTGGTTTCGTGGAACCAGTTCGCCATTATTTTCGGTCAGTTGGTAGTGTATTTCGTGAATTTTGTGATAATGAAGAATCACACTGTCCTCGATGTAGTTGACGCCGATTGGTATATGGCAACGGGTTGGCGCACAATGTTTGTGAGCGAAGGATTCCCTGCGGGACTATTTGCATTACTGATTCTTGCCGTTCCCGAAACTCCGCGATACCTTGCCCTCAATGGCAACGACGATAAAGCTCTGCACGTACTTTCACGTATCAATGGCGAAGAAAAAGCAAAAAGTATTCTTGCCGAAATTCACGAAAGTGCGCTTGAAAAGACGGAAAAACTGTTCACCTACGGTTTCCTTGTTATTTTTGTAGGGATAATGGTAAGCGTGTTCCAACAGACTGTCGGAATTAATGCGGTGTTGTATTACGGTCCACGAATTTTCGAAGAAATGGGAATGGACAACCCAATGACGGTTCAAGTGATTATGGGAATTGTAAATATTTCGTTTACACTTTTGGCAGTGTTCACTGTTGAAAAACTTGGTCGAAAGCCGTTGCTCATTGTTGGCTCGCTTGGCATGGCTGTAGGTGCGTTCGGCGTGATGATTTACTTTATGTTGGGCGGATTCGAAGGCTCGTTGCCTGGAATGTTTGCCGCAACAAGCATAATGGTCTACACCGCAAGTTTCATGTTCAGTTGGGGACCGATTGCCTGGGTGTTGATAGCGGAAATTTTTCCGAACACAATCCGTGGCGCAGCCGTGGCAATCGCCGTTGCTTTCCAATGGATTTCGAATTTCATAGTAAGTTCCACATTCGTCTCGATGTTGAATTGGTCACCTTCGGGTACGTATTCAATATTTGGCATTGTGTGCGTGGTTGCCGCAATTTTCGTATGGAGACTTGTTCCAGAAACCAAAGGCAAGACATTGGAAGATATGACGAAATTGTGGGGAAGAAAGTAATTGATAACAGTGGCCGAAGCATAAAAAAAGAGTCGTAATTTTTACGACTCTTTTTTTGTGGAGCTGCGGAGATTCGAACTCCGGTCCGGTCAAGTACCGAAAATGCTTTCTACATGCTTATTCCGTTATTGATTGTCGGGTAGCAACTGAGAACGAAAACCCTATTGATACCGTATCCTGAATAAATCTCGGAGAAACGCACAGGAGTTGTTTTTCCTATTCCTTATTTACAGCACCGCAGACTCAGACGACTAAGGACGTGCCTTCTGTGCGATGTCTCGCCGCTATTCCTTGAATAGCGTAAAGCCGAAATCTACTATACTTCGATTAGGCAGCAAGAGCAAAGTTTTCTTCGCCAGTTATTGTTTTAGAGTGTGGTTTTACGGGACAAACTCCATCGCCCGACATGCTTACATTCCCTGTAAACTCCCCGTCAAATCCAGTCAACCCCAGAAAATGAGATGCAAATATATGCGATTTTTCGCCGTTTGTCAAGTGGGTTAGAAATAATCCGAAGCACTCTTCATGTTTACCTTGATGTCGCTCAGCATGCTGGCTTTGATTTTCAAAGTAAATTCCCAACGTTGGCGGTCACCGAGCGGAACCCACGTCAGTGCCATATCCCAACAGTGCAAATCTCGGTATACATTAAATGTTGTATATGCAATTCCTTTTTCTTCAAAATCCCATCCTGTTGAGAAAGAAATATCCCAATGATCAGTTAGACTGAATTTTCCGCTTGCGCTGATGGTTTGTATTACATTATTCGAAACTGAATCAAGTTCGTTATTATAATCGTAATAATATTTTCGAGGAATGCTCAGCGAATATGACAAGCTTAAACTCCATGGCACGTCCCAATATGAGTACATTTCATCGACTGGAACATTGATCGACTCACTTTTATCCTTTATTGGTCCAAAAGTATATGACAACGATGTTGCCCATTGGTCTTGAGTTTTCCGCCACAGCGTTCCGTAGCGGTCTATCATATAATTATTGACACGCACTTGTGTAATACCAGTGCTTGTTGATTTTACTCCGATGGCATACGGATCGAACGAAGCGGAGTAACGAATAGTAAAACGATTCAAAATTGTTGAATATCCCGACACGTTTATCAAACTCATTTTCAAAGAGTCAGCGGCAAAATTATACGAACCGTTTATCGAAAGATTTTCAATCAATTTGATTTTTTTTGTTCCCGTAACGGTATCGGTTTTGCTTCTCACTTTTGCTTCCAAGTTGTTGCCGATAGAAAACGACAGCGAACTTTGTCGTTGCGAAGACGGAACTCCGTAAATACCTTTTTCGAAATACGAATATGTTGCCAAATCGCCATCGCTATTTTTCTTATAGGTGCCATAATATCCGTATTTCTCGGCAGAAAAATCAGGCGTGAGAGAATATGAAACCGTTGGTGTAATGACGTGGCGAATTGCTTTCAAAGCCTCGCTTCGGAAACGGAACATTCCATATATTTTTGTACTCGCCGACACGCCGAAAGAATAGTTGTAAACTCGGCTAAACTGACCTACAGTATCAATGCGGACACCTCCGACTATAGTGTCGGTTGCCGTGTATTGAACATAATTGTCGTCCCATTCTTTTTTCAACTTCGACGTGTACCACCGTTCTTGATAATTAAAAGATGGCGAAATAGTAAGATATTTAAATACTTTGAAACTTGCGCTGACAGGAATGGAGTGATTTACACCACTTTGAAACAGTTCCAGCGTCTCTTTTTTATAGAAGTTCGAGTCTAATTTTGCATTGACCAATTTGTTCTGCATTTCGCCCGTATATGAAACGCCGATGCGTTCGTAGAAACGTTCTTTTCCTGTGGCGTGTCTTCGTTTCAGAGGTGTGAATGTCGATGCAGTTAGACGAATCTGTGGCAATGTCAATGTAATAGTGCTGTCAATATTGTTTTGGCTATGAGACAGCGATGCAGAGAACGAAAGTGGCGTTCCCGCAAATTTCTTCCCGAAATAAATGTTCGAACTGACTTGGTTGTTCAAATATTCATTGGTACTATACGTATTTTGTTTCGCATAGCCTGCAGAACCATAATTGACCGACGCACTAAAGTTCGGGCTGTAAGGCGATTTTTGCGTTTGATTATGTGTCCATTTTACGTTAAACGTTGGTGCGAGACGCATTTCGTCAGAAACCAAACTTGCATACGTGACAGAAAAATTACCATTAAAACGGTATCGTAATTTATAGTTTGAAGAAAGAGTCGTTCTCCAACTACCAAGAGAGTATACGTCAGCAAGCCACTTGAAATCAACATATTCGCTGATTCCAAAATAGATACCTCCATCACGAAGATAAAAACCTTTTGTTGATTCTTCGCCGACCGTCGGAATAATTATACCATTGGAACGACCTTTCTTTATCGGGAAATAACCGAACGGAATCACAACAGGAATTGGAATTTCGTCAACCACAACCCACGATGGTCCGAATACAATTTTATCGTCTACAAGAACTTTACCTTTTGTCATTTCGACGTAGAAATGAGGCGTTTTTTCGTCACAGGTGGTGTATTTTCCCCGTTCTATGTGTATTTCTTTGTCGCTGTGAATTTTCGTACGTCGTCCATGTAAATATGCCTCGTCTTGTTTTGTGTAGATTCCGAAAGCCAGTCCTTGTTTCGAATCAAAATTATAGCGCATAGAATCGGCGTCGAATGAATCGGAAGATTCTTTAAAAACAGGACTGCCGACCATTTCGTTTGTGGAATCGGAATACATTCCTTTGGCGAAAATTTCGCGTTTTGAAACGTCTAATTCGATAAATTCCGACTGCAAATCAATATCTTCGTATTTTACCTTTCCTTCTCCAAACGTCTGGACTGCATTCCCCGACAAATCGAACACGATTGAATCACGCGAAGAATACGAAACAGGGCTATCCAATCCACTATTTTTCTTTTTTTCTTTTTTCTCTGGCTTGGTTTTTGCTGTTGAATCTTGTGCAACAAGTGTTGTATCCTGTGCATTTGCCAACGAAAATAAGGCACAGGAAAAAAGTGTTAGTAAAAAATATTTAAAACTTTGTCTTTGCAAGTCGTTAAAATACTATTTTTGTCAATATAACAGTAACGCTGTTTTTTTCGTCAAAAGTAAGTAGAAAATTTAAATCTGCACGAAATTTGAACAGGAATACTTTATAACATGATGCGAACAATGAAGAAATATCATATCATATCCGTCCTTATCTGCTTGATAATAAGCGTGAATACAGCGTTTTCGCAGTCGAATCCATCGTATGCGGTAAGAACTGTCGTAATTGATGCCGGACACGGAGGAAAAGATCCCGGAGCTGTAGGAAAAATTTCTCAGGAAAAGAATATCACATTGGCGATTGCATTGAAAACAGGCAGTCTGATTGCGGCAAATTGTCCCGACGTGAAAGTGATTTATACACGTAAAACCGATGAATTCATTGAATTGCACAGACGTGCCGACATTGCAAACAAGGCAAAAGCCGACTTGTTCATTTCCATTCACGTAAATGCCAATCCAAACAAAGAAGCGACTGGAACCGACACATGGACCATGGGTTTGGCAAAAAATGATGCGAATCTGAAAGTTGCAAAAATGGAAAACGATGTAATTTCTTTGGAAGCTGACGCATCACAGTACAAGGGTATGTCGGCAAACGACAACGAAGCAATCATACTACATAAACTGCAACAAGGCGTGTTCTGCGACAACAGTCTTACGTTTGCAAGCATGGTGCAAAGTCAGTTTAAAAACGAAGTGGGCAGAAAAGACAGAAGTGTGCATCAGGCTCCCTTCCTCGTGTTGTGGAAAACAGCCATGCCGAGCGTGTTGATAGAAACAGGGTTTATAACCAACGACGAAGAAGAAAAATGGCTCAATCAAACAGATAATCAGGCAGAAATGGCCTATGCAATCTATCAGGCATTTTTGGAATACAAAAAATATATTGAAAGTCGTTCGAAAGGCGGTTATCAACAATCTCAGCCAATGACAACTCAACCGGAAACAAAACCTGCACCAGTGGCAAAACCCGAGGTCAAGAAAGATTTTCCTCAGTCGAATCAGTGGGGTATATATTATGGTATACAAATTGGCGCAGGAAAAGAATTGAACAAACTCACTCCGGAAAACTTCAATGGGTTGAAAGATGTATATTATGTAGAAGAAAACGGCATATACAAATATTATTATGGCAAAACGGCTTCATTTATGGAAATAAAAGAATATCTTCCCGAAGTGAAGGAAAAATATCCGTCGGCATTTATCGTTGCACGGGATAAAGACAATAAAAAATTACAAATAGCGGAAGCAAGACAAAAAACAAAATAACTATGGAGAAAGACAAAGCAATTAAGATTGGACTACTTGTTATCATAATCGGAGGAGTAATGTTCTGGGGTTACAACTTCTGTAAAGGAAAAAATATTTTCAGCAGTGAAAACCTCTATTACACCACATACGACCAAGTGGAAGGTCTTCAGAAAAATGCCGAAGTTCTGCTTCGTGGTTATAAAATCGGTCACGTGAAAAATATTTATTTTTCGAATCCGCAATACAACCAATTAACGGTAGAATTGAGCATAAATTCAGACATTCATTTACCTAAGGAGACAATTGCACGGATTTTCAGCTCCGACATTTTGGGGTCGAAGGCAATAGACATAATTCTTCCTAAATATTTTTCGGAAGAAGGTGAATTTGTTTCAAATTTCGATACACTTAATTCAGAAATACAAACGTCCATCACCGACCAAGTTCGTATAGAAGTCGCACCATTAAAGGCTCAAGCAGAAAAACTACTCGAAAGTGCTGCTGTAGCAATCGACCAAGTTAAATTCATTGTCAATGAGAAAAACGGTGAGGAACTTCGCAGATGTTTTGTAAAACTGCAAAATGCAATTGATGCAATTCATCATTCAGGAATGACACTTGATACCATATTATCGACAAATGACGATAACATTGAAGGAATATTGACAAATATCAATGGTATAACCAAAAACTTCAACGAACACTCGGGAGAAATTAGTTCTATAATTAATAATGTATCGAATATGAGCGATTCGTTGGCACAGGCAAATTTGGCGGAGACATTGAAAAAGACCGAAAAATCAATTTCGGAACTCGATGCTATGTTGCAGCAGGTCAACAGTGGCAACAGTTCTTTGGGTGCTTTAATAAACGATCCGTCGCTCTACAAGAATCTGGACAATGCTTCGCAGCAACTTAATTCGTTGTTGATAGACATTCAGAAACATCCAAAACGCTATGTCTCATTCCCAATTTTTGGTTCTTCGAAGGATAAAGAACAGAAAAAAGAAGAAAAACAAGAAGCAAAAAAGAAAAATGAGAACTAAATTCTATATGTTTAAAATTTAGTTGCCGAAAAATAGAAATTGACATAAAAAAACGAGATTTTTGTCTCGTTTTTTTTGTCGCCCCCCCAAAAAAAAATTTTACATGAAAACTGAAGATTTAACTCCCGACACCAAACTGCAAATAAATCAATTAGATACGTGTAATTGGTTGATAGTTAGCGGTTTGTATTTTTTTTGTTTTTTTTGATTTTTTAATTTGCTGAAATTCAAAACCGTATACTAAAATCGAAAAATGCAAGAGAGAAAGAGATTTTTTTTTGAATATTTATTAGCATCTTTGTAAGTGTAAAAACGACAAATTTAAGAGTAGAAATAAAAATGGAAAATAAGGAGACTACGAAGGGTTACGAAGAAAAGTGGTTGGAATGCCTCAGTATTATCAGAGACAATTTAGAGTCAGCTGGACAAACCGAAAGTTACAAAATGTGGTTTGAGCCGATTCAGTTTGCAGATTGGAAAGATAATATTCTAACGATTCAAATTCCAACGGCATTTTACTATGAGTACATTGAGGAAAACTATCTCGATTTGTTGATTCGAGTTCTACATCGCGTATATGGCAAAAACATTAAGTTGAAATACAAGGTAATGGTGAAGCCTGCAAACGCTCAGGGGGAAGAAGTTTCCACTACGCTTATGGGAAATAGTTCTTACTCGAAAACTACGACGGCATATACTGCAAATCCACCATATCCGCAACAATCAACGATTCGGAATCCGTTTATGTATCCAGGAATGACGAAAGTCGTTGATTCACAACTTAATCCGTCTTATACATTCTCTAACTTCATAGAAGGTGACTGCAACAAACTTGCAAGAACTGCTGGACTTGCAATCGCCAGAAATGCAATGAAGTCGAACTACAATCCTCTCTTTATATATGGTAAATCTGGATTGGGGAAAACTCACCTTGTTCAAGCAATTGGTTCGGAAATAAAAGAACTTTATCCGAAGAAAAATGTTCTCTACGTTGATTCCGACACATTTGAAAGACAATATATTCAAGCGGCTGCGATAGAAAACGACAGAAATAATTTTCTTCACTTCTACCAAACTATCGACGTTCTTATTATTGATGACGTTCAACAGTTTGCATCGAAGGTAAAGACACAAAATGCATTCTTTACAATATTCAACTCGTTGCATCAGAAGGGAAAACAAATCATTTTGACTTCTGACCGCCCACCAGTAGAAATGCAGGATTTGAACGAAAGACTTCTTTCTCGTTTCAAATGGGGACTTTCGGCAGAACTGACAGTTCCGAATTTTGAGACTCGTCTCGAAATCCTTAAACAAAAAATTCAAAAAGAAGGTATTGGAATCGACGAAGAAGTCTTAGAATATATAGCAAACCATATTTCTTCGAATATCCGTGAATTGGAAGGCGTTTTGATTTCAATTTTGGCTCAGGCCACTATCAACAAGAAACAGTTAAGTCTTGACCTTGCCAAGGACGTTGTAGAAAAATTGGTTAAAAGTACTCAACAAGATATATCCATTGACTTTATCAAAAAGACAGTATGCGAATATTTTGGCATTGCTCTTGACCAACTTAAATCAAGAACTCGCAAACGCGAAATTGTTCAGTCTCGTCAAGTTGCCATGTATTTTGCTAAAATCTACACAAAAAATTCGTTGGCTTCAATCGGTGCTCAAATTGGAGGCAAAGACCATGCGACCGTTTTACATGCCTGCAAGACAGTAAACAACCTTATGGAAACCGATAAACGATTTAAACGATACATTCTCGACCTTGAGAAGAGATTTAAACTTCAATAAATCTTAAACGGCAATTCTCAAACGAATTGCCGTTTTGATTTTCATTCATTTTTACCTTATGCGAATAGCCATTATTATAGCAATTTACCTTTGTTTTCCTATAATCATAGCTATAGGATTTCAGAAATGGGATATTGTGAGAAAAATCGGCACCGTCATATCGGCATACGCTGTCGGCATTGTCATGTCGCTTACAGGACTTGTTTCGTTTGAAACAGGCTCTGCTGATGCCGAACTACTTCAGTCTGTTCAAAAATGGATAATGAACATTACTGTGCCGTTGGCAATTCCACTCATGTTATTGAGCTCCGACTTCAAATTGTGGTCGAAAACACTTTCAAAGACGGTTTATGCACTGATTGGCGGACTTTTATCGGTTCTTGTTGCTGTCGTTGTCGCTTTTTTTGTGTTCAAAAATGCTGGCATTGACAATTTTCCCGACATTTTAGCTATGATGGTCGGTATATACACTGGCGGAACAATGAATTTTGCCGCGCTCGGAACGGCACTGCATATCAATTCTACTATAATGACCTGTCTAATGACAATAGAAATGTTGATAACCTTTCCATACCTGCTATTCGTCATCGGAGGAGGGTTCAAACTATTTCGCCGTATTTTGCCTTTTCACGAAACAGATCAAAAATCCATTCAAAAATTAAAAGCGAAAAACAACGGCGTTGAAAATTATGAACACATGTTAGACCGACGAATTGCTCCTTTTACGGCAATAGCAATTGGGATTTCGCTGATATTTCTTGCAATTGGAGCCGGTATTTCATTAGCCTTGACTGGTACGTTGCAAGAAATGATTGTCATCCTCACGGTGACCACCCTCGCAATAATTGCATCGTTTTTCAGAAAAATCCGAAGATTGCCCAAAACGTTTGAAATGGGAATGATACTTATTCTCATGTTTAGTGTTGATGTTGCGTCGCAGCTCGATTTTTCAATACTTGCTTCATCAATGACAATCTTATTGTATCTTGTTTTGTTTATTATGCTCATCTCCATAGTATTACACTGCATTTTCTGTAGACTGACAAAAGTAAATGGAGACTTATTCACCGTGGCAAATATCGGGCTGCTGTGTTCTCCGCCGTTTATCGCACCAGTTGTCGGGGCAATGGGAAACAAAAGTGTTTTAATTAGTGGAATTGCAATCGGCATAGTCGGATATGCAATCGGGACATATTTCGGAATAGGAATTGATTATTTGTTTAACGCACTTCTGCCATGAGCGACAATCAGCAAAGAACATATATTGCGATTGATTTAAAATCGTTTTTTGCTTCAGTCGAATGCGTGGAACGCGGTTTAGACCCGTTGACGACTCATTTGGTCGTTGCTGATAAAAGTCGCACGGAGAAGACGATCTGTCTTGCTGTTTCGCCATCTCTAAAAGCATACGGCCTACCTGGTCGAGCACGACTATTTGAGATTGTCGAAAAAGTCACGGCTATAAATGCTCAACGAAAACTCCGAGCTTCGAACCATTCGTTTACGGGCTCTTCCATTGATGCGCTTGAGTTACAAGAAAATCCAAATTTGGAATTGCAATACATCACCGCTGTCCCGAGGATGTCGTATTACATTAAATACAGCACGCGGATTTTCAATATTTATCTTAAATACATTTCGCACGAAGATATTCATGTCTATTCTATTGACGAAGTTTTTATGGACGTGACGAATTATCTTCAAACATACAAAACGACTGCCCTTGAACTGACAAAAAAAATAATTCTTGACGTCCTGCAGCAAACAGGAATAACCGCCACGGCGGGCATTGGAACTAATCTTTATCTTTGTAAAGTTGCCATGGATATTGTTGCGAAGCACGTACAAGCCGACCAAGATGGTGTTCGTATTGCCGAACTCGATGAAATGTCGTATCGCCAACAACTTTGGGACCATACGCCATTGACCGATTTCTGGAGAGTTGGGCGAGGCACGGCAAAAAAATTGGCTCAATACGGCATTTACACTATGGGTGATTTGGCACAATGTTCATTGGAAAACGATGCATTTCTCCATAGACTTTTCGGAGTGAGCGCGGAACTGCTCATAGACCATGCGTGGGGCTGGGAGCCATGCAGAATGGAGCATATAAAAGCCTACAAACCCGAAACAAATTCGTTTAGCACAGGACAAGTTCTTACTCGGCCATACGATTTTGCCCAAGCCCGAGTTGTGGCACAAGAAATGGCAGATTCCATTGCCCTCAATCTTGTTGACAAAGAAATGGTTACCGACCAAGTTATCCTTACCGTAAATTATGATGCCGAATGTCTGACAAATCCAGCAATTCGTTCGAAATACGATGGAGATTATACAACAGACTATTATGGAAGACAAGTTCCCAAACATGCACATGGAACGGCAAATCTTCACAGACATACGTCATCGTCAAAAATAATTATCGAAGCAATTGTTTCCTTGTACAACGATATTGTAAATCCCAACCTGTTGATTCGGCGATTGAACATTTCGACAAATCACGTAATTCCCGAATCACAAGTTGGAAAACAGTCTTTGCAATTAGACCTGTTTTCTGATGAAAATCAAGACAATACAAATCCCGATATTGCAAAAGAGAAAAATATTCAACAAACAATTTTGAATATAAAGAAAAAATATGGAAAAAACGCAATACTCAAAGGGTTGAACTACAAAGACGGTGCAACTGCAAAAGAGCGTAACGAACAAATAGGAGGACACAAGGCATGAACGATAAATACAAGGATATTATCAATTTACCACATCCCGAATCAAAGCGATTTCCCCGCATGTCGCTTTTGAATCGAGCTGTGCAATTCTCCCCATTTGCCGCTCTCTCGGGACATCATGATGCAATTCACGATACAATTCTTTCGGCAGAAGAAAAAATTGAAAATCAAAACATGGTGGAGGGTGAGGATGAATTTAATCCTTGATTTTTACCAAAGATGTTCTTTTTTTATTAAATTTGGCAAATTGGATTTTTAAATTTTCTGACTATGAAAAAATTTTTAGCATTTTCTTTGGCGATTATCGGTGCCATTTCTGTTCTTGCACAAACTTCGGTTGAAGGTATTTATTATAACATTGACGGAGTGACAGCTACTGTCACATATAAAAATGGAAATCCATATTCTGGCGATGTTACCGTTCCCGATAAGATAATTGTAAGCAACAATGAGTATACTGTAACGACAATCGGTGAACAAGCATTTGGTTATTTCGATGTAACATCTGTTTCTTTACCGAATACTATTGTCGAAATTCAAACTAACGCTTTTTATAATTGCACATCTCTAACAGAATTGACAATTCCTGCATCGGTGACAACATTAGGTAATTTCATTCTTAATAATAGTTCCGTTGTAAAATTGACAATGTTAGCAACTACTCCGCCAAGTACGGCAAGCAAGACGTTTATGAATTTTGGAACCTCAAATGTCACTCTCTACGTTCCCGAAGGCTGTGCTGGTAATTACGCATCTGCCCCGTGGAATACGTTCAAAGAAATTGTTGAACTTAAAGATGAAGGCGGTGAAGGTGGTGAACAAGGACAGGAAGGTGGTGAACAAGGACAGGAAGGTGGTGAACAAGGACAGGAAGGTGGCGAACAAGGTGGAACTGAGACTGCAATCTGTGGTTCTTCGGCACAAACAGCCAATATATCTGTTGTTAACAAAACTATTTATGTAAAAAATGCTGAGTCTGTTGAAATTTACGACATATTGGGCAACAAAATAGCTTCGCAATCAGGTTACACTGTCGGACATAAAGGAATCTATTTTGTTGTTGCCGACGGGATTTCATACAAAATTTTCATTCAATAACACTATGATTTTATTTGAAGAAGACATTCGCAAAGAAACGGTTTTAGAGATAGCAAAGAAAATTGCTGTTGCCGCACGTACCGCTCCCAAAGGAAAAGGTGTGGATAATCTTGAAATTGCAATATTAACAGATGGCGACATTGAAAAACTAGCAGAAAAAATGTGTGAATTGGCCGTGGTCGAAGGAAGAACGTCGTTTGCCCGCGATGCGGAAAATTGTAGGAAAAGTCAAGTTGTCATGCTATTCGGTACAAAAATTACAACTCTCGGAATCAATTGCAAATTCTGTGGATTTCCGACTTGCGAGGACAAAAAACAACATTCCGAAATTCCTTGTTTCTTCAATGCGAATGACTTAGGCATTGCAATCGGTTCTGCCGTGTCAGTTGCCTGCGACAACAGAATCGATAACCGCGTGATGTACACCGTCGGCTACACGGCAAATAAGATGAACCTGCTTCCGACCAGCGACATCGTACTCGGATTGCCACTTTCCGTCAGCGGAAAAAGTCCATTCTTCGACAGAAAATAAAGACATAATTATATATGTGACATGGAGTATTTTTACGGACTGTGTCGCGTAGATAGTGCTAAATACGATGAAAAGAAATATATTACTGACAGTATTCTTTGCTCTATGGAGCTTGTTTAGTTTTGCCTTGGTTACATTGCCGTCGATTTTTTGTGACAATATGGTGCTGCAACAAAATACCACGGTGAAAATCTGGGGATGGGCTAAACCATTCGAGGAAATAACCGTGACGACTAGTTGGAACAAGAAATCTTATAAAGTTACGACAAACAATACAATGACGTGGTCGGTAGACGTGAGTACACCCGAGGGTAGTTTTACACCGTATGAAATAACTGTGGAAGGTTGGCGGAAACTTACCATTAAAAATGTGCTGATAGGCGAGGTGTGGCTTTGTTCGGGACAATCGAATATGGAGTGGTCGCCACGAAACGGCATTATGAATGGTGATCAGGAAATAGCCGCGGCTCAATATCCGAATATTCGTTTCTTTCAGGTTGTACCGCGAAAATCAGAATTTCCACAAGACGATTTGTACGGAGAATGGAAGCCTTGCTCGCCAGAAACTATGATAGATTTCAGTTCCATAGGGTATTTTTTTGCCCGCGACTTGTTGAAAGAATTGAATGTACCGATTGGAATGATTGGCTCCTACGTGGGCGGTTCTCCGATTGAGACATGGATGCCAATGGATGGGGGAAAAGTATATGTGGAAGAATCGGCGAAACTTTTGCCCGAGGTTCCATGGAGCCCGAGTACGCCAGGTTGTTTATACAATGCAATGATAGCACCTATCACACAATTCAAGATAAAGGGCTTCTTGTGGTATCAAGGCGAGGCAAACGAACCCAATGCAGAGTATTATTTGGCGAACTTACAAGATATGATATGGTCTTGGCGGAAACATTGGATAAATAGTACTGGTGAGCGATGGAACCAAATGCCGTTTTATTTTGCACAGATTTCTCCATATAATTATGGCACGAAAGAGGCGTGTCCGAAAATACAATATGCACAACTGTATGTACCAAACCAAGTTGCTCATTCTGCAATGGTTGTAACCAGCGATGTAGTAGACGATGTGAACAATATCCATCCGAAGGACAAACTGACAGTGGCTCATCGCTTTGCCAACATTGCCATTTCCGAAACGTACGGCAGAAAAATGGACCAGAACAAGCTGTTTTGTCCGTATAGCGTGGATGCTTATAAGATGGACAAAGGCGTGTTCTTGATTTTTAAGAATGCGAAGGATTTACGTTCAACCACAAAAAAAATTGAAGGTTTTGAAGTGGTGGGAGATAATGGCGTTTGGTATCCTGCAAAAGCAACGATAGTGAAAAATGAAGAAACAGGTACGTATAACCGTGTGAATTTGTATTGTTCAAAGGTAAAAGAACCGAAAATGGTTTCGTATGCTTGGAGCAACACGGCACTGCCTTCGTTGCGGAACGAATATGATTTGCCTGCGTCGTGTTTCATTATTGATGAAGTGCGGAACGGAGAAGATGTATACAGAGAAGATGTATACACTCCAATGCTTCATGGAGAAGAATGAATTTATATTTTTGCCTTATGAAGATTGCAGTAGCAATATTAAATTGGAACGGAAAATCGTGGTTGGAAAAGTTTCTTGCCAATGTGGTGGAAAACTCTCCAGAAGCAACGGTGTATGTAATTGACAATGCTTCGACCGACGACAGCGTTCCGTTTTTACAAGAAAACTTTTCGCAAGTTCCTATAATTCAATTAGATAAAAATTACGGTTTTGCTGAAGGTTATAATCAGGGATTGGTGCAAATTCAGGCAGATTACTATGTGCTACTCAATTCCGACGTACAGGTCACACTCAATTGGATTACACCAATCGTAGAAAAAATGGAGGAAAATCAAAAACTTGCCGTCTGTATGCCGAAACTAAAATCCTACAATAATCCCGAATATTTTGAATATGCTGGCGCAGCAGGTGGTTTTATTGATAAATATGGCTATCCATTTTGTCACGGTCGTTTGTTCGATTCGATTGAAAAAGATGAAGGACAATACGAAAAAGATTGTGAGATTTTTTGGGCTTCGGGTGCTGCCTTGTTTGTCAAAGCGAATATATACAAAGAGTTGGGTGGTCTTGACAAAGATTTTTTTGCCCACATGGAAGAAATTGATTTTTGCTGGCGGGTGAAAAATGCAGGATATTCAATACAATATATACATAATTCCGAAGTATTTCATGTTGGCGGAGGCTCACTCCCAAAGAATAATCCATACAAAACCTTTCTGAATTTCCGAAATAATTTGTTCATGCTTCATAAAAATCTGCCTGACAATTGTTTTAAACAGATTATTTTTAAACGTCGTCTGCTTGATGCCCTCTCGTGGCTGAATTTCATGGCTCATTTCGACTTTAAAAATGCAAAAGAAATTATTCATGCCCACAAGGAATATCGTAAATCTATTTCCGATTTAAATGCCAAACGTTCATTGATTTCAAACAAAAAAATCCATGCTGAGATGTACGAAAAATCAATTGTCTGGGCTTATTTCGTACAGAGAAAGAAAACTATCTGAAAAGATTTTTCGAGGATAGTGTAATTTTTACAATATTCTCCCTATCTTTGATACGATTATTGTGATACTACACTTTTTGAAATTTTAATTGTATGAAACATATTCTAACTCTCGCCGGAATCGTTCTTGCCGGCACAATTGCAATGACAAGTTGTTCTAAACAGTACAAAAAAATCGACAATGGTATTATCGTAACTACCACCGACAAGCAACAGGTGCGTTTGCAGGTGGTCTCGCCAACAATTATCCGTGTGACTGCCACGGTTGAAGATGAGTTTTCAAAGAAAGAAAGTCTCGTTGTCCTTCCGCAGGAAAAATGCAACGATTGGAACGTGACGGAAGAAAACGGATTTGTAACGGTCTCTACCGCGTTTGTTTCCGCTTCGGTAAACGAAAAAACGGGTATTGTCACGTTCAAGGATATGGATGGAAACGTGTTGCTGCAAGAATCCGATAAAGGAAAGTCGTTCCAACACGTTGACGAATTTCCGTGGATGGAGCATGGCAATCAGGAACAGCACGAACATTGTGTGGTAAAGGATTGCAAGGATTCCTACTATCGTGTGTGCGACCAATTCGAGTCGCCCGACGACGAGGCATTCTACGGCTTGGGCGGTCATCAGCACGGCTTTATGAACTACAAGGGTAAAGATGTGGAACTTGCCCAACACAATATGGTTCCCTGCGTGCCGTTCCTATACTCGAACAAAGGTTACGGAATTTTGTGGGACAATTATTCCATAACTCGTTTCGGCGACCCTCGCGAATATCAGCCGATTTCCGATTTGAAACTGTACGACAAAAATGGCAACGAGGGCGGACTCACCGCCAGTTACGCATTAAAAGGAAATAATGTAAAAGAACAAACGGAACATATAATCGACTATGCTTTCTTAGCAACCGATGGCTCCAGAAGTAACATTACCGACTCAACAATTTTACAAGTCGTAAGCGACCACGACGGAATAATCACGTGGGAAGGTCAAATTGCATCGGACGAGGCAGGTCAACATAAATTCCTGCTGTATGCCTCGGGTTATTTCAAATTATGGATTGACGGCAAGTTGATAATGGACAAATGGCGTCAGAACTGGAATCCGTGGTCGAATCCGTTTACCGTTGATATGAAGGCGGGCGAAAAACACGATTTCAAGTTGGAATGGAAAACCGAGGGAGGCTTTCTTGGTTTGACGCACCTTTCGCCATATCCTGACCAAAATAAGCTTACGCTTTCTTCGGAGGCAGCCGACGAAATTGACTACTATTTTGTGTATGGCGAAAATCCGAAGGATTATAGAACCAGAATCGAAGACCAGTTTTTGACTCCTGCCGACCGAGTGGTTGCCGGATATCGCCAACTGACGGGCAAGGCGCCGATTGTGCCGAAATGGGCAATGGGATTCTGGCAAAGCCGTCAACGCTATCAAACAGCCGACGAGATTCTCAGCACGGTGAAAACCTTCCGCGACAAGCATATCCCTCTCGACAACATCGTACTTGACTGGCACTATTGGCCAACCGACGGCTGGGGTACGCAAACATTTGATTCTGTGCGTTTTGCCGACCCTAAGGGAATGGTCGATTCGTTGCACAATGCCTACAACGCACACATTATGATTTCGGTATGGCCAAAGTTCTATGCCCATACCGACAACTACAAGAAAATGAATGAGAAAGGGTACATTCTTACCCACAATGTGGATATGAACCGTCTTGACTGGGTGTGGCCGGGCTTTAAAAACGGCTGGTACGATGTGTATAATCCCGGAGCCCGCGATATGTTCTGGGATATGGTGAAAGGCATCTACGATTTGGGCTTCGATGCATGGTGGCTTGATGCGACCGAACCCGATATGCACTCCAACATTTCCGTTGGCGACCGCAAATGCGACCTTACACCGAATGCAATGGGTAACGGCGAACGGATGTTCAATCCGTACGCAACTTATCAGGCAAAGGGAATCTACGAAAATCAACGCAAGGAAACCGACCAGAAACGTGTGTTCATCCTTACCCGTTCGGCTTTTGCTGGCTTGCAACGCTATGGTGCTGCAAACTGGAGCGGTGACATTGTTGCCCGTTGGAGCGATTTGAAGGACCAAATCGGTCACGGCGTGAACTTCTCGTTGTCGGGAATTCCGTATTGGACAATGGATATTGGCGGTTTCTCGGTTGAGTCCCGTTACAGCAGCAAACCGAAATATACGCCTGAAGACATTGAAAATCAAAAGGAATGGAAAGAACTGCAAACCCGTTGGTATCAGTTTGGAGCGTTCTGCCCGTTGTTCCGCTCTCACGGAGAATATCCGTACCGCGAAATTTTCAATATTGCGAACGAAAACGAAGAGGCATATCAGTCGATACTTAATTATATGAAGCTTCGTTACACACTTATGCCATACATTTATTCATTGGCGGGACATGCCTACCACTCCGACTACACGATTATGCGTGGTCTTGTGATGGACTTTTTCGACGATGCCAACGTACTGAATATCAACGACCAGTATATGTTTGGACCATCATTCTTGGTTTGTCCTGTTTCGGAATACAAGGCACGTTCGCGTAAGGTTTATCTGCCGAAATGCGAGGGTTGGTACAGACTTAATGCGTTCTCGATAGGGAAATGTGGAGACTGGGCAGGAGATTTCTACGAAGGTGGTCAAGAAATCGATGTAAATGCACCATTAATGTTTATGCCGGTATTTGTAAAAGCAGGTTCCATTATTCCTAAGGGCAAGCAAATGGAATACACCGACCAATATCCCGACGACGAACTCTTCATCGACGTATATTCAGGAGCAAACGGTTCGTTTGAACTCTATTCCGACGAAGGCACGAACTATAACTACGAAAAAGGCGAATATAGCATAATTCCAATGGATTATGACGATGAGGCGAAAACCCTTACGCTCCGTGACCGTCGTGGTTCGTACAAAGGCATGCCTGATAGCGTAAAAATCACTGTCACATACATTCCGAAAGAATTGACACAACGTACGTATTGCTCGGGAACATACACAGGCAAAAAACTTGTGCTTAAGTTGGATGAGTACACGGATGTGATACAGATGGAAGAATAATAGAGAATCACAAAATCAAAAAAGGCAATCTTAACAGGTTGCCTTTTTTATTGCGTTGTAGGGATGCAAGGTTTTCGTTTTTGCATTAAGAAAATATCAATTGTGTTTTGCTAAATATTCAAATACGCGCAGAAAATCGTTCGTAAAGAGTCGTTTTCTTGAGTCGTTACTCAATCAAAATACAAAGAAATAAACGAAAAGTTAAAATGTAAATTACTGATATTCAGTACGAAGAAAAAATATTTCAAAAAAAGTGTAGAAAAAGTTTGGAAGAAAGGAAAAGTGTGTACATTTGCACACCCCAAAGGAGGAATGTCGAGTGAGGAAGATAGGGTGTTAGAGAGAGTACATTGAAAGAAATGGATATTTAA
>JAFXAU010000001.1 GCA_017516865.1 Bacteroidales bacterium
GCTGCTACTGCTACTGCTGCTGCTGCTGGTTCAATTCCGTATTCTTCTTTAAGAATGTCAGCCAACTCTTTTACGTCTTTTACGCTAAGATTTACTAATTCTTCTGCTAATGCTTTTAAATCTGCCATGACTTTAAAAATTTAATTTGTTACTACTACTTTATTATTATTTATTCTTTTTCTGATAATGTTTTTACTATGCCCGCAAGCGTGCTCTTCCCTGATTCCAAAGAAGACAATACTTGCTGCATTGGAGATTGAAGAAGTGTAATGATGTCTCCGATAAGTTCAGCCTTAGATTTGATTGTAGCCAACGTATCAAGTTGATCATCGCCAATGTAAATACATTGTTCTGCGAACGCACCTTTGAGTACAGGTTTTTCGTTTCCTGCCTTGCGCAACTCCTTAATCATTTTTGCAGGAACATTTGCCGTTTTACAGAATAAAACAGATGTTGTTCCTTTCAAAACGCCATAGAGTTCTTCAAAGTCGCCTTCAACTTGTTCTAAAGCTTTCTTTAAAAGAGTATTCTTTACAACAACAATTTCAATGTCATTTTCAAAACACTTTCTACGAAGAGCAGATGTATCTTCTGCATTCAATGCTTCAATATCTGCAATGTAGAAATGACCGTTCTCGTTAATCTTGCTAACGATGTTTTCAACTATATCTCTTTTCTGTGCTATATCCATAACAATCCTCGCTTTACAATTAGATTAATGATTTTGTATCTACTTGAATTCCAGGGCTCATAGTAGAAGAAATATAGATGCTTTTTACGTAAGTACCCTTTGCAGCAACTGGTTTCAATTTGTTGACCATGCCGACAAATTCTTTAGCATTGCCAACTATTGCTTCTGGAGCAAAAGAGACTTTTCCGATTGAAGCATGGATAATACCAAACTTGTCAACCTTGAAGTCAATCTTACCTGCCTTAACTTCCGTTACGGCTTTTGCAATATCCATTGTCACAGTACCGCTTTTAGGATTTGGCATCAAACCACGAGGTCCAAGAACTTTACCAAGAGCACCGATTTTTGCCATGATTGTAGGCATTGTGATGATAACGTCTACGTCTGTCCAACCACCTTTGATTTTTTCTACGTATTCGTCAAGACCATAGTAATCAGCACCTGCTTCCTTAGCCTCTTTTTCCTTATCTGGAGTACAAAGAACCAAAACGCGTACTTGTTTACCTGTTCCGTAAGGAAGAGTTACAACACCACGTACCATTTGGTTTGCTTTCTTTGGATCAACACCCAATCGAATATCCATGTCCACAGAAGCGTCAAATTTAGTAGATGTAATTTCCTTAACTAACTTTGCAGCGTCTTCTATAGCATACGCCTTGCCTTTCTCTATTTTTTCGAGAGCGACTTTTCTATTTTTTGTAAGCTTCATCGTTTTCTATTTTTTAGAGTGTCGGCTTTTCACCTTCAACTGTTATACCCATACTACGTGCTGTACCAGCAACCATTTCCATACCCGATGCAACTGTAAAACAGTTCAGGTCAGGAAGTTTTGATTCAGCAATAGCCTTTACTTGATCCCAAGTTACACTCGCAACTTTCTTTCTGTTTGGTTCTGCCGAGCCGCTTTTAATCTTTGCAGCCTCCAACAACTGTACTGCTACAGGAGGAGTCTTTACAACGAATGTAAACGACTTGTCTGAATAAACAGTAATAATCACCGGTAATACTTTACCTGCTTGGTCTTGTGTTTTAGCGTTGAACTGCTTACAGAATTCCATAATGTTCACACCCTTTGCACCAAGAGCTGGTCCAACTGGTGGCGAAGGATTCGCAGCACCGCCCTTAATCTGTAATTTGATAAGACCTGATACTTCTTTTGCCATAACGTTTATTATTATTTAATTAAGATTCTTTTTCAACTTGCATAAATCCTAATTCGAGTAGTGTTTTTCTACCGAAGACCTTAACCTCAACAGATAATTTCTTCTTTTCTTCATTCACCTTCTCAATGTTTCCAGTGAATCCGTTAAATGGTCCGTCGGTAACTTTCACAACTTCGCCAACAACAAAAGGAACAAGAGGTTCTTCTTCACTTTCGGCAAGTTCGTCGACTTTGCCCAATATGCGTTTAACTTCGTTAACCCGCAAAGGCATTGGTGCACCACCATGACGTTCAGCCGTTAAGAATCCTATAACTCCGTCTATGTTGTTTATGGTTCCCGCAATATTTATAACTGTACCTCCCACGTTTGCTTCCAATACAGCTTCGATTAGAACATATCCAGGGAGATAATTTCTTTCTTTTGTTACTTTTTTCCCGTTCTTTGCCTGAACAACTTTTTCAGTTGGAATCAGCACTTGGGAAACATAATCCTCAAGATGGTTTCGCGATATTTCATAGCGAATCCTCTCTTGAACTTTTTTCTCTTTCCCGCTAATAGCCTTGACTACGTACCACTTTTTTCCTATTTCCATCGTCGTCATTTTTAGCGTATGAGATGGTAAATTCCATCTTTCATTATTAATGAGAATGAGAAATCCATTACTAAAACTATAAGTGCTATGATAAAGGTAGCAACCAAAACTACGATTGCACTTGATTGTAATTCTGGCCACGACGGCCACGTTGTCTTGTGAACCAGTTCGTTATAAGATTCCTTTACGTATGTTTTAAGTCCCATTGTAATTTCTTTGTTTGCAGGGGCAGAAGGACTCGAACCCTCGACCAATGGTTTTGGAGACCACTACTCTACCAACTGAGCTATACCCCTATATAAAGGGATTGGTTTCCCAACCCCTTTGAATTACTTTTATTATTCAATAATTTCAGTAACCTGACCAGCACCAACTGTTCTACCACCTTCACGGATTGCGAAACGCAAACCAAGGTTAAGAGCAACGTGTGAAAGAAGGTCAACTGTGATTGTTACGTTATCACCTGGCATTACCATTTCTGTTCCTTCTGGAAGAGTGATTTCACCAGTAACGTCTGTCGTTCTGATGTAGAACTGAGGACGATATTTGTTGTGGAACGGAGTGTGACGACCACCTTCGTCTTTTGTCAAAACGTAAACTTCAGCTTTGAATTTCTTGTGAGGAGTGATTGAGTTTGGTTTACAAATAACCATACCACGTTTGATTTGGTTTTTGTCAATACCACGCAACAACAAACCTACGTTATCACCAGCTTGTCCTTCGTCAAGAAGTTTACGGAACATTTCAACACCTGTACAAGTTGTGCTCAAGTTAGCGTCGAAACCGATGATTGACAATTCATCACCTGTGTGAACAACACCTCTTTCAATACGACCTGTAGCAACAGTACCACGACCAGTGATTGAGAAAATGTCTTCTACTGGCATCAAGAATGGTTTATCCATTTCACGTGGAGGAAGTGGAATCCAGCTGTCAACAGCATCCATCAATTCCATTATTTTTTCTTCCCATTGAGGTTCGCCGTTCAATGCACCAAGTGCAGAACCACGGATGATTGGAGTGTTGTCACCGTCGAAGTCATATTTATTCAACAAGTCACGAACTTCCATTTCAACCAAGTCGAACATTTCAGGGTCGTCAACCATATCACATTTGTTAAGGAACACAACGATTCTTGGCACGTTTACTTGTTTTGCCAAAAGCACGTGTTCTTTTGTTTGAGGCATCGGTCCGTCAGTTGCAGCAACCACAAGGATTGCACCATCCATCTGAGCAGCACCAGTAACCATGTTCTTCACATAGTCGGCGTGTCCCGGACAGTCAACGTGTGCATAGTGACGAGTTGCTGTTTGGTACTCAACGTGAGATGTGTTGATTGTGATACCTCTTTCTTTTTCTTCAGGAGCGTTATCGATTTGATCGAATGAACGAACTTCTGAAAGACCTTTCTTTGCCAAAACAGTCGTAATTGCTGCCGTCAAAGTTGTTTTTCCGTGGTCAACGTGACCGATAGTACCAATATTTACGTGATCCTTGGTTCTATCAAACTTTTCTTTTGCCATTTCTACTTTTTTTATTAATTCAACATATAAAATTTCTCAAATCCATTTCCAAAATCTCGGATTCAGAGCCGATGATGGGAATTGAACCCATGACCTCTTCCTTACCAAGGAAGTGCTCTGCCCCTGAGCTACATCGGCCTGTTCAGATTCCGTACACTATCCTCTGCCCGAAAATTTGGACTGCAAATGTAGTTATTTTTCTTATAAAACAAAAGATTTTACTTTTTTTCTTGTTTTCCTTTCATTTTTTCTATCTGATTACGGAGTGCATCCGTTGCCAAATCGGTTGCTTCCTCGAATGATTTGGCCGCTTTTTTAGCGAATAATTCCTTGCCAGGAGTTTTTACACTAATCTCCACTTCTTTGTTTTCTTCGGATGGAGTGTTAATTAATTTAAAAAACACTTCGGCCGACTGAAGTACATCAGAAAATGTGTCGAGTTTATTTACTTTTTTTGTTGCAAAATCCTGAAGTTTTGCATCGGCTTTAAAGCCAACTGATTGAATTTTTACTTCCATAACATTATATATTTAGTTTCTCGGATGAGATTGTTTGTACACCTCTCGTAATTTTTCGAAAGAATTGTGTGTATAAATCTGCGTAGCCGCAAGACTCGCATGTCCCAGTAATTCTTTTATGTCGTTTATGTCTGCCCCGTCGTTCAACAAATGAGTAGCAAACGAGTGACGTAACACGTGCGGACTTCTTTTGTCGATGGTTGTGACAGATGACAAATAATTATGTACAATTCTATATATCATCTTGTCATAACATGCTTTGCCTTTTTCCGTCACAAACAACGCATCGCATTCGGCTATCTTGTTCCGTTCGGCAATGTATGTTTTCAAAAGTGCAATACACTCTGGCAGAAGCGGTACTATTCTTTCCTTGCTCCTTTTACCGAAAACCTTCATACTGCCGTCCGAAAAGTCTATAGACTTCAATGTCAGCCCTAACAACTCAGCACGACGAATCCCTGTCGTATACAATAATTCAATGATCGTTTTATCTCTCAACCCTACAAATCCTTCCGAAAAAAAATTTTGGTCAAGCAAGATATTCATTTTTTCTTCTTCAACAAAATTAGGAAGTCTTTTTTTTGTCTTCAGAGAATGAACTTTTCTCGCAACATTTTGTGACAGACGATTTTGCTGCTGGAGATAATAAAAAAAAGAACGAATTGCCGTAATCTTTCTATTTATAGATTTTGGGGCAATTCCTTCTTTTGAAAGTTCGCTTATCCAATACCGAACATCTTTCGACGTAACTTCTGGTATCGTGACCTCTCCAATGCAATTTAGAAATTGAGAGATGTCGTTTTTATATGATATGACTGTATGTTTTGAACTTTTCTTTTCAAATTCAAGATAGTTCAAAAAAAGTTGCAATAATTCCTCGTTAAGGGAATTATTGCTCATCTGTCAATTGCATTTTCTGTTTGTAGATGGCTTTGATAAGTTCCTCTCTACGAACTACAGACGGTTTTGTGAAAGCTTGTCTGTTTCTTAACTCTTTTACAACACCTGTTTTTTCAAATTTTCTTTTGAATTTCTTCAAAGCCTTGTCAATGTTTTCGCCTTCTTTTACCGGTACGATAATCATATTATTCTCCTGTTTTGAATGTTTATAATTTTGGACTGCAAATGTATAAACTTTTACATAACGAACAAGTTTTTAGTCAAATGTTTTTATATAAAATTGTAAAATTTCGAAATCGTCGGGGTTTACAATATGATTGGTACGCAATTCTTCAACGTCTTTTATTTCGCCGACAATTTTTCTATACTCTACAATATTTTTTGTTTGTTCGTAGCTTATCAGCGGATGATTATTGATTTCTTTGAATGTTGCGGTATTTATGTTGATTTTTTTTATCTGATTTGTATCTATAATAATGTATTCCCGAATAGCCTCCACCATGAGACTGTCCAAAGAATAAATCGTATACAACTGCTCCACTGCGTAGAACCCTCCCAATTTTTCACGACGCTCAATTATTTTCTTCGCTCTAAATCCGCCAATTCCAGGAATTTGTTTCAATTCTGTCGTATCGCACGTGTTAATATTCACCCGAAAGATCTTCTTATTTTGATTTTCTGGCTTTTTTTCTTCTTTGGGGAAAATGTTTGATTGCTTTGTCTTCTTTTCGGGTATTGATATGTGCGAGACAAGACGATCATAATCCTGCTCGCCGATACTATAAATTTTCTTCAGATCTTCTTTTTTTCGAAAGTGACCGCCTTTATTTCTGTAATTTAGACAATGTTTTGCTTGTTTTGCCGAAAAACCTGCGTCTAAAAATTGCTCGTACGTTGCAACATTGGGGTCTATCACAACATTTTCCGCCACAGTTTTGAGAACTGGAATTGAGTCAGTGACAGTCCGAAGGGAATCACCGACAAATTCGGCATTGTCGTCACGTACGGGACGATACACATAGAAAAAAATCAGTATCATTACAATACCGATGAGGGTTGACAGATTCTTACCAAGTCTCACCCATTGCTTATGTTGCTTTTCCATTTTGTTAGAATGGGTAGCCGATGCCTATGTTTAGATTAAAATCGTCACGGTTGAGACTTCGGTTTCCCCAGATTAAGTGTGAATTAGTATTATTAATGGTATAAGGTTCTCTTACTTTCACGCCGACGTCGCATCTAACGACAAGGAACGAGAAGTCGAATCGCAGTCCGAATCCAGTCCCGACGGCCAAATCTTTATAGAAATCTTTCAAATGAAATTCCGCGCCTTCCAATTCGTCATTCCAAAACGACCACACGTTTCCGACATCGACAAATACGGCTCCGTTAAGCACCCAGAAAAGATGGAAACGGCTTTCGAAATTCATTTCTAATTTCACATCGCCCAAATAGTATTGGAATGTATTTGTAGTATCGTGATGCGAGCCGAGTCCCAACAGACGACTTTCCCAAGCTCGCATACTATTCGCGCCGCCGCCGTAATATTTCTTCACGCTCGGCAAACCCGACGAATTTCCATACGGTACGGCTATGCCGCCAAAAATTCTATACACGAACATGGTGTTGGGCGTTACAACATCATAATATCTATAATCAGCCTCTGTTTTTATATATTGTGCAAACGGACAGCTAAAGGTTTCGTACATTCCCGAACCATTCTTTTCTTTTCCCGTTGCCTTGCAAAGTAAATACATTGCATTACCACATAACTCGGTATAAAACCGAACGTACTGATAATCACGCAATTCGTAATTCCTTTTATTAAAATATGTCACCGAGAAATTATTTCCATACAACAAATAATCCTCGTAACTATATTTGTAGTAATTCTTGCTATTTATAAAGTTACTAAAACGCTCTGAAATGTCATAGTAACGGATATAACTTATGTCTATCGGACTAAGCGTATACGTCCAAAAACGTTTTCCATACCATATATAGCCAAGACTCGCCTGCGATGTAGGACGGGTGTAATCAGGCGTCTGAAGGAAATTGTACTCCAAATGGCAATTCGTCTTAGCCCTCGAACGCTTGTTGTCCCATTTAAACGGAACGAGAAATTTCGGTGTCGTAAGATTCACCGCAACCCCATATTCCAACGAGTTAAACAGGCGCATATATTCGCCGTCTTCCTTCAATACTTTATTATATTCTCCCGCCAATTTCAACTTCAGATTAAAATACTCCGCTCCGTGAAACAGATTGCGGTTCGTATACGAAGTATTTAATGCCGCACCCCAGTCACCGCTCGTATTTGTTCCCTCTACGTCGACATTGATTGACTGGCGTTTCTCGGGCGTAATATTTATCGAGCAGTCCAAATTCACAGTATCCTTGCTATCCTGATATTCCGACGGCGTAAATTCTATATTCACCAGTTTGAACAAGGAATAACTGCTGAGATTTTTCTGCGTTCTTTCCACTCTAAACGAACTATACAAACGTCCTTCTTCAATAAAATTAGCCCGCTGTATGTTTTCTGGTTTCACATACGTGGATTTACTGTCCTGATTTGTCGACTCAAGCACGCTGTCTCTCTCGTGCGGTCTACGGGGTTGCTTTTTCTGATAACTGTAATTCTGATCAATCTTTGTCGTGAAAATCTTATGCTTTTTCAACGAACTCGGCGTAGTCTGCTTTATACTGATAACCACTGAAACGCTATCGGGTCCATGCGTCGTGTCGGCAGCAAAAATCACATTGTCCTTCGTAAAAGCATAATACCCGAAATTATTGCAAAGCTTTACAATCCTATCCTGCTCTTCCTGCAACAATGCAATGGCAAAAGGTTTGCCCTCTTTCACCGTCGAACTGTTTATCGTTCGATTTATTGTATACGAAATTGTGGAATCGGGTATTCTATATGAAACAGACGAAATTTTAAATAAATCTCCACAATTGACTGTGTAATAAACCTTTGCCTTTTTCTGATTTTTTCCTTTAAATTGTGTTGAAGATGAAACCGAAGCATTGTAATAGCCAATTTCATTCATATAAAGCCGAATTTGTTGTACGTTCTTCTCTATAACAGCTTCGTCATATAGTGCCGGCGGCTCTCCGACTATGTCACGCATCCAAGTCCCGAATTTTCTTTCCGAATCTTTGAACACGAAATACGACCGAAGACGAAGATGTAGCCACAAGAAATTTCTGTTTGGCTGGGGTTTTATATAATTTAACGGCTCCGACTTGTCGACACCTTTGCAATCTACTGCAATTTTATGCTTGACGAGCAGCTTTTGACTGTCTTCCAACGACTTCGTCACCGAACACCTACAACACAAAAGCACAACAACGACAAAAGCCATTGTCTTTAAAATCCCCGTATACGCATGTCTAACAAGCATTTGAAAGTTTTTGCAAATGTATAAATTATATATCATCGAAATTTACAGAGAATAAAAATTCTGTAGCCATTTGATTATTTTTCGGCAAATACGACACTCTGACGCCTGAATTTATTGGAACGACAAAATTCAAGAAATGAAAATCTGCGACAATTTCCGCTCCGTACGACACATATTTATTTATTGTCTCGGAACGAATTGACTGCGCATAGTCGTAAAACGCATTACAACGAATACGTTTCAGATACAGAAAATCGCCACATTCCCAATCGGGATAAAACATCGGGAATGCGTAATTCACTTTCAGCGAAACGGTTTCTTTATTTCCCTGAATTGTATTCAAATATCCACGCGGCATATTTATTTGGCTCATAAAATTATACTCTGAAACTTTCTCGTTCCACTCGGCCGCGGCATAGACATTGAAACTATGGCTCCGTTTAATTCCTGGGAAATAAAACGACGATGTTCCATATACATACCTTTCGTATTTCATCGATACATTAAACGGCACGTTAACATAACCAAGGGTTATCTGCTGTCCAAAACGCGAATTCAACTCTTGAGTTGACGTTTTCCGAAGATTCGAAAATGTAATATTGCGAAGAAAATATCCATTACTATAAAATTCCCTGCTTTGCGACTGCGCATAATCAGTGGAATTAAATTTATCCATCACATACGCCATATACTCCAACTGGGAATTTAGAACCAAGTAGCAATAATACGAATGCGATGAGAAATTAAAAGGAAGATACATTCTCAAAAAAATATCTTCGGTTTTATACGTCACATACTCATCGGGATAGGACGCATCATCGTACGAGAATTTATGTTTGCCATTCTTATAGCCCAATTGAAAAACAGGGAACCAACCACGATACGTTAAATCTATAAATCCGTGTCGCAGACCACTTTGTGGTTTGATTTTATAGCCAAATTTGGAAACTAATGTACCCAAAGAATTCTGAGAAAGAAGCTGAAAGCCTAACCCCCATTCGTCAACTTCGCCATACTGATAATCCATGCAGAACGGCATCCAACTATGAATATGAATGGAATGCATGAATTTATTGTACTCTTCCGACGAATAAACCGTATCCTTTAATGACGAAAAATCTACGGGACCACCTTCTTGATTCGTCATCATCTGAGCAAGATTGTAGTTCTCTTTTTTCACAACTTTTATGTCGTGCCACTTATTGGGATTGATGTGGATTTTTCCCAATTGAAAACCGTCAGCCGTGTAATTCGAAAACACCAAAGTGCTATCGGTTGCCGACGGATACTTGCATCCAAAATCGCCAACAGTTATTCGAGAAACACTTCGAGTATCTTTTTGCACTGCATAAATATTGTCGACACCCGAATACGACGACGAGTACAACACGTATTCTTTCCAATACGTCGGTGTTGAATAGTCTTCTGTCGAATACGGGAGCAATTCGGTAAAAGTTTCTTCGGCAACATCAAATTCCACGAGCCGTTTTCCCTGAGAATTTAGGCCAACAAACACAATTTTTTCGCCTGTTTCATTCCACGAAGGTGAAATAACAGCATCGTGGTCGGGAGAAGAAATTTGCTTGATTACCTTTTTCGAGCTTTTTTCGTATATTGTCAAAAAATTGTTGCCATACTCATCAATTTCGGCAACCACAATTCTCTCATTCGACGGGGAAATCGCAGGTGCAAAAACATGACGTTTTGTCTTGATTCTGCTGAGATCTTCCAATTCTATATCATATATATATATGTACGAACTTTGTTTTTGTTCCCACCTCACGTCAAAACATGTTTCGCTCCACACGATTGACTTTCCATTCGACTGGATTCTCTCACCCGACGGTTTGAACCCCGTATTCGCAACCACAGCCTCAAAACCGTTTTCTATCTTCACCAATTGTGAAATCTTATCAAGACCGCTCCGTTCTGCAAAGTACACCGAGTCGTTATATTGGAAACCGTTCGTATAGTTTGTATACACATTGTTTCTTCTCGAAATGGTATCATATACCGTCTGAATTTCTCTGTCGTGCGTAAGTTTCCATTCGTTTGCCTGTTGTTCAAAAATCGACGCATACCATTTCCTCCGAGACATTCCCGTCCGTCTCTTAACTGCCTTATTTACAGGACGGATGCTAAGCGGATGTTCCGCAACACGGTCCAAAATATCTGCTTCCAAACCCTGTCCGTATTCTCTCCGCGAATTCGACAGCAGATAATACCCCATCACGTAATAATTTGGCACAAAATCTTTATACGAGCCAAAATAGGCTTTGCTATATGAATATGCGCCCTTTTCATATAATTGAGCCCGCAATCCCATTGAAAACTCAGCCTGCCGCCCCCTACCAGAACTGCTCAGCGCCGTTTCCGTACACACCGCGTCGCCCTCGAGTAACCACCGAGGGACATACACGCCAGTTGCGGCTCCAATTGCTTGTTCGCCAAACAATGTATACAAACCACCTAAAAGTCCCTTATTCAACTTGTCCATCTGTACCACATGACGGAATTCGTGCATCGATAAATTCTCATACCATTCCTGCGGATGCTGCGTTTGCGAACAGATAGAATAGACGTCCATTTGTTTCGGGCACAAAATAACCGAAGCATTGCTTACGTTTGAATATGGATGAAGAACCACGGGAATACGTTCAGGTTGATGCCGGAGTCCTTTTCCACACGCATCGTAAACACCTTCAAGTTTTTTCGTGTAACTTTGTGCGACGGAATCAAAATGTTCGGGATAAATCACCGTGAAATTGTCCGTTTTTATTTGTCGCCAATGCGTCCGTGTCGGTTCCGTACCCGTCGAATAATATTGTGCATACGTATTGAACGTCGCCAAACAGAGCGACAACACAACAAAAAATTTGCTTTTTCTATATTTCTTTCCCATGAGGCTATTTTGTTGCACAAAGAAACAGATTTTTCTTCAAAAAAAGAATTTCAACAAGAGAAAATAGTCCAAACACAGAGATTTTTATTGAACAGCAACGACATTTGTTTTTTTGGAAAATGAAATCCAACAAAAACACTTTTATTACGACACAAGAGGACAATAATTCTTCATCAAAAACAACGTAAAAAACACCTCAAGACCTATCATATCTCGTATAGTGAAAATAATGTTGATTTTATTTGAATAAGAATTTTTTTTGCGAATATTTTTTTTACTTTTGCACGGACTGAATTAGAACCTTTTGCCAATGGAGTATTTAGAATTTTCTCGCCAACAAGTGACTGATTTGCAGAACTCTCTGCAACGTGAATTTCTTCGGACAAACAAGGCAGGATCCTATGCAAATTCAACGATAATCGGTTGCAATACTCGTAAATATCACGGGTTGTTGGTAAGTCCTGTGAAAGAAATCGATGGTGAAAATTACGTATTGTTGTCGTGTGTTGACGAAACCGTTATTTTGGAAAAAACGCCGTTCCATCTTGCAACCCATAAGTTCGGCAACGAATTTTCTCCGACAGGTTACAAATACCTTGAATCTTTTAAAAATTCTCCAGTTCTCACATTGGTGTACAAGGTCGGCGGAGTCGTGTTGCAAAAAGAAATGGTGCTTGTTGACAACGACGAAAGGTTTTTAATTCGGTATACGGTTCTCAGCTCTACGTTGAAACAGGCAGTTCTCCAAATTCAGCCGTTTCTGGCATTCAGAAAGGTTCATGAAATGACGCACGCTAACACGTGTGCAAATACGCGTCATACAAAAATTGAAAACGGCGTTGCAAATTGTCTGTACGAAAAATTTCCGACGCTGAACATGCAGTTGTCGAAGAAAAACGAATTTGTGACTGCACCTGATTGGTATCGCAATTTCACATACGACAGAGAAAGTGAACGTGGATACGAAAGTACCGAAGATTTATTCACTCCAGGGTTCTTCGAAGTCAGTCTAAAAGAAGGTGAATCTGTTGTATTTTCGGCAGGATTGAAGGCTGTGAAGTCAGCAACGTTAAAAGCGATGTTTGAGAACGAAACAAAAGGTCGAGATTCCCAAAACACTTTCGAAGAATGTTTGCGTCATGCAGCACGTCAGTTCATGTATCGTTCAGCAAAAGGATGCGAAGTAATTGCAAGTTTCCCATGGACAGGTCTATGGGGACGCGACAGTTTGGTTTCTCTCCCTGGTCTGACATTGGCTCAGGGAGATTGGGACACGTGTCGCGCCGTGTTGGATACGATGTCGAAAGATATTGACGGATATGTCTACCGAAACAAAGGAAATATAGAACATACAAACACGGAATCTATCGACACGGCTTTATGGTATATCCGTTCTGTTCAACAGTACAACTGGAACACCAAGAATGTTGAAGAAACGCGGAAATTATATCAGAAAAAGGTTGAAGAAATTCTAAACACCTACATGTCGGGCGAAAACGGAAATGTTGTCATGCACGACAATGGTTTGTTGTATCTGCCTGACGAGAACAAGGCCCTGACATGGGTTGATGCGAAGATTAACGGTGTGCCTGTTGTAAAACGTTGGGGGTACGTCGTTGAAATCAACGCATTATGGTATAATGCCATTTGTTTCGCATTGGAATTGATTACGAAGAAATCTTTCCAAGATAAATGGAAAGATATTCCGAGAAAAATAGAAAAAGCATTCGAAGAAATATTCTGGGACGAAGAGCGTGGTTATTTGGCAGACTATTGCGTCAATGGCTATAGAGATTTTTCTATGCGTCCAAGCCAGATATTTGGGGCTTCGTTGCCATTTTCTGCGTTGGACGAGGAAAAACGCCATTCAGTCTTAGAGCATGTGAGAAAAGAATTGCTCACCCCTTGTGGAATCCGCACGTTGTCTCCTCGAAGTGCGCAATACAAGGGAAACATAACAGGAACAATTACAGAACGTGATATTGCATACCACAACGGTGGCGTACTTATGTGGCTTTTGGCTCCGTATGCCGAGGCCTATCTAAAACTGCACGGCCGTTCGGGTGTTTCTGAAATAAAACGTATCTATGCGGATTTGGAACCGCTTGTACGCGAATATGGATTGGGAACAATCGGCGAAGTATTCGATGGAAATCCTCCATATACCCCTCGAGGTGCGGTTTCACAAGCATGGTCGGTTGGCGCCGCATTGCGAATCTGTAAATTGATAGAAAATTTCGAATCAGAAGGACAAAAGTAAAGGAGACGATATGAAAGTGTTGATGTTCGGGTGGGAGTTTCCACCACATATTTCGGGAGGTCTTGGTACGGCTTGTCTGGGTTTGACCAAGGCAATGCTCCGTCAAGGTGTTGAAATTATTTTTGTGGTTCCACGTGCCTATGGCGATGAGAACCAAAATGACATGCAGCTTGTCGGTGCCAATTCTATTCGAGTGAAAATCAATCGCTACCAGTTCGGCGAAATGGAAACGAAACGTTCGAACTTGCAATATGTGACTATCGGGGCGAATTTGGTTCCGTATGTTTCCGAAGAAGAATATTTCGACATTATAAATAATAAAGTATCCGTCGACCGTCAGTTTAAAGTTCATGCGGCAGCAAGCACGGGAACGATAGACCTTCGCGGCGGTTATGGCGGTGGATTGATGAACGAAGTGAGCAGTTATGCATATATAGCAGAGGAAATTGCAAAACAATTCCAATTCGACGTTATACATGCCCATGACTGGATGACATACGATGCAGGTATTGCTGCGAAACAAGTTTCGGGCAAACCGCTTGTTGTACACGTACATGCGACAGAATTTGATAGAAGCGGAATGCATGTAAATCAAGTGGTTTACGATATGGAACGTCGCGGCATGCATTGTGCAGACAAAGTATTGACAGTAAGTAACTTGACTCGTAATACGGTTATAAACCACTACGGTGTTCCCGAAGATAAGGTGACAACAGTATACAATGGCGTTGAAGCAATCGGGGCGAAGTCTTCTTTGCATTTCGAGAAATCGTTCGACGACAAGGTTGTAACTTTCTTGGGACGTATTACGTACCAAAAAGGACCTGAATACTTTTTGGAAGCGGCAGCAAAGGTTCTGCAAAGAAAGAAAAACGTCAAGTTCGTCATGGCAGGCAGTGGCGACATGCTTGAGAAAATGATGTGGCGTGCTGCTGAGTTGGGAATCTCTAAAAACTTCTTTTTTACAGGATTCCTTCGTGGTGATGATGTAATCCACATGCTTTCCATCAGCGACGTGTATGTAATGCCGTCGGTTTCGGAACCGTTCGGAATTTCGCCGCTGGAAGCAATGCGTTCAAATGTTCCGGTAATTATTTCTAAACAGTCGGGTGTGGCAGAAGTGCTGCAACATGCTATCAAGGTTGACTTCTGGGATGTCGATTCGATGGCAGACGCAATCTATGGAATTATTTCCTACGATGCGTTGGGACAAATGTTTAGAGAATACGGGAAAAAAGAAGTTGACAGCATTAAGTGGGACAATGCTGCGAAGAGAATAAAAGAAGTCTATAAAAATTTATCAGAAAATAGGTAAGATATGAAGAATATTTGTTTGCATTTTTCGGTTCATCAACCATTTCGGTTACGCTCCTATAGATTTTTTGACATAGGACAGGATCACTATTATTATGATGACTTCTCGAACAAGTCGAATGCATTGACAATTGCAAAGCGTTGTTACATTCCGATGAACAATCTTCTTTTGTCGTTGATCAATGCCAATAAGGGTGCACTCAAAGTGAGCTTCTCTATTTCTGGAAGTGCTTTGGAACAATTCGAGATGTACACTCCCGAAGTCATTGAAGGTTTCAAGGCTTTGGCAAAGACAAAGTGTGTGGAATTTGTCGCACAGCCCGATTCTGATTCGCTTGCGGCGGTGAACAACACAGAAGAATTTGCTTTGCAAGTTGCCGAAAATGCCAAGAAAATAGAAACTTTGTTCGGTCAACACCCTAAGGTTTTGAAAAATTCTGGTCTTATTTATTCTGACTCATTGGGCGAATTGGCATACGAAATGGGCTATACGGCAATGATGGCGGAAGGCGCGGAACAAATATTAGGATGGAAAAGTTCTAATTTTGTGTATTGCAACGAAAGACAACCTCGTCTAAAATTGTTGCTCCGTAACTTTAAATTGACCGACGATGTGTCGTTGCGATTCGCATCTCGCGTATGGTGCGAATGGCCGTTGACAGCGGAAAAATATATGGGATGGATTTCGAATTCTTTGTTGAAAGAAGATGTTGTGAATCTATTCTATGATTACAAGACGTTTGGTGAATACAATCGTGCGGAAACAGGCATTTTTGACTTCTTCTCGGCTTTTGTCGCTTTGGTCGTAAAAGCAAAAGGTATTTCGTTCGCGACTCCGTCGGAAGTTGTTGAAAATTTCCAACCTATTTCTGTATTGAGCGTTCCTCAATATACGTCGTGTGCCGACGAAGAACGCGATTTGTCTGCATGGCTTGGAAACAATCTTCAGAAACAGGCATTCGATACTCTCAGTCCGTTACAGAGAATTGTGCGTGCAGTGAACGATCCAGCGTTGACTCAAGATTGGAACAGATTGCAAGTGAACGAGAACTTCTACTACATGAGTACGAAATTCTTCTCGCACGATGCTGGTAGAACTCCGTATCAGACTCCGTATGAAGCATTTATCAACTTTATGAATGTAATTTCTGACTTTGCAGAACGACTGAACCAATTCCCTATGAATACACGATTCTCCGTTTTGACAAAAGACGAGTTGGAACAGGAAATTGCAAAACATACCGACATTCTGAAAGAGTTGGAAGATGTTAAGAAAAAAATCTCTGTAGCAAAAAAACAGCCAGCAAAAAAAGCTTCTACCCAAAAGACAGAGGCTACTAAATCGACGGCAAAAACTACTATAGCGAAAAAAGAAAAAACGGCTGCCGCTCCCAAAGCAAAGAAAGCAGAACCGAAAAAAGCAGCAGTAAAAACCGCAAAAGCTACGACAAAAAAGAAAACAACGAAAAAATAATAGAATTGAATTTTAATATTTATTGATTAAATGGCAGCAAACTTAAATCAGAACAGACACAACGATCCTCTTTGGAGAAGTGTGATTGTGCAGTCAACTTTCCCGAAAAATTTGCAGGAACTTAGTACATTGGCAAACAATCTTTGGTGGACGTGGAATTACGAAGCAAAAGAATTGTTTCAGGAAATTGACGAAGAACTATGGCAAAAAACTCAGAATCCTATAGCAGTGTTGAAAGGCATTAGCGTAGAACGACTGAATCAATTGGAAAAAGACCAGTCTTTCATTTCTCGTTACAATGCCGTATTGAAGAAATACAATGCATATATGGATGTTCAACCAGACCCTAAAACACCAAGAATTGCATACTTCAGTATGGAATACGGTTTGGACGATTCGTTGAAAATCTTCTCGGGCGGTCTTGGTATTTTGGCTGGTGACTATTTGAAAGAGGCGAGCGACACGAATACGAATCTTGTTGCTGTCGGTTTTTTGTACAAATATGGCTATTTCAAACAAACGTTGTCAATCGACGGCGACCAAATGGCTATCTATAATCCGCAGAATCAGTCGGAATTGCCTATTACACCAGTTGTTGATGCAAACGGAAACCGCGTTATGATTCAGGTTGGAATGCCTGGCCGTCTGATGCACGCACAAATTTGGTTGGTGAAAGTTGGTCGTGTTAAATTGTATTTGATGGATACCGACATTTCTGAAAACCGCGACGATGACAAGAGCTGTACACACGCTTTGTACGGCGGCGACAACGAAAACCGTTTGAAACAAGAAATGTTACTTGGTATTGGTGGTATTCGTCTGTTGGAAGCTGTTGGCGAAAAATGCGAATTGTTCCACTGCAACGAAGGTCACGCAGCCTTCATCAACTTGGAGCGTCTACGTAAATTGATAAAACACGAAGATTGTTCATTCCCGAAAGCATTGGAAATTGTTCGTTCTTCTTCGTTGTACACTACTCACACTCCTGTTCCTGCGGGACACGATTCATTCCCTGAACACTTGATGATGACATATCTTGGTCAATTCCCAGAACGTCTGAAATTGAGTTGGAACGAATTCATGAACTTGGGACGTATGTATCCTGATAACAAGGACGAATTCTTCTCAATGAGTAACTTTGCAATCTGTACATCTTGCGGTGTGAATGGTGTAAGCCGTCTGCATGGAGAAGTTTCGAAGAAAATGTTCCAAAACTTGTGGCCAGGATATTCTGTAGAAGAATCACATATTGGATATGTGACCAATGGTGTTCACTATGGTACATGGACGTCAAAGGCATGGCAACAATTACACAAGGCAACATTTGGAGAAAAATTCTTGTCTGATATGTCAAATGGTTCCTACTGGAGCAAAATCTACAGTGTTCCTGATGAATCTTTGTGGGAAATCAAACAATCTCAACGCGAAAGATTGATTGTATACGCAAAAGAAGCTCTTCGTAAATCTTGGACAGAGAAATTCGAAGATCCGAAGAAGATTGTACGTATCAACCAAACGTTGAACAAAAATACTTTGACAATTGGTTTCGCTCGTCGTTTTGCGACATACAAACGCGCATATTTGTTGTTCAGCAACTTGGAACGTTTGAGCAAGATTGTGAACAATCCTGATTACCCTGTACAATTCATTTTTGCCGGAAAGGCTCACCCACAAGACAAGCCTGGACAAGATATCATAAAAGAAATCGTTCGTATTTCGAAACTACCTGAATTCTTGGGTAAGGTGATTTTCTTGGAAAATTACGATATGAATCTTGCAAAACAATTGGTACAAGGCGTTGATATTTGGATGAACACACCAACACGTCCGTTGGAAGCTTCTGGTACATCGGGAATGAAGGCTGTGATGAACGGTACAATGAACTTCAGCGTGCTTGACGGTTGGTGGTGCGAAGGCTACAGAGAAGGTGCAGGTTGGGCATTGCCAGAAAAACGTACATACAAAAACCAAGATTTGCAGAACAAACTCGATAGCGAAATCATCTACACGACGTTGGAAAATGAAATCGTGCCATTGTTCTACAACCGTGGCGCCGACAATATTCCTCACGGATGGATTCAATACATGAAAAAATGTATTGCCGAAATCGCTCCTGCATTCACAACTAAGAGAATGATTGACGACTACCAATCTCGTTTCTATACAAAATTGGGCGAACGTTCAGGTTTGTTGAAACAAGACAATTATAAACTTGTTGACGAACTCGTTTCGTGGAAACAACAAGTTGCCGATACATGGGACCAAATCTACGTTGAATCAGTTGAGTTGGATAAACCAAACGAAGCATTCACATTTGGCGAAGTTTTCAATGCAACTATCAAAGTTGACTTGAAAGGTTTGAAACCAGAAGACATCGGTTTTGAATTCATCGTTTCGGAACAACGAGAAATGGAAGAACGTCAGGTTGTTGATTGTCAGCAATTTAAATATTCCGAAATGGAAGGAAACATGGCGGTTTACAAATTATCGATGGTTCCAAGTCGTTCGGGTATTTTTAACTGCGGTATCAGAATGTATCCAATAAATAAATATCTTCCGTACCGTCAAGATTTCTCTTACGTACGTTGGATTTAATCGATAAAAACATTGCAAATGCAAGGCGGATGGATATTCATCCGCCTTTTTTTGTTGATTTTCTGTTTAAAAGTCGCCGAAGGCTTGTCAGATAATGTATTGTGTAATCAATTTTTTTACGAACTTTGCACGGTTAATTTAAAGTAATGAGCATTAAGCATATAGTTGCATTGAGTATCGTCTTGTTAGGAGGGTATATTGGTTACACTCTTCAAATGCAAAAAGGTGCGTATGTCGTTGACTTTAAAGAACTTCCAACATCGGTTGATTCCGTCGACCATAGAAACGAGATTTCAGATTTCGTAAATTTATATTCTACTTTTTTTGCCAACCAGTTTGATTCGCTGAACACAGTTGGCGGAGCTATGACGATTGTCTACAAAGGACAGGTCGTTTGTCGGAAAACATACGGCGTAAAACGTCAGGGAACAAACGATTCGGTTGACATTCATACACGTTTCCGACTTGCTTCGGTTTCGAAAGGTTTTGCCGGAGTTTTGGCCACCAAAATGGCTGAACGCGAAGCCATAAATCTCGACACACCTGTGATTGCTTATTTACCATCGTTGCATTTGTCGAAACAATATAATGAGGAACATCTGACTTTGCGTAATACATTAAGTCACACTACGGGTTTGTTGGGTTATTCGTTCGATCCGTATGTAGAAAGCGGACTGACATTCAATCAAATATATCAAAAACTTCATGTAGCGAAAATTGATGCAATGCCAGGAGAACAATATGCATACCAGAATGTTATGTTCAGTCTGCTGGATACCGTTTTGCAACTGCGAACTGGAATGAAGTATGGAGATTTGCTTTCGGAACATATCTTCCGCCCGTTGGGCATGAACGACGCATCAGTCGGATTCGAGGGACTTGTGGGCTCACATAATTTTGCATATCCCCACAAAATGTTGTCGGCAAAGACGTTGACCTATAAATGTTGTCCGTTGAACGAGCGGTATTATACAACGGCACCGGCGGCAGGAGTGAATGCCAGCATTACCGATTTGGGATTATGGCTGAAGGCGATGATGGGCCATTCGCAGAATGTTGTCACCAAGAACGAAATTAACGAAGTCGGAACACCATATATACATATTGTACAGTCGTCGGCTCGCTATTGGGGAAGCGGTCTTGAATCTCGCGACTACGGTCTCGGCTGGAGAATTTTTACTTACAAAGGCGATACGTTGCTATATCACGGCGGTTTTGTTCAAGGCTACCGTGCCGAAGTGGTTGTTTGGCCAGCAAAAGAAATTGCCATGGCTATGGTTATGAATTCTCCAAACTTGTTGGCACAAAAGGCAGTGCCGTTCTTCGTGAATTTGTACTCATTCTACTTGAATCCGTGGAAAGTAGATGACGAAAGTTCAGCTCAAACGGAACCCGAAGGAATGTTTTAGCAATAATCTTTTAAAATTTATAATGCTTTCGGGACAAACTCCGAAACATCTGCCTTGTATGTCAGCAGTTCTCTAACCACAGACGAAGAAATGTGACCATATTCGGGTGGTGTGACGAGAAAAATTGTCTCAATTCCCGACATTTGTCTGTTCATCTGCGCAATGGTCTTCTCATACTGAAAATCGGTAGTATTTCGCAATCCGCGGACAATAAACTTCGCATTATTTTCCTTACAAAACTCCACTGTCAGCGAAGAATATGTCTTTACCTCTATTCGTGGATTGTCTTTGTATATGTCAGAAATGTAATTTAACCGTTTTTCGGGAGTAAAAAATCCATTTTTTTCGCTGTTAACACCAATGGCTATGATAATTTTATCGAACAACGGCAACGCTTTGTCCACAATAGCCTTGTGACCAATGGTAAACGGGTCGAAACTTCCCGGAAAAACAGCAATTCTTTCCATATCAAAAAATTTATTCTATGCAAAAGTACACAAAAAGCGTGTTGTGAATGGAATTATTCCTTTATTTTGTAAAAAAATATAAATGACTTATGTGGGTTGTATGTTCTGATTTAGAAGGCGTATTTGTGCCTGAAGTTTGGATAAATGTGGCAAAAATCACGGGTATTGAAAAATTAAAAATCACCACTCGTGACGAACCTGATTATGATAAATTGATGAAGTATCGTCTCAATATTCTTGACGAACACAATCTTAAAATTCAAGATATTCAACAAGTTATATCAAACATCAAACCGTTGCCCGGTGCGTTAGAATTCACAAAATGGTTACGCGACATCAGCCGTTTTGTAATTGTGTCCGACACATTTCAAGAATTTGCAAAACCACTAATGAAGCAATTGGACGATCCATTTATTTTATGTCATTCACTTGAAATTGCAAAAGACGGAAGAATTACGAATTACAAACTTCGTCAGTCCGACCCGAAACGTCGCACGGTTGAAGCTTTCCAAAGCATGAACTTCAAGGTTATTGCTTTCGGCGATTCCTACAACGACGTATCAATGCTTAAAAAAGCAGAAGTGGGAATTTTATTCTGCCCTCCGCAAAAGGTTATAGATGAATTTCCTGAACTACCTGTGGCACATAATTACGAAGAATTACGTGCTCTTATAGAACAACATATTTACACAGAATAATGGAAGCGTTCCCGAAAAAAATAACTGATTTTCTCAAAAAGCACCATGTTGTGACGATAGCTACGTGCGAAAACAACCAACCGTGGTGTTTTAACGCATTTTACACGTTCGACGAAGAAACGCCTGCGTTGATAATCACGTCGCACGACGATACCAAACACGTACAACAAGTATTGAAAAATAGTCAAGTTTCGGGCTGCGTGGTTTTGGAAACCGAAATGGTCGGGAAAGTTCAAGGTCTGCAGTTCATTGCCGAAATGACGCTATGCGAAGGTGAAGACGAAAAACATGCGGGAAAATTGTACACAAAACGTTTCCCCTTTGCCACGTTGGTTCCCAAAGTGCTCTGGAAACTTGAAATCACCGAAGCAAAATATACCGACAATACATTGGGATTTGGGAAAAAACTTACGTGGATTAAATGAAGAATTTGGCAACTATACATATGAAATATTCATCCTCATATTATTTTTTCCCTTCATTTCAAGCCAAATTCTAAATATTTTATATTTTTGCAAACGATTAAGCCTTTTTAGCTCAGCGGTAGAGCACTTCACTCGTAATGAAGGGGTCAACGGTTCAAATCCGTTAAAAGGCTCAAAAAAGACTTGCCAGAAATGATAAGTCTTTTTTCTTTTTGGTTCCGTAGTTCAATGGATAGAATGATAGTTTCCGGAACTATTGATCAGGGTTCGATTCCCTGCGGGACTACATCCACAATGCTTTGAAAGGAATCGAGAAAATCTCCCTTATTTTTTTACCATCTTTTGCTCTTTGACAAAAAATCTGCTTTGGGCAGTTATGCCAAAACGGAATACACGCAGTATGCGGTTAAAATAAATGTTGTAATAATCCTCACCCCAATAATATTGACAAAACAGTGTCACATCCTGTAGAAAACTTGGACGGAATGACAACGTGTAATCTAAAACAACACGTCGCCAATCGGCAGAATTGAGTTTTTCAACATTTCCGCAGATCACGCCAAATTTTAACGTATTCGAAACAATGGATTCTTTTTCGTTAAAAAATCGGAATCCCATAGACGACAATGTTTTTGCCACATCCCATTCAAATTTTAAATCAAAGTTGAATCGCCAACGACCGTACATGCCATTCAGCATAGTATCTTGATTAAAACAATATTTTCCGTATAATTTAGCATAATACTGCCGACTGCTATGTGCCCGCGAAGCAAAAACACCCGCCTCAAACCAGTTTGTCGCGAAACTACCGTCATGCGTATTCACAACCGTATTGGTGGAATCGGTGTAAAAATATCCGTCCTGGCCGTTTGAATGATGATACAACGACACATACTGAAACCAGTCGTGGTATTCACGTGTATGTTTTGACGACTGATGGACGAGAATCACACGTGGCATGTACGACGGTGTCTGCACCGGATAGGAATACTTATTGTACATACGGACAATGACTTGCGGAGAAAGCACCACAGCCCATTTCTTCACCGCATCGATACCAATACTGTAATAGGGAATAATATTTCCCTCGAACAGCAGCGGCTCCATGTTTCCTATTCCTCCGGCAAATGTCAAATATCCAGGTTCATAAAACAAATCCATTGTCTCGTTCCACGTAATTTCATCCCATCGAAAACGGGCGGAATCTTCCTGTGCAGACGAAGACAGACATGTAATTAGAGCCAAGATTATGAGCAAAAAAAAGTTTTTCATTATCTCACTAACATTACGCTGCCAAATTTAGACTTTTTACCGTTACCAACATCAAAACCATCCCAAGTTTGTCCATCAAGGAATGTGGCTTCCATTTTCCAAATATACACGTCAGAAGCCATCATTTTTCCATTGCAAGTGCCGTCCCAAGAACCGACAAACATACCATCACTAACTTCATTCGAATACCAAAGCAGATTTCCCCATTTATCGTAAACAGAAATTTCGCACTCTTTTAGATTAAAACCTTTAGGCTGGAATGTGCGAACTCCATGAGCTGGATTTGACGGAGAAAATGCACTCGGAACAAACAACGATGTTGAGATATTTACAAAAATACATTCTCTATATGTTGACTGGCAGCCATAACTATTTTCAACCGTCAAAATTGGACAATTGTAACCATATACGTAACCTTCCTCTTTGATTGAAGAGAAACGATATTTATATTCCACTTCTTCGTCAATCTGCGAAGCTTCTTCGCCTTGATGACCGTAATTCCAATACATATTGTACGGAATTTCTATAGCGACAGAATCACCTAAATCATTGATATACCACAATGAATCCTGCATAGTAGCGTTGGTCAGTTCAATTACATTGCTTGCTCCTGGGAGTTCCCATGTATACGATGCTACAGGCTTCGGTGCCACAAAAACAACCATGGTGTCGCTTGCAATACAGAAATCTTCCGAAGTTACCGTTACAGCAATTGTATCGACCGTTGCATGATTCCAATCTATGTATCGAATATTCTGGTAATTATCCGATTTTGTATAAATCTGATTCTCTCCCGTAATACTCCAATTATATCGTGTATTTTTCGATACGTTTTGAACATAATATTCTTCACCAATTGTTTCTTCGCACAAATGGTCATTCCCGACAATTGTAGCGTCGGGCATACCCGAAATCTTAATACTGTCAGTTATTTCGGTGAAACAAGTAGAAACCTTACTATCAACAGCAGTTGCTTTCACTGGTATATATCCAACACCGAATGATTCCATCGTGGTACTTGAAATAGTTACCATACGAGATTCGTGTATAGCTCCATTGTCAATATTTGGGCTTGACCAAAGTACCGAACTACCCCTTTCTGTATAAATAGGCACACCAGCCGACTCTTTTGAATTTAGATATTCACCAATACAAATCGGAAGATTTCCAAGAATTGGCGGTTTCGGATTGGTATGAACATCATACGTCATACTCTGTTGCTTGCTCACGCAAGTTGCACCTTCACGAGTAACAAAATACTGAGCATAAATTGTATTGTTACCTATTTTTAAGTCAGCGGAATCAGGAATATAGGAATCTCCTTCGGTCGTTTTTTTGTTAAAATACCAGCGTACCACACCATCTATTAATGTGTTATCATGATAGTCTTCGTCTAAATTCACTGCGTGCAACTCAACAATCGGATCGCTAAAACAACGTAATAACATAGATGAATCAATTTCGAAAGTCGGTTGCTTTATGACAAATAATGTAACCGTAGCTGTGTCGCTATGACAACCGTTTTGTTCACGCATAACATAATATGTAAGATTTTCGGAACCAACAGATTCTGGCGTGTATTCTGTACCATGAGAAATCATCGCAGTGGCATATTCATCGGCATACCAAGTATCAGTAGCGAGATTTGTAAGCAATGTCGGAATAACTTCGTCGCCTTCGCACATAGTTTTACTTGTTGTGATAGGAGTCGCTGGTTTTTTATTTACATAATACGTAATGTCGGCCAATTGACTTTCGCAGCCTTCAACCGTCTGAGAAGCATAAAATGTATGTTTACCAATGGTCATATCCTCAACCTGATACAAATTTCCTATGCCATCGTTTTCGACATTGGCAAGTGTGGTTTTATCCGACAGATACCACTTCACATCGGTTCCAATTGCATTGAGCAAAGGCGGATTGTCATATTCACAGATATTGTATGTATTGTACAAAATTGTTGGAATGCCAGGGTTTGGCTTAATCGTGTATGTAACATTTCTGGTCGCACTCTGACAACCGTCAACCGTTTGCGTTGCATAGAATGTGTATGTACCTCTGTTTTTTTCGATTGGCACATACGTAGAACTATTCGTTTTGAGCAAACTTGCCCTTGAACGTGAGGGGTTCAAATACCAAGAGACAAAGCCATCTGCATCTGGTGTAGCTGTCAAAGCAACACTATTTTGACCTTCGCATATCGAAGATTCGGTAACTGTAGGCGGTTCAGGGATTGGCTTTATTGTGAACGACAGCTTTGTCGGTTCGCTATAGCAATTATCTTCGAAAATCATCATCCACACTGAGTTTTCGCCAACAGTTGAAACTGACGGAATAAATGAATTGCCTGCCCCTCGAATCGGTGCATCACAAATAGGATAATTTGGATTATCTTCGAACCACAGCGGATTTCCCGCTCCTGAATGTCCCACAATCAACATTTCAGGATTCATACCTTCGGGAGCTTCGCAGACCGATTCCTGACTCACGACAACCGATGCAGACTGAGGCTTTTTAACTACCAATGACACTTTTGTTTTCGGACTTTCGCAAGCCGACGGAGTTACATTCGTATTCCATTCTGTAATATAAAAATCATAATTCCTTGCCGTAGAATGGTCTATTGTCGGGACGAACACACCCGTAGTATTTTCGTCTAATTTATTGCCTTCGGCATCATAAAAACGGAATATCTCCGCATTACCAGAAGGACGAATGCCATCGGTCCATTCGCCGATAGACGCCGTCAATTCAGGAACATCATCGTAGTCGCACATTTCTGCACCAACCGTTATTGGAGCAGGAACTGGACAATCAATAATTTTTACGTTCACAACAGATTTTTCACTATAACACCCTGATTCTTCCTGTGCAACATAATAATTCTTATTGACAACCACATTCCCTTTGTCACCAGTTTTCCACGATATTTTTCCTGTTGCATTTACCACTGAACTATTCAATTCTCGTCCATCGGCATCGTACCAATGTACAGATTGTGCTGTAGCAACATAATCTGAAGAAACTTCTGCATCAATATTCTGAGATGTTAAAGAAAAATGATTTTCTGTTGTCGGTTGAGGCAAATATACAACCTCAATAGTAGAATTTACTGAATTTGAACACGATTTTCCGTCAGTGTAAGTATATGTAACAGTATAAGTATCTGATACACTTCCATTTACTTTTGGAGAGAAAATACCAACTTGACTCAATGCATCGCTATTTCCTGTGATTTGCCAAACACCTGAACCCGAACCGTTTGATTCTATATAGTTTGTTTTTACATCAATTTCAAATTCATTTTCCAAGTAACAAACAACATGAGGAAGATTGTTAAAACTTACTATCGGTAATCGATACACTTGTGTCGTAACAATTGCCGGTGCACTTTCACAGACCGTACCACTTATAGTTTCCATTGCAGTATAGGCAACGTAATACGTTGTTTTTCCGTCAACATTGGTAGATTCTTGCGTATAATTTTGCGTATTTGCAATCAAATTTTTCTGCGAATCGTACCAATGCCACTCAATAGGCGTAACGCCTGACGGAGCTGAAGCTGTCATTTCCTTTGACTCTGCATATTGACAAACACCTGCATTTTCAGCTATCGGAGCAGTCCACGGACAATTTACAATAGTTACCGTAGCTTCTGCTCGACCGCTTTCGCAGCCGGAAACGGACTTGCTTACCCAATAACTTTTTTCAACCTCTGTTTCGGGATTGTCGCCTGTTGCATACGGAATATCTGATGACAATACATCTGTTGGTGACTGACCTGCATACCAATGATATTCAGCACCTTGCTCAATATCGGAAACGGAAACCTGAACTGTTTTCGGGTCGGTGATTATGCCTGTGTGGTTTATTGGCGTTGGAACTTCCACGTATTCCACATGGAAATCTTTTGTTGCCGAGTTAGAACAGTGTGTCGTAGCATTTGTAAATTCATATTTTAACGTAAAGTCGCCGTCGCTTGAATTTTGTTTGAACGAAGGCGATATGATTCCCGCCGACGAAACGCCGTCTGTGGCATTGTCTATCGTCCACAAACCGTTTGAGGAACGAACGCCGTCAACCGTAGCAACGACCTCATATTCACCGCCGTCGTAACATTGAACTGGAATGTCGTCAATTTCAATAACAGGCAGCGGGTTGATGGTCACGGTTGCGGACGCATACGAGCCCCAACACTCGTTCCCTGCCGCGTCA